>JANQRG010000017.1 GCA_028284665.1 Croceivirga sp.
TGGAGTGTTAGCTCAGCTGGTTTAGAGCACCGCCTTGACAGGGCGGGGGTCGTTGGTTCGAATCCAATACACTCCACATACGTTACTTTCGGTAGCAAAAGGTGTACAGCCCGGTCCAAAGTAGGCCGGGTTTTCCTTTTTATCCCCCGCTCTCACAAAAGCTAGTAATGTGCACTCATTTCTCCTAACTTTTTGCTCTGCCCTTTCCTATGTTATGGATACATTTTTTGCTTGAAATCGGAGATTTCATCTTTTAATTTCTTATTGGCTTTTTCCAACAATTGATTTTGGTGCTTCATAATGCTCAACAAATCGTGCATGGCATTGAGATTTTCCAGTTGAACAGAAACAATCTGTTCTAAATCTGCTTTGGTGTATCGTCTCACGGAACTAAAATTTAGAAATTCTATATTATTGGCATTTTTAATGACAATAGTACGTTAAATCCATCGAATAGCAAAGAAATAATCCAGATTTTCTAAATCAAAAACCTAATCTCCTTAATTTATGCTCGAAAATCGGAATCAACTATGACAGAACTGGGACTGTATTTTACCAAAAAATCGATTAGCAAGGCGGCTGTTTCAAACCGCACAGGCATTAGTAGATCTCGCCTCAGTGAATTGACATTAAATCCCTCTACTCATTTAAGAGCCAAAGAACTCTACCTTATCGCCCTGGCCATTGACGTAGACCCATGCGAAGTGTTGAAAGAGATTTATGGGGATGTAAAATTGGCAGATGAAGAATAACATCTTTTGAAAATGGAAGCACTTAGCTATTACATACACTGCTTCGGCAAGTTGCGCAGAGATAACAAAAATGGCGGTGCACCTCATAAGCCAGTTTTACTTTTAAGTATCATAGAGCTTTACTCAAAAGGTGTTATCAAAGATAATCGTGTCTATATAACACCGGAGATCGTTAGTAGCTTTAAGTCCATTTGGTCGCGGTTGGTTGTAAGCAATCACCACATGATCTTTGCTTTACCATTTTATCATCTGCGTTCAGAACCTTTCTGGAGTTTGATTCCAAATGCGGGTAGTGAAAAGTGGGTGGAAGCAAAATCTTCGATGCGCAGCTTTGCCAACCTTTCAGCAGCAATAGATCATGCAAAAATCGATGCTCCGCTGTTTCAACTATTGCAACAGCCCGAAACTCGGGAAATATTAAGAATGACCTTGTTAGATAGCTACTTCCCTCATGCTAATCGAACTGTTGAGTATGACTCCTTTGATGATTTAAGTGACTATCAAAACCAAATGCTGGAAGAAGACCCGGGTGAATACCGTACCAGAATATTGAAATTAAAAGAGATAGTCGACCGCAACACTTTTGAAGAAGAAGTCTTTGTTCGCAGCGGTATTTTCAAGAGAGAAATTTCCAAAATCTACAATAATACTTGCGCCATATCCGAACTAAGGATTGATGCAACCATCAATGTTTCCATGATTGATGCTTGTCATATAGTTCCTTTCTCTGAAAGTTATGACGATACAGTTACAAATGGTTTGGCTTTATCCCCAACCCTTCATCGAGCTTTTGACAGAGGGCTGATTTCAATAAGTAATGATTATAAGGTCTTAGTGAGTAAAAATTTTAGAGAGCCAAAGACTACTCCTTATAGTATCAAGCAATTTAAAGGTAAGTCGGTAGCTATTCCTTCCAATTCAAAATATGCTCCGTCATTAAATAATCTGATAAGGCATAGGGATAAGTTTGGGTTTTCTTGAGATTACATGAAGATGAAATCCATAAGCGAATAGGCTTTCGTCACATCACCGGAATCAAAGAATGGCGATTGCTTGAAAGAGCACGTTACTTGAGTAGTGTATGGGAAAATAACTATGAAGGTTTAGCGGTGGATGAAGCTGCCAGAACGTTAGCGAAGAATGTAGGGAGCACAAGAGATTACATTAAGCGTGTTTTGCTTGCATACGAATTGTACAAAATACTTGAAGATTCCAACTTTTATAAGATCAAAGATTTAGATGATGATTCATCTTTTTATTCCACCTTTTTCATTTCAAAGGTCATTTTGCTCTCGTCCAGGGAAAACTCCAGAGTGGAATCCTTTCTCACAGGGGATATGCCCATAATGGAATACGCATTTTCTTCGGTGCCAATTTGGATCCGTTGTGCTTCGGGATCAAATTTCCATTTTGAGCCTTTTGTCATTCTGAGAATCATTTGAAAAGTAGGCGCTTTAGATTCGGTGGTTAAATGAAAATCCCCATCTTCCAGAAAACTAAAAGTTGCGTTTTTAAAACCATCCATTACACCTCTGAGCTCCGGATTTGGAGATTTTTTGATCATCTTTTTTACTTTCCAATGACCATATAGCTCACTTTTATCAATTTGTCCATAAGACCATGGACTAATGGTTATTACTAAAATTAGAAATACAATGTTTTTCATATTTTCTGACTGAAGATAATCCTTAGACCATTAAGGTAACCAAATAACACTTAGGATAAGATTAGATAAAGTGACCCGTTTTGCATTTTGAATGTGAAATGATCAAAGGCTGTCAGCCCGCCTGCCGGATACGGGCAGGTATCGAGAACCGATCTGAAAGATAAAACTCTTGCCTGTCTGCCGACAGGTAGATTTTTGATACAAATTTTACTCATTTCAATCGTAAAATTCACTCAAACTGACGAGTTTATCTCAAAATGCACAACAGGTAAAATGTCCAATGTTAAATCTTCACTTCCGGGAAAAACTTAACATTGCAATTTGTTTACGTTAAATTAACTTAGCAGCCAATTCAAAATCGTTCCCCTTTTGAAAAAGTTTACCGAAAAAGAGATCAAGAAAAAGATTGGCAAGGAAGAAAAGGAGATACGGGAAAAGGTCTTCCTGCTTGCTAACGGTATGATTGATGTCCATGGGTATGACAAAGACGAAGCTTTTGCCAAAGCTTTAAAAATTGCCAGGAGTTGGAGAGATAATGGGGGCAAATATCCTGTCAAGCGGGTCTGAATTCTTCGCTATCACCGTATATATCCAAATGAAGGAGAAGGCATTGGCTAAAAGCTGATGCTACAGGCGTTGGATTTTCCGAACCAACGGACCCGGTTTCTAGAGGCCAGATTATAGATGGTATCCCGAATAATTCTCGGAATATAGGCCAACAAGGCGGCCACCAACCGCCATTTTGGGATTTTGGATACGATCTCCAGGAAGCCATCGGAATGGGTGTGTGGCCCATTCTCGTCAAACAGGATAACCGTGGTAAGCTCTTTAGTAGGAAAGCCGTATTCTTTTAGGATTTCCTGTCCCTTAGGGGATTGAAATGGTACAAACTGGAACACATCTTCTGGGGCAAACCGCATGAGCCAGCCGATTACGCCGTTGCACAGATTACATTCCCCGTCAAAAATTATAATGTTCTTTTCCATGATGATTGGTTGTATTGCCCTTTTGGTCGGGGCTGGGGAACCATCATTTCATGAGCGTCCGTATTTAAGAAAAGTTTAAGAGGCTACAAAAGGTCCAGGATCCGTTCCATAGCCATCCCTCGAGACCCTTTAATAAACAACACCCCCTTTTCCAATGGGTGTTCGAGAAGGTGTTCCTGTAAGGATTCAAAAGAAGAAAACTTTTGGAATTTGGAATCCACCTGATAGAACTGTTTGCCCACGAGGTACACATCTTCAAAATTCAAGGTAGCAGCGAGGTCCGCTATACTCTGGTGTTCTTCGTGACTGGATTCCCCCAATTCAAACATATCCCCAAGAAAGACCACTTTGGGATCGCCCTTAGCTTTGGCAAAGCTTTCCAAAGCTGCCTTCATGCTGGTAGGATTAGCATTATACGCATCCAAAACAATGCGATACCCTCCTTTCTCAACTATTTGGGATCGGTTGTCTGAAGGAACATATGCTGCTATGGCAGCTTTTATAGCTTCAGGAGGAATAGTAAAGTATTTCCCCATCAATACGGCTGCACAACAATTGGGAAAATTGTATGCTCCTACCAGTTGCGTGGTTATTTCGGTAGTCTCAAACCCCAACTGTATAAAAGGATCAGTATCCAACAAGCGGATATTAAAAAACTTTGGATCGCTCTGGCTAAACCCTATTTTTTTGACGTAGGCAGATAGTTTTTCCTTTTGAATAGGATCATCTGCATTTAAAAACACATGCTTGTCGTGTTGCAGAAGATAATCGTAAAGCTCACTTTTCCCCTTGATCACTCCTTCCACACCACCAAATCCCTCCAGGTGGGCTTTCCCGAAGTTGGTGATATAACCAAAATCAGGTTGGGCTATTTCAGAAAGAAAAGCGATCTCTTTTTGATGATTTGCACCCATTTCTATCACCGCTATTTCAGTAGCTTCAGTGATACGTAACAGGGTTAAAGGCACACCAATGTGATTGTTAAGATTCCCTTGTGTGGCTATGGTGTTATACTTTTTGGCAAGCACCGCATAGATCAATTCTTTGGTTGTGGTTTTTCCGTTACTCCCGGTGAGGGAAATTATAGTAGCTTTAGAATAGTTTCTATGATAGGTAGCCAGTTGCTGTAGCGTTTCCAAAACATTATCAACTAAGAGTATGTGTGCAGCGGTGGCGTATTCCGGTTCGTCTACTACGGCATAGACAGCCCCTTTTTCAAGGGCCTCTGCAGCAAAAGTATTTCCATTAAAATTCGGACCTTTGAGGGCAAAGAAAATGCTGTTTTGCGTTATTTTTCGTGTATCCGTAGATACCCTGGGAAACTGCAAAAACAATTTATGTAACTGTGGTAAATCCATGGATCGAAGATAAAAAAAGCCCTTGATGTAGAATCAAGGGCTGTTATTTTCTCTAGCAATCTTTTTTACCGTGTCTTCTTATGGCGAACGGTCTTATTTTTGTTTTTGGATTTGCTTCCCACTCGAGACATAGCACATCGGAAACCGATGTCATCTGTGGCCATATATTGTGGCAGGTAACGACGTTGAGCCGGATCTAACCAAAACGCCCTATCTCTCCAGGAACCTCCTTTGTATACGCGAACTTCATCATTAATAAGGGAAGTTCTGTAGTTAGAGGTGTCGTATTGACGCAATAGTTTTCCAGTAGAATCCCGCTCCACTTTATGCTTGGGAGAATCATACATCTTACGGTTATCTGAGGCGTCATCACTAAATCTTTCGTAGAACCGCGAAGATCCTGGATCACCATCCCGAAAACCTCTGTTATCACTACTGGAGAAATTGGTCCGTAAATAGGTTTCCTCTTCACCAATAGGAATTTCCTTGATTTCACCTGGAAGATTTACCGCTACAATTTTTCCGTTGGGAAGGGTATCGTAAACGATGTCATCTCGTAAGATTTCTACTTTTCCGTCTTCTCCAATGGCTTTTTTAAGGTAAATATTACCCCGGTAATAGTTAAAGTCGCTGATCTCATCATCTACGATAGGTCGGTAGACATCCGCTACCCATTCGCTAACATTTCCTGCCATATCATACAGGCCAAAATCATTGGGTTTGTAGCTTTTTACTTCAGCTGTAATGTCAGCACCATCATCGGACCATCCGGCAATACCGCCGTAATCTCCTTTTCCTTGTTTGAAGTTAGCTAACTGATCACCACGTCCTACGCGCTGCCCGTTACGGGTATAATCACCTTCCCAGGGATACTTCTTTCTACCGCGGTAATTGTTGTATTCCCGTGATCCGATAAGCGCTTGTGCAGCATATTCCCATTCGGTTTCAGTGGGCAATCGATACTCCGGGGAAATTACGCCGCTACTGCGTTTGGCAAAAACACTGATGGAATCTTTCTTTTGCTTTCCTTGTAGAGAGTCAATTTGTCCACTATACACAGATTCCGGATTGTTCAAATAAGCTTCTGTGCTGAACGTTCCCTCTACATCGCCACTTAAGGCCCCATACATGGCATCTTCGGCAAGATAGCCTTCACGTACCAACAACAATTCGTTTACCCGATCTGTTCTCCACTCGGCATATTGTGTGGCCTGAACCCAGTTCACACCCACAACCGGATACTCAGCATAGGCGGGATGCCTTAGATAGTTATTGGTCATGGTCTCATTGAAGCCCAGTCGGTTTCTCCAAACCAGGGTGTCTGGCAATGCGCCTTTATAAATATTTTCGTACATGGGATTTTCCGGAGGGTATACCCTTTTTAGGTAATCCAGGTACTCCATATACATTTTGTTGGTAACCTCTGTTTCGTCCATGTAAAAGGACTGCACATGCTGCTGGGTAGGACTATTGTTCCAATCGTGCATAATATCGTCCTGCACTTTCCCCTTGGTAAAGGTTCCTCCTTCAATAAACACCGTACCTGGAGGGGTTTCCTGTTCCTTAAAATCAGAATTGTATTGAAAACCACCTTCTTTTGCATTGATCTTCCAACCTGTTGCCCTGGAAATATTCTTGGAGGACGAAGATCCGGAAGAGTTTTTACAGCTGGATAAACTTCCCACAACCAAGGCAGAAGAAAGTACAACTTTTACAAAGTATTTTTTCATAAGACTTGAGTTCAAAGCCGATTTGGTCTACGGATCGGCACTTTAGTTTCAATTTGATTTAAATCAGTTTTGGCAATAGAACGGAAATAAAGCAACAATATTTTGCGGAACGTAAATATTTCTATTCCGTATCTTTCCCACATCGTAACAATGGAATAACGCATTTGAGGGCAATCTAGTATGAGTCCTGGTCATATTAACATTGAACAGGGATTTTTCTTTTTTTGTCGAAAAATGAAGATGATATATAAGAATTGTACAAAATGGTCGTTTATCTGTAATACGTCTAAAATATTTTGAGTTTTGGTCGTTTATTTTAGACTTTTGACCGCCACAAACTAAATGAGCACAATGAAAAAATCCTTTCTTTTGGTAGCGCTTGTCTGTGTTGTTGAAGTGTTTTCCCAACAGGAACGTGCTATTACCACAGCAGTACCGTTTTTAAATATTTCAGGAGATGCCCGGGCTTCAGGTATGGGAGACATGGGTGTAGCTACCTCTGCGGATGTGTTTTCCCAGCAATGGAACCCTGCCAAATATGCTTTTGCAACCCAAAAATTTGCAATTGGCGCAAGTTATACCCCATTCTTAGAAAGCATTGTTTCGGACATTGGCTTATTATCAGCAAATGTTTACAACAAGATCAACGATAGAAGCGCGTTTGGCTTTGGCCTGCGTTTTTTTAGTTTGGGGGATATTGAACTTCGGCAGACCATTGATGATGAGGGAACAACGGTTAGCCCGAATGAATTTGCTCTTGATGCTTCCTATTCTCTTAAGCTTAGCGAAACCTTTTCCATGGCAGTAGGCGGACGGTTTATAAGTTCTAATCTTCGGTTCCAGGATGCGACCCAGGACTCTCAGGCAGCTAATGCCTTTGCAGTGGATGTTGCCGGTTTCTACAGGTCTCGGGAAATTGCGTACAACTCCTTTGATGGGCGATGGAGAGCAGGATTTAATGTTTCCAACTTAGGAGGAAAAATTCAATACGATGAGGGAGGCCAAGAAAACTTCCTCCCTACCAATTTGAGATTTGGAGGGGGATTTGATTTTATTTTTGACGCGGACAATGTTCTTGGTATTTACACAGAATTCAACAAGTTACTCGTTCCAACTCCAAGAGATTTTGATGGCGATGGCGATATCGATGCTGAAGACAACGACGAATACCAACAGATCAGTTTTTTCAATGGGGTTTTTGAATCCTTTGGTGATGCCCCGGATGGATTTAGCGAAGAGCTACAGGAGTTTACCTGGGCACTGGGAGCTGAGTATAAATTCCAGGAAGCGTTTATGTTGCGAACAGGATACTTCAATGAAAATGAAAATAAGGGAGCCCGGCAGTTTTTTACTCTCGGTGCTGGCTTTAAGTTTAAAGCTGCCCAGATCGACTTGTCCTACCTGTTCTCTACCTCTCAGGTTCGAAATCCGTTGGAAAACACCTTGCGTTTCTCTTTGACCTTCAACTTTGGGGAAGAATATCTTAATGATTAAGGAAAACTACAATCACATAAAAAAACCTCGGTAAATGCCGAGGTTTTTTATTTTTACTGACAATCTGTTTTTTCCCGCCTATGAAAAAAAGGAATGTGGGCTTTGAACTTCTGATCTTTGAAAAGCTCGAAGAGATGACCCCGGAGGACCAAATGCTATTGCGCCAGGCGGATACTGCTTTGGAAAGTTCCTACTCCCCGTATTCTAATTTCAAGGTAGGGGCAGCAGTACTTTTGGAAGACGGGAAGGTCGTTTTAGGGAGTAACCAGGAAAATGCTTCGTACCCTGCTGGGCTCTGTGCGGAGCGAGTCGCAGTTTTTAGTGCAGGTGCCCAATTTCCCAATGTGCCCATAAAAGCCATTGCTATAAGTGCAGCCTCTGCACATAACTTTGTTACCCAGCCGGCTGGGCCATGTGGGAGTTGCAGACAGGCAATTTTGGAATACGAAGTGAAACAAAAAAGCCCAATCACGATCCTCATGAAAGGGCAATCCGGACCTATCTACAAGTGCAATTCCATTGCCAGCTTATTGCCACTTTCTTTTGACCATACTTTTTTAGGGGATTCTTAGAGACCGTTTTGAAATTTGTGATTGGAATTTCTTATAGGTCATTTTTGATGCATTATGAGGCGAAATTTTTAAGCATAGCCTTAGTTACGGTTCAAAATTTTAACGAAATAAAGCCCAAAAAGGGGCATAATAGAACAATTGACAAATTTCAAAACAGTCTCTTAAATCTTTTTTCCTCAAAAGAGATATATATGTATTTTTGTTTTTCGCTCGTCCGGGCGTTGTTTTTTAACAATTGATATTGATGAAAAAAATCACAAAAGAGGTTTACCTGAAATGGTACGAGGATATGTTTTTTTGGCGCAAGTTTGAGGACAAACTGGCGGCGGTCTACATTCAGCAAAAGGTGAGGGGTTTCCTTCATCTTTACAATGGGCAAGAGGCGGTTCTGGCGGGCGCATTGCATGCTATGGACCTCACTAAAGATCGCATGATCACTGCTTATCGGAACCATGTTCAGCCAATAGGTATGGGGGTTGACCCAAGAAAGGTAATGGCGGAGCTGTTTGGCAAAGTGACCGGAACCTCAAAAGGAATGGGGGGTTCGATGCATATTTTTTCTAAGGAACATCGCTTTTATGGCGGACATGGCATCGTAGGGGGACAGATCCCTTTGGGGGCCGGGCTGGCATTTGCCGATAAATATTTTAATCGCGACTCGGTAACCCTCTGCTATATGGGAGATGGTGCGGTGCGCCAAGGCTCGCTTCATGAGACGTTTAACTTGGCCATGCTTTGGCAGCTTCCCGTGGTTTTCATTTGTGAGAACAACGGTTATGCCATGGGAACCTCTGTAGAAAGGACTGCCTTTTCTACGGATATCTGGAAACTGGGTCTAGGGTATGAGATGCCTTGCGCCCCTGTGGACGGTATGGATCCTGCGATTGTCGCCAAAGAAATGGACAAAGCTATTGAACGTGCCAGGACAGGGGGTGGGCCCACTTTCCTGGAAATGAAAACCTACCGCTATAGAGGACACTCCATGTCCGATGCACAACACTACCGTACCAAAGCGGAAGTGGAGGAATACAAAAAAATAGATCCGATCACCCAGGTGAAAGATGTGATCCTGGAGAAAGGTTATGCTACCGAAGAGGAGTTGAAGGTCATTGACAAACGCGTAAAGGATTTGGTAAGCGAGTGCGAAAAATTTGCAGAAGAGTCTGCCTTTCCTCCATTGGAGCAATTGTACGATACGGTATACGAACAGGAAGATTATCCATTCTTAAAACACAAACTCTAGTTAGATGGCAGAAGTAATCAACATGCCTAGGCTTAGCGATACCATGGAAGAAGGTACCGTGGCCAAATGGCTGAAAAAGGTTGGGGACAAAATTGAAGAAGGGGACATCCTTGCTGAAATTGAAACGGATAAGGCCACAATGGAGTTTGAGTCTTTCCATTCGGGTACCTTGTTGCATATCGGTATTGCTGAAGGAGATGGCGCCCCGGTTGATGCTTTATTGGCGATAATAGGTGAGGAAGGCGAAGATATTTCCAGCCTCTTGAATGGGAACGCAGTTGCTGAAGATGTGGCGGTAGAAGCCCAACCGGAAGGTACAAAAGTAGAAGAGGCACCGGCGCCGGAAATCGCTCCCGTAACTGGGGGTGCTATTCCGGAAGGCGTGGAGATCGTGACCATGCCAAGGTTGAGCGATACTATGGAGGAGGGTACCGTAGCTTCCTGGTTAAAGAAGGTGGGTGATTCTATAGAAGAAGGAGACATTCTGGCGGAGATTGAAACGGATAAGGCCACAATGGAGTTTGAGTCTTTCTATTCGGGTACCTTACTACATATTGGTATACAAGAAGGTGAAGGAGCTCCGGTAGATGCTCTTTTGGCGGTCATTGGTCCCGAAGGTACTGACGTACAATCGGTGTTAAATGCGGGCACTGCTGCAGTTGGAAGTACTTCCACAACTGCTGAGCAACCTGCGGTTACCGGTAAGGAAACAACTCCACAAGTGAAGGAGACAGCGGTTTCCGCTACCGCCAACGGTAGTCGTATTTTTGTATCGCCTTTAGCGCGGAAGATCGCATTGGAAAAAGGAATTGATCTTGCAAAGGTAAAAGGAACAGGAGATAACGGTCGGATCATAAAACGGGATGTGGAGGAATATACGCCACAGCCCGCAACCGCCGAACCTCAAGCAGTACCCGCTGCTGAGTCAAGTACACCTGTGGCTCCGGCCATACAACTTCCTGTTGGAGAAGAGGGATCCGAAGAAGTGAAAAACTCCACAATGCGCAAGGTGATTGCCAAACGCCTTGCGGAATCCAAGTTCTCTGCACCTCACTATTATTTAACCATTGAAGTGGATATGGAGAATGCCAAGGCTTCCCGGGTCCAAATAAACAATTTACCGGACACTAAAGTCTCCTTTAATGATATGGTACTAAAAGCCTGTGCTATGGCGTTGAAGAAACATCCCCAGGTGAACACTAGCTGGAATGGTGATACCACACGATACAATCACCATATTCATATGGGAGTAGCTGTAGCTGTAGATGAAGGCCTGGTAGTACCTGTGTTGAAGTTTGCGGATCAGATGAGTCTTACTCAGATGGGTGCTGCGGTAAAAGACCTAGCCGGTAGAGCAAGAACCAAGAAAATAAAGCCGGATGAAATGGAAGGAAGCACATTCACCGTTTCTAATTTGGGTATGTTCGGTATTTTAGAGTTTACCTCGATCATCAATCAACCCAACTCCGCTATTTTGTCCGTTGGTGCCATTGTAGATAAGCCGGTGATCAGGAACGGGGAGATCGTACCCGGCAGTACTATGAAAGTTACTTTGGCTTGTGACCATCGCACCGTGGACGGAGCAACAGGTGCGCAGTTTTTGCAAACCTTAAGAGCGTATTTGGAAAATCCGGTGACCATGCTCGCGTAAACCAGAGTATTGGCTTGCGTAAGATGGAACTCCAAAAACAAAATCAATAGGATAAAGCATCCCAACAGGATGCTTTTTTTATCTTTAGTACTATCAGATCAGATCGCATAGTATGAAAAAAATAGTTATTCCTTTATTGACTCTGGTGCTTTTGGCCTGCGCTCCTATGCAAACTGCTTCTGTTCCCCAGGGAAATGCTGCAGTGGATGAAACCACCTCCACAGTTTCTGGCCCGGACGGTTTGAAGGCAGAAATGCCTGCTGATCAAGCATCATTGTGGCTAACTTCCGCCACCGCTGTCGGTGAGATCATGCGGTTTTTGGCGTCAGATGAACTGAAAGGCAGAGATACCGGTAGTCAAGGCATCGAAAAGGCGGCACAGTATATTGAACAGTTTTTTCAGAAACACGGGGTAGCTCCGTACTATGTCTCTTACAGGGATACCTTGTCTAATTATAGGAAGCCCGCTTACAATGTTGTGGGTGTGGTAGAGGGGAATGATCCTGATTTTAAGGGAGAGTATATCGTGATCGGTGCCCATTACGATCATATTGGGACGGTAAAACCGGAAAATGGTGATTATATCGCCAACGGCGCTAATGATAATGCTTCCGGAACAACGGCAGTAATGGAAATTGCCAAATACTTTGGACGAAAAAGGTCCAACAAGAGAAGCCTTATTTTTGCGTTATTCAGTGCTGAGGAAAAAGGACTGTTAGGATCGGTTCATATGGCTAAAAATATGAAAGCAGAAGCGCTAAATCTTTATGCTATGCTAAATTTTGAAATGGTGGGAGTACCACTTCGGAGTGATAGTTATTCTATCTTCATCACCGGATATCAAAAGTCCAATCTGGCCGCTATAAGTAATGCCTATGCCGGTGAAAACCTCATCGGTTTCTCACCTACCGCTAAAAAATATGGCCTGTTTGCCCGCTCGGACAATTACCCCTTCTATAAAGAATTTGGGGTACCTTCCCACACCTATTGCACCTTTGATTTTACCAATTTTGCGTACTATCATAAACCAGACGATGAGGTTGCTCAAATTGATTTGGAACATATAGCACAGACGATCAACAAAATGCTACCGGTTGTGGAAGGGATTGCCAATGGTCCTGCCCAAGAACTAAAAGCGACACAATAAGAAATTTTAGCAAACTCGAAAATCGGAAACTCCCGAAAAACAGGATTTCTATTTCGTTGGAACCATAGCAAATGTCAAAAAATATTATCATTACAGGAACCAGCCGTGGGATCGGCTTTGAATTGGTCCAGCTCTTTGCGGACCAAGGCCACCGGGTGTTGGCTTTATCTCGAAACCCAAGGCCTGTTTTGGATCTGAATCACAATAATATTGCCACTTTTCCTTGTGATTTAGGTGCCCAGGAAGCGTATACCGAAGTTGAAGCCTTTATAGCGGACTGGGACAAGGTAGATATCCTGATCAACAACGCGGGGACGCTTTTAAACAAACCCTTTGTAGCAACCACTATGGAAGATTTTGAAACGGTTTACAGGGTAAATGTTTTTGCGGTGGCCGAGCTCACCCGGGTGGTGGTCCCTAAGATGCCCAAAACAGGCCATGTAGTAACTATTAGTTCTATGGGTGGAGTACAGGGAAGTGTCAAATTTCCTGGCCTATCGGCCTACAGTTCCAGTAAAGCTGCGGTGATTACCTTAACCGAACTTTGGGCAGAGGAATTTAAAGAAAACGGACCTTCCTTTAACGTATTAGCTATCGGAGCCGTGCAAACCGAAATGTTGGCTGAGGCCTTCCCGGGCTATCAGGCCCCTATTACCGCTTTGGAAATGGCGCGTTACATTAAGGATTTTGCACTAACCGCTAACAAATACTATAATGGTAAACTGCTGCCAGTGAGCAATAGTACACCCTGACCTTTTATCCGATCACAGAATCGAACTGTCAATTTCAAAGTCAGCATACTGCCAGGCCTTGTCAAATTCTTTTTTGATCTTATTGGCTTCATCCATTTTCCCCTGAGCTTGTAAACTCTTGTACAATCCCATCAATGACCAGCCATTCTGACGTAGTTTTTCCAAATCTTTTTGATACACCTTTTCGGCAGCCTCATATTGTTCGGCAGCTACTAGAATCGCCCCTAAATTTTGACGCGGTGGAATATACCAGGTAGAAGGTTCTGTGTAAATAAGGTTGTCTTCCAGGGTAACCGCCTTTTGCAGATGAGTAATAGCGTTGTCATGATCACCTTCCAATGCAGCCAATTCCCCCGCTACTATTTCATAGGCAACTTTAGCAACGGTTGCGCTGTTATCAAATCCGGAGGCGATAAGCGTTTCCATATCCGGATCGTTCATCATTTTTTCTAAGGCTTGCAATTCTTCCCTGGCCTCAGCGGCATTCCCTTTTCTGATAAACGCGATGCCCCGTGCATAATGCCAGATCATCTTCAAATGCTTGATTTCATGATTTGGGCTTGGGGTAGTCAAAATTTCATTCCACTTTCCAAACCGAACATAGGCCAATAGAGGGGTAGCGGCAAAATTTTGGAGGAAAGGTAGGGCCCTCAAGTCACCGACGGGTACTTTTTCAGCAGTTTTTTTCGCTGCCTCCAGGGCGATTTTACTATCCCCTAACAAACTAGCAGCTGACCATAAAAAGTGGATGTTGTGCGGATAATATGCCAGCGGATATAGCCCCTGAGAATAGCATTGTGAAATATAATCCTCATCTGCTAAAATGGCTTCTTGATTCGACTTGACCGCATCCAGGTAGCGCCCTACGCGGATATAGATATGCGAGGGCATGTGAACAATATGACCCGCTGAAGGCATTAATTCCCTAAGGCGGTCTGCACTGGGGACTGCCAAATCCGGCTGCGGCAGTTCTACCATGTGAATATAGTAATGGTGTGCCCCCGGATGATCAGCATTAATGCTAATGGCTGTTTCCAATGCTTTTTTTGCCTCAAGTATATTTGGGGACGGATTGCCCTCCTTATCCCAGTAATTCCAGGGAACGGTATTCATTACAGAAGCGGCGTACAGGGTCTGTACATCGGCATCTTGGGGAAATTCTTGAGCTACTTTGGCCATTGCCTCCATATAGGAAACGTTTAGGGTAGCAGTTTCAACGGTGGTATCGGCACTGTAGCGTGAAGCCAAAGCCTGTATCAACGCCTGTTCCTTCGGTGAGGCATTAGACGCTGCGTTTTGCGCACTTTGCAAGGACTCATAGGCCTTTAGTTTCCGTTCCGTATCAGGAAATGGGTCGTTTATGTTAGGGCCTAGAGCATATGCCTGCCCCCAAAAGGTCATGGCAGCCTTACTATCTTTTCTGGAAGCTTCCAGAAATGAGCGATGCGCCTCTGCATGATTAAAGGCGTAAAGTAGTTTCAAGCCCTGGTCAAAAAAAGTTTGCGCTTCGGGAGTGTCGGTTGAGATAGGAAGCGTTAAATCACCCAATCCGGAAAAGAGCGGGGCAATTTGTTTTGTGGAATCCACCTCGTTTAACAGAAACTGGGCTACCGTACATTTAATAAAATTCATGGAGGCCATCTGGGGGGGTACTTCTTTATCTTTTCGAATTTCGGAAAGGGTTACAAGTGTAAGAGCGATCAGGGTAAGTATTCCCAAAAGCAGTTTTTGTTTTGCATTCATGGCGGTACTATTTTGGTGTTGTTATGCAGTTGCTTCGGAAGAATTTCCGATATGGGAGAACTATAAAAGTCGCTGAATTTGAACAGGTTAAAGCTATGAAATTTTGAAATAGAAAACTGTTAAAGCAAAAATTCTCTGTAGACGTAATACTTCTTCAAAAAGGGACTGCTTCCTAAAGCCCATGTGGGGTACTGAATTTAGTATAGGTTTGAACCCATTTAGGTAACCGGGATATAAAAGTCTACGATCGCCTTTTTCTGAGGATGTTCATTGAAGTTGTTGTGGTAGATCTCGAAAGGATCCCTGTCCGCTTTTTTATAGCCGTTTTCATTCATCCAAACAAAAAGCCCCGTCCAGGACTTTTCAAATTCCTCCGGGCGAATTTCAAAACTACCTACTATAAATTTCCCTTCGACTATGATACCTGACCCAATCTCCCCTTCAGTAGGCATCGCCGCTTTGAGCAATATGCCTGCACTCATCCGCACCTTGTGCTCCGGCGTAACCTTAAAGCTGTCATGATAAACGGTAGTCATTTTTGTTTCGTCATTCATCAGGCCTTTTGGGGTGGCCCATTGCATTAATTTTTGAAAGGCCGTTCCCAGGTTTTGGGGTCCGATAACGGTGATATAAGCAAAATCTCTTTTTGGCAATTCCTTTACTTCAATTTTTGCCTGCATTGTGATCCAGTTTTTTAGATTATTAATACCGCTAAGGTATTTTTCAGCTTCCGGATACTTTTGGCCATTCTTGCGCTCTAGTTGGCGAATCTTGCTAAACCGATACGGGTTTTGTTTTTTGAAGGCCGTTGGGGATACGCCATAAAACTTTTTGAAGGTGCGCGTGAGGGAGGCATTATCGGTAAAGCCGTATTGTTGCGCAATTTCCCCGATGGAGGTAGGGGTGTGTAAAATAGCTAAGGCTGCCTTCTCAATTCTACGCCGGGTAATATATTGAAGTGGTGTTTCACCCGTGGTGAATTTAAATACTCTATGAAAATGAAAGGGGGAGAAGGCCGCACGCGCTGCAAGTGTGTCTAAGGTAAGTTCAGTGTCAAGGTGCTTATCAATAAACCGAAAAACAGCATTGATCCTTTTTTTATAGTCGGTTTCAAGTGGATTGGTAGCGGATTTCATTTTTAATTAGGAATTTGGAGCTGTTTTAGTTAGCCTCTATTTTCAATTCCATTTCGAACTGTTCCAAATTAGGTGCCAGGCCAATGCTTTTGATAAACCTGGTGAGGCTTTTTGAGTTGTTGTCCACATTAAGCAGGGAAAGGGTAGGCCCATAGCGTTGCAAAACTTCGAAAACGAGAGCAGTTCCTATTCCTTTTCTTCTGAAATCGTTATGCACAGCAATTTGTTGTATTCGTTTGCTGGTCGGATTATAAATAACATACCCTACGAGCTGATGCTCACGATATGCCCCTATGGAAATTGTGTGGTCCTTAGTCGTCTCAATTGCACCAATTGCATTTTGCCAGGTGGGAGAAACCTCCCAAAAAGAGACCATTAGGGACCAGTTGAAGTTCTGCAATTCCCGGATAGCTATCGTAGTATTTATGTTTTCTGCCCGGGCCTCGCCTTTATAACACACTAACTTCCTTTTCGTGGTGAAACCCAATCTTTTGTAGGATGTAATGGCTGGAATATTATTAGTGATGACCTCCAGGACAAGGCGTTGTATGCCTTGTTGTACCAAAAGGGGTAAAATAAACCGATACATTTGCCGGGTTAGTCCGAAACCTCTTTTTTTTGGAATAACTCCAGTACCTCCGTTATAGCCCACTAGTTGATTATCTACGGTATCAATTCCATGTAAAATGAACCCCACTAAGGTTCCATTTTCAAAGGCTCCAACGGATAGGTCCAAATTCGTTTTGTCCGCAATAAGCTTTGCGGTAAATTGAGCCTCGGATAGCTGAAGGGGAACAAAATAATCCGAGAAAGCCATATTGAACGCTTTTAGGACTTCTTTGATAGCGATTCCGTTTAACGTTCTGATTTCCATTTCTTTGAATTCTATACCTTTTAAATTCCCGCCCGCAACTAATTATACATCGTGTTGTGTTTAGTGTTTTTTAGCGCAAACCAAATAATTGCAATTCCTAGGACGGTCCAAAAAAGTCCAGTTATCAACATTCTTGTCCTAAGCTCGTCACTGAATACATCTCCAATGTGATTTACAATCCAATGGGTGACTCCAGAATTGAAGAAACCGAAAGGGAAAAGAGCAAAAACAATTGTAAAAGCCAAGAGTGTGTCCAGAGGTCCTTTTTTCAATTTCTCCGAAAGTTTAAACGTCCCGATTAAAACGAATATTACCAGAAAAGCTCCAAAGCTCCACCAAAAAGTATCCATCATTAATTCCCCAATACTACTCACTCCTAACTCATTAAGTTTATCGCCGTCCATTTTAAACATGGCTTCATATTCCTTAGAATAGACGGAAACCTGGATTTTTTCAATTCCAAGGACAATGAGAATCATCGCAAGTGATTCCAGTAGTATGTTTTTCGGTGTGATTTTTAGCTTTTTCAGCATTAAACACAACGGTATAGTATAAGAATAGTAGCGGATTTCTATTTAAGTACTTTTCCGTTTATTACGATTGTAAGATTTATAAATTTCATTTTCGTTTTATCGATTAAACCACTATTATTTTTATGCATTGTTAGCATTAATTTTTCTTTTTCAAGTCCTGATCATGGACAAATTACAATACTCAATTTAATCTTCAGTTTTTGTTCCAAATATCCATTATAATTCATTTTAGAGGTATTTCAAATATGTCGACTTGATTCCAAAAATTGTTCGCCATTCGATTTCTATAAAGTAAATTTTGTTATTTGTGAAAGCACACACTGTATTAATTTCATCATTATAGTCAATTGTAAAAGCATTATTTTCAATGTAATGTACTTTGTCAGAAATTGATATGTTCGTTAACTCTTTTTCGTCTTCAAAGAGGCGGATATTTCCATCCCAGTCAAAAGTCAAAATTTTGTCCGTGTTATTAATTCGATGTATTTCATCGAGAGTGGAAGTTGAGTTCCTTATTTGAATCAAGTTATTTTCCGAGCTTAATTTTAAAAATACATTAGTGGAAAATGATGTTCCCCAAGCACACAGAAATATACTGCCATTAACCTCTTCAATACTATGCACTGTTTCGATATTTGGGTTTGAAAATGTCTCAATAGCTGTATTTTTATCTTGTTTTAAATCTACAATGCCCACTGGACCATCCAAGAAGCAATAAAGGATCTTTTCTTCGTTAGCAAAAAACTTGATATCTTGAATTCTTCCCCAACCTTCATCGTCAGATTTATAACTAAGTATTTCCCTATCTCTCTCAATAAACAAAGTGCCTTCATTATCACCTATAACCACTGTATTAGTTTTTGGAGAGTAGGCGAAGCTTGTAAACGGAATTGTATCGGGATTTGATATTTTTCTAATCAGCTTATTTTCTATGGTATTCCAAATAATCAAAAAATCACTCTCTAATGAACTACCTAACAAAATGCTATCATGATATAATTCAAGTTCTATGACCAAACCTGTCAAAAGGTTCAGAGAGTCTCTTAAACTGCCGTTAGAGTCAATAAAATAAATACTTCCATTATCTGTGCCTTTTATTATTGATTTATCATTTTTTAAAACTATTGCTGGAGAAAAAGTCTGTTCTGGAAGTGGATTATCGATTTCATTTGAAATTTTAAAGTTTGGTTTAATGCCTTGGATAAGGGCAATAACAAAAATAGATAGCAAAACAATAATAATTGTCAAAGCAGTAGTTATTCTTCTGTACCTAACTTGTCGCCTATGTTTTTCATGTCTATTTATTAGGTCACTATACTTGACGTTAAGAAAAGTGGAATAAATCTGTAAGATTATATTTTGTTCATAATACTTTTTGAATGAAGACCTGCTTTTTGAAATAGAACTTGGTCTTAAATCGAGGGCTAAGGGTACTTTGTTATTTTCTATTAACTCGGTTGGAAAATCGCCAATAGATAGTTCTTCGGGTAAGTCTAATAGTAATGTAATTATCTTTCTTTTATTATCTTTTTTTCTTGATTCCTTAAAAAAAGTAATTTCCTTTTTTACCCATTCAGATTTATTTGAACTTTTGGAATTTAGAACGATTAGATGCTTTGATTCACCTATTTTTTTCTTGATTTCGTCGCTTAAATCTTCAGATGCCTCTAAATCTTCAGAATCTAAGGCTACCATAACTCTTTGTTTTTTAACTCTGTACTTAGGATGTAAATCCGAGAATTTATGTTCCAGCTTTTTTTGAAGTAGTTGAGCTACGGCTTCATCTTTACGACTATAGCTTATGAAAGCATCGTATCTATACTTCATAATTCTTTTAAATTAATGCCAACTTGTTTATATAGCTGTATTTTGCATGGATATACCTCCAAAATAGGAATAAAAGCGCTGCTTTTTGGTATTCTTTATTTTAAGGTATTGGATAATTGTATTCCTTCACCTTTCCCCATCACTTTTGCCTTACCGGGAACTGCTAATACTAACTCCCATTCCGGATTCGTCTGGGTAACTTGCACATCCAAATCATCCCCTTTTTTTGAATAGAAGATAGAAATCAAGTTATCGCCAATGGCCACATTTTCCAAAGAAGCTTCTTCCCATTTGTCGGGCATCTGCGGGCGGATTGTAATGGTTTTGTTGGCGGCATCCGGTTCTATACCGAAAAACTGCTGCACAATAGGGTAGGCATAGCTGTAAATGTTCCAGGCCTGGACCATCATACCAAAGTCCGGGGACACTTCGTACATACTTCCGGGAAGCGCATAGCTGAAGGAACGTGTCATTCGTTCCAGGTAATTTAGCGCTTCATTAGGGCGGCCATAATTATTTTCCGCCCGCGCCTGCACCCCGGTGGGTAATGTCATCACGGCACCGGTATATGTGAAGATGGGGGGTGCCTTGTAGGCGCCTTCGTCCGAACCAGCCGATTCGTCCCTGTCAATTCCGGTAACAAAGACCCCAAAAGGATTCACAAATTGTTTTGCAGTCTCTAAAGCTTTTAGTGCTTTGGTGGTATCTGCGATACCAACCTCCATGGGGGTATTCACTACCCAGTTGTGGTGTAATACAAAAGGCCTGGGATGTTCCGAAGGATTTTCCTGGATAAATTTCCGTGTCGCCTCCATTTCTTCAATAGCCCAGGGCTTGTCTAAGGTATCCGCCCGAATAATAGCATCTTCGATAAGGTGGAGCGTTTGTTCATCTGTACCGATAAAATCGGCATAGGAACTAAAATCCTCGGACCAGAATTTGGTGTTGATCTTTTCCTTAAGATCATCGGCAATTGCGGTGTACTCCTCTGCCAGTGATGTGTTACCCAACGCTTCAGCCATTAGGGCAGCATCTACAAAGCCTTTTTGGGAGTAGGCTGCTACATCGATCATTTCACTATCCAGCCCGTGAATTTCCATCATCCCAAATCCTTCAGGAAAGCCGTTGCCGTCTGCATCATTGGCTTCCAGCAGCCATTGCATTCCTTTTTCCACAGTTGGGAAGTATTGCTCCAAAAAATCACCATCACCCGTCCATTGGTAGACACTCCAGAGTAAAGAGGCATACTGGGGGGTCTCATTGATATTGCCCGGATTGAATACGGCGCCGTTGGTAGACATTTCATGAATGATCTTGCCGTTACCATTTACCGCATTGGATACGCTATCCAGTAGCGCAATGGTCTTATAAACGATATCTTTTTGACCTATGGCCATATAGCCCTGTAGCGCATATTCGCTGTCCACGCCAAACCACCAGGGGTAATCCGGGATACCCGCCCCAATGCCCGTACCTACCTCAGGAACGGTCCGCACCAACCAATCGCAGTTGTATTTTAACCATTCAAAGGTTTGTTCCATGTTCTTATCGGGAATGGTCAGTTTTGATTGACGGGCCAGGGTAGCATAGCGTTGTTGCTTGGCAGACAACAGCCTTGTGTATTCCGCTTTGAGACGTTCCATTGTGGTGAGTGCCTCATCCTTTGAAGTATACGATCCTGCAATAAAAAAGTTGAGAGTAGTTGCCGAATTAGGAGCAAGTTGAAGGGGATAGATAAGGCGATCCGCGCGGCCTAGCCCATTGTATTTTTTCTGCCCTTCCTCGTAGACGGAAGGAGGGATATCCGATCCAAAACCAACAAACCATGGATTATTCTTGTCTTTCACCAACCAGCCTTGGAAATCGGTAGTGAATTCGGAGGTGTCTTCAGCATCGATCATTTCAGTGCGTTCCCCCAGCCAGGTCGGGCGTAGATCGGTATGGCCGGTAAATTCAAAATCCATATGTTGTTCAGCGGTTCCATTGTTCTTCAGCAGAAATTGTATGACCATTCCTTGTTCGCCATCCGGGACGAATTGCAAGCGTTCTACCGTAATCTCCTTTTGCGGAATTTGAAATCCATGCGAATTTGCCATAGGGAAATTCGTAAAGCGTTCTGCATTATCTAGTGTGATGGAGAAGTCCTCCCAGCTCAATACAACTTCAAAACCATCCATGAGTTTAATGGGGTGGTTCCAGATACCACTCATCTCTCCTTTGATATGCCAACCTAGTTCTGGAAAAGAACCATCCTGATGACCTACCATATATAAGCGGTCGCCAGCTGTAACATAGGGGGAATCGAGATATTCTGTTTTGCCTTCAATTTGAGGCGCGGTTTCGAGGAGAACAGCCAGGGATTTTTCTTGTTGTTGTGTACAAGCGCAAAGCAAAAGAACGGAAAATAGTGGCAGGAATGTTTTCATTAACGCTGGTTTTCCCTCAAAAATACAAGATTCGGGCAAAGATGGATTGGGAACACAAAGAATCGGCTATTTTTGCGTTGTGGATGCAATCTTGCAAAAATACCTCCCGGAAAGGGCAGTAGCACCCTGTTTTGAATTGATCCGACACCACCGGGTACATTTAAAGATCGTAAATCATAGGGTAACCCGACATGGAGATTACAGAAGACTTCCCAACGGTCGGCATCAGATAACAGTAAACGCCAGTCTTAACCAATACCGTTTTTTACTAACATTGATCCATGAAATTGCCCATCTTGTGGCATTTGAACGTTTTGGCAGGGATATTAAACCTCATGGGAGCCATTGGAAACAGACTTTTCGTGAGCTAATGTTACCGTTGTTGCGTCCGGAAATATTTCCTTCTCAACTGCTTCCCGTGCTAGCACGTCATTTTAAGAATCCGAAAGCCAGTAGCAGTACTGATGCTCAGTTGTCGATAGCGTTACAGGGCTATGACCCCAAGCGGAATGATGAGAAGTCCTATGTTTTTGAATTGCCCAAGGGGAGTACTTTTCGGATGTATAACGGGAAACTATTCCAGAAAGGGGACAAGCGTGTTAAGCGCTATGAATGTGTTGAACTTGCTACGGGAAGGCTCTATTTGTTCCAGCCCAACGCCGAAGTAGAATTGATAACCAACTAGATAATATCATGAATAAAAACTATTATGCTGTGTTAATGGCCGGGGGAATAGGTTCTCGGTTCTGGCCGGTAAGTACTACCGCAAATCCAAAACAGTTTCATGACATGTTGGGGTCGGGAAGGACCCTTATACAGAAAACCTTCGATCGGCTGAGCCGTTTTATTCCAACGGATAACATTCTTATTCTGACGAATGAACGTTATAATGATCTTGTGTTAGAACAATTACCGTTACTGAAACCCTCTCAGGTAGTTCTGGAGCCTGCTATGCGAAATACAGCGCCGTGTATACTTTATGCTGCCTTAAAGATCCAGAAAATGAATCCGGAGGCCGTAATGATCGTTGCGCCAAGTGATCATTGGATTGAAGATGAACAAGCCTTCGAAAATGATGTGACCCGATGTTTTGAAAAGTGTAAGCAGGAAGCAGTTCTATGTACTTTGGGAATTACACCAACCTATCCAAATACTGGTTTTGGCTACATTGAATATGAAAAACAGAATTCCAACTCAGTGAAAAAAGTAGTGCAGTTTCGGGAGAAACCGGACCTGGAAACGGCCAAAAGCTTTTTAGCGCAAGGGAATTTCCTGTGGAATGCCGGAATTTTTATGTGGGGGGTCACTACTATTGTTGACGCTTTTAAGGCATATCAATCTACACAATTTAAATTGTTCAATAAAGGGATGTCTTGTTACAACACCCCGGATGAGCAGGCTTTTATCAAGGAGAATTATGCCAAAGCCGACAACATTTCCATAGATTATGCTATCTTGGAACAGTCCAAAGCTATTTATACGCTGCCGGCTACTTTTGACTGGAATGATTTGGGCACATGGGGTGCACTCTATGAAAAATTGGACAAAGATCCGACTGGGAACGCCGTTGTGAACGGTGAAGCCTTACTTCCGGATACCAAAGGGAATATGATACGTACCCCAAAGAACAAGGTGGTTGTAGTGGATGGCCTGGAAGACTATATTATTGTTGACAAAGAGGATGTGCTCCTCATCTACCCTAAATCGAAACAACAGGACATTAAAAAGGTTCGGGCACAGGTACAGGAAAAATTTGGGGATAAGTACGCGTAAGTATGGGGGAAAATCTATTTCAGGACAACAAAGATCCTCTGCAAAAAGAAGGCGAGGAGGTAAAAAAAGATTTTAGGGGACTACTGGGGAGTGTTAGCGCTTTTGTCCGGGATTTGTTAGAGATTAAAAGCAATACCGATCCTGCTGCTACAAAGGAATCCATTATTGCAGATATCCCTTTTAAAGGGCATACTTCCTGGATTTTGGTATGTTCTATCTTTATTGCTTCCGTTGGGTTAAATGCAAATTCTACAGCGGTCGTTATTGGTGCCATGTTAATTTCTCCACTAATGGGACCTATTTTGGGGATGGGAATGTCCCTGGCTATTAATGATATTGACCTTCTACGACGTTCGTTGAAGAACTTCATCGTTATGGTTGTACTAAGTGTGCTTACGGCCTACCTCTTTTTTGCTCTTTTCCCGTTACGTGATGAATCGTCTGAATTGTTAGCACGTACCAAACCCGATATCCGAGATGTACTAATTGCCTTTTTTGGTGGTTTGGCCCTTGTGATAGCGCGGGCTAAAAAGGGGACCATTGCCAGTGTTATTTTCGGGGTTGCTATTGCTACAGCACTCATGCCTCCTTTATGCACTGTTGGTTTTGGTTTGGCCATTGGTAAGCCGCTATATGCCCTTGGGGCGATCTATTTGTTTATTATCAATACTATTTTCATTGGATTGGCCACCTTTTTGGTGATTAAGTACCTACGATTTCCTATGGTACGGTACGCTAATTCCAAAAGAAGGCAATTTATTGCCCGTGTTGCCTCTATAGTGGGCCTCGCTGCAATGATCCCTGCCGGATACACTTTCTACAATGCCTTGTTAGAAGCACGTTTTCGTGAGCAGGCCCAGGAATTTCTTGCTCAGACCGTTGAAAGATATGAATTTGCCGGATCCGGGAGATATGTAGATAACCTTACGGATATTCATTATATAGACAATAAAACTGCTTTTATAGAACTTGTTTTCATGGGAAATGAGGAGGTTCCGGAGAATATCCTTAATTCCTGGCGCGCGCAGAAGAATGAGTTTAACCGTCTAAAAAATGCAGAATTACGGGTGCTACAAGGGGGGAGAGACGACTCAGAAGAAAAGTTCACCTATGTGAACGAATTGTATGAGGCCAAAAAGGCGGAGCTATTGACCAAAGATGAACGCATTCGGGTGTTGGAAGAAGAACTGGCAGATTTAAGCTTAAATACCTCCCGACAAGTTCCTTTCGCAGAAGTGGTTGCAGAAGCCCGAATCAACTACGAAAACCTGGCAGGGTTAGGGTTTGGATACCGCATCCAAACAGATTTCAAGAAAATGGATACCCTTCCTGTTTTCGAAGTGAAATGGAACAATAACCTTAGTGTATCCGAAAAGGAAAAAACTTCGCAAAAACTCCTCAGTTGGCTGCGGACCAGGCTTCAGGACTCTACGGTAGTACTTGAAGTGGCACAGTGATCATTTTTTGAACAACATCCCTGAGCCTGGAATATCTTGTGTGCTATTCCATGCAGGAAACCAAAAGTGGGTTGTAGCACCTTCATCTTCAGCATCATAATCGTAGTAGCCCAGACCGAAACGCAGGCTTGACCAATTATCATCACTACTTTGGGTAATATAATCCAGCGATAGAGCGATCTCTATAGTTGCCCCGTTCTCTGTAATTTTTACTTCGCTGGTAACCTGAGTGGGTAGGCGTTCCGCATTATATACCGGATTTTTCGTTTTGAACGTTCGAAGATAGGCCAACCAATCCCTTCCTCTTCCTTCACCACCGTTGAAAGCACTAACGTGAATCGGACGTGCATCTATGCCTACAATAATAGCATCCTGGTCCCAGTAAGAGCCTTGCTCGTCAATATGAAAGTTGTTGTCGGTAAGGTCTATGGCCACGTAAAAGTTGTCCTCATCATATGCCGTGGTAAATTTTAGGGAGCAGTCTTCATCCCCATTGAAATCGAAAGGACTTCCTTCTACGTTTTCTGCGGCGGTCCACTGTGCATTCTTCCATTCTTTTAAGTCCCCATCCAGTTTGATTTTTGACACCTTTCTGACCGTGTTCTTAGGAAAAGGTTGGTAATTCAACACTGAAGAAAAACTAACATTGGGTTGCGATTCAAATTGATACGTAATGGCAGCTGTTATTTTGAGGGGAGATAGCTCAGTTAAAGCGGCTTTATCCAAGTTGCTTAGGTTTAAATTAAACGTAGCTACGTCATTAGGTTCCACTGTGAATACGGTTTGCTCCAATTGATAAAATAGTTGGTTATGGGCTTGGCCTGTAAGCGTAACCTCCATTTTAGTATCGCTGTGGTTCGTAGCCTTCACCACCGCAGACATCGTTTCGGGATGGGTTTCTTCAAGGTAGATAGGACTGATTTGAACAGGAAAGGGTTGGTTTCGGACCAAGTCAACTAGTTCTTCCGTAGCCACATTTTCGTCCCAAATACCATCTAAAAATAAGTTGGCTAATATGGGGCCTTCTTCGGTCATTGTTGCCCAAACGACATGATCAAATTCACCGTAGGCTTTTCCACGTAACCTACTTCCTCCTCCGGTGGTGGCTAGGGCAATGTATTTTCCGTTGTTTCTCTCGCTTTTCCAGTAGCGGTGGTAGTGGCCGGCGAAAACATTATGCTTTCTACTCGCTAATAGCGCTTCTACATCCTTCCACCGTTTGGTGTCTTCCTGTACCCATAGCGGTTGGTGTAGAAAAACCAGGGTCCATTTTACGGCAGTGTTCTCCTCAAGCGTCTTTTTAATATACTCGTATTGAGCGTCATCTATAGTGCCACGACCTGCCCCACGCAGGTTGTCTTCAGAATTCAGGCAGAGAAAAAGGACATCTTTGTACACAAAATGATAGTACGAAACCCCAAAAAGTTCGTTCCATTTTTCCTCCATTACGGCATTTGTGATATCGTGGTTACCGGGTACGTAAAAGAAGGGTGCTTCTAACATATCAATAAAACCCATGAACTCCTTCCATTCTGCATTCAATTGTACAGTGTCTTTGGTGTAGCCTTCAATCAAATCCCCCACGCTCATTACGAATTCGGGCTGTAACAGATTCAGTTTTTTAATTCCCGTAGGAAAAACACCGGCCCGGTGACCGCCTGTTCTGTCCGTAACAATGGCAAATTGAAATTGTTCCGGAGCACTATTCCAATCAATATGATTCCAGGGCTTTTGCTCAGTAGGAATATCAATGTAAATGGTGGGTTTGTCTTGGGCAATACTTGTTGCAAACGTAAAAAATAGCAGAATGAAAAAGCGGAAAAAGTGCATGGCTGGATTTTTTTGGAAAGGTGATAAAAAATCCTACATGGGAGACATTCAGTAAATTAAGATTGAGTTAATTATGCGCTCCCGGGGACTAGTTTCGCTCTTCCAGATACATTTGCCGTACCTTTTTAAATAATTCCGAGGAATAGACAAAATTGGTGACCGCATCATTATCTGTTTTGAAGATCTCATTATTGGTCCCTTCCCATTCCTTAAAACCGTCTTTTAGAAAAATGATTTTTTCGCCAATTTCCATTACGGAATTCATATCGTGAGTATTGATTACGGTAGTGATATTGAATTCCTGGGTGATTTCCTGTATCAGGTTATCGATGAGGATAGCGGTTTTAGGGTCCAGGCCGGAGTTGGGTTCGTCGCAAAAAAGGTAAGTAGGATTCATCACAATGGCCCTCGCAATGGCCACTCGTTTCTTCATTCCCCCGGAGATTTCCGCCGGATACTTATCATGAGCATCCTCAAGATTAACCCGTTCCAGAACGGTATCTACCCGTTCTTTCATCTCTTCTTTGTTTTTTTTGGTAAACATTTCCAGCGGAAACCGGACATTCTGTTCCACCGTCATGGAGTCAAACAACGCGCTCCCCTGAAACACCATGCCCATATCTTGGCGCAAGTCACGACGTTCATCCCTGCTCAAATCGGCATATAACTGTCCGCTGTAGCGAATATCGCCTTGTTCGGGTTCAAAAAGGCCTAGCAAACACTTCAAAAAAACTGTTTTTCCCGAACCGCTTTGCCCAATGATCAGGTTCGTTTTCCCCTGTTCAAAGCTGGTCGATATTCCTTTCAATACATGGGTTTCCCCAAAAGATTTATGTAGGTTTTCAACTTGGATCATTAGCCTAAAAGTAATTGGGTAAGTACGTAATTCAGTATGATAATAACCACACTGGTCCAGACAAAAGCGGTAGTTGCCGCTTTACCGACCTCCAACGCACCACCTCGCATGTAATACCCAAAGTACGAGGGCATTGTAGCGATTACAAAAGCAAAGACCAGAGTTTTAATAAAGGCATAGGTTACGTGAAAGGGGATAAAATCGATTTGCAGGCCCTTGATGAATTCTCCACTAGGTGCATATCCTCCAAAAACCGCAGCGATCCAGCCGCCCAATACACCAATGTACATGGCAATGGCAACGGCAAATGGAAAAAAGAGCATCGCAATGATCTTGGGGAATACCAAATAGTTGATAGAGTTCACCCCCATAACCTCCAGGGCATCAATCTGCTCTGTAACCCGCATTGTGCCGATACTGGAGGTGATATATGACCCCACTTTCCCAACCATGATAATGGAAGTAAAAGTAGGCGCAAACTCCAAAATAACGGATTGTCGCGTGGCAAAGCCAATCAAGCTTTTGGGAAGGAATGGGCTCGTAAGATTTAGTGCGGTTTGTATTGTTACTACTCCACCGATAAAAAAGGAAATAAAGATGATGATCCCCATAGAGCCGTAGATAAGTTCATCAATTTCCTTTAAGATCAATGACCGCATGATAGGCCATTTGGTGGGTTTTTTAAAAACTTCCCACACCATGATAAAGTACTTGCCAATGGCAGCAATGTATTTCATAGGCTAAAAATAACAATAATGCGGAGCATTTAACCTTGAATTCCTTTTTTGCATTGGGATATTAAATAGTTTTGTGCTTCAAAAATTCCAACCTATGGTCCGAAACAGTATCGCCATTGTATTGAGTATCATTTTTTTGATCCCGCTTGTAAATCATGCCCAACGGCGTGGAAAAAAGAAGGAAGTAGTTGTTCAGGAAGAGACGAGCGGTACTCCCAAACTGATAGTCGGTATTGTTGTGGATCAAATGCGGTTTGACTATTTAACCCGGTTTTGGGAAGATTATAGTGAAGGAGGTTTTAAACGCCTGATAAATGGAGGGTTTCTTTGTAAGAACCACCATTTTAATTACGCCCCTACCAGTACAGGTCCCGGACATGCTTCGGTGTATACGGGAACAACACCTGCGGTACATGGGATCATTGGGAATGATTGGTACGATAAAGTAACAGATGCAGAAGTCTATGTTGTGTCTGATACTAACTACAATGGGGTGGGCACTGATAGTGATGCCGGTAGGATGTCGCCCCATCGCATGCTAACGACTACAATTACTGATCAGAATCGCATACATACTCAAATGCGAGGGAAAACGATAGCAGTAGCCGTGAAGGATAGAGGAGCAGTACTTCCTGGAGGGCATACCGCCAATGCAGCCTATTGGTTTGAAGGGGGTACTACAGGAAACTGGATCACCAGTAGCTACTACATGGAGGATTTACCTCAATGGGTAAAAGATTTTAATACTTCTGAGGCGGTGGAGGCCTACAAGAAGCCCTGGCAAACACTGAAACCCCTGGAGGAATACGCCGAAAGTGGTGCCGATGGCAATCCCTATGAAGGAAGATTTAGAGGAGAGACTACGAGCGCTTTTCCACATGATCTACCTTCGCTTTGGAACGCAAACGGGCAGTTCGATATCCTGCGATCAACGGCTTATGGCGATGCTATTACCACAGATTTTGCTCTGGCAGTTCTGGAAAATGGGGAACTGGGAACCGATACTATTACCGATTTTTTAGCAGTGAGTTACTCCAGTACAGATTATGTAGGACATAAATATGGGGTGAATTCGGTGGAAATTCAGGATACATATTTGCGATTGGACTTGGATTTGGAACGTTTGCTTCTGGCATTGGATACCAAAGTGGGGAAAGGAGAATATACCGTGTTCCTTACTGCCGATCATGGGGCAATTCATGTTCCCAGCTTTTTGAAGGATCAAAAAATTCCTGCGGGCTACCTGAACTTTAAAAAGTTACGAGAGGATTTTACGGAATTTCTAAAGTATCGTTATGGAACCACCGACATTGTAAAGACCATAAGTAATTACCAGGTATTTCTGGATAGGAAAGTGATCGCCAATTTGGATATGGACCTGGATGATACCCAGGAGGAAATTGCCCTGGAAATTTTAGGGTATGACAACGTGGATAAGGTGTTTACAGGATCTCAACTATGGCAAAACAACTACACCCACTCCTCCGGAATACCCTATTTAATTCAGCAGGGATGGCACCAAAAGCGCTCAGGGGATGTGGTATTTGTGCAACGGCCGGGATTTATAGCCTATCCTCCAACAGGGTCTACGCATGGTTCTCCTATGGTTTATGATACCCATGTACCCTTGCTTTTTTACGGTACAGGTATCCAAAAAGGGGAAACGGTAAAACGAACCGAAATACCCGACATTGCGCCAACAATCGCGGCACTTTTGGGAATTGCCTTTCCCAATGGCACTACCGGAAGTCCAATAGCCGAAGTGATCAAATAAGATACGCACGGTGGTTTAGGGATGAATTGAATACACTGCGTTTTGCAGCATTAGCCCCCCAATTCGTAATGCTTCCAGCAGGTTTCCGATTTTTGTTTATGCAGTGCTTCCCATAGTCAGGTTATTTAAACACCCGGAGGTATTAACTATTGTTTTTTTATGATCTCATAGGACAACTCTACCATACCATCCTTAAAGGGGGTGACCGCCTTTAAGTGTAACTTTTGTTCCAGTCCAATATGATCAAAGAACGGTAATCCATCGCCCAACAAAATAGGAATAAAAGTGATGACGATTTCATCGACCAACGTTGCTTTTAAAAATGCTTTGGTCAAAGCGGCTCCTCCGGCCATCCACACCTTGCTATATTTGGTTTTAAGCTGTTGCAAAAGCACCTTCAGGTCACCGGAAAAGAAGCTGACACTTTCCCTTTCGGCTTTCAGACTTCTGTGGGTTAGGACAATAACCGGAGTATCGCCATAGGGCCATCCCAGTTCCAATGCATGTTCATACGTCCGCGAACCCATAACATAGCAGTCAATGGAATTTAGAAATTCAGTGATGTATTCCTTGGTAAGCACTACACCCTCCAGGTAAGTGTCTGTGGAGCGCATCCAGTCAATTGACCCATCTTTCCGGGCAATAAAGCCATCCAGGCTGGCTACCATATGAACAGTTACTTTAAACGTTTTATCCGTCATTTTACAAGAGGTATTACAGCTTTAGGGCATAGAACTGACCCAATTTAAGGTAATCATTTTTGCTGTGCCTTGGCAGGCTAAGATGAGGCTGTCAATAATAGCAGGTAAAACTGCTGATGGCTTTTGGAGTTACTCTATTTTCCCATCATGAAATCCAGCTCTTTTCCAGCTGCCATCCAGATGTATCCAAATATTGGTGACCCGGTAGGCGTTCTTTTGGATTTCTCCGCTTGCTTTTTGCGTAACTTCTATTTTCCCGGTTACAATAGCCATATCGCCATATACTTTGATTTCCCTTTCCGTCATCTCGTAATCTATGACTTCAAGATTCCCTGATGTAATCTCTTTTGCTCTTTTATCCAAATAGCTAAACCAATCCTTTTTCCCTATGGCCTTAGAATTGCCATTAGTATGCCAATATTGCTCGGTGGTTAAAGAGTCAAGGGCCACCACATTTCCCTGCTGAAATGCCTCGTTGAAGGCAGCCATGGTTTCCAATAATTTTTGAGGAGCATTCCCCGATGTTTTGTCTGCGGACCCGGTATCCGCGCAAAAGGACACGATCAAAGCCAGCAGGATCACAAACAGGATTTTTAGGGGTCTCATAGGGTCATCTGTATTGGTCAAAGCAATTCATACTATGGTGTTAGTTTTAACAGCGAATAGCGTTCATTTTCCTTGTCGTAATAACCAAAAACGTAGTAATCCTCAATTTTAAGCAATGCTTCGTGTTGTACGCTTTTCATATCCGCTGTTAGTTTACCTATAGTGTCGTATACATCGTTGTACGTGTCTTCGGTTAACAGTTCGTAGTTAGTAGCATCAACTACAAGCTTTTTTTCAACGCCCAGGCTATAATAATTATAGAGGTTTCCACGATAGCTGATTGGCCCTGAGCTTACAATTGAAACATTACTGAAAGCATCTTCACCAGCGCTAACCGCACCAGGACCAAAGCCCGTAGAGAGTGCGTTTACATCGGAAGGGGGAGAGTAACCACCCACTTTGAGCACAGTAATTGCGTCGCTCTTATTCACGTGCAACCCGCTGTACCATTCGTTTTTGAGGTCTCTAAAAAAAGCTTTGGCACTTTTTGTTTTTTCTTTGGTTTTTGTGTTGTACAAGGTAATAGGTCCTATGGGTAAAACGGAGGTTTGTGTACTCTTAAAACTGATTTCGTCATCCGGGCTAAATCGAAATACTTTTAGCACCTCTTTGTCGCTCATATTTTTAATATCTATAACAAGGAGTTTATTAGACATTATTAAAGAATATAGCGTATCGTCGTGTAGGAAGGAATTCGTTCGGATAGAAATCTCACGACCTTCTACAAATTCTTCAGTGGGCATAGGAACATAACCGGCTTTTACCGTGTTATCTTTCCTTGATAAATGGACAATTCGCGTACCATTATCATTACTGTTAATGGTGAAAGTTATTACTTCTTTCTTAGGGTAGATCTTTATCCTTTTTCCATAATCCTTTGCGTTACTGGACAGTTCATTGCATATGACCGCTATATCCTGTTCTATGAGCAACTTTGGTAAGGGGACAATTTTTGAGTCCTTGGAATAAAAGCGTTCTCCGGTTAGATCATAGGTAATCTTTTCATGGCTACTTCCTGTAAACTGATATATATTTAGGATGGATTGGCTACGATTAACAGTCATTACAAAGAATTCGTTATTCTCACTGATATACTGCACTACGCGTTCTTTTTTTAGCTTTAGATCAAAACTGTCGTAGGTGAGTTTACCATTTTCATTAACGGCCACTCTATGAAATTCTCCCTTACCTTTTTTGTGAAAGTATAGGCTAACCGTATTGGAAGGATCTATTGCTATACCAACCGCTTTCTTGGTAGCGATCGCTTCCGGTTTATCATAGGAACTATGCATTAGTGCATTGGTTTCAGCGTTGTGGATAATATGTAGGATCCCCTCATCACTAAACCCCTCTGAGATCCCAAATATGTGGATGTTTTTTTTGTAGTCGGTTATAGGTAGGATGTTGTTAGACCCCGTTTTTTTTAATACCATCGATGCCGAAGCCAGCTCTTCCTGAGCGGAAATGCTCAAGGTGAAAAGCAAAAAAAGTAGCATAGAAAATAGCGGAGGTTTGTTCATAAGGATAAAGTTTGAGATACTGTTAGGTAGTAAGGAAATTCCATTGGTTACGGTTTCGGTTCTATCATTATCGCGAGAAAATATACCATCAATAACAGTTTGTTGCATTTATAAATTTAACTGAATTTACCGAAGACGCCGCTCCAGCGCAGCCTACGGATAAACTGGCCTTCTTCAGGAGAAACAAATCGGGGTTTTCCCCGGCGCCAGGCGTTGAGATAGCCCAAAACCCCCTGCAAATAGAGCTCGGGGCGTTTAGCCTGTACCGCCATTTTAAATAGCGCCAGTTTGGCCAACGGCCAACCGTAACGCATTTTGTATAGCGCCTCTCCTTTATTGCGATAGTTTTTGTGGTGGTACCCATGACCGGTCGGGCGCAGGTGTTTTACCACTAAACTGGCATCGGTTTGTACTTCAAAATCGTGATATTGACAGAGCAAAACATCTACAGTGTCCCACCCGGTACCCGGGCGCAGTCCGTTCATGAGTTCAAATACCTGGCGGAAATACAGTTTAACAGGGCCTCGTACGTGGTTTTTATTGGCAATATTTTCGTACACCCACTTACCCTGCTTTTCAACATGGAGCAGCCCTGAACACATCCCAAGTAACCAATTGGAGCGGAAATAATTTCGCATCTGCTCAAAATAGTTAGGGGGGAGTAAGATATCGGCATCAAATTTACCGATGAGGTCATACTCCTGATCCACATAGTGCAAACCAAAGTTAAAGGTGTCCACCACTTTTTTCCCCGGAAGATGGGTGTCCTGGCTTTTCCGCTGCACTACTTTGATCCAGGGGTGGTTTCGTGAGAAAGTCGTAGCGATCTGGAAGGTGGTATCACTAGAATTGTCGTCCACGATAATCAGTTCTTCCGGGGGTTGGGTTTGCGCTACAAAAGACTGCAAACAATCCGCAAGGAATTTTTCTTCATTATGGGCTGGTATAATAATGCTGACCTTCATCAGGTCAAAATTCCAAAAAACAAACTACAAAAGCCACAACTAGAGATCTGGAATTTGGCAATTGTAATGTATCATTTTGATTTTCGTTCAGCGTAGACGATGTAATATCGATTGGTGAACTGTCGCAATACGGGACGCAGTCCTATTTTTTTGGTCGGATTGGTCCACTTAAGCGTATCCTTGATCTCCCAACCTGCTTTTTCCAATAGCCAATCGAATTGCCAGTCCTCAAATTCGTGATAATGGCGATCCCAGGGGTCCGTCTTACTTCGGTAGGCTGTGGCAAACCACAAGCGTAATGGGATACTGGCTACCAATTTATTCGCTTTGATTTCCCGTAACACGTTAAAGGGAGCCACGAGGTGCTCAAAAATCTCAAAAGCAGTGACCACTTCTGCTTTGGAGGCTTGTACTTGTTCAAAATTAAGGTCCAAATCCTCGCCTTTTGTGTTTTCTACAGCATATCCCTCGTTTCTAAGGATATCGGAAAAAGGATTTTCCACCCCCAGGTCAAGGATGGATTCGGAAGCAGTGACATGCTTTTTTAAAAACTCCAGCGTAAGCCGGTAGCGTTTATGGGGAAATTTTCCTTCATACATGAGGACGAAATTCCAAAAATCAAATCACAAATCCCAATCAGTAGCGATAAACGATGCAATTTATGTTCATTCCGGCACCCACACTGGCAAAAAGGATCACGTCTCCTTTTTCAATACTATGATTCGCTATTTCTCCCTTTTTTACCCGATCAAAGAGTGTGGGGATGGTAGCAACTGAGCTATTGCCGGTTTCGTGGATCATCATTGGCATGATATCCTCTGGTAGCGGTTGGTTATACAAGCGGTAAAAACGTTTTACAATGGCCTCATCCATCTTTTCATTCGCTTGATGGATAAATATTTTTTTTATCGCTTCAATGGACACTTCACTTTTATCCAAACAGGCTTTCATTGCCGCGGGAACATGGGTGCAGGCAAACTCGTAGACTTTACGACCATACATCTTTATATATCGTGTATCCTCACAACTATCCGGATGGTAACTTTTGTCAAAAAACAAATGATACGCTTCTCCGTTGGCATGGGTTTGGGAGGCATGTGCCAAAATTTCCCCGCCGGTTTCGGACTTTTGTATAATAGCAGCACCCGCTCCATCGGAATAAATCATACTATCCCTATCGTTTGGGTCAATGATCCTTGAAAGTGTTTCTGCCCCAATGACCAAACAGGTGGTAGCCATGCCACTTTGAATGAAGGCTTTTGCTTGAATAACGGCCTCGACCCATCCCGGACATCCAAAAATCATGTCATAGGCCACACAGGAAGTATTTTTTATCTGCAAAAGGTGCTTCACACGTGTCGCCAGGCTTGGCAAAGTATCCCCCTGTATTTTCCCTGTGGTAAGATCTCCAAAATTGTGCGCAAAAATGATGTAGTCAATCGTCTCTTTATCAATACCGGCATCTTCAATTGCCTTTTCAGCCGCTAACAGGCCAAGATCTGAAGTGTTTAAATCCGCTTCGGCATACCGTCTTTCTTTGATCCCAGTGATCGATTCAAATTTTTCAATGATGGTGGAATTGCTTTGAACAATGGCAGTCCCATCAGAATTTAAAAAATCATTTTCCAGGAAATCTTCATTCTTTGTAATAATCGAGGGGATATAACTACCTGTCCCTGCTATTTCAATTTTCATATTTTACCCCATTTTCGTACTCGAAAGGTAGCGGTTAGAGGGCTAACAACAACGGTAGGTTTAAGAACCAGGCCGATGTTCAAAGAGCGAAAACCTTTGAAAATTGAGCGTAAGCCTGAGGCTCTTAAGAAAACAAAGGGCCGTTAGGGCACTGTATTCAATGCTTTTCAGACTTCTGCATATTCTTCAATGCTTGGACAGGTGCAGATCAAATTACGATCGCCATAGGCTTCATCCGTACGTCGTACCGTAGGCCAGAACTTATTTTCTGCTACATAGGGCTTAGGGAAGGCCGCTTTTTGACGACTGTAGGGAAAATCCCAGCGATCCGAAGTAACCATAGCCAGGGTATGCGGTGCATTCTTAAGAACGTTATTCGAATCCTCCAAAGTACAGGCTTCAATTTCCGCTCTGATGGCCAACATAGCCTCGCAAAACCGATCCAGTTCGGCCAGGGATTCACTTTCCGTCGGTTCTATCATCATGGTGCCGGCCACGGGAAAGGATACCGTAGGCGCATGGAACCCATAATCCATCAATCGTTTGGCAATGTCAGTAACCTCTATGCCATTTTCTTTGAAGGGGCGGCAATCGATGATCATTTCATGAGCTGCACGTCCTTTTTCTCCTGTATAAAGCACTTCATATGCTCCATGCAGCCGCTCCTTGATATAATTCGCATTAAGGATGGCAATTTTAGTGGCATCTGTTACTCCTTTGGCACCCAACATCCTGATGTAGCCATACGAAATTAGACAGGCAAGTGCACTGCCCCAGGGGGCAGCGGAAATAGCGGTTATTGCATTTTCTCCACCTGTAGGAATAATTGGATTGGTGGGGAGAAAAGGTTTTAGCTGCTTAGCGACACAAATGGGACCAACACCCGGTCCACCACCACCATGAGGTATGGCAAAGGTTTTGTGGAGGTTGAGATGACATACGTCTGCGCCAATGGTAGCGGGGTTAGTTAATCCTACCTGGGCATTCATATTCGCTCCGTCCATGTAGACCTGACCGCCGTGGTCGTGGATCAATTGTGTAATATATCGAATGGAAGATTCGAAGACACCGTGGGTGGAGGGGTAGGTAACCATTAAGGCGGCGAGATGCTCAGCATGTTGCTTTACCTTTTCTTCCAGATCATTAACATCGATGTTTCCTTGTTCATCTGTTTGGGTAACCACCACCTGCATTCCTGCCATTACCGCAGAAGCCGGGTTAGTTCCGTGAGCGGAGGCCGGAATAATACAAATATTCCGATGCCCTTCCCCACGGGATTCGTGATAGGCCCGTATCGTCATTAAACCGGCGTACTCTCCCTGTGCCCCGGAATTGGGCTGTAAAGAAGTTGCTGCAAAGCCTGTAATCTCAGTGAGATAATCTTCCAGGGCATGAAGCATGATCTGATAACCTTCGGCCTGATCCAAAGGGACAAAAGGGTGGAGATTGCTCCATTGCGCCCAACTTAAGGGGAGCATTTCGGAAGCGGCATTCAATTTCATGGTACAGCTCCCCAGGGAAATCATACTGTGATTTAACGCCAGGTCCTTGCGCTCTAATTTTTTGATATACCGCATCAATTCCGTCTCGGAATGATAAGAATTGAACACTTCATGCTCTAAAAAAGGAGCGTTACGGGTAAGCGTTTCAGGGATACCCTGTGCATATGAGGTTTCGGCTCCCGGGCGTCCCTCATTTTCGAACAAAGCGATTAACGTATCAAGATCTGCGTCGGAAGTGGCCTCGTTGATCGACAAAGCAACGGTTTGGGAATCAACATAATGGAGGTTTATTTTTGCTGTCAGGGCCTTTTTTCGCAATGTTTCCGTGCTGGCAACTTTTACAAGCAGCGTGTCAAAAAACGCAGCGTTCAACTGGGATACTCCCAGTTGTGATAGCTGTTCCGCAAGGCGTTTCGTTTTATTGTGTACTTGTTGGGCAATATGTTTTAGTCCTTTTGGTCCGTGATATACGGCATACATGCCTGCCATTACGGCGAGAAGCACTTGAGCGGTGCAAATATTGGAAGTAGCTTTGTCCCGTTTTATATGTTGCTCCCGGGTTTGTAAAGCCATTCTGAGGGCAGGGTTGCCATCGGTATCTTTAGTTAACCCTATAATTCTTCCCGGAACACTGCGTTTGTAAGCTTCTTTAGTGGCGAAAAAACCGGCATGTGGGCCTCCGTACCCCATAGGGATACCGAAGCGCTGTGTGGTGCCCACCACAACATCAACCCCCCATTCTCCTGGAGGGGTAAGCAATACGAGGCTAAGAATATCGGCCGCTACGGCTACTTTAATTCCATTTTCACTACACTTTTCAACAAAGCCGGAATAGTCGTGCACCTGGCCGTATTTTCCGGGATACTGTAGCAAGGCACCATAAAAATCAGTGGTAAAATTAAAAGTGGTATGGTCACCAATTACCAGTTCTATCCCCAAAGGCTTTGAGCGGGTTTGCAACAAGCTTAAAGTTTGCGGTAAGATTTCCTCGGAAACAAAGAATTTAAGTACTTCCTGTTTCTTTTGCTGCCTGGAGCGAAGATCGTAGAGCATGGTCATTGCCTCTGCAGCGGCCGTACTTTCATCCAACAGCGAAGCATTCGCAATTTCCATTCCGGTCAAATCACAAACCGTAGTTTGGAAATTTAGAAGCGCTTCTAGTCGCCCTTGTGCAATTTCGGCCTGATAGGGAGTATAGGCGGTATACCATCCTGGATTTTCAAGGATATTTCTTTTAATAACCGAAGGTATCAGCGTTTCGTGATACCCTAATCCGATATACGATTTATACACCTTGTTTTTGTCCGAAAGCTGTTGGATATGGGTAAGAAATTCGTGCTCACTTAAGGCCTTTGGTAAATCTAACAGGGCATTGAGCCGGATATCTTGAGGAATGGTTTGTTCCATTAATTCATCAAGGCTATCTACTCCAATGGTCCTAAACATTTTTTGAAGATCTCCTTCCCGTACGCCGTTGTGGCGTAATGCAAAAGATGCCGTGTCCATCATGTCAGTGAATAAAGTGCACAAAATTAACAATTAATTCAGTGATATTATGCATTACAGATCGGTCGGAAACCAAAGTTGTTAACGAAAAAATTCACCTACAATAACAATCGGTACTTTTGTTGAATGCCGCTGCTAAAAAAGTTTTTTAAGTTTTACCTGGATGCCAGTGTTCATGTGGCTTTAGCCGTAATCTCTTTGTATTGGGTAACCGTAAAAAACCTAAACATTTCTGTGAATAGTGCCATAGTAGGTTTCTTATTTTGCAGTACTATTGTCTGCTATAATTTCATCAAATATGGTGTGGAAGCCGATAAATACTTTGTTGTCACCAAACCCTACCATAGAAGCATCCAAATTTTCAGCTTTATAGCGTTTGGTTTTGCGATGTACTTTTTTGTGCAACTCTCTTCAAAACTTTGGCTGCTTTTGATTGTACTCATGCTATTATCCGGATTATATGCTTTGCCGTTTTGGCCAAGTTCAAAAAACTTAAGAAGTCTTGGGATTTTAAAAATTGTGCTTGTAGCTGTAGTATGGACAGGACTAACCGCAGCATTGCCTTTACTGGATGACGAGGTACCCTGGAGCTTTGGGGTACTTCTATTGCTGTTTCGTCGTTTCTTGTTGATCCTTATCCTGATCCTTCCCTTTGAGATCAGGGATATGCATTTTGATCCTCCGGAATTAAGGACCTTACCACAGCGTTATGGCGTAACTGGCACCAAAACCATAGGATATCTTTTGGTCTTGTTTTATTTGGCGCTTGTTTTTATTGGGGATAGCCTGCAATGGCCGGAGGTAATCATTCAAGTTCTGGTGATCTGTTGTATGTTCCTTGCACTTTATAGATCCAAAGCAGATCAGCACCGCTACTTTGCATCTTTTTGGGTAGAGGGGATCCCAATCTTCCTGGCAGTGTTATATTATTTTCTAGGTGCCTAGGGAAGGGATTTAAAGTTTTTTCTTAAGCGCCTCCTTCATTTCTTCTTTGTCGGATTCCGGTAAAGTCTGTAGGTTGGCTTGTTCACACAAAGACGTAAGCTTAGTGTTCTTTGCGGAGAAGTCTGCACACTCCTTAGAAAAGAATAAATACACATTAAGTTGCACTAGCTCCCACCAGCTAGCTTCACCATATTGACTTTTGGTGCAAATTTCCTTTGCCTTTTCAAGGGATATTTTCATACCTCTAAAACCATGTTTGATTCATACAACCCATAAGCGCTGTTCTGGCCCTATGGATCATAACCCATAGGTTGGACGGATTAATTCCCAATTCATTACAAATATCTTCCGTACTCATTCCCTGGATGGTTTTCATGGTAAATACCAAGGACTGCTTTTTGGGCAATTTTTTGATACACTCCTGTATTGCCTCACCCAATTCCTGGTTTTCAAGAGTAGCATCTCCACCTTTACCAAAAGGGTCCGCCACACGTTCTTCCAACCAATCCCCCTCATCCTCATCCCCCGAAGCATAGTTGATCCTGACCTCTGCTTTTCCTTTTTTGGAATTGATCTTACGGTAATGATCAATTACTTTTCGTTTCAGAATTGCGATCAGCCAGGTGCGTTCTGCAGCATCTCCTTTGTAATTTTTCGCAGAATTCAGACCTGCGAAAAAAGTTTCCTGGACCAAATCCTTCGCTATTTCGGAATCACTCACTCGGGCTACCGCATAGTTGTAGAGGTAATCCGCATAATTGTCTACCCAATTTTCAGGATGTAGTTCGTGAATTTGCATTTGTAATTTAAGCCGTTTCAAAAGTACTAGATTTTAGGAAATCATTTATACATCAATTTGTTGGGCAAATCACAAAAAAAGAGATCACAAAAAGGTCACGGCGATCAAGATCTTGTTTTTTTTAAGAGTGTATTAGTATAAAGACTGTTTTGGGGTAGCACTCATAGCCTGCTGTAGTAGTGCTCTTCTTATTTTTTGCTAACTTAAAACACACGATAGCACTAACCGTATAATTTCAATGGATTTTGACGTTCAAGCAGATTTAATACCCTTATTTAGAGGGTTAGTAGCCGGTTTAGAGCCGTACGCGAAAGCCCAGGATGTACATTTGACTTTTCATTCGGAAACAGATACCCTTCAAGCACTGTATAATCCACAAAAAGTATTGTCCGAGATCACTGTGCTTTTAAGCAGAGTAATAACGTTTACCCCACAGACCCATGACGTTAAAGTAATTGTGCGTCAACGTAAGAAAGGAAACAAAAAGTGCTTGCTTGAGGTTTGTAATACCGGGGTTAATCTTTCAAAACTTGGTGAAATCATTGCCTCGGTATCTCGCGGCTTGTCTGTAGAGGGATTGCCCAAAGGGACACGATTTAGTGTAGAAATCCCGGTTGCAGAGCAAGTAACTACTATGAGTATCAGTAGTGAGGATAGTCTCTTGCCAAAACAGTTTCCCCAATATTATAATGAAATTCATAAACGGTTAACCCATCATTTTGACAATACCGATAAAATACAACAAGCCGCAGAAGCGCAGGGGTCCAAACAAGGTATCTTTATGAAGAAGGTAAATGCTGTGATTAATGCCAATTTGGACAATTGTGAATTTTCGGTGGATGACCTGGCGAATGCTATGGCGTTAAGCCGGGCACAATTGTACAGAAGGGTAAAGCACCTCGCACATATGTCACCCAGTGCTTATATCCGGTTTACCCGTCTGCAAGAGGCCAAACGACTATTGCGTAGCAAAGAAGAAGATTGTAACGTAACCGAGGTAAGCTATGCTGTAGGTTTTTCAACCGTTAGCCATTTCACCCGGTCCTTCAAAAAGCAATTTGGGATGAACCCTTCCAGCTTTGTACGATAAACGCAACCAAAAGTCAAAAACATGCAACCTCGAATCAAATACTACAAATGATTCCCCGCTACTTTTAGGTAGTCACAAAATAAAAGCGCAATCTCATGGAAAACTTAAAAAAGAACAGAGAATTTATTATCCGGTACTTCAATGGAATATCTGGAGCGGAAAAGACGCGGGAACTTTGTGAAAGGTATACAAACGACGAAAAACTGATAGAGCATATTCAGTTTTTTGATGGTGCCTTTCCAGGGTATGAACTTTTTATTGAAGAAATGATAACCGAAGGGAATAAGGTGGTCGTAAGAGGGCGTGCAACGGGCTTCCACACGGGAAATTTAAATGGTATACCCCCAACAGGGAAAAAGATGGACTTGCCTTTTGTTATTCGATACACTATTGGCAATGAAAAGATTACGGATCATTGGATATTGGCAGATCAGATGATCTTAATGGAACAATTAGGGGTAATGCCTAAAGAAACTTCAGAACAAAATCACTGAAACCTTTGAGGTTCGGGATACCAATTGTTGAGGGGATGCAGCAACCAAAAAAGATGGACGGTCAATGGAAGATTGATGTAGTTGCCTTTTTTTAGAGATACTTCAGTGAGAGGTTTATGGAAAAAATATCCGTTGTAGTCGTATTGTGTTTTTTAGTTTCCAATTCACTTTTCTGTCAAAAAAATGTGGGGACAGGTAAAATTATGGCATTTCGACCCTTACGATTACTAGAAGATACAAAACCTAAAGATTTGGAACGTTTTGCGAGAGAACAACTGACTCCGACCTTTAAAAATGAGGTGGTAGGAGTGGAATCTTATATTATTAAAGGGCAACGTGGGGATAATAAAGGACAATATGTACACCTATTGATTTTTGACAATGAAGTAACGCGCAATTTTTACTTTCCTTTTGAGCATTCGGGAGAGGACAATATCTCAAAAGAGGCCCTAAAGCTTTGGCGAAAAGGACAAATCATGTTGTTGGACAGCTTGCCCAAATATGCGGAACCCCTGGAATCCCTTCAAAACTATACGGATTATATTTATTTAGAACGCTAATGGCAAAAATACTCGTCGCCTGTGCTGCCGCCGATGGCCATGTAAATCCGTTCTTACCTGTGATTACCCATTTGGTCAATCGAGGTCATGAGATCGTTTGGCTTTGTGGCAGGGCTTACCGAACGAAAATAGAAGCCTCGGGAGCCAAATTTTTGGGTTTGCCCGAAGAATTTGACCCAAAGGGTATGGCCCTTTATGATTTTAAACCTGAGCTAAAAAAGCTAAAAGGGATCGCCCAGATCAAGTTTTACATTAAAACGTGGTGTTATGATATGGCCCAACCCACGTTGAAAATTATAGAAGACCTATCCATTCATTTTGAACCAGACCTTTATATCAGTGACCCAATGGTGTATGGGCCCTATCTTAGAGCGGAGCAATTGAACAAGCCCTGTATCAATTTACATGTAATTCCCTTGTCAATATTCAGCAAAGACCATGGCCCTTTTGGTACGGGTATTGGTCCTGTAAAATCTGCAATGGGAAGGCTAAGGGTACGGTTTTTGAATTTTCTGGTGAATGAAATCCTATTTAGAGACTTGAGAAAACAAGGCAATGCGGTTCTAAAAGATTTGGGATTAAAAACGGAGAAGAACATTTTCAATGACTTTTTGGAAAGAACAACTACGGTATTTGCCACAACAGTGCCCGGACTGGATTATCCACGAAGCGATATGCCCAAAAACGTCAAGTATTTAGGGCCAATATTGCCTGAAGCCAAATCAGATTTTGTTGAACCGGAATGGTGGCATGAATTGCAAGATGAACGTAAGGTAATCTTAGTGAACCAGGGCACCATTGCGACTGACATCTCTGAGCTTATTATTCCAACGGTTCAGGCCCTGAAAGATGAAAATGTCTTACTCATAGCAGTTCCTGTGAAAGGAGAAATAGCAGATTTACCAAAAAATGTAAAAGTCGCCGAATTTATTCCCTTTGGCAATGTACTCCCCTATGTTGATGTGATGGTGACCAATGCAGGGTTTGGTGCTACCCATATGGCGCTTGCCCATGGAATTCCGATGGTTTCTTCGGGAGGGAGTGAAGATAAAATGGAGGTTTCCGCTATGGTGGCCCATGCCGGATGCGGTATCAATCTGAAGAAACTAAGGCCATCGCCAAAGAAAATCAAAGCTGCTGTCAAATTGGTTTTAGAGGATTCGAACTACCGCAAGAATGCCGAGCTATTGCAAGCTGAAATCAAATCATACAACCCTTTAACTTTAGTTACTGAAGAGATTGAAAAATTAACCTGACTTTATCCGGCCTTTTTTAAAAGCCCTGCACGCTCCAACAAAGCTTCGATTTTTGGTTCCTGACCACGAAAACGCTTGTACAATACCATAGGTTTCTCGGTGCCTCCTTTTGACAGGATACAATCTTTAAATTGTCGTGCAATTTCAGGATCAAAAATGCCGTGCTCCTTAAAATAAGCAAAGGCATCTGCGTCCAATACTTCTGCCCATTTGTAACTGTAATACCCGGAAGAATAGCCTCCCTGGAAAATGTGAGAAAAGGAAGTGCTCATACAGGTTTCAGGCGTGTCCGGATAGAGCTGTGTTCCTTTAAAAGCCTGGTTTTCAAATTGCTTTACATTATCAATACCTGAAGGATCGTCACCATGCCAGGCCATGTCCAGCAATGCGAAACTTACCTGTCGTAAGGTTTGCATCCCTTCCTGAAAAGTAGCAGATTCCTTAATCTTTGCTATAAGTTCCATGGGAATAGGTTCCTTGGTCTCATAATGATAGGCGAAGAGTTCCAAAGCTTCCTTTTCATAGCACCAATTCTCCATGATCTGACTGGGGAGTTCTACAAAATCCCAATACACTGAGGTTCCGGACAAACTGGGATACGTGGTATTCGCTAGCATACCATGCAATGCATGACCAAATTCATGGAAAAGGGTGGTGACTTCGTTAAAGGTGAGCAGGGAAGGTTGCGTTAGGGTGGAAGGGGTAAAATTGCAAACATTGGAGATGTGCGGGCGACTATTTTTATCGTCTTTCTTAAACTGGGATTTAAAAGAGGTCATCCAGGCACCGTTACGCTTTCCGGGTCGGGGATGAAAATCGGCATAAAACAGGGCGATAAATTGGCCTTGAGTGTCAAATACGTGGAAGGTCTTTACGTCTTGGTGGTACTTTTCTACATCAAAAACTTCTTCGAAACGTAGGCCAAATAGCTTTTCAGCCACGGTGAACACCCCTTCAATGACCTGCTCCAGTTTAAAGTACGGCTTTAGTTTTTCATCGTCCAGTTGAAATAGCTGTTGTTTTAATTTTTCCGAGTAATAGGCGCCATCCCATTTTTGCAACTGCTGAATTCCGTCTAATTCGGAGGCAAAGGTTTGCAGTTGTGCAAATTCCCGTTCTGCGGCCGGCTTTGCCTTTTCCAACAATTCATTTAAAAAGTCGTATACCTTTTGCGGGGTTTCCGCCATACGCTCTTCCAGCACAAAGTGAGCATGACTATGATACCCTAAGAGCCTGGCCCGTTCATGTCGAAGTTGAGCGATTTGAAGCACATTTGCCTGATTGTCTAGGGCGTCACTGTGAAATCCTTTACTTCCAAAAGCAATAGCCATTTGCTTTCTATGTTCCCTGCTTTTAGCATACTTCATAAAAGGGATGTAGCTGGGATAATCCAATGTAAAGAGCCACCCCTTCAGGTCCTTAGCCAGTGCGCGTTGAGCAGCGGCTTCTTTAACACTATCTGGTAAACCTTCCAAATCTGCTTCCTGGGTTATATGGAGCTGGAATTTGTTGGTTTCTGCAAGTACATTTTCTCCGAACTTGAGTGTTAATTGGGCCAGTTGAGCATCAATTTCCCGCAACCGTTTTTTTTCCTCCGCCAAAAGATTTGCACCATTCCTGCTGAAATTTTTATATTTTTTTTCTAACAAGGTTTGCTCTTCCACAGTCAGATCCAAATACTCTCTTTGATCATACACCGCTTTCACCCGTTGGAATAGTCGTGTATTCAGGATAATGTCATTTTGGAACTCTGATAGTATTGGGGAAACTTCCTGGGCAATACGTTGAATTTCCGGATTAGTCTCTGCAGCATTTAGGTTGAAAAAGACACTGGACACCCTATCCAATTGATAGCCGGCGTAGTCCAAAGCAGCAATGGTATTTTCAAAGCTTGGAGGTGCTGTATTTTCGGCAACGGCATCGATTTCTGCTCGCGTTACCGCAATGGCTTCTATAATGGCAGGCTTAAAATGCTCGTTTTTTATTTGGGAAAAGGGGGCTTGATCAAATGCTTTCAGTAGGGGATTCATGGCTAATACGATACTTTAAATTTGAAATTTGTGATTTGAAATTTGTCATTTACTATTTTTAACGTCCTCAGCACCTTTGATCACTTTTTCTTTGAGACCCTGTTTGTAGACCTCAATTTTGTCACGAACGCATTTGTCCGCACTTCCGATGATCTGGGCAGCCAAAATCCCGGCATTTTTAGCACCGTTAAGGGCGACGGTTGCCACGGGTACCCCTCCAGGCATTTGCAAGATAGAGAGTACAGAATCCCAGCCGTCTATAGAATTAGAGCTCTTTACCGGAACGCCAATAACCGGTAAGGGAGAAAGCGAGGCCACCATTCCCGGTAGATGTGCCGCACCTCCCGCTCCGGCAATAATAACGGAATAGCCCTGGGTATGGGCGTTCTTTCCAAATTCGAATAGTTTTTCAGGGGTTCTATGGGCAGAAACGATATCCACATCCACCGGAATATCAAAACCTTTTAGGATGTCTACAGCCTCCTGCATTACAGGAAGGTCGCTGGTACTTCCCATGATAACGGCTACTTTACTCATAGTTTTTAAATGTTAAATATCCAAACACAAATTCCTAAACGAATGGAAATATGCATACAATTTATTGTGACTTCGAAACTACCTTAATTCTTTCCTTTACTTGCTGGGCAATTTCCCGTGCCCTATCAATATTTTTGTTTACGATAGTTACATGGCCCATTTTGCGAAAAGGGCGAGTTTGTTTTTTACCGTAAATATGGGGTGTTACCCCCCTTTTGGCTAAAATATCCTCAATATTTTCATACACCACATCACCGGTATATCCTTCAGCCCCCACCAGGTTTACCATGACCCCGGCAACTTTACTTTCAGTTTGCCCCAATGGTAAACCTAAAATACAGCGAATATGCTGCTCAAACTGGTTGGTGTAACTAGCTTCTATGCTATAATGACCACTATTATGGGGTCGTGGGGCTACTTCGTTGACCAAAATTTCATCCTTATACGTTTGGAACATTTCTACGGCCAACAACCCCACATGTTCAAAACTATCCGAAACCCTTAGAGCGGTTTCTTGAGCTTTTTTGGCCACTTCTTCATCAATACGAGCCGGGCAGATTACATATTCCACCTGGTTAGCTTCTGGATGGAACTCCATTTCAACTACAGGGTAGACTTTGGTTTTTCCCTTGGCATTCCTTGCAACGATGACGGCCAATTCATTCTTAAAATTGACTAGCTGTTCGGCAATGCACTCTACATTGGGCAATCCCTTTAAATCTTCGATTTTTCGAATGATTTTCACGCCTTGGCCATCATACCCAAATTGTGCGCTTTTCCAAACAAAAGGCAATGCCAACCCTCCATGCGCTACACTTTTCTTAATTTCTGTAGTGTAGGCAAAACGAGAAAAATCTGCTGTAGGGATCGCATGGTCCCGATAAAAAAGTTTTTGTGCAGCCTTATTTTGAATGGTCCGTAAGGCATTGGGTTGTGGAAATACCTGAACGCCCTCACTTTCCAGTTTTTCCAGGGCATCAACGTTTACGTTTTCAATTTCTATCGTTAGAACGTCTACGTTTTGCCCAAAGCGATAGACGGCATCGAAATCCATAAGATCCCCAACAATAAATTGGTTACAACCAATGCTGCAAGGGGCATTTTCCGAGGGATCCATTACCTTGGTGTAAACGTCCCATTTCCTTGTCTCGTAAAGGAGCATTTTTCCAAGTTGTCCTCCCCCGAGAATTCCCAATGTGAAGTCTGATGAGAAATATTCCATAAAATGTCGGCAGTCTGGCAAAAATAATGCGAATTGCAGAATTCTATCGCCTGTATCTCTAAAAAGAATGCATTGAAAAATAGTATCTTTGCCCACCTTAATCATAAGAACTGTGATTACCCTAAAAGACAAAGAGTTTAAACCTTTTTTGAGCGAAGCAGAAATTAAAGCTGCGGTGGCCAAGATGGCGGAAGAAGTTGCCAGGGACTACAAAAACGAAGTCCCTATTTTTGTTGGGGTACTCAATGGGGCCTTTATGTTCGTTTCCGATTTTCTAAAGGCTTATCCTTATCCGTGTGAAGTATCCTTTGTAAAACTCAGTTCCTACAGGGGACTTACTTCTACCGGGATAGTGGAAACCTTATTAGATGTTTCCGAAGACATAGAAGGTCGTACGATCATAATCTTGGAAGACATTATTGACACCGGACGGACGTTACAACAGTTAGTCCACCTGTTTTCGGGAAGCAATGTAAAGGAGTTCAAAATCGCTTCACTTTTTTATAAGGCTGAGATATATAATGGGGAATACAGTATTGATTATGTGGGTGTGGAAATCCCAAATAGCTTTATCGTTGGATACGGTTTGGACTATATGGAGTTGGGTCGGAATTTAAGAGAAGTATATCAACTAAACCAAACAGATATGATCAACCTAGTGCTTTTTGGAAAGCCCGGTGCAGGAAAAGGAACCCAGGCAGGATTCTTGAAAGACAAATACCATTTAAAACACATTTCTACCGGGGACGTATTTCGCTATAACATCAAAAATGGTACGGAACTGGGTAAATTGGCAAAGTCCTATATCGATAAAGGAGATTTGGTGCCGGACGAGGTGACCATAGACATGTTAAAGGATGAGGTGGAGAAGAATCCTGAGGCAGCCGGGTTTATCTTCGATGGTTTTCCCAGAACAGTGACCCAGGCCGAGGCCCTGGATAATTTTCTGGAAAGTAAAAACATGAAAATAAATGCCACAATAGCCTTAGAGGCAGATGATGAGATTTTAACACAACGCCTTTTGGAGCGTGGCAAAGAGAGTGGCCGAAGTGATGATCAGGATGAAGAAAAGATCCGAAACCGATTTGAGGAGTACAATGAAAAGACAGCTCCTTTAAAGAATTTTTACGAAGCACAGGGAAAGTTCCACACCGTTAATGGTATTGGCGAAATTGAAGAGATAACAGAACGTTTGGCCAAGGTTATAGACAGCCTTGGGTAAGTTATCCGAAGTATATAAGGATGCCAGAAGAAGTAATACCTCCCAAATATGCTTTTAAAGGTTGTCTGATTACGGGATGCTCTGCAGTACTGATTTTTATTCTCGTTGCCGTAGGCTATTTGATATATCTCTTTTACCTTGATGACTCCCTGGTTTGAATTGTGTTCTGCTCCGTTTCAGAAGCAAGGAATTAACAAAGCGCTATGACAGAGGGTAATTTTGTGGATTATGTTAAGGTGCACGTGACCTCAGGTAATGGGGGAAAAGGCTCCACTCACCTACGTAGGGAAAAGTTTGTGGCCAAAGGAGGGCCGGATGGAGGTGACGGAGGACGTGGAGGACACGTTATTGTCCAAGGCAAAAAAAACCATTGGACGCTACTACACTATAAATACCAACGTCATTTCAAAGGCGGTCATGGGGAACACGGAGGCAAACAACGCAGTACTGGGGCAAATGGCGCTGATGTTTACCTGGAAGTGCCTTTGGGGACAGTGGTTCGGGATACCCAGACCAATCAACAGCTTTTTGAAATTACCGAAGATGGTGAGGAAAAGATCATTGTTGAAGGTGGCTTGGGAGGACGTGGCAACTGGCATTTTAAAAGTGCTGTAAATCAAACCCCACGATACGCACAACAAGGCTTACCCGGAGTGGAAAAGCAAATCACCCTGGAATTAAAAGTACTGGCGGACGTAGGTTTGGTTGGTTTTCCGAATGCCGGGAAATCCACATTACTTTCCGTAATTACCTCCGCGAAACCCAAGATAGCAGACTACGAATTTACCACGCTTAAACCCAATCTCGGCATTGTGGAATATCGGGACTTTAAGAGTTTTGTCGTGGCGGATATCCCGGGAATTATTGAAGGTGCTGCCGAAGGAAAAGGGCTGGGGCACTATTTTTTACGACATATTGAACGCAATGCGATCCTCTTGTTTTTGGTACCGGCAGATAGCAAGGATATTACTGAAGAGTATACAATCTTGTTGAATGAGCTCAGAAGATACAATCCCGAACTATTGGATAAACAACGTCTATTGGCCATCTCCAAATGCGATTTGCTGGACGACGAGCTTATGCAGGAGATGAACACTCTCCTCAAAGCGGAATTGCAAGGGGTTAACTTCATTTTTATTTCTTCTGTTGCTCAAAAAGGGATTCAGCAACTTAAGGATAAACTTTGGGTGTTATTGAACGATTAGTACCCGTATTTTTCCAATGGCCTTTCTTTATTTGTAACTTTAGGTATGGTAAGACCCTATATCTTTATCGCCGTGCTGCTGGTGCTCACGGTCTCCTGCAGTTCCGTACGCGTGAACTACGACTATGATGCCGCTACTAACTTTTCCAATTATGTTACCTACGACTATTTTATAGACATGGAAACGGGTTTAAGTCAGTTGGATGAGAAACGATTGTTACGCGTATTGGATTCTACCCTTCAGTCCAAAGGATATTTGCTCTCCGGGGAGCCTGATTTTTTGATCAATATTATGTCTCAGGAATATCAAGGGGGCTCGCAAAGTAATGTCGGCGTTGGAATAGGAGGGACCAACCGTAATGTTGGAGGAGGGTTATCCATCGGTATTCCGGTAGGGAATACCTCATGGGAACGGCGTATCCAATTTGATTTTGTAGATGCTCAGAAAAATGTATTGTTCTGGCAGGGTGTATCGCAAAGTGGTTTTCGTGAAAATGCCTCTCCATTGGTTCGTGAAGAGCAATTGCGTAAAGTAGTTGAAAAAGTGTTCTCCAAATATCCGCCAAAGGCGAAATAGTCTCTATCTGCTGCTAAATGACCGTTTAAAACGGACTCCTTACCGCTTATCATTATTTTGTGTTACTAACTATATGCATTCTTTACTTTTGGGGTGTAACAAATTTTAGGAATGAATGACCAACTATTTATTCCAAGCAAAACTTATTTAAATCTCGTTTTTATGAATACAATCAAAAAATGTGCAGTCGCAGTATCACTGCTTATAACTGTCGTAACCGCCTCTGCCCAGGAAATTGCTGGCTCCTGGAAAGGTACATTAAATGTACAAGGAGCGGAACTACCCTTATTGTTTAATGTTACCAATGAAAATGGTGAGTTATCATCTACCATGGATAGTCCCTCGCAAGGCGCAACCGGTATCCCAATGGATGAAACTGTTTTTGCGGAAAATGAGCTTACCATCCGTTTTAAACAAGGAGGTATAAAATATGTTGGTGTTTTGGAGGGAGAGGAATTAAAAGGCACCTTTTACCAGGGCGGCATGGAAATTCCCTTAAATCTCTCGAAAACAGAAAAAACCATTCCTGGAAACCCGGATTTGGTAAGTTCCGATGAGGAACTGGACGCACTTGCTGCTTTAGACAAAGGTGACTACAAGTATAGTGTTGAAGATTATTTTGCCAAGCCAAAAGCTTCTACTTTCCGGTATTCTCCGGACGGAAAGTACATTTCGTACCGTGAGAAAGATGAAAATGGGAAACGACATATTTATGTCAAAGATGTTGCCACGGGCGAATCGCAGCGAGCTATCGAAGAAAAAGAAGAATTAGTGCGAGGGTATGCTTGGTTAAATAACTCCAGGTTGGCGTATCTTATGGATAATGGAGGTGACGAAAACTACCATGTTTTTGCAGTGGATCTGGATGGTTCAAATTTAAAGGATTTGACCCCGTTTGATGGGGTACAGGCGCAGTTCTCAAACCTTTTGGAGGAAGACAAAGAACATATTATCGTTTTGATGAACAAGAATAACCCTCAAATTTTTGAGCCCTATAAAATAAACGTGGTTACCGGAGCGCTTGAGCAACTTTATACCAATGATGATCCCGCAAACCCAATAGTAGGGTACGATTTTGATAAAGATGGTAATCTTAAAGGATTTACAAAATTCAAAAATGGGGTGGATCAAGAAGTGTATTATACCGATGGCAAAGGTGGCTTCAATGTAATAAAAAACCTTAACTGGAAAGATACTTTCTCCATTATTAGTTTTGACTATGCGACGGACTACGAGCATGATGCTTATGTTGTCTCTAATCTTGAAAGTGATAAGGCTAAAATTCTAAAATATGACCTAAAAGAAAACAAGATGCTGGAGGAGGTCTTTGCCAACGACTCCTATGACGTCTCGGATATGGGACTGTCTAAAAAGAGGGGCTATGAGTTGGACTATGTAAGTTATGAAGGAGATAAGGAGGTTATTATCCCTATTAGTGCAGTGAACAAAAAACTGCATGAACACATTTTGACCGCCTTTCCTGGGAAACAGTATTCTATTGTGGATGCTACGGAAGAAGAAGATAAACTTTTGGTTTTCCTACAAAGTGATAAGCTATACGGAGAATATCATTCCTATGATGTGGCTAAGGACAAATTTACCTTTGTCTTCAACCTTATGCCCCAGTTAAAGGAGGAAGATATGGCTGAGATGCGACCTATTACCTTTAAGAGCAGGGATGGACTCACCCTACACGGCTATATCACGTTACCCAAGGCAGCTTTGGCCGGTGAAAAAGTACCTGTTATTGTAAACCCTCATGGTGGACCTCAGGGAATCCGTGATTCCTGGGGCTTTAACCCGGAGGCCCAGTTGTTTGCCAGTAGAGGATATGCCACTTTGCAAGTGAATTTTAGAATATCCGGAGGATACGGAAAGGAATTTTTGGAAGCCGGTTTTAAGCAAATAGGAAGAAAGGCAATGGATGATGTGGAAGATGGCTTGAAATACGTTGTTGACCAAGGATGGGTAGATAAAGACAAAGCAGCAATCTACGGGGGAAGCCATGGCGGGTATGCTGTACTGAGAGGACTGACTAAAACCCCGGACCTCTATGCATGCGGAGTAGATTACGTTGGAGTTTCGAATCTGTTCACTTTTATGGATTCTTTCCCGGAATATTGGAAACCCTATTTAAAGATCGTTAAGGAGATTTGGTATGATGAGGATATTCCCGAAGAGAAAAAGATTATGGAAGAAGTTTCTCCGGTCTATCAAATTGATAAGATCAAAAAACCCCTATTTGTGGTTCAGGGTGCTAATGATCCGCGAGTGAATATTAACGAATCCGATCAGATCGTCGAGGCTTTACGCGCTAAAGGGCAAGATGTCCCCTATATGGTAAAATACGATGAGGGTCATGGATTTGGGAAAGAGGAAAATTCCATAGCCTTATACAAAGCTATGATGGGGTTCTTTGCAAAACACCTGGCGGATGAGGCACCGTTACCCCCGGTGAAGGGCTGATATCACTTTTAAATAACAAATTGGGAAAGGGGCGTTTTGCCCCTTTTTCTATATGTGCTATCGCAGCTTTGGTTGGCCTACTTACTTCCTCTACCATTCGGATGGTACGGTTTACCGTTCATCATAATTCTATTTTCCAGCCTGATGTATCATGCTACATTTGGAATGTAATTAAAATTAGAAAGGTCGTGATAACTATTGTAAAACTGTTGGTAGGGCTTATTTTGAGCATACTGTTCTAATCCTGACAACCAACCACAACCACTTGTATTAAAAGTAATCGTTATGAAAGTTAGAAATGCATTATACATCGCTGGGACAATCCTGTTGGGGGCAACTATAATTTCTCAATTTGAGCAATCAGAATTGATTCTTCAGATTGTATTAGTGCTACTCTCAGCCTTCTTGCTTATTTGGGGGTTCAGGGAAGAAAAAAAGAAAGGAATTTGCCTCAATTCAAAGCACAAACGCCTGAAGATCTTTGGAGTTACCTTGGGTGTCTCCCTTGTTTTTATGGGACTCGGTTTCACGGTGGGGAGGATAGTATACCATGTGATACACTAGCTTTGGAGCTGAAATTGCTTCAAACATTTTTGCGGGTTTGTTAATTTTAATCCCCAATAATAGAGAATCGTACTAAAAGTAAATCAACATCTTCTTTGAAGATAAACAGTAGAACGGATAAGTGAGCATCTTAGAACGAAATAGGAATCTGGTGTTTTGGGGCCTTCAATTAGTGGGTTGGGGATCCTTGAATGTTGCTTCCGTGTTGCTTTTGAGGGAGTTGAGCACAGAGTTTGTGATTTTTTCAGTGATTTCCGGAACTTTTACGGGAATTTTTTCCACAACACTCTTGCGCTATTACTTACGTAGCCATGTTTCGTTGGATAGTTTTGGACTCCCGGCAACGCTTAGAATACTTGTTGCCACGCTTATTGCATCAGCAATATTCGGAATCTTGAGTTTTGCGCTAGGGTTTCTTTTTGCAAAAATAGGACCGGAGTTAACAGAATTAGATTTGAAAGTCTTAAAGGTCTATAACAGCATTGGATTAATGATTTTTAGTTCTGTTTTCAACATTGGTATTTGGGTAGCATGTTATTTGGTGATCAAACTTTTGTTGGGACTCAATAAAAACAGGATTGAAAGGTTGGAATTGAATACGCATTTAAAACAAGCACAACTCAACACCTTAAAAGGTCAGATCAATCCCCACTTTATGTTTAATAGCCTTAACAACATTAGAGGCCTGATGTTGGAAGATGTAGAAAAATCGAGGGAAATGCTAACCAAACTCTCCGAGATGTTACGGTATTCCCTTACCAAAAATAGTGTAGACGGTATTGCACTTGAGGAGGAGCTGGAAATGGTTGAAAATTACATTGCCTTGTCAAAAATACAGTTGGAAGATCGGCTGGAGTTCAAAAAAGAAGTAAGCCCGGATACCTTAACGGTGCATATTCCTCCTATGATACTTCAGCTGCTAGTGGAGAATGCGGCGAAACACGGTATTTCCAAACTTAAGGACGGAGGAACTATTCTATTATCTTCGAGACTAAATGGAGAAGCCCTCCACCTCCAGGTACGGAACACAGGGAGATTACGTATTGCAAAAGACTCAACCGAACTTGGATTGAAAAACGTTAGACAGCGTCTAAAGCTGTTATACGGCGATAAGGCCTCGTTCCAGCTAAAAGAAAAGGATAACGAGGTGGTGGCAGATATCAAAATTCCTATTCAATGACAATAACAGCAGTAATTGTAGAAGATTCGCGATTAGCGCGCAACGAATTAAAGGAATTGCTAAAAAAGCATCCGGATATTGTCCTGGTAGGAGAGGCGGAAAACGTTGACAAAGGACTGGAATTGATACAAAAAGAATTACCGCTACTACTCTTTCTGGATATTAATATGCCGGAAAAAGATGGATTTGAACTGCTGGAAATGCTGGATGAGGTTCCCATTACCATATTTACGACTGCATTTGACGAATACGCTATAAAGTCCTTCGAATACAACGCACTGGACTACTTGCTAAAACCTATCAACGAGAAGCGTTTTGCAAAGGCGATTGAAAAGGTGAAGAAACAAGTATTCGAAAATACCACCGAGAAAAATAGTGATCGCCGATTGACAGAGAAAAGTCAAATCTTTATTAAAGACGGCGAAAAATGCTGGTTGGTTAAAGTGGGAGACATCTCTCATTTTGAAATTGTAGGTAATTATTCTCGGGTTTTTTTTGAAGGGCAAAGCCCATTATTGTATAAATCCTTAAATCAGGTGGAAGAGAAACTGCCGGAAGCGCCGTTTTTCAGGGTAAACCGTCAACAAATAGTAAATACCAACTTTATTGAACAAGTAGTTCCCTGGTTCAATGGGAAACTAAAATTAACCATGCAAAATGGAGATGAAATAGAAGTATCCCGGAGGCAATCCTATCTTTTTAAGGATAAGATGAGTCTATAAAAAATGGCCCGATATCGGGCCATTAGTTCTGTTGAAAATACCGTTATGCCTTCAGGATGCCTGCGTAGCGGTCTTTGTACCCTATTAAGACCAGGATATTTAATACTAAAAGCACCAAAGCTCCTGCTATATTGGCAGGATCTAAAGTAGCATGAAACAGCACGGCAGAAACAGAAATACTCATTAATATCAGGGCCATAAGAGCGCCCCATTTGTTAAAAATGAGCGCCAATCCCGCAATAGTTTCAACAATGCCTACCATATTTAATGTCTGGCTTTTGGATAATGCGGTGAAATAGTTCAGTGCATCCCCTTCAATCTCAAAATCGGGAATAAAAGGAAAGAATTTGTTCACTCCGAAAATCAGGACAAATACCCCTAGTAAAACTCGGATACCAAGAAAAACTTTTGAGTTCATAAGCAAAAATGTTGTTGGTTACCCTATAAATGTAGGAAAAAAAGTGCACTGCAATTCTTCTAAGTTCAGAGTGTTGACTAAAGGATATGATAAAAAATGAAGTAGGTCATTGTAAGATTGAAGGTAGCATGAGACAGTATTGCTCCCAGGATCGATACTGTTTTCTGCTTGATAAAGAAGAAGATTCTGGAGGCGAAAAACATAAGGGTCACCCAAAGTAATGCCGGTAAAAAACGGAATTCCCAGGAGCCTTCCACGAAAAGTATTCCAAAATGGGCCAGATGTGTAAGGGCAAAAGCGCTGCTATCAACATAGGAAGCGCCGTTAGCGCCTAAGGTGTCCGAAAAACAACGGTGGATCAGCCCTCTATACATTAATTCTTCACCAATAGGACTGAAGATCATACTGGTAATTCCAAAAATGAAGAAAAAAGTAAACCGCTCTGTTTCCCAATTAATAGACCCAGGGATACTGTACGACTTTGATATATAGACCAGCCAATTGTTAATTGTGGCGCCATATAGTAAATCTCCAATCAGCCAAACCAAAACACAAAAGCCACCACCGAAGAGTATTCCCATTAGTATTCCAGCCCGGCTTTTTGGTTTACGGATACCTATAGCTTGCCTGCCCAGTTTGTTTAGTAAAACAAATGGTAGCAACCACATGACAACAAAGATGATTGAAGTAAAACGATAATCCCCTGTTTTACTGGCATGGAGTACTGTAATAAACCGGGGAATACCCAGCAACAGGATGAGCACCAACCCCAACCGCCAATTGAATTTCAGTTTCCCTATAAATGGCTTCAAGAAATGTTCCATCAAAGCGATTTCAGGAGTCCTCCATCTATTGGAATACTGATTCCGTTAATGTAAGCCGCTTTGTCAGAAGCTAAAAACCCGACCAGGTAGCCATATTCTTCTGGTTTTCCAATGCGCTTGGCAGGCACCTGTTCCTCCATAGTCTGGCGAACCGCACTTTTAGAAATACCTAGCTTTTCCGCCTTTTTTGCGGTTAACTGGGCAATACGTTCGGTATCAAAGTAGCCGGTAAGTATGTTATTCACTGTAATACCATCCTGAGCCACGTCTATGGAAAGACTTTTGGCCCATGTGACTACTGCGGCGCGCACTGTGTTGGAAAGTGCCAAATAGTTTAAGGGTTCCTTTACTGAAATAGAGGCAACATTAATTATACGCCCCCAACGCTGTTGTTGCATATGGGGCAAAGCAAGTTCAGTGGTATGCACTACGGATTTGAATAACAGATCAAAGGCCTGCTGGTAATCTTCGACATTTTTTTCCAGGGCACTCCCAGCATCGGGGCCTTGCGTATTGTTCACAAGAATATCTACATGGTTTTTGACGAAATACTCTGATAAAGCAGGCTTTAAACCATCAAAATGAGAAAAGTCTACCTGTAAATACTGGTGGTGTTGCCCCGAGGCGGTAAATAAGGTTTCAAGCACAGCTTTCATTTTATCTACGTTTCGAGCCATGAGCGTTACACTGGCACCACTGGATGCAAGTTGCATGGCAATGGCTTTTCCAATACCACCACTGCTACCACCAATTAGCGCTTTTTTACCTTTTAAGGATATGTTCATTTGTATTCTTCTCTAACCGGGCTAAAAACGTCCATTAACTTGCATGCTGTTATTGCTTTTCCGGAATGTGGAGTATTCGAAGGAATTACAACTACATCTCCCGGTAGATACACCTGAGTGTCGGCGCCTAAGGTAAACTCAAAACGCCCTTCCACAACATGCATTATTTGTTCATGATGATGTTGGTGTTGGGGTACTTCGGCACCTTCCTCCACCTCCCAAAAGGCCCAGCTGATAGTTTCTCCATGTACCAATTTTCCATGATATCCGGGCATAATTTCTTTTGAAGGGATTTCGGCAAGCTTCATAGGGTCTGATTTTTCAGATAAAAGATAAAAATATTCCTCAAGCCCAATGCCTATCTTTGACCCGAAATTTTTAGAAAATGAAAATTCATTTTATAGCTATTGGTGGTAGTGCTATGCATAACCTGGCGTTAGCCCTGCAGCACCAGGGAAATCAAATTAGCGGTAGTGATGATGTTATTTTCGAACCTTCCAAAAGTCGGCTTCTGGAACAAGGACTTCTACCGGAAAAGATCGGATGGTACCCTGATAAGATTAACACTACCCTGGATGCGGTAATTTTGGGAATGCATGCTAAACCGGATAATCCGGAGTTAATAAGGGCACAGGAAATGAAGTTACCCATCTATTCCTACCCTGAATTTATCTACGAGCAGTCCAAAAACAAAACCCGGGTGGTAATCGGCGGCAGCCATGGCAAGACAACTATTACCTCCATGATCTTGCATGTTATGCATTATTTTGAAAAAGAAGTGAACTATATGGTGGGCGCTCAACTGGAAGGTTTTGATCGTATGGTGCACTTGACCGAAGAAAACGATTTCATAGTGCTTGAGGGAGACGAATATTTAAGCTCCCCTATAGATCCAAGACCTAAATTTCACCTATATCAACCCAATATTGCACTGCTAAGTGGTATAGCCTGGGATCATATCAATGTCTTTCCTACCAAGGAAAATTATGTAAAGCAATTTCAGATTTTTGTAGATAGCATTGTTAAGGGGGGAAGCATTACATACAATGCAGAGGATGATCAGGTCAAGGCTGTAGTAGAAGCCTCTGACAATACAATTCGGAGGTTTCCTTACGGTACGCCAATGCATTTCGTTCAAAATGGAGACACCTTTTTGGAAACGGAAGAAGGACTAATGCCTGTAGAAGTTTTTGGCAAGCATAACCTTAACAACCTCGCCGGGGCCAAGTGGATTTGTCAGCAAATGGGAGTGGATGAAGACGACTTTTACCAAGCAATTTCCTCTTTTAAAGGAGCGGCAAAACGATTGGAGAAAATTGCCGAAGGGAAGGGTACGGTAGCGTTCAAGGATTTTGCACATGCTCCCAGCAAAGTAAAGGCCACTACTGATGCAGTGAAAGAACGCTTTTCAGATCGGCGGGTGGTAGCTTGTCTTGAGTTGCATACCTACAGTAGCCTGAATGCCGAATTTTTAAAGGAATATCGTGGTGCCCTTGATGCGGCGGATGTGGCGGTGGTTTTTTATTCCCCGGAAGCGATCAAGATTAAAAGATTAGAAGCGGTAACGGAATCCCAGATCAAAGAAGCTTTCCAAAACCCAGGTATTACGATATTCACAGATCCTGAAGTCTTTCAGGACTTCCTGTATACGCAAGATTTTGAGAATACCGCACTACTACTAATGAGTTCTGGGAATTACGGAGGATTGGACTTTGATAAATTAAAAGCTAAACTTAAAAGGAGCTAGTCGGAAATTCGAGAATAGATCCCTTTGAATAGCGTACTCAAATGTTTGCCGTTCACATCCGTCGTCTCCCATAATTGAGTAACCGATCCATTCTCGTTAAGGGACCAGGCTATCTGGTTGTAATACTTTTGTTCTCCCCCTTTAATCAGATCGCTTTTCAGTAGCATTTTGCCGGCATCAAATGTTCCTTTTAGTTTTAGGATATTCCCTTGATTATCTATCCATAGCTGGTTCCAGGTGGCATCCGAGCTATCAAAATAGTTTACACTCATTCCTGTGGTTCCACTGGCTCCCTTCCATTTTTCGGTGATCACACAATTCCCTTCAGCTCTGGAAATTAGGTTTTCTCCTACTTTGTTTCCCAATGTATCCTTAACCACCCAATGCCCAACCCAAAAGTCGAACTGCTGGTGCGATTCAGAACAGCATTGACATAGTGTTTGCCCCCATAGGAAGGGCATCACAAATAGAAGGAGGAGCGTGTAACTAGTCGTTCTCATGGCTAATCGAAATGATGGTTATCGTCATGGTTTTTAAAGTGCTGAATAAGCGGAATGCGAAAAACACATACCATTCAGTTGCTCAAGATAGTCAAGTATACTAAAAAAGTTAAAGTCCAAAGTAATTCCCAATCGGGAGATACTTCTAAACTGAAGGTTCCAGATGGATAATACGGTAGTTATAACCTCTGATATTATAAATAGAATATTTTCTATAAAATAACAAAAACACCTTATCTTTAATGCATGCGAGAGAAACCCATTTCCTTTCCTATTACCCACTGGGCAGATGACGACAAACCAAGAGAAAAACTTTTATCTAAGGGGCGTGTTGCCCTTTCCGATGCGGAATTAATTGCTATTCTTATTGGTTCTGGTAATAAAGAAGAAAGTGCTGTTGAGCTGTCGAAACGTATTCTTGCCCAGGCAGATAATAACCTCAATGAACTAGGGAAAATTTCCGTACAGCAGTTAATGCAATTTAAGGGTATTGGCCAGGCAAAAGCGGTTACAATTGCCGCCGCATTGGAAATGGGAAGAAGGAGGAGAGATCAGGAGATTTTAAAAATCACCAAGGTAAATAGCAGCCGGAGCGCTTATGAGTTATTAGCTCCATTGATCGGCGATTTGCAGCATGAAGAGTTTTGGATTGTGTATTTGAACAATTCTAATAAAGTGCTACATAAAGAGCAGCTGAGCAAAGGAGGTATTACCGGTACCCTGGTAGATGTGCGCTTGGTATTGAAGCAAGCTTTGGAGTATGGTGCAGTAGGGCTTATCCTGTCACATAACCACCCCTCCGGCACATTAAAGCCCAGTAATTCGGATCGGCAGATTACTGAAAAACTGAAGGCAGCTTCAAAGGCATTAGATATAAAAGTGTTGGATCATTTGATCCTAACACAAAGGGCCTATTTTAGTTTTGCGGATGAGGGGATACTCTAGCAATGCCAAAATTCAATTTCCAAATACTAAACCTGATCTGTTGGAATTTGGAATTTGTAAATTTGGGATTTAACCGCCAATGTTACTTGTCTATACCCATAAAATTACCAAGCGTTTCAACTATATAACGAAACATCTATTTGGACAGATCTTGGGGATTGAAGTTGGGTTTACCACCCGGGTAGAGGATTTCATAAAACATCAGGGCCCCAAAATAACGTATACCAAACAGCCACTACAGAACGAATTCTTTATTCGGTCTAACGATCTTCTTTTCGAACAGGGGATTAACGATATCCATATCAACGTTCAGGATTGGGAAGGAACACCTTGTTTTTTCCGAACAGATGATCGCAGTAATATCCCTTATGATATCTTTTCGGCCAGTTTTTACATTTTAAGTCGGTACGAGGAATACCTGCCTCACGTGAAGGATGAACTAGGAAGGTTCCCTCCGAAAACCAGTTTGGCGTTTCAGCACGGATTTCTAGAGATACCCGTGATAGATGTATGGGCACATAAATTTTTAAAAATTCTTCAGCAACGCTTCCCAGGTATTACTTCTTCCAGCCGAAAGTATTGTTTTACGTCAATTGTAAACGTGACTACTTCGCATTGCTTTGCGCTTAGAGGGTTTGGAAGAAGTCTGGGTGGTTTTTTTCTCGATCTTTCCCGTTTTCAGTTCAGGCGCTTGGCAAAGCGTATAGTCGTTTGGTTTAATCCTAAAAAAGACCCGTTCAATAATTTTGAAACCCTTCAAGGAATACATAAAAAATTCAAGATAAGGACCATGTTCTTCTTTCAATTTGCAGAGTATTCCACACACGATAAGAATATTTCTATTTACCGGAATACATTTAGATATTTAATAAAATCTGTTGCGGATTACAGTATTGTCTCGTTGAGTGCTTCCATGGCGGCTGCAGAAGACTTAGGCATTCTAAAAGAAGAGCGAAAACGATTGTCTAATCTGATTAACCGCCCCGTTAAATACTCTCGTATGCGCTATAACCGCGTTGTTGTTCCACATACCTATCGCGACTTGACGGATGCAGAGTTTACGGACGATTATTCGCTGGGGTACACCCATCATATAGGTTTTAGAGCCGGTACTTGTACACCATTTTATTTCTATGATATCAATTTGGAAGTGCAGCAGCCTATTAAAGTACATCCCTTTGCCTTGTGTGACTACGCCTTACAGCAATGCAAGAGTGAAGAAGAAGTATTTGCTAAGCTGGATGCTATTTACAGACAGGTAAAACAACTTAAAGGAGATTTTGTTGTTGTCTTTTCTAATGAATTATTAGGGGGTAAGCATAAAATAAATTGGATAAAGCTGTATCAATCGTTACTGAGGAGATATTATGTTTAGAGGAAGTGTTACCGATGTTTTTTTTGATTTGGATCATACGCTTTGGGATTTTGAAAAGAACTCCAGACTCACATTTGAAAAGATTTTTGAAGAGGGAAACATAGTGATAGATATTGAAAGGTTTTTGCAGTTCTACGTTCCGATAAACTTGGAATACTGGAAATTGTATCGCGAAGAAAAAGTATCCAAAGAAGAACTGCGCTACCAACGCTTACGCAGAAGCCTGGATGCTACTGGAACATCGCTCGATGACAATCAAATTCATCTACTTTCAAAAGCGTACATTCAATATCTTTCTTCCTTTAATCATATTGTACCCGGGGCGTTGGATATTTTAGATTACCTAAAACCCAGGTATCGCTTACATATTATTACCAATGGCTTTGAAGAAATTCAGGAAAAGAAGTTACGCAATTCCCAAATGCGGCAGTATTTTCAAGTAGTGGTAAATTCAGAAATGGCAGGGGTCAAAAAACCGAATCCAAAAATCTTTCAGCTTGCTTTAAGAAAGGCTGAAGTGGCCGCTACAAACGCTTTAATGATAGGCGATAGCCTGGAGGCAGATGTTTTAGGAGCACAACGGTTAGGGATTCATGCTTTACACTTTAACACAAATGGAGAAGATGCACATGATCATTGCAAAATCATTCACCATCTCAACGAAATAAAACATTTTTTATAGAGTTATAGTAGGGTAGGGCAGTGATGAGTTGTTTTAAGATCAAAGTACCAATTACCCGATGAGAAGGCTATTTCCCGTTGTAATAATCATAGTGCTATTTTTTTCTTGTGCAGAGGAACAGGATTTTGATCAGTTCGATGATTTAAATGTTGTCCCTGAGATAGCATCCAGTATTTTTTACTTTGAGTCCGATGAAACTACGATCAATGTAGCCGGGACAGGAGCCTTTTACCAGGAAACCTTCACCTTTGAAGCCTTCAACGAAGCCTTTATCTCCGATAACGTTCTGGACGGGGTCATCACGTATCAGCTAGAAAACACCACTAGTAAACCATTAGGCCTTCTTATAGAATTTCTTGACGCCGGCGGTAATGTTTTGGATAGCGAATCCTTTGTAATTCAGGAAGATCCAGCTCCCATGTTGGAACGACAGGTAGCCTATGGGGACGGGGGAAGACCCTTGGATATTCTCAGAAATACGACAAATATCAGGGTAGAAGGTCAAAACATGGGGGATGCGTCCAGTCAATCTTCTCAATCAGACCCCAAAATAATCTTAAGATCAAGCGGAGCCTTTAGACTACAACTACTATGATAAAAAGAGTTCTGGTTTTAAGTGCCACGCTTTTTGGTGTGATGACATTGTACGCCCAAAACAAGCAGTTGCTCTATGATTTTTATGAAATACCGCAGGCGTTACTGTTGAATCCCGGCATGAAAACACCCTATGCATGGCATTCTGGTGTTCCTTTGCTTTCGGGCTTTTCGATACAGGCAGGAACTAGTGGAGTAAGCGTCAACGATATTTTTGCCAATGATGGTATCGATTTTACCACAAAGGTGAGGGAGGAGGTTGTAAATGGCCTTCGGAAGAATGATGAGTTTGGAGGAAGTGGCCAAATCGAAATATTCAGTGTTGGTTTTCGAAATGCTAACAGGCCAAGTGACTATATTTCTTTTGGAATGTACGGCGAAGGCTTTATTGCACAATATTGGCCAAGGGATTTGGCCATTCTTGCATTTGAAGGAAACGCAAACAATTTAAACCGTAGGTTTAGTCTCAATCATATTGCAACTCAGGGAGAGGTGGTAAACGTCTTTCACTTTGGGATCAGCAGGGAACTCAATCAAAAGTGGACGGTAGGAGCGCGGGTGAAGCTCTATTCCAGTGTTTTTGAGTTTAAATCGGCCAATAATAGAGGCTATTTTGTAACGACTCCTGGGGAGAGCAATATTTTAAGAAATACCTTGGTAGCAGATGTTACCCTGCGAACTTCTGGGGTTCAGGAAATAATTGATATTCTGGAAGAAGACACCAATGCCACTCAGGCCGATTTGGCAAATTTGTTATTGCGTCGCTCTCTGTTGGGCGGAAACCTTGGGATAGGTTTTGATTTTGGGTTCACCCATAATTTTCGAAGAAATAGTGTTATTACCGCAAGTATTTTAGATCTTGGTTTTATCTACCATAGCAACGCCGTAAAAAATTATACCCTTAATGGGGCAGCAACAAATGAAGGTATAGAAATTATCTTACCGGATGATTTTACTAATTTCAACGATGAGATCTGGCAAGAATTAGTGGATGACCTTGAAGCGCAAGTCCCTTTTGAAACCAATGAAAGATCCTATTTTTCCCTTCGACCTTTTAAAGCATATGCATCATTTAGATATAATTTCGGGGAACCCAGAACCAGAACAAAAGACTGTGGATGCGGAGTAAATACAATATCTAGAACCGATGATTTAGGGTATAAAAGTGCTGTTGGAGGGCAGTTTTTTATGATGAATCGCGCAAGGGGACCGCAGGTAGCAGTTACTGGATTTTTCCAACAGAGGATTGGCAATGCCCTTGCAGTTAAAACCACCTATACCGTAGATAAGTATACATTTTCGAATGTAGGCCTTGGGGCAAGTCTTCAGGCGGGCCCGGTAAATTTTTATATTTTGGCTAACAATCTTTTGGGCTATGCCAATATCCCTAATAGTAATTACGCATCTTTACAGTTCGGATTTAATATTCTATCTTGGAATGATAATTGATCGTTGCTAAACCATGAAGAAGTATATTTTATTGCTACTGTTTGCATTAGGCAGTATGTCCTTTGTTTTAGGACAGTTGAATGACTACAAATACATCATTATTCCTAAAACATTTGACGCTTTTAAAAGGGAAAATCAGTTTCGCACAAGTACTTTGATGAAATACCTTTTCACCAACGAAGGTTTTGCGGCCGTATATGAGGGGAGTTTTCCCAAGGACCTGCAAGCAGATATCTGTTTAGGACTTAAAGCTGATCTTGTTGATGATTCCTCGCTTTTTTCGACCAAAGCGAGCATAGCACTCCGCGACTGCAATGGAGTAGTGGTTTTTGAGACACCACAGGCAAGGACGAAAACAAAGGAATATGAGCAGGCCTATAAAGAAGTGATCTCAGAGGCTTTTGGCGCATTGCGAGGGCTGAATCACAGTTACAGTCCCAAGAAAAAAGATACGCCTGAGCCCCCAATTACGGTCAGTTTTAAAAATGACGTTAAATCGCTGGAAGAAGAATCGGAAGCAGAAACAGGAATGGTGTCACGAAAAGAAACTGAAGTAGCTGCTGTGGGGGATCAAATGGTTGACATAGCTCCCACAACGGATTTGAAAGATAAAGACGTGCTCTATGCCCAACCGATCGAAAATGGATTTCAATTGGTAGACACCACTCCTAAAGTGGTATATATACTGAAGTCCACTTCTGCCCCAGAGGTATTCTTAGTAACAAAAGAGGGTCAAAATGGGGTTGTTTTCAAGGAAGGCGGAAAGTGGTATATCGAGTTTGATGAAAAAGGAAACAAGGCTAAAGAACTGAATATCAAGTTCTAATATTCATATTTATCCTTCCAACGTTTGGATAGAAAGTCGCGTAGGGCCTTCTCTCTCGGATTGTTTCCAGGTTGATAAAAAGTAGACCCGGATATCTCTTCCGGAAGAAATTCCTGTTCAACGAAGTTTTCTGTATAATCGTGAGCATAGCGGTACGCTTTACCGTATCCCAAATCCTTCATCAACTTGGTAGGAGCATTTCGGATATGCAATGGGACAGATAAATCCCCTGTCTGTCGCACGGTTTGCTGTGCTTTGCCTATGGCCTCGTAGCTGGCATTACTTTTCTGGGAGCTAGCGAGGTAGGTAGCACATTGGCTTAGGATAATTCGAGCTTCAGGATACCCTATAACGTTAACCGCCTGAAAAGTAGCATTGGCGAGTACCAAAGCAGTAGGATTAGCATTGCCAATATCTTCGGAGGCAAGAATGATCATTCGCCTGGCGATAAACTTCACATCTTCTCCGCCCTCAATCATTCTGGCCAACCAATACACTGCAGCATTGGGATCGCTACCGCGTACAGACTTAATAAATGCAGAAATAATATCGTAATGTTGTTCTCCGGTTTTGTCGTAAAGCACAGTATTCTTCTGTACTTTTCGTTGTACCATCTCGTCTGTGATAATTACCTCATCCGCTTGTTCGGAATTCACTAAAAGTTCGAAGATGTTCAATAGTTTTCTGCCATCACCTCCTGATAGTCTTAGCAATGCTTCCGTTTCCCTTAATTCGATTTTTTTGTGCGTCAGCACATCGTCCTCTTGTATCGCACGGTACAGTAGTTCAAGTAGGTCTTTTTTGCCAAAGGGATGAAGAACGTATACTTGACAGCGTGACAATAAGGCGGGAATTACTTCAAAACTGGGGTTCTCTGTGGTTGCACCAATAAGGGTTACCCATCCTTTTTCCACTGCTCCTAATAGCGAATCTTGCTGTGATTTGCTAAAGCGATGAATCTCGTCGATAAAAAGAATAGGGTTCTTGGACGTAAACAGACCGCCACTTTGCTTGGCCTTATCAATCACTTCGCGAACATCTTTTACCCCGCTGCTTATAGCGCTTAGGGTATAAAAGGGGCGTTGGCTTTGGTTAGCTATTACGGTTGCTAAGGTGGTTTTTCCTGTCCCAGGGGGTCCCCAAAGTATCATGGAAGGGACTATGCCGGAATGTATTTGATGGTATAATGCGCCATCTTGACCCACTAAATGTTCCTGGCTTACATATTCTGAAAGCGTTTTAGGTCGCATTCTTTCTGCTAACGGTACATTCATGGTGTAAAAATAGGGATTTCGATAAATGACCTTTTGTCAATTTTAGGAACTTTGGCGTACTAGTTGTCCTGTTGCTATTATGTCGGAAAACCAATATTTCAAATTTACACTGGAGTTATTACTTATTCCACTTTTTGCTGTTCTATCTATATGGACGGTGTTTTGGATAGAGCTCAAAGCCGGAATAAATCTTAATGAATACGGCGTTTTTCCCAGGGATTTATCTGGGCTTCGGGGAGTGTTATTTAGTCCATTAATCCATAGTTCGGTAGACCATTTATACCATAATACTATTCCTTTGGCAATCCTGAGCTTGGCGTTGTTCTATTTTTATAGACCTAAAGCCTGGAAAGTCCTTTTTTGGGGCTGGATGTTGTCGGGGCTGCTTACCTGGGTTATTGGGCGGGAAAGCTATCATATTGGCGCTAGCGGTATTATCTACGTGCTGGCCAGTTTTATTTTCTTCAAAGGTATTTTTCAAAAACACTTTCGTTTAGTGGCATTGTCGTTGACAGTGGTGTTTATCTATGGTAGTATGCTCTGGTATATTTTTCCCATAGAGGAAGGGGTTTCATGGGAGGGGCATCTTTCCGGTTTTCTGACAGGCCTTTTACTGGCACGATGGTTACGTTTTGAGGTCCCCGTTCCAAAAAAATACAATTGGGAGGAGGAGCATTATAATGAAGACGAAGATGAGTTTTTACAGCATTTTGATGAAGATGGCAACTTTATTGAAAATACTAAAAAAGAGGAAGAGAATCCTCCAAGAATACAGTATGAATACAAAAGAAGCAAGGAAGATTAACTTATTCGTTGCCGAACTGCTTCATAGAGGGTAACACCACAAGCTACTGCCACATTTAAGGAGCCAATACTTCCAAGCAAAGGAAGTTTCGCCTTATGATTCACTAACTTCAATAATGAGGTTGAAATGCCTTTATCTTCCGATCCCATAAGTATTGCGATTGGAGCGGTAAAATCAAGGTCGTAAATGGATTCATCTGCTTTTTCGGTTGCCGCAATTACCTGGATGTTGGAACCCTGGAGATAGTAAACGGCATCTTTTAAGTGATCTACTTTTGTAATAGGGACATTGAACGCAGCACCGGCCGAAGTCTTTATGGTATCACTATTCACCGGAGCGGCGCCTGTTTTTGCCAGAATAATAGCGTCTACCCCGGTACATTCTGCTGTTCTGATGATAGCTCCAAAATTTCTGACATCCGTTACGCCATCAAGCAAAAGCAAAAAAGGCCTGTCTTTCGTAGTTATGACATGTTCAATAAGGGTTGTAAACTCCTGAAAATGCACAGGAGAAACCAGTGCTATGGCCCCCTGGTGATTGTTTTTGGAAAGCTTATTGAGCTTTTCGATGGGCACATATGAACTGTTGATCTTCTTTTTACGTACTAGATGTTCCAGTTCCTTGTACAAGTTACCGGAGAGTCCCTTTTGAAGAAAAACCTTATTTAGCTCTTTATCAGCCTCAATCGCCTCTATAATTGCCCTCAAGCCATAGATAACCTCTTCTTTTTTCATATACACCCTTGGGACTGAACCCTGACCACGCTATGGGTCTATGCCCATCAACCGGCCTTATAGAAAGACATTCCTAATACTACTGGTTGAGAAAATCAACTACTTGGTATAGGTCATTTACGTCTTTAACCTTTAGTTTTTCAGTTTTCAAAAATTTGCTAAGCGCTGCTTGATTATCGCTACCTACGAGTTTAAGCAACTTTTTGTTGTTCAGCTGGAGTTGCTCAATTTTTCGGCCATCAGGGGATTCCAGGTAGTATTCAGTGAACTGCGAAAATTTTGCCGGGGAACCTTGGACAAGAGAATTAGGTGCTTTTTTGGCTTCTTTAAAGGTAACTCCGAGGTGCTCATATAATTTGTAGTTTCCATCTCTTAACAGGGTCAGATACCCGTTCTGGGTAGTTCCACTTTTGTTAATAAATGTTTTAAAACTTAAGGGTTTACCATTGACGACCAGTTTGATCTTCTTGTCCTTACTTAAACCTTTAATAGGTTCTCCCTCTAAATTCTGTTGCTTAATTTCTATTTCTTCATTGTAAGCATTGTGCCGATAAAAGAGATTGCCCACTAACTCCTCTCCGTAGAATAGTTTTGCGGGAGCAAAGGAATTAGATTCATAAGGGGAGCCTTCAAGGTTCTCATTGGAAAGTTTAACCTTGTCATATTTATCAGATAAGGACCCCATGGCATAATTATACAACGCATCGGAAACGCCCCCATCGGCATTATTTGCAGTATATGTTGCCACCTGCCCTGTAGTCTGTGCATTTAGGATACTTCCAAAACCAAGTGCAAAAATCAAAAAACGAATGGAAATCTTCATAGCTATCTCAATTTAAGTGAAATACAATTTAAGAATTTTTTGCGGCATTAGCTTCATTATTTGCAAACACAAAAAAAAGCCGGGTAAATAGTGCCGGCTTTTTTTAGAAGTTGTAGTGATTACTATCTGTTATTTAAGAATTCGAGAACACTAAAGGCATCTTGCTCATTGTTGAGCTTAACCTTATTCTCTTTGAGAAACTGTTTTAGTGGTTCCTTGTCTTGACTGGAAGCCAACTTAATCAGTTTTCTATTGCTTAATTCAAGCTCATCAATCCTGTTGTTTCCTTCTATCTCAAGATAATACTCCTTAAATTGTGAAAAACGGGCTGGAATAGCTGGGACAAAAGAATTCTGAGCTTTCTGTCCTTCCGTGTACTTTACATCTGTTCTTTGGTACAAGGAATACTTACCTTCTTGCAGTAAGGTAAGATAACCGTTTTGGGTAAGTCCTTTTTTATCGATAAAGGTTTTGAAGCTCATTCGTTTACCATTTACCATCAAAGAAATCTTTTTATCTCTTCCTAAAGCCCTGATCCCTTCATCTTCCAGGTTGCTTTTTTTAATCTCTATTTCTTCGTTATAGGCATTATAGCGGTAAAAAAGAGGGCCCAAATTTTCTTCTCCATAGTACAAAGTAGTGGGTAAAAATGCCTCTGAGGTATAGGGAGAACCTTGAAAGTTCTGTTGAGCAGCTGATAGCTTTTTTTGCGCATCCTCGATAGGGCCCAAAATCGCATTTAATTGTCCTACTGCATTATAGCCGGCATTTCCGGAAGAGGAATAGTTAGCAATTTGTCCTGTGGCCTGGGCAAGAGAATCAACAATTGGGGCAGCGAATAGTAATAAAATAGCGAGTTTTTTCATTTTTTTTCTTGATGAGATTTCAAAACTAAGAAAATAATTCTCAGTAGAATATTTGAAAATGTTAAGAAAAGTTGTTTTACTCTTTTTGAACGTATTTGGTACACTAGTTCTGGAGGGAAGAGAAAATCAAAAAAAAGCCTATTGCTTACTGAAACCCTTTGTTTGATTTTTGATACAAAATCGTAACGTTACTTTACCGCATGTATGGGAATCTTAGACTTAAATTTTGAAGTGCATGAGTTTTTCTTAGTACAGAAAAGGCGGCAGAAAAAGCTGCCTTTTCTCTATTAAGGGGAGTGATAAATGAATTTGGTTGGGAGACTATTTCTTTTTTTTATAAATAGCGGGAGGAGCATTGTTTTTTGAGGCATAAACAAATGTATCTTTAGAAGACGATAACAGCTCAATATCTTTAATATTTCCATCCACACGCATACCTGACGTCTTCCAGGGCAATGGGAAATAGCCGTCTTCACCATTTGAGATCAGGACTAAACCGGATATAGCATCTAAACGAGGGGTTTCTACTTCCGTGTTATAAATACTTCCGGCTACCACTACATCCTCAAAACCATCTTCATTAAGATCGAGAAAAACGCTATCCATTATAGGAAAGAACTGAGCTTCATTGGGCAAATACGAAATTTCAAAGTCGCCAGTTCCCTTGTTAAGCAAGAGCATAGATCGGAATTCAGTCGCTTCTGCCTGATAAGCAGACGTTAATTTTTCACCATAAATATCCGCCAGTTTAGCATTGGCAAATTCTGAATAGGTTTCAAATTTTTGTTGAATAAAAGGCATTTGTTGAGAAGAACATTCCCGGCCGCGGACCGGAACGTATTCCCCTTGATATTTTTTGCTCAATACAATGTCTGGGGTTCCGTTGTCATCAAAATCATTGGCGTATACCTTAAATGGTTTTTCCTTGCTTGCGGTGAACTTGATGTTATTGCCTACGTTTCCCACAAGGTAATCCGGAAGCCCATCATTGTTGATGTCAGTTTCCTTTACAGAATACCACCAACCCTTTGTCGACAAAGTCTCATTATCCTTCGCAATATTTCGAAAAGTACCCTGCTCATTTTTAAAGAAACCTATCGTTGTCCATTCTCCAACGGCAATAAAATCCTGCCAACCATCACCATCAAAGTCCGTAGCTATTATGCTGTTTATGATCCCAAAATCGGCAAGTTCCGGGGCAATTGTTGCAGTTACATCTACTAGCCTTCCCGATAGATTTTCATAGATGACCGAAGGGGCAGCTACAGGGTAGTGTTGCGGTACAATTCTATTGCCCACTAAAACATCCGTATCTCCATCCTTATCAAAGTCTATTGTGATGACGGCTTTACCACTATTTGTATTTTGAGCTAAAGCCGTACTTTGTTTTCTTAAAAAGTTGCCCTTTCCGTCATTTAGGTACAACCTGTCAGCATAATAGGAGGAATATTGAGGGAATTCATTTCCTCCACTAACCACATAAAGATCCATGTCACCATCGTTTTCATAATCAAAAACAACGGCTTCCATATCTTCGAAGTTTCTGTCCGCTTCCAGAGCCTCCTGTTTTTTTTGTTCATAATTGCCTTGGTCCGTTTGAACAAAGATTACTCCCGCTTGCCCGGAAGCGCCTCCTACAAAGAAGTCTTCCAGTTGGTCTCCATCAAAATCAGCTTGTGTGACGAAAGGCCCCAATGTAGACTGTTTATAAGGCAATAAGATCTCTTTTTCAAAATCATCATAAGGATTTTCCCGATGCGTAATCGTTATACCAAGAGAAGCTGGGTCTTCTTTACTAAAGAACATTTTAGGAGTAATCTTATATTCCTCTGGTATAACTGTAGCATTTTCCCCATAGACGGTAACCGTTGTGTTAGGTTGAATATTTTTAATTACTTCCATCTTGCCACTTGGCCAGAGCACCATCAGGCTATCTAGTTTTTTTTGCTGACCTAAGCCGAAATGCGCCGCATTTTCATGAGAAGAGCGGTATCCTCTTACCCTTCGGGTTTCTATAAATTGTGTTTTCCCATCATAGTACAGTGTTATCTTAGGGAAGGTTTCAGAGAGTGTCCCGGAGGCTTTCACCTTAAGATAATTTCCCCTGTTTTCTTCCATGGTCAAATTCTGGTATAAAAAACAGTTTTCGTCCATATTATTCACCACCAGATCCAGATCACCATCGTTATCCAAATCTCCCGTTGCTGCTCCATTGCTAAACGAATAATCAGCTAACCCCCAACGTTGTGCTTTGTCCTTAAATTCAAGATTGCCATTATTCTGATAAAGAAGGTTTGGGAGCTTTTCGGAAGGCATTTCTTCATAAAGCCGTTTCTTCACTTCCAGGGGAACATTGTTTTTATACTTGACCTTGGCTTCAAACACTTTTCTTTGTAGGTCATTGTCCAGGGCATATCTGCGATAACCGTTGGTAATGTAAATGTCTTTGTCCTGATCATGATCAAAATCAGACATCAGTACGGACCAGCTCCAGTCGGTATTGGCCACTTGACTGGCTTGTGCAATGTTTGAAAATTTATTGGATCCGGTATTCAACTGAAGGGAATTGAACATGTACTGATGATGAAAATTTGCCGTGTTGACCAGATAGTCAAATCGCTGGGTGTTCATAGATGCCATGAGAGTTTTGGATCGCACATGGTCGTTGGATGCCATATCCAAAACAAAAATATCTTGCAGGTTGTCATTATTCAGGTCGGCAATATCCATTCCCATCCCGTAATAGGAGATTTGATTTGTATATGCCTTTATCTGATCGGAAAATGTCCCGTCCTGATTATTGATGAATAATGCATCGGGGATATAATAATCGCTGGCAATGTAAATATCGAGCCATCCATCCTCGTTAATATCAGCAATGGACAGGCCCAGTCCAAAGATAGGTCGCTCCAGACCTGCAATTCGGGTAACATCCTTGAATTTCCCGCCGTTATTTTCGTAAAGGTGGGAGGAATTAAAGTATTGCGTTTCTTCATTTTGCGCAACGAGTTTGTAAAGATTTATAGGATCTACACCATAGAATTCGTTTTCGTTCATTACCAGACAGTCCAAATCGCCATCCTGGTCATAATCGAAAAAAACAGACTGGGTGCTTATGCCCATATCGTCAAGACCATACTCCTGAGCATGTTCTAAAAAAGTACCGTCCTGTTGGTTAACAAAAAGCAGGTTTTTCCGTTGTAGTCGTTTGTTGGGGCCTCCTTGGGAGACATAGATATCCATCCAACCATCAGCATTAATGTCCACAAAGGTCACGCCATTGGACCATATTTTTCCGCTGTTGATATTGGTCTGTTCGGATACATCTTCAAAGACCATATTACCCCGGTTGAAAAAAAGCTTGTTGGCCACCTGATTCCCACAAAAGAAAATATCTAAGAGGCCGTCATTGTTAAGGTCTTCAACGCCTACTCCGGCACCGTTGTAGAAATAATCATAGTTGAAGAGATTTTCCAGGGATGCAATGTTTTCAGTTATGGTGTTGTTGAAAACCAATTGTGATTGTTCAGGTGACAAACGTTTGAAAACTGGAGCGTTTTCCTGTTTGCCAGTCTCCAGTGCCTGAGGTTTTTGATCTGTGCAAAAGAGAAACACGGAAGAAAATATCAGGATGAGTAACTGCTTCATTCGCATATGAATGACTTTAAATTTTGGGATACTAGCATGGTATCAATCCCAGGTTAAGATGAAACGGTAAAAGTAATGTAAAAAAGTAAAAATGGGGGGTAACAGAAAAAGCCCAAACTAAGTTTGGGCTTTTTTAGCTAATAAAGAAAGAGTTTGTTTTACAAGTTATTCGGGCAATAATCCAACAGTTCTGCTCCTATAGGGGGATTAGGGCCTACGTCAACCAGTGTGTTTCCGTTAGCGGAAGTTACCTGGAAGGTAATTTCTTCATCGAAATCTCCAGAGTTGAAGATGATGGAAATCACTTGGGTACCATCTGGGACATTTACGATAACCTGACCTGCGTCACCATCATCCAGATCTACTTCAGTTACTTCGCCATCAATGGTAACGCTTATAGTAGCACCGTTAAAACCGTCCCCAAAGGAATCCTGTAAATCAAAGATCCAGTCTCCAGAAGTGGGAACAGATGGGGCACACACCACATTTACATTATATTGGAACGGAGAACTAAAAAAGGCCCCGGTAAGTGTACCAGAGTTTTGAGCTAAGGAAAAACTTCTTCCGTCGGTTAGGTTTAACACAAAGCGCACCGTAAACCGGTCCCCTCCAAAGATCTGGTCCCCGGATAACTGTAAAGTGCTTTGTAAGGTCTCGGAACTCACCGTATAGTCAGTTCTGGGAAGCCCAAATGGACCGGCGCTGAAGGCAGAGGCAGGAATAGTTTCCAAAGGAACTTGATCTCTGTCGTTGTCGGTACCCCCTTCGGTTTCATCTTCGAAACCAATAAATACGTCTACCGAAGAAAGCAATGCGCCATCTTCCTGGTCTTGTGCTTCCAGGGTGACAGTAAAGTTACCGCCAAGTACGCTACTGGTCGCTACATCATATAATATTTCAGCCTCATCTATAGAGACGGTTCGCAACACAGCGCCCCGCTGTTCATTTTCGACGATCTCATCAAAGGTGGTTTCTCCATCTTCACAGGCTATGAACAGTAAGGTTGTCGCCGCCAGCAGATTGGGAATATATTTAGTTATATACTTTTTCATTTTTAACGTTTTTATTAGTTAGCTGGTGGGAATGCCGGACTAGGTGGATTGGTATCCCAAAACACCTG
>JANQRG010000018.1 GCA_028284665.1 Croceivirga sp.
CTTTTCACCTTTTTCTCTTTACATAACTTGGGCTATGTAACTCGAAAGAGCTTTCAATTGGGCAAAAAATCCAAGATTTTCGCTTCAATCCAAAAAGTCCAATTGAGTTCATGCCGAATTTTGCTGCAAATATACCGTATTATTTTCTACCAAAATCAGCCGGAATTTCCCCCCAAGCTTTTGTTTCCCATTTTACCACCGGGGTGTTGTAGGAATTGTTCTTTAACCATGTTTCAGCGCGATGAATTAGTTCGAATAATGGGCGATTAACTGCCGTTTGTTCTAGTTTTGTATTGCACTTCTTCTTTCGCACCCAGCTCATAGCCGTTCTGGAATCAGAATAAATGACACGATCACTACCATTTTGCTTTAGAAATGCTAACCCATGAACAATAGCTAGAAATTCACCTACGTTGTTAGTCCCCTCCTGAAAGGGGCCTTGTTTAAAGAGTGTCTTTTTTGTCTGGGTGTCTACTCCCTGATATTCCATGATACCCGGATTTCCGCTAGAGGCAGCATCCACTGCGATGGAATGGTGGTTGGGCTCACCGTATTTTAACTTTTCTTCAAGACTTAATTCAGAAGTGTTGCTTTTTTTTCTCTTGTAATCAGAATAGTTGCCGTTAAAGGCTTTTTTTGCCTCTTGAAATGTTGAAAATGATTTGTATTGGGCCCCTTTAACACCCTTGATTTGGGCCTGACAATCATCCCAATTTTGGTAGATGCCTGGCCTTTTCCCTTTCCAAACAACGTAGAATTTGGGTTTCTTAGCCATTTTCCAAAATCAGTTTTTCGATGACAACGGGATAGTGCTCATACTCTAATTTGTGAACTTTTTGGGCAATGGTTTCAGGAGTATCTTTTTTATTCAGCACTGTCTTTTCCTGAGAAATAATGGCGCCTTCATCATATTCTTCGTTCACATAATGAATAGTGATGCCGGTTTCTTTTTCCCTATTATCATAGACTGCTTGATGAACTTTAGCCCCGTACATGCCTTTACCTCCGTACTTTGGTAATAACGCCGGATGAATGTTGATGATCTGATTTGGAAAGGAGAGTACTATATCCTCTGGGATCTTCCAAAGAAATCCGGCCAGAACGATAAGAGAAGGACAAAGGGATTCAAGTAATTTAAGAACGGTAGCGGACTTGGAAAAGGCACTTCTATTGAAATAGAACAAGGGCACCTGTAAACGTTTACACCGTTCAATCACTTTCGCATTTGCATTGTTGGTTAGGACGCAGGACACCCTAATGGTTGGGTGTACTTCAAAATACTTTATAATGTTTTCGACGTTAGAACCAGAGCCGGACGCAAGCAGCACAATCTCCTTCATTAAGGGTGTTTTTCAGTGGGTAAAAGTAAGCTGTTGGTTGTTAAAGCGGTAATTTACAGCACATTTTATCGACAAATGGTGTAATTAATCCAAAGTTTTTTATTTTTGCCCACGTTTAAATTTAAAAACCAATACACTATGTCAGACATTGCATCAAGAGTTAAAGCCATTATCGTGGATAAATTGGGAGTTGATGAGAATGAGGTAGTAGCCGAAGCGAGCTTTACTAACGATTTAGGTGCCGATTCTTTGGACACTGTAGAGTTGATTATGGAGTTTGAAAAAGAATTTGACATTCAAATCCCTGACGATCAAGCCGAAAACATCGCTACAGTAGGTCAGGCTATAAGCTATATTGAAGAAGCAAAGTAATTAATGATATTTTATTAAAGGATTAGAATTATCCATGTGGAGCCTACCTCCACATGGATAATTTTTTTAATTTCAGGCCAAATAGCAGTGCTATGCAATTAAAGCGAGTTGTAATTACCGGGTTAGGTGCTTTAACTCCTATAGGAAGTGATCTTAACGCCTATTGGGACGGACTTAAGAACGGAAGGAGTGGCGCCGCGCCCATAACGTATTTTGATACTGAGAAATTCAAGACCAAGTTTGCCTGTGAGTTGAAAGGATACAATGCCCTGGATTACTTTGATAGAAAGGAGGCCAGAAAATTGGATCGTTTCACGCAATATGCGCTTATTTCTTCAGATGAGGCCATTCTTGACGCCAACCTGGACTTGGAGCAGTTAGATAAATTCAGGGTAGGTGTTGTTTGGGGTGCCGGAATAGGAGGGTTAGAAACCTTTCAAGACGAGGTAATTGGTTTTGCCAAAGGAGACGGAACGCCACGGTTTAATCCTTTCTTTATCCCAAAAATGATTGCTGATATTGCCCCTGGAAATATTTCCATTAAGCACGGTTTTATGGGGCCAAATTATACTACCGTTTCTGCATGTGCGTCTTCGGCAAATGCGCTAATAGATGCCTTGAATTACATTCGGTTAGGGCACTGTGATGTTGTGGTTACCGGAGGAAGTGAAGCGGCCGTTACCATAGCAGGAATGGGAGGTTTCAATGCAATGCATGCACTCTCTACCCGAAACGATAGTCCTGAAACTGCTTCCAGGCCCTTTGATGCCACCAGAGATGGTTTTGTCCTGGGAGAGGGGGCAGGAGCGTTGATCCTGGAAGACTATGAGCACGCAAAAAACAGGGGAGCAAAGATATATGCGGAAGTAATTGGCGGAGGGTTATCCAGTGATGCTTATCATATGACCGCCCCACATCCTGATGGTATCGGCGTGGTTCGGGTAATGCAAAACTGTCTTAATAATGCGGGATTACAGCCTGAAGACGTGGATGCTATTAACACGCACGGAACCTCTACTCCATTAGGAGATGTTGCCGAGCTCAAGGCTATTTCTCAGGTATTTGGAGACCATGCACCCAAAATGAACATCAATTCAACAAAATCCATGACCGGGCACTTATTGGGTGCCGCGGGGGCTATTGAGGCTATTGCTTCTATTTTAGCCATGGAGTATAATGTAGTCCCACCCACTATTAATCATAGTGTGGTAGATGAAGAAATTGATCCGGAGCTGAATTTAACCCTTAACCATGCACAGGAGCGGGAAGTAAATGTTGCCATGAGTAACACCTTTGGATTTGGAGGCCATAACGCATGTCTCGTTTTTAGAAAAATAAGCTAGTCAAACAGGGATGAAATTCGCGCCCAAAATATTCAATTCCCATCCGAAGACGGATGGGAATTTTTTTGAGGGGGTGAAAAAGATATTAGGGTTTAAACCCAAAGATATCGGTATTTATAAAAAAGCATTTCTCCATCGCTCCTTAAATAAAAGAGACGAAAATGGAAACCCAATGAATTATGAAAGATTGGAGTTCCTGGGAGATGCGATGCTTGGAACGGTTATCTCTAAGCATTTGTACAAAGAAGTTCCGGAAGGGGATGAAGGCTACCTTACAAAAATGCGCTCTAAGATTGTGAGCAGGAAGCATTTGAATGAACTTGGTAAGGATCTAAACCTTTTGGAGTATGTGGAAAGTCGTATCCCTAAGTCCCATTTTGGTGAAAACATATATGGGAATGTATTTGAGGCGGTAATAGGAGCTATTTACCTGGATAAAGGTTACGAGCAATGTGAACGATTTATTCATGAAAGGGTAATTGCCCCCTACGTAGATATAGAGCAGTTGGAAGGCAAGGTAATCAGTTACAAAAGCCTGGTAATTGAGTGGTGTCAAAAGCAAAAAAAAGACTTTCATTATGAGGTTTACGAAGACACTGGTAACGACGAGCAGAAACATTTTGCGGTAAAATTGACCATAGATGATCGGGTCATGGCAAAGGCAAGGGCTACCTCTAAAAAGAAGGCCGAAGAGAAAGCTTCCAAAAGAGCCTATTATGCGCTGCAAGACAAAATCGAATCCAACTAGCTTTAAGAAAAAGTAAACTCAAACGTTTTCGTCTTTGTTTTACAGGTAAAACAGTAACCTAGCTAGGTTGGTTTAGCGATTAATTCTATCTTTAGCATTCGCGAAATTTTAATGGCTATAAAATATAAGATAATCGATGAATCTTTAGAGGATTCCTCTGAGTTGATTGCCATACATAGTAATTTGGCGGGATATTCCCTGGCCTATCATATAAATGAAGCAGCGAATTTGAAGTTGGCCAGATGTGCTAAAGATCTGGAACTGGAACAAGTATCATTTCCGGTTTTCGAATGGGAAGATGAAGTGGAAGGTCAAAGTTGGCAGTTACTGTGCAATAGCAGGAAATACGAAAGCTCAGAGGACGCCTTTGGCCTGTTCTCGGAAAGCAAAACGTTGCGAACCTATTATTTGGTAGAAGAACGAAAGGATATTGACTATTTTTTGAAAATTACCCCGGGAAACACAAAGTTTGTACAGAACATGATTAGGATGCTCCTACCAGTACCCAAATTAACAATGGTATACCTATTGGATTCTGGCACGATCAAAGCAAAACAAAACCTAATTTTTTATTAATGCCTCTCAAAAAAAAGACCAAAATAGTAGCCACCCTTGGCCCTGCTACCAGCAGGAAAGAAGTGTTACGGGATATGATGTTAGCTGGAGTTGATGTATTCCGAATTAATTTCTCTCATGCCAACTATGAAGATGTCGCTGAGCGAGTAACTATTATCAGAGAACTCAATGAAGAATTAGAACGCAATACTGCAATCCTTGCAGATTTACAAGGTCCCAAGCTTAGGGTTGGTGTTATGGGAGGAGAAGTCGTAGTGGCCCCGGGAGATGAAATCCTGTTTGTTACCGGCCAACCTTTTGAGGGAAATTCCGAAAGGGTGTATATGAACTACCAAAGCTTTCCAAAGGATGTTAATCCCGGGGAGCGGATATTGTTGGACGATGGAAAACTAATCTTTGAAGTAATTCATACCAATGGTGAAAATGAAGTAAAGGCAAAGGTAATCCAAGGAGGACCTCTTAAGTCAAAAAAGGGGGTCAATCTGCCCAACACCAATATCTCACTACCTGCCCTTACCGAAAAGGATATAAAAGATGCGGTATTTGCTGTTAAACAGGAGGTGGATTGGATTGCACTTTCCTTTGTGCGTCACAGCCAGGACCTGATTGATTTGCAAAATCTGATCAAAGAACACTCTGAGCATAAGATCCCAATAGTTGCCAAAATAGAAAAACCGGAAGCCGTTGAGAACATCGATAAAATTGTTGCCTACTGTGATGGTTTGATGGTAGCCAGGGGAGATTTGGGAGTAGAAGTTCCCGCCCACGAGGTTCCTCTTATTCAAAAGCGGTTAGTCTTACGGGCTAAAAAAGCCAGAATTCCCGTTATCATTGCCACACAGATGATGGAAAGCATGATAACCAGTCTTACGCCAACCCGCGCGGAGGTGAACGATGTGGCCAACTCAGTTATGGATGGGGCAGATGCCGTAATGCTATCTGGAGAAACTTCAGTAGGGAATTATCCTATACAGGTCATAGAAAAGATGACAAGTATTTTAAAAAGCGTTGAAGGATCCAGTCTAATAAATGTACCTCAAAACCCTCCTCATATTCGAACAAAACGTTACATAACTAAATCCGTATGTTATCACGCCGCGCTAATGGCCAATGAAATTCAGGCTAAGGCAATTTCTACACTCACCAATAGTGGTTACACTGCCTTTCAAATATCAGCATGGCGTCCTAGTGCACATATCTTGGTGTTTACTTCCAACCGAAGAATTCTGAACCAGTTAAATCTGTTATGGGGGGTTAAGGCCTTCTATTATGACCGTTATGTTTCTACCGATGAAACCATAGAAGACGTTAATCAGATTGCATGTAAAAAGGGGTTCCTTGATGTAGGGGATATGCTAATAAGTTTAGCGGCAATGCCCATTAAGGATAAGGGAATGGTAAATACACTCCGGGTTACAGAGATAGAAACCTGTAGTTTTTAAGCCACTTCTCGTTCGAAAGCAACAAAATTTACCACCTCCCCTATGGCATTCTTTATAGGACTTCCTTTAATCCAACACTTATAGGGGCTTCCGTCTTTTCTGTAATTTACTACAGTAGTTTCAAATGGACGCTTTTCGCTAATGGCTTCTCTAATTTCTGTTAGAGCACTTTTGCTAGTCCCTTTGCCCTGAAAGATCTTAGGTGTGCGTCCTATGATCTCAGAAGGGTGATAACCGTTCATATGAAAGATATTCTTGGATGCATGTACAATGTGTAATTGGGGATCGGTAACCACTACAATGTGCTCTTTCTGCAGAATTTCTTTTTCAAAAAAACTAGTGTCACCCCAATCCTGGCGCTTTGCTAGATCCCGCATAGCTTTCACCTCTTCAAGCCCCTGACAAAATCTCCCGTAGCGTTCAGCGAACATATCCCAGGCCTCTAAAGGCAGCGCCTTAAATGTCCTTTGGGCATAGAATTTTTGCACAGCAAGATCGTAATGTTGCATCTCTTTCATACTTCAATACTAGAAAAAGAACCAAACCCGATAAAATTTATAACAACAATTAACAATTCTGTCCAAAACTAATGGGTGAAAACGGTGGATTCGGTTTGTAAGACTAAACAAAAAAATAAGACTAAATGGCCAGGAAATACCTGAACTATAACGAAATGCAGGGATGAGGCACACTTTTTACGATAAAAAATTAGGAGCGCTGTTGGGACTTTCTGACGATATAAAGCGCGATGGCAATCGCTTTCCAATCACCTCAAATACGATACAGTTTCTATGGAACAGAAATAGTGAACCGGTGAATTTTGAAGTGGACACGTCTGAGCTACAATTGCTTTCCAATCAAATCGTCACAGTAACCTATCTACAAAATCTGTCTTTTGCTAAGTCCCAACTCCCCATTACTGCCTTTGTTTTTAATAGGGAATTCTACTGCATTGCGGATCACGACAGTGAAGTTTCCTGTAATGGGATCTTGTTTTTTGGCACACAAGACCTCCCCATCATAAGTATTCCAAAAGAGCTACAAAAGCGATTTGACCTACTGTACGAAGTATTTGGAGAGGAGTTTTCAACCCCGGATAATATTCAGGGAGACATGTTACAAATGCTGCTTAAACGTCTTATTATAATGACCACGCGTTTGGCGAAGGATCAATTGGTGGTGAAAGCACTTAACAATGAGCAAATTGAAGTAATTAGAAAGTTCAATTTTTTGGTAGATATTCATTTTAAGACCAAACGCAAGGTGAGCGACTATGCCGAAATGCTGTTCAAATCTCCCAAGACGCTATCCAACCTGTTCTCCATGTATAATCAAAAAACACCACAACAGATTATCTTAGAGCGTTTAGCCCTGGAAGCCAAGCGACTCATCCACTTCACGGATAGGCAAAACCAGGAAATTGCTTACGAACTTGGATTTAATGATCCTGCCCATTTCAGTCGATTCTTCAAAAAAATGACCAAAAAAACACCTTCGGAGTACCGCGAAAGCCTTTTATTGAGTGTTTAAGGGAAATTTTGGCCAGAAGTCGGGAAATCCCTCCTAACACCTCCCTTCTCTATCGTTGCAATTTTGTCTTGAATTTAAAAATCAAGATATATGAAGGCAATACAACGATCATTTTTTACCGTGGCTAACTTCTTTGAAAGGCATAAGAAACCTTTGATGAAGACCATTACGGTGAAAGGGTATTGTGATACCATGCATCCTCAGGATTTCTATTGCGATGCCGAGAAACCCTTCATAACGCATTATTAATCAAAATAATAACAATTAAATCTAAAGATCATGGATACGTTTAATGTACCTAAAAGAGCAGAAGTAAGTAGCAAAAATCAAAACATTTTTGACAACCTGGAAAAAGCAGTAGGCTTTGTACCCAACCTATATGCCACCTATGCCTATTCGGAAAATGCATTGGAGAACTATTTAAACTTCTCCAACGCAAAGACCTCTTTAACCGCCAAACAAAAGGAAGTAGTAAACCTTGCCGTAAGTCAGGTTAACAACTGTTTGTATTGTTTGTCCGCACATACCGCAATAGGTAAAATGAACGGATTTTCTGACGAGCAGATCCTTGAACTTCGTTCAGGTAAAGCATCATTTGATAACAAATTGGATGCATTGGCCAGATTAGCCAGAAACATTACTGAAAATAGAGGAGTTACCGATACAGCGGTACTGGAGAATTATTTTAATGCAGGATGGACTAAGGAAAATCTAATTGATACCATTGTATTGGTGGGTGACAAAACTATTTCCAACTACATCCATAGTACTACCCAAATTCCGGTAGATTTCCCCGTGGCACAACCTTTGGAGGCTGTTGTTGCCGAATAGATACCAAGTAAAAAAGCAAACACAATAGAAACCTTATAAAACATCAAAAAATGAAACAAGTATTTGCAACATTAGTTTTTGTTATCGGCGCGATTTTCACAACTAGCGCACAGGATACCATGACCGACGCTTCAGTCAAGACAATTGCACTGGAACAAACTCCAGGAGAATTTACCCAAAAGACGTTAACTGTCCCTGTAGGAACCTACGTTTTTGAAATTGCCAATAAGGGTATTGACCATAACGTTGGCTTTGTATTGGTAGAAAAGGGAAAGGACATCAGTAAGCCTGAGAACCATATTCAAACCGCTTACGTAACTGCCCCGGTAGGGACCAACGAAACTCAGACTTCAAAGCCCACCACGCTCACGGCAGGTGAGTATGTCTACTTCTGTCCTTTGAATCCTACAAGTACGGATAATACTTTAATTGTTCAGTAGCAGAAGGAATACATTAGCTGTTGTAGTCCCGCCTTTGTTAAATACATTTCAAAAGGGTGGGACTTATTTTTTAAGCTGAACATTAAGCAGTAAATCGGCGCCCATTTGTTTGGCCAGATGAATTGGCCAATCATTTTTGTGCAAATAGCTTTGGGTGATAGCGCTTTCATAAAGTAAATAAATACCTCCAGCAATTTTCTCCCGTTCGGCTTTGGAACTAAACGCCACAGTATCCTGAATAAGCTTGTCAAGTAGGGACAACAATTCTTCCTTTTGTTTCCGGATTAGGGGGAAAATCTTTTTGTTTTGAGCAGTGGTCTCTGCCAGTATTTTTTGCGCCCAACATCCGTGAAAATCCTTTTGCCTGAAGCGGTTCCTAAGCACCTCAAAAATGCACAACAATTTATCCTTAGGCGATTTGCCTTCTGCGATATACAATTGCAATTCGTCAGTGAATTCCTTGTGTTTTTGCTGCAAATAAGCAACACAAAGATCTTCTTTGGATTTAAAGTGGTGGTATAAAGTAGCCTTTGCAATAGTTGCTTTGGAGATGATTTCATTCACCCCGGTTACGTTGTACCCTTTTACATAAAACAATTCGCTAGCAACGGCTATAATATGTTCACGAATGTTTTCTTTCTTCACATGTTAAAAGTAGGCATTTAACCAACGTCTACTTATATCTCAGGGACCAGAGTTTTGAGTTGTTATCGAAAATTTAAAGTTTGTCGGGCGTTAGCAGGCAACCAATGGTACAATGTATTTCGTCTGTATAGATAACTACTAGGTTATGAACAACAGCTATACTTTGAGAAATTTCAAGATCTCTATTATAATTGGAAGTGTTTTACTCATAACAATGGCACTTCTTCACGGCAGTGGATTTGAGTACGTTGTTAACAAGATGAACCAATCCAATGCGCCTTCTTTTTTAAAAGAGATTATGCCCGTTCTCTTCTTACAACCTTCTGTTCATTTGCTGGGCCTGGCATCTTTTGGGGGGATTACCATTTTTTTGAGAGAGAAAGCCCGCCCAATTCTAGTACTGGTTGCTATTTTTATTGGGATAAACCTGGTTTTCGCAATATATCTGAAAGCGTATTTTCCGGGGGTAATACTGCTTCTTTCATTAGGTTGTTTCCTACTGGCAATGCGTTACCAAAGAACACAACAGTAGTATACGGCCTTTTACTACCTAACTCCGGAGTCATAGTTTTTTTAATTCTTTTTTATGATTTGTTTAATGGATTAAAATTGCATTGATGATTAGTTTCGCCAAATAAATTGTACAAAGTGATACTGGATTTCGTTTTAACCATACTTTGGAGTTTATCCCCTTTTGGGGAGGCTAAAGTTGGCATTCCTTATGGAATGCTCAATGGGTTAAACGTATATCTTGTTTTTATTGCAGGTTTTGTTGCCAATGTGCTGGTCTTTCCCTTGATGATGTTCTTTCTGGAAAAAGTAAATCAGCATCTGCTTAAGTGGCGATTCTATAAAAAATCGGCTGTATCTATTGCCAAACGAGCGAAACTAGGGACCGGGGAAAAGATTCAAAAATACGGGGTCTTCGGTCTTATCTTCTTTGTTATGATCCCCTTACCGGGAACAGGGGTTTATGCAGGCAGTATAGCGGCATATATCTTCAAAATGGATAAACGAAAAGCCTTTCTTGCCAATACGATAGGGATCTTTTTGTCTTCGGTATTCATTTGGACAGCTACCCTACTTTCCATCAATGACACAGTATAACAATCCTGTTTGTTGTCAACAGTGTCAAAAATCAAACGTCAATTGAACGGAGAAGACCCTTTGTCCCAACGGCCATGGGTATCTTTGTTCAGCTCTGAGTATCGGACATAGTTGCATTAATTTGATTATGTCATTTTCATTGCAACCGGATCCCAACCAACCGGCTTTTTTTGATAGTAACTTTCGTTGGCCAATAATGCCGCTCCGGCAGCTCTCAATCCAAAAGTTGGGTCCTGTAGAACAGTACCGTTCTGTCTAATAGCAGTAAAGAAATTATAAAAGTGATCGTGGTGTGAACCTTTGTAATCCTGAGGGGACTCCCAAGTTGTGGTTCCGGTTTTTAACGCCGATTTTCTTGCTTGGGCAGTTAAACCGGAAAAGTCATTCTTGATTTTGTTTTGCGTAGCTTCTGTGTATGCTATCATAGAATACGCACTAGGGTTCATTTCAAGCTTTGATCGCCTTACCGTTACAGAATTCCATCCCAACTCCATTTCCCCCTCGGTGCCGATAAGTTTAAATCCCGAACCACCACCTGAACCGGCGATAAAGTTTATTCGAAAAGAAGCATTGAATTGAGAGTGGGTTTCGGTCTTTGGAAAATCATATAGCGTAATACTTACATCAGGCACATCTCGTCCATCTTTCCAATAACGAAGGCCACCGGTGGCGAAAGCCCCAACGGGTCCCAGGGAATCTAAAATATAATGCAAGGATGAAAAAGCATGAACAAACAGGTCTCCGGCAACGCCGGTACCATAATCTTTATAATTCCTCCAACGAAAAAAACGTACGGGGTCGTAAGGTACTTTTGGTGCATTCCCCAGGAAAGTGTCAAAGTCTACCGTATCTGGATTCTGGTCCGGGGGAATTGGATATTGCCATGCTCCTTCTGCGGAATAACGGTCATTATAAAAATCCAGAAGCACCAACTCACCAATAGTGCCTTCATGATACAATTGACGGGCCTTTTCATTGGCCAAGGAAGCCATTCCCTGACTTCCAACCTGACAGATCTTACCACTATCTTTTTGTGCTGAAATGATTTCCTGACCATCTTCCCATTTTTGGACCATGGGCTTTTCACAATACACATGTTTTCCGGCTTTAAGGGCATCAACCGTTATTTTCTTGTGCCAATGGTCTGGGGTGGCTACAATTACGGCATCAATATCATTGCGCTCCAGTAGTTTTCGATAGTCTCTGGTCACAAAAATAGTGTTGCCCCAAAGCTCTTTTGCGCGCTCCAACCGGCCTTGATACAGATCGCAGGCGGCTACCAGCTTTACCCCGCTAACGGAGAGTGCTGCTTGTGTGTCATAGATTCCCTGAATCCCTGAACCAATAAGACCTAGGTTTATTTGGTCATTAGCTGTAAAGGAGTCCTTATATGTGGGTGTTGTCAAAAACAAACGCTCCCCTTGCGATGCTGATAGTATAAAAGGAGAAGTCCCAACGGCAGCTGAGGCTATGGATGCTTTTTTGATAAACGATCTACGGGAGTTTTTTGAATTCTTTTGATTCATTTGGAAGGAGTATGGTGAAACCGTAAGTTAATCTATTTTCCTTTCCCTAAATGAAAGTAAATTCAAAAATCAAACTTCAATTGCACGGAAACCCGTTCGGGTGCCGACTTTTCTTTCTTCTCCGTGTTGAGGTTAGAAAGCGAAAGCCCAAGAAGTCGTACAGAATCCTTTAATTCGGATTGATACAAAAGTGTTTTACCGGTTTCGAGGATAAGTGCTTTGTCGGCAACAAAATAGGGAAGGGTCTTGCTTCGGGTCTGCAAGGTAAAATCACTATACTTTATTTTAAGCGTAACTGTTTTTCCAGCGATTTTACTTTTTTTTAGACGGCGATCCAGTTCGGCAGCAATGTTTTCCAACTTTTCCAGCATGAATATCTCGCTGCTCAAATTTTCACTAAAAGTACGCTCTGCACCCACAGATTTGGGTATTCGCTCCGGTTTTACCTCACTTAAATGTATACCCCTTACCACCTGGTAATAGTATTGTCCGCTCTTACCAAAATGTTGATTAAGGAATTCCTGGGATTTTTTCTTCAAATCTTTACCTGTGAAAATGCCCAGTTGATACATTTTTTCAGCCGTCACTTTCCCTACACCATAGAACTTTCGAATCTCAAGGTTTTCCAGAAATTGAAGCGCTTCTTCCGGATTTACCGTTTTTTGCCCATTAGGCTTGTTGTAATCACTCGCTACTTTGGCCAAAAACTTGTTAATTGAAATTCCCGCAGAAGCGGTAAGTCCGGTCTTTTCAAATATTGTTTTACGAATTTCCTGTGCAATGAGTGTTGCACTCGGATTTCCTTTTTTATTCTTGGTAACATCCAGGTAGGCCTCGTCTAAAGAAAGTGGCTCCACAAGATCGGTATATGAATAGAAAACCTCCCTGATCTGAAGAGAGACTGCTTTGTACCGTTCAAATCTTGGCTTTACGAAAATGAGCTCTGGGCATTTCTGTTTGGCAAGATATCCGCTCATGGCACTGCGAACCCCAAATTTTCTGGCTTCATAACTTGCCGCTGAAACTACCCCTCTCTTTGAACCTCCACCTACTGCAACCGGTTTTCCTTTCAGTTCCGGATGATCGTGCTGTTCCACGGAAGCGTAAAAAGCATCCATGTCTACATGAATAATCTTTCGAAGAGGGAAATCAAAGGCCATTTTCAAATTTAGGCTATATTTAAAAGGATGGAAAAAAACCAGAAAAGAGCTATTATCCTGGGGGCAACCGGACTGGTAGGGGGAAAATTGTTACGCTTCCTGTTGGAAGATGACCGTTATAAAATGATAACCGTACTGTCAAGAAGAAAATTGGACATTAGCCATCCCAAACTTAATGTTGTGGTGGGCGACTTGCTGCAACTAAAGGCGTTTGGTAAGGAAGTTCAAGGGGATGAGGTTTTTTGCTGTATTGGGACAACAAAGGCAAAAACCCCGGAAAAGGAACGGTATAAAGCAATAGACTATGGTATTCCCGTTAATATGGCCAAACACTGCAAAGAAAATGACATAACCACCTTTATAACCATCTCAGCCATGGGAGCGGATCCAAAGAGTCCCATATTTTACAACAGGATAAAAGGAGAGATGGAGCAGGATGTTATTGCGATAGGGCTTCCAAAGACCCATATAGTACAACCTGGCCTGATAGGGGGTAAACGAGAAGAGAAAAGGCCAGGAGAGTATTTTTTTAAAAAGGTTTTGGGTGGTTTGGATTTTTTAATGATTGGTCCTTTACAGCAGTATTGGATCATTTTACCTGAGACTATTGCCAGGGCAATGCTTTGGTTGGCCAACCATCCGTATGATCCTATTCGCGTCTCATCCACTATTTTAAAAACCATAGGAACAAATGGAACATCTGGAAATTGAACGCAAATTTTTGGTAAGGTCCGATGTATACAAGGATAGTGCTGCTTCTCAGTTGCGGATGGTGCAAGGGTTTTTGAATACCCATCCTGAGCGTACTGTACGGGTAAGAATTATGGGAAATACCGCCCTACTTACGGTAAAAGGAGCAGGAAATACCTCGGGCACAACCCGGTTTGAATGGGAAACCGAAATTCCGGTTGCTGAAGCGACCAACCTAATTGATCTATGTGAACCTATCATCCTGGAAAAGGTTCGTTTTGTAGTTCCTGTAGGTAAGCATGTTTTTGAGGTGGATGAATTCTTAGGGGAGAACAAAGGACTGGTTATCGCTGAAATTGAGCTGCAGCATGAGGATGAACCCTTCGAAAAGCCTCCTTGGCTTGGAGCGGAAGTCACCGGAAATATCCGGTATTACAATTCACAATTAAGTTTAAAACCGTATAACCAATGGAAAAACAAGTAGTGCTAGCGGGCCTAATTCTAATTATGCTTTGGGGATGTAAGCAACCTCAGGGAACACCGGAACATCGGCAAACAGAGGAACCGAAAAAAGCAATCGCTGAGGTGAAACAGGAACTCATTGATCAGGGCTACCAGATTTTTGATTATGTTGATGAAAAAACGAAAGACACTGTTCTCATGCAACAGTATTTTATTGCCTTTTTGAAACGTGGTCCCGAACGTTCGCAAGACAAAGCAGCTGCGGATAGTCTACAGGCCTTGCACTTGGCCCATCTAGGACGAATGTACGAAGCCGGATATGCCGATATTTCGGGACCTTTTGGTGATGATGGGGATATTCGCGGTATTACCATCTATAATGTTCCGACCCTTCAAATGGCCGATAGTCTGGCAAATTTGGATCCTGCCGTACAAGTAGGCAGATTGGAAATTGAGGTGCATCCTTGGTGGGCGGCAAAAGGGTTCCCGTTACGATAAAACCATCTTTTGTGAAAATCATTAGTAGTAGAACAGTATTGAATACCCTTATCTTTTTGAGTGCTCTTGTTGCCATTTTTCTGGATTATCAAGGGAGTTCGTGGTTCTATTTTTTCAAACCCATCACCACAATACTGGTCATTCTTCTGCCAGTTTTGACAAAGGGAGAGAACAATAAATTTAGAAATACCCTTATAGCAGCGCTCTGTTTTTGCGTTATGGGCGATGTACTCTTGTTAAAATCAGATTTCTTTGTTTATGGTTTGGGAACCTTTTTAATAGGTCATCTTTTGTTTTCAAAAGGATTTATTTATCTGGAAGGTTTTCAAAAAAACATTGCAATAGCACTGGTTCTGTTGTTGGTAGGCATTGGTATATATATTTGGTTGTATAAAGATTTAGGGGTCCTTAAATATCCGGTTGCGGCATATGTTTTGGTCATCTTATTCATGGTTTGGCAAGGAGTTTCATTGTATCTGGACAACAAAAAAACCAGTTACGCATTAATTGCTCTTGGAGCCTTACTATTTATGTTTTCGGATGCTTTAATAGCCATAAACAAATTCAAAAACCCGTTTGAACTTTCAGGAATGTTGATATTGTCGACCTACTGGTTAGCAATTACTTTAATTGCAAATGGGAGTTCAATGCATTCTAAGAGAATATAAACATTAGGGTGTTAGCTGCCAGGAAGCTAACAAAAAATGATGACCATAGTCGAATGGAAGTTGGACTTCAGGCCCCTTCAGTTGTGGCTGTTTCCATTTTGGTATCAGAAAGACGAAATTTTGAGATCTTTCTCGATAGTAATTTGATCAATGGGAATGTAGTACCAAGCAATAAGAGCACTGAACCCACAAACAAAGTATTTATTGGCGAATCCAATAAAGGTCCGCTATTTAAAACGCCTAAAATCAAGGTCGTCGAAAGTGGAAAAGACAGGGCCAAGATAGCAATGGCGAAATCACTGTCGAACGTCTTCGATTTTTTCTCAAGTTCTAAACTGTCCACGAACGACAGATGGGCAAAGGGCCAAAAACTACAGGCACTCAATCCAAAAGAGAGTATGAGTAGAGTATCATTTTGAAGGTTATGCCCAGAAACAGCAAGGAATATTGCAACCAGGAAGAAAACCAGACTGGCCCTGATAAGAAGCATGGACAAAATTTGTAAAAACTGCTTCTTTTTGATTTTTACGGCCAAGCCAATGAACAATAGTACTAGTGGGGTCATCATTAGACTTAGTTTTAAAAGCGTATCGCTAATTACAAAAGGCATAGATTGCATATTCAAGCCTAAGAAAAGCAATAAAAGGGCGAAGCCAATAAACAGGTTTACCGGCTCGGTCACCAAAGTTTTCAATAAGGAAACAAGTTTGTCCTTACTCCCCATGCGGCTGTCTTGGTTTCTAGAATAAAACCAATGCATGGCCACCAGATATAAAATAATAAGTACAAATATCTTGTTACCCAAATCGGCCATTGCCGCCTTAGCCAAATAATCATCACCTAAAAATTCTAAAACAAATGGAAAGCAAGAGAGCCCGGGCGCCAATGAGGGAATCAAGAGTCTTGCAGTTCTATAGGCAGGGGTGCTTTTCTTAAAACCAACAATTGGGAGCAAAAAAGGGGAAACCACAAAAAGGAGCGCGTTAAACAACAAGGCCATTAGCGGCAATAACAAAAGACTTGCCTCAACTTTGATTCCCAACAACGCAATAAATATTGTGGCTGGGAGCGCAAGGTTCAAAATGATCTTCTTTAGACCATTCACCTCTTCCTGAGACTTGAACTTTGTCTTTAAAAGTACCCCAAGAAAGATAAACAGGAGGAAAACAACGGTTTTTTCAATACCAACCTCCATGTACTACACCAATACCTTGTTGATAGCTTTGGTAAACAATTGCATTTCTTCCAGGGTTCCCATGCTCACCCTACACCAGTTCTTGCCCATGAATTGAAACGCCCTAACACCCACTTTAAGGGCTGTCATCTTTGATAAAAACGCTTTGCCATCCATTTCAATGGGGAAAATCATAAAACTGGTGTGGGAAGGAACAGGAGCGAAGCCCATATTTGTTAAGCTGGTGTACACATAGTCCCTGGCCTTGGCATTCAAATCCCTTGATTTGTTCAAGAAGGCGGTATCATCCATAGCACCCATCGCCGCAAATACGGAAGGATAAGAAATACCCATGCCTGCTCGGGTTATCCTTTGAAGTTTATCTAAGGTAGCCTCCTGAGCGATCGCGTAACCTACCCTTAGCCCGGCCATCCCATGAATTTTCGAGAATGTACGTGCCACTATAACATCCTTACCCTGGTTAATTAACGAAATCATGCTATGCCTGGCACCATCTTCTAAGAACCACAGATAGGCCTCATCCACGAATACCGGAACGCTTTCTGAAACTCTGGAACAGAAATCCAGCAATGCTTCGCTATCGGTAATGGTACCCGTCGGATTGTTGGGATTACAGATATAGACCAATTTGGTTTCGGAGTCTATTGCCTTTTCCATAGCATCCAGATCATGCGACCAGTCCTCTTTCAGGGGTACCGGTTTCCAGCTTCCCCCGGTAGCTTCGGCCACCCGTATCAGGGACATATAAGCAGGATCTGCTGAAACCACGTTACCTCCGTTCATAAACAGTACCATGGCCGTTTTTTCCAGTAGATCCGAAGAACCTGGCCCCATCATGATGTTTTCAGGGGCTACGCCCTCAAATTCTGCAATTTTATCAATAAGTTGAAACAGCTCTTTCCAGGCATATCGATTTCCTCCCGGAGCAGCTTTTTTTAACGCTTCCAGGGCCAGTGGTGACGGGCCATAAGGATTTTCATTAGCATTTAGTCTGGCATCCAATTCCGGAAATTCTCTGAAGTTTTCCGGAAGGAATTCTTTGAAAAAAGGACTATAGATAGCATTTCCCTGGTGGTCCAGTGGCAAAGGCGTTCTGGGACTTTCGCCATAACTAAAATAAGGGGCGGCTAAGATCCCTCCCGTGGCAAGTACACCTTTTTTTAACCAGTTCCTTCGATGGATGTTTGTTGCGGCCATAATGAAATAGTTTGGATTAGTCTATGTAACTAAATTAATGGGCACGCAGCGTAATTCCTATGGTAAAGTCATAAAAATCAAACTCTTAAAATTGGGATATAAAAAAAATCAGGCTAAAAAAAGAGAAGTTCTTAAGGTTGAACAAAAACGATTTGAATCATTTCTGAAAGCCAAAATTATTTTACAATAGTTATTTTTTCAAAATAAAGGCCACTATCTGATTCACCCTCTTGTTCCTGACCATTATAAAGAATTTGATTTATCGGAAAGTAAGGCCCGCAACACCCTGTTTCTACATTTTCTCCACTTAAATCTAAAATCAATACATCGGTTTCAGTATCATTCAGCTTAATTTCGTAGATATTCTCCCCCACCTCCCCGTTAATTTCGAAAAATAAGGTATCCAAAGTGCTTAGATTTGAGTTTACCTGTACGCCATCTTTAGTCACTATAATTTCGGCTTGTTCATAAGTGCCATTGGCAATCAAGTTGATTCCGTTGGTATCGACAAATTCAATGGATAGGGACTGAAAGGCACAGTCTACCAATTCGCAATCATTGCCATCGTCGTCATTGCATCCAAGAAAAACTCCGAAAACAAAAAGAAGGAAATATGGTCTCATCTGAGATTTCTTATAAGATCAAAAAGCGGGGAAAGGTTGCTCGTTACAACGAAGATTTAAACTGTTCCAAAAAACGAAGGTCGTTTTCGCTCAACATTCGGATATCAGGAATCTGGTACAGTAACATGGCCATCCTATCAATACCTACTCCAAGAGCAAAGCCGGAATACACCTCAGGATCAATATTACAATTGCTCAAGACATTAGGATCTACCATTCCACAACCCCCTATTTCCAACCATCCCGTTCCCTTGGTTATCCTGTAGTCAATTTCATTTTCCAATCCCCAATACACATCCACTTCGGCACTGGGTTCGGTGAAAGGGAAATACGAAGGCCGTAATCGTATCTCAGATTTTCCAAACATTTCTGTTGTAAAATACTGCAGGGTTTGTTTTAAATCGGCAAAAGAAACGTCACGATCCACATAAAGGCCTTCTACCTGGTGGAAAAAACAATGAGAACGAGCGGAGATGGCTTCGTTACGATATACCCTTCCCGGGGAAATTGTACGAATAGGAGGATCGTTTTCTTCCATATAGCGTATTTGCACCGAAGAAGTATGGGTACGTAAGAGGATATCCGGATTGGTTTGGATGAAAAAGGTATCCTGCATATCTCGGGCAGGGTGATATTCCGGTAAATTTAGGGCGGTAAAGTTGTGCCAGTCATCCTCAATTTCAGGCCCTTCGGAAACATTAAAGCCGATGCGGAGGAAAATATCTATTATCCTGTTTTTAACGATGGATACGGGATGTCTCGCCCCAAGGGGTAAGGGCTCGCCGGGCCGTGTTAGATCTCCATATTTTCCTGATGGGGAAGTATTCTTTTCCAATACTTCCTTTAAATGATTGACTTTTTCGGTTGCGTTAGTCTTTAATTGATTAATGACTTGACCAAATTCTTTTTTTTGATCTGAAGGAACGTTTTTGAATGCCGTAAAAAACACATTCAACAAGCCTTTTTTACCCAAATACTTCACCCGAAAGCGCTCGACTTCTTCCATCGAATCCGCCTTGAAATTTTCCACTTCAACCAGGTGTTCTTTAAGTGTATCAATCATTACTCACAACCTTAGAGAATGACAAATTTAGTAAATTGTCGCTGTAGATGTAGGAAATTAAAAGGGGAACCACTATCGCGCCAAAAAGATGCCATTATCAACGGGTACCCGTGGAAAAGAATTCCTGTTTTAAGGCAGTGCTTCTAAAAAATGAAGTCGAAATCATTGGGAAACGGAAGTATCTTCATACAATGGGTTGATATTTATCCTTTACATTGGCAATTACCCATTGCAAACAGGCGTCAAAATCATCGAACACATGCTCGGTAGGAATTAAGCCCGGAATAATATCTATTCGCTCCATCATATAGCGCGGTTGATCTAAAATGTCCACAAAAAGGACGGTTACTCCTTTTCGCTTTAAATCCTGAAGAACATCTTCCATAGCGTACAAGCCGGACTGGTCCATGTACTGCATCAGTCCCATACGGATTATTACTGTGGAAGCGGTATGGGGAATTTGTTCTGCTAGCTGTTGAAAATCGCTGGTGGAACCAAAAAATAAAGGTCCTTTTAAATGCTTAATAAATACCTCCTCTTTAAATTTTACGGGAAAATTTCTTTCATCGGGCCAGGCTTTCTCATCCAAAGGTTTCACTTCAGAGCGGTTAGCCGTAAGATCTCCAATTTTTTTCATGAACATCAAAGAGGCGATCACCAGGCCAATTCCCACGGCGTATACCAAATTCCAAATCGATGAAAGTACCAGAACGGTTAACATAATAATCACTTCGGAGCTTAGGGAGATCGGTCCTAATTTTAGGTCCTTGGGTAAATGAGGGATAGCCCGGAGTCCTTTGTAATCCATTACGCCAATTCCCACAGTAACCAGAATACCTGCAAGCACAGCTGCCGGGATTTGGGAGGCCACCGGACCTAAAGCAAGCAAAATAATAAGCAGTAATACCCCGGCGATCATACCTGATAATTTTGTTTTTCCTCCTGCATTGATGTTAACCACGGTTCTAATAGTGGCCCCGGCCCCTGGAATACCGCCAAATATGGCGGCGATGCTGTTACCAATTCCCTGGCCTACTAGTTCCTTGTTTGGTCGATGTTTGGTATTGGTCATGTTATCCGCCACAACTGAGGTCAGCAAGGAGTCAATGGCTCCTAACAGGGCAAGGGTTAAAGCGGTAAAAATAAAGGGTGAAATAGCGCTTACTTTAAACTGAGTGAACAACTCCAATTGTGGAAGGGGAAGCCCCTCCGGAATCCTTTCAATAGGGCGATACTCCAAATCAAGACCATAGGCTATCCCTGATACCAGGATCAAGGCTACCAACGTACTGGGCACAGCCTCAGTAATCCGTTTAAAACCGTAAATAATAAGAATAGTAGTTAAAGCTAAAACAAGTTCTAACCAGTTTAACTGTTGCAGTCCCCTGGGAAGCACTTTGAAGGTGCCCACGACCCCCGAAGCATCTTTGCCGGCAAGTGTACGCGCTTCTTTAAGCCTTTCTTCTAAGGTGATCTCCCCCGCGCGCTCTACGGTCTCTTCAAAATCCTCCAAAACCAAAATACCTTCACCGGCCTCTTCTTTTAATATGTTTTCGAGAATTTCTTCCTCGGCCAAGGGCATATATTGATTTACAAAGGCTTCATCTTCTTTTGGATAATAACCTATGGCAGGTAATATTTGGGTAACCAAAATAATCACCCCAATTGCCGTCATAAACCCGGAAACCACAGGGTAGGGAATATACTTGATATACATGCCCAGGCCTAATGCACCTAATCCTATCTGCATTATTCCTGCTAAAAGAAAAACGGCCAATATTATGGGAAGCGCCTTATTCAGATCGCCATCATGTACTGCTAAAATACTGGCAATAATTACCATGCTTACGGCAGTCATGGGAGCGGTGGGGCCCGAAATTTGAGTATTTGTTCCACCAAAGAGGGCAGCAAAAAAACTAATAAAGATAGCACCATATAATCCGGCACTTGGACCTAGCCCGGAACTTACACCAAAAGCAAGTGCTAGTGGTAGAGCTACAATTCCCGCAGTTATCCCACCAAACAAATCCCCTCTAAGATATTTGAACATACCGGGTGTTATTCCGGGGAAGATAAAAAAATTGAGTTTACAAGGAAGGGCAACAAGTGTTAATACACTACTGAACCTTGGGTGTTGGTTTTATAACCAATGGACCTTTCCATCCGAAATATCATACATGGCTCCAACGATCTTTATTTCGTCAAACTCCTCCATTTCACGGAGCACATTACTTCGTTGTCTAATATTATCTATAGTTATGGCCACATTTTTTTCGGCAACCGCGTTTACAAAGGTCGAATTTTTAGAAGTTCTGTTTTCAGGTTCCGAAGGCTCCGCAACTGCGTCCACCGCGGCGCGTATTCTACTTAACAAGAGGGTGAGGTTTCCCATTTTTGCATCGTCGCAAGCCCCCTTTACAGCACCACATGCTGTATGCCCCAGTACCACAATTACCTTAGTTCCTGCCAATTTGCAGGCAAATTCCATACTTCCCAGAAGGTCTTCGTTAACAATATTGCCCGCGACTCTAACACTAAATATGTCACCAACTCCCTGATCAAAGACTAATTCAGCGGATACCCTTGAATCGATACAACTTAGGATAGTGGCAAAAGGGTACTGTCCGGTGGCGGTTTGTTCTACCTGTTTGATCAAGTCCCTTTCGGTCATCGCTCGAGAAACAAAGCGCTGATTTCCTTCTTTCAGCAAAGCTATTGCAGCATCGGGGGATAGTGCTTCCTGGGTTTGTTTAGTCTGTGTGATCATTATTATGCGGTTTGTTTTGGTTTGAGGTTGAAAAACTCAAGGTAGCTATCAGGATTTTCTACTTCCCCCCGTTCGGAAACAAGTTTAATATCAATATTACGTTCTATGGCTTTTCGGGAGAAGTCTTGAAGAATTTCTATGATATCGTTGTCAAGGTAACGTGTTTTTCTAACATCCAACTCCAAATAAGAATATTTAGGGAGGCTGTCCAATTCTTTTAAAATAGCGCCTTTGTTAAAAAAAGTGACTTCTTCGGCCAAAGTCATCTTGATTTTGTGCTTGCCATTACTTCTATCCTCAATATGTAAAAAATGAGAGTTTTGATAGCTTTTTATAAGTATTACCACAATTCCAACGCCTAGTCCCAGGCCGATTCCCACCAAAAGGTCAGTAAAGATAATTCCCAAAACGGTCACCATGAAGGGGACAAATTGTTTCCATCCTAATTGATACATGGTTTTGAACAATGTCGGTTTGGCTAGCTTATAGCCAACGAGGAATAGTATTGCCGCCAATACAGAAAGCGGTATCATATTTAGCAGCCTGGGGATGAGAATAATGGAAATGAGTAAAAAGAACCCGTGAATAATAGCCGAAAGCTTGGTTTGACCACCGGATTGTACATTGGCAGAACTTCTCACAATTACCTGAGTAATGGGTAAGCCGCCTATGAAACCGGAAATGATATTACCGGTGCCTTGAGCGAGCAATTCCCTGTTGGTAGGGGTTACTCTTTTGTGGGGATCTAACTTGTCCGTAGCCTCAACACACAATAGGGTTTCCAGGCTGGCGACCAGGGCTATTGTAAATGCAGTGATCCAAATTTCCGGATTGCCAATAGCCGCAAAATTTGGAAAACTAAACTGCCCGAAGAACGATGCCGCATCTTCAGGAACCGGAACACTTACCAGATTTTTGCTGGCAATCCCGAGGGATTCGTTGTTCTGTGTAACTACATAAAACAGAATACCAACAATTACGGCTACTAGAGGGCCCTGTACCAACTCAAAAATCTTTGCGCGTTTTTTCAAAACTCTTTCCCAAAGGACAAGAATTCCCAGCCCTATTAGGGCAATTACCGTTGATCCGGGACTGATGTAATTAAAGGCATTTATGATCTCTGAAAAAGTGTTTTCCCCATCTACTTGGAAAAAAGCGAAATCACCTTCCGGGTTTTCGTCATAACCAAAAAAATGGGGGATCTGCTTAAGAATTATTATGATCCCTATACCGGTAAGCATTCCTTTTATTACCGATGATGGAAAATAGTACCCTATGACTCCTGCTTTAAGAATCCCAAAAAGTAGCTGTATTAGTCCTCCGATCACCACAGCTAATAAAAAATTCTGGAATCCACCCAAAGCCCCAATAGCGGTTAATACGATAGCAGCCAATCCTGCTGCAGGACCACTAACACCAATGTGCGACCCACTCAATGCTCCCACAATAATTCCACCAACTATTCCTGCGATCAAACCGGAGAAAAGTGGGGCGCCGCTAGCCAAAGCAATTCCCAAACACAAAGGAAGGGCCACAAAGAACACCACGATACTGGCCGGTAAATCATTTTTTATATACCTGAACATAAGCCTTAAATTTTGGCCCGATAGCTATGCGTTTCGGGAGGATTAAAATAGTATAATTGTTTAGAGGGAGCAAATTACCGGTTTTGGAAAATAAAGCGAAGCACATCAAAATACAGGTGTTGGTGTTGGTAAAACCAACATATTCGAGTCGACTATGCTGCAATACTCACGAATAGTCAATGCGTTAGGAGACAATAGACTGCCTTTTTCTTTGTATGTTTTCAGGACAATCCAACGTTCAAGATAGGCATATACAACCCTGGCCTTAGCGAAAATGGATACAATGATGTTGAGTAGCGATTGTATACCACAAAATAAGGAGGGAGCTATCCTCATCTGGTTGATTTTCAAAAATATAGCGGTAATCCTTTCCTATTTTTGGTAAGAAATTTAAAAATCCTTAACCAGCCTAAGGCTTTCTGAAGGAATCCAGCCGGTCTGCCCGTCTGCTATTTTAATTTTATGCCAGTTTTCCAGGGTATCCATGACGTTTACCTTAGTACCTTCGTGCAATACAAATACCTTTTCACTCCTTTGGTTTGGCTCTGATGTTACTGCTACTTCTCGCTCAAAAATAATAGCGGGATTTTTTGTGGTAAAGTCCTGGAAGGCCAAATAGGCCATGGCAAGGGCAAATACCGCTAAAAACAGCGCTAGTGTACCGGAGATGAACGCAATTCTTTTTTTGGTAGCGGAATACAATAGGTAATAGGTGATATAACCGGTGACAAAAAGAGACAGCATCACAATGGCAATGATTGCCCATTGATCGAATGACCATGCAAGAACTACAGTATCATGGAGCTTTGCCATAGCAGTTTTTGGCATTTCCTCGATAGCATCAAGCCGCATGTTTTCGGCAAACCTAAGATTGTCCAGAATTTCAGCATCTTGGGGCTTGAGCAACAACGCTTTTTCATAAAAATAGATACTTGGGCCAATCTCATCCAATTTGTAATAGCAGTTTCCCAGATTGAAATAAAGCTCGGCAGAATGCTTACCACTTTCCAGGATATCAAGGTACAGATCAATTGCTTTTTGGTACTCCCCGTCATTGTAGGCCTCGGTTGCTTTGTCGAAAGTAGTTGCCTCCTGGGCATATATCCCCAATGACATAACAAGAGCAAAAAGAACGACGATGTGTTTTTTCATAATTGCTTGTCCAATTTAGAAATTACCGTACTGGCTTTATCATAATCGTCTTTCATCTGAACGTTGGTAAAAGGACTGTATCTGGCCATTTCGCAATTTTTAAGAAGTTCAATAAACTGTTCTTTTGCGGAATCATCTACATTTTTCTCATTGAATAATCCAAGTATACGTTCTTTACTGAACTCAGAGGTCTCTATCTTTAGTTTAGCCTTCAAATAATTATGCAATGCCCTTTCCAGTGCGATGTAGAAACCTTCTTTGTTGCCCAATTCTTTTTTTGCAGCAGATAAGAACTTTTTTGCCAACCGGTTCGCCGCTTTTAATCGGTTGCCCTCTACATCGGCTTCCCATGCCGCTCTTTTCTTTCGATAAAGCATTATCAACGGAATAAACACCAGAGGTCCAAGCAGGAGCGCATAAAAGGTTTTGGATCCAAAGAAATAGGAACTGCCAATTGCCGTTAGATTTGATTGGGTTTTTATAAAGTGAAACTGATTTCCGGAAGTGATCGGTATCTTTTGCCGATTAGCACTTCCAGGAGTAGCAGGAAGGTTATCCGTTGGGCCCTCTTGAACGTTAATGGTGATCTCATCGGAGTTAAGTGTGGTGTACGTTTCGGTTTTTGGGTTAAAATAGCTAAAAGAGATGCTAGGGATAGGATAACGACCCCGAAATGAGGGAACAATAGTGTAGTTATTGGTGACCTTGCCTTGCATTCCTGTGGAGGTTGTCCGCACGCTTTCATCAAATTCGGGCTCGTAGACTTCCAAGGCGCTGGGGAGTTCAGGTTCCGGGAGTTGAAAAAGCTTTAGATTACCCTTTCCGGTCACCTGAACCTTAGCCTGAAGGGATTCTGAAGCGTTTAGACTGGTCTTGCTCGTGGTAACCGTAAAGTCAAATTCCCCGACAGCACCTCCAAAGCCTGCTGGCTTCCCTGCTTCCGGAAGCGATCTCACATTTAAGGAGCGTTTGCCTGCGGAGACCGTCTTGCTGGCCTGGGTGTATATTCGTCCCCCAAAGAAATCCCTGCGGTTGGTGGGGACATCTACGTAAACCTCCAGGGAAAGGGGCTCGATATCCAATTTCCCCGACTTTTGAGGGTATAATACTACCCGCTTCAAAATAACACTGCGATACGGTTTGCCGTTAAAACTTTCGTTCTGCGTATTGTATTTTGTGACCGGGATATCCTGACTCCAGAAGTTATTGTATTTAGGACTATCTAAAGGTCTGAAATTAGTTACTGAAATGTCCGGGCTAATATATAATTTGTAAATAACACTAACCGCCTCATTCAAAAAAGGAGTGCTCTTTGAGACCTGTGCTACCAGGTAAAGACTCTCTTCTGCTACGTCCTCGGCCGTTTTTGGCGCATTTGGATTATCTACTGCAGCAGTGATGACAACTTTTTTTGGAAGGGTTTTGTAGGTCTTTTCCGCTATCTCAATAGTTGCCTGTCTCAATGTAAAATTTCCTTGTCGTGTTGGCTTCAGGATGTAGGAATAGGATTTGGAAAAACTCCTTTTTCCATTGATCCAGGATGAAGAAATGGACTGTGAAGGCCCCATTACCACTTCAAAGCCATCAAAGCTTGGGGGGTTAAAATTATCACCGTCTTTGTTCATGACAAATTCTACACGCAACCGCTCGTTAATCCCAAGTTTCTCCTTGCTCAATTTCAATTTGAAAGTGACCTCCTCCTCACTTTGGGCAAAAAGAGAACCTCCCAAAACAAGGGCCAAACCAAAAAGGACAATTCGATATGGGCGTATAGCCAGTTGCACTACCAGTCTTTTTCGTTTTTAATTTTCTTCCCTTTTACCCGTTTGGCATCAATTTTTTCCTGAACCTTTTTCTCTTCGTTCTGCATGGCCTCCAACAAGTTTTGAATTTGTTGTTTAGATAATTGGTTAGGTCGGGGACGTTGTTGTTTTTCAGGCTCTTCTCCCTGATTGGGCTGTTTTTTCTGCTCTTGCTTTTCATCGCCATCACCCTTCTTGTTTTCTTCGGGCTTTTCGTCTCCTTTGTCCCCTTCATTTCCCTGATCTTTATTCTGATTGTCCTTTTGATCCCCTTCCTGGTCCTTATTCTGATCGCCTTGCTGGTTCTGATCCTGGTTTTTCTCTTTGTTGTCTTTATCCTGGTCGTTCTTTTTATCGTCCTGGTTTTGATCATTATTTTGATCGTTTTGCTGTTTTTTCAGCATTTCTTTAGCTAAAGCCAGGTTATATCGGGTCTCCTCGTCTTTGGGATTATTTCGCAATGCTTCCTTATACGCCTCCACCGCTTTGTCATACTCTTTATTGTTCATAAAAACATTACCCATGTTATGATACGACTTATGTTTGGTGGGTTTTTCACTGGTTTGTTCACCAGCTTCTTTAAAGCGTGAGAACGCTTCGGCATAACTTTCTCGATTGTAATAGGCCCTTCCGAGGTTATAGGGAGCAGAGCTATTTTCCTTGTTTTTGGAAATTGCCTTACGATAATTCCCTTCGGCATTAACAAAATCGTTTTCTACCAGATCCTTATTGGCTTCGTAGGTATAATTTCTGGATTCACGTACTGCTTTAGTGGATGTTGCGGTATCCTCATCACCCCTGTTTTGAGCCTGTACAGGAGCGGTGAAAGCGCAAATTATAGTAAGGGAAAATAGTATTCTGTACATCATTTAATGTTCATTAAAGAGATTGAGTTTCTTTAACCATTTGGTTTTTCGATCTAAAATGAAGATATCTAAAAATATGAAGAAGGCGGCAATTGCCAGGAACCATTGGAATTGGTCTTTATACTCTGCAAATTGTTTTGCTTCAAACTCTTTTTTGTCCATTTTTGCCAGTTCTTCTTTGATAAAACTTACAGCATCTTCAGTAAAAGAACCGTTAATATATTCGCCATTCCCGGTGTTGGCGATTTGCGCTAATACAGGCTCGTTCAGTCGACTAATTACTACTTCACCTTCCGAATTCTTTTTTAAACTTTCCACTACACCATTCCGCTTTATAGGAATAGGGGCTCCCTTGGCCTTACCTACCCCTATGGTATAGATCTGAATACCATTTTGAACCGCTCGGCTTACGGCCTCAGCAGTAGAGCCTTCGGAATGATCTTCCCCATCCGAAATGATAAACAACACCCTATTGGTTTGTTCTGCATCATCGTAGTAGGTGGCTGCCAGATCAATTGCAGAATTGATCGCTGTTCCCTGAGACGAAAGCATCTCGGTATTCATACTCTGCAAAAACATTTTAGCGGCGCCGTAATCCGTGGTGATGGGTAACTGTGGAAAGGCCTGTCCTGCATAAGCTATGATCCCGATCCTATCGCTGGCCAATTGATTGATAATTTCGGAAACCAGGCGTTTGGCCTTTTCTAACCGGTTGGGAGCAATGTCCTCTGCCAGCATACTTTTTGACACATCTACTGCAAATACAATATCCACACCTTCACGTTTTACTGTTTCTAACTTGGTGCCGATTTTTGGATTAACCAGGGCCAGGACAAGAAAAGAAAATCCTGCAAGCAGTGTGATAAGTTTTAAGGTTGCTTTGAAGCGGGAGCGTTCCGGGGCGAGTTTTTTGAGCAGTTTAGAGTGGGCAAACTCACGCTGTTTACTTTTTTTCCATACCTGTACCATTAAGAACAGCAATACCATGATTGGGATGATTCCCAATAAATAGAGATACAATTTTTCGTCCAGCTGCACCATAGGTATTAGATAAAACTTTTGAAAATGGTATTACGCAATCCCCACTCCACCAACAACAACAATCCGGCAAAGAAGACCAGCGGGCGAAATTTTTCTTCGTACCGGTAGTATTTGAATTCTTCTATTTCCGTTTTTTCCAACTTGTTAATTTCATTGTAGATCTCCTCCAGCTTTTCATTATCGGTTGCCCTGAAGTATTTACCCCCGGTTACCTCAGCGATATTTTGCAATAACTTTTCGTCTATCTCTACCTGACGCATTCCGTACTGAAAGGAACCATCTCGTTTGTAGGCAATGGGGGTTAGTGCGTTTCCGTTGGTTCCCAAACCAATGGTGTAGGTCTTAATATCGTATTCCACCGCTAAGTCTGCAGCGGTCTGGGGTTCAATAAAACCGGAGTTGTTTACCCCATCCGTAAGCAGGATAATGACCTTGCTTATGGCTTCACTTTCTTTAAGGCGATTGACCGAAGTAGCAAGACCCATTCCTATGGCAGTACCATCTTCCAACTGCCCGTAGATAATATCACTAAGAGCACGCTGGACTATAGACTTGTCACTTGTAATAGGCGTTTTAGTGTAACTCTCCCCGGCATAGGCCACCAGGCCTATTCTATCATTGGGACGTTTTTTTATGAATGAGGCCGCAACCTCCTTTAAGGCTGAAAGCCTGTTGGGTTTCAGGTCCCTGGCGAGCATACTGGAAGAGACGTCTATTGCCATTACAATATCAATACCTTTGGTCGTTTTGGTCCGAGTGGAAATATCTTCTGTTTGCGGACGCGCCAGAGCGGTTATTACTGCGGTTAGTGCCAAAAGCCGAAGCGCCAGAAGCAAGGGCTTTAGTTTCACCAGCCAGCCTGAAGAAGAAAAGGCCTTAGAACTCGAAAGCTTTAGATATGGGATTTGTTCCGTTCGGGTTAGGAAATACCACAATAGCGCCACCGGGAGCAACAAGAGCAACCAAAAGAATTCAGGATTAGCAAATTCCACATTTTCAAACATCAGACCTGCGTTTTTACATCAATTGAAGCTAGTATTTTTTGCACTATTTGTTCTGCATAAGTATCACCATCTGCCCAGCTCAGGGTAATTTGTTGTTGAAATCCCGTCCCGCCAAATAATAATGCGGCGTATTTTGTTCGTATTGAGCTGTCAGAATCCGGAAGCTTCCTTTGATAAGAGCCAAAGGTTTTTAAACCCTGGACCCCACTCCTGGTATAGGCCTCCTCATTCTTTGCAATCAGGTTTTTTGCCCCTTTGTTTTCCAAGGAAACCAAAAACCGTTCCACTGCTTTTTCAAAATCTACAGGCTTTCCATGTTGATAGGTAGTCACTACTACATCGATGGTGAAAAGCCCATCTTCTTTAGGAAGATGAAACGCCTGTATTTCTTGAATACTATCGGCCGGATTGGGTTGAGGGAGTTCCTTGCGCAAGAGTACCTGAGGCGTTTCCACCTGCATTGGGGGATAGCCATACGAACTATTGATCCATTCCCCTTCCAGAAGCCTTTTTGTGGGATGACGCAACACCGTATCTTTTACGTTATCAAATCCGAAGTAGGCTATGGAAACACTTGCCCCTAAGATAACCAACCCCCCGATAACAGCAGCAGCAGTCCAGATTTGTTTTCTTCTTTTTTTCTGCTCCAGGGTTTTTACATAATTCTCATCTAGAAGCAGTTCTTCTTCATTTGGTTCCGGCAGCACCTCTTTTGTTTTGATGACTACGGCTTCCAATGATTTTCTATCTTGCTCAGCAGCAGCTATTGGCGGTTTGGATTTTGCAAATTTTACCAGGTCTGCTGTTTTAAGGACCTTTTTAAATTGGTCTATTGTAGTTGTTTCCAAAGGCAATTCACCGGCATCTTTTAACAATTCCAAACGCTCAATAAGTTGATCCGTAGTACTTTCCAGGGCCGAAACATGAATCTCTTCTTCCAAATAGGAACGGACAATTCCAGTTAACTCAGAGTAGTATTTTTTAAATTCGTCCTGGATAAGGTAACGCGAATTTTCCAGCTCTTTGAGCTGTAACAAAGCCCTGTCGTACGGAGGGAGTAGTGCTACTTTTTCTTCTTCGGTCAACGGTTTTTTCCTGAAGTAAAACCAGTATACCAGTCCCCCTATTACACCTAATATCGCTATGATCCCCAATAGCCATTTCCATATACTAGCGTAATTACGATTTACCTCGATAAGAGGTTTGATATCATACAATTGTTGTTTTGTGGTGTCCACTACTACATCGGCAACTCTGATCTGAAATGAGTCCGTGAAAAAAGGCTGCTCATTGATCGCTATTCGTTGCGGCGGAATGGTATAACTACCACTGTCAAACTGAGTAAGTGCGTAAATCCGTTGTAGGGTACGCCGATCTTTGTTTGTTGTGGTATCTATTGTTAAGGCCTCAACCATTTCCATCGGGGAAAAGGTCTGGTCTTCCGGGAAATATACCGTATTCACGGAATCTGTCTCTACTACAACTTTGTATTGTATTTGTTCCCCGATCTTTATAGCAGAAGTATCGATATGGGCTTCAACGGAACTGCTAGATTGGGCATATGAAAAAGGAATGCACAAGCAAAAGAGTATACACCCCAACAACTGTGGCCTGTAATAATTCCAGGAATGTCTTTTGTTACGCATATTATCCCCTTCGCTTGAAATACCCTAAAAGCTTTTTAACATAGCTTTCATCTACTCTACAACTAATAATACCATTACCCGATTTGGTAAATGCATCGTTGAAATAATCCACACGTTCCTGATGGTACTTCCAATAGTTATGCCGTACCTCCTTTGAACTTGTATTTACCAGGAGCTGCTTGCCTGTTTCTGCATCCCGGACCTGAATAACCCCCAGATTAGGGATGTACTCTTCCTTTTCGTCGTATACCCTTATCCCGGTAACATCGTGTTTGTTGCCAACAATACGAAGAGTATCTGAATAATCCTCAGCCATAAAATCCGATAGTACAAAAACTATTGCCCTTTTCTTCATCACATTGGTCAAAAATTTTAATGCCTCAGTGATATTGGTTTTTTGACTTTTGGGCTCAAACTCCAACAATTCACGAATTATCCGCAGTATATGGCTTTTCCCCTTTTTAGGAGGGATGAATAGTTCAATTGCATCAGAGAACAAAATCAACCCCACTTTATCATTATTCTGCAGGGCCGAAAACGCCAGGGTCGCAGAGATCTCGGTAACCACCTCTTTTTTGAATTGATTGGTAGTACCAAAAAGTTCCGAACCACTTACATCTACCAACAACATCATGGTGAGTTCCCGTTCCTCCTCGAAAACCTTAACATATGGTTCATTGTATCGGGCGGTAACATTCCAGTCAATAGAGCGTACGTCGTCACCAAACTGGTATTGTCTAACCTCACTGAACGTCATACCCCTTCCTTTAAAAGTAGAGTGGTATTCTCCTCCAAAAAGATGGTCGGACAATCTCCGCGTTTTGATCTCGATCTTACGTACCTTCTTTAAAAGTTCTTTGGTATCCATGGGATTCAAAGCCTATGGTTCCAGGTTCAAGCTTAAAAACAATTGTTGAACTTGAAACGTTACACGGTTAAGGCACTTCTACCTGATTGACTATTTTGTTGATGATTTCTTCTGAAGTGATATTCTCTGCTTCCGCTTCATACGTAATACCTATACGGTGGCGAAGAACATCGTGAACAATAGCACGAACATCTTCCGGGATAACATAACCCCGTTGTTGAATAAAGGCATAGCACTTGGAAGCTATGGCCAGATTAATACTTCCCCTAGGGGAGGCACCAAAGCTGATCAACGGCTTTAACTGTTCCAAGTTATATTTTTCCGGGTATCGCGTGGCAAAGATGAGATCAAGAATATATTTCTCAATTTTCTCATCCATATACACTTCCCTAACCGCCTGTTGCGCAGATAAAATTTGTTTTAAAGTAACAACAGGTTTTATAGGCTCAGGTTTTTCATTCAGGTTTTGGCGAATGATCAATTGTTCTTCCGTTAACTTCGGATAATCAATCACAGTTTTTAACATAAATCGATCTACCTGTGCTTCAGGAAGGGGGTATGTACCCTCTTGTTCTACCGGATTTTGAGTAGCCATTACCAAAAACGGCTTATCCAATATGAAGGTTTCGTCTCCAATGGTCACCTGTTTTTCCTGCATTGCTTCCAACAAAGCGGATTGTACTTTCGCCGGAGCCCGGTTTATTTCATCTGCCAGTACAAAATTTGCAAAAATTGGCCCTTTCTTTATAGAAAAGTCGTTTTCTTTAATATTGTAAATGAGCGTACCGATAACATCGGCAGGAAGCAGATCCGGAGTAAATTGAATTCGACTAAAATCTCCTTTAACAGCTCTGGCCAAAGTATTTATCGCCAAAGTCTTGGCGAGACCGGGAACTCCCTCCAGTAAAATATGCCCCTGTCCAAGGAGACCGATCAACAAGCGCTCCACCATCTGCTTTTGGCCTACAATGGCCTTATTCATTTCCTGCTTAAGTAACCCTATAAATGTGCTTTCCTGTGCAATTTTTTCGTTTACCGCAGCAATGTCAATCGTTGTATTTTCCTCCATAAAAAATGATTGTCAGGTCTGGTTGCTATCAAGCTGCAAAATGAAAATTTATTTAAAAATGACCTGTTAATTATTGGTTAAAAAAACCTGTGAGTCCCCAGTTTTATGACCCCTTTAAGGGATTTATGGTTATTTTCACAACCATGTCTTTAACTACTTTTTACTCCAGAATTATAGCAGGGACAATGACGTGGGGAACTTGGGGGAAACAGCTATCCAAAAAAGAGATGACCCACCTTTTACAGCATTGCGTGGATAACGATATCCGGGTATTTGACCATGCTGATATCTATGGGAAATATGAAAATGAAACTGAGTTTGGCGCAGCATTTAAGGATAGTGGAATTTCCAGGGAAGCGATCCAATTGATCTCAAAGTGCGGGATACAAATGACCGAAGGCAGAAAGAACCGCGTTAAGCATTATCAATATGATGCCGACTACGTCATCTGGTCTGCGGAAGAATCTTTGCGAAAACTACAAACAGAATATCTTGATCTTTTCCTGTTACACCGGCCAAGCCCCCTAATGGTTCCGGAAGAAATTGCAAAGGCGGTGGAAAGATTAAAGGCGGAGGGGAAGATAAAATCATTTGGAGTCTCCAACTTTTCACCTTCACAGATACAATTGCTGGAGACCTGTATCCCTGTGCAGGGCAATCAGGTAGAATTTTCATTGACCCATACCGATCCAATGGAAAACGGTGTTTTTGATGATTGCATGGCGCACAAACGCACAGCTATGGCATGGAGTCCTTTGGGCCAGTTTTTTAGAGAAGATAGTGAGCAGGTACTGCGGATCCGTGAGGTAATAAAGGATTTAAAACAAAAGTATGAGGCAGATGAAAGCCAGTTGTTACTGGCTTTTGTTTGTAAACATCCCGTTACCATTTTTCCGGTAGTGGGAACCACAAATACGGATCGTTTGGAAGCATCTTTGGCGGCCACCAGGATTAACTTAGAAGACCAGGATTGGTTTATGTTATTAGAAGCTTCAAAAGGAAGACCGGTACCCTAAAACTTCCACTCAATGAAAAAAACTGTTCTTATCACCGGAGCTACCAGTGGTATTGGAAAAGCAACAGCAGAACTTTTTGCTGATAAAGGATTTCGCCTTGTTTTATGTGGGCGTCGTGAAGAACGTTTAGCGGATTTAGAAGGGACCTTGTCTAATAAAACGGATGTGGCGACCTTGAATTTTGATGTTCGCGATCGCGATGCTATAGGGCGCGCTTTGGGTACTTTGAAGGCCGAGTTTTCAGCTGTGGACGTATTAGTGAACAACGCTGGAAATGCGCATGGCCTCGATCCCATCCAAAGTGGTAGCGTAGAAGATTGGGACGCGATGCTTGATATCAATGTAAAGGGACTGCTTTACGTGACAAAGGCCATTATTCCGGAAATGATAAAACGACAATCGGGACATATCATCAATATCGGTTCCTTGGCAGGTAAAGAAGTATATCCCAAAGGAAATGTCTACTGTGCAAGCAAGCATGCCGTAGATGCTGTTACCCAAGGAATGCGTATGGATTTGAACGCACACGGTATCCGAGTAGGGGCGATTAACCCAGGTCTGGTGGAAACGGAGTTCAGTGAAGTTCGATTTAAAGGTGATACACAACGTGCTAAAACGGTCTATCAGGGATATGCTCCTTTGAAAGCAGCAGATATTGCTGATATTATATACTTTGTTGTTTCCCGCCCGTATCATGTTAATATTGCAGATCTGCTGGTACTCCCAACCGCACAGGCAAGTTCTTCAATAGTGAAGAAGGAGTCATGATCAATAAACGCCTCCTTGTCAAGAATCTCCTGGCCCATAATGATGAGAACAGTTTTTACGATAAAAAGCGCTTTATCACTATCGGAGAAAAAGAGGGTAAGGCCAAATTCCTGAAACATGTGTGCGCTTTGGCCAATAGCAACCCCAAAAACAACTCCTATATCGTTGTTGGAGTAGAAGATGAGGACAACAAAATAGTGGGCGTGGACTTCTTTGACGATAGCAAGATCCAAAATTTGGTGAATGCCTATCTCGATAACCCTCCGCTAATTTCCTATGAAAATATTCCTTTTCCACACTTACCGGAAGGTAAAGTCGTGGGCCTTGTGACGATTAAGTCTAATGGAAAGGTATGTGCGTTGCGTAAAAATATCTGGAAGTATTACGGTGGAGCTGTTTTTTTTAGGGAAGGAAGTATCAGCCTTCCTAAGGCTTTCGATATTGAGTTAAAGGATATTAACTCTGAAAAGGTGGCTACCATTGAACAACATGCTAAAAACAATATCGAATTAACCTTAGACGGTGTTATTGATTTCATCAATAATCGGCATGCTGATCTGACCAGTCATTACAAGGTATTTAAGGAACAGTTTGTTGTTTGTTGGGCGGGCCACCGGAAAAAGGTAAAGGAAAAAACCTACTATTCCCGTGTGGATATTGAACTTATCAATGAGCAAGTAAAGCTTTTTTACTCCGCCCTGGACGAGGTATCTATCCATTATGATGAAAATACCTTTAGCACTTTGGAGTATGTGCAATTAGGATTGGGAAAACAGCAGAAGTACTTTCCGTTAGAAGCTGTAACCCTAACGTTTTTGGAGAATGGAAACTACTCTATACAGAGCGAACTGGTTTTTGAACCCCCCTTATATGACAAGAAGACCTTACATCATATTCTGAATACAAACAATAGCGTCCTACAAAAGTTAGAAAAAGGAATAACGTTGAATTCGTCTGAAAAAGTAGACCTCAGGCATTTACCGGACACCTACCTAATTTGCTATCTCAATGGATTTGAGGAGGCCAAAGAACAAATGGAACAGGCACGTCCGCTACTAAAACAGGTAGACCAGAACATTTACCAGTCGCTAAAACTGTCCTTGCGCATTTTACGAAAAGTACGCTACAATTAATGCCACTTTCTTAACCAAAGCAGCTGGTAAGGGCGTAATTCCAGGAAACCGCTTTTTAAAGCAGTGGTGTCTCCTGTGATAAGGTTGTGGAATTCCTGATCTTTTAGATACCCTAAAGCCCCAATCCAGCTGGTTTCTACTACCTGAGGATGTTCATCAAAATTGCAGAGTACCATGATCCCTTCATCTTTATCAGATCTGCGTTCATAAATAAGAACGTGTTCGTTTGCGGTATGATGGAGTAGGGTATTTCCGTTATCCGCAAAAACGGAGTTTGATTTGCGAATCCGTATCAGCTTCTTTATGATCGTAAAGATCTGGGAATGTATAGAATCCTTCTTGGAAAAGCTTGTAATCAATTCCCAATCTTGCTGTGGACGGTTTACCCATCTGTTATCCTGTCTTTTGTACTCATCTTCTAAAAAAGAATAGTCATTTAAGGCCCCTATTTCATCCCCGGCATAGATCAAGGGAATCCCGCCAAATGAGAGTATAAGGCCGTGTAACATTACGATCTTATCCCTGGATTGCTTAAGAAGTTCTTCATTCTTATCTTCCAGAGCCTTTTCTAACCCCAACAATGAAGCCGCGCTTCCGGTAATTCGTCCGTCACCAGTTTTTGGGTTATACATGAATAGTAGCCCCTTAGCCGGAGACCAATCGGTTCGTTGACAATAGTAATCCAGCAGGAATTTCCGATGACCCTGAGGATTCCAGCCCAATTCTTGTATATATTGGTCGTCCAATCCCAACCCGATATCATCATGACACCGAATATAATTGATCCAGGTACACGGATTGGGCTTCGTGGGCGCATTGATAAGTGTTTTATAAAGTAAGGCGGTTTTCTTTGTGGCAATTGAATTCCAAAGTAAGGCCATTAACGAGGCGTTGTATGCAATCTCACATTCATTTCCGGTTCTGATACCCTCACCAAAATATTTAAGGATATCTCTTGGCGCTACAATGGCCTCCGCCAAAAGTATGGTGCTCGGTGCTACCACTTGCAGGCACATTCGAAAGAGGAAAACGATGGTATGGGCTTCGTCAAGGTTTTGGGAAATGGTTCCCATTTTTTTCCATAAGAATGCCAAAGCATCAAAACGGACGACATCGACACCCAGATTAGATAATTCCACCAAATTAGTCAGCATTTCCAGGAAAACCGTTGGATTGGTATAGTTTAAATCCCATTGGTAGGTGTTGAATACCGTCATTACCCATCGGTTCATCTCCGGAATAAAGGTGTAATTACCAGGTGCGGTTTTGGGGAAGACTTCGGGTAAACTCTTTTCAAATTCATCAGGAACGGTCCTGTCGTTGTAGGTGTAGTAATACTGTTGATATTTTTCCTCCCCGGCTTTCGCTTTTACCGCCCACTCATGTTCATCGGAAGTGTGGTTTACCACAAAATCCAGCATCAAAAACATATTTTTTGAACGCAATTTGGCTGTAAGGCTTTCAAGGTCTTTTGGGGTGCCGTATTTTGGATCTATTGTGGTATGACTGTTTACCGCGTATCCACCATCATTTTCTCCTTCAGGCCGGGTAGTTATGGGCATGATATGCAGAAAATTAATGCCCAGGTCTTCTAAATAGGGAATTTTTTTCTGAAGCCCTTTCAGGTCCTTACTGAACAGGTCTACATACAATTGCATACCTACAAGCTTTTCGGAGCGATACCAGTTTTCGGTATTTATGCGCACTAAATCCTGTTTTTTTAGATGAAGGGGGCGCTTGTCAAATAGCTGGTTGAGCAATACGAGCAAATCATTGAGCGCTACCTCCGATTCCGGATAAATTCTAAAAAATGCTTCTTTGATCAGTGTTAAATTGGTTGCCAAACGGAAGTCGAAGTGCGTTTTCATGTCAGCACTTGTTTGTTGTGACGCAAGCAATTTATGTAGCGTGGCCTGGTTCATTTATGTGTTAAGAATCTAACTGGCTTAAGTTAGGGAGCGCCACAATTGCCCCATATTTTGTAGTGGTGAGGGCACCAGCTTTATTTGCCTTCTCCACCATTTGAAGGAGGAGTTCCCAATCAGAAAAGATGCTGTTAAAATCGTTTAATTGTGCAATTTGATAGAGCAGACAACCGATAAAAGCGTCTCCTGCACCAGTAGTATCCACTGGCTGGACCTTTATGCTAGGCACCGTTTCTGACTGACCGTTACAACTTATAAAGGTACCATCCTTACCCAAAGTAATAGCAATGATTTTAGCGCCTACAGTATGTAAATGATTACACGCTTCCTCCACTTCGGTTTTGTCGGATAAGAGTTGAGCTTCCTCTAAGCTAAACTTGCATAAGTGGGATTTCTCAACAAACGAGAGGCTCTTTTTAACAAAGGATTTTTCGTTCTCTTTCCATAGGTCTCCTCTGAAATTGGGATCAAAACTGATAAAGGAATCCTGGGTCAAAGCATCAAACAGATAGTGCCCGTAGGCTTCTTCCAAAGGGCCGCCTAAAAGCGCTGTAGCTGCCCCGAAATGAACAATATTTTTAAAAAAGTACTTTTTTACGCCCGAGTCATATTTGAGTTCTTTGTCCGCTCCCCGGCTAAAGACAAAGTCACGCTCCCCATCTTCAGCCAGTGAAACGAAAGCCAAGGTAGTGAACGTTTTAGAACGCTGTGCTAGTGAGATGTCTACATTTTCCTTGTTCAGAACACTAAGCAAGAAGGTGCCAAAAGGATCTTTGCCCACACAACCTACAAAAGCACTTTTCCCCCCCAATTTGGATATGGCACAAGCTACATTGGCGGGAGCTCCACCTGCTTTTTTTTTGAATTCTACCGCCTTGGATAAATCGTTGCCTTGATTCTCTGCAACAAAGTCAATTAGCAATTCCCCGATACAGAAGACCTTATTCATGAACAAACCCTAATCTTAGGACAAGGTACACAGAAATTATCTATTGCAGAAGGGCTGTAAAACTTTACACGAAATTGTAGTTCATACACGCAATTGTTTCTAATATTGCCAAAAAATTTCATGGCCAAATTTGTAATTGGAGATATTCATTCTGGTTTAAAAGCATTAGAACAGGTTTTAGAACGTGCCAGGATACAAGCGGATGATCATCTGATTTTTCTAGGGGATTATGTTGATGGATGGAGCGATGCCTATGAGACCGTAGAGTTTTTAATTGCATTAGATAAGCAATATAAGTGTACGTTTTTACGGGGGAATCACGATGAACTGTGCAAGGAGTGGATGGTAACACGCAAAGAAAATCCACAATGGTTGGCTCATGGAGGAGTGGCAACGAGGGACTCTTATCTCAAAGCCGGGGAGTCTAAATGGGAACATCATCTGGAATTCTACGGATCCCTTCTCAATACCCTTCTGGATGAAAATAATAGGTTGTATTTACATGCGGGATTTACTAACCTAAAAGGGATAGCGCATGAATACTTTGAACAACTTTTTTATTGGGACCGTACCCTTTGGGAACTTGCTAAAGCCTTGGATCCTATGCTCACGCCGGAAGATTCGGCTTTCCCCAAGCGACTCGTTCACTACAATGAAATTTTTATCGGACATACGCCACTTTCGAAAACCGGAAATGTTACCCCGCAAAAGAAGGCCAATGTATGGAATATGGATACTGGAGCGGCATTTAGAGGAGCGTTGACCATTATGAACGTAGATACCAAAGAATACTGGCAAAGTGATGCCGTGTATACGCTGTATCCGGGAGAGAATGGAAGAAACTAAAAAACCGACCATTCACTTACGGTCGGTTTTTTAATAGTAGCTTCCGGAGGGATGCTAGAATTTACCGGCTTTGTGCTCGTCCTGCCATTTTACCAGATCCTTCCATTTACCTTCATAGGCCATTTTAGCTTGCATTGGCCATGAGGAGGGATCGTGAATGCGATAGCGTTCTCCCCCAGAGTCCAGTACTTCCTGGCATTTGGCCACAGATACCTCGGATAGTGCCTCCCAGGTTTTGATCTCAAAAGTGTGAAACAGGCCCTCTATTTTTGGTCCGATTCCTTCAACAATTTTTAAGTCGTCTTGTTTTACGCGTTTACCAAATGCGACCTTGGCGGCATCAGCATCAAAAGGAAACACCGAAGCCTCGGCTGCCAGCGAAGATACTGCTCCCTTGCCCTTATCAGCAGGGGATTTTTCAGCAGTATTCCTAGTGCTTTCAAGTTTTTTTGTGCAGGCTTCGAGATCTTTTTGCAATTGTGCATTTTTGTCTTTGAGCGCATCCAGTTCTGAAGTAGTATCAATTACTTCTCTTTTACCCTTACCCCAATAATATCCTATTATTCCACAGATGAGGCCCACCAGTAAAGGAATTAACCAGCACCAAATAGTATCGAAATCCATAGTTATAAAGTTTTAGTGTTTTGCGATTTAGTTCAACGTAACCACTGTACGTCTATTCTTCCTTCTTCCTTCTTCGGTCGTATTAGATGCTATCGGGTCATCCGATCCTTTCGAAATGCTTGTTACTTTAGCTTCCGGTATTCCATTTCTAACGAGGAAGGCCTTTATAAAATCCGCACGTTCTTGCCCAAGGATCACGTTGGAGGCGCTTTCCCCAGTAGTATCGGTATGACCTTTCACGGTACATGTAGCTCCTTCCATTTTATCCAAATATTTGGCGATATCAGCAACTTTTGCTCGCTGTGTTGACGTTAGGGTCAGTGCAGCTTCTCCCGTTTCAAAATAGAGCACCAAAGGATCATCCGTTATCTTTTTATAGAGTTCTTGCAGATCCTCGGAGTTGTCCGTTGTGTCAACTAAAGTATAATTTACCGGTCCAAGTAAGATATTTTCACTTGGAACGATCTCTTCTACCAACTTTCCAAAAGTGTTGGTTTGGGCGGAGGGAATTCCTGATCCGACAAAATAGTTTTTAACCATATTGGCACGAGCCAGGCCAAGATTAGGCCAGGCCGTGGTATTCTCTTCTGCAGAAAGGTAGAGGCCCGTAATGTCGATGCTCTTGTCAGGATTTTCTAAAAGATAGGCCTTAAGCCGTTCTATTCCAGTGTTCACCTCTAGGGAAACCGGCAGTTCGAAGCTTTCTGAAGAATGCGCAAAGTTGAAATTATTTGGACTTTTAAAAGAGAAATCCTCATGTTCAATGGCGAAAGGAAATGAGGTAGGATCAGGGTTTTTGCCCACAACGGTTTCTTCTTGTGGAAGTGCTTCCTGCACCGAGGCCAAACGGCAATCGCTACATAAAGTAAAATAGAGGAAAGTACCTATCAGAATGGTAATAATTATCCCAAACAGATAGGATAAATCTTTAGTCATGGTACCGAAAATTAGTGTTTACCCTACCAAATTATTAAAAAAAAGCTGTAGAAAGTTAAAATTTCTTAATGGAATCTTTAAATAAAGAACAACAGGAATAAGGGTGTAAAACACTGGTTTTTAAATAGAATCATTTTAATAACGATTTTATACCATCCATACAGTATTTGCTACCGTTGGTAAGATATTGTTTAGCGCACCCATATAAATTTTAGAAATTTACTTCAACAAACAGAAAAAACGCCCTGTTTCTCCCGACAAAGTTCCGGCATTGAGGTGGGGCATACAATAGTTAAGTTTGAGTTAGTTAAGTTGGTTTTAAACCGCTGTCTACTTCTTCAAAGGCAGCGGTTTTTTACAGTTCAAACTGAATACCCTGAGCAAGCGGTAGTTGGGTTGAATAGTTAATTGTATTGGTTTGCCGCCTCATATAGATTTTCCAGGCATCTGATCCGCTTTCCCGGCCGCCGCCTGTTTCCTTCTCTCCTCCGAAGGCACCGCCTATTTCGGCCCCGGAGGTACCGATATTAACATTCGCAATACCACAGTCACTCCCCGCTGCAGATAAGAATTTTTCGGCCTCTCTTAGGTTATTGGTCATAATGGCGGAAGAAAGTCCCTGAACCACATTGTTTTGCATGGCAATGGCATTTTCTACATCTCCCGAATACTTGATTAGGTACAAAATAGGAGCAAAGGTTTCCTCCTGTACAATTTCGAAAGCGTTCTTAGCCTCGGCTACTGCTGGTTTAACATAGCATCCACTGGCGTAATTTTCTCCTTCAAGCACTCCACCCTCTACCAGTAGGGTCCCCCCCTGTTCCTTCACTTTTTCAAGTGCATTTGAGTATAGCCGTACAGCTTCCTTATCAATTAAGGGGCCTACATGAAATTGTTCATCAAGGGGATTTCCGATACGCAATTGTTTGTAGGCTGCTACAAGAGCATCTTTAACTTGCTCGTAAACCTCCTCGTGAATAATCAAACGTCGCGTAGAGGTACAACGTTGGCCTGCAGTCCCAACAGCACCAAATACTGCGCCTATGGTGGTCATTTTTAGGTCTGCGTCGGGCGTAATGATGATCGCATTGTTTCCACCAAGTTCAAGTAACGATTTTCCCAAACGAGCGGCTACGGCTTGCGCTACAATTTTTCCCATTCGGATGGAACCTGTAGCCGATATTAAAGGGACCCGAGAATCATGTGTCATAAATTCCCCTACCACATAATTGCCGTTTATCAAACACGAAATACCTTCGGGCAAATCATTCTCTTTTAGTACCTGGGCAATGATGTTCTGGCAAGCGATACTACAAAGTGGGGTCTTTTCCGATGGTTTCCAAATACAGACATCGCCACAAACCCATGCGAGGGCAGTGTTCCATGACCAAACCGCTACGGGAAAATTAAATGCTGAAATGATACCCACAATACCCAGAGGATGATATTGCTCATACATCCTGTGAGCAGGACGCTCCGAATGCATAGTTAAGCCATGTAACTGTCTTGAAAGCCCAACAGCAAAATCACAGATATCGATCATTTCCTGGACTTCTCCCAGTCCTTCCTGGTAGGACTTTCCCATTTCATAGGACACCAGTTTCCCCAAAGGTTCTTTAAGGCTACGAAGTTTTTCCCCAAATTGTCGGACGATTTCTCCTCTTCCAGGTGCAGGAACCTGTCGCCACTGAGTAAAGGCTGCGCTAGCAGTCGTTACCACCTTTTCGTAGTCTTCTTTTGTGGTAGTTTTAACTTTACCGATGAGCTGGCCATCAACAGGAGAATAGGACGCAATTAACTCCCCGGAGCCGAAGCTTTCTGAGCCTGTAGAAGTCCCTTCATTAATCTCTTGTATCCACAATGCTTTTAGGGCTTCGTCTATTCCAAAACTAGCGGCAGTTGCTATCATTTATAACTTTTTAGTCCGATTTTGTTTTAATCGCAACAAAGCTACAAAGAATAGTCCTTTTGGGAGCCTCTTAGAACAATAATACTGAAAGGTAGGCCACTATACCAATCACTGCGGGTAATCCCTGGATGTAGAATATTTTTTTTGAAACTGAGATAGCACCGTATATTCCCGCTATGGCCACACACCCTAAAAAAAACAGGGCCACATAGATGGACCAGTTGGGATCTGTTATGAATAATGACCAGATCAATCCGGCAGCAAGAAATCCGTTATAAAGTCCCTGATTCGCGGCCATGTTCTTGGTAGGTTCGAACAAGGGTTCGGGAAAGTTTTTGAACACCTTTTTACCACGGGTAGTCCAGGCAAACATTTCAAGCCACAGGAAGTACAAATGCAGGATAGCTACTAAAGCAGCAATAATTTTTCCAAAGATCAGCATATCACGAATTTTCTACTACAAAGCGTTTATCTACCGGCATCACCGTACCGCAGTTATTACAGGTTCGTAAGGCCTTAGAACCATAAAAATGACTAAAGTGACTGAAAAAGTCCTTTTCAATGTCATGAAGTGTGAAATAGACCTCGTGTAGTTTGTTATTGCAGTTGTCGCAGAACCAGAGAAGACCATCTTTTGCGTCTAAATGATCTCTTTTTCGCTCTATTACCAACCCTAGTGACCCCTCCTTACGTACTGGCGAGTGGGGGACTTTCGCAGGATGGAGATACATATCCCCGGGACCTAGTTCCATGGTCCTTTTTTGACCATTTTCCTGAATATGTACCTGAATATTCCCTTCCAGTTGGTAGAAGAGCTCTTCGGTCTCATTGTAATGATAGTCTTTTCTGGCATTGGGCCCGGCCACTATCATTACAATATAATCGTCAGCAGCTTTGTAAAGGTTTTTGTTTCCTACAGGAGGCTTTAGGAGCTCACGGTTTTCCGCTATCCATTGGGTCAAATTAAAGGGAGGCGCTATGGACATGCTTTTTGTTTTTTTAAAGGTACAAAAGCTTTCGTACTCATTAAAAGTTGTGGTTGCCCTTGAATGCCGATATAAAATTTGGTAAAGCCCTTACTTTCTAAAAAAGATCTGAGTGTAATAAGGATTTCCATTGGTATCCAGCGTGATGCTTAACGTAGAATGGGTAAAGTCCCCTTCAATAGTACTTTTATGCGCCGAACTTTCCAGCCATCCTTCCAGTGCTGTTTCAGCAGAGGTGTAATCTTTAGCTACGTTTTCGGCCACAAAATTGGCTTGTAACTCCCTCGAAATTTTCGATGCCCTTTCCGCAAAACCCTCATGGCTTAGTTCTCCTTGAGAGATCATAAATTGATTGTGAGCTTCTGCATATTCATACGCTTCTGCACTGAAAGTAAGGGGAGATAGTGCTCTGGATTGACGATAGTTGTTCAATAGATCAAATAGTGCTGCCTCTTCCGTTGTTAGTGAAAAGGAATTATCTACTTTTCCGGCTTGTTCAAGCTGAAAAGTCTCTTCTTCTTCCGCCACCGGGTTGGAATCACAAGAAATAGTCAAGGCTGCTAAAAGCAGCACAAAAGGGGGGATCATTTTCATTTTCTACCAAATTGATTTTGGTATTAGTGTCTCATTTCATTCTCAGTGCTAAAACTAGAACCGGAAAAAGACTACACCTGAGTTTCTCCATAAGTGCGGTTATTTATTCGATAAGCCGCAAAAACGGGCAACATCAGGGGAACTTTACAAAAAGTAACGATTTGTTTTATCGAAAAAAAGGGACAGTTCATAGAACAAAGTGCCGGGAAATAGCAATTGCCTTGAAACGAAGGAATATCCAGAGTAACCTTACTCCTTCTTATAACTTCGCTTCCAAGGTATCGTCACTTTCAGAAGTAAGGACCAAACTAAAAACGAAGCCTCCGATATCCCGTATTGGGGCATATAACACAGATGTGTTGATGATTTTACTATTATTCGGGCGCAACGATGTTGTTGCTTTTTCGAAAAAGATCAATAATGCGCCAAGAATGACGGCCACCTTTACCACCCCAAAAATGCCACCGGCTATTTTATTTAACAATCCTAGCATAGCAAAATCCGCTACTTTAGTTAGCAATTTGCCTGAGAAATGGACTAATAACACAATGGCAATAAACGTAATGAGAAAAGCTGCAATTTTGATGTAGTGTGCCTCCCAATCCATTTGTTCCGAGAGATAATCCCCGGCAATATAAGAGAAGTGAATGGCGCCGTAAATCCCCGCAATTAAGGCTACAAGACCTGCCAGTTCCACAAAAAGCCCATTCTTCAATCCTTTATAAAGGCCCCATATCAGCATGAGCCCCAATACTATGTCCAGAAAATTCATTGTCCCGATTTTGACAAATATACAGTGTGACTATTTGTTTACGAGAACTTTGAACAAATTGCATGGTATGAGAGAACCTTTTAGTTCTTGAAAAGCACCGTAACTTTGCGGTAATGGCTCGGGATATTGTTTTAAAAGAACGTTGGCTAACACTGGTTAATAAACTATCCAGTCAGTTTTCCGATGGAGATCCGCTGGATGTTGAGGGAATTATCTACCTGGTGGGGGTGCAGGAATTGGGGCAATTGCACAGGAGTTTTAAGAAAGATGAAAAAGTAAATCTGATGCATGTGGCTATCTGCAGGCTTCTTGAGCCCTATGGCTTTTATGAATTTGATTTTTTTGACGATGACGGCTGGCCGCATTACAAGGTGAAGGAAACTTTGCCCACCCTTCAAGCTGGGGAGCAAAGCATACTTATGAAGGAAGCCTTGGTGAACTACTTTCTGGAAAAGGAATACATTGATTAATGAAACCAAAACCTCCCTACTATGCTGTAATCTTTACCAGCACCAGAACTTCGGAAGATGATCAGGGATACGCTAACATGGCCCAGGCAATGGAGGATTTGGCCCGCACACAGCCCGGCTTCATAGATTTTGAAAGTGCGCGGGACGGATTGGGCATATCCATAAGTTATTGGGATAGCTTGGAGGCCATTGCCCTATGGAAGCAAAAAACGGAACACGTATGGGCCCAGCAGCAAGGCAGAGAATTATGGTATTCCTGGTACAAAATTCGGGTATGCCGGGTGGAACGGGAATATGAGTTTAGAAGGCCTTAATTTTTTGGGATTGGTTGCTCAATCTCGTATTTTTAACGTCCAAAAAATTGCGCCATATCATGAAAACAGCCACACCGTTTTCGAACCTCAACCGTAAAGATTTTCTAAAACAACTTGCTGAGGATAAATTTGACCTCATTGTCATAGGAGGAGGGATCACCGGTGGAGGTATAGCCCTGGACGCTGCCTCCCGGGGATTGAAGGTAGCCCTTCTGGAGAAAGGGGACTTTGCTTCCGGGACAAGCAGTAAGTCCACAAAACTAATACATGGAGGGCTTCGCTATTTAAAGCAATTTGATTTTTGGTTGGTAAAAGAAGTGGGTTCCGAACGGGCAATCGTACACAAACTGGCACCCCATTTGGTATTGCCGGAAAAGATGCTACTGCCCTTAATTGAGGGGGGGTCCTATGGGAAATGGCTCACTAGTATTGGACTGAAGGTATATGACATCCTGGCCCAGGTAACTGGCGATGACAAACGGAAGATGCTTGATAAAAAGGAAGCGTTAAAACTGGAGCCACTTTTGCCCAAAAAGATCTTAAATGGCGCAGGATATTACGCGGAATACAGAACGGATGATGCGCGTTTAACCATTGAAAATATAAAAAAGAGCAGGGAGTTTGGCGCAATAGCTTTGAACTACACCGCGGTAACCGATTTTATATATGAACAAGATCAGGTGGCCGGAGTAGTCGTAAAAGATGTTCCTTCAGGAGAGCAAATTACCGTACATTCCAAATATGTTATTAGTGCTGCAGGGCCGTGGGTGGATGAATTGCGTTCGGTAAACAACTCGAAAAAGGGAAAACGCCTTCATCTTACCAAAGGGGTGCACCTTGTGTTCCCTTATGAGAAACTTCCGGTAAAACAATCTGTATACTTCGATATCCCGGACGGCCGTATGATGTTTGCTATTCCAAGAGGTAAGATCACCTACATAGGGACCACAGACACGAATTACAATTTAGATAAGGATGATATAAGAACAGACCTGGCGGATGCGATCTATCTTATCTCAGCGGTAAACAATATGTTCCCGGATATCCACTTGGAAATGGATGACATTATTTCTTCCTGGGCGGGCTTGCGGCCTTTGATCCACGAAGAAGGAAAATCGGCCTCCGAGTTATCCCGAAAAGATGAGATCTTTACCTCAGACACAGGGCTTATTAGTATTGCAGGAGGCAAATTGACAGGCTATCGGAAAATGGCAGAACGGGTGGTGAATCGGATTACGAAAAAAATGGAAGAAGAACACGAGATAGAAGTCAAGGAATGTTATACCGATACCATACCCTTATGCGGAAACGAGTTTAAAAAGTCGAAGCATGTTAACAAATATATTGGTGAAGTGCATGGCAGGATTAAGGAAGACGGATTTTCCAAATACGATGCCTGGTATCTGGTCACCAATTATGGGAAACAGGCAGAAACCATTCTCAATACCTACAATAGCTTTAAAAATAAAGAGGCACATCTCCGTATGCTTCGGGCAGAACTCCAATTTGGCATCGAAAACGAAATGGTGTTGAATCCTATGGACTTTTTCATTCGAAGGACGGGTCGTTTGTATTTTGATATCGAAAGCATACGCAGTTACCTTAAACCCGTACTTGAAGATTTTAGGAAAGCCTTTGGCTATAGTGAAGGACAGCTATTGGAGTTCAAAGAAAAGATGGAAGAGGAACTTGAGGTACACTCGAATTTCTCCTTGGAACGCGAGCACGTTTAATGGGCAAAAAGGGGTTGAATTCGGATATTAGTCCAATTTCTCTGTTAGTTTTTCAAAAGTTTTCTTGGGGTCCTTTCCCTGGTACAAAATGGTGTAGACTGCGTTGATAATAGGGATTTTGGTTTTCTTGTTGAGTTGCTCCATGAGCAAATAAGCGCTTTTGGTTGCGTAATACCCTTCTGCCACCATGGTCATCTCCATCATTGCACTCTTAACCGTATACCCTTTTCCTATCATATTTCCGAACATACGGTTCCTGCTAAAGATGGAATACCCCGTAACGAGCAAATCCCCCAGATAGGCAGAATTATTGATGTTGCGCTTCATTTTGTGGACACGGTCAATAAATCGTTTCATTTCCCGTATGGCATTGCTCATGAGTACACTTTGAAAATTGTCACCATATCCCAGGCCATGGGCCATACCAGCGGCTATGGCATAAATATTCTTAAGCATAGCGGCGTATTCGGTTCCAATAATGTCGTCTGAAATTTTGACCTTGATAAAATGATTTTTCAAGTACGTTCCCATGAGGGCGGCCTTTTTTTCGTCTGAACAGGCAACCGTTAAATACGAAAGGCGCTCCATAGCCACCTCTTCTGCATGGCATGGCCCTGTTATAACCCCAATGTTTTCATAAGGGATATTGTAGTGATCATGGAAATGTTCTCCTACAATCTGGCCAGACTCCGGAACAATACCCTTAATGGCGGAGAAGATTGTTTTGTCCTTGAGTGCTACCGTCAAGTTTTCCAATTCCTTTTCCAGAAAGGCAGAGGGGATCACAAAAAGTAATACATCTGCTTTTGAAACCGCATCATCAATGGTATTCGTAAGATGTAGGCGAGTGGTGTCCAGGCTAACTGAACTAAGGTAATTAGGATTATTTCCAGCATGCTTAATATGCTCCAATGCGTAGACACTACGCATATACCAATGCACTTCATCAAGATGTTCCGTCAAAAGCTTTACCAAAGCTGTGGCCCAACTTCCGCCACCTAAAACCGCGATTTTCAAAATATAAGAATCCAAAAAGTTGCAGCACCAAAAGTATATAAATTCATTTTTTAACTGTTAAGCACTGATTATCATAACATTATGAATATGGCATGATGCTTGGTTAGTTATAGATATAATCAAGTAAAACCAAAATATATGAAAGCGAAGAAACTACTTTTTGGAATATTAGGTATTGGATTTTTGGCTAGTTCTTGTTATACGGAAGTAGTCCTGGAAGATGAATTTATTGTAGAATCTGCTTTCAATACGGATCTGGCACTCCAGTCCTACGATCTTTGGTATGTGGACATTAATGCCACCAGGGGGAATGGAGAAATTCCTTTTTTGCAGCAGGCATTCACTATCTCATTTGTTGACGGGATTGTTTTTGCCAACAACAATATTGTGGGCCTTGGGAAGACCGGGAGTGGCTTTGGGATAGCTGTTGGGGTGTATGATACGTTTAATGGGATAGTGGATATTGATCATGATCTCGACGGTTTCTGGGGTTTTGAGGTATACGCTGTGAGTCCTAATGTCCTGGAGTTGTACAACAACCGCACGAATACTTCCTATTTCTTAAATGGCTACCAACGCGGAAATTTCGATTATGATCGTTTGTTCTATGAAAATATTGATCTGTTGTTGCAGGAATTTGAAGCCTGGGAAAAAACCTTTACCAGTGCTGAAGGTGCGGTAAACGAGTTTGATGAAGAGAACTTTCTTTACTTTTTTGGGAATGGCGGAAGGAGTTTTCAATCATCTGTGGACCCGGTGGGGACCTCTATTGCTAAACTCCAGTGGGATTATCAGGGGAACTATGCCATTTTTGACACAAACGATGAAACGCTCAAAACTTTAACACTGGATTATGACTACATGGGCAATGATTACTTTGAGCTTTACGTTATTGATGATAGTACCATAGAACTCTATCATGTGGCTAGTGGTACGGTATATGAATTTATGGGAAGAGGATTTTTGCAGTTTTTGAAAGGAAAAGAAAAAGAAGTCGAAAGGAAAAAACGCATTAAATCAACGAACGCTAAAATGCCGGTATCCCGTAAACGAAAATTGTAAGGAAATATAGTGTTCATCGACTATATAAATGTTTTTTGGTTGGTTATTTAGTTAGAAATCGCCCTGTAGCGTTCTTGCACGGGGCGATTTTTTTTATGGAATAAAACAGTTCCCTGAATTACCCGTGGTGGATTTCTCCTTTTTCTTCGTTCTTGATCTTTTTAAGATATGTTGAAGGATTTTCCCCGGTCACTTTCTTAAAGACCCTGGTGAAATACGAAAGACTTTCAAATCCGGATTCATAGAAGGTTTCGTTGATGTTTTTCCCCGAAAGCAATAATCGTTTCGCCTGAGTAATTCTATATTGATTTAGAAAAGTGGTGAAGGTGGTTCCGGTAACATTTTTAAAATACCTGCAAAAGGCCTCATTCCCCAAATTCAACAAACCGGCAACTTCGGTAACCGTAATTTTTCGGGTATAGTTCTCACTTACAAAAGCATAGACCGTTTGTAATCGCAATTGCCTACTTTTAAGTTTATCGCTTAAAATAGGGTAGTTATGCAAGAGTTCATAGTTAGCAGGATCTGTTTCCGACAGGAGTTTCATGATCCGTAATACCTCTAAAAACCGATCAAAGCTATCCATGGCATGTAATTGTTTCATGCGCTTACCGATCTCCTCTTTTATTTCCCCGTGAAAGGCGATACCATACTGTGATCTTTTCAATAATGGTGAAACCGCAGAAAGCTCATCAATATGATCCAGGACATTGGCATCAAAAGAGGGAGCAATATGTAAGACTTCTTTCCGATACTTGCCCTTTATACCATAATCAAAATTTAAATGGGGAATATAGCTGCCAATTAATACCAGGTCACTTTGCTGAAACCTGGATATATGTTCCCCAACATGCCGAGTCCCATCTGCACCTTCTATATAGACCAATTCATATTCAGGATGAAAGTGCCAAAAGAAAAGATCGTTCAACTTAGGGTTATGCAGTAACCGAAATGAACTTTTCTGATCGGATCGGATGTTCTCTAGTTGGACTTTCATTTGAATTAAAATAACTTAAAAAGTGTTTTTTTAGGCATAAAATATCAATATAGTGAAAATATCTATCAAAATACTGCTTGAAATCATCTTATGACACTGCTAGTTTTGAACCTGTTAACTAAAAATTAGAGGTATGAAGCAAGACGTAAACTTAGAAATGGCCAATCAGGCTCATGAGGAAATCCCCGGGAATCCTTCAACAGCTACAAGCAGCAAGCAAAAGCTAAATGATAGAGCAAATGGAGTCCCACTAAGGGTAATGTCTGAAGAAGACTGGAAGTTTTGGATACACAACGGTTATATCGTTATTAAGAACGCGATCTCCAGAGAACAAGCACAAAGGACTGCAGAATTTTTATGGGAATTTGATGAAAAAGATCCTAACGATCCAGAGACCTGGTATGCTCCACCCAGGGCAGCAATGAAAATGAAAGAGTTAACCGGAACTGGGATGGTAGAGGTCTACAATAATCAACATTTATGGAACAATCGCCAGGAACAGCGGGTGTATGATGCCTTTGTAGACATTTGGGGCACTGAAAAATTATGGGTTACTATTGATAGGGCTAATCTCAATTTTCCAAATAGGCCAGGTCATGAAAAGAAAGGATTTATCCATTGGGATTATGATCCGGAAACCCGACCCCAAAATGTACAAGGGGTATTGGCCCTGGCCGATCAAACTGACGAAAACATGGGAGGATTTCAATGCATCCCCTGGCTGTATCGCAACTATGATACCTGGAAACTAAGCCAACCTGAAGATCGGGACCACTTTCAACCCGACATTACGGGACTGGAGGACAAAATCGTAAAAGTGCCTTTAGAAGCGGGAGATCTATTGATTTTCAATAGTACGCAACCGCATGGAATACGCCCTAACAAATCCGGAAATAAAGTACGAATAGCACAGTATATTTCTATGATGCCTGCAGAAGAGGACAATGAAGCGCTTCGCGACTGGCGCGTTCACTCCTGGAAAAATCGAGTAGCTCCGGAAGGCTATGCTTTTCCCGGAGATCCCAGAAATTGGGAGCGGGATAAATATGATACTGCCAAACTAACAGCATTGGGAGAGCGGCTATTAGGATTAAAAAACTGGTAAGATTGGCAAATCTTTAAAAATAGCAGATTTTCTAGTCTGCTTGGGGAATAATGGTATTTTTGCCGGCTTCAAAACGAAGCCATGCGGAAATACCTGAACCTTTTTGATTTTTCCCAAAAAGTAAACTATAAGAATGAAGTGCTTTCCGGAATTACAGTTGCCCTGGCACTTGTTCCGGAAGCTATTGCCTTTGCATTTATTGCGGGGCTTTCCCCACTTACAGGCTTGTATGCAGCTTTTGTAATGGGCTTGGTGACTTCCATCCTGGGAGGCCGTCCCGGAATGATATCAGGAGCCACAGGAGCGGTGGCGATAGTTATTGTTTCCCTGGCCAAAGATCATGGTGTGGAATATGTCTTTGCTACCGTAATTCTGGCAGGAGTATTACAGTTGGTAGCGGGCTTTCTCCGTTTGGGGAAATTTATGCGATTAGTGCCCCATCCGGTGATTTTTGGGTTTGTGAATGGGTTAGCCATCATCATTTTCATGTCGCAATTGGTGCAGTTTCAGACTCCTGACGGGGAATGGTTATCCGGGAACGCCTTAGTTGTTTTTGGAGGACTAGTCCTATTAACGATTTTGATCATATGGGGATTACCTAAACTTACCAAAGTCGTACCGGGCTCATTGATGGCAATTCTTTTGGTTTTCGGTCTGGTGGCACTTTTTGGATGGGAGACAAGAACCATAGGGGATATCGCTTCTATTAAAGGAGGTTTTCCTCCCTTCCATATTCCTGAGGTCCCTTTTTCTTTTGAAACCTTGACCATCATATTTCCCTATGCTGCTGTTGTAGCGGGAGTCGGGTTGATAGAAAGCCTGCTTACGCTCAATATTGTTGATGAAATTACGGAAACCAGGGGGAGAGGAAATAAAGAAGCTGTTGCCCAAGGTGCTGCCAATATGATTTCAGGGCTCTTTTCAGGAATGGGTGGATGCGCCATGATTGGTCAGAGTTTGATCAATATCTCCAATGGTGCCAGAGCCCGTTTATCGGGAATTGTGGCTTCTGTTATGTTGCTATGCTTTATAATGTTTGGTTCTGAATTGATAGAACAAGTGCCGATGGCCGCTTTGACCGGATTGATGATCATGGTAGCGCTTGGAACTTTTGAATGGGCGAGTCTTCGCACCTTTAAACGCATGCCCAAATCCGATGTGTTGGTCATGGTACTGGTAACCCTGGTCACTGTTTTTTTGCATAATCTGGCACTGGCTGTTTTGGTGGGGGTTATCATTTCTGCCCTGGTTTTTGCCTGGGACAACGCTTTAAGGATAAGGGCAAGAAAGAATATTGACGAAAATGGTGTTAAACACTATGAGATCTACGGCCCGTTGTTTTTTGGTAGCACCACCTTATTTGCTGAAAAATTTGACGTTTTAAATGACCCTAATGAGGTAGTCATCGATTTTCAGGAGAGCCGGATCGTAGATATGTCTGCCATTGAGGCGGTGAACAAGATTACAGAACGTTACCAAAAAGTAGGCAAACAGGTGCATTTAAAGCATTTGAGCCGGGACTGCAGAAAACTACTTAAGAATGCAGATGATATCATTGAGGTAAATGTGCTGGAAGACCCTACCTATAAGGTAGTTGTGGACAAGATTTAGTATTCCTATTCCCTAAGACTCCAGACTTCGTAAATAGGTTGTCCCTTACTGCTTAGTCCTGAATGGTGCCAGTCTCCCTCCTTCAGAGCAAAGTCAAATTCCAATGTAGCCCCAACGCGAGAATCATCTCTGGAAAAGAATTCGATGTTTTCGGTATATTTTCCATCGGTAGCCGTGTAGGTACCACCACCGGAACCCATAAATTCTTTGGTTTCGGTGTTATAGGCTATCCATTGAAAGCGGGTACCGGAGAGGATCTTCATGGTTTTTCGCGGCCCGGAAGTATCGCGCTTTCGTAATTCCCCGTTCCGTTTTCTACCGGAAATTAGCCAGGCTCCGGACAACGCACCCATACCATCATCAATGCGTTTCCAGACCATATCTTCCCCTTTAACGCGAAGTTCATCCGCCGTTAGCGTTATTTCAAAACTGACGCTGGTTCCCACACGTTGCGGGGTCTTGGTGTCAAATTCCACGGTTTCCGTAATTTGATTGCCCTGCAGGTCCCAGCTACCACCGTTGGTGTTTACAAAAGCTCCATCTTCCGCAGCATAAAAAGTACTCACCTGATGGGTTTCCGAAAAGATCAGTACGTTGCGAAGTTGCTTGCCGTTTTCTACCATACTTGTTTCCCAGGCGCCAATAAGACTTTGCCCAAAGGTACTCATGTAGCATAGGGAACAGATGATAAGTGCGTAATTTCTCATTTGTTTAGCCGTATTATTTGTTTTCATCAGTACATCGTGTTTGGATTTGCAGCCTGCTTAGGGATTTGTTGAATAGCATCCCAATGTTCACAGATCTTGCCTTCAGCATCAAATCTAAAGAAATCCATAGTGACGTACTCATCATCACCCGGCCAGGTTTGATGTGTATGTAAGGCAACCAGGTTGTCCTGGGCAATGCAACGTACAAATTCAATGGATTTTTTAGGATATTCATGTTGCATGCGTTCAAAATAAGTGATAAAGCCTTCGGGACCATCAGCTACATCGGGGTTGTGTTGTATGTATTCTTTACCCACATACAACTCAACCGCTCTTTTGGGGTTTCCTTCATAGGCCATTTTATAAAAGGCAATGGCGTTATTCTTGTTCGCTTCCAGATTCATAATAAACAGAAAATGCTATTATCAAGTTCATAGGATAACAGCATTTCAAAGATCAGTGTATAAACGTATTATAAGGTACGTAAGTACTCCGCCAACTCCCTGGCCTGTTCTTCAGTAAGGTTCTGATTGAGCATGATTGCGTTGTTGTATTCCTTTAGCAAGGCCTTGGCAATCGGGTCTTCCTTAAGCATGCCATCCGGGTTGAGGATCATGTTCATGACCCATTCCGGGCTTCGACGTTCGTACACTCCTTTCATAGCGGGTCCTATCATGCGTTGATCCACCATATGGCAGGCCACACAGATAGTATTAAACTGTGCTTCACCGCGGGCAGCCATTTCCGTATCGATCTCCTCCGGGAAGGTCAATTCCGTAATAGGGCCTATCCCTTTATTGTCCAAATCTACCGGAACACCTTCACTGGCCGCTTCTTTTTTTTCTTCCTTTTTGGTCCGACTTACCTCAAAACCGTCCTTTTTTTCTTCTTTTTTTCCGCCACAGCTGGCTATAAAAGCACCCAGGGCCACCAGCAGGAGTAGTTTTTTCATCTGTTGGGAATTGATTCTATTTGTTAGTGCCACTAAGATAGGCAATTCTTGACAGGGAAAACTGAATTAGAAGCTTATCGCCAGATTTAGAAAATAGGTGCGTCCAAAGCCATACCAATATTTGGGGGCAAAGGAAGGGTTATCCCTTAAGCTGTCTTGTTGCAACTGTCCAAAGTTCCCGTTGCGACTCTGTTCAAATCCACCGGTGCGAAAGACCTGGTCAAACACATTGTTGATGCTTACAAATAGGCTAATGTATTTCCCGTCCAGTAGCCAGGATTTGCCACCAACTACATTTAGCAAATAAAAGTCATCCATTGGGGTTTGGCGAAGTAAAGCAGCCACGTTTTCCGGAGTGGCTTCGGGAAAGGGCTGCCCTGTATCGGGATTTAGGACAAAACTTGGGGTTCGGGTAATCGTTGAAATACTACTATAGCTATCGGCTAAATAATTCACGGTAGCACCCACCCACCAGTAGTCCGGATCGCGATATTCGAGCCCAAGGGCAATGGCGGTTTGTGGTCCCTGGGCAAGCTTTAGCTCTTTAATAGTAGCGGTTCCCAGATCAAGATTGCCTTCAGGTGCGATCAGGTCTTCTTCTGCCCCGGCAGTATCAAAATTTATCGTTACATTGGGGTTACTGGCATAGACATATTTGGCAACGGTTCCAGCCAGGGATACCTTTACCTGAGGAGACGCCTGGTATTCCAACCCCAATTCGATACCCATATGCAGCTTGTCGAGATCGGTTAGAACCTCCTGTACAAAGTCGGAACCGACCCCGGCGTCCACAAAAAAGAAATTGACATCTGTAGTGTTCCGAAACCGGGTATAAAAACCGGTCAGTCTACCTGTGATGTCCGGGTGTCGGAGCAGATAATTAACATCTACAGTGTTAACCGTCTCCGATTGCAGATTGGGCACTATTTCATTGTTTTCCCTGGGATTGATGAAGACATTTTGTAGGGTAGGAGCACGCTGAAGTAGTGCTGCTGAAGTAGTGATCCAATGCCTTCCCGTAACCCGGTAGGACATCCCTGCCTTTACCCCGTAGTTGGAAAACCGGAGTTGTTCACTTTCTCCAAATGAACTTTCCAAAAATCGTTCGTTTTGATAGCGCCCCACACGCTGATAGGACGTACTTGAGACCGTAGCTGAAGCGAAACCACTCCAGGCGCTGCTGGTCATTTTAAGCTGTGCGAAGCTATTCCATTCGGAGGCGTTTATATCGTAGTTATAGCTAAATTGTGCGCCTTCTGTTTTGTTCAGAACGCCATTAAGATCATTTTGGGTGGCGGAAAAAGGATCCACATCTTCATGGAATTCTGCCCCAAGCAGATCAACAATTTGGGCGTAATTCATGGAAGTAAGGGAACGATAACTTGCTCCAAAATCAATGACAAGATTGGGAGTAAGGGAGATATTTGCGATACTGGTAACTGAGAGTTGAGCATCTTTGATACTATCGTCATATAAGACGTAGGCGGCTTTACCCAGGTTTTCAGGACTGGTGTTGGCGGTATATAACTGCTCCCAGTTGAGTTGTGGATTTTCTAAAAAGCCATTCCTTGCCAAAGCGGCATTAGTAAAATCTGCGCCTACGGGATTGTTGATGTAAAAACTGGGGAGGTATCTAAAATTGGTGGGATCCGGATTTGGCGCATTATAATACCCAAGACGACTACGAGCATGGATTCCGGTTTGGTAGGCCACCCCGGTAGTAAGCTGGAAATGATTAGAGGAGTAGTAATGATTGAACATAAAAATGGGCTCAAAAATATCCCGCTCCCTCGCATTTCTGATTCTACCATCTTGTAATCCCCAATGGGGATTGTACCTGGCTCCTGCTAATTCAAAAACCTCTTCCGTAAAGGCCGAGGAACGACCCCTTCGATTCTTTGCCAGAATTGCTGTGGCGGCGATCGTGTTTCTTTGATTGAACTGGTATTCCAGGGCGCCAAAGAACGAATACGCATCATAAAGTGTCCCTGAGATATAGCCTTCCCTGGCCCAGCGTCGGGAAGCGGAAAAGGTGTAGGCGAGGTTATTTCTGGCTGTTCCAGAGGTATAGGTGGCCATAATCCTACCAGTATAGGTGCGGTTGGAAAAGGAAGAAGACACGCGTACCCCCGGACGCAGGGATGAAGGTCGCATGGTTATATTCGTATTCCCCAGGATGCCCCCGAAAGTAAATCGGGAGAACTCGAGGGCATTGGAGAATACCTGATTTCGGATAACGTCATTGAGGCCGCCCCAGTTCTTAGTATTTACTGCGTTTAAATGAAATCTTTATATTTTTACTACAAATAGCTTGGGATGTTAGCGATATATCTTAGAAAGTCAAGGGAACGAAAAAACGAAAAGTCCTTAAAAGAACAACGTTTGTTGGGCATTGAGTTCGCCCAGTCCAACAATATGGAGTACCATCTATATGATGAGGGGATAGTAAGTGGCACTGGATCAAAAGAACGACCTGAATTTAATAAACTTATCGCCGATATTGAAAATGGCAAGGTAACAGGGCTTTTTGTCTGGGAAACCTCGAGGCTTGCAAGGGATGAAGGCGCATGGAACGAATTAGCCAAATTATTGAGAAGCAAGGGCATATTGCTTTACGATAATGGGGTTGAGGTTGATTTCAATGAGGAGAATAACTTCTTGTTCTATACCATCAAGAGTGGTATGGATGCACACTTTGCAAGGGTAACGGCCAAGAAGATAAAGACTGTTCTAAATCGGAATGCCAGAGAAGGAAAAGTGAACGGACTACAAGCATATGGCTACTATTTGGACGACAACGGGAGACCTCAACTTGATGAAGAACAGGCTGAGGTGGTCAAAAAGATATTTGATCTGTACATCGAGGGCAAAGGTCATTATGCAATAGCAGATTATCTAAACGCACAAGGTTTTGGTAAAAGAAAAAGAAAGACCAAAAAGAAAGAAGAAAAATGGAGCTATGCCACAGTTAGGAGTATGCTGTTAAATGAAACCTATACTGGTAAGGGCAAATACAATGATATTGAGGTCAAATATCCTGTAATCATCGAAAAGAAGGTGTTTGATAAGGCCATGAGTATTAGGAAAGGGAAGGGAAGACTAGGCAAACGAACCAGTAAAGTAATGCTATCCAATGCCATTATTTGTGGAAAATGCGGAGAACGATATGGCCCCGAAATCAGAAAGGACAAACAGTATTACAGTTGCAGTTCCCGATACCTTTCTCGATACCTTGACGATAGAGAAAGATGTGGCAATGGTCAGATTCGGGGCGAGTATCTTGATACCATCATTTTTGTGGGTGTATTGCTAAACAAGATTTATAAAAAAGTGGCCGAGGAATTTAAACAGGGTGGAAATTCCGAATTGAAAAATGAACTTAAAAACAAAAAAAAGTACATCGAAGGGAATATAAGCGAACTACACGAACGGCAAAAACGAAACTATGCGGCCTATACCAAAGGCATTGCATCCTTGGAACTTTTTGATGAGCAGCAAAAGGAAATAGAAAAGGGTATTTCAAAAAATGAGGATGAACTGGAAGCTGTGAAGGAACATCTTGATAAAATCAATCAAAGTGAAAGGCTGTTAGTGGATATTGATAAAGACTTGGGGCAAAGCAAGTTTATAAACAGGAAACTTAACCTATTGGAAAACAAGAAGGCCATTTCAAAAATTCCTTTGGAAGAGAAAAAGAAGATGGTCGATAAGTATATCAAAAGTATTACAGTGATCAGCAAACAGCACAGTAATATACCCATTAGTGCTGAGGTAGAATTTAAACTTCCCATATCACCCGTACATATCAAAATCGAAAGTCGTTACTACTGCTACCAAATAGATGGGGTGGATTATATTTCAAGAGATCTTGGTAAATACCCTAAGAACGTAGTGAACAGGATAAGAAGGGAAGGGCATTTTTTACAGGGTTATCCAAACTTTAAAGAGGCCCATGATGACCTTTTCATAAACTTTGTCCAATAGAAAAAGTTGGCTATAATAATTGTCAATAACTTTTGTTCTTCCTTTATGTCTATATTCCATATTTTTGGAATAATTCCAATATTTTGAACCCTTACAAAAAATTCCCGTTGTCATCCCAGCTTATCCATATTTGGTTGGAAGAAAGCGTCATACACGATTTGGGCTACGTCATGGTGACTAACCACGGGGGCAAATTTGCATGGGTGGACGAGGGCAACTACAACGTGAAGCTGAACGGGTTCACAAAGGGCGTGAACAAATCCAAGCTGGAAACATTGGAGATTTTCAAAAAGCTTATTGCCAAGTATGGCAACTTTGAGCGCAACGGCTATAAGTACCACCGAATGAAAAAAGGCTGGTACAGAACAAAACTCAGTTATGAAAAACAGTTTGTACAGACAAGAAAGACTTATTGAAAAGCTACTGAAATTCCGCTGGAAAAAGCATAGGTTTGACCTTATTAAAGTTGAGGTGTACGATAGGTACGATGGTGATAAATTTGTATGCCGTGTCGAGTGCTTCAAAGGTGGCAGGGGGATTAAATCTAGAGTTATGAAACATGAATCGTTCTTGGGTGATGACTTTGTTACAGACGCTGAAAATAAGTTAATCAAAATAATAACTTTGGAGCATGGAAAACATAAAATCAGTTAGCATTGACCTATCTACATTGGATGGTATGATGAAAAGCCCGATACTTACATCAATCCTCACAGATTTAAAAAAGTACAGCGAAAATGGGATTGCTGTTAACGTAACTTTTAATGGTGAAGTGGTGGGAAACTTAAACAGTGTTTTAGAAAAACTTCAAGATTTAGATTCGTAGGAATCTATCAATATATTGGCCTCGTATATCTCATTCCTTAGCGAATCATTTTCCCGTTGTAGTTCTTTAACACCTGATTTATCTTCAATTATCTTTACGTCATATGGTGGTTCAATAGGTTTTGAGCTGGAAGTAACCGACCAGATACCTACTATTGCACTTATCAAGCCGAATGCTCCGCTTAAAATCAAAGCCCATAGAGCAAGCTTGACCGATTTAGAAGCCAGACCATTGGCAATCTTAGCTGATTCTTTGGCATCTCTGGCAGTTTCCCTAGACTCCTTCAATTCCAAATAGTCTATATATTGTTTTACTATTGAGCCTTTGATTGATAAAGTGTTATTTTCTAAGTTGTTATAAGTTCTTTGATATGATGGGTCTAACCGATCTGGTTCTCTTAAATATGAAAGAGAGTTTCGAATTACCTCAGTTTTTGTGTTATCTGTGTCATAGACACTATCAAATGAATCTAGCACCCATTTTATAAAGGCTCTTTCTATGGTATAAGTAAAATTGATACCCAGTTCATTTTCAACACTCTCTTTTAGTTCCTTATAAGTAAGCCCATCTGGATTGGTATATCCAATCTCCATTGCCTTTATATAAATATTGTCCATATCAAACCTTATTTATGTCAATGCTGCCAGCGTACTTATCCAAAACCAATCCCGTTTTAAATTGAGCCTTGCCAACAATTGTATCGTTCGTTCCGTCTAGTTCCACCTCAACAAAGAAATCGTACAATGCATAAAGAGTGAATTTCTTGTTCAGTTCAATTCGATGGGTCAGAAAAGTTGCGTTTTGCCAAAGACAATTCCATTGCTCCGCTTCATCTAGCATCATGTATTCGTAAAGACCCATTCAATAAAAATAGTGCATTGCAGTAATTGTAGAAAAACCTCAGAATTTCTAAGGTTTTTCTTTAACGGAAATTTATTAGGAAGATATATCTTTCTCAATCCTCCAATCATTTATTGTACAACCAAAACCAACAAAGATGAAAAATCCCTTTACCATCTTTTTTCTATTTTTTTGCATTGCCTCATTCTCCCAAGAGAAAATCAAACACCGTTATAATTTTCGTTCAAAAATCCTATACCCACTTTCAAACACGTACCAAACTAAAGAGGAAAGAAAAAAGGCCAGAAAAGCAACTATTCATGAACATCGCAGGCTAAAAAAGGCCACTAGGATTTTAAAGAAGAATGATTCCGGAACAGTAGCCTACAACAAAGCGGTAAAAATGCTAGAGATATCCAACAGCAAACCAGTCGTTATCATGCGGGATTCCCTGATACCATATCAAAAGTTGGACACCACTTCACAAAAAAAAATTAAATCGAAATTAAATCTGGTAAAGAACAATATTTCTGAACACGTGGAATTGATATCCTTGGACAAGACCAAGATTACGATACATAAAGAGCAGGCCACCAACGAGAAAATCTATGAATCCATTGCGATGGAAGTTCCACGGCCAGCCAAATTTGGGGACTTCAACTATGCGAAATACAAAGGTGATGTGCTCTTTGAGAAGAACAAGCTTTTTATCAATCCTTGGAACTTCACCAACAGAAGTTATACGGACACAAAGAAAGAATTGTACTATCCCATGAAGGATGGACAATCCATTAAGTTGAACTTCAGGGAACTGACGTTAACCACACTAACTTTACCACTAAAATATAGATTCGGGAAAGACCCGATAATGGTCCCAAAGCTGGATGATAATAACAATCCCATTCTGGATGAGCAGATGATGCCGCAAATGGAGAAACGGGAGATACCAGAAACCTTTACTACCAGTATAAATGTTTCGGTCTATTTCGGGGTGTCCTTTGGAAGAACCAATTTTCTGCACAGGAACAAAGTGGGCAACAGGACGGTGACGCACAAGCACACCGTCGGAGTACTTGTGGGGACGACCGCTGAAACATTAACAACGGTAAATACCGACGGTTCGGATGAGGCTCCGAAAAAGGATGAATCTCTGACAATAGGGCTTTTTTCCCCAGGATTCGGTTACGTATACAGTAGGAATAAATTTTCAGTCGGAGGGTTCATAGGGTTAGATATTGGCATCGGATCAATTTCTAATACATGGAACTATGATAACAATGCATGGCTCGGTGTTGGCATTGGTTATGAAATATTCAAACTTTGACCTATGGCAAACAACGATAAATACCTATCAGAAGAGGATGCCTCGTTGCTAATAGTGGCCGAACCAGAAGGCGACTACAAAAAAGTTGGCACACAAAAGATAAATGACAGACTTACCAAAAATGAGCTGAACTTTAAGTATCAGTTGATTAAAGGTAGAATTGCTGAAAACATTATACAAGAGTTGTTCCTTAGCGAAGGGTATCAAGTATATAAATTTGGAATTGAAAACAATTATCCCTTCTTATTGCAGCAAATCAAAGGTAATGAGACAAAGCAATCCATTTCCCTTCGTATAGCACCGGACTTAGTAATTCTGGACCCTACCAACAATGATATTTTTTATGTTGAGGTTAAATTTTGTTCATCCTCAAAGTATAAACTGAACCGCAAAATAGACCTTGAAAACTATATGCACTGTTATCCCAATACGTTCTTTTTCGTTGTTGGATGTGAATCCATTTATCAGATACATATTGAGGAGTTCTTAAAGGCCAAGGAAATTGACCTGACCGAAGATTCCAATATTGAACTTTATGAAATTTCCAAAACAACCTTATTTAGTTTAAGGCCAAAGGTAATTGAGCAATTCAAAACGATAGCCAAGAATATTTTGCAGGGTGTGCCCAAGAAAATTTAGGATCACATTATGTAATGACCTTAATTTGGCATAATCATTCTTTTAGGACTATGTGCAAACGGTTAACTGGTTCAAACGACTTATCCGAAATGATTAAAGAGGCCTACGGCTCACCAGAACAGTTGGCCGAAGTTCTTAATCTGGGTATGGAAATGCTATTCTACATAGAAGAAAACACCTTTGAGAGAAGGGATGTGCAGCATGTTGCATCTGCCATGAGAATTATATGCGAAGTTCTAAGGCAAGGTGACTGAACTTCCTAAGAAACAATGAAAGCTAAATATTATAAGTTGGCCTTATCTATCGTTTGTGAAATACAGCAAATTGCAATTAATTTAGTTGAGTTATTCGGTCGAAATCCAGTCGTTTTTTAGAATTTTATTTTCAAGTTAGTTAAAAAGCAGTAATGAATTTTGGCCCTTCTTTGGTAGAAGTAATTATTAGTAAACTTCTATAATTTTAAATGTTTTGTCTACATCATGAAGAATATTTCTTTCAATTTTAACTTCATCGACATTTATTCTTTTAAAATAAAATATAACACCAATATTGATGTTGGATAGCATTAGATATCTTATCATTTGACTCCTAACCGAATCAATATCCTTTTCGATTCTTCTTGATTTAAATTCTATTATTGCATGTTCATTGTTTTCCTGGTTAAGGATAAAATCAGGTCTTAACTCCTGTCCACTGGCAACGATAACTGGTTCTCTTCTGATTTGGAAAATATTCTTAGCAATGGTGTTTAGAAACCCATTGAATAGTCCTATTATTTCGACTTCTCTGTAATCATCATTTTCTATGATTTCCTTATTCATCGCAATAAAGGCGTTAATGACGGAAATTATTTTGTCTTCAAAAGAATAATCAGATTTATGAATTTGTTTAATTAATTTATTTGCGTTGAGATTTTTAGTTTTTTCCACTTGAAAAGCTAGAGCTTCTAAAATTTGATTTATCAATACGTAGGCAAAAGAGGAAACAGTGTTAATTGCCATTAGGGCCTCACTTTCATTGAAAAATAGTCTGTAGTTATGTGTTGATTCATTTCTCCAGTTTTCTCTATAAACCCCAAAAAACATGACTACGCGTTTGTTAAGAATATCATGCTTTATGAAATAGTTTTCAATGTCAATAGTATTTATCCTTTTCTTATTAATTTTTTCGTTTACCGATTCTGATAAAATATTGTAGGCTTCTCTTAAAGCTCCTTCATAAATTTGATTTGTTCTATATATTACATCAGTGAAGAAATTATCATCTTGTTTTGCACGTCCCTCGTTATAAAAATATTCTGCCCTTTCGAGATGCACGATTAAACCAGATAGGTCGATTTTTGAAGTCCGACGCCTAATTAACAATACTTGTTCTCTAATATGATTGGTTATATCCATTGATTCTTTACCTCCAATAATCTCGATTATGATTTGTGGCGACGTCAAAAAGCGTTAGATTTCGAGCAGTGGCAAATCTAGTCGCTAGTGGTTAATAAGTTCCAAGATAACGAATTGCAGCTATAAACTATAGCGTTTCCTGTGCAACGTTTTTAGATAAATCGAAGCCCTTTATTTCGGAGTACAGTTTTAAATTCTTCGGATTTATAATCGACATTTTCACTGATTAGTCCTTGCCAAATCCCATAGATAAAAGGGCCAAGCCTTTTTGTCCAGTTAGGTCCAAATCCCCGTGGTTCGTAACTTGCAATTTGTCCACCAATGAGAATTCGATTTTCCTTGCTGATTTCTTTGACCACCAAGTCTACACAAGGATATATTCTAGTTTCCTCTAAAAATACTCTTTTTGTGATTTCATCTACTACATTGTCCGTACCAACAAAGCGGTTTTCACTTTTCGAAAAACTCCATTCTAATTCAAAATCGTTTGGAAGGCTCGTGTCCATATGTAATTCCGCATAGAGTTTTAGTTCCTCAAGGGTTTTACCTACAAAATTTTTGAATTCCTCCTTTTTCATTTAAACGTTGTACAACATTTTAGACGAAATATTTTGATTTGTATTCAGCAATTAACTCGCCAATTCTTTTCGTCTTAGAATTATCATTGATTAAATCAAATTCCTTAAGTCTATAAATGATACTTGTTTTGGAGACATTAAAATGATTTGAAAGATAAGATATGATATCATAAAAACTTCTAATACTATCTGGTTGGTCATCTAAATATAGATTTCCTTTTAATAAATTCCTGCGTTGTTGCGATTGCCATAGTTTGGCCATTAACGAGGATTGAGGTACTAAAAATGAAATTGAAAAGTAATTGGCTTGCCATTCAATCCAGTGACGAGGGTTTTCAAGACTTTTCTTACTAACTGATAAATTGGATTGAAAATCAGAAAAAGAGTCATAAAGTTGTTGGTTAATGTATAACTTTTGATGTAGTAAGAAATGACCTAATTCGTGACATAAAACGAATAATTCTCTTTTAGTCCCAACAATAGATTTATTGATTCCAATAATGTTATCATCAATTCTGCAATACCCTAATAATTCATTATCATTTGGATTAAAATATTCAACAACTAATTCATATTTGTCTAATAAAAATTGACAAATCTTTTCACTGTCAAGACCAAATGCCTTTGTGATGATTGAAGTGTCTAAATCGTTTAGTTCATCCTCTGCTTTTATATTAATATCTTTTTTTGATAGCTTGTTAATGCCAAAAGAGACTTTTTTGGTTGATTTGGTGAAAACTTTAAGTAGTTCTTTATCAATTATTTTTTCTATTGAACGAGCCCCACCATCTAATAAACTGTCATCTTTAGTTTGTTTTAAAAAAGGAATTACAAAATCACTTCCTTTAGGTCTTTTATGAAAGATAATTTTACAATTTTTCACAGATTCTCCTTCAATGAACATCATGCCTTCCGTATCAGCTAAGTTCAAAGCACCCTTTTGTAAAGGAGCATCACTTATAAAAATTCCTTTAGCATTGATTCCTGATACTTGCCTAATATCACTAAGAAATTTTTGAACTTGAATTACTGGAACTCTTTTTTTGTAACTCTTACATTCAATGTAATACGTCATCATTGGTCTTTCTGCACCGGGAGGTATGAATTCAATTATATAATCAAATTCAATATTCCCTTTTCTTTTCTCTGAGTATATTTTTGCTTTTGGAGTAGTGGTAAGAAATTCTTTTATTCCAAATAGCCCGTCGTCTTTAAGGCTATTAATTATTTCGAGTGCTTTTCTCTCAAATTTGTTTCCCTTTTTAACGTTACTCATGGACTACAAGCAAATTTTTATTTAATCTTAAACAACGGTTTCGGCTATGTTTTCGTTGCGAACATTTTAGTGTTTATTAAGTTTAAATTTAGTGAGAATGTTACAATGAACTATAGTCAATGTTATGTGCTGCCGTTTAATTCCTTTTCTGTTCGATAGTCGAGGGGAAATGGATAATATGTTGGATACTTATTTAAAATAATTGGTAGTTTATCCAACTTTTTTACTTTGTCATAATGCTTGAAATTTGTTATTTCCGACAATTCCATAATTCTTTTCGGATTGTCAATACTTAAAACAAATCCAAAAGGTCTGAAGGTGAACTCACATACTGTTCCAAAAAGATTTGTAAAATGGATGTGTCCATTTCTATTTTGTCCTTCGTTGTTTAAGTACATATAAAATCTGAATCTTTCCGATAGTTCTTTGGAGTTTTCATTTCTAACGAATTCCAATAGTTCAGGATAAATTTCAGTAAAGGAATGATTGTTTGAAGCGATAAAAATTGCTGTTATTTGCTTCAAAAATTTGAGCAGATGTATGTCCGAAATGTCAAATTGGAATGCTTTGACATTTTTGTCATTTGATTGAATAATGCTCATTGCTATTTCTGCAAACTTTTTATAAGTCCGTACATAGTTTGAACCTAAAAAATTGTTACAGTCAAAACAAAAGCTATGTTGTCCAAGTCCACCTTGTTCTTTGCGTGATTTTGGTTTGAGGTTATCAAATGTATATTCCTTCGCCTTTTGATAGTATTCGGTTTGGTCAAGAATGTAGTACTTGGTGTCTTTATTAAAAGCCGACCGAGGTGGAATATGCTCAAAATTTAATTCTTTTTTTTCGAGACATAGTTTACATTTTCCTACTACAGTTCCTTTGCCCATTTTTGTTTTGGTGGTTGCACATACAGTCTTGGCAATAAGTAGTTGCGAGGGTTAGCACTATACTTAACGAGTAGGCGAGTACAAGCAATTATTTACAGCCATTGTTGTATACCGTTAATTTTGGTTTCTTCTTTTTAATCTATGTCTTCGTATCATCCTTTCAAAAAATGGTGTTCCGCTAATATGCTTTTCCATCCAATTTTTAATATACTCACGGAATTCGTCAGTTGTCATTTTATTGTGGCGTCCGTCGTATGTTGATGATGTCAAATTATAGGTTGACCTTTTATTGAAAATTACAAATGTGCCTCTAAAGCATCGGTAAATTTGTCTTGCTGTTTCAGGTATATCATAACCCATATAAACATAGTCACTTCTGTGCTCTACAAGTTCATATTTGTCATATTGACCTGGGTAAATTTCGGAAACTCCCTCTTGGTCATGATTTTTATGATAAGGTAAACTTTTGTCTTCATTTTCATTAATACCTGATGCCGCTAATTCGTCAAGTTCAAGTCGAAAATAATTCCATTCAGGTTCTGTTCCAAAAGATTCAAAGACTAGTCTTTTTGGTTTTACAACGTAATCCAAACCACCAAAACCTAATTCAATGCATTTTGGTTCATTGGATTTTTTTGCACTCTCTAAATCTAGTCCTCCACCATCGGGAAAGAATAAATGATTTAGATTATCATATGAACCAACAATGTTCAATACTTTTATAATGTCTTCTCTGTCTTCCCAAATAACTCTTTTTGGGAATGAAGTAGGAAATAGTTTTGTTTGAATCTCAAACCATTGCTCCAAATTTCGTTCGTGAAAATCATCATTGAGTAGTTTCCAGTCTTCAAGTTTATCAATGAATACAGCCATTGACGGTCTTTTTTCTGGGTCATTGTCGGTTGATGTAGTCAATAATTCATCAATTGGACTTGTATAATGAGAACTATGAAACTTTCTCAACTCAATTATTGAATCTGTCGAATACTGACCATCAAAACCTTTATTGTTTTCCGTGAGAATAATCCAAAGTGTTTTCGCTAGTGAGTAGACGTCTGCTTTTAGACTATTTGCCGATGATGATTCTCTTTTCATCTCTGGAGCCATTGTCCATTTAGCACCTATAACTTCATTTCTATGGGAAATATCCTTTTTGTTTGGGAAATCTACTAGCCCAAAATCCGCGATACAAAATCTTGAATTGTACACTAAAATATTGGGCAGTTTTATATCTCTATGAGATATTTTTCTATCGTGTAAATTTTTAAGAGTTTTAGCAATTTCAATTACTGCATCGATTTTACGCTCGATAGGTTGCCCTTTAAGAGCATTTTCCGCACTTTTTGCAACTGGCATAACAAAATACGGGATGTCAGTGTTATCTAGTTTCTGTGGTAAATTCTTATCAATAATTGGAATAATTCCATCGATATCGGAATTTGCCTCAATCACTGCAATTTCATCCAAAAACCGATCATAGGCTTTTTGCTTAAGTACCTTTATTAATTTGATAGCTCCAATTTCTCCTTTAGAATTTTCACATTGCCATACTTCACCATTACCTCCACCCCCTAGATAGGAAACAAGAGTCCAATCATTGAATTTTTGTCCTTTTTTAAATAGTTTTTTACTCATTTGGTTTTAACCGCCTACAACTTGTTTATGCAGATGAATTTTGCATCCATATACCACCAAAATAGGAATAAAACCGATAAAAACTAGTTCTTAATATTTTAAAAGGAAGGTGAAAATAATGTCTTGCTAACTATATTAAATTCTGGCCAATCCCTTTTTGTATACGGTTTGTAATACCATTAATAGGGGTTGAGTTTGGGCTTTCAATGTATAATCCAACCAAACCTTTTGAAATTAATTATGATGAACTCCTAGGTTACGAAAAGGGGTAACATAAATTAATCGCAGTTACCTTTTTTGGATTGGTTTGTTGCTTCGAGGAACCTAATGACCAGTATAACATCTTTTGGTATTTCTTCTTCACCCATAGCTTCGGGGTCATTGCCTTTGTAATTTGGTATTATCTTTTTTTCCCTTATAGATCCATCACCATTAATGACCTCTTTTATTGCAAGTTTGACACAAACCAGCAGTTGACCAGAATTATCATCAAACTCATATCCTAATACTTTGAAACTGGAATCTCTTAATGTAGAAAGGCGGTCATCACTTACTGGATAAAATCCATCACTATCAAAATCTGATTTGTTTATTGTTCCCATGACTTAAATATAGCTAACCCATATATGATAAAAAAGGTTACAGTTAGAAGCTATTTTTCCAAATTCTATTTCACTGTATATTAGGCAGTTATAATAACTCCCAGAAATACCTCTGGTGAGAAATTCGGGGAATTAAAGAAAGTTGTCTCTCCCCGAATACGTGGTTGAGGTGGATTTTATTGGCTAGTGCATTATGCTGCCTGCTCTAGTCTGCTCAACAATCGGCGTACCGTATTGGCTCGGAATTGCTTGCCCGTACTGGTCGTAAAGCCAGCTTCGTTGAGTTTGCAGGCCATTTGGCGCAGGGTAAGCCCTTCTTTCTTTAGTAGTGCTATATGGGCTTGTGCTTTGATGTTATTTGGGTTTGCTTCTGCTTTTAAAGTATTGGCCATCCACCCCAGTTCCCTTGCGCTTTGTGTCAGGTTTTGGGGACTTCCCAGCTTTATGCCCCGTTCCTTTAATTGTTGTAGTGCTGCCTTTGTTCTACTGCTTATGAGGTCGGCTTCGTGCTGCGCTATGGCTGCAAAAATGTGAATGGTAAGGTTCGTGGCATCGGGTAGGTCAAGGGCTTTAAACTTAACCTTACTGTCCATCAAAGAGGATATAAAGGCAACGTTACGGGAAAGCCTGTCTAACTTGGCAATTATCAACGTGGCATCCTCCTGCTTACATAATTGGATGGCCTCGGCCAGTTTCGGGCGGTGCTTTTTGTTGGTTCCAGTTTCCTGTTCTTGGAACTCTCTTAATAACTGGTTGTCGCCGTTTTTGGCTAAGTATGCCAGCACTTGACTTTGTTGGGCATCCAGCCCTAAATTTTGGTCAGAGGTTGATGTTCTATAGTAGGCTACGAATTTTTCCATTATTGACAGGCTTTTGAGATTTTGATACTAAAACTAAACGGGCGTTTGTAAAGTGGAACAGTACAAACATAACCTTACCTGTGGGAAAATAGTATCAGTTGGCGTTGAAATCAGGAATTAATTAGTTGAAATTCAGGAGCTTGAAACTAAACGTTTTTATTCCTTGACTCAACGTATTTTCTTTAATGAATGGTAAGGAAGTGGTAATTTTATATTGTAAATCTTGCTTACCTACTTAGGCTATTCATCCCATCAGCACATCAAGGAGAAGGCCACAGCACACACTTTTTTTAAATAAGAGGATGCTTTACTTCCGTACCACATCTATACACCTATCTAGGGGTCTTCATGTTTCGGTTTTGATTGAATTTGGTATGTATACCTCAGTTCTGCATTTAACACGCTGTTATCGTCTGTATCAATAATTGGTGAGGTTCACGAGGTTTACCGTTTTTATCCGAAGTTCGACCGTAGAATTTGTCTAAGAAATCAAAAAAGCTCCCGAATTTTTTTGGAATTTACTCGGAAATATGGCCTTTCGCACGTTGTGATATATGATGTATTTTATTGTAAATGCAACAAAAAGTGTTATTTGACAATATGCGAGTATTACGGGAGGTTTTTCTAGAACTGAAAATTTGATGCTGAATTTAATTGAACGAATTTGGCTGTTTTGTGCCGAAAATCTGCTTGTTTCTGTACGCTATTCAACACTAGGGCATATCGTTGGGGAAACCCTAATGAAAAAAGGAGCTCAGCAATCATTTACCGAGCTCCTTGACATGTAAAAAGAGGCAGTTTTAGAATAGTTGCCCAGCTATTGATGATCTACAGTCCGTAATTGACGAACTGTCTACCGTTACCGTGCCTTAGTATCTGAAGCATGGTTGCCCTATCTTCTGGAAACTTTTCTAAATGCTGCTCAAAGGCTTCCAAGACCTTTAGCCTATTGTTGGCGATAGGTGCTTTCGTAAATAGAGTTGCTTGCTTTTCAAACTCACTTTCTACCTTTTCAGTTACTTGGACTTCCCCATCAATTAGCCAGTCTTTTGAACTCAATCCATTCTTAAACATGGAGTATTGCCCAATCTTTTGAAGCTCATTTAAAATACCCTGCTGCTTTTGAGTTAAAGGAATAGAATCCAGACCACTTAGTGCTTCTACACTTATTCCATTGGCTTTTGCCTTTGCCACAGCCTCCGATTTGTTTTCTTTATCGAACACATCTTTTAGAATTGATGGGTTTTCGATAAACGAAATGACATCGGATAGCTTATAAATGCTACAAAGTTTGGAATTTAAGCTGAGCCAATAATCATTGACCTTTTGGCTTTCGATTTTAAAACCACGCAAGCGGTTTTGGTATTCGTTATCATTGAAGCTGATAACTCGCTTTTCAAAGTTCTTTATTGAACTCATAACATTAAAAATTAAAATTGATTGGCCTTTTTTCAGACCTTTTTTTATGACCGATTTTGATTTTATTAATGCCCAATGTTGCCGAATCGGTTCAAACAGCGACCTCAGGCTTTTTTTATACATACCACTTGATTAACAACAACTTATATTCAAGAAAAACCTTCCTACAAATACTAAATATTAATAAAGTGGTTTAATTGATTGTAAAACAATGTGTTACAAGGGTGGATTCAAAGGCACTCTAAAGTCATATCCATACTCTCGTTTTTTCTCCTTTATTATGTCATAAACCTCATCCCTATCCTTTGCGTATACGGATATGGAATCATGCCGACTAATAGCTAAAATGTTATTATCGTAACATTCGGCCAATACACCATCTACCCAAAAATCACTCTCCATTATTTGAAGTGAAATAGACAAGGCTTTATAATTATCCTTCTCGGTGGTCATGCTTCCCGATTTTATATTTTCAGGGTTTTCCAACTTGTACCAATTAATCCAGTCATACGCATTCGGGTATAGCTTTTGGAAGACATCAACATAGGGAACATCTGCATTTGCTGGACCAAAAGCCAAAACCATACATAGCCCCTTAGCTTTGTTTCTTGCCACTTTTCCCGCTGCAAACTGTTCCGGTGTGCCTTTTCCTAGGTGAAAGGATATGTTCGGATTAATTCGTCGTGCCAAAGCTTCATAGAGCTTACCGTATCGTGCGGCCGCATTGTAGAATGGTTCATCCACTTGCTTCCCCATTTTATTGGCCAATAATGCATATTGTGAATTAGCTGCGTCCAATTCCCTTAAATTGTTGCTGTCTACAATTATCTTCCAAAGCTCTCGGCTAAGATTTGAGAATGGATTGTCCAACCTATTGTTTGTCAGATTCCTTTTAAACTCTGGACTTCTGTTTATCAGCTTTTTAATGGAAGCTTCATTGTATTGACGTGAAAAGCCCTTTTGAAGTTCTATAAAGTGATGAGGTGATTCAGTATAGTTTAATTTCAAATCACTCATAAACTCAAGATCATCAGGCTTTTTAAGCATTACGAAATGACCATCATCCTTGGCATTTTCAACAATGGTTTTAGAGTAAGCCCACCCACTTTTAGGCCAAATCCATTTTCCGTTTTTGCTCTTGGCCTTACCATAGTTGATTTCATACCTTCCAATTGGAATATGGTCATTGGTAAGGTAATCATGTAAAGTAATGCCATTAGCTATATCCTTTGATTTTTGCATTAACGCCTCTAATGGGATATCAAGACTCTCAAAAGACCGCATATAACCTTTATAGATAGGGTTTTGAACGGTTTTATGGGGAATGTCAAATGATGTGCTGACCTTCTCGAATGATTCCGAGGTAAGTAAATCGCTGTTTACCCTATATCGATCACAACGCCCAGCAATACTGGACGCTTTTTTAAAGAGTATTTTGGCATCGATTATTTCATCAATCCAAAGATTGTAGTTGTTGGGAAATAATTGCGAGCAGAATCGCATTGGGCTATCCATACGGCCTGTTTCCCTGTAGCTATACGACATCAAGTTTTCAAGTAGCGTAAAAACACCCCTTTCCATCGCTTCGCCCAAGTCCAGTTCCTTGACCGCCATTACCAAGGGGTTAGGCATGGTTGTAATTACTGCTCTTTTTTCGCTCCTTGGCTTTCTTCTTCTTATCTTTCTTTTCTTAGTTGCTTGCGTAGTTCCCATCGAGGTTGACCTTTATTTTGTTAATTACCTTTTTTATTTCTCCGTTCTTAATTTTTCCCCGTGCAACACGGCTACTAATGTTTAGGGCTTCACATAGCTCTTCGAGGTTCGTGAATTTTCTGCCCAACATATCCTCATAGTGATGTCGTGGCCTATACTTGGCAACTATGGCCTTTACCTCATCAAGAAAATCTTGTTTTGTAGCCCTTTGGTCAGCTTCTTTAAAAGTGTTCCAGGTGGCATTAATTAAACTGAGGAAATTTTTATTGGTAGTGGTCTTGTCGTATTCAATATATAGTGGCTTGCCGGACAAATACTCTTCCACAATAAAGAGGAACACATCCTTTTCGCCATTGATATTGTTCGCCCGATGTAATTCATACGCTTTTATGATACTATCCTTCATTGTTATCTTTATTTTCGTTATTGTTATTTCGATTCTCCCCTAGCCATAAGCCAGCAAAGTCAGAGAAATCATCATTGGCAACCATTTGGATTCTGCCCATAGACAACAGGCTATCGTACTGGTCTGCCGTCAAATTGTTGTCGGCCATGAGGTTTGCCTTGCTGGTATATTCCTTCGTCTTATAAATCAATTTTTCCATTTATGCTGATTTTGTTTTTTGTGAAATGAACGCCTTTCCTGTTTTCCATTTATACGGGCTGTTTGGAGTACGCAACGTACCCTTGACATGATATATCCTATTTTTATGATAGTTGTAATATTCCACCTCGATATTTTTTTTGGTTATTTCGCTGAGGTGTAGCTGTTCCACGACTTCATTCAGATATTCAATAAATGGGAAGACGTGATATGCTCCGTTGGAGGTGCCAAATGCTCTTAGGGCATAGTTTATAAGGGCTTGTGCCGTCACGTCGATGCCCTCCCATTCCAAATATGACAGATAGTTGTCCATTTCTTCAACGAACTGCTTTTTGTCCGTCTTTGTGCCGTCTTCTGACCAATGGGAATAGCATTGCTCGATAGCTTCTTTCAAGCTTAATACTTTAAACATTCTAATAAATTTTAGGTATGGCCAATACGATTTTTGGGCCATACGGATTAGGCAGAACTGCCTCAGAACTGCGAATAGGTTACGGCATTGACCTTACGGCCAAATTTTAGAATGTCTCCCTATGGGAAGTGGAAATTGCTAACTCTCTTGTGAATGTCGGCGGAGTTATAAGCCCTTTTGATTAATCGGTTACTTCCTTCAGTACCTTCACCGATGGTCTATTTTTATATTTTTTGCTTTAAGAAGCTGGCAAAGTCTAACGACCAAAGACAAACCTAAAAATTGAGCCCACTTATCGAGCGCTGGCTAAAGTACTACTATTTTAACATTCTACAAAAATATTAACTAAACATTAACATTATTTTATGAAGATTGTATTGATTTTTTCCCGTTATGGAAGAAATCTTCTTTTTAAACGATTTTAGTCGGTAACTTTTGAAGAGTGTTAGCTTGTACCAATAATAAAATAGAGAGGCGTGGTCAGGCGAAAAACAGAGCGTATCGCCGTACCTGGATTGTTTTTAACTTAGGAAGTACAAAGTTTAGGTTAGATTAATTTGATTTTATTTAGTAGCGTTAAGAATGTACTACCCCAATTATTCCATTGTGGTCGCCCATCAAAAAATTTGTTCATTTGGATGCCATTGATGAATACCTGGCCTTCCCGGGAATCGTAGCCTCGAACACGAAAGAAAGCCTGCCCAAAATCAAAGGCGGCCCTGGAAAGGAATACATCCCTGGTGGCTTGTAGCAGTCCGGTGGCTGAAGAAAGAGTTTCTACATCACCTGATAGGTCCGTATCGGTTAGGGAAATGAGATTGTCGGTTTTTTCCAGGGTGATGTCCTCTTCTAAATAAAGTTTTCCCAAGGGGAGGGCTTTCCCCTCAAGAAGTATACCCAGCTTTTGTGTCATGAAGGTCGCTGCACGTATGACCAGCACCTGTTCTCCCAAAATTCCAGTGCTTATCCGGAAGTCCCCGTTCACATCGGATTGGGTTTTTACCCCTTCTCCTTCAAGCGCAATTTCGGCATTGGAAATAGGGGTTCCAGTCAAACGGCCAATGACGGTTCCCGTAATTACACTGTTTTGGGATTGGGACCATCCGGGTAAAAAAAGTAATATATAATACAAAGCAAACCGGAACATTAGGAATTGATCTATTCAAGGTTACGGATTTTATCTTGAAACAGAAAATAATCTATATATGAAATTATATGTTATATTCGTAAACAATGAAACGGATAACCTATTTGCTTCTTATTTCTTTTATTTCAGTGGTTTCACAATCCGAGAAGGACTATAAAATCCGATGCATTGCTTTCTATAATGTTGAGAACTTATTCGATATTACTAATGATTCTTTGGTGTTTGATGACGAAAGAACCCCGGCAGGCGCATATGGATGGTCATTGGAGCGGTATCAGCGTAAAATAGCGAACATCACCAAAGTACTTTCCGAGATCGGGAAGGCAATCACCGGGGCATCTCCCGATATCATCGGCCTCTGCGAAATAGAGAATCGTGAAGTGTTGGAAGATCTGGTCAACCATCCAAATCTCAGGGATAAGGAGTATGGCATTGTTCATCAGGATTCCCCTGATGAACGAGGGATAGATGTTGCCCTATTGTACAGAAGAAATGCATTTCTCCCTGTTTCCTATCAAAGCAGGAGATTGTTGTTGTTTGATGAGGAAGGGTATCGGGATTATACCCGTGATCAATTAGTGGTATCGGGGATTTTAGATGATGAACCGTGGTATTTTATTGTCAATCATTGGCCTTCGCGCAGCGGGGGCACGCTACGAAGTAAACCCAACAGGATGGCAGCGGCGCGCTTAAACAAACGGATCATCGATTCCATTCGACGGTTGCATCCGGTGGCAAGGATCATCAGTATGGGAGATTTTAACGATGACCCCAGGGATGCGAGCCTTAAAAAAATGTTGAATACCGTTGGGATCAAAAAGCACTTGGATAGCGCTTACCTGTTTAACCCTATGGAGTTACTCTACCAGAAGGGGCAGGGCACTCTGGCGTACCGGGACAAGTGGAACTTGTTCGATCAATTCTTAGTAACACCCAATGTGGCTTTGGATCGCGAGCACTATTTTTTCTGGAAGGTAGGAATATTTGCCCCCCATTATTTGAAAACCGATACGGGACGGTTTAGCGGCTATCCGTTTCGGACCTATGTCGGAACAACCTACCAGGGCGGCTATGCCGATCATTTTCCTGTGTATTTGTTTTTGATAAAGCGAATGGATCCGTGAGATTTCCGTTTCCGAACTATCAGCGACAGGCAGACCGGAGAGCATTACGAAACAAAAAGATCAGTTGAGCCATTGACCCCATGGGATCCTGCTTAGGATCAACAGCAGTCCTAATCCGTAGAAAATGGCAATGCTCTTGAATTTTGATGTATCCCCTTCTTTCTTTTTATGCCTTGACCATCCAATGGTAATTAAGACTATAGCGATAATATTGGTTAACGGATGCTCCACAGCCAAAAGCCGTGCCGGAGCATTTAAACCCCCCATCCCAAGGATTTGGATCGCTTTTAGGCCACTGGTAGAAACAAAGAACACGATCAGTCCCACTACCAACTGAATATGGCTTAAGATCAAGGCAAATAAACTGATACGGAGATCCTTTTCAAAACGGAATTCTTTTTTGGATAGCCAACCGATAAACGCATTGGCCACAGCAACAAATAGAACGAATAAAACAATATAGGCTAAGTAGGAGTGGAGGTTTTTTAGGATTTCCATGGTGTTTGATTTGAGCGATAAAAATAGTGAATTTTATAAACAGAAAACCCTGCCCTCTTCCTCATTTGGAAGCCCGGGCAGGGTTTTCGAAACCCAAATGGGTAATTCCTTTAGTTGAAAATATAGCGCAATCCTAATTGCATTTGCCATCTGGAAGATTGCAGGCCATCATCTTCAATCTCTTCAATTCTATCCAATATAGAAGGATCAAAATTGAAGGAAGGATTTGCATTTCCTCCATCCACTACATTAATTAGGCTCACTTCATTGAAGTTTCCAACAGTTCTCCTTTCTCCCCAATCACTATTTAATAAGTTGGTAAAGTTAAAAATGTCAACACTGAATTGTAAAGTGTGTTTGGTGTTTCCGGTGGTTAAGGAAAAATCTTGTAAAAACCTCAAATCCAAGATATGGCTCCATGGCCCCTGCTCACCATTACGTTCAGCATATTGCCCTCTTCGGCTTCTTAAATAATCATCGGATTCAATAAACGCATTGAGGGCAGTCCATTGCTGATCGGCAGTTAAATCATCTGAATCCACCAGGTTAATTTCACCTCTATTGGCGGGCACATAAATCAAGGCATTATCCCTGGAGTCGTCACTTAAGACAAAATCTGGGAAAGAAGGCGTACCATAAATATATGAGAATGGAGGAGCCTGTTCACCCGTATAGAAAAGGCTTAAGGTTGATTTAATATTATCATTCCACCTCAACTCATAGGAAACATTGGCAATGATTCGATGTCCTTGATTAAAGTCCGACCTGGTTACGGGAGGATTAGCATTCTTACCGTTAACGGTTTGTAAATTTCGCCATTGCGAGCTGTTTTGGGAAGAAGTTCCTTCAAAAATGGCATTTGCCTCACCATAGGAATAGGAGACCTGCCCAGCAAATCCATTTTCAAACGGTTTTCTCAAAGTAAACGAGAAGTTGTAAGAGTCACCTCCACCGGTGTTGGAAGCCAAATAGATACCGCCATAGGTTCGATCAATCCTATCAAAAAAGTTATAGAAAGGTCTGTTGTCAGCACCTTCTAAGTTACCCACTGGCCCACCTAAATTTAAGTTTTCATAAAAAACCTCGGTGATGTTATCGGTCCAGATAAAATCTGCACTTGCTATAAGGCCCCAAAATGGAAGCTTTTGATCTACCGCAATGTTAGTTCTAAAACGTTGCGGTAACTTAAATCCGGGAGCAAACAAATCAATATTACCGCCAACCTCTCCTGAACCGGGTGTAATATGGCTGGGCTGACTATTGACATCAGGATTAAAGACGAGCGCATTGGGGTCGTTAAAATCCCTTTCATCACTTGAACCTCCAGTGATACCATTGTTGTTGTAGGTGCCGCCGGGCCATACTAAGGGTAGGCGTGATGTGAAAATTCCGAAACCACCTCTAATTTGTGTGGTTCTGTTTCCATTTACATCCCAATTAAAACCTACTCTGGGCGAAAACATAACTTTGGTGTCAACCCCCCGGCCTACACGGGCATCTTGAAGATTTTTGCCAGCAGCTTCCAACAACCCCACTGTTCGTGTGTTGAAGTCTTCGTTTTCTGCTCCATCTTCCCATATTGGAATATCGAATCGGGCACCAATGGTAGCCTTAAAATTATCCGTGAGCTGTATTTCATCCTGGACATAAAAGCCTAATTGGAGCAATTCAAATTCTGATGCCCCGGTTGATTCATCTCCTACATTCGGGCCAACCAAAAGGGAATAGCCCCTGTCATAATTGTCTGCAGGTTCTTCATTAAGAAAGTTTTCCAGGGCAGTTGCCACTAGTGTATCGTTTTCGCCATCCCCGTTGGTATCCTCGAAGGTGTCAAAGTATTGATAGCGCCCAAAATTGTTGGCAAAAAAGAGGTTCTTTATTCTACTGTATTCATTGTGCGTTCCAATCGTTATGGTATGGGCGCCTTGATAAATTTCAAAGTTGTTGGTTAAAGTAAATATGTCTTGATTTAAAAGATTAGCCGTTGAAAAGCGTTCCGCTCCAAAATTTATTTCAGAATCACCACTTCCATCTCTTATGGTAACCGTAGGAAAGGGGTTACCCAACGGATCTCTATCGTCTCGCACTCGAGTGTAACCTAATACAAAACTATTGGCGAATTTATTTCCAATTTGCGAATTTAACTCGATAGATGTGGAGTTGGTAGTGGAAGTAAAAAGTTCAGAACCATTTATGAATGAAATGGAATTATTATCCGATTCTCTGGCTTCTAAGTTTTCTGCCTTTACATAATTATGTCTTACTGCTAACTTATTTGATTCGTTGATATTCCAATCGACCTTAAGAGTAAGCTTGTCACTATCCAAGGTTCTTGTATTGTTATCAAATCCACCCATATCGTAGTTGTATCTGTTGGATACAAATTGCCGCAAATTGTCGAGGTCTGCCTGTGAAGATCGACCAATATAGTTACTAAACAGGAAGGGTTGCGGTGTTTCGTCTTCTTGTCGCTCGTAGTTAACAAAATAGAACAGCTTATCTTCGATTATGGGTCCGCCTACCCGAACCCCATACGTTAAAGCAGAAAAATCAGCAAGTTTTTGCCTTTCTTCATCATCCCCTACTAATCCAGGAGGTGTTTTCCCGGCTAGGTCTTGATTTCTTAAAAAGCCGTAAACCGAACCCTGAACTTTGTTGGTACCGGATCGAGTAATAGCACTAATGGCACCACCTGCAAAACCTCCCACTCGTACGTCGAAAGGGGCAATTGCTATCTGAAAAGACTCAATCGCGTCTACAGAAAGTGGGTTAACCCCAGTTTGTCCTCCGTTGGTTCCGGAACCAGCTAGACCAAATACATCGTTGTTGATAGCTCCATCGATATAAATTGCGTTGAGCCTGTTGTTTTGGCCTGCAAATGAAATTGAGAACCCATCGTCACCTTCTCGTAGTTGAGCCTGTGGGGTAATTCTAGCAAAGTCAGCTATAGATCGGGAAACGGTTGGTAAGGTATTAATTTCTCGAAGGGTGATGTTGGTTTGTGCTCCGGTTTTACCCGCGTCAAAAACTCCACTATTATCGCCAACCAATACAATTTCATCCAAAGCCGTAGCGGATTCGGTTAGTTCAGTACTTATCCTAAAGGACTGTCCAAGATTTAAGAATACATCTTGTTTAATAAAATCGTTAAATCCAATATAGGATATTTTAACTTCATAAGGACCACCAGTTCGCATCCCGGAAATACGGTAAAAGCCGTCGAAGTCCGCAGCAGCCCCATAAGTTGTTCCGGAAGGAACGTGAACGGCTACAACGCTTGCTCCGGGGAGGGGTTCTCCGGAAGCATCGGTTATTTTTCCGCCAAGTGCTGAGGTGGTAACCCCTTGAGAGAATGCAAAGGCAACCGAAAACAAGGCTGCAATTACCAAGTAGATTTTTTTCATTTTACAGTGTTTATTGTTCAAAATAGCACTGCAAAAGTCTGTTAAAAGCGGTGTAAAAAGGTTAACGAATTGTTAAGAAATGGAAGGAAAGCTAATCCGGAAGCATTCTAAAAACTTGATGGTCAAGCACTTAAAAAATGTCAAATTTTACTAATACGTGAATTATTCTTTAAAAAATTGAATAAGTCGCAGTGTAGACCCGTCATGATTGCCAAGTTCAGAATTTTCCAGTTCGTTGAGAATAGTTTTGGCCAATTGTTTTCCTAATTCAACCCCCCACTGATCGTAACTGAAAATATTCCAGATCACGCCTTGAACGAATATTTTATGTTCGTAAAGCGCTATTAAAGCGCCTAGATTTTTAGGAGATAGGGTATCCGCCAAAATGGTAGTAGTGGGTTTATTACCTTCAAATAGTTTAAAAGGCAGCAATTGCTGTATTTCCGCTTCAGAATGCCCGGAGTTTTTTAATTCCCGATGTACTTCGTCAGCAGTTTTACCATTCATTAAAGCCTCTGTTTGTGCAAAAAAATTGGCCATTAGTTTATTGTGGTGCTGCTGATTGCCATGCAGTGGCTTTTTAAAGCCAATAAAATCTGTTGGGATCAATTTTGTTCCCTGATGGATCAATTGAAAAAAGGCATGTTGGGAGTTTGTACCAGGTTCCCCCCAGATTATGGTTCCTGTTTCATAACCTACACGTTCTCCATTTCTCGCCCTGCTTTTTCCATTACTCTCCATAATTCCCTGTTGCAGATAGGCAGATAACCGATGTAAGTATTGGGTGTACGGAATGATCGCCTCGGTCTCTGCACCAAAGAAATTATTATACCAAACGCTCAATAACGCCAGTATTACGGGGATATTTTCTGAAAATTTGGCCTCTTTGAAATGGATGTCCATGGCGTTCGCCCCTTGCAAAAGTTGCTCGTAGTTCTCATACCCAACAGATAGCGCAATGGAAAGGCCAACAGCACTCCACAGGGAAAATCTACCCCCTACCCAATCCCACATGGGAAAGACATTATCCTCTGTAATCCCAAATTCCCTAATCTTCTCTAAGTTGGTCGAGACGGCTATGAAGTGTTTACCAATGGCTGTTTCAGGAGCATGTTGCAAGAACCATTCTTTTAAGGTCTCGGCATTACTTTGTGTCTCCTGAGTAGTAAAGGATTTAGACACTACGATGAACAAGGTAGTCTCCGGATCTAGTTTTTTTATAATCTCATGGACGTGATCCCCATCCACATTGCTTACGAAATGCGTTTTTAAATGGTTTTTGTAGAAACCCAAAGCTTCTGTTGCCATAGCCGGGCCTAAATCTGATCCACCGATACCAATATTGACGATATCGGTAAACGATTTACCCGTATATCCTCTTTTCTCTCCGGATATCACGGCATTTGAAAATCCTCTTATTTTTTCCCGGATCTCATACACCTCCGGAATTACGTTTTTACCAGCCACCATAACCGTCTCTTCCCGGGTAGCCCGTAAAGCAGTATGCAAGACGGCCCTTCCCTCGGTTTCATTGATAGGATCCCCTGAAAAGTAAGCTTCAATAGCCGTTCCTAATTGCATTTCACGGGCCAGTTGTAACAGCAGTTGTACCGTTTCTTCTGTGATCCTGTTTTTAGAATAGTCCACCAGAAAATCATCCCATTCTATCGAAAAGGTTTCAGCTCTTTTAGGGTCGTTTTGAAAAAGTGATTTTAAAGGAAGCGCTTTTATCGCTTCATAATGGGCCGTTAATTGCTGCCATGAGGGTGTGGTAGTAGGGTCAATTTTGGGTAATGCCATCTTCTTGGTTCAAGGTTATTAGATTATCATCAGGGATAATATTAGGGTCAAAATTCAGACAATCCAGTTGGAATTTTAAGGGATCGATATGGGTAAAATAAGCTGTTCGTAAGGAGTCTGCGATAGGTTCTGCTGCGGGTAATTTTTCACGGAGCGGGTCTACCTGCCTTCCGTTTTTCCAGAAACGATAGCATACATGTGGACCACCGGTATTCCCTGTCATTCCTACCCAACCAATAACATCGCCCTGGCGGACAAACTCTCCCTCCTTCACTTTTTGCGCTTTCATATGCAAATATTGGGTACTATACATACTATTATGGCGAATCTTGACATATTTCCCATTTCCTCCTCTTCTTCGGGATTCGGTAACTGTGCCGTCTGCCGTGGCAATTATGGGGGTTCCTATGGGGGCTGCATAATCTGTGCCCAGGTGTGGTCTTATTTTATATCCATAGTAGGCGATTCGGCGTTTTAGATTGTATCGGGAAGAGAGACGATAGCCAAACTTAATGGGTGCCCTAAGGAATGTACTTCTTAGATTGTTACCCTCCTGGTCAAAGTATTCTAAGATGTTTTTGGCAGAATCCGTTACAAAGGGAAATGCATAGACCGGTTTGCCTTTATGTTCAAAATAGGCGGCTTTTATGGAGCCGCTACCCGCATAGATCGAATCGTTAATATACTTCTCATCATAAATGATCTTAAATCTGTCCCCTGCATCCAACTTAAAAAAGTCTATAGTCCAGGCATAGATTTCAGATAGGTTGATCGTAACGCTATAGTCTACCCCCAGGCTATCTAAGGTCATGGAAAGGCTACTGTTGATAACCCCGGCAACTTCCCGCTCCCGAAATTGTACATTTTTCTTCCCTTTATACGCCACGGCACTGTCCCGGAGGTCTACAACGGTGTAATTGATCTTATCGTTCTGATAAATAAACACTTCCGCCTTTTCTAGGCTATCCTTGGATTTTAAAATGAGATAAGGTTTTCCTACTTTGATTTTTTTGACATCGAAGGTATCCTTATAGTTTTCTGAGATCGATACGATCTTTGGGTAGTCTACATGATTTTTAAGCATGAGCTCGCCGAAACTGTCACCCCATTGTACCGTATCGTTAACAACATGATAATCATCCAGGTTAAAGCCGAACTGTGTGATCACTGGCTTTTCTACAGCCACGGGAGGGGGTAAATTTTCGACAAGTTTTTTTTCTTCCTTGCAAGCTACCGCAATGAATAATGCCAAGAAAATGCCCCAATATTTTCGCATGTTAATTTGTATTATGAATTGGATTGAAGGTGTGTTCCACCCATTCTTTTCCCCAATTGTCCAACTCCTCTTCGGTGTGCAAAGTTGGGAAAAATATTATTTTCTGGAAACGGGGGGGCAAAAAGTCCTTCCAGTTGGTCCCTCCGGTAGCACTTACAGAACCCTCTTCTTTGTCCAAATAACGATAAGCAGAACCGAGGTGCATTAAGGGCCAGTTCACATTAGCGTTGAGATCCAGTTTTTTTAAAGCGGTTGTAAGCTCAGGGTTATTTCGTGAAGCTTCAGGAAGATTCTCATATTTATGATGAATGGTTCTTCCTTTGATTTGCTTTGCAATTCGGATTAATCGCGGGGTATAGCGATATTCAAACTGTTTAAGAGTAAGCGTTTTTTCGCCTGTTTTTAGATCGGTTGCTCCTTTTTTCCAATAGATATGTTCATATAGTTCTTCGATAGTGTTTTTTTCGGAAAAGGCCGATCGTTCTGAGGGATGTACAAGATGCTCTAATGGCGTAGCATAAAGCTCTATCATGCGGTACTGAACGGATTGAAATCCGCTTGCGGGAAGTAGTGCCATTCGGTATCGCAAGAATTGTTCCCTTTCCATACCCTTTATCATAATGCCAAAAGAGGTGATCAAAGCTTTGTAATAGCTATTTATTCTATGGGTTCTTTCTATGAAAAAATCCACATCCTGAGATTTGTCGTCCACCAACTGCCGTTGCTCATGTAGTATGAGCTTAAAATAAAGCTCGGTAATCTGGTGATACATAATGAAGATTTCCTCATCAGGGAAATAGGTACGAGGTACTTGCAGGCTTAAAAGGGTATCCAGATGGATATAGTCCCAATACGTAAGATACCGTTGGTAGAGTAATCCATCAAGGTAGGAACTTAGATCCTGCCCGGAGTTTTTAAATTTTTCTTCAAGTTTGTTGATTTGGGACGTAATTCTCTCATCTTTATTCATTGGTCAGATTCAATCCATAATTATTTTGAATTGATTTTTTAGGCCGTTGAAGCCGTCAAGATCTGCTTTTAAAGAACCTACCGCCAAATCCGCTTTGATGCGGATAGGAATTTTGTTTAAGTCATTGGAAACCCATAAGGTCAAGCTTTCCTGTTCCTTAAAAATCCTTCCGGATTGTACGTACGGCCTAAATTTAAGACATTCCACCTTACCAAACTTTGTTCGAAGTACTTCCTTACCTAAATATTTAAGTTTAAATTGATATACCCCGTCATCGTCGAAAAGCATGTCCATGGTAACATCCTTACCTTCTTCAAAGTCATCGAAGCTGTATTTGTCCCTTAGATAGTAGGCTGCCGATAATAGATCCTGAATTTTTCCGTGAACCGGAATATTGAACTCCTTATTGTTTTTATTATCCCTCAATAAGGCAATATCCTCGTTGTAATCAAATTCTATTTCAATATCTTTAGTATAGCCACCTTCATAAGTGTCCCGTATAAACTTATAGGGTCTTCCGGTCCATTTGTCAAAGTAGCTTTCAAAAGTATCATCGACTTTAAAAAAAATACTGGCAAATCCCGTGGTCTTTCCTCTTCCGATAACGTGATACACCGGAATACTGTCCAGTCGTTCGTTTTTTACATGTAATGTGGCGTAGCTTGCGTTTAAAATGCCATAGTGTATTCTAAACTTAAGCCATTCTCCTGCTTTAAAAGCCGTGGTCTTTTGCGCGCTCAGGGGGAAGCTAGCAACTATCAAGAGAACAAATAGTATATGCTTTGTAGGTTTCATTTCAGGGATAAAATTATTAAAACCAATGCTTTTCTCCAGAGATTTACAATAACTTAAACAAATCTTGTTCCAAAGTATTGTGTTTCGATAAAAAAAGCCCCGATGTGTGAATCAGGGCTTTTTCTAAATAACCAACCAAACTTTAAATTATGAAAAACCAATACTTAAAGTTGTAAGGGAACCACCCCTTACATCAACAAAGATAGGGCAAAGCCATAAGCG
>JANQRG010000042.1 GCA_028284665.1 Croceivirga sp.
GTCAATAACTTTTAAATTAAAGGGTGCTACTTCATCGGTTAGCACCTTTTTTTTGACCTATTTTTAGCGATTAATTGAAATTTAGCTTTCCAAAATGCCGAAAAGAGACGATTTAAAATCTATATTGATCATTGGTTCCGGCCCCATCATCATTGGACAGGCTTGTGAGTTTGATTACTCCGGGTCTCAAGCCCTCCGTTCGTTACGGGAAGACGGCATCGAAACCATCCTCATCAACAGCAATCCAGCAACCATTATGACGGATCCTTCTATGGCGGATCACGTATACCTGAAACCCTTAACGACTAAATCTATCATTGAAGTGCTCAAAAAGCATGACAATATCGATGCGGTATTACCTACTATGGGAGGGCAAACAGCGCTGAATCTCTGTATTGAAGCAGATGAGAAAGGAATATGGGAAGATTTTGAGGTGGAGATCATTGGTGTAGACATCGATGCCATTAATATCACCGAAGACCGGGAAAAGTTCCGGGAGCTCATGCTTAAAATCGGTATAGGGATGCCTCCTCAGGCATCGGCTACTTCCTTTCTTAGAGGAAAGGAAATTGCCCAGGAGTTTGGTTTTCCACTTGTAATTCGGGCGTCATTTACCCTGGGAGGTGCCGGGGCTTCCATTGTACATGATCCCAAAGACTTTGATGGCCTCTTAAGCCGTGCCCTGGAGATTTCCCCCATTCACGAGGTAATGATCGATAAGGCGTTAATGGGTTGGAAGGAGTATGAATTAGAGCTGTTGCGGGATAAAAATGATAACGTGGTTATCATTTGTACTATAGAAAATATGGACCCTATGGGGATCCACACCGGGGATTCTATTACTGTGGCCCCGGCGATGACACTGTCTGACCGAACGTTCCAACGCATGCGGGACATGGCCATTCATATGATGCGCAGTATTGGTGACTTCGCCGGTGGATGTAATGTGCAATTTGCTGTGAGTCCTGATGAAAAAGAGGATATTATCGCTATCGAAATCAATCCCAGAGTTTCACGTTCTTCTGCCCTGGCGTCAAAAGCTACGGGGTATCCCATTGCAAAGATCGCCGCTAAACTGGCGATTGGATACTCCCTTGATGAACTCAGCAATCAAATTACACAATCCACTTCGGCACTCTTTGAACCGACTTTGGATTATGTCATTGTAAAAATTCCGAGATGGAACTTTGATAAGTTTGAAGGGTCGGACCGTACCTTAGGGCTTCAGATGAAATCCGTAGGGGAGGTAATGGGTATTGGCCGTTCTTTCCAGGAGGCCTTACACAAGGCCACGCAATCACTTGAAATAAAACGTAATGGCCTTGGTGCTGATGGAAAAGGGTACAAGGATTACGATGCCATTATTCAAAAATTGACTGTTCCCAGTTGGGATAGGGTATTTGTGATCTATGATGCCATCCAATTAGGGATTCCACTTAGTCGTATTCACGAGATCACCAAAATTGATATGTGGTTCCTGAAACAATATGAAGAGCTACATTATCTGGAACAGGAAATATCCAAGTATACTATTGCCAGTCTTCCCAAAGCTTTGCTTTTAGAGGCCAAACAAAAGGGGTTTGCAGATAGGCAAATCGCCCATATGTTGGATTGCTATGAGAGCGAGGTGCACAAAAAGCGGATGGAACTGAAGATTAACAGGGTGTATAAGCTGGTAGATACCTGTGCTGCAGAATTTAAAGCGTTAACACCGTATTATTACTCCACCTTCGAAGAAGAAATTGAAACGGCTTCTGGAGAACGTTATGTAGCGAATGACAGTATTGTAACGGATCGTAGGAAAATTGTGGTGCTCGGATCAGGTCCCAACCGTATCGGTCAGGGGATAGAGTTTGACTATTGCTGCGTACACGGAGTACTGGCAGCCGCAGAATGTGGCTACGAAACCATTATGATCAACTGTAACCCGGAAACGGTTTCTACTGATTTTGACACGGCGGATAAACTCTATTTTGAACCGGTGTTTTGGGAACATATCTATGATATTATCCTACATGAACAACCTGATGGGGTAATTGTGCAACTGGGCGGGCAAACTGCTTTAAAACTAGCAGAAAAATTGGACCGCTATGGGATCAATATCATTGGGACCAGTTTTAAATCTTTGGATTTGGCAGAAGATCGAGGAAGTTTTTCCACCTTGCTTAAAGAGAATTCTATTCCCTACCCCCGATTTGGAACAGCCGAAACCGCGGATGAGGCCCTGGCCTTATCAGATGAACTTGGGTTCCCGCTGCTGGTCCGGCCATCCTATGTTCTAGGAGGGCAGGGTATGAAAATCATTATTAACAAGGAAGACCTGGAAGCCCATGTCGTAGACTTGCTTAGAAAAATACCGAACAATAAACTCCTCCTGGATCATTACCTGGATGGTGCTATTGAGGCAGAAGCGGATGCTATCTGTGACGGCGAAGAAGTTTACATCATAGGGATCATGGAACATATTGAACCTTGTGGTATCCACTCCGGGGATTCTAACGCAACCTTACCCGCGTTTAATTTGGGAGAGTTTGAATTACAGCAGATCAAGGACCATGTAAAGAAGATCGCATTGGCGTTGAACACTGTTGGATTGATCAATATTCAGTTTGCCGTGAAAGATGAAACGGTATACGTAATTGAGGCGAACCCCAGGGCATCACGTACAGTACCCTTTATTGCCAAAGCCTATGGCGAACCTTATGTAAACTATGCCACAAAGGTTATGTTGGGTGAAAAGAAGATCAAAGACTTTGTTTTTGAGCCACATTTGGAGGGCTTTGCCATCAAACAGCCGGTATTTTCTTTTAATAAATTTCCCAATGTAAACAAGAATTTAGGGCCCGAGATGAAAAGTACGGGAGAAAGCATCTTGTTTATAGACAGCTTAAAGGACGATGAGTTCTATAACTTATATTCCCGGAGAAAAATGTACTTAAGCAAATAAGGCCTGAATCGACCTTATTTGCTTCTACTGGAATTTATTTTAGGCTGAATAATGGATAAGACAATTGGGGCCGAAAATCTTATTTCCCTAGCCCTAAAGCCCGCCTGAACGGTACGGGCAGGGGCAAAGATTTTCTTGAAATTCGATGCTTTCTTGGAATTTTTACTCCCTTTCAGGGCCGGGGAAAAGAAAAATTCAATCTGAAAGCTTACCCATTATTCACGTTATTTTAGGCTGAGGTCATCGGTGCTATCCAATCGGGCGACAAGGCCCCATCCGAAAAAGTAATTGGACAGCCCTATCAACAATTCGTTATCCCCTTCCTTCAAGGGTAGCCGAATCCTGCTATTCTCAATGGTACATCTTCCCCTGGGCTCTTTCATTCCGGGTGAACCGTAATAGTTTCTGTCAATAAACAAAGGCTGGCCATCCAGAAATACCCAAACCTCATCACTGAAGCCAAGATTGAGGTAACGCACCTGGTCGCTGGAAGAGCTGATTGTTGTCTTTAACCACGCCAATCGACGCTGCCCATTTTCAGTGGCGCCAAACTTTCGGGTTAAGTTTACCATCCCCCGCCGCTCTGCGGTTATTGAGGCCCAGCTGGTAGTATCTAGTAAGGTGCTGTCAATGACCACCCCCGCTCCGGGAACGGATTTAAAAATATCCCTCTCGAAAGGAAGGTTGGCAGGTTGTGTTACGGACCAACTTTTGAGGTAGCGGGTATCGCTGTATGTCGGATCATAACCGGCTACCTCAGGGAGATTTTCTGTAGCTTCAGGGGTGATCGCCAGGTTGGCATAAATAACACCGCCGGACAGATAGATTCTACCTCTTTCGCGATCTCCTTCGAGCGCAGGGACATGAAGTGCTACGGTATTCATATCGTTAACATAGACTTTCATTTGCTTACCCGAGATCACAAGTTTTATATGATTCCAGCTACCGTCCTGAATTTTAGCTGCTGCTTGATAGTCATCCGTCATATCCCACATATTAATGCCGTCAATGATCGAGGCATACTGCATGGTGTAACGATTCAAGGGATCTACTGTACCAAAATAGCGGATATAGAAAAACTCGCCATTTTGCAGGTCTTCGGAATGGCGAAACCCAATTCCGGGAAACCCTCTACCGGTAAATTCTACATCAAATTCTATCGTCCCGTCTGAAAACTGTTGATCCTTCAAGGCTATCCTAAAACCATCTTCGGTTTTGGCGCGTACTGCAGGGGTGCCCCTGTGTGTGACGAATTCTACTTGTTCCGGTTCATGATCCCAGGCCTCCGGAGTCATCGGGATTCGGATTTCCTTTTGCTGGGAATAACAGCTAACCCCAAATACCAAACAGCCAATGAATATTACTTTTTTAATCATAATGTTGCGTTTTTGATTTAATCCTATGTGAAAGCACTAAGGTATGTTTCAGTAGGGTGTTCGGATCGTGTTCTACCTGTTCAATTTTATTCAATCCCGTTCATTTTGGTTATTTTCGGGTAGCGATGGTAGATTTATGAAAAAGTCCAGTGCGCAGATGAAAGATCGGCTCGTGGTTCAGATTGAAAACCACTTGGGTTGGGGTCCGGGGCAATCCTGGACCAACAAAGACTTTAGCAACCTTAGCGAAAAAATCTTTGAAGTTACGGGCAAACAGCTTAGCGTGACCACCTTGAAACGCGTTTGGGGTAGGGTGGAACCCATATCCAATCCCAGTATCACTACCTTTGATATCCTTTCTGAGTTTTTAGGCTACGAAAATTGGCGTCATTATCAGCAATCCGGCGAAATAAATAGAAAAATAGTACCTGCGGTGAGTGTCCCTCAAAAGATATGGCAATGGGGGATAGGAGTTGCGGCTGTCTTAGTACTGGTACTTATTTTTTGGAGAGGCAAGAAAGAAGCAGTGCAGGAATCTTCCGACTTTGATAGTGCTGCTCAATTAGAGGATGTTTCCTTCTCCTACACCAAGGTGACCACAGGTTATCCAAATACGGTAATTTTCAAGTACGATCTGGGTGGCCTTAACTATGATACCCTCAGTATTCAGCAATCATGGGATACCAGTAAGCGTATTCCTTTAGCAAATTCGAAAGGATTGGTCACTTCCACCTATTATGAACCGGGTTATTACCTGGCTAAGTTGGTGGTAGATGATCAAATTGTAGAAGAACGTGATCTATACATCCCCACTTCGGGATGGCAAGGGATGATATTGGGAGAAGAAGGGGAATTGTCCTATCTGAAGACCGAAGTGCTGAAAGATGAACAAGTTGTCCGGGTAAATACCAATGTTTTGAAGGAGATGGAGCAGTTGGAAGAAAGTAACCTTTATCTCGCTAATCTTTCTGATAGCCCGACAATTGAGGGGGGTGCGTTCCGATTGAAAACAGTGTTTCGTACTAAGGATTTCCTTGAGGGTAGTATTTGCCAGAATACGCGAATGATCGTTACAGGTACGCGTGAAGTAATTTCACTGGCCTTCAGCGCTCCGGGTTGTGTTGGGGATTTAGTGTTTTTCATGGACAATGAGATGGTTTCAGGAAGAAATCATGATTTTTCCGCTTTTGGCATACACGGAGATCAATGGATGCAATGTGAACTTATTGTTGAGGATAAGGAGCTTAAAGTGCTGCTTCAAGGAGAAGAAGCGTTTCGAAAAAAACTCAAGGTAGATTTGGGCCAAATTGGTGGGGTACAATGGTATTTTGAAGGTTTGGGAGAAATTCGTGAATTAACACTTACAGACGCGCAACAACAGATTTCCCTCGTGACCGAGGAATAAATAGCGAAGCCAACGAATGCATTTTGATATTTCTGGCGCCTTCCTTTACTTTTTTAATAACGCAAGTGGTTAGAAGAATCCTCTTCATTGCCGGTAGCTGCATTGGCAAAATAACTAACAATATCCGGATTGGTCATAGGTTGTGCTGCACCAAAAGTGATCTGCCGGCTGATTTTTGCCCCAAAGGATTCTGCCTGTAAAAAAGAAGTCCCCATAATCTGCCTTGATTGGGCTATGATTTCCTCCGCAAATTGAGTGCCGTAGTATTTCGATAGCACTGAGGCTTCAAAAACCTGTCGTATGTCAGCTTTGGTTGCTGTTTTAAAATTAGCCAAAGTTGCCCCGGATTGTAAGGAGAGTTGTTTAGCGCCCTTGTATCTCATGATCAAACCACCAATAGTTTTTTGGAAGTGATCCGAAGCAGAGAGTGGTTCCCCGTTCTTTACTTTTTGGTTACCAAAGGCCTTCAAATGCTCAATCATCGCCAATGCCCCTCCCAAATACGGTGCAGCCGCCAAGGACTGAAACCAGGCACGTTGATACACCAAGGCTTCATTTTCCGCATTGCCCTTAGCACCCTCCTGCAACCCAATAACCGAAGTATGGGCTACCTCCAGCTTATGAAAAGTTAGTGATTTGGTAAAAGACCCTAACATGGCTTTGCCAAAAATGGCATCCCCAAATTCGATCTGGTCCTTGTTGTATGGCACAAAAAAAACAGCTTGTTGGCCTTGGTCTAGGGTGGCTGTAAACACTAAGTAATCTGCAATTTCCGAAAGTGACATGAAAGGGGCCTTACCGTTAACTAAATACCCATTGGTCGCCTTGGTTGCCCAAATTTTGTGGTTTACAGACGGATCACCATACGTTCGCACCGAACCGGTATTGGCAATAAGCGCTTGTTCTTTTTTTATTTTGTTTAAAAGGAGTTCCCTTTTCCAAAACGATTTACTGGTCTTTGCCAGGGGATAGGAGGCGATCGCAGCCAGCACATAATAATGCATTGAAAGCGCTACGGCCACCGGAATTGATAGTTGCCCGAGTTCTTCCAGGACCTCGAAGCACTGTAAATGCATAGCCCCCACCTTTTTTTCTTCACATGGAATAAAGGGCAGCGAGGTAGTTCTAAAGAACGTATAAAAATCTACATAATCTTCCGTTGTTACAGCCTTGCCCAATAGCTTCTTAACCTGGTAAAGCTCTTCTTTTGGGTGTCCGTCTTTATCTTTTGGCAGACTATATCCCATGTGGTGCTGTTTTAAAGTTAATAGCCGCCTTACGAAAGCCTAATACTAGTAAATAACCAATAAAGGTGAGCATGTATATGCCATTTTGAACAAATAGCCAGAAGGGTACAGCAATATCGGCTATTTGCAGTGCTCCCCCTAAAAATACGATTACAGATGCCAACAATCCCCACACGGCAAGCCATCTGTGCACCAAACGTGCCTGATACAAGAAATAGTATAAAACAGAACCGCCTACACTATAGAGCATTAACATCAGGAAATGCACCCAGTAGTAGGCATCATAATGCATTTTGGCAAGGGTGATAAAATGGCTAATGCTATTGGCTTCAGATACCCCAAAATCCGACGCTACAGAAAGTAAGGAAATATGAATGACATTACTCAAAGTGATCACCACAAAATTGATCATGGCAATGCCGACATATGCAATCGCCAATTGCGTCTTTAGCTTACGGATCAAGGGAAACATATAAAGGGCAATGAAGACACTGATTGCGCTCGCCAGCATATCAAGCCCAATGGCCCATTGCATTGTACTGCTGTTTTCCAAAATATGGTTAAGAAATTCCGATGAATTGCGGTTCGTCCCGGAAAGCCCACGATATATGGTTCCGGTAGCTCCGGCAATAAAAGTTGCTAAAAATAATAGCCCCAATCGCCTTCCTCGGTTAGTGGTAGTTGACATGAAGTTCGTTTTGATGGATTTGATGTTGTAGTATAAGTAGGTGTAGCTTGGGTTTTGTTACACTGAGCACAAAGCAAATAATGAAAACAAAATGACTACCGTTTCAAAAGCGGGTACTTTATTTGGTTAAATAGGTAGCGGTTTTTGTGTATTGCCCTCTAATTCCAATTCCTTTAACGGTTTTAGAATAATTCGCCTGGCTTATCCGGGCGCTGTTCCTTTGTACTACGGAAAGTTCCTACTGAACGCTTACTGTGCTGAGCTTAGGTTGAAACTTTTAGTCAGATCAGGATAGGATTCTTTCCGGCCAAATATTGGGAAGTTCACCGCTGAATCCCATTTTCGGAAGTGCATCGATCTGCTGTATTTCATCTTCGGACAACTCAAAATCAAACAGATCAATATTTTCCTGAATTCTTTCAGGCGTTGTGGATTTTGGAATTACCACGACATCGTGCTGCGTAATCCACCTAAGGCAAACTTGCGGCACCGATTTACCATGTTTTTTTGCTATCGTTTGAAGAAGTTCATTTCCAAAAACTTTCCCTCTTGCCAGGGGAGACCAGGATTCAACTATAATGTCATGTTTCTGGCAAAACCTGGTGAGTTCCGGTTGCCAGTATCCGGGATGAAATTCAATCTGGTTGACGGCTGGAATTACCTTTGCCGTTTCAAAAAGTGCTTGTAGATGTTCTTCCCAAAAATTGCTTACCCCAATAGATTTTATTTTTCCTTCGGCCTGCAATTCTTCCATTGCCTGCCAAGAATCCGCATTTGTTTTTTGCCAGTTATCATAATTCCTGGCATTTGCTGGCCAGTGTATCAGGTAGAGGTCAATATAATCCAGGTCTAGTTTTTTAAGCGATTGCTCAAAGGCGGCCTTTGTTTGTTCATATCCCAGGTTTTCACGCCACAGTTTTGTGGTTACGACAATATCTTCCCTGGATACATCGCCGGCTTTTATCCCTTTGCCAACAGCTTCTTCGTTATCATACACTGCCGCACTATCTATAAGGCGATAGCCATGGGCTAAAGCATTTTGAACTGAGCTAATTCCTTCCTGTTCCGTTGCCTTGTAAGTGCCAAATCCTACTATTGGGATGGTATTTCCGTCGTTCAAGAGAAGTTCTTTCATCGATTGATGGAATAGTTAGTACAGATCAAATATAACGATAAGGAATAGGGCTGGGCATCATCGGGAATAAGATTATTCAGGATGTCTTGACAGAATATAAAAGGCAGAAATGATCGAAGGCTTGAGGGGAAGGAGATCCATTTGCTGTCACATCAGGTCAAATTGAACCAAATGATGGATACAGTGTTTAAAATGGTTTCTTTCCCATGCTTCGAAGTTTAAAGGCCCAAAAATGGGATGGATCTCTTTTTTGGAAGGGTTTTTAGTGTAGTATTCGTAGAATTCATCGGCTTTTTCTCTGAGGACCGCTTTGGCCTTTTGAAGGTCAGGAAGCAGCAGCGCCAGAGGCTGGTCCCCAAGTACCGGGTTCTTAAAATTTGGCCGGGTAGGCATATCCGAATGAAGGAATTTTTTGAAGACATCAATTTTGTCGGGAGGAGTAGTACAGGGTACCAACACTTTAGCTATTGAAATATCAAACGCCCAGATCAAATGTTCCACCATCTGTTGCGGGCTAAACTGTCCCCATTTTGGGGAGGATTTGATAGTTAACTTTTCCAGGTGTTCATGAAGCATTCTTTTCAGGAAATCTTTCCGAATGCCTCCATTTTCGATATGTGCCAGGACTACGCTTCCCACTCAGTGTGAAAAATCCCTTCCCGATCGGTACGCTCGTAGGTATGAGAACCAAAATAATCCCGCTGTGCTTGTATAAGGTTTAAAGGCAGGCGCCGCGAGGTGTACGCATCAAAATAGGTTAGGGCATTGGAAAGTCCGGGCAGTGGGATGCCGTTGGTGGCACCGTAGCTTACCAATTCCCGGGTAGCTTTTACCGTATTTTGTACTTTGCTCACGAAGGCCGGTGACAGCAGCAAGTTTTGCAATCCGGGTGCTGCTTTGTAGGCGTTTGTAATATCCGCCAGTAAGGCCGCTCTAATAATACAACCGGCACGCCAGATTTTGGCAATTTCACCCAGATCCAGCTCATAACCGTATTCCTTGCTGGCGTCGGCTAACTGATGCATGCCTTGTGCATACGCCATTATAAAACCAAAGTACAAGGCCTGTTCACAGCGATCCACTAAGGTCGATTTCACTACCTCTTCCGGGCTTGGGCGGTCATATTTTTCATCCGCCAGGATACGTTCTGCCTTAAGGGCGGATATCTCACGCATGCTTACTGCAATATCTATGGTAGGGACCGGTATTCCCAGATCCATAGCGTTCTGAGAGGTCCATTTCCCGGTGCCTTTCTGTTTGGCTTTGTCGAGGATCATATCTACCAAATCACCGTTGGTAAGATCATCTTTTTTCGCGAATATTTCTGAGGTGATCTCCACCAGAAAAGACTGTAATCGGCCGGCATTCCATGAAGTATAGGTAGTATGCAGTTCTTCATTACTGAGTTTACCCGCTTTTTTCAGAATATCATAGATTTCCGAGGTGAGTTGCATCAACCCGTATTCGATACCGTTATGGACCATTTTCACGTAGTTACCTGCAGATTTTGGACCGAGATAAGAAACGCAAGGTTCACCTTCGTATTTAGCTGCAACAGCTTCGAAAATCGGTTTCACATATTGATACGCTTCTTTGGAACCTCCAGGCATAATGCTTGGGCCCAGGCGCGCTCCTTTTGCGCCTCCGGATACCCCGGCACCAAAAAAATGGATCCCTTTATCTTTTAAATAGGCTTCCCGTCGGTCCGTATCCGTAAAAAAGGAGTTTCCACCGTCAATAATGATATCTCCATCTTCCAGCAGTGGAAGCAAACTCTCAATTACCGCATCCACGATCTTCCCTGCAGGGACCAATAACATGATCTTCCTTGGTGTGGTCAATGCGTTCACAAAGACAGCAGCATCTTTGCTGGCATTGACTTTTTCCGGATTTCCCCCTTCTTCAATAAGGGCATTTACCTTTTCTTCATCGAGATCATTGCCAAAAGCGGTAAATCCGTTATCCGCTACGTTAAGAATAAAGTTCCGACCCATTACGCCCAGGCCTACCAGTCCAAAATCATATGTGTTTGACATATTGAGGAGATTGAGTTGTTCGATAAGTGTACGCTAAGTAAGTGAATTCTGCAAATCCGTGCCTAAAATAAACGTTATATTCGTTACGCAACTCATGCTATAGTCGAAAATGAAAAAAACGGACAATCAAATCCTGGTGATTTTTGGAGCTTCAGGCGATCTAACGGCACGTAAACTGGTGCCTGCTTTGTTCAATTTATATCTCGCCCGGCAGTTACCGGAAAATTTTGTCGTACTTGGTGCCAGCCGAAGTGATATGACCGATGAAGAGTTCCGAAGAAGGGTGGTATTGGAAAGCAGTTACCTGAAAAATAAGCTGGAGGATCTCAAAGACAATTATATCGCCAATTTCTCAGATCGGTTCTTTTATGAAGACCTTGGAGGTGATTATGATGTGGACTACAGTCGGCTTCGGAAACGTATTGAAGGCCTAAAGGATGAATTCAATACCTCCGGGAATATTATCTATTACTTGTCTACACCACCAACACTTTATCAAACGATCGCCAGGAATCTTGCTGAGGCGGGATTAAATACGCAAAATAATGGGTGGAAACGGTTAATTGTTGAAAAGCCGTTTGGATACAGCCTTGAAACCGCAAAAGAACTGAATACAGGATTACAGCAATACTTTGAAGAGCATCAGATTTACAGAATAGATCATTATTTAGGGAAAGAAACCGTTCAGAATTTGCTGGTAACACGCTTTTCTAACAGCATATTTGAACCGCTTTGGAACCGAAACTACATTCACCATGTTGAAATTACCAATGCGGAAAGTGTGGGGGTAGAGAAAAGAGGGGGCTATTACGATAAATCAGGCGCCTTACGGGATATGTTTCAAAACCATCTGCTTCAGATCGTTTCTTTGATAGTCATGGAACCCCCTATTAGCGATGCCCCGGAACACATACGGAACGAAAAGGTGAAGGCGCTGAAATCCTTGCGCATAATGAAGGATGATAAGACCTTGCATAACAATACGATCCGAGCGCAATACATGGCATCTCAAATTGAGGGGGGACAGGTGAAAGGGTACCGGGAAGAAGAAGGGGTAGATCCTGAATCTACAACGGAAACTTACGCTGCGATCAAATTCTTTGTAGACAATTGGCGTTGGCGGGATGTCCCATTTTATGTGCGAACTGCTAAGCGTATGCCCACTAAAGTGACAGAGGCGGTCATTCATTTTAAAACACCGCATCACCAGATTTTTCAGGATTCAGGGATGAGCAGCAAAGACAATAAACTGGTAATTCGAATCCAACCGGACGAAGGGATACTGATCAAGTTTGGGGTAAAAGTGCCGGGGCAGGGCTTTAAGGTAGAACGCGCTAATTTGGATTTTTCCTACTCCAGCCTTGCGGAAACCCATGTAATGGAAGCGTATGAACGCTTGCTTCTCGATGCTATGCAGGGTGATGCTACACTTTATGCCAGGGCAGATGAGGTAGAAGCCGCCTGGGAGTTTGTAGATCCTATTTTGGCGTATTGGAAAAATGGAAAAGACATACGCATGTACGGGTATGCAGCAGGGGTTTGGGGTCCTGAAAATGCAGATGAATTAATTGATGGCATCGGTTTTTGGCGTAACCCGGGTCCCAATCTTACCGATGATCCTGGGTTTTGTGTGATTTGTTAGGTGTTAGGTGTTAGGTGTTGGTGATGGATGATGGATGATGGATGATGAAATTTGAGTATTTTTACTAGTCCAGGCGGGAAAAACAATAAGGGGTGCTACTATTTTCACCCACTGTCAGGAACGAGACCTCATTAGTATGGAGCTTAGAAAGTGTAAAGACAAGAACGAAGTTGCTCAGGCGTTTGCAGCCTATTTTGCGGCCTTAGTAGCTGATTCCACGGTTTTTCATGTTGCCCTTTCCGGAGGGTCTACGCCCAAGGTGGTTTTTGATTTGCTAGCAGCTGAATACAGCTCAAAAATTGATTGGAAAAAGATCCATTTCTACTGGGGAGATGAGCGTTGCGTACCTCCGATTAACGAGCAAAGTAACTACAAAATGACCGTGGAACATTTGTTCTCTAAAATTGCAATACCCCGAGAAAACATCCACCGCATTTTAGGGGAAAGGGATCCCACTGGTGAAGCTATGCGCTATGCTAATTTGTTAGAAATTTATTTGGATAGGGTCGCGGGCATTCCACAATTTGACCTGGTAATGTTGGGTATGGGCGACGATGGCCATACGGCTTCTATATTTCCCCATCAGATTGCGCTTTGGGAGAGCAAAGATCATTGTGTGGTAGCCACTCACCCGGACTCAGGCCAAAAAAGGGTTTCCATCAATGGTCACGTTATCAATACAGCTAAAGCGGTTGCGTTTTTGGTCACAGGGGCCAACAAGGCGGAAAAAGTAGACGAAATCCTAAATAAAAAAGAAGGTTTTAAAAAGTACCCGGCGTCCCTGGTACAACCCGATTCCGGTGAATTACTATGGTTTTTAGATGCGGAGGCAGCTGCACTACTGGATTAGATTGATCAGTCCAGGTCCAACTTCACGTTTTCCCCTTCTAGAAACTCAAGGTATTCCTTGATCTTTTGCTTTTTGCTATCGTATTTGGAATCCCTTTTAACTACCGCCATCTTTCGCTCTACACTTCGGGCAAATCGCCGTAGCCCCTGTTTATCGGTTATGAGCAGTCCGGGAACGGGGGTGTTTTTACCGTTTTTATCTTTCGCTACCATCGTCAAATAGGAAGAATTACAGTGTTTCGTTGCTCCTGTAGTCACATTTTCCGATTCCACACGTACCCCTACGACCATAGAAGTCCGCCCGGTATAGTTGATAGACGCCTTCAAGGTCACCAATTCTCCAACCTCAATAGGGTTAAGAAAATCTACCCGGTTAACCGAGGCTGTAACGCAATAACACTGGGAGTGTTTGCTTGCGCAAGCAAATGCAATTTGGTCCATGAGGTTTAAGATATAGCCGCCATGTACTTTACCTCCAAAATTGGAGTGGGAGGGAAGCATTAATTCGGTTATGGCTACCCGGGATTCCTTTGCGGTCTTAAACTTTTTCATATTTTTTGTTAGATTTGAACGTTCCCCTCCGGAAAGAAGGCGTAGTGTTACACTTTTTTAGGACACCTCTAAATTCCACAATTTTTTATTTATTGACTCTGCTTTTTCAGTAGAATCTTCATCAGGTTTTGATCTGAATTCCCTGGGTGATTTCTTTTTGGAGTTGTTTTAATAATCTACTAATTAATCAGTTAGTCCAATAAGAATTAAGAGGGTGTGAAATCAATTTTGAATGATTCGAAGTGTTAAAATTCGAGAACTGTTGTGCAATTCAGCCAATAAATCTGACGAATTAATAGAAAATAATCATTAATTGAAGAAAAAATTAATAATATATTTAGATTATTTACTCTATATTTAGATGATAATTTAAATCATTAGGATATGAAACACTGCAAAAGAGCTTTATCATTCATTCTTTTTTTTGGTCTGATTTTGTCATGTAGCAATAGTAATATTGAACATTTTGAAGCTCAGGAAAATCAACTTAATTATCCACAGCTAACTGCAAATTTGGACAAGAGGATAGATGCATTTATGCCTTACTTCCAGAATCAAGAAGCAATGTTTTCTGCTTTGGTACCATCAGAATATGGTAATTCATCCAAAGGGTCAAATGCGTATAACGTTGTGACTATTCGTATTGATACTGCTATTGAGGTTAAATATCACAAGTCGGATATTTCAGATATATACAATGATAAACAGAAAAATTTTCTACTGGACTATTTTAATGAAGCAGCAAATGCCGAAGGAAGTGAATTATTGGATATAATATCATCGTATAAGAAAGCTTTGGATTCAAATTCATTTTCAGAGGAAGAATATCAGCAAGTCTTTTTCATTTTGGATTCAGCAGAAAAAACCGTAATTTCTATTGAACAAGCTTTACGGGAATCTGCAACCTCAAAAAAAGACAATGGAATAACTTCCAAGAATAATTGTTTTTGGGATTGCATGGCAGGAAAAGGAAAAGAAATATCTCGTGGTATGGTTGGAGGGGCAATTAGCGGTGCCGTAGTAGGCGGAGTATTAGGTGCTGGCGGCGGCACTGTAGTTTTTCCAATTCTTGGTACTGCTACTGGTGCCGTGGCTGGTGCAGTATTTGGAGGTGCAGAGGGTGCTATGTACGGAGCTACAACAGCAGCTTTATGGGCTACTACTGATTGTGCAATCAAATGTGGTCAAACCGGTGGACTTGGAGGTGCAGGAGGTTGTTCACGAGTAACAGAACCGATTGGAAATACAGGAAATAGCATGATATTTCAGGTATGTAATTAATAGATAAATGCAATGGATAGTTTTAAAAGTTTTCTAAGAAAAAATTTTTATCTAATAAGAGCTTTTTTGTTAGTGTTTTGTACCATAGTGTTTTTATACATGCTTTATTTTTATGACAAAGAGTTTTCAATTGATAGTATCTATAATTATTTGACTGATTATCGAATGTATTTAGCACTTATTTTTTCTGTTATTGGTGCGTTGCTGGTAGGTAACACACTCTTTAATAAAAAAAACATTGAAAATTTCACTTCCTTGTAGATGGAGAGGATTAAATCTTTATTCGCAAAAGGCAATTAAGTGAGTATATTCTTGCTAAACGGTTCTGATACTTTAGGCATGATAGTTGAATTATAAATTATCAGGAAGTGTCGGTGTTGAGGCAACAACTTAAGAAACAAGTTGGAGAAGGGAAGGAAGCATTAATTCGGTTATGGCTACCCGGGATTCCTTTGCGGTCTTAAACTTTTTCATATTTTTTGTTGGATTTAAACATTCCCCTCTAAAAAGAGGGGAGAAAGGGGTGTGTAAAATATGATTATCAAATATAATCCAAAGCTAAAGGAGCTGCCCGCCAATTAAGAAATAACGCTACAAAATCTGAAATTAGGCTATGGCAACGATTAAAGCGAGACCAAATGTATGGGTATGATTTTCACAGACAAAAACCCATAGATGAATACATTGTAGACTTTTTCAGCAACAAACTTAGACTGGCCATTGAATTGGATGGCTATTCTCACGAAATAACTGAGGTTTGGGAAAAAGATGTCAAGAAAACCAGGCGGTTAAATGAATTGGTATAAGTGTTCTTAGGTTTTCCGATTATCAGGTAATGAGCGATATCCGAAACGTACTTTTAGTAATCGAGGACTATATTTTGAAGTATGAAGAAAATGATAAGACACCTCCCTCAATCCCTCCTTTCTAGGAGGGAAGCTTAGTTTCTGAAATGAGGAGATTTTTCCTGGATGACATCGATGATAAAATATTTGGTGTCGCCCCACCAAAAGAAAGTCGCATAGCGCTCCTCGTAGGTCACCTTAACGTACTGTCCCTGATATTCCTTTAACTTCTTAATAATCTCTTCTTCCGAATCCAGCACCGAAAAGGTAAAGATCTGGGCCCCGGAAATCCCCTGGCTGATCTCTCCTTCCCAGGTTTTCGCCAAGACCCCTTTTCTACTGAATTTTATCAATTCGCCGGACCGGTAGCCTTCACTGAACGGGACATAATATACAAAGGCAAAATAGGCGGCAATTCCGAGCAGCAGGACAGAAATTGCTATAAAAAGTACTTTTCGCATTACAGTTCCAATTTGGGTTGTTCTACATCATCATCTTCTTGCGCCCTTTTTAATATGGGCTCAGGTAGCGATTTTTTTGCTTTAGCCCCCATCTTTTTTAGACGTTCTATACTTGTGACAATATTTCCACGGCCTTCTACCAATTTGTTCATTGCCCCGCGATATTCGTTTTTAGCCTCATCCATTTTCTTCCCTACACGGGTGAGATCGGAAATAAAACCTTCAAATTTGTCGTACAGTGCACCAGCTTGGCGGGCGATTTCAATCGCATTGCGCTGCTGCTTTTCGTTACTCCACATCGAATCTATGGTTCGCAAAGTGGCCAATAGAGTGGAAGGCGTAACGATCACAATATTCTTTTCAAACGCCTGATTATAGAGCGAGTTGTCTTCATTGATAGCAATCGCAAAGGCCGGTTCCACCGGTACAAATAACAACACAAAGTCCGGACTTTCCATCTCGTACAGATCCTCATACTTTTTTGCCGATAATTGTTCCACATGTTTTCGCAGCGAAATCATATGGTCCTTTAGGAAACGGGGTTTATCGTCATCATCTGCATTTACATAGCGCTCATAGTCTGTCAACGAAACTTTTGAATCTACCACCATTTTTTTTCCGTCGGGAAGATGAATGATAACATCCGGCAGTACCCGGGAACCATCTTCCAATTTAAAGCTCTGTTGCACGCTGTATTCCCGGTCTTTTTCCAAGCCGGATTTTTCTAATACCCGTTCTAACACCAATTCCCCCCAGTTCCCTTGCATTTTGCTATCACCCTTGAGGGCTTTGGTGAGGTTTTCCGCTTCCTGGGTAATTTTTAGGTTTTGATTTTGTAAATGCTTTAATTGCTCCTTTAAGGCCGAGTGAATGCTGATATTCTCTTTTTGCGTCTCCTCAACTTTTTTCTCGAACAATTGGATTTTCTCCTGTAAAGGGTTCAAAATCAATTTAATGTTCTTCTGGTTTTGCTCTGTAAATTTTGTGCTCTTCTCATCCAATATCTTATTCGCAAGGTTCTCAAAATCCCTGGTAAATTTTTCCTGTAATTTTTCTACTTCTTCCTTCTGTTCGGTGTTCACGCGTTGCAGGTGTTCCAGATCTGCCTGATAGCGGACAATTTGATGTCCCAATTGTTCCTTTTCGTCCTGCAACAGTCGCTTTTCTTCACTTTCAGCAAGTACTCTTTCATTTGTGGTTGCCAGGGAATGCTTCAGCTGTTGCTCCCTTTCTTCCCAAACACTTTCCGTGCTTTTGGTCTTTAACTTTTGAATGTACCGCCCTATGACAACACCAATACCCATTGCCACAATTCCGAGAAGAACAAAAATCAATTCTTGACTCATATTGAAAAATCTTCAAGTAAAGATAAAGATTCCCACTTTCGTTCGGATGTCAAAAAAAACTACTTTTTAACTTTAAAAGTACCCGTGGCGGCATCGAACTGCACCGATTCAGAGGGGAATAGCCTTTCAAAATGCCCTTCGGCGATTAGCGTACCAGGTTCCCCAAAGGGGTTGTTTCTTCCATCCAGGAGTAACATGCTGTCGCATAACTGGATGGCTAATTCTATTTCGTGGGTGGTAAATAGGATCGTTTTTGTATGCTCGTGCGCCAACTGTTGCAGGCGTTTAAAGATCTCTACTTTATGGGAAAGATCAAGATGAGTGGTAGGTTCGTCCAAAAGGATAATAGGAGTATCCTGGGCCTGAGCTCTTGCGATGAGTACACGCTGCAATTGCCCGTCGCTCAATTCAAAACATTTTTTGTCTGCAATTTCATCCAGTGAGAATACCCTTAAACTATCCGAAACCCGCGCAATATCCTTTTGCGTCAGTGTTCCCCACCAGTTGGTGTGCGGTTGCCTCCCCAAGGCAATAAGCTCTTTTACCGTCAGGTTTTTTGTTGCAATAGGTTGGGTAAGGACTACGGCAAGCTTTCGTGCCAATTCAATAGGGGTATACTTCGCAAGTGCCTCCCCATTGATCCGAATTTCTCCCGAAAGTTGGGGTTGAAGCGCTGCCAATGTCCGTAGCAAGGTTGACTTTCCAATGCCATTAACACCAACGATGGCGCAAAGTTTTCCTTCAGGTAAAGTGAAGTTGATCCCATGGGTTACGGTAAGTGTATTGTACCCAACGGCAAGATTTTGAATATCGAGGCAAGGGTACGGCATCAGAAAAGCATTTTACGTTTTTTAACCAATAACCAGATCACTACCGGAGCACCTACCAGCGAAGTAATCGCGTTAATAGGCAATACCTGGGCAGTTGTCGGAAGTTGAGCGATCGTATCGCACAATAACATCAAAATAGCGCCATATAGAAATACAGCCGGGATCAGAATCTTGTGTTCCATGGTAGCAAATACTTGTCGGGTCAAATGGGGAACAGCTAGTCCTACAAAGGCAATTGGACCCGCAAAAGCAGTAATACTACCCGCCAAAAGGCCCGTGGCAACAATAATCACAAGTTTCGATCTTTTGAGGGATACCCCCAGGCTTTGGGCATAATGTTCGCCCAACAACAAGGCATTTAGATTTTTAATGGAAATTACACTTAGTACCCCTCCGACCAGTACGAGGGTGCCTAATATCCTGTTTTGGTACCAGGAAAGACTGCCAACGCTGCCGTAAGACCAAAAAATAAAGCGTTGCAACTGTTCGGCAGCAGAAAAATAGGCCAAAACACTTACGATAGCAGCTGTAATGCTACCGAACATTAACCCGATGATCAGCAAGGTCATGGTATCCCGGACCTGATTTGCCACCATTAGCACGACCAACAGCACAAGGAAGCTACCGATACTTGCGGCTACTACCAGCGAAAGATCACTAAATAGCAATGCTCCAAGAAGGGTTGACCCCATTAATAACACCGCAGCTCCCAAACTGGCCCCGGAACTGATCCCTAAAACGAACGGACCGGCCAAAGGGTTACGAAACAGGGTTTGCATTAATAAACCACTTAATGAGAGCCCACCGCCTACTAAAATGGCGGTCATTGCTTTGGGAAAGCGGTATTGTGTGATTATATATGCCCAGGAACTGTTTTCCAGGGTCTGACCAAAAAGTGTAGCTAGTGTTGCGCTTAGGGGGATACGGACCGAGCCTAAACTTACATTAAGAATCCAAACGGCGAGTAGAATTAAAATCAGCAGCAAAAACCGAGATCGATATGAAGTTGATGGATGCACTATTGCAAAGGTGTGAAAAAATAGGGGCTGTGTTCTGGCAGGGCTTCCGGATGAAAAATATGCACAAGATCTTTTAACACCAGGTCAGGGCGTTGGGGAGCAAGCTCATAGTACAACAGTCCTCCAGTGGGTCCTTTGGTTCCCGCAAATGTATAGACCTTTTTGTTGTTGTAGGCTTTAAACTGTTGGTAATGACTATTTGAGGATTCCATTTCCTGGTAGGTGGTGAATCGGGAAGGACCGATCCAAAAATCCGCATCCTGTCCTTTTTCCAATACACTTTCCAGGCTTAGCGACAAGCTCCCGGTACCATTACTATCGGCATAAAGGTAATTCGCGTTTGCATCCCTCATAAATTGTGCGGCCCAGCTGTTACCAGCAGGAAGATACCACACATCTTTGTAGAGCGCCCCACCTAACACCGTAGGAGCCGTTTTAGCCTTGGCGGCTAAAGACTTCACTCTTTGGTATTCCTGTGCGATGCCCTTAAAAATGCTATCTGCTTCTTTTTCCTTGTTGAGCAGTATCCCGAAAAATTTTATCCATTCTGCCTTGCCCAGAGGCGTTTGCTCGGTCCAATCCCCATTATACACCACGGGAATGTTGGCTTTTTGAAATAAGGAGTAAGAATTGTTTTGATCGTTGATACCAAAACCAATGATCACTTCCGGCTGCATCTCCAGGACCATTTCGGTATTAAGATTTTCATTGGAACCTAACTCTTTGATCTTTCCTTCGGAGATTAATTTACGGGCTGGCATTGAGGAGATATATTGTGTATCCGGAAATCCTACCAATGCATCTAACCCACCCAAACTTTCCAAAGCCGGAATATGTGTGGTTGAGGTAACAATCAAGCTCGTTATTGGCGTTCCTATTACAGCGTCATAGGTGCCGGTCGGAAAGGTGATTTTTGCCAGGTTTTCTTTAGGCGCTACCAGATATTTAAAGGATTTTGTAGCGTTTGGCCAAGGTTGGGTGACGTGGAGTATCGTATAGTTTTCTTGCGTTTCCAGGTGAAAACTTTTCCCATGTTGGATTTGCAGTTCATTGAAAGCCTCAACGGGATTCGGATTTTCTACTTCTTTTGGGCGACGTTCTACACAGGAAGTAAGTAACAGCAAGGCAGCAAATCCGCAAAGGAGGAAAAACTTTTTCATAATCATGATGCCAAAAGTAGTACATTGAGGTAAATTGATTACTTTCACAACGAATTTAGGTTTCTGCAATATCGTAGTTGTAGAATTAAAAGGGAATCCGGTGATTTGAAATACGATTTTAGAATTTAGAAGTACGAAGTCTTATCCTTGAAAAATCGTAATTCTACAATCGTCATTCGTAACTCAAAAACTCCGGAGCTGTTCCCGCAACTGTAAGCTTCGTCCTAACGGATGCTTACTCAAACTGCTAAACCACTGTCTTTTTCAATAGACGGGAAGGTAATGAGTAAGACGCGAGCCAGGAGACCTGCCTGATTCAATTAAAGATGTACAACCTTCGGGATAGGGGTTTGCAGGTATGAAGCATAGTCATTTCGTAATAGCGCTGGGATTGTTTTCCTTTCTGGAGCTAGCCGCTCAAGAAAGTATCACTACCTATGATTTGAAAGAGGTGGTGGTATCTGATGTCCGTACGCAACGGTATGCGGATGGTCATAAGGTTACGGTGTTAAAGGACAGCACCATAGAACGGAATGGTATTTTTTTGACCTCTCTCTTAGCATTCAATAGTAACATTTATTTCAAAGAGAATGGTTTGGGAATGGTCTCTTCTCCCGCCTTTCGCGGAACGAACGCTTCGCATACTGCGGTTATTTGGAACGGGATCAACATTAACTCTCAATTGAATGGCCAGGTTGATTTTAATACCGTAAATCCGTTTAACTACAGTTCAGTGGCTATCCGAAGCGGTGGGGGTAGCGTACAATTTGGTACTGGTGCTATTGGTGGATCGGTTCATCTTAATAATGATCTGAAATTTGAAAAACATCTTGAGCATCAGGTCTTAACCGGATATGGCAGTTTTGATACCCGTAGCATCAATTATAGCAACAGTTTTGGTAGCGGGAAGTGGTCCTCCAGTTTCGGTGTAAACTACAACAGCTCTGATAACGATTACCGCTACCTGGAAACCGATGAACGTAATACCAACGGGGAATTCGAGCATGTAAACTTGAATTTTAATGCCGGTTATCTCTTAAACAAGAACCAGGCACTGCGGCTGTACCATCAAAGCTTTATCGGGGATCGTAACCTTTCCGGCAATCTTGTTGCTCCCGGGCGTAGTCGTTATCAGGACAATCATTACCGTACACAATTGGAGTGGGTAAAGTTCGGCAAAAAGACAACGAGCAAGGTCAAAGTAGCACACTTGCATGACGCCTTCCAATACTTTGAAAATAAGGATGCAGATGATTTCTCTGAAGGTAGGGTCACCACTTTGTTGGCACGTTATACCATGGATATTGCCCTTTCCAAGGCAGTTCGCGTCAATTCTTTTTTGGAGTACAACAATTTCTCCAGCAGGGGCAGCAGCTTTGGCACGCCTCAACGGAACGATTTTGCGATAACTGCCGTCCTAAAACACACGCTGAATAAAAAAACGCGATACAATTTTAGCCTGCGTCAGGATTTTTCATCGGACTTCTCAAGCCCTTTTGTCTTTGCCTGGGACGGAAGCCACGATTTTGGAAAAACGTATACCTTGCAATTGAACGCTTCCCGAAATTTTCGCCTGCCCACATTCAATGATCTGTATTGGCAACCCGGAGGCAACCTGGAGTTGCTACCCGAACAGTCCTATCAGCTGGATCTCGGACATCGGCTTGATTTTAACCCACTGACTATTCGTTTAAACAGTTATTATATCGCTACTGAAGATATGATCAGATGGTTGCCTAACAATCAGGGCATTTGGTCGCCGGTAAACGTTGACAATGTTCGGATCTATGGTGCGGAAGTAGAACTGGGCTACAAAAAGACACTAGGAGAGAATCAGGAAATTGATTTTACCACCAACTATGCCTACACCGTTTCGGAAGATACTGCAACAGGGGAACAGCTCATTTATGTACCCTTTCACAGGGGGAATGCTGCTTTAGCGTACCGATTTGCCAACTTCGGTGCGTTTTACCAACATCTTTACAACGGTCCGGTGTCCATCATCGGCGGGGAACTGGAAGGCTATCAAGTGGCGAACGCCGGAATTACCTTTTCCCCAAAACTTGAAGGAAAGTTACAATACCGGCTTGGCGTGATCCTTAACAATGTATTTAACGCCTACTACGAAAACATCGCCTTACGACCGATGCCTAATAGAAACATTCAAACCCAATTAGTATTAAATTTTTAAAATGAGAAACAACCGATTTTTATGGATGATCGTTATGCTGGGAGTATTCTTCACTGCTTGTAACGATGATGATGACCAGCCCACCTTACCAGGTGTGAGTGTATCAATTACACAAGATACTTTCTCCGAGGGAGATGGTACAATTGCCATTACGTTCACTACTTCAGCATCTTTTTCTACCGATGTCACCCTTTCCTATGAGGTTTCCGGAAGTGCAACAGCCGGTGAGGATTATGAAGCTTTACCCGGGAGTTTGACCTTAGCTGCCGGTGAAAGCTCCGTAACGCAAAACCTTGTACTCACAGATGATGACATGGTGGAGCAAAATGAAGAGATCATCGTTACGATCACAGCAGTAGATGGTGCTACAGATCTAATCGCATCTGACAATAGTGTAACCCTAACCATAACGGATAATGATTCTTTCCCTTTTGAAAATGGCATCCTGGTGCTTCATGAAGGGAATTTCTTTGGCGGTAATGCTTCCGTCTCCTTTGTAGCGGAAGACCTGTCCGTAGCCTCCAATGGTATTTTTAATGAGGTGAATGACGCGCCTTTGGGTGATACGGCACAAAGCATGGGATTTGATGGAGATTTTGGCTACATCGTGGTGAACAACTCACAAACCGTTGAGGTGGTCAACCGCTATACCTTTGAATCCGTCGGGACGGTTGACGCCGGCCTCCTTAACCCCAGGTACATTGCTTTTGCCAACGGTAAGGGCTATGTGACCAACTGGGGAGACGGTGGCAATCCGGATGATGACTATGTTGCCGTGATAGATTTAGATAATTATACCGTGGAATCTACTATTACGGTGCCAGAGGGACCTGAGTGGATTGTGACTAATGGCAACACCATTTATGTCGCCCACCAGGGAGGATTTAATCAGAATAATATCGTTTCGGTCATAGATGCTTCTTCCAATACTACCGGAACTCCAATTACGGTAGCAGACCGACCCAATTCCATGCAATTGGTGAACAATGAGTTATGGGTACTTTCCGGGGGAAATCCTGCCTTTACCGGAAATGAGACGGCTGGTCAACTAGATAGAATAGACGTGACCACAAATATGGTAACTACTACCTTCGAATTTACGCAAACCCAGCATCCCAATTATCTTTCAGCAGATGGTAGTAGCCTGTACTACCTACTGGATGGTGAAGTCTTTACAATGGATGTTTCAGCGACTTCCTTACCGGATACTGCGGAGATTAGCGGCGTTTCCTTTTATGATATGAACGTGGATAATGGAAGACTATATGGCGTAGATGCTAAGGATTTTGCTAGTGATGGGACCCTGGAAGTATATGATCTCACGGATAACACGTTGATCGAATCGATTGGAGTGTCCATTATTCCGGGAGCGGTGTATTTTAATGGAAGTTTTGAATTTTAAATAGCATTACCCAATTAGAAAAGGGGTACAATAGATTCATTTTTAAATAAAAGCCTTCTTGAAATTTGCGATTTTTGAGAAGGCTTTATTTGTTGTAAGGTCCTTTGTTATGCCAAAATACCCAACATCCGTTATGGACTATAGCCCCAAACGAATTGTATGTCTTACTGAAGAGACCACCGAGACCTTATATCTCTTAGGGGAAGAGGAACGCATTGTGGGTATTTCAGGTTTTACGGTTCGCCCCAAACAAGCCAGAAAAGAAAAACCCAAGGTATCCACCTTTTTAGACGCCAAAATTGACGAAATCCTTGCGCTACAGCCAGACCTGGTCATTGGGTTTTCTGATATTCAGGCCAACATGGCCAAATCTTTAATTGAAAAGGGAATTACCGTATGGGTCAATAACCATAGAAGCGTAGCAGGTATTCTGGCAATGATAGTGCAGTTAGGGGCTTTAGTGGATAAACGACATCAAGCGACGGCCCTGGTTCGACAAATTGAAACGAATATTCAGGAAGTAAAACAAGCCACTAGCGGATGGGCCAGAAGGCCCAGAGTATATTTTGAAGAGTGGTTTGATCCCTTGATATTTGGAATTCAATGGGTAAGTGAGATAATTGAGATCTGTGGTGGGACGGACATTTTCAAAGAAGAACAGGCGGCCTTGGCCAAAAAACGGATCATTGCGGATAATGATGAAGTGATCCGGCGAGATCCGGAGATTATTTTGGCATCCTGGTGTGGGAAGATGTTCAAGAAGAAAAAGATGCTAGAACGCAAGGGTTGGGATACTATCCAGGCCGTGAAAACCGATAGGATCTATGAAATAAAATCAGAGATTATCCTTCAGCCGGGTCCGGCAGCACTACTGGAGGGTATCCCCCAGATATATCGAATACTACAAAACTGGAAAGAGAGCTATGGGTGACGAAAAGGCATTTCTAAACTGGAGCAGTGGCAAGGATGCCGCTATGGCCTTACATGCCGTTCAAAACGGCAAAAAAAGCCAGATCGATCTTTTATTGACCACAATAAGTGCGCGCTATCAACGGGTTTCCATGCACGGTTTACGGAGAAGCCTGTTGGAAGCCCAGGCAGTTGCTCTTGGCATTCCGCTAACGGTGATCGAACTTCCGGAGCACCCATCAATGGAAGCCTATGGTTTGGTGATGCGCGAACAGCTAAGCGTACTGAAAAAGGAGGGATTTACCATCAGTTATTTTGGCGATATCTTCCTGGAAGATTTGAGAACATATCGGGAGAACATGCTACATCCAATGGGATTTAAAGTGGTTTTTCCATTGTGGAAAAAGGATACCAGACAACTTTTGTTGGATATGATCAACATGGGCTTAAAAGCTATTGTGGTTTCCGTAAATGCACAGGTATTGGACAAGTCTTTTTGTGGCCGAATAGTGGACACCTCGTTTTTGGAAGATTTACCCGCTACTGTAGATCCCTGTGGTGAAAATGGGGAATTCCATACCTTTTGTTTTGATAGTCCTCTGTTTCAGTGGCCTGTGGCATTCCGAAAAGGGGATATCGTCTATAAAACCTACCCTGCTCCTAAAACGGAACAAGCCTCCAATCCCGAATATGGTTTTTGGTACTGCGATTTAGAGTTGGAGCCTTAGTCAAAGGGCTCCTTGGCATAGTAGTATTGTAGAAGCCAGGTACTACTCCTTTTGAAGTAAAGGCTTATCCAGGATCATCAATTCCTGTGCAGGGGTATCATAACCCATAATTATATGGGCTCTGGGCGGAAGTTCACGCTCCTGAAATCCACTTTTGCCGGATACCCCGGTAATTAATTCCAGTGCCTGGGCCAATAAGGGTTCATTTGGGTCGCCAAAGGTGCCTAACCTAAATACATCTTCTACTACTTCAAAGTCAGGGATAAAGCCCGCGCTGTAGTCTAAAAAACCCACCGCATTCTCATTGCGCCCCGCTAATGGTTGGAGCGCCCATCGATTGTTGGGATTAATGTTATCTATTCTTCTACCATCTCCAAAGGTGTACGGACCATTTACCCCTGCCGGGTCGTCTACCAAGGTAATGGAAAACTCATTTTTTCCTCTTGAAGTTGTACCTATCTGGATCACCTGGACATAGGGAGTAAGACCATTTATTACCAATTCGCTAGCCGAGGCTGTTCGCTCTGTGGTTAATATATACACCCGGGGCAATTCCAATGAATTTAGGGGTACACCGCTCCTTACCCTATCGGCAAAAAAGTCCTCCAGTTGCTGACTTGAAAACTGCTCCTGCCATTTGTCATTCCAACGTTGCCGAATGTAGAGATCGCTGGTATTAGTGCCGTAGATCATACTGGCCAGGAGTCGTGAAGTATTTACCGAACCTCCGGGGTTATAACGCATGTCCAGCACGAGGTCGGTTACCCCGTCCGCTAAAAACTGCCCAAAAGCAGCATTCAGTTCGTCATTGAAATCCCGGTTAAACCGTTGATACATTAAATACCCTATCTTTTGTCCATTAATATCCAGGGTAGTGGCCAAACGAATTGGGTGCTCCTGGAAGTTCTCTACTTTTGTCAGGGATACCGTTTCAGAAGTGGGATTTACCACTCTATTGGCAATATCCAGTTCTCCCAAGCCTACAGTATAATTATCTGAGGCCAACAGTTGGTCAATAGTATTTGGTGTAAGGGATTGCCCGTCAATTTGATAAATAACATCACCCCGTCGTATTCCTTTATCAAACGCATCGGAACCGGGCACTACATTGCGTATAAATAGGAAAAGATTGTTGGTAGTATCGTTAGTGAGGTCTACGGTAAAAAACTGTAAACCGTTACTCTTACTCACCCCGGAAAGGGAGTTAACTAAGTCGTCAATATCTTCTCTCCAAAAGGTGAACCGATCTTCCGAAAACAACAAACTTCGTATAAAATCTTCAGGATCGGGTGTGGCCTGTAAAAATGCTGTATACGCTTGATCGCTTGAAAAACGGTCATCTGCCAGATCGGGAACGTCCTGCTGCCAAAAGTACCACTCGTTCATTGCATGCCACATAAAATCCTGCACTTCTACGTCATCAGAAGTGGGTTCAAATAGTTGTGCATCATCGTCATCCGAACAGGCGGCCAGGACTAAAACAACGATTATCCCTACTATGAATTTTCTGGGAAGCATATACATATCAGGTCGTATTCTCTTGTTGCTATTCCTCAAAAGTATCATACCGCATACCTCCTTTTAGGGGATTTAATCGGGTTGAGCTGGAAATCGTTTTTATTTTCATACCCTCAGGAAATTCAAAAAACCTACTTTTTGTGGTCACCTGGGTGATGTCTTCAATAGCCCTCGCCAACAAAGGTTCGTCAGGCTCGCCAAGGGTACCCAGGTTAGACAAAACTTCCAGGAGCTGAATATCAGGGACCAACCCGTCGGTGAATTCACTAAATCCGTCAGCATTCTCGTTGGTGCCTACTAAAGGCTGTAAGGCGTATTTGTGGTCGGGATCCGCACCTTCAAGGGTGGCATCCCCATTAAAGATATATGGGAAGTCCAGCACTTCTCCGTTTAGGCTTAGGCGCTGATCCGGGTTATCCACTAAGGTCACTGAAAACTCATTTTTGCCAACAGTACGATCCCCAATATGAACAACATCAATATAAGGTTCCAGGCTATTAAGTACCAACTCGCTTGCTGAGGCACTGTCATCCGTAGCGATGATATGCACTTCGCTTAAGTTAAGACTATTGATTGGAGAATTTCCTATGGTATTGACGAACATATCCGCTCCCCCTAAAAGGTTATCCCATTTGGTATTCCATCGCTGGCGTGAAAACAACTGTCCGGTAAATTGCCCGGTAATCATACTGGACAATCGAACGGCCGAAGCAACAGAACCCCCGGGATTATAGCGCAGATCTAAAACCAGATGTGTGACCCCGTCATTTTGTAACTGTCCAAAGGCGGCATTCAGTTCATCATCAAAGTCGGAGGTGAAAGTGTTATACATGATATATCCGATCCTGGTCCCATTGATGTCAAGGGTTTTAACAATATGTACCGGATTTTCCGTTAGTTCTGTTTTGGTAAGTTCAATATTTACCCCATTTGGAGTAGTAGAAGTATCGGTAATAGTGGCAAAATTTAGCGTGTAAGTGGTTGGGTTGAGCAAATCCAGATTACTGTTCGTAATTCTCCCGCTCTCATCGGTTTCTGCAAACAGGGGTGTACCGTTAACGGCATAAAATATATCTCCGCGGGCGACTCCTTTTGCGGCCCCGTCTGATCCGTTTATTACATATCGGACTACCCCTACAACGGCCGTTCCTCCTTCCGGTGGTCGAGTGAGCACGAACTCCACGCCATTAGTAGTAGCAACTCCTGCAAAAGAATTAAAAAGCTGATCGTAATCGCTTACAATCACACTAAAGCGGTCTTTTGGGGAAAGGAGCGAGAAGTGTAATTCTTCCGGGCTTGAAAAACCATTTAGATAGTTAAAAAATGCATCGGTATCTTCAAACCGATCGTCCGCCAGGTTATTTACTTCATCCTGCCAGAGATACCAGGTATTCATAGCGCTCCAGACAAATTCATTGATTTCGCTCTGTAGTACTACTCCGGGTTGTGGATCCTCCATAGTAGGATCATCATCATCGTTGTTGCAGGATAAAAGCAACCCAAACAAAAGAATGGGGATAAGAATTTTTTTCATAGCATTGTTTTGAAGGCTGTAAAGCAAGAATCATTCCAAGCCCAAATGAAGGCTTATTTTTCTTGTACAACAATTTTAGTTTCAAAAACCCTAAAATACTTACATTTCAAGGAAATGAAAAGGTGTTGTAACAAAAATCGATGTCTGTCGTCATCCTAATGTACATCCTAATAGGATATACAAATAACTAAACCACCAAATGCAACATAAAGAGTTTTTAGCACTTGTAATGCCTTTTAAGGATAAACTGTACCGCATGGCAAAACGCCTGTTGGTCTCCAGGGAAGAGGCTGAGGATGCAACGCAGGAAATATTGTTGAAGCTGTGGGCCAAAAATGAAGCGATCGGGCAGTACAAGAGTGTTGAAGCTTTTGCCATGACGATGACCAAGAATTTTTGTTTGGACCGATTGAAATCCAAACAGGCTGGGAACCTAAAACTGGTACACAGTAATTACAGGGATGAAAATGTCTCGGTACAGCGACAAATGGAGACGGAAGATAGCCTAAGTTGGGTGGAAAAGATTATGGAAGCGCTGCCGGAACAACAAAAAATGGTATTACAACTGCGTGATATTGAACATTATGAATTTGACGAGATTGCCCAGATGTTGGACATGAAACCGACCGCAGTACGGGTTACTTTATCAAGGGCAAGAAAAACAGTACGGGAAAAATTACAGCAAAAACATAGCTATGGAATTGGATAACTACATAGAAAATCTTTTGGAAAAGTACTTTGAAGCTACCGCAACGATAGCAGAAGAGGAAGAACTGAGGAACTATTTTGCTCAGGAAGAAGTGGCTTCACATCTTACGCAATACAAGCCAATGTTCAATTACTATTCCATTGCCAAAAAAGAACAATTTACCAAGCAGGTTCCACTAAACTCCAAGAAGAAAATTAACTATGGGTGGATTTCCGCTGCAGCGGCAGTTGTACTTGCATTTGGCCTCTATTTTGGTCCGGACGAATACCGTAAGTACCAGGATAGAAAAGAGGCAGAATATGCCTACGAAGAAACCAAAAAGGCACTAAATCTCCTGGCCGAGAATTTTGGGAAAGGCAGAGAAAAAGTAGCCTATTTGAATGAATTTGCTGTTGCAAAATCGAAAGTGTTTAACGAAAATTAAAAACAAAAAAATGAAGAAGTATATTTTAATTGTAGGGCTTGCCCTTGTTTCAGCTACCGGCTTTTCGCAGTCCCTGTTTGACAAATACGAGGACCTGGAAGAGGTAACTTCGGTGGTTGTCACACAGAAAGCATTCGAATTGTTGGCTAAGATGGATATTGAAGTAGATGATCCTGAAGCTCAGGACTTTATGGATATTGCCACAAGTGTAAGTAGTTTAAAAGTGTTTACTACGGATAACGAATCTATCGGGGCAGATATGAAAGCATCCGTAGACAAATACTTAAAGTCTTCCTCGTTAACCGAGTTAATGCGGGTGAAAGACAAAGATGCCAATGTGAAATTCTACATTAAAGAGGGAAAGGATAGTGACCACGTTAGCGAGTTACTGATGTTTGTTACAGGGATAAAGGAGATTGAAGCTAATGGAAGACAATTTGAAACCGTCCTCTTATCCTTAACTGGGAATATCGATTTAAATAAGATCAGTTCCTTAACAAAAAAAATGAACCTTCCCGAAGAGCTCAATAAGGCTGGGAAAAAGGGAGAATAAGCATTATCCGAAACGGTGACAGTGGGTAAACTGCTGTCACTGCATCGGATTAATCCATCGGATCAATAGAAATCAATCAAGAAAAGAACATGAAAAATATAATCAAAACACTTCTAGTGCTAGCTTGTATGTTGCCAATGATGGCAACGGGACAGTCCGCATTTGATCAATTAGAAGATTCGGAAAAAATCGGAACGGTGACTATTAGTAAAGGTATGTTGGGTATAGTTGCTAATATGTCAATTGACGATGCGGATGAAGAAACCCAGGAATTTATAGATCTTGCTAAAAGCATAAGGGAAATCAAAGTATTTGTTTCGGACGACAAAGTGGCTTCACAAAGAATTAAGACCACAGCAAAGGGGTATGTTAAATCTTCAAAAATGGAGAGTTTGATGAAAGTGAAGGACAACGACTCAGAAGTAAACTTTTATGTGATAGAAGGGAAAGATAGTGATCACGTACGGGAAATGGTTATGCTCGTTACTGATATGGAAACCAGGTCCGGCAAGGCAGATTTTGAAACGGTTTTAGTCACGATGACAGGTAATATTGACTTGACCAAAATAGGGGCATTGGTGAATAAAATGAACCTTCCCAAAGAATTAAAAGAAGTAAATAACAATTAATTACCCATCAAAATGAATAAATCAATCTTCTTTTTCGGTTTGAACTTTTTGTTTGGGGGGTATTTAATGGCGCAAACCACGCTTAATTCTTTTGAAAAAGATGCAGCCGTGTCTAGTATGATTTTAAACAAACCACTGTTCGAAATCATGACGAAAATAGGTTTTGATACATCCAACCCAAAAGATCTAAAGTTCATAAATGCGATTGATGCTATTGATTCAATACGGGTATTTGCAACAAGGAACAAAGATGTTTCAATGGCGTTAAAAACGTCAGTTGACCATTATGTTTCCCAAAACGGTTTAACCCTGACCAATAGCAAGTCTGGTCTCCAGTTTTATAAAAAACATGCTGGAGAAAAGGAAAACATAAATGAATTTATGATGTTTTCAGATGATGTAAACAGAACAACGTTCTGTGGGAACAAAAGAAGGTTTGATGCCATTTTTGTTCAATTCAATGGCAAAAATATTAAAACGGAGAATTTATGGGTAATCGTTGAAAAACTAGATTTGCCCGAAGAGTTATTGCTTTGGAATGAGTAGTTTAAAGTAAGAAAGTTTCAAAGTAAACAATTGAAAGAATTAAGTAAAAAAGTAAGTAATGAAACATATTTTAAAAGGAATATCCGTTATTTCAATGGTTTTGTTGGCATCGTGCGCAAGTCAACAGAGCTTACAGGAATATTATGTGGATAATCAGGAAAATCCCAATTTCATATCACTTGATATTCCGGCCAGTATCTTAAAGATGGAGGAAGTAGAGCTCACCGAAGTGCAACGGGAAGCAGTCGAATCCCTACGGAAATTTAATCTCCTTGCTTTTAAAAAGACCTCCGAAAATGAAGCGGAGTATAAAGTGGAGAAGGCTAAGGTAAAAGAGATCCTTAAGGGAGAGGATTTTGTTGAACTCATGAAAATTAACTCGCAGTACGGAAGGGGCGTTATTAAATACCTTGGGGAAGACGATGCCATTGATGAGGTTATTATTTATGGCGATAGTAAGGAACAAGGCTTTGCTGTAGTCAGGGTACTGGGGAAGGATATGAACCCGGCGCATATTATCCAACTTATGCAAGCCATCCAAAAATCGGATTACGACGGGGAAGGGCTGGGAGAAATCGGAAAATTTCTAAAAGGATAAACCATAACGCGTTGGTTACGCAACCCAAATTTCATTTTTGAAATTTGGGTTTTTTTGTGTTAAAAAATTTGTCGTCTTCCTAGAATTCTTAGTGACCTCTTGATTAACTTAGTGTCTCAGTAAACAGAACACTAACAAATCCAATACAATTATGGAAGATGCACAAAAATGGATAGATAAGGGAATTGACTTTGTCGTTGAATATGGCCCTAGGGTTGTTGGCGCTATTCTCATTTTTATCATTGGTTCCTGGATCGTTAAAAAGATCATGGGAGCCTTGCGTAAGGTGATGTCAAAGAGCAAGTACGACGAGTCCCTACAGCGTTTTTTACTTAATCTATTATCCTGGACATTAAAAATTGTACTCGCCCTGGTAGTTATCTCTGCTTTAGGAGTAGATGTAACTACCTTTGCTGCTGTTATAGCCGCCGCGGGTCTTGCGGTTGGTTTGGCCTTGCAAGGATCACTGTCCAATTTTGCCGGTGGGGTGTTGATCATGATCTTTAAGCCCTATAAAATTGGCGATCTTATCGAAGCGCAAGGTGAATTAGGGGTAGTAAAAGAAATTGAGATCTTTACCACCAAACTTATCACACCGGAGAATAAGTTGGCGATAGTTCCCAATGGTGCTATGGCAAATGGAAATATTGTGAATTATACCGCAGAAGGCAAAATACGGGTGGATACGGTGATTGGAGTGGCCTATGAAGAAGATATTAAACAAACCAAAGACGTGTTGCTAAACGTCTTGACTTCCAATCCTAAGGTGTTACCTGATCCGGCTCCATCGGTAAATGTGTTGGAATTGGCGGACAGTTCCGTGAACTTTGCGGTTCGTCCTTTCTGTAAACCGGAAGATTATTGGGATGTCTATTTTGCTACCTATGAAGGGTGTAAACTGGCACTTGATGAAGCAGGAATTGAAATTCCTTACCCACACGAGGTGGAAATCCAAAAGGTTGCTAAAAAATAGTCTTACCTCCTTAGAATATCAGACCCCGGTATAATTTGCCGGGGTTATTTTTTTTAATTCCTCCTTTACTGCAGCTGAAACAGCTAAAGTATCAATGAACTGGGAGATTACGGCTGCGGTAATTTTTGAATTCGTTCGTGTAAGCGATTTTAAGGCCTCATAGGGATTGGGATACCCCTCTCTTCGCAGAATAGTTTGGATGGCTTCGGCGACCACAGCCCAGTTATCTTCTAAATCCCGCTCTAACTTTTCAGCATTCAAGACCAGCTTGTCAAGGCCTTTTAATGTGGATTGGAATGCGATAATGGAGTGGGCAAAGGGGACACCCACATTTCGTAAAACTGTACTATCTGTCAGGTCGCGTTGCAGCCTGGAAATCGGAAGTTTGGCTGCCAAATGCTCAAACAGGGCATTCGCAATACCCAGGTTGCCTTCGGAGTTCTCAAAATCGATGGGATTTACTTTATGCGGCATTGCCGAGGAACCTACCTCGTTAGCAGCTATTTTTTGCTTAAAATAGTCCATTGCGATATAGCTCCATATATCCCGGTTCAGGTCGATGAGTATAGTATTGATACGTTTCAGGCCATCGAATAAGGCGGCCATATGATCGTAATGCTCTATCTGCGTTGTTGGGAAGGAATGTTGTAACCCCAGTTTTTCCTGAACGAATTGTTTTCCAAAGGTGATCCAGTCAATCTGGGGATAGGCAATACTATGCGCATTGAAATTCCCCGTGGCACCACCGAATTTGGCCGCCGAAGGAATATCGTTCAACAGGTCAAACTGCTGCCGTAAACGCTCTACAAACACTGCAATTTCCTTTCCCAGTCGGGTAGGAGAGGCGGGCTGGCCGTGCGTTCTTGCCAACATAGGAACATCGGCCCAGCTATTGGCCAAAGCCCTAAGTTTTTCGTAAACCTCCAGGTAAAGCGGAACATATACTTCATTCATCGCCAGCTTAATGGACAAGGGAATGGCGGTATTGTTAATGTCCTGAGAAGTAAGGCCAAAATGAATGAACTCCTTATATTTTTCCAAACCTAAAGCATCAAATGCCGATTTGATGTGATATTCCACCGCTTTGACATCGTGATTGGTAGTTTTTTCAATCTGTTTGATATTTTCTGCATCTTTAGGTGCGAAGTCCTGATAAAGCTCTCTTAAGGCTGCAAATCTGGTGGTATCAAAATCAGTAAGTTGGGGTAGGGGAAGTTCACACAATGCTATAAAATATTCTACTTCTACCTGAACCCGAAACTTCATCAGTGCTTCTTCGGAGAAGAATGAAGAAAGATGCGCTGTTTTATTACGATAACGACCATCTATAGGAGAAACAGCATTTAAGGGATTTAAGGACATACGGATTGGTATTGAAAACGTCAAAGATAGGTTAATAGCCTAAATTGTTGAGCTTCACAAGCAGTTTCCCGCCTCTATTTTGAAAACCGGGGGAACCGGAGCCAATATGTTGTTCAAGGTATAATTTAAGTTCAGGTCGTATCCAATTAAACTTTTCACCGGAATAGAACAAGCAAGTCATGGCAAATACCTTTGTAGCCACCTTATGTTCTGTAATTAGCCAATCGAAACATACGGTTACCATGGTTTCCAAGTGCGAAGGCGTAATTTGTGCTGTAAAAAGCGGATTCTTTTTTTTAAAGTAATGTTCCGTAGTGGTTTGGCAGGCGTGTGCCATGGATCGAATACAGGATTCCGATTGGATATGTTCCAGCCCTTCGACAAAAGTATCGATGACCAAAAGGATCAACTCCGGTTGCTGTCGCAGGACATGGTCAAAAACCCAACTGGCATTGAATAGCCCTTCTTTATCTTGCTCATGTACTGAGGCAAGTAACGGTTGAACCAGGTTCGGATAGGTCAAAATTTCTGAAACAAGGTAAGTTACCTGGGGTTTATGGATCCGTGCTGCATTAAGCTGTTCCCTCAATTGTTGGGCGGTCATGCATGATCAATTAATGTTTTCACCAATTTTGGAACCCCGATAGCTGCATTTTCCGCCTGTATGGAAAGATTATCGAATTGGGAAGACCGCACGTTGGGTCTTGGATCGATAAAGTAAATGGGAGTCCCGGAAGAAACATAATTGATCAGACTTGCTGCGGGATAGACCTGCATAGAGGTACCGATGATCAATAAAATGTCAGCGGCAGCCGTGATTTGCATGGCGGGTGCCAACATGGGTACCATTTCACCAAACCACACCACATGGGGTCGTAATTGATATCCTTGCGGGTCCAGATCTCCTAAAACAAGGTCTTCTGCCCAGTCCAGCACCAGGTTTTCGTCCATGGTACTTCGGGCTTTCAAGAGTTCACCATGTAGGTGTAACACGCTTGGGCTTCCCGCTTTTTCATGAAGATTATCAATGTTTTGTGTGATAATATCTACATGGAAATACGACTCCAGGTCTACCAATGCCAGATGTCCTGCATTAGGGGCTACTTGCAACAATTGCCGACGTCTTTGGTTATAGAATTCCAACACCAGATCCGGATTCCGTGCAAAACCCTGTGGAGAAGCCACTTCCATTACATCATGCCCTTCCCATAGCCCATCAGCATCCCGGAAGGTTTTTAATCCGCTTTCCGCACTCATTCCGGCACCCGTCAATACTACGATCCTTTTTTTCGCCATCCCTCAAAAGTACCATTTTTGCTATCTTCAACCTTATGTTCAATCCTGATTTGTTACAATATTTGGAGGGATTTCTGACTGAAGATCGTAAAAGGCGTTTTCTGGAAGTACTTTCGAAACGTACCAATTACTTGACAGTAGCCGTTGAAGACGTGTATCAATTACACAACACCAGTGCTGTATTGCGTAGTTGTGATGCTTTTGGGATCCAGGGAGTTCATGTTATCTCGGACCGGTTTCCTTCCCGGCTTGACAAAAATATTGCCCTGGGGGCCCAGCAATGGGTGGACGTCCAACATTACACATCCACTGCCGATTGTATTGCTGCGGTTAAAGCGGAAGGCTATCGAATTGTAGCTACCAGTCCACATCCGAAAGGGACCACACTACCGGATTTTGAGATAACCACCAAGGCGGCACTCTTTTTCGGAACAGAAAAAGAAGGGCTTAGCCCTGAAGCTTTAGAGCAAGCCGATGTTTTTATACAAATTCCAATGGTCGGATTTTCTGAAAGCCTTAATGTTTCTGTTGCAGCAGCTGTTATCATTCAGGTACTTGCTGATAAACTTAGAAGCACCACTTTGCCATGGCAACTTTCAGAAATTGAAATACTGGATAAACGTTTGGAATGGACCAAGAAGTCTATAAAAAATGTGGAACGGATTATAGACCGTTACCCCAACTTTTGATGTTTTTTGTACATTTAACCGTAACCAATTCATAAACAGATGACTATACTGCTTTATATTTTAGCCGGGATAATAGGCCTTGTTTTGATCTTAGCGCTACTAGCCCCAAAGACCTATGATGTTTCACGATCCATTGTTATTGAACAACCCAGGGATAAGGTGTTCAAGGTACTCCGCTCCTTACAAGAACAGGATAAGTGGTCTCCCTGGGGGAAAAGGGATCCAAACATGCATAAAGAATATAGAGGGACTGATGGCGAAGTGGGCTCGGTAAGCTATTGGAGAGGAAATAAAGAAGTAGGTGAAGGCGAACAAGAGATTACCAAGATCATAGACGGCGAACGTATTGAAGGAGAACTTCGTTTCTTAAAACCATGGAAATCAGAATCGGATTGCTATTTTGAGACAAAGGACACTGGTTCTGATGCTACTGAAGTTACCTGGGGCTTCTCCGGAAAAAACAAATTTCCATTTAGTATCATGATGTTGTTTATGAGCATGGATAAAATGGTAGGAAAAGATTTTGAACAAGGCTTATCGACATTAAAATCACTGCTGGAAAACTAACGGTATGGAACACAATATGGTAGGTTGGTTTGAAATTCCTGTGACCGATATGGATCGGGCTAAGGCATTTTACGATGCTGTTTTCGGTATTGAGATCAGTATTCACAATATGAACGAACTAGTTATGGGATGGTTTCCTTTTGCCGAAGGCAAAACAGGTGCTTCGGGCTCCCTGGTGTTGCATAAAGAGTTTTATGTGCCAGGGGGAAACAAAGGAGTTGTGATCTACTTTTCTTCGGAAGATGTTCAAATCCAACTGGATCGGATCACACCAGCAGGAGGGACCGTAGTACAGCCCAAGACGGAGATCGGTGGAGGGCATGGTTTTATGGCGGTGTTTATGGATACGGAAGGGAACAGGGTAGCGTTACATTCCCAAAAATAACGATGCTATTCCACCAACTCCAAAAGGGCCGTATCAAAATCATTTTCCAAAGCGACCTTACCGTTTTTGACCATTATTTCGGTATTGGAATAGGTGTCTCTCAACAGGGTCCCATCACCAAAGAAACCTTTGACCGTTAGGGACTTTTTACCTTTCGGTAAGTCTAAGCCCACTACCACCTTATCCTTATACTCCCCATCGGTATACGTTCTTGAGAAAACATAGGGTTTCTTGCCCAGTCGTTTATGTTTTCCTGCACCAATAGCTGGGTGGTCTCTTCGAAATTGACCCAGTTTTTTCCAATGCTCGTGTGCTTCTTGAACTTTTGGCATACTATCCAGATCGGACCAGTTCATGAATGATCGCAGATTAGCATCGCCTTCTGCTCCTTCAACTTGCAAGGGGCGCATGGTCTCATCCCCATAATACACCTGGGAGGCTCCCGGAGTAAGCAATAACATATTTGCGCTGAGATAGGGTTTTTTACGCTCCGGATCAAATGGGCTACCATCGTCATGAGAGGTCAAATAGTTCAGCACACTTTTTCCCTGTAATTTGGAGTGCAGTAAATAGCTGTATTTTCTAAACACCTCCTCATAATCCCGGCCGGCGTCTGTTTTTAGATCAAAATTGATAAGGCTTTTAAAACCATTGTCAAAATAGTCTACCGCTTTATCTCCAAAATCAAAAGGACGTCCTCCGGAAATACCGTAACCATATACTTCTCCTACCATATAAAAAGGACTGTCGTCCAATACCTGATCGGGATGTTTATTTTTCCAGGTCTGAAAAGCGTATTCCGCTTCCTTTTGCAATTCGGCCCAGGCATTTTCATTAACATGTTTTACGGTATCTACCCGAAAGCCATCCACCCCATATTCATGGATATAGTCGGTAAGCCATTTGATGATGTAAAATCGAGGTGCTCGCGGATATCCTGTACGTTCAAAAAAGAGATTGAGCTCGTCGAGCTCCTGGCTTAGCCGCCCTTCCTCTTTCCATTTTGCCAACAGGGCATCGGGCAGTTCGACGGCCTCATCAGATTCTGTTAAAATATCCGGGAGGTTGGCCACCAGTGTACAGGCCGTAGTATTTTCGTAAGTCGTGAATTCGCAAGGGGGAGCTGTTCGTACCCATTCTTTGGGCCAAACAGGGTCTTCATCGGTAACGGGTCCCGTATGGTTGAGAACAACGTCCAGCAAAACTCGTATACCCTTGGAATGTGCGGTTTTAACCAATTTCTCCAGGTCACTCTTTGTTCCAAAATTAGGATCGATAGCTGTCCAGTCTTTGGCCCAATAGCCATGATAGCCATAGGTAAGGCCTGTTCCTTCATCAGTAGCGCCATGGATTTGCTCAACTACAGGGGTAAACCATATCGCGTTGATACCCAGATTGGTAAAATAGCCCTCTTCAAGCTTCTGGGTAATCCCGGCAATATCGCCTCCTTCAAAACCTCTAAGCACTCCTGTAGTGTCAGTCCGTTCAAAAAAAACATCGTTGTCCGGAACAGCATTATTAAATCTATCCGTAAGTAAAAAGTAGATATTTGCGCCTTCCCATACGAATGGAGGAGCTTTTTCAACACTTTGTTCTGGTTCTTCAGGGCTTTCCAGATCGGTTTTAGCGGTATCCTTTCCTCCGGTGTTGCAGCCAAAAAGAAATGGAAGTGTAGTCATAGCGATAAGCAGTTTTTTCATGCTTTGAGGATTTTGCCTAAAACTATAAAATGCCAACTGAAATCTAAAATTTATTTGATGCGAAGCGAGGATACAACATATGGCAATAAGGAATCTATTCCAACCTAACCTCTATTTAGTACTTTATACTCTTCATAACAACTGCTGATGGCATCCAGAATTTGAAGGTCATTTGCGGTTTGAATGAAGGAACGAGAATAGTTGCAATTGTTCAGAATATCTTCAATATCCATTTTTTCCAACTGGAGTAGTTGGGTCAGTGTCTCCCTATCAAATTTAGAGGCTAACAAATCCCGGATATTGTCATCATCTTTCATTTTCCGGAGTTTACGCATTTGTTGGGGTCTTTTGCCAAACAAGTTCCGCAGCAGATCTGCGGGATTCAGAATTGCACCCAATACTTTGGTGACGGCACTGGGACTTTTACTGCCTGCCTCATAGCTTTTATTGAGGCCTGAAATACTGTATTGGTAGGCGTTATTTACCGGAAGATTTTTTACATCAATCTCCAGATACCCCGTTAATTGATAGGGCCGTACGACGACCTCCTCAAGGGCAAAAGCCAGTTCGGTAAGTGCAATCTTTGTATCCTCAAATCGAAACATGTCATTAGTAACCCGCACTTTCTGAGGTTTGAATCCCAAATAGCTCAAATACAGCGTATCATTTGCAGCGGCAGTAATGGCAAATTTCCCCTCAGGATTGGTTATGGTTCCAACTACCCGGGTGAGGTTTATGACGTGCACACTCTCTAAAGGAAAATCGGTTTGTGCGTTGACCACAGTAGCTTGCAGCGTTTGGGGCGGCATGGCGTCTTCCTCCACCTGCGCGGAAACCCCAATCCCGCTTAGCGCGAAGAAAAACAGAACAATCTTTTTCATGGGCAATCTTGTCCAGCAAAAATACAAAACAACGGAATTAAACGGGGCTCCCTATTTTTTTGGCAACTCCTTAACTAAAAAAATCCCGGATTCCTGCGCTTTTTTCGCTTTCGGGAGCCTGAGTCTGTTTTGGAATAGTTCGTGTTCCCTTCTCTTCTTCGCCCTTTTTTCTTTTCCCTTCTTCTACCTTTTCCGCTACGTTCGGGCTTTTTAGAGATCTCTACATTCACAAATCTTCCGTCTACTTTGAAGTCGTTAAACGTTTCCAGCACCAAGGGGGTAAAATTGGCATCCGTGTTGAAAAAGGAAAAACTGTCTTTTGTATCCACCCGAAAAATATCCTCTTTTTCCAGGCCCAGGGTGTCTCGTAGGAAGTCTTTGAGTGACATCCAATCGTATCCATCGCGCTCGCCAATATTGATAAAGTATCTGACAGATCCTTCGGATACATTCCCTGAAGAACCAGAATCTCCAGAGGTAGTTATCTCGGTTCCGAGATCCCTGCTTGTACTATAGTAATTGTAAAATCGGGTAAACTCAACGGAAACCATTTTTTTGATCAGTGCATCCCGATCCAATCCCTCCAATACATCATAAATGGCAGGTAAGTAGTCATCTATCTTTGAATTGACCTCAGTATCCCGAATTTTACTAGCTAAATGATACAGTTGGATCTCGCATATTTCAATCCCTGTAGGGATCTTCTTTTCCAGGAACTTTTGCTGTATTTTCTTTTCTATAGCCCGGATTTTCCGCAGCTCACTCCTTGTCACAATAACCATAGAAATCCCGGATTTTCCGGCTCTCCCGGTCCTCCCGCTTCGGTGGGTGTACGTTTCTATTTCATCCGGTAATTGATAATTGATTACGTGGGTAATATCGTCCACATCTATCCCACGAGCCGCAACATCCGTAGCTACCAAAAGCTGAATCTGTTTTTTCCGGAAGGCATTCATGGCCAGGTCCCGTTGGTTTTGGCTGAGATCGCCGTGCAAAGCTCCGGCATTGTATCCATCTTCAATTAACTTCTCAGCAATCCTTTGGGTATCCCGTTTGGTACGGCAGAACACCACGGAAAAAATGCCCGGATTAGCATCGGCCAGGCGCTTTAAGGCAGCATACCGATCCCTTCCCCCAACGATATAGTACTCATGCTGTACAGTTACCGCCCCGGCGTTCTTGGCGCCTACGGTGATCTCCTTGGGATGGTGCATGAATTTTTTGGCAATCTGTGCAACCTCTTTAGGCATGGTAGCCGAAAACAACCAGGTAGATTTATCTTTAGGGGTGTTGGATAGAATATCTTTAATGTCCTCATAAAATCCCATGTTGAGCATTTCATCCGCCTCGTCCAGCACACAATACTCGATTTTGGAGATATCTACTATTCCCCTACGGATCATATCTTTCATCCTACCGGGAGTAGCCACGATGAGTTGCGCTCCCTTCTTGATCTGTTTGGCCTGCTCCGTAATACTGGCCCCACCGTAAATCGCGACGGTATTCACCCCCTTCTCGTATTTGGAGTAGAGTTGCATTTCGCTGGTGATCTGTAAACAGAGTTCACGTGTAGGCGATAAGATCAGCCCTTGTGTAGTGCGGCTTTCAATATCTATTTTTTGTAATAAGGGAAAGCCAAAAGCAGCGGTTTTTCCCGTTCCGGTTTGTGCCAGGGCTACCAAATCAGTCTCTTCCCCCAAAAGAATAGGAATCGCTTTTTCCTGAACTTCGGAAGGAGATTCAAATCCCAGATCGGAAATAGCGGAAAGGAGGGACATAGTAAGTCCCAAATCTTCAAATGTTGTCATAGTTCTGTTATAAACGCTCGCTCTTGCTGTGTTGCATTTGGCGACCCATTTATAAAGCCAGTAACAACACCCCATGTACCCATAAACAATGGGTGCGACATTAAATTTGGCGGCAAAGGTAAACTTATTTACTTAGGATGGATTTAAAGCTGACAAAAAGTGAACTAATTTTTCAGTAGCTCTTGCCCGGTGACTTATCGTATTCTTTACCTGAGGGGATAGCTCGGCAAAGGTCTTGTCGTATCCATCGGGAACAAAAACCGGATCATACCCAAAGCCACCTGTCCCCCTCTTTTCCTGGATAATAGTACCGGATACGACACCTTTGAATACATGCATTTCGCCCTGGAGCGCCAAAGTGATCACCGTTTCAAATCGTGCACTTCTATCCTTTTTGGATCCCAACTCGAATAGCAATTTTCTAATGTTTGCTTCTGTATCCTTGTGGTTACCGGCGTATCGCGCTGAAAATACTCCCGGGGCTCCGTTTAAGGCATTGACCAGGAGACCCGTGTCGTCTGCAAAACATGGATAGCTGTAGGTTTTTGCTACATGAAGGGCTTTTATTTTGGCATTTTCTTCCAAAGTGTTACCGGTTTCAGGGATCTCATCATGACAACCGATGGCATCCAAAGACAATAACCTGATCTGTTTTGGAAGCATGGTTTGCACCTCGTTCAATTTGTGTGCGTTATGGGTGGCGAAGACAAGCTGCATACTAAAGCTTTACGTTCAAAAATAGTATTTTCGGCCCATGAAATTTAAATTTCCACCTGCCCTTGTGACCCTTTTTTTTGGAGTAATAATGTACTTGCTGGATCGATTTCTTCCTGTTGGAGAATTTGATTTTTTTGGCCGTAAAGGACTTATTTATGTTGTTCTGGCTTTAGGGTTCCTAATTGCCTTTATTGCCCTACTGCAATTTTGGAATATGAAAACCAGCATTGACCCTCTGCATCCTGAAAAGGCAAGTAGCCTGGTGACATCAGGGATATTCAACTATACCCGAAACCCTATGTATCTGGCTTTATTGCTCTTGCTGATTGCCTGGGGATTACATTTAGGTAACGCCTTTAACACCCTTTGCGCCGCTGGTTTTGTGTATTTTATGAACTACTTCCAAATAGGGCCTGAAGAGGAAGCGCTATCCAAAAAGTTTGGGAAAGAATATCAGCTATACTGTAGAGCGGTTCGACGATGGTTTTAGTTTTGAGGAATTAATAAATTCTGGTTCCGAATGAAAGAAATTTTGAAGGGAATTCGGCATTTTGTTAACCATTATTCCTTTTTTTAAACAACTACTTCGCTCCCTTACGATTATGTGTACTTTTGCCGGATAATATGTATTGGAAATGGTTGAAACCCGCAGGAAATACGTTTTTGATTTTGACAGCACGCTTACCGAAGTGGAAGCATTGGATGTCTGGGCTGAGATGACTTTACAGGGAAAGTCTAACAGAGAAGAAGTGTTATCCGAAATACAAAACATAACCAATTTGGGAATTGATGGAGAGATTTCTTTCACCGAATCGTTAGAGCGAAGGATCAAACTATTGCATGCGCACAAAAATGATCTGCCGACGCTGATCCTTGAATTGCAAAAGAAGATCTCAAAATCTATCCGGGAGAATAAAGCCTTTTTTCATTCGCACTCTGAGGACATATATGTTATCTCCTGCGGATTTAAAGAGTTTATAGATCCTATTGTTGCCGAGTATGGCATACCGTCGGAACGGGTGTACGCCAATACCTTTACCTTTGATAACAATGGAAATATTGTCGGTTTTGATGAGACGAATGTATTATCTTCCCATAACGGTAAAATTGAATGTCTACGACAGCTTAATCTTGAGGGAGAAGTACATGTAATTGGAGATGGCTATAGCGATTACGTAATGCGGGAGGCGGGAATAGCTGATAAATTCTTTGCGTATACCGAAAATGTACACCGGGAAAAAGCGGCGAACAATGCGGATCATGTCGCCCCAAACTTAAATGAATTTTTATTTGTGAACGACTTACCTAGAAAAATATCATACCCTAAGAACAGAATAAAAATCCTACTGTTGGAAAATGTCCATCCTGCGGCATTTGACAATCTATCCAACGATGGTTTTTCAGTAGAACTGGTAAAGCATAGCCTTCCTGAAGAGGAACTGATAGAAAAGATCAAAGGAATACATGTTTTGGGCATCCGATCTAAAACACAGGTTACCCAAAGGGTCCTGGAGGCCGCAGACCGTTTGTTGGTAGTAGGTGCTTTTTGCATTGGCACAACGCAAATAGATCTGGAAGCAGCTAAGAAGAAGGGAGTGGTGGTCTTTAACGCCCCGTACAGCAACACCAGATCTGTAGTGGAATTGGCCATTGGTCAGATTATTATGCTCATGCGCAATGTGTTTACGCGCAGTACTGAAATTCACCAGGGAAAGTGGTTTAAGACGGCTTTGAATGCCCACGAAGTTCGTGGAAAGCATTTAGGAATAGTGGGCTATGGTAATATCGGGAAACAGCTTTCGGTACTTGCCGAGGCTATCGGAATGCGTGTGTATTATTATGATGTTGCAGATCAGCTCGCCCTTGGTAATGCGATAAGATGTAGTACCCTTGGGGAATTGTTATCTGTTTCCGATGTCGTCACCTTGCACGTAGATGACAATAAAGACAATGAGAGTTTTATTGGGAGACGGGAAATTGGTCAAATGCGAGATGGCGCAATGTTGATCAATCTTTCACGTGGATTTGTAGTGGATATTGAAGCTCTGGTGGAAGCGCTTCAGACAAAAAAGCTCGGTGGAGCGGCTATTGATGTATACCCTGAAGAACCCCGAAGTAATGGCGATTTCCATACTACCTTAAAAGGATTGGAAAATGTTATCCTAACGCCTCATGTGGGAGGGAGTACACAGGAGGCGCAACGGGATATTGCGGACTTTGTACCTAATAAAATAATGGACTATATCAATTCTGGAAATACGGTGGATGCCGTGAACTTTCCGAATATCCGCTTACCCAAACAAAATGACTCCCATCGTTTCCTGCACATTCATAAAAATGTTCCAGGGGTAATGGCACATATCAATGAAGTGTTGGCAAAGTTTGAGATGAATATCACCGGGCAATACCTTTCAACCGATTCGGAGGTGGGGTACGTGATCAGCGATTTGGACAAAGAGTACAACAAAGAGGTAACAAAGGCGCTAAAAAATATAGAACATACGATAAAGTTCAGGGTGCTTTATTAACGGAATAAAGAAGTACAGTCTTGGAGGTTTCACAAGCACCTATTCCCGTTTCACAACATTTTTAGGGAGCCCCTATATTTTCGGCATAAATTGTAGGTAAATTCTTATTTGCAATAAGTTTTGTTGAAAATAGCGGGCAGAAAAATATTCAAAAAAGGCTTTAGGGCATATTACCTATTGGTGGTTTCTATCATTTTGCTAACCATTGCGATACAAACCATTATACAATATTCCTTGGATAAGCAACGTAACACTGCTATGGTGATCAATCTTTCGGGAAGGCAACGAACGTTAAGTCAACGGTTGCTTAACGAGGTATATTCTTGCCGTTTTCACCACTGTGATTACGCTGAGTTTAAACTTACAATGAACAAGTTGTTGCAGATGAATGTTATCCTTCAAAAAGGGAGTGAAAATTTAGGGATAGCACCGCTGGTGAACGAAGATATTGCGAAAAATTTCCGTCGACTGCAACCTTACATCGTTTGGTTTAAATCCAACCTTTCCGATCTTAAAAAAGTGGATGGGGTAGCATTTAACGATTTGAGATATCGAGTAGATCGTTTTGTAGAGATCATGGATATCATCGTATTGCAATTTCAGAAAAAATCGGAAAAGGATATTAGTACTATGCGAATTATAGAACTGGAGTTAGCAATATTCTCGGTCTTAATCGTTCTTTTTGAAATTTTCTTTATTGTAAATCCCATTATGCATCGCGCAATGAAACAGAAAAAGAAGCTTGCTGAAATCGCCTGGCACCAGTCCCATGTATTTGCTTCTCATATGAAAAACGTAAATGAATTGAGGTATGTTTTAGAGTTGGAAAAAAATGACGAGCGCAGGAACGAGATCATAGATTGTATAGCACAAGAATTGGAGCAACTGAATACGGTTTCTAAAAATATGGTGAAAGCACTAGAGAAAAGTGAACATATGCCGTTACCGCACGATAAACTACTAAAAAAAATAGAAGATCTTCTTGAAAAATACGGCTTGCTTCCCTCCGAAGCGATTACTCATGATGATATGGTTCATTCTTCAAGATCGTAAAGGCTCTATACAATTGTTCAACGGCAAATAAGCGGACCATTTGGTGTGAGAACGTCATTTTTGATAAACTGATTTTGTCGTTGCCCCGTTCATATACCGGTTGACTAAAACCATAAGGGCCGCCTACAACAAAAACCAGGTTTTTGATACCGCTATTCATTCTTTTTTGAAGATAGTTTGAAAATTCTTTGGAAGTAAATTGCCCGCCTTTTTCGTCCAGCAAAGCCACAAAATCCGAAGTGGTTAGCGTTGGCAAGATCAGATTACCTTCCTTGAGTTTCTGTTCTTCTTCGGATAGATTTTTTGCATTTTTAATAGTGGGTATAACCACAATTTCAAACTTCAGGTAGTGCGAAAGTCTTCTTTCATAGGTTCCTATTAGTTTCTCAAGTTGGGGATCATCAGTCTTTCCGACGACTACTAATTTCAATTTCATAGGATGCCATTTTTTTCAAATGTACCAATTGCCATGTGGCATCAGCGTATTAAGGAGGGGCTTTTTAGTATTTTCGTGCAAAACTACCATGGTATGATATCGGAGGATCAGTTCCAAAAAGAACTACGTCTAATTGTTTCAAACGCTATCCGGGAAGATGTGGGTGACGGTGACCATAGTTCCCTTGCCTGTATTCCGGAAACGGCTCAGGGAAAAGCCCAACTGTTGGTGAAAGATAGCGGTGTTCTTGCGGGAGTTGCATTTGCTCAGCAGGTTTTTCAATATGTAGACGAGAGCTTAACAATGGATGTTCAACTTATGGATGGGACGACCGTAACTGAGGGAGATGTAGCCTTTTTTGTATCCGGGAGTTCGTTGAGCATTTTAAAAGCGGAGCGCTTAGTGCTCAATGCTATGCAACGTATGAGCGCCATTGCCACTAAAACAGCACATTTTGTAAAGCTGTTGGAAGGTACCGGAACAAAAATTTTAGATACCCGAAAAACTACTCCCGGAATCCGTGCGCTGGAAAAATGGGCGGTCAAGATAGGGGGGGGTGAGAATCACAGATTTGCGTTGTACGATATGATCATGTTAAAGGACAATCACATTGATTTTGCGGGGGGAATTACCCATGCCATACAACAAACTAAAGACTACCTGAAACAAAAGGGGAAAGATTTGAAGATCATCGTGGAGGCCAGGGACCTAGAAGAAGTACAGGAGATTTTGAAGTCGGAAGGGGTATATCGTATACTATTGGACAACTTCAACTATGAAGCTACCCGGAAAGCTGTTACTTTAATTGGCGATCGTTGCCTTATCGAATCTTCCGGAGGTATCAATGAAACAACCCTACGAAAATATGCGGAGTGTGGCGTAGATTACATTTCTTCAGGTGCCTTAACCCATTCAGTTCACAATATGGATCTAAGTCTAAAAGCGATTTAGATGTCAAAAGAGATCGAAGAAAAACTGGAAAAAATCCCTGTTCTTAATTGGGGGGTACGATTATTAAAACGGATCAAGCTTCCCGGATTTGAAGGGCTTTCCGTTTATGATCTTTTTGAGATTTATATTGTTGGTATCATAGAAGGGGCGCTTTCCAGCAGGGCCAGCGCAATTGCTTTTAGTGTTTTTCTGGCGCTTTTTCCGTTGTTGATTTTTCTGGTTACCCTTATTCCCTTTGTTATTCCCTATGTCCGGGTGGGCAACGCCAATTTTGACACGCAGTTCTTGCTCTTTCTGGAGTCCTTTTTACCTACCGCCACCGGTGATTATTTTGGGGAGATCTATCAACAAATAAAAGATCAGAAACGCGGGGGATTGCTCTCCTCCGCATTTGGGCTCTCTATTTTCCTGGTAGCCAATGGGGTGAATTCCATCTTTAGTGCCTTTGAGTATTCCTACCACGTACAGTTAACACGCAATTTCATACGCCAGTACGCCTATGCCTTTATGGTTGGGCTCATCCTTTCGATTCTGCTTATTGTGGGGGCTGTAGCATTTGTATATTTTGAGTTCTATATTGTTGAAACCACCAGTAAGTATTTTGGGAAAACCTTTGGTACGGATGTCGAAAAAGGAGATGCCTTTGGATTGCAACTTGCTAAAGTGCTTTTCTTCATGTTATTATCTTATTTAACCACGGCAATTTTGTACTATTTCGGCACTGCAGAGGGAAGAAAGGTGAGGTTTTTTTCTATTGGAGCTTTGGTCACTACGGTATTATTTTTGCTGACCTCGTATTTGTTCGGATATTACGTGGAAAAATTTGCCCGGTATAACGAACTATATGGTGCGCTGGGTGGACTTTTGATCCTGATGGTTTTTATTTGGCTAAATTCCAACATATTACTTTTGGGTTTTGAACTCAATGCCACCTTATTTTCTATGAAAAAGAATGTGAAACAAAAACAAAAAAATGAATAAAAAACTGCTAGTACTCCTTGTTTTCATGGGAGGGGTTCATGGTACAATGGCACAATCGGTACTTGGAAAATGGCGGACCGTAGATGACGAAACCGGTGAAACCAAGGCGATTGTTGAAGTCTTTGAGCAAGAAGGAAAACTGTTTGGAAAAGTGGTGGAGATCTTGAATCAGGAAAGAAAAAACGCACGCTGTACAAAATGCGATGGGAAATTAAAGGATAAGCCTATCATGGGCCTGCCCATAATTGATGGGTTTTCTAGGGATGAAGAAGGGTTTTACAAGGGAAAGCGTCTTACCGACCCGGTGAAAGGGCTTACCGTCCGCGGTAAAGTGTGGCTGGATCCTGAAAATCCTGACCAACTAAAGGTAAGAGGGTATTTGGCTTTTTTTTATCGTACCCAAACCTGGTTAAGGGCATCTCCTTAATTTTGTAAATGCACTTTTTTTTAGATGTAATTCTTCCTATCCCGTTAGCACGGAAGTTCACCTACAAGATATCTCCCGGTGAAGCAGAAATAATAGTGCAGGGGATGCGGGTAGCTGTACCTTTTGGGAAGTCTAAGATTTATACTGCCATCGCCTATGAGACCCACCATCGTCCTCCTGTAGCGTACGAAGCCAAGGAAATCCATGAGATATTAGATGAGTTTCCGGTGGTTCAAAAAATTCAGTTAAAGCATTGGGAGTGGATAGCGAACTACTATATGTGCACCCTGGGAGAAGTTGTCCGGGCGGCTTTACCGAGTGTACTCCTTTTGGAGAGTGAAACCAAAATTGTTCCGGTCAATTTGGATCAAGTTGAGCAGGACCGTCTAACCGACGACGAATTTTTGGTTGTAGAGGCGCTGCATCACCAAAGCGCTTTACGGGTTCAGGATGTTATGGACATTATTGGCAGAAAACGGGTCCTGCCTTTAATGAATGGCCTGGTGCAAAAAGGTGTTATTCGACTTAAAGAGGAAATTCGGGAAAAATATACCCCCAAGTTAATTAGATATCTCAGGCTTAATCCGGTATATGAACCTGAAACCGCACTGGAATCCCTTTTAGACAGCTTACAACGGGCTCCTAAGCAGCATCAGGCGGTGTTGTATTATTTTAGCCAATTAGGACAACATAGAAAACCGATCAAGGTTTCCGAATTTGAGAAGCAAAGCGGTACTTCAAAATCAGTGCTGAAAGCTTTGGTGAATAAAGGCGTTTTCGAAGCGTATCAGCTCCAGGCAGATAGGGTTCAATTCGCCCCCGGGCAAAAAGAAGCAAAGGATATTCAACTCAATGAGCTACAATCCAAAGCGTTGCAGGACATTCGCGAATGCTTCTTGAGAGATCAGGTTTGCTTACTTCACGGCGTTACTTCCTCCGGTAAAACAGAATTGTACATCAAGCTTATTCAGACTGCACTGCAAAAAGGACAACAGGTACTGTATTTAGTGCCCGAAATTGCACTTACGGCTCAACTCATAAGTCGGTTAAAAACCTACTTTGGGAATATGGTGGCGGTCTATCATTCCCGATACACCGGTAATGAACGCATTGAAGTATGGAAAAATGTAGGATGTCAAAGCGAAAAGGCACAAGTAGTTATCGGAGCCCGATCAGCAGTGTTTTTGCCGTTTTCTAATTTAGGTTTGGTTATTGTAGATGAGGAACACGAACAGTCCTATAAACAGTTTGATCCCGCCCCAAGATACCATGCCCGAGATGCGGCCATAGTACTTTCCAATTTTCACAAAGCGCATTGTCTCCTGGGTTCGGCAACACCTAGTATTGAAAGCTTCAAAAATGCCAAAACGGGAAAATACGGAAAGGCCGAGATCCCAAGAAGGTTTGGTGAGGTACTTATGCCGGAGATAAATTTAGTGGACCTGAAAACAGCTCATAGAAAAAAGCAAATGCAGGGGCACTTTTCCCAGCAGCTCTTAACTGCTGTTAATGAAACGCTTTCAGAAAAGGAACAGATCATTCTTTTTCAGAACAGAAGGGGTTTTGCTCCCATAGTGGAGTGCAACAGCTGTGGCCATGTGCCCCAATGCCCAAATTGTGATGTAAGTTTAACCTATCATCAGCACAAGCAACAGTTACGTTGTCATTACTGCGGATATCATATGGCAATGCCAACGACTTGTCAGGCCTGTGGTAGTAGTAAACTGGACACCAAAGGTTTTGGCACTGAACAAATTCAACTGGAGCTTGAAGCATTGCTCCCTGACGCCAAAGTAGCCAGGATGGATTTGGATACCACCCGTGGAAAGTACGCTTATGACAAGTTAATCAATGCTTTTGAGGCCAGGGAGATAGATATTTTGGTAGGTACACAGATGGTGACCAAAGGACTGGACTTTAGAAATGTTGGCCTGGTAGGGATAATGAATGCCGATGCACTTTTGAATTTTCCGGACTACCGTTCCCATGAACGCAGCTTTCAAATGATGGTTCAGGTAGCTGGAAGAGCGGGGCGAACGAAAAAAAGAGGCAGGGTCCTTATCCAAACGTACAATCCTTACCATACTATTCTACAGCAGGTATCAACGTATGATTATCCTGCGTTCTTCAAAGCAGAGATCTACGAACGGGAGCAATTTCACTATCCCCCTCACCTTAAGATTATTAAGGTCACCCTAAAAGACCGTGACTTCAATAAACTAAACGAGGCCAGCGACTGGTTCGCCATGTCCATACGTAATGTGCTCCAGGCTCGGGTATTGGGGCCAGAGTATCCGGTCGTTTCCAGGATACGTAACCAGTATTTAAAGCATATTTTGATAAAACTGGAGGGGGTGGCCGGAGTGAGTAGTGCAAAAAAAAGCATCAAAAGAGTACAACAGTCTTTTGATGCTATTTCAAAATTTAGAAGTGTAACTGTGATCTACAATGTAGACCACATTTAACTTATACGTTAGCTAGCGCTTCCGCCAATTCTGTTTTCTTGTTTCGGCTTAATGGAATTTGACGTCCTCCCACCTCAACATTTTTACTATTGAACTTTTCGATCTTTTCCAAATTCACAATATAAGACTTGTGAATTCTTAAGAACTTTTCAGAGGGTAGCTGCTTTTCAAAAGACTTCATGGTAGAAAGAATAACAATATTTGCCTCATCAGTCACCAATTTGATATAATCTCCAAGCGCTTCTATCCATTTAATATCATTAAGGATAACCTTTCGTTTCTTAAGGTTACTCTTAACAAAAATATGTTCTTCATCCTCATCGGAACGGTGCATTTGTTCATATTTCGCTACCGCTCGCTTAACGGAGGCTTCAAACCTCGCTAAGGTGATGGGCTTGTGAAGATAATCTGTTACGTCGTAGTCAAATGCCTTTAGCGCATAATCCGGCTTACCTGTGATCAGAATTACCTGTGGAGGGTTCTCCAGGGCTTCCAATAGATCAAAACCACTAATTATGGGCATCTCTACATCCAAAAAGATAAGATCCACCTCGTGGGTTTTCAATCCATTCTTTGCTTCTATAGCATTGCTGTATTCCGCTACCAGGGCAAGATGTGGGTGATTGTTGACCAACTTTGCCACTGCCATTCGTTGCATGGACGAGTCGTCTACAATAATACTTTTAAGTTTCATAAAAGGGGCGATTTGTGGGGTTAAATCATCGGCAAATTACATAAATAACCCGATAAACAACAACAAAAGATGTAAACATGGTCGTTTCTGTTGTGTATTTGGTATAATGCACGATGTAGGTTTGAATTGATTTTAATTGTTAATAACTTCTTAATCGAATAACGAACAATCCTGCTTTTTCTTGTGAATGCTGAACAATATGTTTACTTTTGCGCTCCTTAAAAAATATAATAATGAATCATTACGAAACTGTTTTCATTTTAAATCCCGTTCTATCTGAAACCCAGATAGAGGAAACAGTCAAGAAATTTGAAGATTTCTTGGTTAAGCATGGCGCTAAAATGGTGTCCAAAGAGGATTGGGGGCTAAAAAAGTTGGCCTATCCTATTCAGCACAAAAAGAGTGGATTTTACCACTTGTTTGAATTTACCGCTCCGGGTGAAGCAATCAACCCGTATGAGGTAGAGTTTAGAAGAGACGAACGCATTATGCGTTTTTTGACTGTAAAATTGGACAAGCATGCGATTGCTTGGGCAGAGAAAAGAAGAAATAAACTTAAAGCAAACGCATAACGCTATGTCATCTATTGAACAACAAGCTAAAGCAAAAAAAGACGGGGAAATTCGATATTTGACCCCTCTAAATATTGAAACCAATAAGCAAAAGAAGTATTGTCGTTTCAAAAAATCAGGTATTAAATATATTGATTACAAGGATCCTGACTTTTTGATGAAGTTGGTCAATGAACAAGGAAAACTGTTACCAAGGCGATTAACAGGAACCTCTTTGAAGTATCAACGTAAAGTAGCACAGGCCGTTAAAAGGGCACGCCACCTTGCATTGATGCCGTACGTGGGAGATATGTTGAAATAAAAAGGTTGAAGCATGGAATTGATATTAAAGCAAGACATACAAGATTTAGGTTTCAAAGACGATATCGTTACTGTTAAGCCGGGATATGGTAGAAACTTTCTTATTCCTCAGGGATTGGCTACCCTGGCCACTCCTTCGGCAAAAAAAGTACTGGCGGAAAACTTGAGACAACGTGCGCATCGCGAGCAGAAGTTGATAGACGATGCGCAAAAGGTAGCGGAGACCCTTAAGGCAATGGAGATTAAGATTGCGGCCAAAGTGGGTGCTGGTGATAAGCTTTTTGGATCGGTTACCAATATTGATCTGGCCGATGCTATATCCAAGGCTGGGGAGAGTATCGAAAAGAAATTTATCACTATTCAAGGAGGAAGTATTAAAAGAACCGGACCTTACAATGCGAAAATAAGGTTACACCGGGAAGTTATAGTGGAATTTCCGTTCGAAGTAGTTCCGGAGGCGAAATAAACTACAGTTTTGTAGTTAATAACTTGTTAAGAGCTGTGCGTGCACAGCTCTTTTTTTTGCGTTATGTTTGCAATTGCTTGAACATTATTTAACAGAGAACACTATGAAACATTTTTTACTCACAGGGCTTGCCCTAATGGCTCTCGTTGTGTCTGCATTTTCTCAGGTAACTACCTCTAATATCCGGGGTTCAGTTACTGATGATCAGGGGGAACCACTATTTGGGGCCAACGTTTTGGCGGTTCATACCCCAACCGGGACAAGATATGGCGCCATTACGAATGAGGATGGTAGGTTTACGCTATTAAACCTAAGAGTTGGCGGACCTTACCAGGTTACCATTTCCTATGTCGGTTTTAGAGAACAAGTAGAAGAAGGTGTATTCCTGGCACTTGGTAAGACCTTTAATGTTAACGCGCAACTGATTTCCGAAAGCCAGCAGTTAGAAGAGGTAGTTTTAGTCTCGGATAGAAGTGGAACCTTTGGCAGTGACAGGACCGGTGCTGAAACCAACTTAGGAGAACGCGAATTGCGAAGGTTGCCAACCATTAGTCGTTCGCAAGCAGATTTTACAAGATTGGAACCAACGGCATCTTCGGACGGTATATCGTTTGGAGGTAGGAACAACCAGTTCAATAACTTTTCGTTGGACGGTTCAATCTTCAACAATCCATTTGGTTTGGATGCACCAACGCCAGGCGGGCAATCCAACGCACAACCCATTTCGTTGGATGCGATAGACCAGGTTCAGGTGTCTTTGGCACCATACGATGTTCGTCAAGCAGGGTTTACCGGGGCAGCTGTGAATGCGGTTACGAAGAGTGGAACCAATGAATTTCATGGAACAGTGTATGGATTTTTCAGAAATGAGGATCTCACCGGGGGTAAAGTTTCCGGGGATGATATTTTTGTTCCGGAATTGACCCAAACACAATACGGTATAAGTATCGGAGGCCCCATAGTAAAGAACAAACTCTTTTTCTTTGCCAATTTTGAAGTTGATGACCGTGAAGACCTGGGGTCTAACTTTTTTGCAGATAGAGGACAGGGAGGTAATAATGTTGCCAGGGTCAGCGCCAATGATTTGCAATTAGTTTCCGACGCTTTAGCGGGATTAGGATATAATACCGGACCATTTGAAGGGTATCTCTTGGGTTCCGAATCCACAAAAGGGATCTTAAAGTTGGATTGGAACATCAACGATAATAATCGGCTGGCTTTAATTTATAACTTTTTAGATGCCAGTAGGGATTTAACGGCTAATGAATTTGCTATTGGCCGCCGTGGGCCAGATGCGACCACCTTACAGTTTGCAAATAGTGGTTACCAAATCAACAATGAGATTAACTCGTTTTTGGCCGAATTGAACTCTACCCTGGGTAATGGCTCTGCGGTCAATAAGTTACAGGTGGGTTATACAAGCTTCAACGATTTTAGGAATCCTTTTTCTTCCCCTGCACCGGATATCAACATATTACAAGATGGGGTGCGGGCCATAGTAGCAGGTCATGAGCCTTTTTCAATTAATAACCAATTGGAACAGGATGTTTTTCAGATCACCAATAACTTAACGTTTTTCTCCGGCGATCATCAGGTGACTGTTGGGTTTTCCTATGAAAAGTTCGACTTTTTCAACTCCTTCAATTTAGGCACCTATGTTTTCTTTAATGAAAACGGTGGTGTGGGTACATTTGCTCCGGATTTTGCAAGTGTTGATGCATTTTTAGAGGCTGTTGATAATGGGCTCATCGGTGCTGCTATCTCGAATGCCGAGGCTACATTTAATGCGAACAACCAGTTGCCCATTGGGGCTCCGGGAGGGTGGAACCTGGCAGAAACCAGCGTGGGGCAATTAGCATTCTACGTCCAGGATGAATGGGACGTTACCGATAATTTTAAGTTGACTTATGGTTTACGGGCAGACCGACCTTTATACTTTAATACCCGGGATCTAATTCAGCAAAACATAGATAGAAAAGGAGGATCCCTGGCAGAAGGGGGAACGTATGCTCCTGATATTCAGTATTTTGACGAGAATGGAGAGTCTATCTTTTTAGATAGTTTTGATTTGCCGGACGCTTCTATTCTTTGGTCACCACGTTTAGGATTTAACTGGGATGTTCGAAGTGATCAAAGTTTTCAAATTCGAGGAGGAAGTGGAATATTCTCAGGAAGGTTCCCATTTGTATGGGTAGGCAACCAGGTCCAAAATACAGACTTCTTCTTTTACACCCCCACCAATCCTAATTTTCAATTTCCACAGGTTTGGCGATCTAACTTGGGAATTGACTACAAGTTTGATAATGGTATTATTGCGACCACTGACGTTATTTTCACTAGGGATTTGAATGCGGCTACAACCTATAATTTTGGATTGGCAGCCCCGACGGGTAGGCTTTCCGGACCTGATTCGCGATTGATCTATCAGGCAGCGGATCGCGCACAGATTTTTGGCGGAGCTACAAATGCGTATGTGATTTCCAATATCGATGAAGGACGTTCTTTCAATTGGAGTTTTAAACTTCAAAAGCAATTTGAGAACAACCTTTATGCGATGGTAGCCTACAACTTTTTGGAAGCATTTGATGTCAACTCTATGTCGGCAGAGATCTCCAGTGACTTATTTGACTTGAATCCGGTGGTAAATAATGCTAACCAGGCTCCCCTGGCACCTAGTTTGTTCGGGAACAAGCATCGTATCATAGGACAATTGAACAAGCAATGGAGCTATGGTAAGGGCAAATGGGGCACTTCTATAGGAGCCTTTTTCGAATATGCTTCTGGGCAACGCTTTTCATATACCTATTCCGGGGATATCAATAACGATGGTTCCTTTACCAATGACCTTATCTATGTACCAACCGCTTCGGAAGTACAACAGCTTGCTTTTGCCGCCCCTCAATTTCCTGCCAATCCTTCAGTGCAGGAACAGCGCGATGCTTTTGAGGCATTCATCCTACAAGATGAGTATTTAAGTGATAGACGAGGTGAATTTGTGGGGAGAAATGATCTAACCACCCCGTGGACCGGCAGATGGGATGTAAAAATTCTCCAGGATCTTAACTTCAATGCAATAGGAAATAACAGGAATACATTACAATTAAGCCTGGATATATTAAACTTTGGAAACCTGTTAAATTCGAACTGGGGTGTGGTACAAATACCAAGGGCGACACAGCCCATAGGAGTGTCCGTGGATTTTTCCCAAGCCAATCCCACTCCGGTGTATAGCTTTGATCCTTCTCAAACCTCCACATTTGTTGACAATTTTGATTTGATCTCAAGGTGGCAGGCACAAGTAGGACTACGGTATATTTTTTAAATAATACATTGTACTTTTGAAAGCCCTGACTTTGGTCGGGGCTTTTGTTTTGTTATGAAGTATAAAAGATTAACCAAAGAGCAGTTAGAGGAATTGCACCAGGAGTTTATTAACTTCCTGGCAACACAGTCCATAAACGCTGAGGAATGGACTGCCTTGAAAAGGGATACCCCTCAGGTAGCGGAAGAAGAACTGGATGTATTTAGTGATTTGATATGGGAAGGCGTGTTGTCTAAGGTGAATTATTTAGAGAACATATCTGCTAATAATATGCACCTATTCGAACTGACAGAAAAGGAAATGAAACTGATTTCGGTGAAGGTGGCCAACCCTAATGTAGATCTTCGTACCCCAGAAGGTTTTGGCTGGTTTAAAAAGAATTGGCAGTCGGGTTTTGTAGAGTATCTTACGGCATCCAAAGCCTATTCTGAAGACAAGAATAGTGATAAGTTCAAACTCATCGAACAAGGCGCTGTGATCACCAAAGGAGAACTGTATCAATGGTTTGATGAGATCATTGAATGAACTGATTTGAAAAAAAGTCTAAATAGCTAGATATTTGTCAATTCTTACGCTTCGCTCGGGATCCTAGAATCTCCGCATGAAGGAGCTCCCCATTAAATTAATTGAATGCCACAAAAGCCAAGCATACCGAAGGGCACCCGCGATTTTTCGCCAACAGAAGTCGTTAAGCGTAATTATATTATCGATACTATAAAAACGCACTTTGAGACTTTTGGTTTTCAACCTATTGAAACGCCGAGTTTTGAAAATTCGGAAACGCTATTGGGGAAGTACGGTGAAGAAGGGGATCGTTTGATCTTTAAGATTTTAAATTCCGGGGATTTTATCTCCAAAGTAGACGAGGTTACTTACAGCTCAAAAAACTCAAACTCCCTGGCGGCAAAGATTACCGAAAAGGCCCTGCGCTATGACCTTACAGTACCCTTTGCGCGCTACGTGGTCATGCACCAAAACGAAATAGACTTTCCTTTTAAGCGCTATCAAATTCAACCCGTTTGGCGGGCAGATCGCCCACAGAAAGGTCGTTTTCGCGAGTTTTACCAATGCGATGCCGATGTGGTGGGGACCAACTCCCCCTTACAGGAAGCGGAGTTGATACAGCTCTATGATGCGGTGTTTTCAGACCTGGGGTTAGAAGGCTGTACCATAAAAATAAACAACCGCAAAATCCTTTCGGGTATTACCGAAGTGATAGGAGCGGAGGGTTTTCTTACCGATTTTACCGTAGCCCTGGATAAGCTAGACAAGATAGGGGAGGAGAAAGTCAAAGCCGAAATGTTGGAAAAAGGGATTTCCGAGGGGGCTATCGCTAAAGCGGCCCCTTTGTTTCAGATGGAGGGGGACACCCAACAACAATTGGTGCAGCTAAAATCCTTCCTCACTAATTCAGAAGTTGGAATACAGGGGGTAAGCGAACTTGAAGAAATTTTGGATTTGGTGGAAAGCGTGGGGCTAAAATCGGCTGACCTCCAAATTGAAGTTACCCTGGCCAGGGGACTGAACTATTACACCGGAGCTATTTTCGAAGTAAATGCACCCGAAGATGTAAAAATGGGCTCCATAGGAGGTGGAGGGCGTTACGATGACCTTACCGGGATCTTTGGGTTGAAAGATGTTAGCGGTGTTGGTATCTCCTTCGGATTGGACCGGATCTATCTGGTTTTGGAAGAATTGAACCTCTTCCCTGAAACAGTAACCCAAAGCTTGGATGTCCTTTGTTTGAATTTTGGTATGCAGGAAAGCAGGGCAGCGTTAACATTGGTATCCGAATTACGAAAGAAAGGTGTCAAAGCAGATTTGTATCCCACTTCTGCTAAAGTACAAAAGCAGTTCAAGTATGCGGATAAGCGAGGGGTACCTTATGTTATACTTTTAGGAGATCAGGAACTGGAAGCCGGTAACTTTGTAGTCAAGAACATGGTAACAGGCGAGCAAAACACCTATTCTCTCGAGGGTTCAGAAGAATTTGTATTACAACTGCAATCGTGATCGGATTGCTTCGATAACCACTTCGTATCGATTTTGAGAATTGGGGACAAGCATTGGGTCGTTTTCCCGAACCATAGTCCCGAATTCAGATAGTTTAAACCATTTGAGCGCTGCTACCTCCGATTCTTGTTTGACTAACTTAACATTTGGCGATAGCGCACACAAAAATGTATGGGTGAACTCCCTATCGAACAGGGTTTTGGAATGTCGTTTTTCAGTTTTGAAAACCGCTATTTTTTCCAAATTTGAGTCAACCAGGGTTATCCCGATCTCCTCTTGTGCTTCCCTAAGGGCAGCGAGCACGAGATCCTCTCCAGCGCCTACATGCCCTGCGACAGAAACATCCCATTTTAAGGGAAACGTTTGCTTTTGAGCGCCGCGTTGTTGTAATAGAAGCGCACCCTCCCTGCTGTAACACCATACATGTACCGTAGGATGAAAAAGGCCCAATTCATGGGCCTCTGATTTTAGCATGGACGTTCCGGTATACTTACCGGATGCATCCAAAATGTCTACAAATTCGTCCAAGGCTACTCAAAATAGCTAAAGGTTTCCCCGGCTTTGATGGTCAACAGGGTTTCATAGATCAAACGGATCACATTCTCCACGTCATCCCTGTGCACCGTCTCTACCGTGGTATGCATATACCGTAAGGGAAGGGAGATCAAAGCAGAAGCCACCCCTCCGTTACTGTAGGCAAAAGCATCGGTATCCGTTCCGGTGTAGCGGGAATTCGCCGCACGCTGGAATGGAATTTCCTTGGCTTCTGCAGTTTCAATGATACGCTCCCGAAGTTTTTGTTGTACCGCTGGGGCGTAAGAGATTACAGGCCCTTTACCCATAGCACAATCCCCTTGCGTTTTCTTTTCGATCATTGGGGTGGTAGTGTCATGGGTAACATCTGTCACTATGGCCACATTAGGCTTAATAGTTTGCGTAATCATTTCGGCACCTCGTAAACCGATTTCCTCTTGCACCGAATTCGTAATGTACAATCCAAAAGGCAATTGGTTTTTATTTTCATGCAGTAAACGTGCCACTTCCGCAATCATAAATCCTCCTGCACGGTTATCCAGTGCGCGACACACAAATTTATCCTTGTTCAAAACATGGAACTCATCAGGATAGGTAATCACGCATCCCACATGTACGCCCATCTTTTCTACTTCCTCTTTGTCTTTTGCCCCTATATCAATAAAGATATTCTCGAGTTTTGGCGGTTCTTCTTTACCAGCCTTTCGGGTATGAATGGCGGGCCAGCCAAACACTCCTTTTACAATACCATTCTTAGTGTGAATGTTAACCCATTTGGATGGGGCGATCTGGTGATCACTGCCTCCGTTGCGAATAACATATAACAAACCATTGTCCGTGATATAATTTACGTACCAGGAGATTTCATCAGAGTGCCCTTCGATTACTACCCGGTATTCTGCATCTGGGTTGACAACCGCTACTGCTGTTCCATAGGTGTCGGTTATAAAATCATCCACGTAGGGTTTCAAATAGTCCATCCAAATTTTTTGCCCCTCCCACTCATAGCCTGTTGGGGAAGCATTGTTAAGGTATTTTTCGAAGAATTCAAGTGATTTTTTTGTAATAATTTTGTCAGATGCCATAGCTGGATTTTAGCGTTCAAAGCTAACAATATTCACTTTTATTTAATAATATGCGCTGGGCAATATCGTTACTTTTGATGTAATTCGTGGCCCCAAGGTCTTTATGAGAAGCTATTTTTTACTTTTTTCTTTTGTTCTCCCCTTTTTTTTAACGGCCCAGGTAAAAGAGGAGACCATAGATACCACCGCCTATTATGTTCGCATGGAGGGCGATTCTTCATGGATCAAGGCAATTTCACTTGATGATGTTTATATTTTTGGCAAGCTGGAGTTCGCCAATAAAAAAGAACGCCTGCGCTATTATATTCTCCGTCGAAAAACACTCAAAGTATACCCTTATGCCAAACTCGCAGCAGAACGCCTTGTGGAGTTGAATGATAGTTTGTCCAAGATCAAAAAGCGGCGGCACCAAAAGCGGTATACCAAAAAAGTACAGAAATACATTGAAGGTGAGTTCTCTGCGGAACTAAAAAAACTCACACGCACGGAAGGACAGATCCTGGTAAAGCTGATCCATCGACAAACGGGAAGTACGGCCTTTAGTCTGGTAAAGGAGTTGCGTAGCGGGTGGCGTGCGTTTTGGTATAATGCAACGGCTAAAGCGTTCAAAATCAGTTTGAAGGAAGAGTTTAGGCCTACAGCCGTATTAGAAGACTATTTGATCGAAGATATCTTGCAACGCGCCTTTGCGGCGAATCAATTACAGCGGCAAAAGTCGGTGTTAGATTATGATTATGCTTCTTTGAGTAATAAATGGAAGACGGTTCCCTCCAAAAAGGACTAAGATCTTTTCTTTTTTCCGAAGACCGCGTCCATAACAATATTTACCGATCGAAATCCTAAATATATGGCCAAACCGGCCAATACCAAACCTACAATTAAGACAGGGATAAAAAGGGGTTTGTCTGTATTTTTAAATGCCTGGTACAATACCACCGGGGCAATAAACATCGTCGCAGCGGTATACCCAAAAGATTTTATTCCCTTTATCAGTAAAGCTTTATCTGTGCGCATCCTTGTAGTAAAATGTAAAATTAGTCATTTTTGATAGGCTCGGGAAAGTGTATTTTGCAAATTGGCCTTTATTGAATTAATCGTTATTTTCCTGCTTTGGAATAACCAACTACTACCGTTATGAATTGGATTGATTACACCATTATCCTGGTCTATTTATTGGCTTTTCTCGGATTGGGGTATCTCTTCAAGGAAAACAAAGATTCCGGAGATTATTTTTTGGGCGGGCGTAGTATGGGTTGGGTGCCCCTAAGCTTGTCCACGATGGCGACACAACTATCTGCGATCAGTTTTATTTCTGCGCCGGCTTTTGTGGGAATAAAAGATGGGGGAGGGCTGCAATGGCTTACTTACGAATTTGGGGTGCCCCTGGCAATGGCATTTTTGTTGATAGCCCTAATTCCTTCACTCTATAAAGCGGGCATCGTAAGTGTTTATGAATACCTGGAGCGACGTTTCGACGCTTCTTCCCGTTTGCTTATTAGTTTTGTCTTTCAGGTGAGCCGATCTGTAGCCACAGGGGTAATGGTGTACACCATGGCACTTATACTTCAGGCCACTACTGGAATTGAATTTTGGATATCTGTGATTTTGATTGGGGTCATTACCTTGATCTATTCTTTTCAGGGCGGAATGAAGGCGGTGATATGGGGCGATGTCATTCAAATGTTGATCCTATTCCTGGGAATTGTAATATGTCTCACCTATGGCTTAAGTGAATTGGGCGGTTGGGATAACTTTTTAACACAAGTAGATTCCGATCGGTTAACCGCGGTGGACTTCAGTAAATGGGGATTCACCAATGGGGATGGGCAGGATGAGTTTGGGTTTTGGCCAATGGTAATTGGCGGATTCTTTCTCTACGCTTCGTATTACGGAACGGACCAGACCCAAACGCAGCGCTTACTCTCCGCCAAGGGATTGCCTACCATAAAGAAATTGCTGCTGGCCAACGGACTATTCCGGTTTCCGGTTACCTTAACGTATTGTATTATGGGATTGGTACTCGGCACCTTGCTACTTTCCGACCTGGGCTTTCAAGATCAAATAGAGCAGGTGTACACCGCAAATATTGATAGCCTGGAAGGTAAAAAAGCCGATCTTATGGTTCCGGTTTTCATTATAAAATACCTACCCAATGGTATTATCGGAATTTTGCTGGTGGCCATAATGTCCGCTGCCATGTCTTCCTTAAGTTCTACGGTTAACTCCCTGAGTGCTGTGACTATAGAAGATTTTGTCAAGCGGTTCAAAGGCGATCTATCGGATACCCAATACGTACGGTATTCGAGATTTCTGTCAATTTTCTGGGGATTGGTTTGCCTGTTCTTCGCCTTTTTTGCCGGCAATATAGAGGGTACCGTGATTGAGGTGATCAATAAGGTCAGCTCTATTTTCTATGGCCCTATCCTCGCTGCCTTTATATTAGCCTTGTTAACCAAACGAACACATGCCCTGGGCGCCAATATTGGTATTGTTATCGGGGTAGGTTTGAATATGTATTTATGGCTTTATGTACCGGAAGTATTTTGGTTTTGGTGGAATGCTATAGGTTGTGTAGTTACGTTGGTTGTGGGGTATGTGATCAGTATTTTGATACCGAAAACAACAAAGCAGGGGATTAAAATAGGATTCTACAAAGCCAATACGGAGGTTTTGATCTTATTGTGCTATTTTGTTTTAATTGTAGCGATTTCCATACTATTAAAATCAATTCTTTTGTAGATGACAACGCTACAGTCCCTAATTCAGCAGTTGTATCCTGAACAGAGCACTGAAATACTGCACGGTATTCAGGAGTTAATAGAAAAATATGCTCTGGCGCCAAACCCTTTGAAAGACCTCTCCTTTCAAGATGTTATCCTGATCACCTATGGAGATGGAATTATAGCCAACAATGCATCACCACTTTCAGCACTAAAAAGCTTCAGTGACCGATACCTCAAAACAGCAGTTAGTGCCCTCCATTTGTTACCGTTTTATCCATTTTCGTCGGATGATGGTTTTAGCGTCATTGACTATTTTACGGTAAACCCGGACCTGGGAGATTGGGAGGATATCAAAGCGCTTTCGGAACACTATGAATTGATGTTTGACGCCGTAGTAAATCATATCTCAAAAGCATCGGAATGGTGCTCCGGCTATCTGGAGGACAATCCGCGGTATCACGATTATTTTATTAGTACTGATCCGGATCAGGATTTGACAGAAGTAGTACGGCCCAGGGCGCTGCCATTATTGCACCTCTATTCCAAGAAAAATGGGGAGCAGGTTTATTTATGGACGACTTTTAGTAACGACCAGGTGGATCTAAACTATGAAAACCCAGAGGTCTTTTTACATGTGCTGGAGGTACTGCTTTTCTATGTCGGCCGGGGTGCACGGTATATTCGGTTGGATGCTATCGCCTTTCTCTGGAAAAAAGTAGGAACTTCCTGCATCCATCTACCCGAAACCCATTGGATCATTCAGGCGTATAGATCAGTCTTGGAAGCAATAGCACCAAATGTAGTTTTGATTACCGAGACCAATGTTCCGCATCAGGAAAACATCAGTTATTTTGGCAACGGCCATAACGAAGCCCATATGGTGTATAATTTTACGCTACCTCCGTTACTGGCCTATTCGTTACACCAGGAAAGTGCAGCAATCCTTACCGAATGGGCAAGTAGTCTGGAGCTGCCTGGCAAAAGCTGTTTCTTTAATTTTACTGCAAGTCATGATGGGGTGGGCGTACGGCCGCTTCAGGGAATAGTATCCGGAGAGGATATCCAGGAATTGGCGGATAAAGTGCTAGATCATGGGGGTTTTGTCTCCTATAAAGACAATGGGGATGGTACGCAATCCCCGTATGAGTTAAATTGTAATTATTTAGACCTGTTGACCCATCCGGATGAAAAAGAGGAACTTCGTATACAACGCTTTTTGCTGACCCAATCCGTAATGCTTTGCATGCCTGGTGTTCCGGGAGTTTATTATCACTCCATTTTGGGATCCAGAAACGATAGGCAGGCTGCCGTAGATTCCGGAATACACAGAAGGATCAATCGGGAAAAACTAGCACTTGAGGAATTGGAGGCCGAATTGGAAGATATACATAATCTGAGGCACAAGATCTTTTCAGAATATTCGAAAATGCTTGCTATTCGAAGAACCGAACCGCTTTTCGATCCCTTTGGAAAAGCAGATTTTTTTCACGAGAATGGGCTATTTCATATAGAACGAAAAGCCGGAAGGCTAACATTGCGATGTATCCATAATTTTACTTCACGGCGCTATAACTTGAAATCAAAACCCGCTGAAGCTGAAGTACTCTATGTTAGTGGTAATCCCGAAATAGAAGATACGCTTGGGCCTTTTGAATTTTGTTGGTATAAAATAGAAACGCAATGAAAATCCTTGTCATTCCGGATAAATTTAAGGGGTCACTAACAGCAAAAGAAGTCATTTCAGGTATCTCCCAAGGGGTGAAAGCGGTGTTTCCGGAAGCAGAAATTGCCCATGTTTTGGCTTCTGATGGAGGCGATGGTTTTTTGGACTCCATTTCAAAATATGTAGCGGTAAGATCTGTATCCGTGGATACGGTGGATCCGTTGGGGAGACCGATAGTTGCGTCCATTCTTTTTGACGATGATAAGAAAGCCGCTTACATTGAATTAGCGAAGGCCTCAGGTTTGGTGCTGTTAGAGGACGCGGAGCGTAATCCGATGAAAACATCTACCTATGGTTCCGGTCTGCAATTTAAAAAGGCAATAGCGCTGGGTGCAAAGGCAATTTACGTTGGATTAGGCGGAAGCGCGACCAATGACGGCGGAATGGGTATAGCAAAAGCACTCGGGTACGAATTCCTGGATAGCTCAGGACGGGAATTGGCGCCTGTTGGGGAAAACCTTGCAAAGGTTCATCATATTGAGACTAATGAAGGGCTGGGAAACATCTCTTTCTATGCGATCAACGATGTGAACAATCCCTTATTCGGCATGAATGGAGCAGCCCATGTCTATGCCGAACAAAAAGGGGGGGCTGAAGAGCAGATATCCCAATTGGACGAGGGGTTGCAGCAGTTGGACAGGGTGGTGCAGCAACAATTGCAACAACAAAATGCCTTCATCCCGGGAGCAGGAGCCGCAGGTGGTACTGCTTACGGGCTAAAAACCTTTTGCGCGGCAACGTTTATGAGTGGTGTGGAGTTTGTTTTGCAATTATCCGGGGTGTATACGCTTCTTGAACACGAAGATTTTGATTTTATAATAACCGGGGAGGGGCGAATAGATAATCAAACACTTCAGGGGAAGCTCATTAGTGGTGTGGTAGCTTTGGGAGAACGATTTGCTATTCCGGTAATAGGAGTGTGTGGAAAATTGGAACTCAGTGCCAAAGAAGGAAAGGAATTTCCTGTCGACACTATCCTGGAGATTTCAAGAAAGGATAAACCGTTAACGTTTAACATGGAACACGCAGGAGTTTTGTTAGAAGAAGCAGTAACCCACTTTTTTAAGCAGTATCAATAATATGGAACTATTACTACTTCTGGGAGTTATTGTCTTAATTGTTATCGCAACAGTAAAGTATAATGTGCACCCGGTTTTTTCATTAACAATTGCCGGGATTATCTCCGGTTTGTTGTTTGGGTTGACCCCCAAAATGGTAATGGATACCATAAGCGATGGCTTTGGAAAGACCCTTTCCGGAATTGGTTTGGTAATAGCCTTTGGGACCATTATCGGGACCTTCCTTGAAAAGACAAAAGGAACAAAAGTGTTGGCCAATGCCATTTTAAAATGGATTGGGCTGAAAAGGTCGCCGTTAGCTTTAAATTTGGCAGGTTTGGTGATCTCTATTCCTGTGTATTGTGATTCAGGATTTGTTATTCTGTCCTCTTTAAATCGTGCACTAAGTAAGAAATCGGGAATAAAAATGGCAGTATTTGCTGTTGCCTTGGCAACCGGATTGTATGCTGCGCATGTCTTTGTTCCCCCGACTCCCGGACCTCTGGCAGCTGCTGCGATTTTGGAAGCTGATTTGGGGCTGGTAATGCTTTTTGGGATTGCGGTGGCCATTTGTGTTTCCGTTTCCGGGTATGCTTGGGCACTTTTTATTGGAAAACGATTGACAACTAACGAGACTGACAATGAAATACAGAAAGTTACGGAGGGCGAAGAAATTGAGGTATTACCCGGTCTATGGCAGACCCTGCTCCCTATAGTATTGCCCCTTGTCCTAATCGCATTGAAATCGATAGCCGAATACCCCTCGCAGCCTTTTGGAGAAGGGTTATTAGCTAAAACTTGTAGTTTTCTTGGCCACCCCATTTTAGCACTATTTTTCGGAGTCCTGCTTTGTTTTATAATGTTAGGGAAGGGGCGATCCAAGGCGAAACAGCTATGGGTAGGGGAATCCTTAAAACAGGCCGGGAGTATTGTACTGATTACCGGAGCCGGAGGTGCATTTGGTGCTGTTTTGAGGACACTGGATTTTGAATCACTATTGAACGTTGGTACTGCATCCGGCTGGGAAGGTTTACTGCTGGCGTTTGGAATTGCCGCCGTTCTAAAGACCGCTCAAGGCTCCTCCACGGTGTCTATCATTACCACGGCGGCGATTGTGGCTCCTTTGCTGACCACCTTCGGATTGGAAAGTACAATAGATAAAGCACTCGCAGTTTTAGCTATTGGAGCAGGGGCTATGACCGTTTCCCATGTTAATGATAGCTATTTTTGGGTGGTAGCCGAGTTTTCAAAAATGAATATGAAAACGGCCTTAAGGGGGCATACGGTAGCCACTTTGATCCAGGGGCTTGTTGGGATCGCAGCGGTGGTACTCTTATATTTTATTTTCTAACTATTCTATGATTATAGTCTGTTTGAATTCCTGGACCACTGCAAAGAAACCTAAAGCAAAATCATTAGGGCGTTCGACATTGTCGAATATATTTATATTATCCAATCCCGTGATATCAAATACGTTCCCGCGTACGGTAGCAGCAGGGGTTTCGAATACACCCCCATCATTTTCGGTCTGTTCCACCAACAAATCGATATAATTAAAGAATTCCTGGTCCGCGCCCAGTATACTAACTTCCAATTCTTCCCCGGGTTCTAAGTCGCGTTCCACGAAATATGAAAACTCAAATTGCTGGCCATCAATAAATTGGTCATCCAGCGCTAAAAACTCCCCTTCCCCGAAATCGAAGACGTAGTAGTTCTCGGCATCGGGAACATCTGTAATAGTGATTTGTATCTCGGTGTCATCTTCATCAAACAGGGTTTCATCGCCTTGTTCCAGGTTTTCAATCGGCACCGTTGGTATGTATTGTGTCCAGGCCGCATACTCTCTGCCCTTGTGTTCTAAAATCAACAAAAAAACGGTTTCCGAAGAAATGCCTGCTGTTCTAAAGCGGTTATCCGCACCGGGTTCATTACTTGGGATATACACTCCGCTGCCGGGTTCAGATTCTACCAAAACCGCAGCCCTTCCGAATTCTGCACCTGCATTTAGGTCGGTGTTAACCACGCCTGGGAGAATGATTATTCTATCCAATTCCGTTACCGTGTTTTCACTAAAAAAATCAGTGGTCTCTGTCACCTTAATGCGCACATCTACAAATTCTTGTGATTCGTCTACCCGCACCAAACCGTTGACCACCAATTTGGGAGGTTCGGGTTGGGTTTCCACATCAATAACATCTTCACATGCCGTAAAAAGAAGTATTGCTATGGTTAAGGCTAATAATTTTTTCATCGAAATGGTATTTCAAGATTTAAGATCATTCCCGGGGTTTTAATTGATGACAAGATTTTGGTTGAATTCTTGCACCACAGCAAAAAAACCCAGGGGAAAGGCCTCCGGTCTATTGACATTATCAAACAGTAAGGTATTGTCCAAGCCGGTCACATCAAAAACATTACCGCGAGCCGTAGCTGCAGGGGGTTCAAACACTCCACCGTCATTCTCTGTTTGTTCTACGATAAGATCAATATAATTAAAGAATTGTAAATCTGCTCCTAGAATACTCACTTCTAGAGTATCACCGACATCCAGCTCCTGTTCCACGAAATACGAAAACTCAAATTGCTGGCCATCTATAAATTGGTCATCGAGTGCTAAAAACTCACCTGTCCCAAATTCAAAAACAAAATAGTTTTCCTCGTCGGGCTGGTCTGTTATGGTGATTATTATTTCCGTGTCGTCCTCATCAAAGAGGGTTTCCGTTCCTTGTTCAATAGTATCAATGGGTACGGTGGGGGAATAGGTAGTTCTTGCCACATACGTTCTTCCTCTATGTTCCATGAGCAGAATAAATACCATCCCGGGAACTGCGGCTGAAGTCCTGATCCTTTGGTCAGTATCAAAATTTGGGTCCGGGACATAGATACCGCTGCCTTCTTCCAGTTCCGTTAGTGAAGAAAACGCTATATTATCAAATAGTTCCGGGGCGTCCGGGTTGGGTATACCGTAGATAATTGTTGCGTTATCATCCAATTGGGTCGGAACGTTATCCTCAAAGAAACCACTGGTCTCCGATACTCGTATCTCAACAGGAATAAACTCCTGGGTAACGTCAACACGCAAAACACCGTTAACCACCAACCTAGTTTCTGTTTCAGGAAGATCTACTTCAATAACATCCTCACAACTGCAAAACAGTAGCGTGAAGCCCAGTACAATTCCTATCCGCTTCATTTTTAAAACTTAAAATTGTAAGTAACGGCAGGGACTATACCAAATATGGCGGTACGGACAGCTTCATTTCGTCCGGTATCTTGATTCTGTCGGAAATTAATGGAGGCGGCATTCATCCTGTTATAGAGGTTGTATACGCCAAATACCCATTCTGATTGAAAACTGCGATTGCGATTTTTCTTGGGCTTTAGCGTTGCTGAGATATCCAACCTGTGATAGTCGGGTAATCGGGTTTGGTTTCGCAATCCGAAAAAAGGAACCACCAGCCCCTGAAATTCAAATTGTCCTACTGGAAAGTTGGTGGGTTGTCCGGTTTGAAATATGAAGTTCGCATTAAGGCTCCATGTATCATTGAATTCGTAGTTTCCGAAAAGTGCTATGTCATGGGTTTTATCAAAGGGAGTTGGATACCACTCTCCTAAATTGATCCCTGTTTCCAGGTTGGAGCGGCCAGTATCCACCACAGGGTCACGACCCGGGGTACGCTGTTCGGACCGGGAGAGCGTATACGCCAGCCAACCTTGAAAGCGCCCCTCGTTTTTTCGCAATAATAGCTCCAATCCATAGGCGCGGGCCTCTCCGTTCAAAATGACCTGTTCGATCGCATCATTCGCAATCAGATCCGCGCCATCGATATAATCAATCCGGTTTTGAATGTCCTTGTAAAACCCTTCTATTTCAAGACTGTACTCTCCGCCATTGATATTTCTGAAATAGCCCAAGGCATATTGATCCAGTAGCTGGGGTTCTACAAAAGGGCCGCTGGGGGTCCATACATCCAAGGGGGTAGGGGAGCTGGTATTTGAGAGTAAATGTAGGTATTGTGCCAAACGGGTATAACTCGCTTTTACAGAACTCTTTTCATTTAAGGTGTAGGCCATGGATACCCTTGGCTCAAGATTAGTGAATGTAGCCAAACTGCCACTTCTACCAGGATTTATGGTATCAATTGGCGTGGCTTCCCGATAGATGAGCTGAAAAGGATCGAACAACACGGGTTGGTCATTCTCATAGACAAAGAGTTCGTCCTGCCCCAACCGATTAAAATTACTTACCCGCAAACCATAGTTTATACTGAGGTTTTTCGTGATGTTCTGTTCTACGTCCACATAGGCAGCCGCCTCATTGGCATATTTCTTAGTCAATTGGTCCTCAACAATTCCTGATTCTTCACTATTCGGAGTAATTCTTCCTGGGTTAAAAACGTAGTAGATATTGTTCAGTCCATAATTAATTTGAAATTTATCATTGATGTAGTGTTTTAGATCGTATTTCACATTAAAGTTTTGAATCCCGGAATCCCACTCAAACCCTACAAAATCAAGTTCTAAGCCATAGAAGTAATCCGAATAGATCAAAGAAAGATTAGAGAATAACTTGTCTGAAAACAAGTGGTTCCATCTAAAATTCCCCACCGCATTACCGTAGGTATTTACAAAGCTATCGTTGATGCTAAATAAGTCCCGGCCAAAATAACCGGATAAGAAAATGCTGTTATTTTGATTAATACGATGGCTTATCTTGGTATTCAGATCAAAAAAATAGGCTCTGTTATCAATATCAAACAAGGGAAGAAATAGATGGGCATAGGAACCTCTTCCCCCTGCCAGAAAAGCCGTTCTATCTTTAATAATAGGTCCTTCTACGAGCAATCGACTGGCCACTGCACCAATTCCCCCGTTTACTTTGAGTTCTTTACTGTTCCCTTCTTTTTGAAAAATTTCCAAAACCGAAGACACCCTGCCTCCGTAGCGCGCAGGAATACCTCCTTTAAAAAGCTTAATATCCTTTATCGCATCTGGGTTAAAAACCGAGAAGAAACCAAAAAGATGCGAAGAATTAAAGATGATAGCCTCATCCAGTAAGATCAAATTTTGATCGGCGGCGCCTCCACGTACATTAAATCCGGAGGAAGCCTCTCCAGCATTGGTAACCCCGGGAAGTAACACCAGGGAACGGATCACATCGGCCTCTCCTAAAACTAAAGGGATTTTCTTGATGGTTTCTACCGCAAGGGTGTTGACACTCATTTGTGGTTTCCGGATATCCGTGCGTTCCACGTTCTCGGAAACGACTACCTCATCCAGTTGCTCGGCTTTTTCAGCCATCTCAAAATCTACTCTAAGATCAGCATCCAGATTTATTTCGCGTCGGATATCCTGAAAACCAAGATAGGAGATCACCAAATTGTATTCCCCTTCAGGCAAGGTAATTGAATAAAACCCATACTCATTAGTGCTGGTTCCCGTTTGCAATTCCGGGATGGCCACGGTAACTCCGATCAAGGTTTCGTTACTGGAAGCCTCCCGAACTGTGCCACTAACGGTGTATTTTTTTTGGGAATAGGAATAGGAAAACAATAACAAAAGCCCCATTAAGGGCAGTATTCGTGTTCGCGGCATTGGTATGGTTTGTTTAAAAATAAGGAAAATAGTTGTTGGCATAGTAAATATTAACAGAGAGCCTATTCCACGGTAAACGGGACTGCATCAAATTCACTGATAGCAAAATAGCCAAAAGGAAAATTATCCGGAATCGTAACGTTGATAATATTTCCCCGGGCTGTTGCCGGAGGAACAGCGAAGGGTCCACCGCCTCCATTCTCCCCTGACTGTACCAGCGCTTGATCCACATAACTCGCAAACTCCCGATCAATACCCAATAGGGTTATCGTTAAAAGGTCTCCAGGCTCAATATTTTCATAGAAATAGGAAAACGTAAGACTTTCATCCTGGTAAAATTCATCATCGGTTACCAGATAGTTGTTGAAACCAAAGGCGAAGAGGTAATAATTTCGCTCATTCGGGATATCACTAAAGTTTACAATTATTTCGGTTTCCTCCTCTTCATCAAAGAGGAACCCGTCCCCTTGTTCTACACTGTTGATACTCCCGGTCGGCACAAGTTGTTCGGTTGCCCTATAAGTTTGTCCTTCATAGACAACTTCTAAGGTATAGTCTCTTTCAAACTCCAGTTCAGGAAATCCGGTTCTAAAAACGCCTGGTTCATTTTCCCGAAGTGGGAAGACTTCTCCTGATTCCTCATCAATAATTTGAACAGTTGCATTCAATGCCGGGGGAACCTCCTCACTAAAGAAAGAAGTAGTTAACGTAAGGGTTACTTGCCCTAAGGTTATGGCCTGACCATTGTTTTCGTTAAAACCAATTAAAGCATCAATAACAAGTTGTGGCTCGGGATCGGAAAGTGCAACATCGATGACATCTTCGCAAGCCATTAAAAAAAACAAAAAAATTCCCGGAAAAATGATCTTTTTCAATATCTGAGCAAGCTTAGCCTCTAAAATAGGGAATGCCCTAATTTATAGCCCCATGCTTAACACTTTCTTAATGTGGCCGGTTTAGGGAGGTAATATGGTCTCAAGTTTCGATTTCGCGGTTTTAGCAAATGTGGTAACAATAGCGAGAAAGGAATGTGTTGCCAACGCAGAGGTTTCATCCGTTTTGGGATAAAATTTTGGACATGAACGCTTACCCATTGAAAAGGCTGCAATGATACCTATAAATGCCCTATTTGATGTATGGAAAAAGCGGAATGCCAATGAAAGTAAAGCGCATAAATAACAAAAGCCATATCACTACAAGATTGCATTGATATGGCTTCTTCAAACATTGTTCGGTAATTTGGCGCCATGTTGCCATGATGCCTGAGCCGAAGCTCCTTGCCAAACCTTGTTTCAACGTTTAAACCTAATTTTCTTCCCAACTACTGGAATCAGGCTTCCAATTACGTCTCTTTGTCGTTTACCGCATCGTCAGGAAAACAGAATGCTCTGTTCGCCGCACACGATACTCGCCCGGTGAGGTTATGTCGAAACATGCTTTCAACCGCGCCTTTATTTTTTGATTAGTAGTGCTACCAAACTAAAAATAAACTAAACAACACCTTAAAGAACGTCAACTTTAAAGGAACGCTAAAACAATTACTTGCCTTATTGCTCTGATGTAAATGTAATGTAAATTTAAAATTATGCAAGGAAATTAAAGAATTAAAAATCAACATCTTATGAACTACAGTTGTTAACAATTGTTCATAAAAAAACACCCCTTGAAAAAGGAGTGTTTTGTGATAATTGTATTGGAGAAAGACTACGATCTGATTTCCTTGATCCTTGCCTTTTTCCCGGTAAGTCCTCGGAAGTAGAAGATTCTGGCCCTTCTTACCTTCCCTTTTTTATTGATCTCAATTTTTTGAAGCGCCGGCATATTAATTGGAAAAATACGCTCTACACCAACTGTTCCGGACATTTTTCGAATAGTGAACGTTTCGGTGGCACCACTTCCTCTTCGCTGAATTACTACCCCTTTGAAGAACTGGGTTCTCGTTTTTTCACCTTCTTTGATCTCGTAGTATACCGTTATGGTATCTCCCGAAGAAAAATTGGGAAATTCCTTTCTTTGTACAAATTCGTTCTCTACAAACTTTACTAAAGACTCCATTTTTAGTTTTACTTATGGATTGCCTTATACCAACATACACGACCATCGTCAGAGGTTGATTATAATGGTGGGCAAAATTAGTCGATATTTTGGAACTGGCCATAGCAATAGAAGATTAATTTACAGAAATTTTTACTTGAGAAACTCCGGCCGTCTGTCCCGTGTTCGCTGAAGCGCTGCTTTTTCCCTCCATTCTTCAATCTTTTTTGTATTCCCGCTTAGCAGTACCTCAGGGACGTTGTTACCCTTGTATTCTGAAGGCCTCGTGTACACCGGGGGTGCTAGTAAATTGTCCTGGAAGGTATCGGTTAACGCAGAGGTCTCATCGTTTAACACTCCGGGCAATAGTCGAATTACGGCATCTGAAAGTATGGCTGCAGCCAACTCCCCGCCCGAAAGTACGTAATCGCCAATTGAGATCTCTCTGGTAATCAGCATATCCCTAACGCGTTGATCTACTCCTTTGTAATGCCCGCAAAGCAAGATAAGATTTTCATGAAGTGAAAGTTGGTTGGCAATGCTCTGGTTCAAGGTTTCACCATCCGGAGTTAAGTAAATGATTTCATCATAGGACCGCTCACTTTTTAATTCGGTAATACACTTATCAATAGGCTCTATCATCAGCACCATTCCTGCACCCCCTCCAAATTGATAATCATCTACTTGCCGATAACTTCCTGAAGCGTATTCTCTTAAATTGTGCAGGTGAACATCAACCAATCCTTTGTCTATAGCCCGTTTTAGGATTGAGGACTCAAATGGACTTTTTAATAATTCCGGCAATACGGTTATGATGTCAATGCGCACTTTTTTGAGGGTTTTAGTATATGGGAAATCTACCTTCCTGTTGTTGTATTCTTCCAAAAATAGTGCAGAAATCGGGAGTCTCGTTCCCAATCCAATTTTTCATAGAGTTTTTGCGCCGGATTATCGCTCGCCGTTTCTAGGGCTACCCCCCTATAACCGGAGGCAATACAATAGTGTTTCGCTTTGTCCAACAGGGCCGCTCCAATACCTTGGTTCCGATAGGCTTCTTCCACAAAAAGGTCGTTCAGAATCCAGAAGGGCTGTAGTGCCACTGAAGAATAGGTACGATACAATTGGGTAAACCCCACGGCATTGTCCTTATGCCAGGCCAAAAAAATTACGGAATCCCCGTTGGCTAATCTATCCCTTAAAAAGGATGTAGCGGCCTTCGGATCTGTAGCTTGCTTATAGAAGATCCGATAGGCATCAAACAAGGGTACTATTGCTGAAAGCTCCTTTTCGTTCGCCTGTGCAATCCGTAGCATTTGGTTTTTAGGAGGTTTTCTTGCTTTTATTGATCTCGTCCTGAAGCTTTCTGCTTATTTTCTGCTCTCGTTCCAGTGCTCGTCTTCGGTGTTGTTCGTATTCCTCTTCCAAATCTGCAAGTGCAGTTTTCGCCTGCAATGTAAGCGCATTGCTGTTCCGAAATCTATAGACAAACAACGCGAGTAAGATCAACAGAACAAGTGTAATGGACCACGTAATCAATTTGTAGGTTGACTTGGCTACCAAACTGCCAAAAAAGGACATGCTGTCCTTTTCTTCGGTAAGCCTATTTAAATTGGTGGTAGCCTCACTAAGCTTGGAATTTAAGGAGCTGATCTCGGTTTCATTCTCTGCAATAGTACTTTTTAAGGTCGTTATGGTACTGTTAGCAACCGTTATCGAATCCAAGACATTTTTTTGTAGGGCATTAAGTTCTATAAGTCGGACCACCTCGTATCGCTTCCCATTTTGATTGTAATTTGTGGATTTGCGTTTTAAGACGTCAAACTGGCCCTGGACAGAGTTGTCTTCAACAGGCTGTTGTGCATTTAGGGAGGCTGTGGACAGCCCCAACCCAAGAATGAGAAAGACTAGGTTTTTCATCGGTATGTGTTTTATTGATGGATTTAGGGTAAGGGCGAAGTTACACCTTTCACCGGAATCCCCAAAAGTATACTCCTAGTAATAGGTATACCTTCTTACCTTGGCAATATATTTGGCTAACCGGATCACCTGATGCGCATACCCGTATTCATTGTCGTACCATACATAAAGGACGATGTTTTTTCCATCTCCTGATACTATGGTGGCTTTACTGTCGTAGATGGATGGCGCTGAAGTACCTACAATATCCGAAGATACCAGTTCATTGCTAAGGGAGTACTTGATTTGCTCGACCAGATCCCCTTCTAATGCATATTTTTTAAGAATAGTATTCACCGCATCTTTTGACGTCTTTTGCTTTACCTCCAAATTTAAGATGGCCAGGGAGCCATTGGGCACCGGGACACGTATCGCATTAGAGGTCAATTTTCCGTCCAAACTCGGTAATGCTTTGGCTACTGCCTTTCCCGCTCCCGTTTCGGTAATAACCATATTTAGTGCGGCAGCACGCCCTCTTCGGTATTTTTTATGCATGTTGTCTACCAAATTTTGATCGTTGGTATAGGCATGGATCGTTTCCAGATGTCCTTTTTTAATACCTAATGAATCTTCAATTACCTTTAATACAGGAGTTATCGCGTTGGTGGTACAGGAAGCTGCGGAATATATTTTGGTTTTGTCGGGATCATACTCCGTGTGATTTACACCATGCACAATATTCGGGACTTCCTTTCCAGGAGCGGTCAACAACACCCGGCTTATGCCTTTTGCTTCGAGATGCCCGGATAACGCAGAAGCATCCCGGAAAGCCCCGGTGTTATCAATTACCAGGGCATTGAAAATCCCATACGTGGTATAATCGACAGCTTCAGGGCTGTCGGCACTGATCAAATATACCGTTGTCCCATTTATTACCAGGGCTTGGTTTGCAGTATCCACTTCCACTGTGCCGCTAAACTGCCCATGTACGGAATCTGTGCGCAATAAAGCTGCTCGCTTTTCAAGAACCTCAGGACCTATGGCTCCCCGTGTCACCACAGCCCGTAACCTGAGTTGATTCCCTTTACCCGTTTTGGCCATTAGTTCCCGTGCGAGTAATCGGCCTATTCTTCCAAAACCATAGAGAATAACGTCTCTGGGTTTAATTTCTTTTTGGGTTTGGGCATCCTTGAGCTTGTCCAGGACGAATGCCTTCACCTCATGATATCCGTTATCTTGAGAGTGATATTCGTAGGTTAGCTTGCCAATATCAATTTTTGCTGGAGGTAAGGGAATATCATTGATCGCCCTGAGAATTTCTACGGAGTCAAAAATGGAGATTGGTTTTTGTACGAACTCACCCGCATACTCATGCAGATTTATAATTTCACTTACATTCCGATCAATGACTTGATTTTTAAAGAGGACCACCTCAATGGATTTATCGTACCAGAGATCGCTGGTTATTTTAATAAATTCCGTGGTGGCTTTTCTCCTGTCGGCTTGAAAAGCCAACTCTTTCTCGTAGGATTTGATGTCGCTCATAATGCGCAGAAACGGTTGTTAATTTTGCGCAAAAATAGAATTTCAAACGATTTCGAAAAAGGGAAATAGCATAAAAAAACGCCCGCTAACGGGCGCTTTTAATTACGTTCAGGTAGTATTTACTGAAAAATAATCCTTTCTCTTGTTTTGTCTTCGTTTATCAACATGATACTGGTCCTACCATAGCGCGAAATACCCCGAAAAACTTCTTTGGCTTCCTCGATATCTCCTACTTCCTTACCGTCAACCTCCAGAATTACCTTGTTTACCAAGTCATAATCCTTATAAAATTCGGGGACATCCGTAATTTTAACTCCTTTTTTTGTGCCAAATTTCTTCTGGTCCTCCTCCGAAAGATCTTTTACTTCAATCCCCATGACCGGAAGGGTTTCGGTCTGCCTTTTTTTCAACTCGACCGGAACCGTCATCTTTTTCCCATTTCGGTCTATCACCACTTCAACTTGATCTCCTGGTCGTTTAGAAGAGAGGTATCCGGTAAGCTCGGAAAACTTGCTCACTTTTACAGTACCAATCTGCTTTATAATATCGCCCTCCTGGAGACCTGCTGCGGCAGCTCCGGATTCTTCCGTCACACCGGCAACATAAACGCCATCAATTTCATCGAGCCCTTGCTCCTGAGCCTGTGGACTATTTTTATTGAGTGCTGATATCCCTAAAATTCCTTTCTGTACCCTTCCGTATTCCAGTAGATCATCTACAACTTTTTTGGCAATGTTACTAGGTACAGCAAAAGAATAGCCTACATAAGAGCCGGTTTGCGAAGTGATCGCAGTATTAATTCCGATGAGATCACCATTGGTATTTACTAAAGCACCACCACTATTACCGGGATTTACTGCAGCATCGGTCTGAATAAAGGACTGGTTTTTCCCTGGGGATATTGCACGGGCTTTAGCACTTACAATACCAGCAGTTACAGTGGAAGTAAGATTGAACGGATTCCCTACGGCTAGTACCCATTCTCCAATCTTTGCATTATCCGAATCCCCGAAAGCCAGATACGGTAAGGGGCTTTCGACATCGATTTTTAGTAGTGCAATATCGGAAGAGGGATCTGCCCCGATCACTTCTGCCTCATAACTGCCATTATTGTTCAAGGTAACTTCCAAGGCCTGGGCTTTCGCAATTACGTGGTTATTGGTGACAATGTAGCCATCCGGCGAGATGATCACCCCGGAACCGGTCCCAATTTGAGGCCGTTGGCTGGCTTCTGAACCGTAAAAGAACTCTGCTATTGGGTTTCCGCGGCTTACACTCATGTTTTTTACGTGCACTACGGCATGTACTGTTTTTTCCGCTGCAATGGTAAAGTCTACCTCGTTTATTCCCGCACCTTTAGCGGAAGTAGGCAGGTTTGCAGTAATAAAGGGGGTTTGCTCCTGTTGGGCAACATAGGTTATGGTTTCTTTTTCAAAAAAATAGGTGTAGGCACCTAAGGTTATTCCACCTGCTAAAAGTGCCACTAAAAAAAGCTGTGCTGTTCTTTTCATTGTTACATGCATTAAAAGTTCATTTAGCGTAATTAAAATTAGCCATAAATCGTGCCAATTTTAACAGTTTAACGCTGTTTTAACTGCTCATCTTCCCATGAGGGAATGTGCTATATTTGCGGGATGAATTCAATGTCAGCTTTGCAATTCCATAAATACCAAGGTACTGGGAACGACTTTATTATGGTCGATGATAGAGCTAATTCCTTTCCAAAGGAGAATGTAGCACTCATAGCATCCCTGTGTGATAGAAGATTTGGTATAGGCGCTGATGGATTGATCCTGCTCCAAAATGACGATTTGTCAGATTTTAAGATGGTCTATTACAATGCCGATGGAAATGAGAGCACAATGTGTGGAAACGGGGGAAGGTGTATTGTTGCTTTTGCCAGGGATCTTGGCATCATAGATAAAGGTGCTGTATTTACGGCGGTTGACGGGATACACGAAGCAAGGATCAAGGAGAATGAGGTACTTCTGAAAATGATGAATGTAAATTCCGTAAAGGATTTGGGAAAGTATATGTTCTTGAATACCGGCTCTCCGCATCACGTTCAAATAGTATCCGGTGTGGAAGGGATGGATGTGAAACGAGAGGGGGCAAAAATCCGGTATGGGCTTTACGGGGAATCCGGTAGTAATATCAACTTTGTGCAACAAACAGCCCCGGATGAATTCTTAGTGCGGACCTATGAACGCGGGGTAGAGGACGAAACACTATCATGCGGTACCGGGGTAACAGCAGTAGCTTTAGCAATGCATAGAAAGCAGGTTACGTCTGCAACGACGATCCGAATAAAAGCTCGCGGAGGGGATCTAAAGGTACGGTTCAATGCGTTGGAGGAGGAACGCTACTCTGAAATATGGTTGATTGGTGCGGCAAAGTTTGTTTACAAAGGGAATATACCATGCTGCGACTAAAGGGAAAAAAATGTTATTTGCGTGCTCTGGAGTCCGAAGATCTGGAGTTTTTGTATGAATTGGAGAACAACACAGATATTTGGGAAATAAGTGGCACGATCGTACCGTATTCCAAGGGGGTATTGAAAAAGTATCTTTCCAACGCACATCGCGATATTTTTGAAGTAAAGCAACTACGTTTATGTATTTGTGGGGTAGATGGAGATCGAAAAGGCCTGGTTGATTTGTTCGACTTCGATCCCAAGAACAATAGGGCTGGAATGGGCATTGTAATAAGCAAACCAGATGATAGAAACAAGGGAATTGGTGCGGAGGCGGTTTCCCTGGTAATGGAATACGCCTTTTCTATCTTAGGCCTGCATCAGATTTATGTTAACATCCTTGAGGAGAATTCCATAAGTCGTGGTCTTTTTGAAAAGTTAGGCTTTGAAAAAATCGGGACCAAAAAAGACTGGGTACGATGGGGAAACTCCTTTAAGAATGAAATTTTATATCAAAAAATACGACCTTGAGTAATCTTAAAAAAGTACTTTGGGCCACGGCCTTGCTAGGGTTAGTGGTTTGTGGATTTTTGGCATACCAAATTTATAAGGCCATCTTTCTTCCGAATACAAGTTTTGCTAATGAAGTGGCTTACGTTCTAATTCCCTCAAACGCCGACTTTGGAACCCTAAAGGAACGTGTTGAACCGTTGGTCAAGGAATGGAGCACTTTTGAAGCAGTAGCACAACGCAAGGGATATACCAATACCATAAAAGGGGGGAAGTACGCCATCAAAAAAGGCATGAACAATAATGAAATAATAAACATGCTAAGAAGTGGAAACCTGCCTGTTAAAGTAGCTTTTAATAATCAGGACAATGTAGGGGCACTGGCCGAAAGAATATCCAACCAGGTTGAGGCAGACAGTGCAAGCCTGGTAAGAGCAATGCAAGATTCTAATTTCTTGCGCCAAAATGGATTTGGCCCACCTCATGAAATCACCTTCTATTTGCCCAATACCTACGAGTTCTTTTGGAATACTTCCGCAGAACAATTCCGAGAGCGCATGTTGGCGGAGTATCATCGCTTTTGGAATGCGGAGCGTAAGGAAAAATGCGCTAAAATCGGATTAGATCCCCTGGAAGTAAGTACATTGGCGTCCATTGTCCAAAAGGAAACGGCAAAGGTAGACGAAAGGCCAAAAGTCGCAGGGGTTTATTTAAACCGATTAAGGAAGGGAATGCATTTACAAGCCGATCCAACAGTGATTTATGCCATAAAAAAAGAGACAGGTAATTTTGATACCATTATTAAAAGGGTACTGTATCGTGATCTGGAAAAAGATTCACCCTACAATACGTATAAATACCCGGGCCTTCCTCCAGGTCCAATAGCAATGCCGGATATCTCTAGTATTGAAGCCGTACTTAATGCGGAAAAACACGATTATCTATACTTTGTGGCAGACGTTTCCAACTTTGGTTACCACATGTTTGCAAAAAATCTCGCGCAACACAACCGAAATAAAGTACAATACATCCGATGGCTAAATCAGCGCCGTATTAACCGCTAAGGTGGCTTAACGAGTTTTATTGCGATTTAACGGTATTTAATAGCTGTTTATGAAAAAGTTATGAGATTTATCATTCCCAAATCAAAATTCCCCCTTTATATTTGCCGGCCAATTTAATCTGCTTGCAGATTTAAATATATGCTTATGAGAAGATGGATTGTTTTTTTAGGTCATCTTACCATAATTACAATTTTGACCAGTTTCGCCTACAGGGGAGGAAAACCCGAAAGCTTTTTTGTTCCGCAAGAGCTAGCTGGAGAAAACGATGTTGTTGTTGGCGTTTGGTTGGATGACACCGATAAAGAGGGTTATTACTTTCATGATTCCTACACCGTATTTTTAGATGACGGATACCTGGGTTTTAAAGAAGCATTAGGGTTTAAAGAATCCCGGGGCGATTATCAGACAGTAAATACGCTTGGATACCTCGGAAAATATCAGTTTGGGCGGGGAACGCTGAAACTTATGGGTGTCTCAGATCCCGGGGCGTTTTTGCAGGATCCTGAGCTTCAGGAAACTATTTTTAAAATGAATGTTGCCCGGAATAAATGGATACTGCGAAGAGATATTAAGCGCTTTGTAGGAAAGAAGATAAATGGTGAGGTTATCACCGAATCCGGGATCATAGCAGCAGCCCATCTCGCAGGGGCCGGAAATGTCAAGAAGTACCTTCGTTCTTACGGACAGCAGGATTTTGCAGATGCCTATGGCAGTTCTGTAGCCTACTATATGAAAAGATTTAGAGGCTTTGATCTGTCCCAAATTAAGGCAGTACACAACCCTAAAGTCTAATTTGAACTTGTAATTCTCTCTTTGTTGCTGTTAGGTTAGGCCTGAATGATAAAGACCGTAGGTCTTTTTTGTAAGTCTATCGATACTCTTTGCCACTCGTTAATAGTCTTTGTGGCGATACTTTCCGTAACAAGGGTGATATCCGAGGCGATACAAAGGCGTGTAGACGTTTTAAGTCTTTTTAGTAACTCCTGGAAAAGCTTATCGTTTCGGTAAGGGGTCTCAATAAAGATTTGCGCCTGTCCCGTTTCAAATGAAAGTTTTTCTAATGATTTTATAGCTTTCCCTCTTAGCCCATTCTCTATGGGTAAATATCCTGTAAAGGCAAAGTTTTGTCCATTCATACCACTGGCCATCATTGCCATAAGTATGGAAGAGGGGCCAACTATGGGGACTACCTGTATGTTTTTTTTATGGGCCAGTTGAACAATTTCAGCACCAGGATCCGCTATCCCCGGAGCACCAGCTTCTGATAGCAAAGCAATGTCCTGACCTTGAATGCAAGAATTTAAAAAAGTAGGGAGTTCCAGGGGGTCAGTATATTTGTTTAGCACGTTAAATTGAAGTTCAGGTTGGGGCTTTGCGGGGCTTATACGCTTGATGAACCTCCTGGCTGATTTTTCATTTTCAACGATATAATAATCTACATTTTCAATAATACGCTTGAGCGAAATAGGCAAAACTTCCAGGGGGGCGTTATCTCCAAGCATAGTGGGAATTAAATAGAGTCTTCCCACCACCAAACTAGGTTTGCTACTTTCTTCCACAGGCGTATTATATCTTTTGCGCTATAGCCTCACAAGCCTTATCTATAAGATCAAAGACATATTCAAAACCATCTTTTCCTCCGTAATAAGGGTCTGGAACTTCAGTGATACCTAAGGAAACCTCCTCCAAAAGTAATTTTACTTTGCCTTTATCTTCCAGGGTCTGTGCTTGAGCAATAACATCCTCATAGTTACTATGATCCATAACGTAGATATGATCAAAGTATTTGAAATCGGAAGGATCAAACTTTCTACATTTTTGATGGACTATATCAATTCCGTATTTCTTAGCCACCGCTATAGAGCGCCTATCGGGAGAATTTCCAACATGATAGCCGGCGGTTCCGGCCGAATCTACCTGTGTATATGCGGGGTCCACTTTGGATTGCAGTATTCCTTCGGCCAGAGGAGACCGGCATATGTTGCCCAAACACACCATAAGAATCCGGGTCATTGTACTTGGCTTAGGAGAATTTTTTGTCCAGGTCTTCCTTGTATTTTCGGAATTGCTTATCGGTTTCAGCCAGATTTTCTACAGTTTTACAAGCGTGTAAAACAGTGGCGTGATCCCTTTTACCGATCTGGGAACCAATGCTTGCAAGTGAGGCTTTTGTAAATTTCTTTGCAAAAAACATGGCCAATTGACGCGCTTGGACGATATGTCGCTTTCGGGTCTTGGATTGCAATGTAGCTACATCCATTTCAAAGTAGTCTGAGACTACTTTTTGGATATAATCTATAGAAACCTCTTTCTTGGTGTTTTTAACGAACTTTTCTACAATTTGCTGGGCAAGTTCGAGAGTAACTTCTTTTCTGGTGAAAGAGGCCTGTGCAATAAGCGATATTATCGCGCCTTCCAACTCCCGAATGTTAGTTTTAATGTTTTTGGCAACGTGATCTACGATGTCATCCGGCATTTCGACGCCATCCCGATACAGTTTGTTTTTAAGAATCGAGATACGGGTTTCATAATCAGGACTTTGCAACTCGGCAGACAACCCCCATTTAAACCTGGAAAGCAACCGCTGCTCAATGTCTTGCATATCTACCGGTGCTTTGTCAGAAGTAAGTACTACTTGCTTCCCGTTTTGATGTAGATGATTAAAAATGTGAAAAAAGACATCCTGAGTACCAGATTTTCCGGAAAGGAACTGAACATCATCGATAATCAAAACATCTATTAATTGGTAAAAATGAATAAAATCGTTTCTGGTATTCTTTTTTACCGATTCAATGTATTGTTGGGTAAATTTTTCAGCGGCGATGTATAAAACGGTTTTCTCCGGATATTTGTCCTTTATTTCAACACCTATAGCATGTGCGAGATGGGTTTTGCCCAAACCAACACCACCAAAGACCATTAATGGATTAAAAGAAGTTCCGCCAGGCTTATTAGCAACAGCTAAACCAGCGGATCTGGCCAAACGATTAGAATCACCTTCTAAAAAGTTCTCAAAATTATAGTTGGGATTAAGTTGTGATTCGATCTTTATATTGCGAATACCTGGAATTACAAAAGGATTCTTTAATTCCGGGTTCTTAGAGGTGATAGGGACATCCAATTCCTGAGGTGCCATAGCAGAACGATGGCTGCTCGGAATTTTCTCCGTGAAAGGCTCGTTGCTACCATACTTGTTTTCCATTTTTATAATGTAAATCAATTTGGCATGAGGCCCTAATTCTTTACGTAGGGCAACTTTTAATAATTTGACGTAATGTTCTTCTAACCACTCGTAGAAGAACTTGCTGGGTACCTCAATACTTAGGGCATTATCGGCTAACCTCACCGGTTTTATGGGAAGGAACCATGTTTTGAATGCCTGCGGTTGGATGTTATCCTGGATAAAAGCCAAACAGTTTTTCCATACGGAAGATGCAGTAACATTCATGTTTAGATAGTTCCTTAGTGGTTGGTTAGTGAATTAAGTTTTACGATTAAAACTTTTGGGGGTATCCCAGTTGCTCAGAACGGGACAAATATGTGCACAAAAAACCTAAAAAAAAATTATTTATCAGTTGAAATTGTACTTTTTTTTTTGCATGTTTTGTCCTCAAAAACCAAGCCTATAAATATATCGTTTTTCAGGACATTATATGAATTTTAACAAAATTTCTTTTCGTGTAAGATATTCGGAGACAGATCAAATGGGTATTGTATATCACGGAAGATATGCGGAGTATCTGGAGGTTGGAAGAGTAGAATGGCTGCGGTCTCTGGGCATTTCCTATAAAAGCTTGGAAGCGGACGGTATTCTTCTTCCAGTAATTAGCTTACAAATCGAATACAAAAAATCTGCCAAGTACGATGACCTTTTAACCGTGGAAACCTACCTAAAGAAAAGGCCACAGGTTAAAATTCATTTTGACTACAAAATCTATAATGAAAGTAGGGAATTATTGGTATTGGCCAGTACCACATTGGCGTTTATGAATAAGCATAACAGTAAGCCTGTAAAATGCCCGGAGCATATTCTTCAAAAATTAGACGGTTTTGAATTCTAAACGGAGGCCTGGAATCGCTTTTAATGCGTTAATGGTTTGTTCTGCCCTGTGTTCCTCAAGCGTTATTTTCAAGGTGCAACGTAGGGCGGATATCCTGGAATTTAGAATGGCGTTGTTCTTTTTAAGAATTCGCATTACGGGTTCCATCTGCGGATAGTCAAATGTTATACTTATGTCCACCAAGGTGTACGCTTCGATGATAGCACTGCCTTCGAGAACTTGTTTTGCAGTGGTTCTGTAGGCACTGATAAGTCCTGAAGCACCAAGTTTTGTTCCCCCAAAAATACGCACTACAGCTACCAGTACGTTGGTAAGGCCAAAAGATTGGATCTGTCCATAAATGGGCATTCCCGCTGTATTTTTTGGCTCACCATCATCATAAGCCCTGTACTTTTGCTCTTTTAATCCCAATCGCCAGGCATAACAAATATGATTGGCATTTGGGTGTTTTTTTCGCAATTCGGTGAGTAGCGGTTTACTATCCGATTCACTTGTAAGCGGGAAAGCGTATCCAAAAAATTTACTCTTTCGTTCTTTTAGGAGTATTTCCCTGGCTGGGCGTTCAAGAGTTTTATACTGATGAGAATGCACAATTGATTAGAATAAGGCCACAAAAATAATACTTGCCACCGCCAGCGCTACTCCCAACCAGTTTTTGAAGCCCAGTCTTTCCCGAAATAAAACGATACCCAATAGCGTGGTGAGCAATACTATGGAGATATTGTTAAGCGTGAAAATCGAAGCACTGTTCCAGGTTTCGTTTTTCAGTGCGCGCAACAGGAAGTAGATAGAGAAGTAATTTGGAATGCCCAAAAAAATACCACCAAACACATTGTTGAAATTTGTCTTGAAAGGAGTACTCCTGTTTTTGACCAGCAAGAAAAGTATACCAGAGCATGCCGCCGCCCCAAAGACGGTAGCAGAAAAAAGCGGGAATTCCTCGTCCTTTAGATGAGCCTCCTGTATATATTTAATGGAAGTATCTATGATTCCCGATCCCAAAAAAACCAATATGGGAAGCCAGAGGTCCTGTTTGGAAATAACAACAGTCTTAGGGGTTAAGGTAGCCAGGTATACTGCAACAAGAGCGGTAAGTACCCCTATTACCTGAAGGGTAGATAATACTTCGCCATAGTAAAGTAAGGCAAATACTACCGGGACTATCAAAGACATTTTTGTGGCTACCGAAGTGACGCCTACGCCATACACTTGCGAAGACTTCGCCATAATGTTGAACACAACAATGAAAAGTATGCCCAGCACAAAAGTTTGCCAAAACCAGGGGCTGCTTAGTAAATTCTGAAAATCGATTCCCCCGGAATACATAACAAACCCCGTGAAACTAGCAACGATATAATTCATGATTATAGCGTACAGGGTTTGTACCTTGTATCTTGAAAACAGCTTAAATACAACAAAAATGAAACTGGAGCATAGAATACTTAAGGCTAAATCCAGCATTACAGGCGGGATTTTAGTTCAGTAACGTCTTCTGTCCCTACCAAAAGGTTCCATGTTGCAATACCTAAATGTGCTGCGGCATCCGTATTTTCTTTGGTATCGTCAATAAAAAGCGTTTGTTCAGGAATGAGGTCATTGGTTTGCAGCACAAACTCAAAGATCTCTAGATCGGGTTTACGCATATTGATTTCATGGGAAAGATAAAATCCTTCAAAGGCATTTTCGAATCGGTCAAACTTCTCGCCCAATTTATTGCGTTCATGTTCAATATGGATCTCATTGGTGTTGCTCAACAAGAACAGGCGGTATTCCTTTTGTGCCGCCAGTTCTTCCAAAAACTTCAAACGAAAATCGGGGAAATCCAGTAAAATGGCATTCCAGGCATGCATAAGATCGGTTTTGGACGCTGAAGGAAAGCGTTTTCCAACATCGCCCAGGAAGTCTTCCGAGCTTATCAACCCCTTTTCATAGTTCTTGAAGAGTAGGTCCAGTTCTGGAATGATTTCCGTGAACCCAAATCTTCGCATATGGCGGGCAGTTGCAGTTTTGTCAAGATTGATGAAAACGTCACCAAAATCGAAAATAATATTCTTAATCATTTCGGAGGTGTATTAATATGTCCTTTAAAACAGATTGGGTGCTGATGCGCTCTCCGGCAAGGGTAGGGGCTTTAATACCATTTTTAAAAATGGACACGCCTTTGAATATAAAGGCTTCATCCCAAAGACCTGCATCGATAAAAGTTTCCAACGTTTTACTCCCCCCTTCTACCAATACACTGTGGATGTTGTGCTGATACAAATGTGTACAGATCTGTTGCGCCAGGGGTTTAGAGAAATCCAGCTCTTCAAAAACGGTGTCCTTTGGTCCTTTTTGGGCGGGGGAATTTTCGGTAAAAATGATTGTGCGGGTACTACCATCTAAAACGTGGTGATCTGATGGGATTCTACCGTATCTGTCGAGTAGTATCCGTATTGGAGGGGGGCCGACCCAATCTCTTACGGTCAATTTTGGATTGTCTTCCAATACGGTATTAGTGCCTACCAAAATGGCCATTTCTTCACTGCGCCAACGATGTACATATTGCCTGGAATAACGATTCGTTATCCAGAATGGCGTTGGATTTTTGGCACGGGCTTCCTTTTCAGGAGCAATGTAGCCATCCAAGGATTCTGCCCATTTGAGTGTGATGTACGGCCGTTTTTTTTGAAAATGACTTAAAAAACGCTTGTGCAGTCGGGTACACTCAGCGGCTAAAACGCCGGAAACTACTTCACAACCCGAAGCTTTTAGCGCCCTTATTCCATTTCCGGCCACTTTTGGATTGGGATCAAGCAACCCGATGACTACCCTTGGGATATCATGCGTCATTATAAGGTCTACACAAGGCGGGGTCTTCCCAAAATGGGAGCAAGGTTCCAGGGTCACATACAGGGTGGCCTTAGCAAGGAGCGATTTATCCTTTACCGCCTTGATGGCATTCACTTCGGCATGAGGTCCACCAAAAGGACTGGTAAATCCTTCTCCTATTATTGTTTCATTTACCACCAAAATACATCCAACAGAGGGGTTTGGCGCTGCCAAAGCCAATCCGCTCTTGCCTAACTGTATGGCCCGGCGCATGTATTTTTGATCTATATTCACGCTGCAAAAGTAGCGCATTCAACCGATGGAAAAACAAGTAGTGATACGGCAAATCGAAAATCGGGACAACATTGAGGTGGCCCGGCTGATACGTGCGGTGCTGGAAGAGCATGGAGTGCCCAAAGTTGGGTCGGCGTATCAGGACAAGGTACTGGAGGACATGTTTTTGGCGTATGCCATCCCAAAAGCTGCTTTTTTTGTAGTTGACGACGGAGAGAAGATCGTGGGCTGTGCTGGTATTGCTCCATTGGACAACTACAAAGGTAATGTATGTGAATTACAAAAAATGTATTTGACAAAAGGGACCAGAGGGCTGGGACTAGGTAAAAAAATGATAACAATTTGTTTGTCCAAAGCCGCGGAATTTGGCTTTGACGGATGCTATTTGGAGACCATGCCCTATATGAAGGCCGCCCAAAAACTTTACCTTAAAAACGGTTTCACGTACAGAGATGCTCCTATGGGGTGCACCGGCCATACGGCCTGTCCTGTGTATATGTACAGAAAATTGTAATGGATGCTTCTTAAGGAGATCAAAACTATTTTTCAGAACGAATTGGCTGCGCTTTACCCGAAGGAAGAGATAGACGCGTTTTTTTACGCTATGGTGGAACATTACCTTGGCTTAGAACGGTTTGTTTTGGTAGTTACCCCAAACATTACGCTCACCAAAGAAGAAGAACAGCCTTTGTTTGAGGGTTTGATGCGATTGCGGTCAGAGGAACCCATTCAATACATCCTGGGGGAAGCCAGTTTCCGGGACGTGATATTAAAAGTCAATAAAGAGGTACTTATTCCCAGGCCAGAAACGGAAGAGCTGGTAGCTTGGGTGGTGCAAGAGTGGGGGAATAGAGAAGACACTTCGTCTGTACTCCTTGATATCGGTACCGGAAGCGGCTGCATTGCCATTGCATTGGCCAAAGCGCTGCCTTCCGCAAAAGTTTATGCCCTTGATGTCTCCAAAAAGGCCTTGGAAGTGGCTATGGAAAATGCTACACTCAACAATGTCGAAGTGACATTCATGCTCGCTGATATTTTAGCTTTCGATGCTGTGCCGGATGTAGCGTTTGATATAATTATTTCCAATCCGCCTTATGTACGTACATCGGAAAGACCCGAAATCCGAAACAACGTTAAAAAATACGAACCAGAACAAGCACTTTTTGTTTCCGATGAACATCCCCTGTTGTATTATAAAGCAATCGCTCGATTTGCTAATGCGCATTTGAAAAAAGAGGGGTCACTTTTTTTGGAGATCAATCAGTATTTGGGAAAAGAAACAAAGGCATTTTTAGAGGAACATTATTTTACCAAAGTTGAATTGAAAAAAGATATTTTTGGGAAGGATAGAATGCTAAAGGCTTTAAAATAGTAATGGAACATATAGTCGTATTTTGTGGTAGTAGTGAAGGCAAGGATGCTAAGATCATTGAAGATGCCTCGAAATTAGGAAGCACCCTGGCGCAACAAAAGGTGTCATTAGTGTACGGCGGTGCCAGCGTAGGGGTCATGGGACATGTAGCCGAGGCTTGCTTAAAAGCGGGAGGAAGTGTTATTGGTGTAATCCCCGATTTCCTAATGCTCCGCGAAATCTATCACAAAGGACTTACCGAATTGATCATCACAAAAACCATGCATGAACGCAAATTGAAAATGTATGAGTTAGCGGATGGGGTGATCATGCTTCCCGGTGGTTATGGCACCCTTGAAGAGTTTTTTGAAATCATCACATGGGCACAATTGGGACTTCACCAGAAACCCATTGGAATACTAAACACCAATGGGTTTTATGACGAATTGCTGGCGATGTTACGAAAGATGATAGACCAGGAATTTTTGAAGAGAGAAAACTATGACATGATCCAGGTTGCCTCGGATAAGGAGATCTTACTGGAAAAAATGCGAAATTACAAACCGATTGCGGTCCCCAAATGGTTGAAAAAAGGTCAAGTTTGATGAAGGTAGAACAAAAAATAGCATTGCTGCGTCAGGAGCTCCGGGAGCATAACTACAAGTATTATGTGTTGGATACCCCCACAATATCGGACTATGAGTTTGATATGAAGTTGAAGGCACTTCAGGAGTTAGAAAACGTTCATCCTGAGTTTTATGACCCTACTTCACCTACACTACGCGTTGGCGGGGAGGTCACTAAGAATTTTGAGACGATCCCGCATGAACATCGTATGTATTCCTTGGACAACTCCTATTCAAAGGAAGACTTACAAGATTGGGAAAAACGCATCCAACGCATTCTGGGTAATGTTCCCATCGAATTTGTTTGTGAGCTAAAATACGATGGTGCCTCGATAAGCTTAACGTATGAGAATGGCCAATTAACAAGAGCGGTCACCCGCGGCGATGGATTTCAGGGGGATGAGGTGACTACCAATATAAAAACGATTAACTCCATACCCTTGCAATTGCAGGGAGACTTTCCACCCAAATTTGACATACGGGGCGAGATCATCCTTACCCTGGAAGGTTTTGCCAGGATGAACCACGAACGTATCGAAAATGGTGAGGAGCCCTATATGAATCCCAGAAACACCGCCTCAGGGAGCCTAAAACTACAGGACAGTGCACTAGTGGCCAAACGCCCCCTAGATTGTCTTTTGTATAGCATTGTCGGCGCAAAAGGGCTTAACACCCAATTCGAGGTTTTGGAAAAAGCACGACAGTGGGGTTTCAAAGTCCCTACGGTTGCTAAACTGTGCACCTCTGTAGATGAGGTATTGCAGTTTGTGGAATATTGGGATGTACATCGTCACGATTTGCCCTATGAGACCGACGGAGTTGTAATTAAAGTAAATAGCGTACAACAGCAAGAAGAACTGGGCTATACGGCCAAATCCCCACGATGGGCCATGGCCTATAAATTTAAGGCGGAACAGGTGTCCACGGTATTGCACCAAATCACGTATCAGGTAGGTCGTACGGGCGCCATAACGCCTGTAGCAAATCTGGAACCGGTATTATTGGCAGGGACTACAGTCAAGCGAGCTTCTTTGCACAATGCCGACCAGATTGCCAAATTGGATATTCGTGAAGGTGATACCGTTTTTGTAGAAAAAGGAGGGGAGATCATCCCGAAAATTATAGCCGTAGACTTTACCAAACGAAGTTTGAACTCTGTACCTACAAGGTACATCACGCATTGCCCGGAATGCGGAACAGCCTTGATCCGAAACGCCGGAGAAGCCCAACATTTCTGTCCGAACGATACGGGCTGTCCTCCACAAATAACCGGACGAATACAGCATTTTATCTCCAGGAAGGCCATGGATATCGAAGGTCTGGGAAGTGAGACCGTAGAATTACTGTTCAAAGAAGGATTGATCGCCAATTATGCGGATTTATACACCTTAAGGGTTGAACAAATCATGCCCTTGGAACGAATGGCAGAAAAATCAGCTGAGAATTTAGTGAAGGGCGTAGCCGCTTCTAAAGCCATTCCTTTTGAACGTGTATTGTTTGCACTTGGAATTCGATACGTAGGGGAAACGGTGGCCAAGAAACTGGCCAAAGCGTATAAGAACATAGACGCTTTGATGGTCGCTACCCAGGAGGAGTTTGTCGCTGTAGATGAGATTGGGGAACGAATTGCAGATAGTGTTGTGCAGTTTTTTTCAAACGAATCGAACCGGATACTTGTGGAGCGTTTGAAGGGGTATGGGTTGCAGTTTTCGCTCTCCGAAGCACAGTTAGAACAACAATCGGACAAATTGAAAGGACAAACCTTTGTGGTTTCCGGGGTGTTTGCATCGCTGGGGAGAAATGAGCTTAAAAAGTTGATCGAGGACAACGGAGGTAAAGTGGCCTCTTCAGTATCTTCCAAGACCAGCTATTTAGTGGCTGGTGAAAATATGGGTCCCAGTAAACGCACTAAGGCAGCAGGTCTGGGAGTACCCATAATTACGGAACAGGAGTTTTTACAATTGGTGGAAGGATGAGCGTACCAATGCATTATGCCGAATTTGAAGCAACCCTCGAAAAATCCGCGCCTGAAGATGTATGGCCAATAGCACTGCAAGCTTTGTGGTGGGATGCCAAAGGGGACTGGGATACAGCCCATGAGTTGGTGGATCAGGATGGCGTACCGATGGGTTCCTGGGTTCATGCCTATTTACATCGGAAGGAAGGTGATGAATGGAACGCGGAGTATTGGTATCGCCAGGCAGGAAAACCGTTTTGCGAATCGAGTTTAGCGGACGAATGGCTGCAACTGGTCCACGCCATACTTACCGAAAACTGAAATCTATTCCCTCAACGCCTTACTGTTTAAAGAATTCCGTTTTGTAGAATTGTCCTAACTCCGGAGTAAGCAACAGCACTTCCGGTTTATCCTTACGGAGCCCAATAGTCCAGTTTTCAAATATTTCCCAATCTGTGTTAGTAAAAACCGGGGCGCCATACTGGGCGATCAGTTTTTGCCGAATCCTATCTTCTTCCCCTTTTCCGGTCAGGATCCATACGACATTCAATTTTCCATCCCCGAAGCGGGCTTCGACCTTTCTGGGAAATCCGGCATATTCTACCCCAAAACAATCCAGTTGTAACTGGGCATTGGGATCGGAGCCATCCAGTTTTCGCTCGTAGATAAAGGTACTGTTCGCTTCAAACAAGGACTGCAGGTCATTAAGTGCCCCTCCCATTTCGATAAAATCGGGTATTGCCGCAGACTGGGTATATCCCGTTGCTGTTGGTCCGTTGGCCGTCAGGTAGGGATTATCCCAGGTAAACAGGTTGCAATGAGCGGCTTCCGGGCTAACCATCCACACCTGATCCTTTGCCGGAATACCAAAGATCTTATCTTTAAAATTTGCCCGATATTGCATAAAAGTTTGCAATGAATCCTTTTTGGGATCTAGCAGTGTGCTGATGGCATTACCCCTGGCTTCAATATAATGCAGTCGGTTATCGGCAAAGGTAAATACCACTTGGGCCAATACTCCCTTTCCTGTTTTTAGATTAGTGCAAAGCAAATGCGTTTCCGATTGCTCTGCCAGAGGAAAAACAGGTTCTTCCAGGGTAAGCACAGAATGAGAAAGAACATCTTGGCCAATTTCCTCCTTTACCTTCTCTACGGTGTCGTAAAAATAAATATTGTCAAAAGTAGTTGGCAGTTGCGCTGTAAGAGATAGATGGCTTACTACGCTTAAAAAGCAGAGGATTACAGGTCGTATTATAAAAGTCATTTTCTGTTGGTATTTGTTGTTCAAAGATGGAACCTATGCGATTTTGTTACAGCAACCACTTGAGATATGGCAATTGAGCAAAAATTGCAATCCCAATTGTTTTAAAAATCACAAAATGTTATTTTTTTAGATAGTTTGTTGGTTTTACTTTTGATCTTGAATGTGGTAAGAACGTATATTTGTAAAAATCAGGTTACAGGTATGGTTCTTAAAGCATTTCAGGAAAAGTTCAAGGTAAAGTCAGGATTAAAGTATCTTGAAGATGAGCTGAAGAAACCCAGACTCTTTGAAGGAAATAAAAAGGTTTCTTTAATAGCTTGTGTAGTAGATATGGATAAGTTTCCCAGGGCGGAGATTTTTCAGGAGCTGCGGCAACTGCTTGATCTCAAACCGAATTCCATACAGGTTATGGGATATAAACGCGGACAGGACAAGTATGGAATGTTTTCCATTCCGTTTTGTACAGACAAAGAACTGGGATGGAATGGTTCTATTGAAAATGGCGATTTTTCGGAGTTCTCCGGAAGAAATTATGATGTACTCGTTAACTATTATACGGACGACAGGCTGTTGTTAAAGATAATGTCAACAAAAGTGAATGCAAGAATACGGGTGGGATTCAAAGGAGTGGACAATGCTATGAACGATTTGATATTCGATTGCCAGTTGGATGATTTTAACACCTTTGCCGCGGAACTAAAAAAGTACTTGAAAATATTAAATGAGATTTGAAGTGGATTTCTTAATTGGTACAGGCGTAGCATTGATAACCCCGTTCAACAGTGAATTACGTGTTGATGTAAAAGCACTAACACGTATTGTTGAACATTGTATTTCCGGAGGTGTGGATTACCTGGTGGTCTTAGGCACAACCGGGGAAGCGGTCACTTTGAATAGTACTGAGAAGCGGTTGGTAATGCAAACGGTTTCTTTGGCCAATGCCGGTCGACTCCCCCTGGTCGTGGGAGTAGGGGGCAATAACACCAAGGCCGTTATAAAGGATCTTGAAACCATAGATTTTATGGATTTTGAAGCCATTCTTTCGGTTTCCCCTGCCTATAATAAACCTACCCAGGAAGGGATATATCAGCATTTCAAAGCTATAGCAGAAACCAGCCCGCTACCTTTAATTTTGTATAATGTTCCTTCCCGAACGGGGAGCAATATGCTGCCCAAAACAACTTTGCGTCTTGCGAGAGATTTCGAGAAAATCGTGGCGATCAAGGAGGCTTCAGGGGATTCACTGCAGGTAGATCAGATCATACAGCGAAAGCCAGGAGATTTTTATGTAATCTCCGGAGATGATTTTACAGCATTACCCACAGTATTGGCCGGTGGTTCAGGAGTGATTTCAGTACTGGGCCAAGGTCTGCCTGAGGCATTTTCAAGGATGATCTCCCTGGCACTTCAAGGGGATTCAGAGCCGGCTTATGAAATTCATCAGTCTTTGCTGAATGGGATGCAATTAATTTTTGAAGAGGGTAATCCTGCAGGGATCAAAGCGCTTTTCGAAACATTGAAACTTTGCGAAGGCCATGTGCGCTTACCACTGGTTGCTGCAAGTCCCACGCTGAAAAAGAAAATAGGGGCGTTTCTAAAGCAGCTGCAACAGGTGGAAGCGTGAGGCGTTAAAGTTTATCCAAAATTATAGCATAGTCTTGTTCATCTATAGCAGAATTGCCACTTTAGATTGTGCTAATCAATGGATTATTACTAATTTTGGCGAATGTTTTTTCGAGTACGCCTAACTTACTTCCTTGGGATGCTATGTATTTTCCTGTTCGTGTCCTGTAATGAGTACCAAAAAGTACTTAAGAACGAGGATGCCAAAGCGAAATACGATCTAGCTGAGCGGTATTATAATGAAGGAGATTATAAACGTGCCAACCGATTATTTGAGCAGATCGCTCCACGTTATGTTGGAAAGCCTCAGGGAGAGCGGGTTATGTTCTTTTTTGCAGATTCCTACTTCAAGACAGAACAGTATTATTTATCAGGATATCAATTTGAGCGTTTTATTAAATCGTATCCTAATAGTGACAAACTGCAGGAAGCTGTTTTCCTAGAAGGGAAAAGCTACTATATGCTATCTCCTCGGTATTCCCTGGATCAAACAGACACGGATAAGGCACTGGCCAAACTTCAAAACTTTATCAACACCTATCCGGATTCTGAGTTTTTTGCCGAAGCAAATGCCATGGCCCAGGAATTGACACAGAAGAAACAGAAAAAGGAAATCGAAATTGCTAAACAATTCGACAAATTAGGAGAGTTTAATTTTCCAATCCTGATTTCGTCCATTGCGGCATTAAATAATTTTATTTCGGACAATCCGGGTTCTGCCTTTCGTGAAGATGCATTTTATTATCGATTGAAATCTGCAATAACGTTAGCGCAAAACAGTATAGAGTTTCGACAGAAAGAGCGGTATGAAGAAGCATTGGGCTATTACCGGGCGTTGATGAAATCATATCCTGAGACGAAATATCAAAAAGAAGCCCGTAGCTATTTTGAAATACTACAACAAAAATTGGAATTGCCGGAGGAGGAGGCAGTTTCCAAATAACCAGTGAAGATTCCACGATGAAAGATTTAAAAAACACAAAAGCACCTATTTCTACGGTTACCTTTAACCGGGATGAATTTGATCAGAAAACAGAGAATGTTTACGAAGCTATTTCTATTGCGTCAAAAAGAGCGATACAGATAAATTCAGAGATCAAAAAAGAGTTGCTGGAAAAACTAGAGGAGTTTGCCACCTACAGTGATAGTTTGGAAGAAGTTTTTGAGAATAAAGAACAGATCGAGGTATCCAAGTTTTACGAAAAGCTCCCTAAACCACACGCCTTAGCGATACAGGAGTGGCTAGAAGACAAAATTTACTACAGAAACACGGAGAAAGACGCGTAAATGCTAGGCGGTAAAAACATCCTTTTGGGCATTACCGGGGGGATTGCCGCTTACAAGACCACCTTTTTGGTTCGGTTGTTCATAAAAGCAGGTGCAACCGTTCGCGTCGTAATGACACAAAACGCAAGTGCATTCGTAACGCCCTTAACCCTCTCCACCTTATCCAAACATCCGGTTATGCTGGATTTTGTAAACGAGGAGGAAGGTAGCCTTTCCTGGAACAATCATGTGGAATTAGGGCTATGGGCAGATCTGATGGTAATTGCTCCTGCTACTGCGAATACCTTGTCCAAAATGGCTACCGGAACATGTGACAACCTTCTTTTGGCAGCCTACCTTTCAGCTAAGTGCCCGGTGTACTTTGCCCCCGCTATGGATTTGGATATGTATCAACATCCCTCAAGTAAGGCTACATTTCAAAAACTACAATCTTTTGGGAATATTATGATCCCGGCGGTGTCCGGAGAGTTGGCCAGCGGTTTACACGGAGAAGGTCGGATGGCCGAACCGGAAAATATTCTAGCCTTCATTGAAAAGGACCTGGTGGCAGGGCTTCCACTATCTGGTAAGAAGGTGCTCATTACTTCAGGACCTACACACGAAGCCATTGATCCTGTTCGCTATTTAGGGAATAGGTCTACGGGTACAATGGGGTTTGAGCTCGCAAAAAAGGCATTGGATCTGGGGGCTGAAGTCATTCTAATAACCGGACCCACTGCTTTGACCTTAGAGGACACCTATCTTGAACTCATTAGGGTTACTTCTGCAGAAGAGATGTATAACGCCGTCCATCAGAAGTACGCTACGGTCGATATTGCCATAGCTGCTGCTGCTGTAGCGGATTATCGACCAAAAAAGGTTGCTAAACAAAAGATCAAGAAGCAAGAAGCAGATAAGACCTTAACACTAGAGCTGGAACGCACCAAAGATATCCTGCGTTCTATGGGGAAGACAAAAAAGCAGCAGTTTTTGGTTGGATTTGCATTAGAGACACAAAATGAACTGACTAATGCCAAAACCAAATTAGCAGCAAAAAACCTGGATGCCATTGTTTTGAATTCCTTGAATGACCCTGGGGCAGGTTTCGGAGGGACCACCAACAAAATTACTTTCCTAGACAAGAATTCCAGCTCCAAAACGTTTGAATTAAAGACAAAGGCTGAGGTTGCCTCAGATATTTGGAAAGAAATCATCCATCGAATCCATGCGTAGTTTGTTTTTAGTTGTTGTGCTTTGTGCTGCCTTAGGAGTAAAGGCACAGGAGTTGAACTGCAGTGTTACCGTGAACTCCGATCAGGTAGGGCAAACCAACCAGCAGATTTTTAGGACCCTGGAACGTGCTCTGAATGACTTTGTAAACAAGAATAAATGGACAAATCGCACATTTGCAGAAAATGAGCGGATAAGTGCCCGGATGTTTATCACGGTGACGGCGTATGAATCGGACCGTTTTGAAGCCACCTTACAAATCCAATCTTCCCGTCCTGTCTATAATACCTCCTATGAAACCCCGGTATTCAATTACAAGGACAATGATTTCAATTTTCAATACCAGGAGTTTGAGCCCCTGGTGTACAATCCCAATTCTTTTGACTCTAATCTGGTAGGGGTAATTTCCTATTACGTGTACATAATTTTAGGGCTGGATGCTGATACGTTTTCTTTGCAAAGTGGCGATGAATACTACCGTCTTGCACAGAACATTGTTACCCAGGCGCAGGGAACGAGTTTTGGAGGTTGGGCTCAGGAGACCGGAGAACGTACCCGTTTTGAACTGGTGGATAATCTGCTTTCCAATACCTTTCGGGAATATCGTATGGCAATGTACAACTATCATCGAAAGGGTATAGACGTGCTTGCCGACAACAACAGTACGGGAAAACAAGTTATTGCCGGAAGCCTGCGTTTGTTTGAGACACTCATAAAGCGCCGCCCGAATGCATTCTTAATACAGACTTTTTTTGATGCCAAGGCGGAGGAGATCCAAAATGTTTTTTCAGATGGCCCCAAGGTAGATATCGTAAAGCTAAAAGAAAGCTTGAATAAGGTAGCCCCCTTCTATTCCAGTACCTGGAATGCAATTAGCTATTAAACTAATCCTTTGGATGGCTTATCTTTGCCAAGCCAAAAGAAAATGCCTTGCTCGTCCAACTCGCTATAAAGAATTATGCCCTTATCGATGATCTAAACGTCACCTTTGGGGATGGTTTTACTACCATAACAGGGGAAACCGGTGCTGGAAAGTCCATCCTTTTAGGGGCCCTATCCCTCGTCCTGGGAAAGCGGGCGGACCTTTCTTTACTAAAGGACAAGAGTCGGAAATGTACTGTAGAAGCCGAGTTTTCTATTTCGGGCTATGCATTAAAGCCGTTTTTTGAGGCCCGTGACCTGGATTATGAGGAACACACTATTTTGCGAAGAGAGATTCTGCCAAGTGGCAAGTCCCGTGCTTTTGTGAATGATACCCCTGTGAACCTGGAAATACTTTCGGGGCTAGGAAATCAGTTGATCGACGTTCACTCGCAGCATCAAACGTTACAACTCACTGAGAATGCCTTTCAATTTAAGGTGGTAGATGCCTTAGCCGGAAATGTGGAGCTACTCAAGGAGTACCGTAAAAACCTGGATGCTTTTCGGCATTTGGAAATGGAGCTTCAACAACTACAAGATCTTAAGGTAGAAGCGGCTAAAGAGTTGGATTACAATTCGTTCTTGTTGGACGAATTGGAGAAAGCGCCGCTAAAAGAAGGAATATTAGATGCGCTGGAAACAGAGTTCGAACAACTGAACAACGTAGAGACTTTATTGGAGTTACTTGCACAAGCGCATCAGGTGCTCAACGAGGAACAAATGGGAGTAATGTCCAGCCTTATGTTACTTCGTCAGGCGACGCAGAAACTTTCTGCATTTGGAGAAAAATTCGAAAACTTAAATAAAAGGGTAGAAGCCTCGACAATAGAATTAGATGATATCACCTCTGAGTTTCAAGGCCTAAGAGAAACTGTAGAGCCGGATCCTGAAAGGCTAGCAGAGGTTAATGGTCAATTAGAGCTCTTGAACAATTTGTTGAAAAAGCATCAGGTCGCCGAGATCGGAGAATTAATCGCGGTCAAAGAAGCATTGAGCAAGAAGGTGGCCGTTTCTTTAACCATTGACACCGATATCCGAGACAAACAAAATGCGCTTGCGGCACAACGAAAACAGCTTGAAAATCTTTGTGATGAACTATCTGCCAAAAGGGCTAAAAGTATTCCTGCGCTAAGACATATGCTTGAGGAGAAAATGAGTGTGCTGGGCATGCCTTCGGCGGGATTTCAAATTGAGATCACCCCTTCCGGGGATTTTAACAATAGGGGAAAAGATGCGTTAACGTTCTTGTTCTCTGCGAATAAAGGGTCGCATTATGGAGAACTAAAAAAAGTAGCCTCAGGAGGGGAATTATCACGAATCATGCTTGCGATTAAAGCTATTTTAGCTTCTTATGAGCAGCTACCCACGCTTATGTTTGACGAAATTGATACAGGGGTTTCCGGGGAGATCTCCAATACTATGGGTGAGATCATGAAAGAAATGGGAAAATACATGCAAGTATTTTCCATAACGCATCTTCCTCAAGTGGCTTCAAAGGGAAGTCAGCAGTTTAAAGTATATAAAGAAGAGGATCAGCGTACTACCAGTACCCGAATGAAGTTGTTATCTGATGCAGAACGTATTGCCGAGTTGGCGGAAATGTTGGGAGGGAAGTCCTATTCGGAATCTGCCGAGAATCATGCCAGAACACTGCTAACTCAAAGTTGAAGACCCTTATCCTGGAGGTATTCTTATGTAGTGTAACCCATGATAACCTTTCATGTTGTGGAGGAGGGGCGAAAACTATCGGCAATCGTATTCGATTTTTGAATTGACTATATTTACCACCGAAAACCGACAACAATCTTTTACTATGAGTTATAACTTATTACAAGGAAAAAAGGGAATCATTTTTGGCGCTCTTGACGAAAACTCTATTGCCTGGAAAACTGCAGAGCGTGTACATGAAGAAGGAGGTGAATTTGTCCTTACCAATGCTCCAATCGCTATGCGTATGGGGCAAATAAAACAATTGGCTGAAAAAACAGGTGCGGAGATTATTCCCGCGGATGCTACCAACGAGGAGGAGCTGGAAAATTTGGTGACCAGGGCTATGGAGATCTTAGGAGGTAAACTGGATTTTGTGTTGCATTCTATTGGCATGTCCATCAATGTTAGAAAAGGACGGCATTACACAGATGAAAAATATGATTTCACAACCAAGGGTTGGGATGTTTCCGCCCTTTCCTTTCATAAAGTATTGCAGACCCTTTTTAAAGCCGATGCTATGAATGAGTGGGGTAGTATTGTAGCGCTTACCTATATGGCGGCGCAACGTACTTTTCCGGATTACAATGATATGGCTGATAATAAAGCCTATTTGGAATCTGTTGCCAGGAGTTTCGGCTATTTCTTTGGAAAGGAGAAAAAAGTTCGTGTGAATACAATATCCCAGTCTCCCACACCAACAACAGCCGGTCAGGGCGTTAAGGGATTTGACGGATTTATTAGCTACGCCGAAAAAATGTCGCCCTTAGGCAATGCCTCTGCAATGGAGTGCGCTAATTACACCGTAACACTATTTTCAGACCTTACCCGAAAGGTAACGATGCAGAATTTGTTTCATGATGGAGGATTCTCAAATACCGGGGTAAGTGAGGAGGTGATTGAAGCGTTTAATCCGTAGGGCGGGAAAACAGATCGAACAGGCCATCCCTAACGGATGGCTTTCTTATTTTCAAATAGGATGAGCATCAATTTTTCTTTTATTATTCCAGTGTTTAACCGCCCTGATGAAATTCAGGAGCTGCTGGAAAGTTTGGTGCATCAGGATTTCCAGGAAGATTTTGAAGTTGTAATTGTTGAAGACGGTTCTACAATTACGGCAGAGGATGTTGTCGCAAGGTTTAAGGACAGACTCCGGATTGCCTACTATACAAAACCTAATACAGGCCCGGGGGATTCCAGGAATTTTGGAATGCAAAAGGCGAAAGGAGACTATTACATTGTACTGGATTCCGATTGTTTTTTGCCTAAGCAGTATTTATCTGAAATCCATGGGGAGCTTAGTGACGACTTTGTACATTGCTTTGGCGGCCCGGATACTGCTCACAAATCATTTACGAATGTACAGAAGGCAATTGACTATGCCATGACCGCTTTTTGGACCACCGGAGGAATTAGAGGTAGTAAACGTTCCCTTGGGAAATTTCAGCCTCGAAGTTTTAATATGGGACTTTCGAAAAACGTCTTTGAAAAAACAGGAGGATTTGGCAATATTCACCCCGGCGAAGATCCCGATTTGACCTTCCGGATTTGGAAAGCAGGGTATGAAACCCGATTTTTTCCGAAAGCGATGGTGTATCACAGGCGCAGGATCAACTGGAAGAAATTTGGAACTCAAATGCGTAAATTTGGAATGGTACGGCCTATTCTCAATACGTGGCACCCGGAAACCGCAAAAGTGACCTATTGGTTTCCAAGTTTGTTCAGTGCGTTGCTTGTTATAGCAATAGTCTTGGCCTTGGTGGGTTGGTGGATACCGCTTATTTGTTTCGCAGTGTATTTTGCGGTTATCTTTTTTGAGGTGCTCCTGAAAAACAGAAATGGTAGTATTGCCGGCATGGCGCTGTTTGCTGTACTGATCCAGTTTTTTAATTATGGGTATGGTTTTCTTAAGTCCACACTCTTGATTACTTTTAGTAAGCAACAACCGGAGGCGCTGTTCCCTCAATTGTTTTTTAAAAAAAGTGAGCGCAATTAAGACATTATTAAAGGAGATAAACCAGGGGAAGGTAAAGATATTCCTGCTATTCTTGATTTGTTCTTTTCTGGCGTGGGCAGTGAGTAAATTCTCGGAAACCTACGAATCCCGGACGAGTTTTGATTTGGAATTTTATAACCTTCCGGATACTTTATTGCTTAATCCGGGTGCTAATACATCCGTTTCAGCCAAAGTACGTGCAAGTGGGTTTCAGTTTTTAGGATATACTTTAAGTCGTAAAACGCTAAAGGTAAATGTGGAAAATGTGTTACAAGATGATCAGGGATACTTCTTAACCGCAAACACCTTAAAAAATGCCATAGAGCCTCAGTTACCGAATAGGGTTTCCCTGCTTGAACTCGTAGAGCCCATCTATTTTGTTGATCTTTATGAAGTAGGGCGTAAAAAAGTACCGGTGACGCCCAATGTTATGGTTAACACGGTCCAAAACTATATGTTGAAAGATAAACTATCCATACAGCCTGATAGTATAGTAATTAAAGGGTCAAAAGAAAATATTGAGAAGATACGATACGTAACTACGGAGTATTTGCAATTGGATGGGGTTTCCGATGATTTTACCAGAAGGGTGTCCCTTGAGGCATTGGATTCGCTGAATAACGTGGTTTTGGAGCGTAATGAGGTGCGTATTTCGGGTGAAATAGTTCGATTTTCTGAAAAGGAATACCTTGTTACGGTTAGTCCTTTAAATGTTCCTTCCGGATATCGGTTACGACTTTTTCCCAATCAGGTAAAATTGGTTTGCAAGGCTGGGATTGAACGGCTTAAAGTGTTAAACCCATCGGACTTTAGTGTAGTGGCGGATTATGCTACTTCGGAAAACTCAGGAAGCAAGCGACTTTATTTAGAATTACGTGACCTGCCTGAAGAGGTGTTCTCGGTACGATTATTGCGGGATGAAGTTGAATTTGTTTTGGAGAAATTATGATTGTTGGCCTAACGGGAGGTATCGGTAGTGGTAAAAGTACCGTTGCTGATTTATTTCGCGCTCATGGCGTTCCGGTTTATAATTCGGATGTTGAGGCCAAAAAGATCATGGAAAATTCCGATGCTGTACGGAAGGCAATAACCACTGAGTTCGGTAGCGCGGCCTATACCGGTAAGAAACTGAATAGGAGTGTGATTGCACAGGAGGTCTTTAATAACCGAAACCGCCTTAACCAGTTGAATGCTATTGTCCATCCTGCGGTTCGCGAGCATTTTAAGGAATGGTATGAACAACAAGAATTTCCTTATGTTATTCAAGAAACCGCCTTGGTTTTTGAAAACGAGATGCAGGGGAATTACGATCTTGTGCTTTTAGTTACTGCCCCCGAAGATATCAGGATACTTAGGGTTATGGAGCGGGATGGAGTTACCAGGGAGCAGGTGTTGGTACGTATGGCGAATCAACTCCCCGATAAGGAAAAAGTGAAGCTGGTAGATTTTGTCATTCAAAATCGTAACCTGAACACCACCACGGCTAAAGTGGCGCAAATCCATGATCAATTACTGTGGCAAGCCCAACAAAACTAACATTTTAACATTTTTGTTAAGGATTGGTTAAACGGCAAAGTCACTGAATGTTAAATTTCTAATTTTACATAAATGAACAAGAGACGTTTCGTTCTTCTGGTCATTTTGATGAGCCTCTCGCTTGTAGGTATTATTTCTGTTCAGGTATATTGGATACGGAAATCGGTAGAGGACAAGGAGGAGCAATTTTCAAATACGGTAGAAAGTGTTTTAGACAATGTTGCCGATAGAGTCGAGAGTCGTGAACAAAAGGACTATATGGATCGGCTCGCTGAGCTTGTGGACAGTGTTGAACGGCCGCAGTCTGCACACTTAAAGAACATTTTATATGTAGACCGGGATTTGAATTCGGATGAGATCAAGTTTTATTCCCATGGTATTTTGGAAGAAAGCTATGATATATCATCTATGTTCTTTGACAATGTATTTGATGATTCAACTACAATTCGAAACTTTACCAGTAAACGAACTACGGCTATTTATAAAGAAGATCTTGGACTTGATGGCAAACGATATGCCTTAACACCTATCCAAAAAGTAGAAAAAATTGGCGGCCTGTCTTCAATTGAAAAAGCAGCTTATGAAGATGTTTTCATGACAGCTGCGAAATCGGTACCAATTCATAAAAGAGTATCTCGCCAGGAATTGGAATTACTGTTGAACCGGGAGTTGGAAAACAAAGGGATTAGTATTGACTACGAGTACGGAGTTTATAGTAGGGGATACCCGACAAAGGTAAAATCCAAAAAGTTCAAGTTTCATAAAGGAACTATTTATAAAACACCCATTTTTCGGGATAGTGAAGGACAAACCAACTTTTCGTTATTACTGACTTTTCCGCAAAAAAAGAAGTTCGTTTTAGGGAGTATCATGACCATGGCCATTCTGTCTTTGCTCTTTACCCTGGTAATTGTGGTAGCCTATTCCAGTGCCATTTACCAGCTTATACAGCAAAAGCAGATTTCTGAGATCAAATCGGATTTCATTAACAACATGACGCATGAGTTTAAAACGCCCATTGCAACGATAAATCTGGCCGTAGAAGCGATTAAAAATCCAAAATCTCTCGGAGATCAGGAAAAGGTACAGCGCTATTTGGGAATGATACGGGATGAAAATAAACGTATGCATGCCCAGGTGGAGAATGTACTTCGAATTTCCAAACTAGAGAAGAATCAGTTGGACATCAGTAAGGATAGGGTAGATGTGCACGACATCATAACCGACGCTATTGCCCACATAGCGTTGATTGTTCAAGACAGGGGAGGATATGTAAATTCCCACCTGGATGCTGAACAGTCGGAGGTTTTGGCAAATGATATGCACTTTACCAATGTTGTTGTAAACATGCTGGACAATGCTGTGAAATACTCTCCGGAATCTCCAAAAATAGATGTATTTACTGAGATGGTTAAAAACCACATTCTCATCAGAATTCAAGACCAGGGAGCTGGAATGAGTAAAGCAGTCCAAAAAAGAATTTTTGAAAAATTTTACCGGGAACATACCGGGAACATACATAATGTAAAGGGGCACGGCTTAGGGTTGGCCTATGTAAAAAAGATAATAGATGACCATCAGGGAGAGGTTTACGTAGAAAGTGAAAAAGGAAAAGGAAGTACTTTCTACATAAAACTACCCTTAATATAATACGTATGGAAACAGAGAATAAAAAAATATTGTTAGTAGAGGATGATCCCAATTTTGGAATTGTGTTGAAGGATTATCTCCAGATGAATGACTTTGATGTAGTGTTGGCCAAAAATGGCATGGAAGGATTTGAAAAGTTCAAAAAGGACAATTTTGACGTTTGTATTTTGGATGTAATGATGCCGTATAAAGATGGGTTTACCCTGGCAAAAGAAATACGTGAGAAAAACGAGAATGTGCCGATTATCTTCCTGACAGCAAAAACAATGAAAGAGGATGTCCTAAAGGGATACAAGGCTGGTGCTGATGATTATCTGAATAAACCATTTGATTCTGAAGTATTGTTGATGAAGCTAAAAGCAATACTTCAACGAAAAGTGTCTAACTCTCTGGCAGATAGTAAACAGTTCGAATTTCAAGTAGGGAACTTCCATTTGAATTCCAAACTTAGGTTTTTAAAGTATAAGGACGAGGAACCGATTAAACTTTCCCCAAAGGAAAATGAATTGTTACGACTCCTGGCACTGCATGAAAATGACTTAATGCCAAGAGAATTAGCGTTGACCAAAATATGGCGGGACGATAATTATTTCACCTCAAGAAGTATGGATGTCTACATTGCCAAATTGCGTAAATATCTAAAACGGGATGATCTGGTAGAAATACTGAACATTCATGGTGAAGGTTTCCGATTGGTGGTTAAAACCGAAGGCGAAACCATATAAATTACCCCTCAACAAGAATATAAAAAAGCCGCTTTCTATCACAAAGCGGTTTTTTATGCAAAAAAGTAAAGCAAGCTAACATTTAGCCTCCCCGGTCACCCAAGAATGATGGTCAATATGGTCCGCGATCTGAAAAGTATCTTTTTCGAATTTGTGACCTTGGAATTAGAAATAATAGTAACAGAATACCTGTAAGTACAGCAATTAAAGACGTATTTCCATAGCTAGGATAGGCGTATTATTTGTGCTACGATCTCATCTGGTGTATGTGAAATGGAAACTTTGATAGCATTTTGAGGAGGTTCCAAAGTTTCCAATTGGGAAGTTAAGAGTTTAGCCGGCATAAAATGTCCCTTCCTTGCCTGAAGTCGTTGTTTTAGCTGTTCAAAGCTGCCTTCTAATAGAATGAACCTAAGCGGTTTTTTTAATCCGCTATTTAAGAGGTCCCTGTACTTTTCTTTTAGTGCCGAGCAGGCGAGAACGGCACCCGTTTTTTGATGCTCCAGCAGTACCCCGTTTAAGTTCAACAGCCATTGATGACGATCGTTGTCATTCAATGGGATTCCCGAAGCCATTTTTGCTATATTCTCTTTTGGATGAAAATCATCCGCGTCAATAAAGGGTAGGGTTAAGGCATTTGCTAATAGCTTTCCTACAGTAGTCTTTCCTACCCCTGAGACGCCCATTACCACAAAAAGCTCGTCTTTTTTCATGGGGTACTACTTTTTAATAAGCCCTCCACCCTTTCAATCAATGCATGGGGGGAGCGGTCAAATTCTAACCAAATGATTTCCTTATTCTTTCTGTACCACGTAAGTTGTCTTTTCGCAAATCTTCGGGTGTTCTTTTTTATTTCGGTTATAGCTTCAGGCAAACTTATGTTGCCATCAAAATAGGCAAATAGTTCCCTGTAGCCTACAGTTTGTAGCGCATTTTGATCTCGGTAGGGATAAAGCCTGCGCGCTTCTTCTACAAGACCTCTTTCCAACATTGCCTCTACCCGTTGATTGATCCGATCATAGACTATTTTTCGATCGGCCGAGAGCCCTAGCATCATCGCTTTGAACGGACGTTTTACGACCCGTTTCCCCAGAAATGAAGAGTACGGTTTTCCTGTAGCAATACATACTTCCAAAGCTCGTATTAACCTATGCGGATTGTGTATATCAACCTTTTGGTAGTAAACAGGATCTAACTGTTCTAGTTCTTGTTGTAGCACTTCAATTCCTTTCTCTTGAAACAGCATATTCAGGTCATCTCTAATCTGGGATGGGACCTCCGGGAAGCGGTCCAAACCATACAAGACAGCATCCATGTAAAGCCCACTCCCTCCAACCAAAATGACCACCTCTTTTTGAAGAAAAAGTCCCTCTAAGATTTGTAAGCACTCTTGTTCGAATTCTGCGACCGAGTAATGATCAAAAATGCTTAAGTGCTGTATACAATGATGCTTAACTTCTTGTAGTTCTTCCTTAGTTGGGACGGCCGTCCCAATGGTCATTTCCTTATAAAACTGCCGGGAGTCTGCTGAAATAATTTCCGTCTTAAAATGATTAGCTAAGGTAATGGCAAATCGGGTTTTGCCAATTGCTGTGGGGCCTAATAAGGCAAGGACCACCTTCGCCATTATTCCGCAGTATCCAGTTCATATCCGCATACACGGCAAAACTTTGCATCATTGCGTAAGATGTCGGTAGCACAATTGGGACAACAACGTCCCTTATCATCATTAATCCGTTCTTTGGCAGAAGCATATTCCGCAGAAACAATTCCTGTAGGTACCGCAATGATTCCATAACCAATGATCATGATAAACGTTGCCAGGAACTGCCCAAGGCCGGTTTCCGGAGAAATATCGCCATATCCTACTGTAGTCAGAGTTACTATTGTCCAGTACACACTATGGGGGATGCTGTTAAAGCCGTGTTCCGGGCCTTCCACCAAATACATGACCGTCCCTAATAGGACTGAAACGATCAAGACAAAAAAGATGAAAATGGATATTTTGGTCCTGCTTGCCCGTAAAGCCCTGATGAGACTGTGGGAAGCACCGGTATAGCGTACTAATTTTAAGATACGGAATATGCGAAGCAGTCGCAACGCCCTAAACGCAGTCAAATACTGGGTCCCCATAAAGAAGAAGGAGAGATACTTGGGTATAGTAGATAGCAGATCCACCATACCAAAAAAGCTGAAAATGTACTTACTGGGTTTTTTGATACAAATAAGGCGAAGAATGTATTCTATTGTAAACAAAATAGTAACGACCCATTCCGAAATGTCAAAGAAACGATGGTATCGTACATCAAATCGGGGAACACTTTCCAGCATTACCACCACGACACTATAAACAATTACAATGAGCAGAATAAGATCAAACCATCGACCAGCAGGGGTATGCGTCCCGTAAATGATCTCATGAAGACGAGCCCTCCAGGTTTTATTTGCTTTTCCAGGGGTCAAACCTTAATTAGGATTCAAGTTCAACAATTTGCATCCTACGTTTTCGTAAGTAGGATTCTATAATCTGTATAGCGTTTACGCCACCCTCAAAGGGGGTAATTATAGCTTCCAAGATATGAATATTATTGATTTGGTGATTCAAATCCACATATCCTAATCCTTTGAACACTCCATTTTTGATCAAAAAAACACTGTGCTCCCCCAATTCCCGACCACGATCGATCAAGGCCACAGTTCTGTTTTGGGTGCTGTATCGTTTTAAAATTTTCGTCACTTTTTCATTGTGCAATTCCTGGGTTATTGGTTTATCCAACTGATGCTCAAGAGTAATCTTATTTAAAAAGCTATAGGATTCTTTCAAAGAGGTAAAACTGCTTAACCGTTTTGGTTGCCCGTTTGCCTTTTCTGCATTAAACTGTAGAAACCCTGCTGCGTCATACGCAGCAAAGACGCCATGACTAAACGTACGCGCCTTGACCGGCTTATTGAGTAAGGGCATATTCTTGGCCACTTCTATTTCCGACTTTAGCACAGCTGTCAATTCGCTTCCCGTAGGTTCAAAAGAAACTTTCTTTGTGGCTTTTTGCAGTTGCCGTGCCAGCGGGCCAACATTCGTAAAGTGCTGGTTTACTCTCTTTTTAATGTTTCGGGTTGATCCAAGGAAAAGAATCGCACCGTCTTTATCATACATATAATACACCCCGATATCACCAGGAAGCGATTCTACAATGTCCAACTGTCGGGTGGTTAGCTGCCCTAAGGTCTCTGCCCGTATTGTGGACTTTATTATGGACTTTTCTAAGTCTTTCGTCAATAAAAGCTTAAACAGTTTAAGCGTTGCTATTGCGTCTCCGTTCGCCCGATGTCTATCGCTAACCGGAATGCCCAAAGAACGTACAAGTTTACCTAAGCTATGTGATTCCGCCTCAGGTAAGAGTTTTTTTGATACGTCTACAGTGCAGAGGGTTTTCCGATGATAGTTATACCCTAATCTTCTAAATTCAGTGCGGAGGATCCTATAGTCAAATTGTGCGTTATGTGCTACCAAAACCGCATCTTGGGTGATTTCAAGGATACGTTTTGCTACCTCATGGAATTTTGGTGCAGACCGTAGCATCTTGTTGTTAATACCGGTAAGTTTTGTAACAAAGGGTTGGATTTCGCGTTCCGGATTAATAAGGCTTATGAATTTGTCAACTACATCATGACCGTTAAAGCGGTAAATAGCAATCTCCATAATCCCCTCTTCATTGTATTTTCCTCCCGTACTTTCTATATCTAGAATGGCATACATGCAATTCCTATTGGCTATAATTTCGCTCCCCAAAGATACTACTTCCAATTCGCACCATATTGCTACCTTCTTCAATCGCTATAGGGTAGTCCCCGCTCATTCCCATGGAAAGCACCTGCAATTGGGGTAGTTTAACGCGCAACTTATCAAAAATAGCCTTCAATAGCCGAAACTCTGTTCGTACCTGATCCCTATTATCCGTAAAGGTAGCCATTCCCATAAGTCCTTTGATCTCCACATTTTTTAGCTGCTCCAGGATACCAGATTGTACCATTTCTTCTAATTCCTCCTCGTTAAACCCAAACTTAGAACTTTCCTGCGCAATATGAATCTGAAAAAGACAAGGGATTGTTCGATCATTTTTCTTTGCCTGCTTATCAATTTCTTGAAGAAGTTTCAGGCTGTCCACACCATGTATCAAAGCCACATAGGGCGCCATATATTTTACCTTATTACGTTGCACATGACCGATCATATGCCATTCGATGTCCTGTGGTAAGGTTTCCTGTTTTTTGGACATCTCCTGGACCTTGTTTTCTCCAAAGATGCGTTGCCCCACCGCATAGGCTTCCAAAATTTCAGCCTCAGATTTGGTTTTCGAAACTGCAACGAGTGCAACATTTTCCGGTAAGGCCTCCCGGATTGCCAATAAGTTTTCTTTAATCGTTACATTCATTTTGGGTGTCATATCTCGTAAATGGTTAGTCCGCTACGCAGTTTGGGCTCGATGTAAGTGCTTTTTGGGGGCATCACCAGATTGGCATCTGCAATCGTCTTTATTTCTTCAATGGTGATAGGTACTAAGCTAAACCCCACTTTAAAGTGGCCCTTATCTATCGCGTCCTTCATCTTGATGAGATTGTATTTACCATAACCATAAGAAATGCGTTTGTCATCTCTTAGGTTGTGAATGCCAAGGATGGGTTCCAAAATGGTTTTGTATAGTATCTGTGTATCGAGCTGACTCAGGGCATCTGTAAATTGGTAAACTGTTTTCCGCAAATACAGGGAATAGAATTCTCCTTCCAGGTACATGCTAAAATGATGTTTTTTGGAAGGTTTGTAGATCCCGTCGTCTTTTTTTTCAATACGAAAATGAGTGTCTAGTTTTATAAGAAACTCCTCCTTGCTCAAACCATTTAGATCCTTAACCATTCTGTTAAATTCGTAGATCCTAATGGCTTTTTCAGGAATGAAGTAGCTCAGAAAATAATTATAGGGCTCCTGACCGGTATGCATTTTGTTCTCTGACTCGAGGTCTTGTGCCAAGAGATTGGATGAAGCACTTCTATGATGGCCGTCTGCAATGTAAACCGATGGTATGGTTGCAAAAGCCTCCGTGAGCTTTTTCAGAGTAGTAGGGTTGTCAATTTTCCAAAGGGTATGACGAATTTTATCTGTAGTCGTAAAGTCATATTTTGCCGGTTTCTGGGTTTCTTGGTCCAATAGCAGTGCAATGGTTTCATTATCCGGATAGGTAATTAAAACGGGTTCGGCATTAAAACCCACGGTTTTTAAGTAATTCGCAAAAAGCACTTCACGGTGGTGCAGGGTGTCTTCATGTTTTTTGATCGTATTCGCACGGTAATCACTAACACTTGCAGCACAGAAAAGGCCAAGGCAGGAAAACGTTCTTTTTTTAATGCTGTACAGGTAAAAACAAGGGGTGTCATCTTTAACAAAGGTGCCTTCTTCCAAAAACTCCAGGTATCGATTTCGAACAAGGTGGAAGCGTTCTTCACCGCTTATTTCCTTGTGAAATTTAAACCCGGGATTAATAATATGCAGAAAAGAAAATGGATTGTATTCCAGATGATAGTTCAGTTCTTTAGGACCATATTCTTCATACGACCTGGAGGATACGAACGCTACCTTATCCTTAGCGGGTCGTATGGCCCTGAACGGTTTGACTACGGCCATTATTTGGCAAATTGTTGCGAAAGCTTTTCAGCTTTTTTGGATTCGGAATAGTCATAAAAACCCTCCCCGGATTTTACGCCCAGCTTTCCAGCGGTTACCATGTTTATCAGCAAAGGATTGGGTGCATATTTTGGATTCTTAAAGCCTTCATACAACACGTTGAGAATTGACAAACAGACGTCGAGACCGATAAAATCGGCAAGCTGGAGCGGCCCCATTGGGTGGGCCATGCCCAACTTCATAACCGTATCTATTTCCTGTACTCCAGCCACGCCGTGCTGCAAGGTTTCAATAGCTTCATTGATCATAGGCATCAAGATACGATTGGCGACAAAACCAGGATAATCGTTCACTTCTGTGGGGATCTTACCCAGGCTTTTTGAAACTTCCATGATCTTTTGGGTAACCGCTTCGGAAGTGTTGTATCCGCGAATGATCTCTACCAATTTCATGATAGGTACGGGATTCATGAAATGCATTCCTATTACCTTTTCCGGTTGCTGCGTCACCGCAGCGATTTGGGTGATCGATATGGACGAAGTATTGGTTGCCAGAATAGTGTCTTCGCCGCAAAGTTTGTCCAGGCTTCTAAAAATGTCCAGTTTAATGTCTAAATTTTCGGTGGCGGCTTCTATGACCAAATCAACATTCTTTACACCTTCCTGTAAACTGGAAAATGTGGTGATCCGATCAAGTGTTTCTTGCTTTAGTTCTTTTGAAATACTGGATTTTGCCACCATTCGGTCCAGATTTTTATTGATGGTAGCTACCCCTTTCTCCAGGGCTGCTTCGGAAATGTCAATCAAGTGTACCGGGTACTCCTTTTGGGCAAATACATGGGCAATTCCATTTCCCATAGTACCTGCACCAATTACTGCTATCGTATTCATAGATATTTAGTTTTTAAAAGAAGCAATGATCTGCAAAGCAATTTGCAGTGCTTTTTTCCCGTCCTCAAGCGTTACCGAGGGCCTGGTATTGTTATGGATTGCCTGAGCAAAGGTTTCTAGCTCGTCAAGGATGGCATTGTTTGCTTCTACATCAGGATTCTCAAAATAGATTTGTTTTTTTTGCCCTTCGGCATTCTGAAGGATCATATCGAAGTCGCCGGGATCTTCCGGAGCCTCTTTCATTTTTACCACTTCAACCTTCTTTTCCAGAAAATCTACTGAAATGTAGGCATCTCGTTGAAAAAACCGGGATTTCCTCATGTTTTTTAGTGATATGCGGCTTGCGGTAAGATTGGCCACACAACCGTTGTCAAATTCAATTCTTGCATTGGCAATGTCTGGTGAGTTGCTGATTACAGCAACCCCACTGGCATTGATGTGTTTCACCTCCGCATCTACCACACTTAAAATGGCGTCAATATCATGGATCATCAAATCCAAGACCACGGGAACATCAGTTCCCCTGGGATTAAATTCTGCAAGGCGGTGCGTTTCAATGAACATAGGCTGTTCAATTTTATGCTTCACCGCTAAAAAGGCCGGATTAAACCGCTCTACATGTCCTACCTGGCCCTTTACCCCAAACTGTTTTTCCAACCGAAGCAATTCTTCCGCTTCCTCTAATGTATTGGTTACCGGCTTTTCGATAAACACATGCTTCCCTTTTTTCATGGCTTTTTTGGCACAATCATAATGGGAGAGGGTAGGGGTTACAATATCTACCACATCTACCATATCAATCAGTGTATTGAGGTTATCTATGTATGGGTAACCAAACTCCTGGCTGACGTGCTTTGCATTTATTTCATCGGGATCGTAAAAACCGACCAATTCGTACTTATAAGATTGATTAAGAAGACGAAGATGGATTTTGCCCAAATGCCCTGCTCCGAGAACACCAATTTTTAACATGCACTGTTTTTTTTCAAAAATAGGGAGATTAAAAAAAAATGAAATGATTTTTTGTGGTTATGTATCTTCGTAATCCAAACCAAATTCATGCGAGATACCACCAAACACAAGGGAATGCGTAATAAATTGGCCCAAACCGTGGCTGCCAAAGGGATCACAGATACTAAGGTCCTTGAGGCGATTAAGTCGGTTCCCAGACATCTGTTTTTGGATAGCGGTTTTGAGGAACATGCCTACCAGGATAAACCGTTTCCTATTGGAGCGGGACAAACTATTTCTCAGCCCTATACGGTGGCCTTTCAAACGTCTTTATTAGCAGTGCATTCAGGCCATAAAATTCTTGAGATAGGAACCGGAAGCGGGTACCAAACCGCAATACTGCTTCATCTTCAAGCTAAAGTTTTTACCATTGAACGGCAAAAGGAACTCTTTAAAAAAACACAGTTGTTCTTTTCCAAGACGGGATATCGACCGAAGAAGATGATCTTCGGGGATGGCTATAAAGGCCTCCCGGCGGAAGCGCCTTTTGATGGGATCATTGTTACTGCCGGGGCTCCGGAAACCCCCAAAGCGCTGCTTTCCCAGCTAAAAATTAATGGCAAATTAGTGATTCCCGTAGGAGTAGAAGATCAGGTGATGACGGTATATACCCGAAAATCGGAGAAGGAATTTGAAAAAAAGACCTTTGGAAATTTTAGGTTTGTACCCTTATTGGAAGATAAGAATTAGCGATTAAAATCCTTTTTTACACGATCCAGATTACGTTTGCTCTCCCGATCCTTGATGGTCTCTCGTTTGTCATATTGTTTTTTACCTCGTGCCAGGGCAATGTTCAGTTTCGCCAAACCGTTGTCATTGATAAAGAGATTTAATGGCACGATGGTAAGTCCGGAGGTGGTCACTTCTTTACGGAGTTTTTTTAGCTCTCTTTTTTGAAGGAGTAGTTTTCGCTCTGCTTTCGGTTTATGATTAAAATGTCCCCCGTGACTGTATTCATCGATTTGCATATTAATTACGAAAAGTTCGCCCTTATCGTTGAATTCACAAAAACTCTGAGACAGGGAAGCCTTACCATCTCGTAAGGATTTGATCTCGGTTCCTGCCAAAACGATTCCAGCCGTATATTTGTCAAGAATTTCGAAGTCGAACTTGGCACGTTTGTTTTGAATGTTAATGCGTTTTTGCATAGTGATGCAAAAGTAGTTTTAATTCAACAAAACGGAATTTCCATGATAGCTTCACAATTAGAATACATGAAAGCCCAAAACAAAATGGTAATCGCGGGCCTCCTTTGCCTGCTTGTTTCTTGTAATGAGAACAAAGAAAAACCCCTTACGGCACAACAAATAGTGGATAAGGCCATTTCGGTGAGTGGAGGTACGCATTATGAAACGCATAAAGTCGCCTTCGCATTTCGTGACCGACACTATAGCTCCGAAGTTGTTGATGGTAAAAAGATATTACAGCGCGTTACTCCCACAGATTCGATTAAAATCACGGATGTTTTAGGACATCAGGATTTTAGAAGATTCTTTAATGACAGCTTGATAGCGCTTCCCGATACCCTTTCCACGCGCTATGCCAATGCTGTCAATTCTGTACATTATTTTGTCAGACTTCCTTATGGACTCAATGACCCGGCGGTAAATAAAACGCTATTGGGAGAATCAAGGATAAACGGAAAAGAGTTCTACAAAGTTAAAGTGACTTTTGATCAGGAAGATGGGGGAGAAGATTTTGAAGACATTTATCTATACTGGTTTGACAAGGCCACTTTTAAACCGCTGTACCTGGCATATGAATTTCACGTAAATGGTGGAGGTATTCGGTTCCGGGAAGCATATAACGAGCGGTATGTGGAAGGGGTACGCTTTGTAGATTACAATAACTACAAACCGATGGAAAAACAGATCGACTTTTTTCAGGTCGATAGCCTGTTTATGGCTAATAAACTCGAATTGTTGTCTAAAATTGAACTTAAGGAAATACAGGTGGCTATTCCTAACTAATCCATATTTAAGTGTAGTGAAGTGGGCTGATCGTCAATGAATCGGACAATAAAAAGACTACTATTATCATTGTCGTCCATTAAAGGAAACATTTCTTCCCCCACCAGTTGATTGGTAATTACGGGAGTGGTATTACTGTGTCCTACAACCAAAACATTTAAACCACTGTTTTTACTTTTAAACTCTTCGATATTTAGTGTGCCGGGATCATAAAACTGAATATCAATATTCTTTTTAACCGAAGTAGGGGCTGCCGTCATTGTTGTTCTCTCATAATTGGTCGAAAATATGGCATCCAATTCCACCTTATCGAAAACTTCGGCCCACCGTATCGCTCTGTCCAGCCCTTTTTGGCTTAATTCCGGATCAAGATTTGTGCTGTCCGTACGGTCTTTTTCGGCATGGCGGATAAGATAAAATGTAGAAATTATGGGGTCTTTGGCTTCGGCGGCCTTATTTTCATTTTCGCAGCTTGCGAAAGCTATCAGAAAAAGAAAAAGTATCAAAATTTTTTGTAGCTTATGAAAAGCTTGTTCCGGACTATCTCCCATTTTTTTGCATTGAACTAACCTAAAAGTAGCATTAAAATTTCAAATAGGACATGGGACGGTACATAACGGTTTGGTTAGCAGCATGTATTCCTCTCATTCTGTTGGGACAGGAACGCAGTTTGCCTGCAGACCTTAGGACGCATAATCTTACACAGATCAATGCTAGTTTGTTGAATCCAATATTTTCATTAACCGAAAATGAGCAGGGGTCCCTTTCCGTATGGACGCGTTGGCAGTGGCAGACGTTCGATGGCGATCCCACCACATTGTTCATCAACTATTCGCAACTATTTGGGGAACGAACTGCCGCTGGATTGGGTTTTTTTCAAAACAATACCGGGGTATTTCTGAATACAGGGGCGACCTTAAATGCAGCATGTTCCTTTACAGTAGGGGAAACTACCGATCTGGTGATCGGGACCAATCTTTTTGCGTTTAACCAGGAACTAGCAGATGAAAACTTCGGCTTTCAACCCTCAGATTCTACGGTTATCGCCCGAGAAAATGCATTTCTCCTCAGACTATCCCCTGGCATTCAACTGAAAGCCAATACTTTTAGCATTGGAGTGGTGGTAGACAATGTCCTGAAATTGGATCTGTCCGATGCGGAAAGTGATGATACCCCAACGGTATTCACAGGAATGATTGGTAATGATTTTCCAATTACCTTTTTTGAAAAAGAAAGTCATTTCAAACCTATGGCATACATACGAGCCATACAAAATGCGGACGCACAATTTGGGGTAGTGGCTTTTTTCGAGCATCCCATGTTTTGGGTTCAAAGCGGCTATAACAGCTTTTATGGATTTTCCGGTGGAGTTGGGGTAACCCTGGTTGAGCAATTTCGATTAGGGGCATTGCTCGAGACAGGTTTGGATACCCCTGCTAGTAATGAAGATGCCACCTTAGAACTGTTGATCTCCTATGTTTTCGGAGGACAAAAATCCACTAAGAAGAAGAACGAAGAACAAGGAGTAGCGGTTGAGGAAGAAATACCACCTGCTCCTGAAGTGGAACCAAAGCCTGAAGAAGAAGCACGAGAAAACCAGCGTATTGAAAGGGAACGGGCCCTGGCAAATGCAAGACAAGATTCAATTAGCCGGGCTAAAGAAGCTGCACGTTTGCAAAGAGAAAGCGAATTGGCCAAAGCAAGGCAAGATTCCATCAATCGTGTAAGGGAGGTTGAACTGGCAAAAGATAACGAAGCCGCACGCTTGCAAAGAGAAAGTGAATTGGCCAAAGCAAGACAAGATTCCATCAATCGTGTTAGGGAAGTTGAATTGACAAAAGCTCAGGAAGCTGCACGTTTGGAAAGGGAAAGTGAATTGGCCAAAGCAAGGCAAGATTCCATCAATCGTGTTAGGGAAGTTGAACTGGCGAACGCCAAAGAAGCCGCACGCTTGGAAAGGGAAAGGGCATTGACCAAGGCAAGAGAAGACTCTATCAATAATGCACAGGAAGTTGAACTGGCAAAAGTTAAGGAAGCCGCTCGTTTGGAAAGGGAAAATGCATTGGCTAAAGCAAGACAAGATTCCATCAACAGCTTAAAGAAAGCTGCCCGTTTGGATAGTCTGAAAACAGTTGAGCAGGAAAAAGATGTTGCCATCCAGCCAGGCGAAAAGTATGAGGAAGTCGCAACGGAAGATGGGTTAGCCCCTGGATTCTATTTAATCGCAAACGTTTTTGGAACTAAAAAATACTTCGAGAATTTTATAAAAACACTGCAAACCAAGGGACTCGAGCCAAAATCGTTTTATAGAAAGCTCAATGGGTATAATTACGTGTATTTAGAAAGATACGATTCAATTAGTGAAGCCCGAAAGGCTCGCGATAGTAAATTTAATGGTCGTTATTTAGATAAACTGTGGATATTCAGGGTAAAGGGGAAATGACTTAGGTCTTTATTTCCTTCTGGAAAAGTTGATTCAAGTAGGCTGTGGTGTTGACCAAGTACTTTCTGTCTCGTGTCATAGTAGCCATAGCCACTGCACCTTGTAGCATGGTATACAACTGTTTCGCAAACTGTAGGGGAGGAACAGGTATTTTTATTTCCCTGGCGTTGACACCATTCTCCAATACCAAAGCGATCTTACCTTCGAGTATGTTGATCGTTTCCCTGCAAGCCGCAGCTAATAACGTATTGTTATGTTGCGCGTCTACGCCAATATTTAGGATCGGACAACCTCCAAGGGCCAGCGTAAAAACATCGTACTGTCTAAAAAAATTAATTAAGGAGGTAATTTTGGTTGTAGCGCTGCCTTCAACACCCAGAAGTTCGTCAAATTTATCCAGGAGTTTGGCTCTATTGTACTCAAAAGCAGCCAAAGCCAAGGCTTCTTTATTTTCGAAGTTTCCATAGATAGCACCTTTGGTGAGGCCTGTGGCTTCTGTAAGGTGACTCATGCTTGTACCTACATAACCGTACTTATTGAAGATAGGGGCTACAGTTTCAATAATGTATTGCGTGGTTCTTTCCGCCTTCGTAGACATGGTTAGGATAGTTTTTGTCTAATATAAAAATAAAATACTGAGTGGTATAACAAAAAAGGCCTCTAAGAGAGGCCTTTTCTTTTGGTAAAACATAATCTGACTATTCGCTTACCAGTTCACTCTGATTTCTGAAGACTAATTCATCATCAAAAGAATCCAGGAGAATTACACTCTCACTTTGTATGGTTCCTTTTAGGAGTTCTTTGGAAAGCCTATTTAATACTTCCTTCTGAATCAGCCGTTTAATTGGTCGTGCCCCGTATTGTGGGTCATACCCTTTTTTGGTCAAATAAGCTATGGCTTCTTCAGTAGCATCTAAAGTAATTTGCTGTGTATCCAGCATCTTTTTTAATTGCCCCAGTTGCAGACCGACAATTTGCTTGATATTTGCCATCGAGAGCGGAGTGAACATGATAATATCATCAATCCTGTTAAGGAACTCCGGCCGTATGGATTGACGTAGTAGGCCTAACACCTCCACCCTTGCGGCTTCAGAAGTACTATATATATCGTTGCTGGTCTCAAACTTTTCCTGGATAATATGGCTTCCCATATTGCTCGTCATGATAATAATGGTATTCTTAAAATCGGCTATTCTACCTTTATTATCGGTTAATCTGCCTTCATCCAGCACTTGTAACAATATATTGAACGTATCAGGGTGTGCTTTCTCTATTTCATCCAGGAGTACCACAGAATAGGGCCTTCTTCGAACAGCTTCTGTTAACTGGCCACCTTCATCGTACCCCACATATCCGGGAGGAGCACCTACCAAGCGACTAACCGAATGCCGTTCCTGGTACTCACTCATATCAATTCTGGTCAAGGCGTTTTCATCATCAAATAAATATGCTGCCAAGGTCTTTGCCAGCTCCGTTTTTCCTACCCCGGTAGTTCCCAGGAAAAGGAAGGAACCGATAGGTTTTTTAGCATCCTGAAGGCCTGTTCGGCTACGTCGTATAGCATCCGAAACCGCTTCAATAGCTTCTTCTTGCCCCACGACCCGTTCATGAAGGACTTCTTCTAATTTCAAAAGCTTTTCACGTTCACTTTGCAGCATTTTTGTCACGGGGATCCCTGTCCATTTGGCGACTACCTCAGCAACATCTTCGTTAGTAACTTCCTCTTTTATTAGTGTACCGGAATGTTGTTGCTCTCGCAGGTCCGACTGCAGTTTTTCAAGTAGTTCCTGCGCCTCTTTGATCTTGCCATAACGCAGTTCCGCTACTTTTCCATAGTCCCCATTGCGTTCCGCACGTTCCGCTTCCAGTTTGTAATTTTCAATATCCTGCTTTGTTTTTTGAATATTGTCTACTACAGATTTTTCACTCTCCCATTGCGCAAATATTTCGTTCCGTTCTTCCTTGATATTGGCCAACTCCAAGTTGAGGGTTTTGAGTTTTACCTCGTCATTTTCTCGCTTAATAGCCTCAATTTCGATTTCCAGCTGCATTATCTTTCGGTCCAAAACATCCAGTTCTTCCGGCTTGGAATTTATTTCCATTCGCAACTTTGAGGCTGCTTCGTCTATAAGATCAATAGCCTTGTCCGGGAGAAAGCGGTTTGTGATATAACGTTGCGATAATTCTACTGCAGAAATCACCGCCTCATCTTTAATACGCACTTTGTGATGTGCCTCATATTTTTCTTTGATCCCACGTAAAATAGAAATAGCACTTTCGGTATCCGGTTCGTCCACCAGTACCTTTTGAAAGCGGCGTTCCAATGCCTTATCTTTTTCAAAATATTTTTGATACTCATCCAGGGTAGTGGCTCCAATGGCCCTTAGCTCACCCCGAGCAAGAGCAGGTTTTAAAATATTGGCAGCGTCCATAGCACCCTGACCCCCTCCGGCACCTACAAGGGTGTGTATTTCGTCAATAAAGAGTACAATAGTACCATCAGATGAGGTAACCTCCTTGATGACTGCTTTCAAACGCTCTTCAAATTCCCCTTTGTATTTTGCACCGGCTATTAGCGCCCCCATGTCCAGGGAATACACGGTTTTTTCTTTTAGGTTTTCAGGAACATCCCCCTGCACAATCCTGTGGGCAAGGCCTTCGGCAATGGCGGTTTTACCTACTCCGGGCTCGCCTACTAGCATAGGATTGTTCTTGGTCCTTCGGGATAAAATTTGAAGTACCCTTCGGATCTCCTCATCTCTGCCAATTACAGGGTCCAGTTTGCCGGAATCGGCGAGTTCATTTAGATTTCGCGCATACTTATCCAAAGCGTTGTAGCTATCTTCTGCACTCTGAGAGGTGACTTTACTTCCTTTTCGAAGCTCAGTTATTGCAGCAGAAAGCTCTTTTTCGGTAATTCCGTTGTCTTTCAGTATTTGTGCAATTTTACTCCGTGATTTGAAAATAGCCAGCAACAGATGCTCTATGGAGACATATTCGTCTCCCATTTTTTTAGCTACAATGCTCGCCTCATTCAGCGTTTTTCCGGCTTCGCGGGAGAGCATGATCTCGGCTCCGGATACTTTGGAAAAACTATCCAGTTCCTTTGCCACAACCTGGTTTACGATCCCTATCCCAACATTAAGCTTTTTCATTAGAAAAGGCAAAACGTTTTGATCTACCTCCGAAATCGCTTTAAACAAGTGTTCATTTTCGATTTGCTGATGCCCATATTCCTGTGCAAGCTGTTGCGCTTGCTGAAGGGCCTCCTGTGATTTTATGGTGAAATTGTTAAAATTCATCTGCTTTTTTTCCTTGATAAAGCAACAATCTTACCAACTCCAGGCATATGTCAAAATGGCGTCAAAACCTTGAAAACAAAGGACATTTCGTCAGGCTGTAAAGTTTTTTGTTATCTAACGACTTAGGCTATAAATTTGTACCATGGGTGTATTTGGAAATCTGTTTGGAGGAAAAACAAACGCTACCAAAAGTGAAGAAAAACGAATCCAATGGATTCCGTTGGAACAAAAGGATCAATTGGATCTGATAATCGAGAAATCCCGTATACGCCCGCAACTAATTTTCAAGCACTCTACTACATGCGGAATCAGCCGAATGGTACTGGGAATGTTTTCGGATAACTATGCTTTATCTGAACAAACAGCAGATCTTTATATTTTGGACTTACACGCGCATCGTAGTATTTCAAATGCGATAGAGGCTCAATTTCAGGTAATCCATCAATCTCCGCAACTTCTAATCATAAAAAACGGTAAAGCACTGGCCCACGCCTCACATGGTGGGATAACCGAAATAGAGCTTTCAAGCTACCTTTAAAAAAAGCCTCGGAATTTCCAGGGCTTCGTGGCTCTTAATTAAAATGATGCCTGTTAACTACAGCTTTGAGTCGGGCTTTGAGGTCTTCACCCGCATCGAAGATCATTTGTTCATTGCTGGGGAAAGGTACCGCTGCAAGATCTAATAGTGCCACCAAATCATTGTCCAAAGCCCTTCTATCTCCGTCCATATTGGCATAGATATGTTCAAAGATAAATTCGCTGATTAAAGGGTAGGAGTTGATCACCTGACCATTTCTCAAATCCGTAAAGCTTACTTTGGCTCCAATTTGGGCAGTTTTTAACTGGGTGAATTCATAAAAATTACAGGTCACCGTTTTGAATCGATCCACCTTGATATCATTGCCTAAACTGTCTTTAGCCACATTTCCATTATTGTCCAGAACATATTCGAAACCGTCCGGAACAACCTTTTCTTTTATGATTTGTCGTTCATTGACCCTTTCCGGGGAAATATTAATCTGGTTAAAATCCAATTCCATGGTAAAATCATACCTAATGTTTTGTAAGGGTCGCGCATGAAATTGTGTCCAAAAATCATTTAGCCCATAGGTGTTAAAATCCAATAACTCATCCTCAAGTCGTTTTGGGATCACTTGTTGGGTGGCATTGTTCAGTTGCACCTTTACATAATCCAACCCCTTTTCGTATGCCTGACCCATTTTCACCGCAGTATCCCCATAACCCGGATCTATCTCCTCCAGGTATTTAAACTCGTCATACGCTCGTCTGTAATCGTTTTTAGTATTGGCACCGGCTAATAGATTGGACGCATTGTCGTAAAGATAGGCAGCCAATTGATTTTTTGTTTCTACAATGACGTTGTCGTAGTTACTAAAGTTGAAACGGGCACTTCTATTTTCGGCATACACCGGTAAAGGCAATAGGGGGGCTATTTGATCCTGCAAATTTTTCAGACCGGAATATCCTTCATAAATGGCCATTAAGTGGGCTGGATTGCCGTCCTTTTCAAGAAATGTGATCCGCTCAATCTCCCTTTGGGAATGCTTTTCAAACGCTTCTTCCAAAAGGAGTACATAGTCCTGATGCCCTTTTCGCGTTTTATTATCTCTTAGATTCTTAATGGCGCGGTTCATAGCCATTTGGTAATTACCACTATTCAGGGCTTTTTGGGTTTTTTTAACCCCTCCGCAGCCGACGACAACAAGTGCTAGTACAAAAAGTAATAATTTCTTCATGGTCTTTTTTTATTTGGTTTGTTACTAGAATTCAATTGGCATGCCAAAATCCTATGTTATACAAACGAAAAAGTGCAAATGGTAGTATTTATTCGATGAAATACCCTGTTTTCACTAGCTGAGCGAATGAAAAAACGAATCAGGTATTGTTCATTGTTTGGTGATAAAATAATAGGAAACACTGTTTTTTTCTCTTCTTTTCAAAGGGTCAATTTGTATTTTTGAAAGTCATTTTAAAAACTGCAGATGGAACGGGATAATTTAGTCTTTAGTCTGATTGAGCAAGAGCAAGAACGGCAGCGGAGGGGTATAGAACTCATAGCTTCCGAAAATTTTACCAGTCCTCAAGTCATGGAGGCTGCCGGTTCAGTGCTAACCAATAAATACGCCGAAGGGTATCCCGGGAAACGTTATTATGGTGGGTGCGAGGTAGTTGATGCGGTAGAGCAACTGGCTATCGATAGGGCAAAAACACTTTTTGGAGCAGAATATGCCAATGTGCAACCCCATTCAGGGTCACAGGCAAATGCCGCGGTATATCAAGCTTGCCTTGAACCCGGAGATACTATTCTCGGCTTTGACCTGTCGCATGGAGGACATCTGACCCATGGCTCACCCGTAAACTTTTCAGGTAAACTCTATCGGCCTGTTTTTTACGGAGTTGATGAAGCGACCGGAATGCTTGATTATGACAGGATTCAGGAAATCGCCTTAAAAGAACGACCGAAATTGATCATAGCCGGCGCTTCTGCCTACAGCCGGGATTTTGATTTTAAGAGATTTCGTGAAATAGCAGATAGCGTGGATGCCCTGCTGCTTGCAGACATTTCCCACCCATCTGGGTTGATTGCCAAAGGAATTCTAAACGACCCCTTACCACACTGTCATATTGTAACCACCACAACACATAAAACCTTACGAGGTCCTAGAGGAGGACTCATATTATTAGGCAAGAATTTTGAAAATCCTTTTGGGATACGACTTAAGAACGGTAACCTAAGAAAGATGTCAGGTTTACTGGACTTAGCCGTTTTTCCAGGGAACCAGGGAGGACCCCTGGAACATATTATCGCTGCTAAAGCAGTGGCTTTTGGAGAAGCATTGGAGGATCATTTTCTTCATTATATGGTACAGGTGCAGAAAAATGCAAAGGCTATGGCCAAGGCATTTATGGAACGAGAGTACAAGGTGATCTCAGGAGGTACCGATAATCACATGATGCTCATCGACCTAAGAAACAAGAACATAACTGGAAAAGCTGCGGAAAAAGCGCTGGAGATGGCAGATATCACCGCGAATAAGAATATGGTACCTTTTGATGATAAATCTCCATTTATTACTTCGGGCATACGATTTGGAACTCCGGCCATCACCACAAGAGGGTTGCTGGAAACCGATATGGAAACCATTGTGGGGTATATTGACGAGATCATTAACAAGTCCGAAGATGACTCTGCAATCCTTGGGGTAAAGCAAAAAGTTAATGAGTTGATGCAGTCTAGACCTTTATTTCAGTATCATCAGGTGATAAACAAGCTATCATCCGTTTAGCTCGTTAAGCAGGAAAAAGTCACTGTGATCAATAATGGCTTTGTGCTGTACATCATAGACTTGGGCTTCTTCGCAGTCTTCAAAATAAACACCCCAGAAATCCGTATAACTTGGGGTGGCGTCTTGTCCATGATTATTTTGGATAAGAGTGCCGGAGGTTTCTTCAAAGATGGGGACAAAAATTTCGTAGGGCATTTGGCTCATTCCTTTGGTAAAGTGAACAAAGTTGGCACTTATGCTCACCAGAATAGGCTCTAAACTATCCTGAATGCAAAGATTGGGAATCCGTGAAATTATGATGGAAGTATCTGCCAGATGTAAGGAGAGTTCTTTGATATCAACAAAAGCACTATTGTCCTGATTTAGAGCATACAGCGCGGTTTGAAAAGGAGAGGTTTTAATATCTCCGGAAGAATACTGGTGAAAATTACCCCAATTCCCACTGTTTAAGTGAAAAAGGCTCTCGATAAGTCCAAAATTACAGTCGAGATGTATAATCAAGTCAATCCGATCACTTTCGGGGCAACAAAAATCTATTACTACCTCAGCGAAAAAATCCCGTTCCAAAGTCTTCTTAAGGGTATCCATCCCTATCAACACACAGGAATCGGTTTGGGTATTTCTGGAAGTCTCTTTTACTTTTCTAGGCTTGGCCATATCCCACTGTTTTCATTTCTATTACTCGAAATTAGAATGAATACTTAAGGAAGGATTGGAGAAAAACCTTAAAAGATTTGGGGTTTCATCCGTTTTGGGAAGAAAATGTGTTAAAACTATGTTAAAAAAACAAATGCTATTGGCAAAATTCCTGGAAACTTATTTCGAATGCGCTAATGCCTGATATTGGTTTTTTAAATAAAACCGCGATTTTTAGCTGCCAGAATAAGCGCAAGATCGTTTTCTTTTTCCGTACCAAACAAAGATTTTAAGTGTCGTTTTCTATTCTCAATGGAAGAAGACGAAAGATCGATATGTTTTTCAAGATCTTTCGTTTTGGTACCTATAGATAAATGATAGAGGATCTTTTTGTCATTTTCATCCAGGGTAATATCATTAGACATTTTTTTTCGGATCGCACCCAAAGCCTTTGAGGAATAATAGGGAGGTTGAAAAATAACGGTTTTTACCGCCTGTTCCAGAGATTTGGGATCGATATCGGTTTTTACCATATAGCCATCCGGGTCTACTGACTGCAGGATACTGTTTATTCTGTAGTTATCGCTAAATGATGACATGAAAACAATCTTGGACTCTGGAACCAATTCTCTGGCAAGAACCCCTAAGTCTTCTCCATTATGGGGTTGTTCTTCGTTGGGCGGGAACAGTTGAACGTCCAGAAAAATGATGTCGTATTTAAAGGAATGTACGGATTCTTCAATTTTTTCTCTACCCATTTCATAGGTAGTAGCCGTATCTACTATAATGTTGTGGTCATCAAAAACAATTCTTTCCAGAATGAATTTGTAGCCTAACATTGTCATCTCGTGGTCGTCTACCGCCAATATTCTAAGTGTCTTCATGCTATTATCCGTGGGATGTTCCATTATGCTTTCAGCATTGTTGTACGTAAATCCTTGACTTTTGGACTTTCCTTGTGCAAATCAATATTAGGAATTTTAATTTCAACCTCAGTACCTTCACCCGGGGTACTGTTATATTCTAGTGTTGCATTTAGCTTATTCGCTCTGGAAATGATATTCTTTAAGCCAATTCCCTTCTTTCCTTTGGTATTATCAAATCCGACGCCATCATCAGTTACATTTAAATGTAATACATTTTTATCTTTTGTAAAAGAAACCGTAATGGTTTTACATTTTGCATGTTTAACACAATTTTGAAGCAACTCTTGCACAATCCGGTAGGTATTGATTTTTATGTCACCGTTTAGGCGATCCCATTCAAAGTGTGCTTCATAATTAAAAGCGATGTCAATGCCAGAAGAACTCTGTACATTATCGATCAACTCCTTGATTGAAATAATAAAGTTGTGCACTTTTTGATAGGCAGAGGCATTGAGCTCATGAGAAATGGTACGAATTTCTTCTTCCAACTCCTGAAGTTTTACAATGAGTTCTTCCCGCTGCTCTATCGCCGCAGGGTCGGTACGCTCGTTGAGCCCGCTTAACACGAGGCGGATGCCCAGCATTTGTCCTAATATCCCATCATGAAGTTCTTCGGAGACCCGTTTTTGCTCGGATTTTTTTCCTTCTTCCAATTTTCCATGTTGTGCCAACATCAAATTGTAAATCTCCTGATTGCTCTCCTGCTGTTTTTGCTTGAATTTCAGTTTTTGGTTGCTGATACGCTGGGAAATAATGGTAAAGATCGCGATCCCCAACACGAGTAACCCAATGGTAATACCCCCTAACCAGGCCGTACGTCGCTCCAGGAATTCTTTTTCCTCAAGGATCTCGTCCGTTTCCATCTGGATACGTGCAAACTTATCTTGTATGTTACGCTCCTGTAATTGCAACTCTTCACTCAGATCAAAATAGGCTTTCGCATGAGCTGCTGCGTTTTTTGTATCTAAAGTAGTCAACAACTTTAAGGAGTTTAACAATCGATCATTGTTCTCAGTTTCCTTCGATATTTGTACGGCAAGTTTTCCGTTTCTTAAGGCATTTGTTGTGTCACCTGCCTTAGCCTTTACAGCTGCAGCGTATTCGTAGTTTCGAGCCAGTTCATATCCTGCTTTTATGTCGCTAAGTATTTTGGATGAGTGGTTTATTTTTTCTAGAATGATGTTATAATCTGAATCTCCGTTTCTAAAACTGCTATAGGCGGCGCTAGTTAATACTTTGGCATATAGCTTGGGACGTTTTTCGAATAAGCTATCGACATTTTCCAACGTGTAGAATAGCTGTGAAGCTTCTTGAAAGTCGCCACTTCGAAGATATGCGTTAGCTACATTGTTCAGATTCCTGGTTTTGAATTCAAACTTCTTGTTTTCGGGAATGGATTCAAAATATGATTCAGACTTTTTGTAATATTCATGTGCCTTTTCAAATTTTTGAAGACCGATTTGAATAGTGGCCAAATGGTCATAGCTAGTAAATAAACGTTCTCTGGAATCATATTGCTTATATAGCTCGATCGCTTGGATGGCATCCTTTTCAGCACCCACATAATCTTTGTTGCGCTCCTTTATCAAAGCCATTGCGTAAAGCATGCGCGCAGGATAGTCCCTAATATTCCCTTCTAAATCAGCTTTGGAGAACTGTTGGTAGGCCTCACGATAGTGGTAATAGGCACTGTCCGGTTGTTGAGGTTTGTGGAAGTCAGCCAGGTCCCAATGTGCCAGGCCGTGGGCCTTATGGTCCTCGATCTTTTTGGCCACAGCCATTAGGGTAGCATTGGCCTGTTTAAAGTGTAACGAATCTCCGGAAACCAAATGGGCGTAGGAAATTTGGGTCAGTGCTTCCGTTTTTCTTAAGCCATTTGGAAGTTCCAGCGTTTTCCGATAGGCGTTGTCAAGGAATCTTCTTTTTTGTATGCTGCTAAGCGCGCTACTATCATTAACCCAGCTGATCCATAGGGAAATACTATCGTTTTTAACGGAGATGGCAGTGCTGTCGCCCTCGGTGGGGGAATCGCAGCCGATGCACAGCAGTGTGAATACTAAAAATGTACGGAGGCCCCACTTCATAGCTATAACGGAGAACGGGTTGTAACCTATTCCCTACATACAAGATACAAAAAAACCCCAAATGTTAATATTTGGGGTTTTTTGTTAAGCTTAATTATTCTAATTTCTAGAGATGTCTCCGGAGTCATTACCATCAGGGGAATCTATATACAATTCTTCATCGCTAGCGGTGCTTTCCGCTTCACAAGAAAATTGGCCAAGAGTAAATAGAGATAGGGCGAAGATGTAAAATACTTTTTTCATAATTGAATCGTTTAGTTTTGAGGGGTTTTGTTTAACCTTAAATTCACCGGAAAATTAAAGGCCCTGTTAATGCCTAAGATTTTAACAAAACAATGGAGGGTGAACTGCCCAATTTGCGGGGTGAAAGGATCGCTTTTGAGAGTATACTATCAATTCAAGCTCCGTATCGCGTTTTTGGAGAGTATCGTCTTAAGTTCATCAATCCTGTCCCTGTAGGATTTTGAAAAAGGAAGTTGATAGTCGCTGTTTCGTAAAGAACAGGTAGATTTTCCAAAATTAATTCGGGAAACGTATTGCGTATTCAAAATATAACTTTGATGGATACGGATAAAGTTTTTGGGAAGCAGTGCTTCAAAGGTTTTTAACGTTTTGTAAGCGCTGATTCTTTTTCCGTTACGCATAAAAAAGTCTGTGGAGTTATTATCCGCTTTTAGGTAGAGAATTTCACTGGTGTCCAGATAGTGATAATCGTTATAGGTCTTAAGGCAAAGCGTGGTGGGTAGCCTTTCTTTGGGTATTTGTTTTCTAATCTTAAAAACAGTTTTTCTGATATCAAATTCACTGGTAGGGAACAGCCAATAGTCATAAAAACCACTTTTAATGGCATCGTAGGCCAAGTCCTTGGTGGCCGAAACGGCAATAAGCAGGGGCCTGCGCTCCAAATACTGGTACAACTCCTTCACCATACAGAACATTTGACTGGGTTGATCTCCAAGATTAACAATCACTACATCTGGCAATACCTTTAAAATAAGATTGATTGCTTCATCCACATCGGTTGCAGAACCGGTGTAATAGAGATCTTCATACTCCTGCAATACTAGTTGTAATCGAAGGTTGAAGGAGGTGTCTGTATTTATGATCACGTATGAATAGTCCATCCCTAAAATACTGATTCCAAGGTAGTAAGTCCATTTTAAAGAGGATTGCATTTTTCCCGTAAAATATTTGGGGTTTTTCCCTAAAAAAGCAAAATTATTCTTCTTCCAGGTATTCAAACGCCCCGATATCAGGATTTTGTGTACGGTCCGTGCCTATAATATCCAGCGGAACCAGCGCAGCTGTACCTAAATCTCCTTTGTCTATCAGGAAAGAAGTTGCCATAAGCCGGTAATTGTGCTGTAAGCGGTTTACAAACCCGGGATTCGGATTAAGCACCGGATTCTGAAACAAAGCCGTATTTTCAAAGTCATACAGAGGATCTTCTGAAAAATTACCCTGGGAGTCCAGAAATTTTAAGGAACAATACACAAATTGATAATGGAATGCGTTTTCGCCGTTGCTTAGTAAGGTCAGTTCTATGTTCCGGTTCCCCTCTATAACCGAATTGGAAAATACAGCTTGGGTAAGATCTGCACTTTGGATAGCTGTTCCGTCCTGTGTAGTATCAAAGTTGCTGAGCACGAGGGCGGCACCGTTGCGCAGACCATTGGTCCAGTAATTGGCTATGGTACAGTGTTTAAAATCATAATCACCACCAAATTGGCAAAAGACCGATGCACTTCCGGAACTTCCAAATACAGAGTTGGCGACATTTACTTTGGCCGTTCTTGCCCAAAAGTTGGTAATTGAACTATTAAAAACCTGAGTGTTCTGTACGGAGGCGGTGACTTCCTGAAGGCTGCTATCACCGTCAATTAACAATCCGATAGTGGCGTTCTTTACAGTAAGATTTTCAATTGTATGACCTGTGCCTCCCGCTAACCAAACCGTTCCCCATTGCCCTGGAACATCGGTAAACTGGGGTTCCAAACGATCTCCTTCAAAGATGACTTCATTTTCCAGCAATTCCGGGTCGGTGCTAAGGGTACCATTGATTTCCAATTTTGCCCCGGCTCGGACAAAAATTCCGGAATCCCTATGGAAATGGACTCGGGTTCCCGCATCCATACTGAGGGTTTTCCCATCATCCACTACTGCATAACCATAAATTACATAAGGCTTTTCCCCAGTTAGGTTCAAATTTTCATCAGGGAGTACAAACCCTTCTGTCCGAATTGCATTGCCTGCCTCATCCTGTCCTAACAGTACTGTTTCTCTCGTACCATCTGCTTGAGTGCGTGGGAATAGGAAAATGGCATCCCTGACAAGCGTAACTAGTTCTACGGTCTGGTTGTTCAACGCATCCCCAAATAGCAGGGTATCCGTATAAAGGAATTCGGTTTCGCCGGTACTACTGATGTCAAATGTGGTCTCAATGAATACAAAAAGACTGTCACGTGCCAAAAGGGGTATGTTTTCAAAGACTTTGCCGGCTGCTCCGTCAACATTGAGACGGTACCTACTTTCCGTACCATTTGCCAGCCAGAGTTCGGGGATTAAAATATCCTCATTACTGTTGTTGTATACCTTAAGAGTATACGTGCTACTGCCAATATTGGAGAAAACCGTATCCAAAAAAACAGTGTCTTTGGAAAAACTTAAATCACCAGAGCTTCGCCTAAATTCAAAGTCTTCCCGGCAGGAACCCAATAGGAGAAGCCCTAAGGATAGCACTATACTGAGAACAACAGCAATTTTCTTCATTTTAGCACTAAAGAAATAGTTTCTTAATGTGTTCCGGTACTCTAACTGGTTTCCATGTCTTAGGATTGAGCAAGCACCACTCCGTTGTAGCACTAACCAACAATTGCTGTGATTTATTGTTTTTTATTTCTACAAATCGTATAGAAAGCGGTCCTTTCCATTCTAAGATCCATGTACTTATTTTGAGTTCGTCACTAAGCACTGCGCTTTGATGATAGGTTATAGTATGATTTCTTACTACCCACAAAAACTGGCTTGAGATCGACTTTTCTACCGCTTTTTCCCAATGCGCTTTGGAAATCTCCTGAACCCACTCGAGGTAACGTACATTGTTGACGTGATTAAGATTGTCCAGATCTTTTTGGGTTACCCGGATAACTCTTCCAAAAACATCCATTACTGCTTTTTGATGATTTTAACCTCAAAAAGCGTATCCCAGTTTTTGCCAGTTACAAAAAGTGTTTTTCGTTCCGGATGATACGCCACCCCGTTAAGCACATCCAGATTCTCATGTTGTTCTACGGCGTCTTTTAATCCGCCGAAATTGATCACCCCTTCAATTGCACCGGTCTTCGGATCAATGATCATCATACTTTCCTTTTGCCACACATTGGCATAGATCTTTCCGTCAACATACTCCAATTCATTCGCTTTGTTAAAAATAGACTTGTTGGTGACCGTTTCAATAAAACCTTGTTCGGATAGCGTTTCCGGGTCTAACAGCCATATTCTCTCGGTACCATCGCTTTTGTAAATGACGTTCCCGTCATTGCAGAGGCCCCATCCTTCTCGACTTTCACCATAGTTGAAAGTACTTTTTTGCTCCAAGTTGGATTGATCATAGACATAGCCGAAACCGCTTTTCCAGGTAAGCTGTATCACGTTGCCGTTAATCAGGGTGAGGCCTTCTCCAAAAACCGCTCTTTCCAATACGATCTCCTGATATACTTCACCGGTTCTGAAATTTAATTTCCGCAGCACCGATTTTGCAACATTGCTTGGATTTCCAGTACTTTCAAAAAGGGTGTCCCCGTCAAATTCCAATCCCTGTGTATAGGCCTTCTTGTCATGGGGATAGGTATTGAGAATTTCGTACCGATAAATTTCCGGGGCTTTGTTGGCGAGTACACGAATATCTTTTTTGATCTCAACGGAATTTCCTTCGTAGTCCACTTTAGCAGTGAGCACTTTACTTCCCAAAGTGCTAACGGCCAGAGTGATTTTTCCGTCATTGACCTGGATCTCGTCGCCGTCAAGTAGATAGGCCACGTTCTGAATTTCTTTTTCCTTTTTATTTTTTATTGCTATGCCTACTACTTCTCCGTTTTGAAATTCTTTCTTTCGGCCTTCCAACTGAATTTCGAAGAACTTTGTAGGATCTGCCGTGCTCTTACAGGAATTCACGATAAACAATAGCAGCAATAGATATTGAACTTTCACGATGGGTCTTAATTAGATGCGATGACCAAATTAAACATGTCTCTGGATTGTAACAAATTTTAAAGGTCGTATATTTGCAGTTGGCAAGTCCTACACGACCAGCTCCTGCAGAATCCCCCAGGGCGGGAACGCAGCAAGGGTATGTGGTTGTAGCGGTGCGATGTAGGTAGCTTGCCTTTTTTTATGCGCTTAAAATCACCTCTAAAGCGATATTCCGAACACATGGAACGTAAAGTTGTCTTAATTACGGGAGGTTCTTCAGGGATTGGTGAATCCATCGGAAAATACCTTTCATCTCATGGGTATTATGTTTACGGGACCACACGGAATTTGACAGAGAACAGCAGTTCCGGAGACTTTGAATTACTGGAGCTAGACGTTCGGGAACAGGAATCAATTGATCGGACGGTTCAATATATCATGGCCACCCATGGAAGATTAGATGTTTTGGTAAACAATGCCGGAGTGGGGATTACCGGTCCTCTGGAAGAAACCCCTATGGCGGAAATTACGAAAGCCTTTGATATCAATTTTAATGGTCCTATTCGGATGATTAAAAATGTGTTGCCACACATGCGCGCTCAAAAAAGTGGTTTAATAATCAACATTACTTCTATTGCCGGGTATATGGGGCTTCCTTTTCGCGGAATATATTCTTCAACCAAAGCAGCTCTTGAGATTGCAACAGAAACATTGCGTATGGAACTCAAGGAATTTGGAGTAGAAGTAACCAATATTGCCCCAGGCGATTTTGCTACAAACATCGCTGCAGGGAGATTTCACGTACCCGCCAATGATGATTCCCCATACCGAAGTACCTATCAACACGCCCTGGCCTTGATGAATAAAGATGTTGATGCGGGAGAAGATCCGATTATTGTAGCAAAACAGGTTTTCCGGATCATTCAAGGCCAAAAGCCCCGGGTGCGATACCCGGTAGGTGCTTTTTTACAAAAGCTTTCCATCTTCTTAAAGAAAATTTTACCTGGCAAGTACTACGAACGATTGCTTATGAATCATTATAAATTGTAGATTTATCAACAAATTCTGAACATATGAAGTTTTTTATCGATACCGCTAATCTTGATCAAATTAACGAAGCTCAGCAACTAGGTGTTTTAGATGGAGTAACCACCAACCCTTCTTTGATGGCCAAAGAAGGTATTACGGGGCATGATAATATCCTTAAACACTACATTGCTATTTGTGAAATAGTGGATGGGGATGTCTCTGCTGAGGTTGTAGCGACCGATTTTGACGGTATCGTAAAGGAAGGAGAGGCACTGGCAGAACTGCACGAGCAAATTGTGGTTAAGGTACCTATGATCAAAGACGGTGTTAAGGCGCTGAAATATTTCTCAGATAAAGGGATAAGAACCAATTGTACTTTGGTATTCTCTCCCGGACAGGCACTTTTAGCGGCAAAAGCCGGTGCTACCTATGTATCACCTTTTTTAGGCCGTTTGGACGATATTTCAACCGATGGTTTGAATCTGATTTCCGAAATACGACTTATCTACGATAACTACGGTTTCGAAACTCAGATCTTGGCAGCCTCCATCCGGCATACTATGCATGTTATTGACTGCGCAAAGATTGGAGCAGATGTTATGACAGGGCCCCTTTCAGCTATAGAAGGTTTGTTAAAGCATCCCCTTACAGATATAGGATTGGAGAAGTTTCTGGCGGACTACAAAAAGGGAAACGCTTAAAAAGGTTAGCTTTTGGGGTTCCATAAGTAACTTATTCCCATTTGGTTGGAATGATATGGCTTTCCTTTTATAACATTTAAAAGTCAGCAGAAGCAAGGTAAAAAACGTTTGCAAAGGCATTAACGATCAAGGTGTCTTCGGAAATAATACATTTGTTGAGCCCATCAACTATAAGCGCATTTTGCGTTTCTTTAAAATCCGTACTTCTGTACTGATCTTCTGTGGATACGCCATTTTCATCCAATAGGGCTAACCATTCGAGTCTGCCAGTCTGTAAACTTATCCCCGTGAATTGATGCTTCGGATAGCGTTTCTTTAGTTTTGCGATACGTTTTGTGACATTTCTAAAATGTCTTTTCTGGTCTGAAGTCCAGAAGTAGAAGATAGTATTAGTTCCTTTGGCAATTTCTTTTAACGAAACAGGGTTTGCATCGGCGTCCTCTAAAACAAGGTCTGGTAATTCGCGTTGTGGCTGAAGGTTTTGAATGCCTTTGTACAGGTGTTTAATTTCTTCTTTATGGGCTTCACTGGTACTTAGCGCTTCAAACTTAGTAATGAACAAATCACATTCTTTATTTGCCTCGTGTACCTTTAGCAAATAATCCATAGCCACGTTTCGAAACAGATTATCTCGAAGTTTGGGTTCAGTAACTAGGCTGTCTATTAAGGCTAGTTTATGCTTGTTTAGATGTAATTGCTGCTGCGAAGTTGAAAATTCCTCCATGCCACAATACTTGCTGCATAGGGTGTAGGAAAGATTTCCGAAATGATGTTTTAAGAAGTCATAGTAGGGTTTGAAAAAAGTAAGTTCCGAATTGTTCAAATCAACCGTCTTGCGATGTTTATAAAATTCAGCATCCAACTTATGTATCGTAGTTTCACCGGTTTTTTTCTTATGATAAAAAGGATATTTCTCTTTATAGAGGAAACTATTGTAATCTATCGCCGCCCGTGCAATTTCATGTGCTTTTTCCGAGAGTTCAGTAGTCGTCAGTAGTTGTTCCAGCTCATCTAGTTTTTGATGGCGAAGGGAGTCGATCTTATCGCTAAATTCTTTAGGGGGGAGCGGGTAATACGAATAAACAAGGGGTTCTTCATCCTCATAGGTCAGGAACATTTCTATCATTAAATTGTTCACTTCCTCGTTGTCTCCGGAAAACACCAATGACTCATCAAAATACGCTGGTGAGGCGTTTAGGCGGATAATAACACTATCTCCTTTCTCGAAATAGATGTATTGTTGTTGTGGAGCATGATCAAAATGGTGTAGCCCTTCTTCCACTGCTGTAAGTCTGAAGGAAAAACGACTGTTTTCATCCAGTTTAGCGGAGTCTACTACGATATCATCCCTAAACAATACCACATAATCACTGGTAGGATTTACAATTTCCCCAGTAAAATATACCGTGGTATCGTCCGCTTTTTTTTCTTCACAAGAAAAAACACCAATAAGAGTGAAGACGAGTAAAAGTTGCCTCATACATTAATTAAGTCAAGCAAAGCTAAACATCGGAAAAAAAGCGGGCTGTTAACGAGCAGTTAAATGTTGTTAAACCGTAGAATTTAAGGGTCTAAATACCTTTTTAATATGCTATTTAGGGTGCATATTTTAATTACTTTTGCCGGAAAATAAAATACAGAGGCTATGCTGTCAGTTTCCAATCTTTCCGTTCAATTTGGCAAACGGGTACTATTTGATGAGGTAAATGTAGCGTTTACCCAGGGAAATTGTTATGGAATTATTGGGGCCAACGGGGCCGGTAAATCCACATTTTTAAAGATCATCTCAGGGCAAATGGAACCAACATCCGGCCATGTTCATCTTGAACCCGGTAAGCGAATGTCAGTTCTGGAACAGAATCACAATGCCTATGATGAATTTCCCGTTTTAGAGACGGTGATCATGGGAAATAAACCCTTATTCACTATTAAGAATCAGATTGATGCGCTTTACGCAGATTATACTGATGAAAATGCAGAGAAAATAGGGGAGTTGCAAGTGGCATTTGAGGAAATGAATGGATGGAACGCGGAGAGTGATGCAGCCGCGTTGTTGTCCAATTTGGGGATTTCCGAAGCACTTCATTACAGTACGATGGCGGATATGGATTCCAAGTTAAGGGTCCGTGTTCTACTGGCCCAAGCACTTTTCGGAAACCCTGACGTACTGATCATGGACGAGCCTACCAACGATTTAGATTATGATACGATCAATTGGTTGGAACACTTTTTAGCGGGATATGACAATACCGTTATTGTGGTCTCTCACGACAGACACTTTTTAGACGCTGTTTGCACAACTATTGCTGATATTGATTTTGGTAAGATCAATTTATTCAGTGGAAATTACACTTTCTGGTACGAGAGCAGCCAGTTGGCCGCTAGACAACGTGCACAGCAGAACAAAAAGGCAGAAGAAAAGGCAAAAGAGCTGCAAGAGTTCATTCAACGTTTTAGCGCGAACGTTGCAAAAAGCAAACAAGCTACTTCCCGAAAGAAGATGCTTGAGAAATTGAAAGTAGAGGACATTAAGCCTTCCAGCCGCAGATATCCGGCCATCATTTTTGATAGGGATCGCGAGGCAGGAGATCAGATATTAAATGTCGAAAATTTATCTGCAGTAGCGGAAGATGGAGAGCTATTGTTCAGTAAGGTAGACATTAATTTAGCGAAAGGGGATAAGGTAGCTGTTATTTCCAGGGACTCAAGGGCCTCCACTGCATTTTATGAAATTGTAATGGGAAATCAAAAAGCCCAAAGCGGAACGTATCAATGGGGTATAACAACAACCCAGGCCTATCTCCCTGCTAACAATGAGCATTATTTTACGGAAGACCTGAGTTTAGTAGATTGGTTACGGCAATGGGCTAAAACGGAAGAAGAGCGTGAAGAGGTTTACATTCGGGGTTTTTTGGGTAAGATGCTGTTTAGTGGTGAAGAGGCATTGAAAAAGGCTTCTGTACTCTCCGGTGGAGAAAAAGTACGGTGCATGTTAAGCCGGATGATGATGCTTCGGGCTAATATCGTATTGCTTGACGAGCCTACAAACCATTTGGATCTTGAGAGTATTACGGCGTTTAATAACTCGTTGAATAATTTTAAAGGCACCGTATTGTTGACAACCCATGATCACGCTTTTGTACAGACTGTGGCGAATCGCATTATAGAACTTACGCCTAAAGGAATAATAGATCGGTATTTAACCTTTGACGACTATATGTCGGACAAAGCCATTAAAGTCCTACGGGAAAAAATGTATGCTGTTCCGGTCTAGGAGGCCTTATGCATTAAAGTATTTACTATTCCAGATCGCCGGATTGAAGTTTTTTCCAAGCGCAAATCCATAGAAAATTACAATGGCACCGATGGATTTAAACATGAAAAAGAACATCATCCAGAATTCTGCGGCAGTATTTTGCTTCGAAAAAAGGCCATTAGGAATGAGTAGTGTGGCAAAGTAGCTAATGATCAAGGTAGTTATAGCCAGGTTTACGACATTTTTGAAGGGCCATACCAATACCTTCCTAAACGCATGTAAATCATTTCCCCATTTGTGAATAAGGTAGTAGTATCCATTGCCAATCGGGGCAAAAAGAAGGGGGTCGTCCTTATCTTCCAATTTAAACAGTTTGGAAGGCGCCATGATCTTAAAACCTTTTAGTTCCGTATTATGCTCCTTTTCCAGTGCTTTTATTTTGGCAATTGCAGCGTTTGGAATTTTACCTTTAAAGTATTTTGAATCTAAAAAACGAAGGCGATAATCAATACAGATCTTTTTAAGCTGGTCGATATGATAAATCCGTTCAGTTTCCAAAGCGTCAAAGACAAAGCTATTGGTTGTACCATTGCCAGGTGCAGCTAAGGTTTTGGCGATTTTTTGCTCCTTTTTGGTATCACGTTCCAGGATGTGATAGACGTCTTTTAATACGCGCTCTTCTAAAACCTCTTTATCTCTAAGTCTCGAAAGTTTATCCTGAATATTGGTTTTCTGGAAAATCATAGCAGTTCTTTTTCAGCAATTTTACTCAAAGTTACCGAATCGAATCATTTCCCTAAAGTTCGATCGTTTTTGTTAAACGTTAATATTTTGTTAATTTCTATATAATGCATTGTTCTAATTCAGCTAATACCCACTAATGTGTTACCTTGTCGAAGTTATTAGCATTTCATCGATGATGTGCAATTAGCTATGGTAAAATCCCAAACCTTCAACAAGAACACCTATGAAATTCCCCCAGATCGCTACCTACTTAACACTGCTAGTGATTTTTTCCCTGTTTGGACACTCCCTCGTTGCACAGACCAATTCGCTAACACCGGTACAGGCGGGTTTATTTTTGACAACAGATAAAACAATTGCTGAAGCTACCTTGGCCTCTAAGGATCATCAGACCCTGTACGCTGCGGTTAAGGCTACGGAGTTGGAGACGACTTTGAAAACCAGTGGGCCCTTTACGGTTTTTGCCCCCTCGGACAGTGCTTTTGCCAGGTTTACTACAGAAGAATTGAACAGCCTTTTTAAATCGGAGAACAAAGGAAAGTTGAAATCCTTATTAACGTATCATATCGTTGCCGGAAATCTGACAGCATCAAAAATACTATTGGCCATGTGCAGGGGAAATGGGAAAGCTATATTCACCTCTGTACAAGGGAATAAGATTACGGCCACTATGGAAGGAACAGACATTATACTTACCGATAGTCTCGGGAACTCCGCAAAAATTATTTCTGCCGATTCTAGCTTACGAAATGGAGTGATTCATGAGATAGACAGTGTTATCCTGCCTTCCCGGATTTGATTCAACTGTCACAGGGTGCCGTATATATCCTTACCGCAAAGTGGCTCCTATTTTTTCTTCGTATTGTTTTTGAAGTCTGGACATTACCTGATTAATATGTTTTTCGGTGAGTGTGGTCTTGAAGTCCTGGAGTGTAAAACTGACCGCATATGATTTTTTTCCCTCAGGAAGATTCTTTCCATAGTAGACATCAAACAGGGTCACATCCTTCAGCAGCTTCCTTTCGGTTTGGAATGCGATTTCCCGGATGTCCTGAAAAGAAACATTCTCATGCACTAACAATGCGAAATCGCGCTTTACCTTTGGATATTTGGGGATTTCATCCAGCGTAATTTGGCCACCTTTCTGTATCGATTTCCGTATGTTGCTCCATTGAAGATCAGCATAAAAAACCGGTTCTTTGATATCTTTTTGTTTTGTAATGGTCTCAGCGACAAGGCCAAATTCGGCTAGAATCAGATCCTTACAGGTCAAGCGAAGCCCTTCGGAGAGGATTGGATCCGTTATTGGGAGCTCCCGAAGCCCATGAATTCCAATGCGTTCCAATGCTGAGGTAAGAATTCCCTTTAGGTAAAAGAAATCTGTTCGGCGACTCCCTGATATCCAATGCTCCTCGTTGTGGTTACCCATTATGTATAGTGCCAATCGTTCCTCTTCAGTATAGCTGGCATTTTCATGAGTATATACCTTACCAAATTCAAAAAACTTAAGATTGGTATTTTTTCGGTTAAGATTGTAGCTTAAACAATCCAAACCGGTATACAGCATTGAGGTTCGCATAGCGGCAAGATCTGAACTTAAGGGGTTCACTATCGCTATCGTCGGGGCAAGTTGCTGCTCTTTTTCTTCTACCAGACTATTGGTTATTATCTCAAAAAAGCCATTTGCAGCCAGGTAATTGCCAATGATATCTTGCAACTTGTGGTTTTCCAGTTTTGAACTATGGGCAATTGAAGCTGTGATTTTGGGATGCACTTGGATATTATCGTAGCCGTACACTCTAAGGATCTCTTCAATTACGTCAACCTCCCGTTCTACATCGGTCCGGTAAGAGGGAATGGTTACCCCTAAACCAGCTTCGGTAACGCTGTTCACCTTAATCTCCAGAGCAGTAAGAATGGCCTTTATGGTATCCTTTGGGATTTCATGCCCGATGAGCTTATTTATTTTTTCATAAGTAATCAGTACTTGGTGGTCTTTCTTTTTTACCGGATAAAGATCTACGATATCCGAACTGATCTCACCTCCAGCCACTTCTTTTATTAATGTGGCCGCTCTTTTTAGCGCGTATTCGGCCAGGTTAATATCAATGCCTCGTTCAAAACGGAAAGACGCATCGGTATTTAGACCATGTCGCTTAGCCGTCTTGCGTATGGAAACGGGATCAAAATAGGCACTCTCCAGAAAGATAGCTGTTGTGTCCTCGGTGACTCCTGAATGAATTCCCCCAAAAACGCCTGCAATACACATCGGTTTTTCCCCATCACAAATCATTAGGTCTTCTTCATGAAGTTCTCGTTCTATACCATCCAGTGTAATAAATTTGGTTCCTTTTTCCAGTGTTTTCACCACCACCTTTTCTCCTTTTATTTTTGCTGCGTCAAAAGCGTGTAAGGGTTGTCCAAGCTCATGCAACACATAATTGGTAATGTCCACAATGTTATTGATTGGGGAAAGCCCAATGGCTTGAAGCCTATTTTTTAGCCAATCCGGAGACTCCTGGACGAGAACGTTTCTAAGGGTTACTCCACAATATCGAGGGGATTTTTCTTTGTCTTCGACTTCTACATTGATTTTGAGGGAACGATTATCAACGGAAAAATGACTAGTTGATGGGGTGATGATCTTTTGATATATCTCAAATTGTTCTAACCCGGCTTTGAGGTCGCGTGCCACGCCAAAATGGCTCATGGCATCTGATCGGTTAGGGGTAAGTCCAATTTCGAATACTTCGTCATTTTCTACCTCAAGCAGGGATGCTAAAGGAGTTCCCGGGATAAGACTATTGTCCAATACCATTATGCCATCATGACTGTCTCTAAGTCCGAGCTCGTCTTCTGCACAGATCATTCCATGACTTTCTTCGCCCCGTATTTTCCCTTTTTTAATCTCCCAGGCTTCACCTTCTTTGGTGTACAACTTTGTCCCGATAGTAGCGACCGGAACCTTTTGACCTGCCGCTACATTGGGGGCTCCACAGACGATTTGAAGCGGACGGATTTCTCCGATATCCACCAGGGTAAGTTGCAAACGGTCGGCGTTAGGATGCTTTTTGCATTTCAGCACATGACCAACGACAACGCCCTTTAGCCCGCCCTTAATCGACTCAAATCTTTCGATACCTTCTACCTCTAAACCCAGGTTCGTAAGGAGTTTTGCGGTTTTTTCCGCATTCCATTCAAGCTTTAAGAACTGCTTCAGCCAGTTGAAAGAGATTTTCATTGCCGGGTTTTAAAGTCTGCAAAGATAAAACTTTGGCGTGTTACATTCAATTTGGAAAATATGTAACAATTTTATGATACCCGTAAGGAAGTTGTTATATTTTCGATTGTTAGAAAAGAACTACAGATATGAAAAAAATAGTACTTGTTTTTCTGGGCGCACTTTGGGGGTTTTCCTGTTCTTCGCCTGTCCAAAAGGAATTGCTGGTGGGTTCCTGGCATGCAGAGATGCAGGTGTCGGATACCCAGCGCTTACCTTTTGATATGGTTCTTCAAAAAACTACTGATGGTCATTTTCTGATACAACTAAAAAATGCCGAAGAAGTGATTGAAGTCGACGAAATAACAACATGGGGTGATTCTATCCTGATAAAGATGCCTGTTTTTGAAGGCTATATCTCGGGAACTTTTACAGACAGTACCATTGTAGGGTCTTTTAATAAAGAAAGCCTGGAACGCTACGTTCCCGTAGTAGCTAAATACGGTGAACGCCCCAGATTTACGGTAAACACTACTCCGGCTTTTGATGTTTCAGGTATCTGGGAGACCGAATTTGATTATGACACGGAACAACCCTATCCCGCCAAAGGGATTTTTTCACAAACCGGGGACAAAGTCACAGGAACCTACCGGACCAAAACCGGTGATTATCGCTATTTGGAAGGGGTAGTGGATGGGGATAGCTTAAAATTATCCACTTTTGATGGTGCCCATGTATTCCTTTTTGTAGCAAAACTAAAGGACAGTACTATGGTAGGGAAATTCTATTCCGGCAATCATTATACAGAAAACTTTATTGCCAGGCGAAACGCTGATTTTGAGCTTCCCGATGCCAACACCTTGACCTTCCTGAAAGAAGGGTATACGTCATTGGATTTTACCTTTCCGGATGAGAATGGAAGCCCTGTAAGCCTTTCAGATCCGGCATTTACCGATAAGGTGGTTTTAGTACAGATTATGGGAACCTGGTGTCCGAATTGCCTGGACGAAACACGTTTTTACGTAGACTATCTAAAAAACAACCCTGATACCGATCTGCAAGTTGTGGCGTTAGCTTTTGAGTATGCTAAAACCGAAGAAAAGGCTTTTGAGGGAATACAACGATTGCGGGACAGGGTAGGGGTGGAGTACCCTATCTTATTAGCCCAAGTAGGTACTTCCAACAAAACCAAAGCGAATGAAAAATTGCCCATGTTGAACCACGTATTATCGTATCCTACAACCATTTACATTGATAAGAAAGGGGAGGTTCGAAAAATACATACGGGTTTCAATGGTCCCGCTACAGGGGAGAAACACGAAGCTTTTAAGGAGGATTTTCAGGCAACTTTACAGGAGCTTCTTGCGGAATAATTCTATCAGATAATGGTAGATTTCCCTAAACCAATATTCTCGTCGTTCATATTGAGGTCATCGTGGTTATCCACTACATTATCCGCAACAAAATCCCCCACATGATTGGTCCCGTACTTACTATCGGGATTCAGGTCCGGGGTGACTACGCCTTTCTTCAATGCCTTATCTACCGCTTCACGAACCGCCATAGCTTCTTCAAACAACTGAAAATGTTCCAATAACATGGCCGCAGATAATATGGAGGCAACAGGATTTGCGATATCTTTTCCGGTAGCTTGCGGGTACGAACCGTGGATAGGTTCAAAAAGTGCATTTTCGTCTCCAACAGAAGCTGATGCCAACAAACCGATAGATCCTCCGATTACACTTGCTTCATCCGAAATAATGTCACCAAACATATTTTCGGTCAGGATGACGTCAAATTGACTCGGATTTAGAATGATCTGCATAGCGGCATTATCCACGAAAAGGAAATCCAGAGTAACTTCCGGATAACTTTCCCCTATTTTCGAAACCACTTTTCGCCATAATCTTGAAGATTCCAACACGTTGGCTTTGTCTACAAGGGTGAGTTTATGGTTACGGTTTTTTGCTGCCTTAAAGGCCAGATGGGCGATACGACTAATTTCCTTTTCTGAATACTCGCATAGATCAGAAGCAACTGTGCCAGCGTCATTGAGTTTCTTCTCTCCAAAATAGATACCTCCGGTTAACTCTCTATAAATGGTAAAATCGGTTCCTGAAATGATATCCTCTTTCAAGGGAGATTTGCTAATTAGTGTTGGAAACACTTTAACCGGCCGAATATTGGTGAAAAGCCCTAACTCCTTACGCAGTTTCAGCAATCCTTGTTCCGGCCGCACCTTGGCCTTGGGATCATTATCATATTTCGGGTCGCCGATAGCACCAAAAAGAACGGCATCTGCTTCTTTACAAAGGGCAAGGGTTTCGTCCGGCAAAGGATTACCGGTCATATCTATAGCGATAGCCCCAACCGGAGCTTTCTTGAATACAAATTGGTGATTAAACGATTCTTCTACCGCCTCCAGGCATTTTACCGCTTGGGTAAGCACCTCTGGTCCAATGCCATCTCCTGGCAACAAAGCAATATTCAATTTCATACTATGCGTTTTGCTGTTCAAAAGCCGTTATCACCTCTCGTTTACTAATGAGAAAATCAATATCATCGTACCCGTTTATCAGGCACATCTTTTTATAAGGATCAATATCAAATTTTTGACGGATCCCTAAGGCTTCTACCACCAGTTCCTGATGGGGAAGATCTACAAAAAACTCCGTATCCGGCTTTTCAGTTATCAGGTTAAGCAGGGACTTCAATTGATCGTTCGGTATAACGATAGGAAGGATACCGTTGTTGAGGGCATTCCCCTTAAAGATATCGGCAAAATAGCTCGAGATCACTACTTTAAACCCATAGTCTTCCAAGGCCCAGGCTGCGTGTTCCCTGCTGGAGCCACAACCAAAATTTTCTCCCGCAACCAGTATGTTGCCCGAATACTGAGTATTGTTAAGCACAAAACCGGCGTTTACCGTCCCATCTTTATGATAGCGCCAATCCCGAAAAAGATTTTCCCCAAATCCTATTTTGTCCGTCGCTTTAAGAAAACGGGCGGGAATGATTTGGTCTGTATCCACATTTTCTATAGGTAGGGGAACCGCCGTAGAAGTAAAGGTTTCGAACTTTTGCATTACGCTAATTCCATTTGAGTAATATCCACAATTTTGCCTTCCACTGCGGTAAGCGCAGCCACCAGGGGGCTTGCTAAGAAGGTTCGGGCCCCGGGTCCCTGTCTGCCTTCAAAATTACGATTTGAGGTTGACACACAATACTCACCTGCCGGTATTTTGTCTTCATTCATCCCCAGGCAGGCAGAACAACCGGATTGCCGGATCTCAAATCCAGCGGCTTCAAAAATATCCTGTAAGCCTTCTTCCTTAATCTGTTTGGCTACCTGCTGGGAACCAGGAACAATGAGGGCGGTAACATTTTTTGCTTTCTGTTTTCCCTCAATTTGAGAGGCAGCTACCCTAAAGTCTTCTATACGAGAGTTGGTGCAACTCCCGATAAAAACATAATTGATAGTTTGTCCCACAAGATTCTGGCCCTTTTCCAGCTCCATATACTTTAACGCTTTCTCAAAAGAAGGATCTTCTAAAACAGGGATCTGCTCTCCAATTTTGATGCCCATTCCGGGATTGGTCCCATAGGTGATCATGGGTGAAATGTCTACTGCGTCAAATTCATATTCGATGTCAAATTCAGCGTCATCATCTGTAGGTAACGTTTTCCAATAAGCTAATTTTCGTTCCCACACTTCACCTTTTGGAGCAAATTCCTTTCCCTTGACATAGTCAAAAGTAATCTCATCCGGGGCGATCATTCCCCCGCGGGCGCCCATTTCAATACTCATATTACACACTGTCATCCGCCCTTCCATACTCATATTCTTGAAGACATCTCCGGCGTATTCTACAAAATGTCCTGTGCCTGAGTTGGTGCCCAATTTTGCGATGATATATAAAATGACATCTTTAGGCAGTACATTTTCTTTGAGTGTTCCGTTAACGGTGATTCGCATTTTTTTCGGTTTGTTCAATAACAAACATTGACTGGCAAATACTTGTGCTACCTGACTGGTTCCAATACCGAAGGCAATGGTCCCGAAAGCCCCATGAGTAGAGGTATGACTATCACCACATACCATGGTCATACCCGGTTGTGTTATCCCCAATTCGGGTGCCATGACGTGAACAATACCCTGATAGGGATGTCCTAATCCGTATAAAGTCACGCCGTGTTTTTCGCAGTTTTCCGTGAGCATTTGTACCTGCTTTCTGGATAGAGCATCCCGAATAGTCAAATGCTGGTCTATAGTGGGCACATTGTGATCCGCTGTTGCTACGGTTTTATCCGGCCGAGAAAGAGGTATTCCGCGTTGCTCTAATTCAGCGAAAGCTTGCGGGCTGGTAACTTCGTGGATCAAATGCTTATCAATATACAATATCTGCGGCCCGTCCGGGATGGTCTCCACAACATGGGCATCCCAAACCTTATCAAATAGTGTTTTTTTCATTAGGCCAAACTTTTAAGATCGATGGCGCTGGTTTCGATAATTTCATGGATGTCCGCATCCACGATTTCTTTTTTCCGGTCTGCAAATTTGAGGAAGTTTTGGTAAACAGCGTCCAGTTGAAGTTTGGTGAGTTCGTAGCCTACGTTTTTAGCCCGAAAGGCAAGGGCCGCCCTTCCACTTCTGGCAGTGAGCACAATAGAAGATTCACTTACCCCAACATCTTCAGGATCAATTATTTCGTAGGTTTCCCTATTCTTAATTACGCCATCCTGATGTATCCCTGAGCTGTGGGCAAATGCATTAGTACCTACGATAGCCTTATTGGGTTGTACCGGCATTCCCATTTTTTGAGAAACCATCTGGCTGGTATCGAATAACAATTTGCTATTGATGCTGGTATCCAACTTGAGATAAGGATGCTGTCGCAGGATCATGACCACTTCTTCCAGGGAAGTGTTTCCGGCACGTTCACCTATCCCGTTAATGGTACATTCAATTTGTCTGGCACCGTTGATCACTCCCGAGATGGAATTCGCTGTAGCCAATCCCAGATCGTTATGGCAATGACAGGATAAAATGGCTTTGTCTATACCTGTTACATTTTCTTTTAAATATTTCATCTTGGCGCCATACTCCTCAGGAAGGCAGTACCCCGTGGTATCGGGAATGTTTAGTACCGTTGCGCCAGCCTTGATAACCGCTTCACAGACCCGGGCTAAATAGTCATTGTCTGTTCTTCCAGCGTCCTCCGCATAGAACTCCACATCTTCTACAAATGTTTTGGCGTAAGCGACAGCAGCCACTGCACGTTCCAAAATATCCTGACGATCCGATTTGAATTTATGGGTAATATGAGAGTCAGATGTCCCAATTCCTGTATGGATTCGTGCTCTTTTCGCATGTTTGATAGCCTCAGCAGCAACCTCAATATCTTTTTTGACAGATCTGGTAAGGCCGCAAACCGTTGCATTCTTCACCAGTTTGGCAATTTCGCTGACAGAATTAAAATCCCCGGGACTAGAGATCGGGAATCCGGCCTCAATTACATCCACACCTAGTTCATCCAACCGTTTTGCAATGACCAACTTTTGGGTAGTGTCTAGCTTGCAGCCCGGCACTTGTTCGCCATCCCGTAGCGTGGTGTCAAAAATATATACCTTATCGTTATCTTTACCCATAGGTATTTAGGTTTTAGCTAATCTTTACGAAGGTAGGCACCGCAATATGTAAAAGCCCTGTTTTTCTATTTTTTGTTACAACGTTGAAGTAGGGACTGGATTACGTAAAAAAATCATTTTCAAATACTTACATATTCAATTTTACGATGGTAAGCACTCCAAAAGATAGTTTGTTTGTTTTAGTTAAATCCTTGTCTAAGTCGGAAAAGCGTCAGTTTAAATTGTACGTAGGAAGATTGGGTGTAAACGCTGACGCAAAGTTTTTGGCGCTTTTCAACCTATTGGACAAAATGAAGGGGTATGACGAAAACCAGATACTGGCTAGTGGAATTGTAAAAAAGGCACAGCTTTCTAATCTGAAAGCACATTTATATAAACAGGTACTAATCAGCCTTAGATTAAACCCTGTAAATCAAAACATTAGAATTCAAATCCGGGAATTGCTGGATTTTGCCACTATCCTGTATCAAAAAGGCCTGTATAAACAGAGTTTGAAACTACTGGATAAGGCAAAAACGATGGCCATTGACAATCAGGAAAAGAATGTTGCCTATGAGATTGTAGAGCTGGAAAAGATTATTGAAACCCAATATATCACAAGGAGTATCCCTGATCGCGCCGATGAACTTGCTGAACAGGCCAAGTCGCTATCCCGACAAAACGTGATTACCAGCAAACTATCCAATTTATCCCTTCAACTATATAGTATGATGCTCAAGGTGGGCTACGTACGAAATGATGCCGACTTGCAGGCAGTGAAACGCTATTTTGAAGACCACCTACCGGAGTTTAATGTAAATGAATTGGGATTTCGGGAAAAACTGTGGCTGTATAAAGCGCATCTATGGTATAGCTTTTTAATTCAGGATTTTTTGTCCACCTATAGATATGCCAGCAAATGGGTAGATATGTTTTATGAGAAAGAGGAGATGATATTCCTTAACCCTGTGTTTTACCTCAAAGGCAACCACTACTTGCTGGAATCGTTGTTTTTTGTAAAGTATAGCTCACAATTCAGAGAGACGCTGGAACGGCTGGAAGCAACTGTCTCCAAACCTGATTTCCCAAAAAATGACAATGTAGCTTCTCTGGCGTTCCTGTACCTCAACAGCAACAAACTCAACCTACATTTTTTGGAAGGCACCTTTGAAAAGGGATTATACCTGGTCAATATTGTTGAATATGGTATTACCAAGCATAAAGGACGTATTGACGAGCACCATATCATGCTGCTGTACTACAAGATTGCCTGTCTTTATTTTGGTGTTGGTGACAACAAAAATTGTATCGCCTATCTTAAAAAGATCATCAATAATAAAAAATTGAAGATGCGGGAAGACCTCATGTGTTTTGCCAGGGTACTTAGTCTTGTGGCACACTATGAGGCTGGGATGGATTACCATTTAGAAGTGCAACTCAAAAGTACTTATAAATTCCTGCTTAAGATGAATGATCTGCATGCCGTTCAAAAAGAGATGATCAAGTTTCTAAGACGTTTAGGGGATATCTATCCTACCGAGCTCAAAAACGAGTTTCAGAAACTGTACAACGAGCTTAAAAAATATGAAGACCATCCCTATGAAAAACGTGCATTTTTATACCTGGATATTCTTTCCTGGTTAGAGAGCCACTTGCAGAATAGACCTGTGGCAGAGATCATACGGGAGAAGGCACTGGTAGTTACCCGCTAGGAATACGCTCTATACCTATTTTTACTTCATAGGGCTATCGAGTTTACACACAGGCATTCCAAACAGGATCATGTGGCGGTTTGGCCGTAATTTCCATCCATTCTTTTTTTACCGGGTGTTCAAAGGCTAGTTTTCGGGAGTGCAGATGGATGCTTCCATCCTTATTACTCCTTTCCGCACCGTATTTCAAGTCTCCCTTAATAGGACTGCCTAACGCACTTAGCTGTGCCCTGATTTGATGATGGCGCCCGGTTTTTAAGGCGATCTCCAAAAGGAAATAGGTAGTCAGCTTTTTAAGTAATCGATAGTCAAGGATGGCTTTTTTACTTTGAGGAACCTCCTTAGCATGCGCGTAAGATTTGTTTTGTTTGGTATTTCGCACTAACCAATGCACCAAAGTATCACTTTCTTTAGGAGTTGGATTTTTTATTACCGCCCAATACGTTTTTTGTGTTTTGCCCTCCGAAAACAATTTGTTCATTCGGGATAAGGCCTTTGAAGTTTTAGCGAAAACCACTATTCCTGACGTAGGACGGTCCAACCGATGCACAACCCCCAAATAGACATTCCCGGGTTTGTTGTATTTGATCTTAAGGTATTCCTTTACAATTTCCGAGAGTGCCGTATCACCGGTTTTGTCGCCCTGAACAATATCCCCTGGCCGCTTGTTTACAATGATCAAATGATTGTCTTCAAAGAGCACAAGGAGATCACTTGCATCCGATTTCTTTGTCATGCTACCAATTTCCCGGAAAAGTGCAATCCCTGATTAATAACTTTCCTCTGAGCTTGGAAAATCCCTGCTTTTTACGTCATCAACGTATCGGGCAATAGCCTTTCCCATCTCATCGTAGAGGTTCATATAACGTCGCAAGAACCGAGGATTGAACTCATGCGTCATTCCTAACAGATCATGAACAACCAATACCTGCCCGTCAACGCCTCCCCCAGCACCAATTCCTATTACAGGGATGGTTACACTTTCCGCCACTTCTTGGGCAAGGTTGGCCGGGATTTTTTCAAGAACAATGCCGAAGCAACCATATTTTTCCAGCATTTTGGCATCCTTTTTCAATTTTTCGGCTTCTGCTTCCTCCTTGGCCCGAACCGTATAGGTGCCAAACTTATAGATGGATTGCGGTGTTAACCCCAAATGCCCCATAACCGGAATTCCTGCCTGAATGATCCGTTTAACGGACTCCTTTATTTCTTCACCACCCTCTACTTTAACGGCATGAGCGCCGCTTTCCTTCATAATACGGATGGCTGAACGCAGGGCTTCCTTAGAATCGCTTTGATACCTCCCAAAAGGTATGTCCACTACCACCAAAGCTCTACGGGCGGCTTTAATCACAGATGAGGCATGATAGATCATTTGATCCAACGTAATTGGGAGGGTAGTTTCATGGCCTGCCATCACGTTGCTCGCAGAATCACCGACCAGGATAACATCAACATTTGCAGCATCAACAATTTTGGCCATGGAATAGTCATAGGCAGTAAGCATTGAGATCCTTTCCCCATTCTGCTTCATTTCTACCAACGATTTTACCGTAACTCGCTTGTATTCTTTTTTGGCCGTGGACATCTAAATCTTGTTTTGCCCTAAATGTAAACAGTTTTGGTTAATTTGTACTACTTAAATAAAACATACCATAATGACCGGCAAACTCTTTTTGATAGTGCTGTTAGGAGCGGCACTTACTTCCGTAACCGCACAAGAAGCAGAAAAAGAAGCAGTTAAACAAACGGTGCAGGGGTTCTTTGAAGCCTTTCATAAACAAGACTCTGTTGGGATGAAAGGCTTTGTGGCCGATGGGGTGTTACTACAAACTACGGGGCGGAACCAAGAGGGCAAAACACAATTCAGGAGTCAGGAAATTGAAAAACTATACCAATCTATCGTGGGTATACCAGACAGTATAACATTTCAGGAGAAACTGACTTCCTGGAATATCCAGGTCGATAGAACGATGGCGAATGCGTGGGTGGGCTATGAGTTTTGGCTCAATGGCAACTTTTCCCATTGTGGAATAAATTCTTTCCAATTGATCAATTTTGATGGCGCCTGGAAGATCGTGTATCTGATTGATACCCGCGGTAGAGCTGGGTGTTTACAAGAATGATTGTTGGGATTTGAGCATCCCTGGTTCGATCCCTTAAGGTATCATATCAGGAGTAGCAGGACCTCCGAAAAACCCGGGAGTTTTGTTTACGTTGTTCACACATCAAACCTACCCAGAATACCCTTCCACATACAATGCCCTACCCTTTAGCTTACCCAATTGATGCAAAACTTTTTTTGTGTAACCTTTTCCCGAATGGACTGTCAAATAGTTAAATAGTCTTATGAAACGGTACTTTTTTTATTTAATATTAGCAACCACGGTGCTATCATGTGTATCAAAAAACCAATCGGACAAAAAAGAAATTAAACTATCAGATTGGGAATTTAAAATGGTTAGCAGAGGTGCAAACAAACCTGATTTTAAAACCACTTTTGACTCCATACAATACATTCCTATTCTGATACATAAGGGGTATTCCACCGCTGAGATTAAGCAGTTTTTTCAATGGGACGATGGGGAATTTAATACAAAGCTGGACAAATTGATAAACAATGGTTTTTTAATTCGAAAGGAGATGGAATATGTTCCATCCATAATGGTTATCTCTGATAAAGAAGCTTTGCGAATAGGAAAGGAGCTCAAACCAATAGCAGAAAGCATTGTGGGAGCTATTGTTGACCTTAAGGATAGTATACAAACCAAAACTCAGGGAATTAGCTGCCTTTCAAAATTTGAATTTGAGGACTTATCCTTATTGGTACTAAGTAATATTTTGTTGGACAGTGGTCAACTTGGGAATATTGAGCGGGAATATTTAAAAAAAGAAAGGCCTTTAAGAAATGGCAAAAGATATTATGCCAGCTATCAACAAAAAGGTACTCCTGGATTTGAGGCCCTCGGAATTTATGGAAATCATATTGAAATGGATAGTGGTTTCGCGTTATGCCGGTATGGAAATCAACGGTACAATAAAGATGTTGTGGGTATGAACGCTCAAATTCTTACCGATTATAAAACGCTGGAAAATAAGGAGAGCTTTGAATTTCCTATTATTTCGAATACTTGTTATCAGGAAATACAAGATTTAGCCGATTATTTTCTGCCTTATCTTATGAGAATATTTAACGTGCAAACTGCCCTTCTAAGGGATAGTTTTCAGAATTCGCAGTATTCTTTGGAAGTTAGCTACGAGGAATACTTTATGTGGGCGTATCATATACTTTATAGTCAAGTAACGGACATGTTAATTGATTTACGGTTGATATCTGTTCCAAAAGAAAAGGTTAGTTTCTATATCTATCAACCTTAACAACATGAGAAGTGTAAAACACAAAGCCGTCCTATCTGGCTAACCCAAGGAAACAATATCAACAATCGCTTAGATTGACTCCCACGGCCAATCCTCCCTCAGAGGTTTCTTTGTACTTGCTACTCATGTCCAGGGCGGTTTCCCACATGGTGCTCACCACTTTATCTAAAGGGACTTTGGCTTCGGCAGGATCGGAATCCATAGCCAGTTCTGCAGCATTGATGGCTTTGATGGCCCCCATACAGTTCCTTTCAATACAGGGGATCTGCACCAACCCCCCAATGGGATCACAGGTCAATCCCAAATGATGTTCCATGGCAATTTCGGCCGCCATCAGCACCTGCTCAGGATTTCCTCCCATAAGTTCCGTTAAGCCCGCTGCTGCCATTGCGGAAGAAACACCAATTTCTGCCTGACAACCGCCCATAGCGGCGGAGATCGTGGCGCCCTTCTTAAAAATACTGCCCACTTCACTTGCCGTCATCAGAAACCGTTTTATGTCTTCAAAATCCCCATCGTGGTTTTCAATCACCAAATAGTACATTAAAACTGCAGGAATAACACCGGCACTTCCGTTAGTTGGGGCGGTTACAACCCTTCCCAGCGCAGCATTCATCTCGTTAACCGCCAGTGCAAAACAACTGACCCATTTTATGATCTCACGAAACTTTACCTTGGTTTCCCGTATGCTTTCCAGCCATTCCCGAGGATTGGAGTAGGGGTGGGACCCTATCAATTTTTGATGCATGGAAAAGGCGCGGCGCTTTACGTTCAGCCCACCGGGAAGCTTACCTTCGGTATGGCATCCCAAATACATACACTCCAACATGGTTGCCCAGATACGTTGTAAGCCGTTGTCTACTTCTTCGGCTGTGCGTAAGGACAATTCATTTTCCCAAACAATCTCAGATATGGCGTTGTCTTTTTTTGAACAATACGCTAAAAGTTCATCTCCCGTTCGAATGGGAAAGGGGAAGGTCTCGAAAATGGCATCGTTTTCCCGGGAGTGTTGCAGGGTTTCTTTGACAATAAAACCACCTCCAATGGAATAATAGGTTTCTTTACTACTATTTCCGTCCTGCAAGAAGGCTTCAAAGCAAAGGGCATTAGCGTGAAAAGGCAGGAAATCTTTATGAAAAATGATGTCGTGCATTATGTTGAAGGCTACTTTTTTCCGTTGCCCCAAAAAAAGCTGTTGCTCGGTTCTTATGTTGTTAATGATAGTATCGATTTGGCCGCAATCAATTGTTTCCGGATCTTCCCCTAATAACCCGAGCACCACAGCAGTATCAGTAGCGTGTCCTTTTCCAGTTAGCGAAAGGGAACCGTATAAATGGACCTTTATACTTTGGATCTGGTCAAAGGAATAGTCTTCTCCCATTTCCCTCAGCCAACGCTCTGCTGCCCGCCATGGTCCAAGGGTATGGGAACTGGAAGGCCCTACCCCAATCTTTAGCATATCAAAAACGCTAATACATTCCATAACAGATAAATTGTCTTTTCAAAGATATATTCAATTGGACGTTGTGATTTGTTTTTTGAAATTTTTTTAAAGACTGTCAGCTTGTCATATTTCTTTTGCATGGCATAGTCATTGACAGTTGATAGGGGTAAATATTTGAATAACGATTTAACGATAGAACATGAGCAAAATTATAGGTATTGATTTGGGAACCACCAACTCTTGTGTCTCCGTAATGGAAGGTAACGAGCCGGTAGTTATTCCAAACGCAGAAGGGAAACGCACTACCCCTTCCGTAATCGCATTTGTGGAAGGCGGGGAAATAAAGGTAGGTGATCCGGCCAAAAGACAGGCGGTTACCAACCCTCATAAAACAATTTACTCTATAAAGCGATTTATGGGGAACAAATACTCGGAATCCCAAAGAGAGGCAGAACGGGTACCCTATACCGTAGTAAAAGGAGATAACAACACGCCGCGTGTAGATATTGACGGACGTTTGTACACCCCTCAGGAGTTATCTGCGATGATTCTTCAAAAAATGAAGAAAACTGCCGAGGACTATTTGGGGCAGGATGTGACACGAGCGGTAATTACTGTTCCGGCATATTTTAATGATTCGCAACGGCAGGCTACAAAAGAAGCAGGCGAGATTGCAGGTTTGACCGTAGAACGAATCATCAATGAACCCACCGCGGCATCGCTGGCCTATGGTCTGGATAAAAAAGACACAGATCAAAAAATTGTGGTATTTGACTTTGGTGGTGGTACGCACGATGTCTCTATTCTGGAATTGGGAGATGGCGTTTTTGAGGTATTGGCAACAGATGGCGATACGCACTTAGGAGGGGATGATGTAGACCAAAAGGTAATTGATTGGTTGGCTGAAGAGTTTAAAAGCGATGAAGGAATAGACCTCAGGGACGATCCTATGGCATTGCAGCGCTTGAAGGAAGCTGCTGAAAAGGCAAAAATAGAATTGTCTTCCTCAACGCAGACAGAGATCAATCTGCCCTATGTAACGGCTACTGCCTCCGGTCCAAAACACCTGGTACGAACTTTAACACGATCCAAGTTTGAACAATTAATTGCCGATTTGGTAAAACGCACCATAGCACCTTGTGAAAGTGCATTAAAAGCTGCCGGCTTATCAAAAAGCGATATTGATGAGATTATTCTGGTAGGAGGATCTACACGAATTCCTGCAGTACAGGAAGCTGTGGAGAAGTTTTTTGGTAAAAAACCGTCAAAGGGGGTTAACCCTGATGAGGTGGTTGCGGTTGGTGCTGCGATTCAAGGTGGGGTATTAACCGGTGATGTGAAAGATGTATTGTTGTTGGATGTTACGCCACTTTCCTTAGGAATTGAAACCATGGGCGGTGTAAACACCAAACTGATCGAGGCGAATACAACGATCCCCACAAAAAAATCACAGGTTTTCTCTACGGCGGCTGACAATCAACCTTCGGTAGAAATTCACGTATTGCAAGGGGAGCGTCCGATGGCCACGGATAACAAGACTATTGGCCGATTCCATTTAGATGGCATCCCACCCGCTCCAAGAGGGACACCCCAAATTGAAGTAACATTTGATATTGATGCCAACGGTATCATAAAAGTCTCTGCAACGGATAAAGCCACCGGTAAATCACAAGACATCCGGATTGAGGCTTCTTCAGGACTGACTGAGGAGGAAATTCAGAAAATGAAGGCAGAAGCCGAGGCAAACGCAGAAGCGGATCAAAAAGCCAAAGAAACCGCAGAAAAGCTGAACGAGGCGGACGGTATGATCTTCCAAACGGAAAAGCAGTTGAAGGAGTTCGGTGATAAATTATCTGACGACAAGAAAAAGCCTATCGAAGATGCTTTGGAGGAATTGAAGAAGGCCTACGAGTCTAAGGATCTTGCTGTAATTGCCCCGGCCTTGGAAAAGATCAATGAAGCCTGGAAAACCGCTTCAGAAGAGATGTACAAAGCACAGGCAGAAGCCCAAGGCGCTGCGGGCGGTGCATCTCCTAATGGAGAAGATACTGCTTCTGGAGGAGATACTAAAGAAGGCGATAACGTGGAAGACGTAGACTTCGAAGAAGTCAAGTAGTCAATTACTTCCACTGACAATAAAAAAACCGCAATGAAAATTGCGGTTTTTTTATGTGTTAGAAGTCCACAGCAGCTCCGGGCACAAGGGATACCTGTTGCCCCCGAAAATCTATGGTAATACTATCGGTATTACTGCGATCACTTTTTACATGAAAGGAATCTTTGTATACCGATATCTCCAGCAAACACTGCTTAACAAATAGTTTAAAGGAGATGCCCTCCCAGGCATCCGGGATTGCCGGATCAAACGCTATTCCGTCGGTTTTCACCTTGAAGCCGGCAAAACCTTCTATAATGATCCGCCAGACACCCCCGGCAGCGGCAGTATGGATACCTCCTAAAAACGATCCACCACTCATTACCTTTTTACTGGCATTGTAAAGATCTATTGTTGAAGCCTCCATAAAATAGCGATAGGCTTCCTCGTGGTGATTGGCTTTACAGGCTACTAATGCATGTACGCTTGGGCTCAGTGAAGAGCCATGTTCGGTCCTTGGCTCATAATACTCGTAGTTTGCTGTCAGCACTTCATCGGAAAAGCCGTCAAACAATGCCAGCAACTGTATCACATCTGCCTGTTTTAAGACCTGGGTATTCACCGCAATCCCATTAGGCCATCCCCAATATTCCCCGGGGTCGATGAGTCGCTTGCGCAGCGCGTCAGGGCGAATGTCTTCCAAAGTAAAATAACCATCAAACTGTTCAATTACCCTGGTTTTCGGATCAGGTTTTGGGAGATAGATCAATTCGGCAATCTCACTCCAGTCATTTCGGGCTTGCTCTTCAATTCCCACCGTATTCAGTATCTCTTGCAATCGGTTGGGTTCCTTTTCTTTCATGGTGTCAAATGCCCAAATGGCTTTTTCCAGCGCATATTTTGTTAAATAATTGGTGTAGGCATCGTTATCAACATTCTCATGATATTCATCCGGGCCCAATAATCGGATAAGTTCGAAACGATCCTTATCCTTTTTAAAATGTACCCTCGAAACCAAGAATTGCGCCACCTCAAAAAGTACTTCAGCACCGTGTTTGAGTATAAAATCCCAATCTAATGAGGCCTCATAGTAAAGCCAGATGCCATATACCACATCCGGGGAAATGTGAATCTGCCAGCAGTTGAAGTGATTCCGAATTTTTCTACCGGTAAGGACATCCGTGAAAAAGTAATCGGGGAATAATTCATCACCTGTTTTGCCGCTGGTCCAAGCATAGAACGCACCATAATATCCTAAATTTTGCGCTTTCCTTTTTGCACCGGGAAGGGTGTCAAAGCGATAGGTAACCAAATTTTTGGCAATCTCTGGATGGGTGTAGCAATACATAGGGAGGTTATAGGTTTCCTGATCCCAAAACGCAGCCCCCTGATACACCTGACAAGACAAGCCTCTTGCCCCAATGGGAAGATTGGCGTGGGTTGGCGTTGCAATGAAGGCCTGGTAAATATTGAATCGGGTTAACACCTGTGCTTCCGGATTTCCTTGTATTTGGATGTCCGAACGGTCCCAAAAGCTATCCCAGGACTGCTGGTGTTCTTTTTTCAAGGTATCGTACCCGTATTGTAATCCCTGGGACACCTCTTCTTTAGCCAATTTAATGGGGTGTTGTACCTCGTTGCTATGCGTTATGGAAACTACTTTTTGAAAGGTTACTGTCTCACCCTTTTTCAAGGTGAACTCCAGCTCACGAAAGCAACCTTTGTCCGTTATTGTAATTTCTGATTTTTCAGGGGTATTTTCCAAGAATGCGATTCCTTCTACTACTGCGATCTCAGTATCCTGTTCATAGGTCTTTAGGGATAGCCCCAGTAAACTATCTTCTTCAAAGGGCGTGTACGATTTGAAATGCTCTCCTTTAATACTCCAAACCTTGCCATCTATACCGGTATTCAGGCGATAGGTTCCATCTTGTAAGGCTGTAAAACTGTAACGCATTGCCAGTACATGGTGATTGGTTTTGCTGGCGAACTTCTCTACTTCAAGTTGCACCCCGTCTTCCTCAGATGATCTCCAGCGCATCTTTCTTTGATTCAGGCCATTACGCAGGTCCAGAGCACGGTAGTAATCAGTGATTTCCCCATCAAAAACAGTAACAAGTTTGTCGTTCACAAACAATTGGGTAAAAAGCCCGTTGGGCACGTTGCAAAGTTCGCTCCACTGGCTTCCCTCCGCTTTATCCCAGGTATCTGTAACAATACAGGCCACATAGTCTTTGGCTTCCCATTCCTCAAACGTGCCCCTGTACCCCATGTATCCATTGCCAATCATAAAGTTACTTCCTGTGGTTACCAATTGGTCGGGATCAAAAGTATTTTCAATAATCTCCCATTGGGTAGTGGTACGAAGGTTATTTTCTAAGTTCATTACTGTTTTTCCGGAATTAATACTACAATCAACGCTTTGGCAAAAATGAACCAAAATAGGAATTATAACCAAGGGCTCAAAACACTCTACAAAGGATTAAAATAGCTGAGTCCTTCTTTTTTATGCCACAGCTATTTTTCCGCTGTTTGCGTTTGGTCACTGTGAGGATCTTTGATCTAAAAAGATGCCTGGACAGGCTTTTAAACCTTAGTGTAAACCGTCTTCCTTTGCAGTTAGATTGGCAACTTCTACCCCTATCAAAAAACCAACCACTACAATATTTTGTCCTGTTTCGCTGTTTTGTAACTGCCCCATGCCTCTTTGTTTTAAAAATACTACACTAAAAATCGGTTGCTTTCTAAGTCTATTACTGTGTACCACTAACAGTTTTGGGCAGTTAGGCGAAGTTTCTTTGGAAAGACCACCCAAAAACGATTTGGCGAAAAAGGCCATATTACCTGGATCCTTGTTGCTGGTAAGCTTACTTTTAACCGATACCGATTTTGAAAAAGAATTTCAGGAAGATCTACGTGAAGGGTTGGGCAATGACTTTAACACCTCTTTGGATGATTATACCCGATACGTGCCCATAGCGCAGCTATATATCGCTGATATTGCCGGGGTACAGGCAAAGAATCATTGGTTTGACCAAACGAAAAATCTCGTAATCTCTGCCGGATTGACCCAATTAATTACCTCTGGTCTTAAAAAAGCGATCTATAAAGAGCGACCCAACCAATTCAACGCCGAAGCATTTCCTTCCGGCCACACCTCAAACGCGTTTGCCAATGCCACCGTATTGTATGAAGAATTTAAAGAAACCAGTCCTTTTTTGGCCTATAGTGGTTATGGCTTTGCAACAGCTACAGGCGCCTTAAGGGTTATGAACAACAAGCATTGGGTTTCTGACATATTTGTGGGAGCCGCCCTGGGTATTATGGTCACCAAACTCGTCTACCACTTTGATTATCTTATTCCATGGAATCCTTTTAAAAAGAAAAACGATTTTGTTTTGTTGCCTTCCTATGCTGATGGGGCGGTAGGGATCCATCTCCAGAAACGATTTTGAGCTATCTACTAAAGAGGGCGTCAAATTATTGTTTTGAGCGCAGTCAATACGAAATCATTTATCTGCTCAATACATGAAGATTTACCGTACTAGGCGTAATAAAAAGAAAAGCCCGACAAAACTGTCGGGCTTTTTTTTAGGCAGCAAGCATTTTCCATTGTTTGAGTTTGGTCAATGCTTCGGATTTGGAATTAACATTGAGTTTAAGATAGATGTTTTGGATATGAAAATTTACGGTACTTGGAGTAATAAAAAGCTTTCTGGCGATGTCTTTGTAGGTAGCCCCCTGTTCCAGGTACGCTACAATCTCATTTTCCCGGGCAGAAAGCTGTATATACTGCTTTTTTCGGAAGGCAGAAACTATTTTGTTGGAGACATCGTGACTCAGTGGCGTGCCATCTTCCTGAATGGTTTTTAAGGCCATCTTCAATCGTTCCTCCGTAAGCGGTTTGGTCAGATAACCGGTAACACCGACTTTGAAGGCCTGTTTGATGCGTTCAAAATCGTTTTCCGAACTCGCGATCAGTACTTTCAATGCAGGTTCCTTTTGCAGGAATAAATCCACGGTATTTAATCCCGAAACCCCCTGAATACGGGTCTCCGATATGACTAGATCTGGCCTATACTTTGAAAAATTGCACAATGCTTCTCGAAATGAATGGCACACATTAATCAATTGATAGTCAAAGTTTTGTGAAAAAAAGGAATTGCACATTTTTTCGGTAAACGGGTCATGGTCTACCAGCATTACATTCATAGGTGTTGTTTTCATAATATGTCTGATTTGGGGTTATTATTACAACATGAAACAAGGGCAGGGGCCGCCGGGTAATCCTAATGTATGGAGTACCTTCAACCGTAGTATCTAAACAGGAATACCAGATTGTGGTGCATAGGACTGTGCCCGGCACGCTATACCGTTGTTATACTAATAAATAGAGATTGAAACTTAATGGAATCCGCTAAGCAAAGGATCCGGGATGTCATCCGAGGTGAAACGGTAACGAAAAGGTTTCTTGTTTCCAGCATTTGGGCAATGCTCGTGAAATTGAGTGTAGTAGGTTATCATATAATGGAATTTTCGGGGTTACTTCTATTATATGATTGAAATATAGTAGTTTTTTGGATTACAGAATAATCATTGTAAGTTTTTTCGTCCAAATGCACACCTCTTACAACCGGCTTTTGGTGTACCATTTTAGTTGCAATGCCTTTCCAATACCCGGAGATAGTTATACTCTTGTAGCGGGTCTTTGCAAAAACATTGGACGCCGAGGTACGCCTTTCAAAGGCAATACCTGGCGTCCAAATATAGTTAGCACAACATTAAGTTATCTTTTCCCATAGTATGGGATATGCGATATTATTCCATTTCAAAACTGATATCTGCAGTCTGGGCGGTATCAAAGACCTCCATGATCCATTTGTCTTCTTTATATGCCCCATCCAAATTGGAAACTATAGCAGTGTCAGCATCATTTTTTGATTCAAAATCGGCCAGATAGACATAATGTAACCCGTTTTCCTTGTTGTAGAATTGCCCAGCTTTCAAACCTTGCTTGGTTAAGTCCTCCATAAATGACTTTAGGTAAGATTTGTTTTTAAAGACATTAACAATTAAATAGAAACCAGAATTAACCCCGATTGCATCTGACCGATTTTTAGCTCTTATAGGAATTTCATTGAATCGTTCATCTCGTTTTTCCTTTTTTGTAGTTTGTATTGTTTTTGTTTCTGTTTGTGCTACCCCGGTTTGATAACCAAAGAACTTTTTCTTTTTCTGAGGAGTAGTATCCTCTTGTTCCCGCTGTAACTCGCTTTTTATTAGACGTACCATCGTTTCAAACCGCCTCTCAAACATTTGGTTTCGCATTTGTTCTATGGAATCCTGTCTAAGAATTAGCTCATCAATAAGCAAGCGATTCTGATAGGCCATAGAGGCTTCGTCCACGGCTGTTATCTCCGGGGCAGTAGTGTTCATTTGCTCACGCAGATCGTGCAATTGTTCTTCATAATTATTTACAATCTCATCAATACGTTCTTGCTCTGCACTGGCGATGTTTACATTAATGCCCATACCCCTAAGCTCGTCATTGAAAGTGTATGCCAGAGATAATTCATGATTCCATCCCAGGTTTTCCCCCTCTTGGGTTAGCTCTTTCTCCATCAAATACCCCAATGATAGTTTTTTGTTAAGATTGAAACCTAATCCTGAAGAAATCCCATAGCGCTGGTCGTAACTTGCTTGTAGCCAACCCATTTTAGGAAGATCGACTAACATGGAACCCGTAAAGGACAATTCCCCATTCTGGTCCCTGCCTGCTTGTGCCAGTGGCATTAGTCTTCCGTCTTCAAACAACCCCGAAGCATTTTTAAAGGTGTGGGTATATTGCAGGGTAGATATCATATGATCCAGGCCAAAGTTGGTTGCTATGTTATCCTGAGTTTGATTGTATTGTACCAGATTCGTGAAATACACCCCCAAGTCCCATTTTCCAAGCGATAAATTCATCCCAGGTTCAATAGCTACGGTATTGATCTTTTCTATTTCATCCAATGTGGGGTCTGCCTCATTGACCACCACCCTGTTTCTATCTAAACCCTCACTTCTGTACGAAACATTAGCCCCAAAAGTAAGTGCACTGCGTTCGCCTAGTTTTACCCCGGTAGCATAGTTGGCGTTAAAGCCAAATTCCTGAATTACTCCGGACCATTGCCCATAAACACCCAATCCCAATGCTGTGTTTTCGTCCAGCTTATTGCTAAAACCGAGAAAATAGTTCTGGTTGTTGTCCTCAAAAGCGGCGTATTGATTCCGTAAGAGTACATTGAGATAGGACTTGTTTTCACGGACTAAGGAAAATGTAGGATTGATCATAAACCTGTTGAAAAACAACTGATTGTGAAATGGGCTTCGGCGCGTTGGGGTCTGTTGCACTTCTTGTGCAAAAGTGGGGACAGCGATCAAGAGGAATACTGGAACCAGTATCAACTTATCTTTTACTATTTTGATAAAACAGTTCATCTTTTCGGGGTTAAAGTGAAACGTTGTTAAGTTTTGTTTGCAGCGATTCTCTGAATCGCGTAAAGGGTTCTTTAGGAATGCCTATCTATTCGATAGGGAGGCCTTCGTACGACTTACTGGTTGAGTGCAATGGCCTATTCATCCTCAAAAATGGTGGAGGAAACTTCGTTCTGTGAGCCTTCGTTCAGGCTCCGCAACAATTGGTCCTCATCTTTTTCTGCCAGCAGTGATGCTTCCGATGTTTTAGGGGCTGCAATCGCGTATTGACTTACCGAATGCTTATTTCCACGGTTGGACACGACGAATCCCATACCTTTTCTCGGAGACAGGGCTATCGCAAAATCATCGAAACGACTGTTCACGCGACTTCCCAGATTTTTAGAAGATCCCAGCCTATTGCCCTTAACTTTAACCGCAAATAGATCTAATCCACCCAATCCCTTTCGACCTTCAGAAGCGAAGAGAAGTGTTGTGCCGCCCATAACACTGGGATACAATTCGTTCTTTTTGGTATTCACTTTAGGGCCTAGATTCTTAGCAATGCCAGGCGTACCATCGGGACCGATCTCGGATACGTAGATGTCATACTTTCCAAATGATCCGGGCATATTGGAGGCAAAAAACAGTCGGGTTCCATCGGCGGAAAGGGTGGGGTGCATCGCAGAATAGTATTTTGGACAAACCGCAACCTTCTGAATATTTTTCCACTTCCCATTAACATTTTCTGCACGGTATAAAACGTGGACTACCTCTTTTTTTGAGAAGATCCCGGTTTCAGGCTTTTGTGCTTCGGCCCGACTAAAGAACGCTACTTTACCATCGGGAGATATCGCTAACTTGGGTTCGTAAGCACGCTCCACAGTTACGGCAACTTCCTTGGCAGGCTTTAACGAACCCGCTCCTTCCACAGTCAGGGCAGCATTATCGTATATGTAAGGCTTTGGAGCTTCACGGTAGTCTTGCATTACCACCTGGGTCCAATCCTTTTTTACCCGGTTGTCTGCTGTAGTATTTGCCTGAGTTGAAGCAAATTCATATCGCTCCTGATACCGCTCTTTAATATGCGGGTTGGAGGTGTTGGCAATTAACTTTTCAAACCAAAACGCAGCGGTATCATAATTTTCGCTTAACAGGTTGGCATTACCCAGGTCCTGGAAGATCTCCAATTCTGAATATCCTTCATTTAAAAGTTGTAGGTAATCATCTATACGTTTGGTAGCTTCTTCGTCACCAAATAAAGGATTAGGGCCGGCAGCGTTTCCCTGGGCTACAACTTTTGCAACCCCACCGCACATCAGAAATGCCCATAACATAAAAATTGTAGCAATTCGTATCATAATGTAAGATTTTGGACGTTTACACTTACAAATTTGCACAAACTCTTTCGACCTCCCCCCTATGAAAAATTCATAGGTTTTGTCAGTTATCGATGAAATGCGTCCTTTCAGCGAGGATTCTTCGAGATCTTAAATTGCTGATATACAGCAAAAAATCTAGGCTAAGAAGCATTTTAGTATTCATTTATTCCTTAGACCTGTTTTATTATTTATCCTTAGAAGATTCTTCTTTTGGAGACGTTTTGGAGCATCATTAGTACAGATTAAAGTTTAATCCCAACGACAAATTAGTATAGCTTTAAAACGTGTGGTACAAGTAAATCTTGAACTAATTCAAATTCATGTTAATTAGTCCATTTTACAGGTGATGGAGAGCTTCTCCTCTTTTCTTCATTGCTATATAATCCAATAATTCCTTTCATGAAGGCAGAAGGAAAAACACCCTCGTGTATCTCTCCCTCGAGTACATCCAAATATAATTTCAAACCGTTTATCCCTTTTCTATTTAGTGTATTGACCAATAGATATAAATCGGTAACCATCCCAAACCGCTCTTCCTCTTCACCGACAGCAAAATATACTCTTGTTTCATTTTTGAATGCATCCGTTTTTATAGCCGAAACCTGTTTCATAAAATATCTTTCATGCCTTGCGTAATTCCAGTCATCCCACCATAGGGATGGACTGATGATAAGATAACGATTGAACAATTTCGGTCGGGTTAACAGGGTATGGGTTGCGGCTAAACCACTTAGTGATTTTCCGATCAGAACTCTATCAGCGTCACTTACGTTAAAGCGTGCTTCAACAAAGGGGATGATCTCATCCTCAAGAACCTCTAAAAATTTGTTTGAACCACCGGATCCGATATAATCCGCTGGACTTGATGACAGAAAATGTGTACTATCTGGAGGAGTAAAATGGGTAGGAGTATAATCTCTTGTTCGGTTTTCCTTTTTTGGGATACCATCTTCCTCATTGGTAAAACCTATACCGATGAAATAAGCAGGCGGTATATAGTTAAAATATTCATAGTTAGCGCTCATAATTGCCGACGGCACAAATAAACTTAAAGGATCAAGAAAATAGAATGCGGAAGCCTTTTCACCATTTTCAGGATTTCTTAGCGGCTCCCTAACATATATTCTATAATTTACCCCATTTGTTGATGTAGGTAAATCATAGACAAGCACATTATAAGGATACTCAAAGGGTTTCGGTGCAATGGTTTGGGCAAAGGACGTAACAGAAAAAACGGAAAGGAACAAGGCTATAGTCAATGTGTGCACATTCATGATACTTTTTCTACTAAGGACACACCGAAATAGAAAAGGTTACATCTGAAAATCAAAAAGATAAGAACCCCATTATTTTTAGTAAAAGTTCTCAGGGGTTATATATTGAAGGAGTATGGCTGCCAATTTCACTACGTTTTTTAGTATTCCGTTTTGTTGAGAATAGGATGTGAGCACAGTAGCAATCCCTGTTCAAGGAGAAGATTCTTTACCTATTCGAATTGAAATACAAAACCCCGGCAGTCACCGGGGTGTCTTTTATGGAGGAAAGTTGAATTATAGTACTGTTAAGCGCCAGTTTTTATCGTACCTTATTTTGATCTTTTCGATACTCCAAAGGTGGCATCATGTCTCCAACCAGTGGCTCATACACCAAGCTACCCAGCCTTTTCTTAAATTCATTTTGGGCCTCCTGGATCAACGATGGATTCAGTATGAGATCTTTACCCGTCAGTGCCATTGTCTTGGCCGCGGACATCATACCTTTAAAGCCTATTGACATTCCATCGGCCGCCACTGCTTGCCAGCTATGTGCTGCTGTACCGGGCACCCAGGTTGCAGTACCCAAACCTACCGTAGGTACCACATAGCTCACATCACCTACATCTGTAGAGGCAGAAAAGTGGGACAGTTTATAGGGTTGGATGTCCTTGGCGTTGCTCAAAGGAGGAACCTTAGTAGCGTTGAAAGACTCTTGAATCTTTTGGGCAAACTCCAATTCTTTTGCATCGTATTCAACACCACCGACAATGCTAAGATTTTTGTGCATTGTCTTTGCTAAGGTCTCATTGGGTAAAAGGCCATACATTCCTGAGACAATCTCTATTTCCATCGTAGTACCGGTCCCCATAGCGGCTCCTTCCGCCGCTTTGACTACGCGTTCCCACATTTGTTTCACTTCCGTCACATCGGGATGGCGCACCATATATTCCACCACGGCGTAATCCGGAACGACATTAGCCGCAAGACCTCCATTGGTAATCACATAGTGTATTCTGCTTCTTTGATCCACGTGTTCGCGCATCATGTTGACCATATGATTCATGGCTTCAACCCCATCCAAAGCCGACCTCCCCCGATCCGGAGAACCTGCAGCATGTGAACTTTGGCCACTGAATTTAAAATAGCCATGCATGACCGCATTGCAGGTAGAGGCATTGGCAATATTACGGTCTGCTGGGTGCCAGTTAATGACTGCATCGACATCTTTTAACAGGCCGTCACGAACCATATAGACCTTACCACCCCCACCTTCTTCGGCCGGTGTACCAAATATCTTCAGGGTCGCCTGGACATTGTTGGTATCTATCCATTCCTTTAGCGCGATACCCGAGGCAATAACTGCAGTACCAAAAAGATTGTGCCCACATCCATGCCCATTTCCACCTTCAACCAGCACGGACTTATAGGGAACGGCATCCTGTGACAATCCTGGAAGTGCATCAAATTCCGCCAAAAAACCAAGCACCGGACCTCCGTTGCCGTAGGTAGCCACAAATGAAGTGGGCATATCCGCGACCCCGGTTTCAACATTAAAACCGGCTGCTCTGAGTTCGTCGGCCAATAGTTTTGAACTGGTATATTCCAAATACCCTAGTTCCGGGTTTTCCCAAATTTCCCGGGCCACTTTCGAGAATTGAGCTGTCTTAGTATCCAATGATTTAATAATAAAGTCATCATTGTCAATTTCTTGGACGTCCAAAGAGGTTGCCATATTGCCTTCCTGGCCCATTGCCACATTGCACAATAGCACTAAACAAATTCCTAGTAACTGTTTTTTCATTTTTGCTGTTTCTTTAATTATTGATGATCTATGGTCCTTGTATGTCGAAGGAAGGTAACCGGAGAAAAAAGAATAGCTCCCATTTCAAAGTTTTTTTTATGTCTTCCTTATTCAATGTTGTGACTAGGTTAAGATACTAGAAATTAGAAACATTACCTATCCAAAAAGATTCAAAAATCACGGAAGCGCCGAGAGGAGAAAGAGGGTCTTTTTTGAACTGGTCAATTCGAGTGTTTTTGGAGCTTTTCAAAGGGTAAAATCAGAATGATATCAAAATACCGTTTTTGAACGTCAACAATTCTGCTCTTTCTGGCGATCATTTGCCAATGAATCCAAACAACACGGGCTAGCTAATTACAGGACGCTTTAAAAGTTCATTTTAGGCGACTTTAAAATTGAATTGATTAACAGGAAGTGTTGGTTTTTCAAGGTATCGTAACAAGTTGTGTTGCTTAATCCTGGGGCGTTTTCCCCAAAATTCTTAATACAATCCTTTGGTCAACCACAAAATCCCATTCCTGAACAAGTTTTTAAACCAATTAATTCGGGCTTATGTCAGTAGAATTCCCAAAGGAGTCCCTCAATTCTCCGATTTTAGAATTAGCTTTATAATACGCTAGGTAGGATTGATAGAAAGAATATGAAGGGTTCCTTGTATAAAATATGTCCAAAATGTAAAAGACCAAACATCAACCGCGATTATTGTGAGTATTGCGGCACGATTATCAATATATATCTAAAAAGGAGGTTAGAGCGAAGGCAGCAAGAAGATGAAAAAAGACGTTTGGAAAAGGAGAGCGGTAAAATTGGTTTTACCACCTTCTTTGAAAATGCAAGGGAGCATCCGAATTGGTTCATTCGCATTTTTGCCAAACTCCTCTACTCCGTTTGGGTAGTGGTCATTGCCATTGGTTCTTTTCTCGCATTCTTATTGGGGTATGTTGCAGCCTAAGAAAAGTCCAATGGGGATGGGACATTTGCTTTATCGGTTGAGTAGACGATACATCTTATGGTTCGGTCTGATGGGTATGTCAGTTTATCTTCTCCAACAATTGAATGTGGAATTACCCAAACTTCTAAACAATCACCTTAATGATCTGTTGTGCATGCCCATTGTACTAGGTATAGCCCAGTTGGCTGTACGTTATCTTAGATCCGATCCAGGTATTTTTCTATCATTACCTCTTCAATTGTGTGTTACCCTCCTGTTCTGTTTTTATTTCGAATGGCATTTGCCAACGGTCAATCCCCGTTACACAGCGGACTGGATTGATGTATTGTGCTATTTTTCTGGGACAGGTTGGTTTTATATCCTTAACCGATTTCGTTTGCGGTGGACAAGTCCGATGTCATTCTAAAATACAATGGCATGTCCCACTATAATCGACACATTGATCCATAAAATCAAGATGCACCTAATGTTCTGCAGCTTACATTTCAGGTAAAAAAAAGACATTGCTAATCGCTTTTTGAGATCCTAGGGCAAAAAAATACCATTACTGGTCATATATTGAGAGGTTGAGCGCTAATTAAGTAAGTACCTTTATCTCCTAAAAAGTGTAAGCGAAAGTATACTAAGAAGTATACAATTGCTCTCTTCAAATAAAAAGAAATGATAATGAGAGATAAAAGAAACCCAGAATTTATCATTTGGTTGAATGATTTAGGCATTAAAGATTTACCCAGGGTAGGTGGTAAAAACGCCTCACTCGGTGAGATGATTAAAAATCTTACCAGGCAACAAATAAAAATTCCAAATGGTTTTGCTATAACCATAGATGCATTTGATGCTTTTATTGAAGAGAATCAACTGAAAGAAAAAATCGAAGGAGTATTAAAAAAACTCGAGGTAGCAGACATCATCAATTTAAGAAAATGTGGCTCTGAAATTCGCAAACTAATTTCAAACGGGAAGTTTCCTGTTTCCTTGGAAAAAGCTATTCTCAATTCATATTATCAATTATCCGAAGCGTACAATCAGGAAGCCACGGATATTGCAGTACGTTCATCTGCTACAGCGGAAGACTTACCGGATGCCTCATTCGCAGGACAACAATCTACCTATCTCAATATAAGAGGTGGGGAAATGTTATTGACCGCCATTCGCAGTTGTTTTGCATCACTATATACGGATAGGGCCATTTCATATCGTTCTTCAAGAGGATTCGATCATTTTTCTGTAAAATTATCGGTTTGTGTACAAAAAATGGTTCGTGCGGATTTAGGGGCTTCAGGGGTTGCTTTCTCTTTAGATACTGAAAGTGGCTTTAAGGATGTTGTGCTCATCAACGGCGCATATGGCCTTGGGGAACTTGTCGTAGGAGGGGAAGTATTACCGGACGAATTTCTCGTTTTTAAACCAGCATTGCGAAAAGGGTATAACTCAATTATTGAGAAAAAAATGGGTAGGAAAAGCCATAAAATGGTCTATGGAAGCAAGCCTTTTGAAACGGTCAGGAAAGTACCGGTAGACAAAAACCAACAAGAATCCTTTTGCATTGATGAAAAACAGATTATTAAGTTGGCCAAATGGGTTCAAAAAATTGAAGAATACTACTCGTCAATTCATGGTAAATGGTGTCCTATGGATATTGAATGGGCTTTGGATGGGCTCACCAATGAACTGTATATCGTACAGGCAAGACCCGAAACAATTCACTCACAAATTGAAACGGATACCATTAGAGAATATAAAATTGAAGAAAAAAATCTGGAACAACACTTAATCCTGGAAGGTGTGGCAGTAGGTGATAAAATCGGCTCAGGGATTGTACGCCGGATTTTTACGCTTGATGGAAGGGATGGAAGTGCAGACGAAACCGAATTCAAAGACGGTGAAGTATTAGTGACGGAAATGACAGACCCCGATTGGGAGCCACTCATGAAAAAAGCCTCTGCAATTATTACCGAGAAAGGGGGAAGAACCTGTCATGCGGCCATTGTTGCTCGTGAAATTGGAGTTCCCGCTATTGTTGGTGCCATAGGTGCGGGAAGTGTTGTGGAAAATGGTCAGGAGATCACAGTGTCCTGTTCGGAAGGAAGTATTGGTAAAATATACAAGGGCAGGATACACTACAAAATTAAAGAGACCGCATATTCGGATTTTCCAGTTACCAAAACTCCGATCATGATGAATATAGGTTCCCCGGAGTTGGCTTTTCAATATAGCAGGATCCCGAATGCTGGGGTCGGATTGGCTCGGGAAGAATTCATTATAAACAACCATATCAGGGCACATCCACTTGCCCTACTAAAGCATAGACAATTAAAAGATGCCCAGTTATCGAAGTCCATTAAACAGCTTATCGAAGGATATGACTCTGAAGAGGAATTTTTTATTAACAAGCTAGCGCAAGGTATCGCTAAGATTGCTGCAGCGTTTTATCCGAAAAGGGTCATCACCCGATTATCCGACTTTAAGAGCAACGAGTATTACAATTTATTGGGAGGTAAATATTTTGAGCCAACAGAAGAAAACCCCATGATTGGTTGGAGGGGTGCAGCAAGATACTACTCAGACACATTTAGAGAAGCTTTTGTTTTAGAATGTAAAGCATTAAACAAAGTAAGAGATGAATTTGGTTTTGAGAACATTACAGTGATGATTCCTTTTTGCAGAACGCCACAAGAATTGGAAAAAGTCCTGGAAATAATGAATGAAAATGGGCTAAGGAGGGGAGATCGGGGTCTTGAAATATACTTAATGGCCGAATTACCTTCAAATATTCTGTTGGCAGAACATTTTGCGCCAATGATTGATGGTTTTTCAATAGGTTCGAATGATTTGACACAACTGACCTTGGGTTTGGATAGAGATTCAAATCTTGTCGCCCACTTATATGATGAACGAAACGAAGCTGTGAAAATCATGATCAAGAATCTGTTGGTAACCGCAAAGAAGTATGGTACAAAGGTGGGTATATGCGGTCAGGGACCTTCCGACTTTCCGGATTTTTCAGAGTTTTTGGTTAATGAGGGCATTGATACCATTTCTGTAACCCCTGATTCCATGTTGAAGACACTAAAGGTGATTAGTGAGGTTGAATCGTTGAGAGACGAAAGCAATCCGATTCAATAGTATTGCGCTATTTCCAGTTTAACTCATTCGACAAACGGCAGAAATCCCTAAAGTTCAATACGTTCTTTTTTGAGAACACCTGGGTGGTTTTCCTAAAAATAAATGGCGTATCTCCTTTCAAAATCGAATTGTAAGAGGTACTCTCAGCTGATTTTCATCGAAAACGAGCCTCCTGAGCTAGGGCTGGAAACCGTCTTTTGAGAGATACTTAGGAAAATCCTGGACGTGTTCGCAGCAAATTTGTTCCATTACCTGTTGTAATTGTCTTTTCAAAATGGAAATTGTATGTTGCCCTCCTTTTTTACCTAATGCAGCAACGCCATACATAAAGGAACGTCCCAAAAAGGTGAATTGGGCGCCGCTGGCCATGCATCGTGCTATATCGGGTCCGGAACGAATACCACTGTCCATCATCACGGTTGTTCTATTGCCATACTTTTTTGCGATACGGACCAGGGGTCTTAAGGAAGACTCTCCGGCATCCAATTGCCGGCCACCATGGTTGGAAACAATAATACCATCCAATCCCAACCTAATTGCCATTTCGGCATCAGCCTCAGAGGCCACACCTTTCAGAACCAATTTCCCTTTCCACATATCGCGAATAGGTTTGATCTTTTCTTCAAACAGCCTACCCGAAAAAGTCTCATCCATAAACCTGCCCAATTGCTTTAAATCAAGGTTTTTGGGCATATAAGGTTTGAGTGTCTCGAAGTTGGGTTGGCCGTAAATCAATGTCTGAGTGGCCCAGTGAGGTTTGCCCATGATTTGAAGAATGTTATTGAGGGTCATCTTGGGAGGCATTGCCAAACCGTTTCGTATATCCCGGGGACGATATCCAAAAGTGGGAACATCACACAAAATTACCAGGACAGGGCATTGAGCAGCTTCAGCTCTCTTGATAATATCATTTCGTAGAGTGTCCTTGGTAGGGTGATACAATTGGAACCACGCTCTTCCTTCGGTAAGTTCACTGATACGTTCTATTGGACTTGTAGTAACTGTACTTAAGATAAAAGGGATGTTGTGTTCAAAGGCTGCTTTTGCTAGTATTTCGGGGGCCTTGGGCCACATGAGTCCCTGTAGTCCGACTGGAGCAATGCCAAAGGGGGCATCATAGGTATGTCCAAATAGTTGCGTTTTTTGGCTGCTATGGGAATGCCTTTCCAGATATCGTGGTACCAATTCCACTTCGCGGATATCCGAGGTGTTTTTTTTCAGGTTCACATCCTCGTTACAGCCTCCATCCAAATATTCAAAAGCAAATTTTGGTATTTTTCTTTTTGCCTTTTTTCTAAGATCCTCAACAGAGGGGTATCGGGAATCAAATACGATCGGAACAGCCATAGTAAGGTGGAGTTATAATTGAAATATTTTTTCCATCAATACCCATTTTTCGCCTGGTTTTGCCGTGGGAATAGACTGTTGGTATGTCCACATCAGCATTTCCCATTGCTGTACTACAGTATTGGTAAAATCCATTTTTTCCTTTTTTTCAAAGGAAAAAGTAGCATCCACTTCCATAATCATAAAGAGCCTGTTATGGAAACGGTAGATCTGCATGTCCTCTATGCCGCTTTTTTTGATACTTTCCAAGACCTCCGGCCAGACTTTTTTGTGATGGTCCACATAGTCTTGGATTAACTTGTCATCTCTTTTTAAATCCAATGCAAAACAATACCGCTTCATTAGAGGTTTCCGTTTAACGTTTAAAATAATTGGTCTTCATAGTTCTATAGCCGTAAAGCGCTACAACTAAAAAACTTACCAATGGTAGCACAAAGGAAAAGTTTACCTCCGGAACTCCCATTATCCGAACATCAGCATATCCGGACCCTCCCAGGTCAAGCAATTTACCTTGCAACACCGGCATAAGGGCACCCCCTACGATGGCCATTACTAAAAAGGCGGATGCTGTTTTGGCATCATCTCCCAGTCCGTTTAAGGCAATTCCATAAATTGTAGGAAACATCAATGACATACAAAACGAAATCATTACCAAACTGTACAGTCCTGGAATGCCATGTATGAATATCGTCCCTAAGGAAAATACTATAGCTAGTAGGGAAAGGAACATAAGGAGCTTGCCCGAATTGAAGTATTTCAACAAAAAAGTGCAAACAAACCTACCGGTCAAAAAGACGCCAAGTGCTGCGTAAGCATAGTTGACGGCGTCCCGATTGTTTATTCCCAGGTTTTCGGCATATTGATAGATATAGGTCCAACACATGATCTGGGCGCCTACATAAAAAAGCTGAGCAATAACTCCTCCATAAAATTGTTCTTTTCTAAAAATACGTTGAATGGATGCCCACATTCCCGTAGCTTGAGATGTATCCTCCTTGTTCTCGGGCATCTTAACCAATGCCATCAACACCATTAATACAATTACGACGAGACCAAGTATTACGTAGGGATTGCGAATTACCATTAAATCAGCAGTCTTTATGGCTTCCTTAGTGGGCCCTTCCAAGGTCTCATAGATACTATTGCCATTTTCATCGAGGTCATCTGATTGCAAAGCACCAAGGATAAAGGCCTGGGCCACAAAGAGCCCGCACAATGCCCCCAGAGGATTAAAAGCTTGTGCGAGGTTGAGTCTTTGTGTAGCGGTTGCTTTGTCACCCATGGATAGAATAAATGGGTTGGCGGTAGTTTCTAAAAAGGCCAGACCAAATGTGAGTACATAGAGTGCGATCAGGAAAAAAAAGTAGTTTTCCAATGCCGCAGCAGGATAAAAAAGCAAAGCTCCGATGGCATACAGGAACATCCCTATCAAAATTCCAGCCCTGTAACTGTATTTTTTTACGACAAAGGCTGCCGGTAATGCCATGGTAAAATATCCACCATAGAATGCAGCCTGAACCCATGACGCCTGTGTGTTATTGAGTTCCAGGATCTTTTTGAAGGCAGACACCATGGGATTGGTAATGTCATTGGCAAAACCCCAAAGGGCAAATAATGACGTCACCAATACAAACGGGATCAAAAACTGGTTCGGAACTATCTGAGGCTTTTTTTTCATCAGGGCGTGTTATCTGAATTATCTTGATCCAGTGCCCGGTCCAAATGGGTATATCCTCCATCCACAAAAATATGCTGCCCTGTGGTATGTCCCGATCTTTCAGAGATCAGGAAAGCCACCATACTGGCTATTTCCCGACCGGTTGTCATCCGTTTTCCCAATGGGATTTTTTCCATTATGGACTTCAATTTTTGATCCGGATCAGGAAAAGTTTCAACCCACCTTTTGTATAGCGGCGTAAGACATTCCGCTACAATTAGCGTGTTTACCCGTATTTCGTATTTCAACAATTCAACAGCCCATTCCCGGGTTAGGGCGGTTCTTCCACCATTGGATGCGGCATACCCTGAAGTACCTCCCTGACCTGTAAAGGAGGTTTTTGATCCGATATTCACGATGGCACCTTTGCTCACTTTTAAATAGGGAAGGGAATAATGGGCCATCATATAATAATGCACAACATTGCGTTCGAGCGAACGCATAAAATCAGCATAGTTTCCGCTTTCCAAACCAACACCGTCGTTAACCCCTGCATTGTTCACTAACCCATCTATTCTTCCAAACTCACCGGCTATTTTATCAACCGCTGCCTTACACTGTTTAGGATCAGTGAGTTCGGCGAATGCGTAAGAAGCGTTACCTCCTTTTTGCTTTATCGTGGCAACCGCATCTTTTACATTTTGTTTGTTTCTTCCTATAACAATAGGTATTGCGTTTTCCTCGGCCAGTACATTGCAAATGGCATTCCCAATTCCCTTTGATCCACCTGTAACCAGGATTACTTTGTTACTTAATCCTAAATCCATTTTTGTTCACATTTTTAAACTATAGAAGCGAATAGCGTTTTCTCCCATAATCTTTGCCTTTTCACTTTCTGAAAGGAATCTACTGTAAAAATCCGTTATGGCAACAACCTCATTGTAGGAACCCGAGAGAAGGCATACCGGCCAATCAGAACCAAATAGGATCCGGTCTACTCCGAAACATTCGAAAATACATTCCACATAAGGTTCAAAATCGTTTATAGACCATTGTTTCCAAACCGCTTCGGTAACCATTCCGGAAAGCTTGCAGAATACATTAGGAAACCCGGCTAATTCTGAAATTCTCTTTTTCCACCTGGGATCAATGCCCTCTTTAATACAGGGTTTGGCCAGGTGATCCAGCACAAAAGGTTGACTGTCAAATGTTGAAACCAATTGTATGGCATCGGGAAGTTGATCGGGATACACCAGGATATCATAGGTTAAACCATACCTCTCTAGTTTGGAGATGCCATTCTGAAAATCCTTTCTTAGCATAAAACCCTCTGGTTCTGCTTGCACTATATGCCGTATTCCTTTGAAAAAAGGGTCCTCCGTAAAATGAGAGAGTCGTGCTTCGACATCTTCGGCAAGCAAGTCCACCCAACCCACGACACCTTTCACAAATTCATTGGTCCTTGCCAGGTTTACTAAAAACTTAGTTTCGTCTTCTGACTGATCGGCCTGGACGGCAACACATCCGTTTACGCCGTTTTGTTCAAGCAATGGCTTAAGGTGAACCGGCAGAAAATCCTTTTTCAGGATTTTCATCGTATCGTCAATCCAACTATCCCTTTGCGGGTTGTACTGCCAAAAATGTTGATGTGCATCTATGACATTCATTTCTCAAAAGGGATCACTTTTTGACGGGAAACCCCTAATTTATCAATACCCAATTCCATGATATCTCCTGCTTTCAGATAGACCGGGGGGGTAAGTCCCAATCCCACGCCAAAAGGAGTTCCTGTGGATATGATATCACCCGGAAGCAAGGTCATAAACTGACTGATATAACTTACAAGCTTCGGAACATCGAAGACCATGTCCGAAGTAGTACTACTTTGCATGATCTCTCCATTCAGTTTTAACCACAAATTGAGATTGTGGGGGTCAGTTACTTCATCTTTAGTTACTAGATAGGGGCCCAAAGGCGCAAAAGTATCACAACTCTTGCCCTTAACCCACTGGCCTTGACGTTCCAATTGAAATCCGCGCTCGCTTATGTCATTATGGAGGACGTAACCTGCCACATAGTCCATGGCTTCCTTTTCCTGTACGTATGAAGCCTTTTTACCCATAACAACGGCCAATTCCACTTCCCAATCGGATTTCAGGCTCCCTTTGGGAAGCATAACATCGTCAAAAGGTCCAACTATAGCGGTCGTTGACTTAAAAAACAACACAGGTTCTTCAGGTAGGGCCATTCCACTTTCCGCGGCATGTTTGGCATAATTGAGCCCTACGCACACTATTTTTGATGGGGTATCAATAGGGCAACCCAATCTTTCGTTACCCGCTATGATCGGAATTTCTTCGCTATTCTTTTCCAACCATAGTTTCAGCGTATCGATCCCATTGTTTGCAAAAAAGTGCTCATTGAAATCTTCACCAAAACTTGAAATATCCAGACGTTGCCCGTTATCAAGCTCAATTCCGGGCTTTTCTTGTCCTAAATTGCCAAACCGTATTAACTTCATTTATGATTTATCCGTTTAATTTTATAAACCCACCGTCAATGGGGAAGTCTGTTCCGGTGATAAAAGACGCCTCATCAGAACAAAGATAAAGGGCCAGATGACTGACCTCTTCGGGCATGCCCATTCTTCCGATAGGTTGGGTCTTAGACAGTTTTTTGAACATTTCTTCCTCCTTTCCGGGATAGTTCTTTTTGATGAATCCATCCACAAATGGGGTATGTATCCTTGCCGGTGAAATACTGTTGCAACGGATACCGTATTGCAGGTAATCTTTAGCCACAGAATAGGTCATGGTAAGTACGGCTCCCTTGGACATGGAATACGCAAAGCGATCTGAAATTCCTACGGAGGACGCAATTGATGCCATATTGAGGATTACCCCCCCTTTTTCCTTCATGTGGGGAATGGCCGCATACATGCAATTATACACCCCTTTGATATTCACATCGTAAATCCGGTCCATGGCCTCCTCCGTCGTATCTTCCAGTTTTCCAATATGTGCAATTCCCGCATTATTTACCAAAATATCGATAGCATTGTCTTTCCCTAAACCATCGATTACCTTTTTCACCATGGACTGGTCGGCAACATCACATTGATGGAAATAAGCTTTCCCTCCATTTTCATTGAGTTCCCTTTCCACCGCTTTACCTTTTTCTACATCATATTCCAGAATATTCACGGTACAACCGGATTTGGCGAACGTGACTGCTATAGACTTGCCAATGCCACTGGCACCTCCTGTTACAATACTTGTCTTTCCTTTTAAGCTGAACATATTATGTTACTATAACTATTTTGAAAAATCATGCTATAGGTGGGTTGCCTTGCCCATTTCCTTGTAGTGGACTAAAGCTTTTGTGCAGGCGTTTTTTGCCACACCACCCCAAGCGGATACGAGTACTTTTCCAGAGACTCCGTTTTCATGGTAATACTGTAACCGGGCTTAAGAGGCGGCATATAAGCTCCATCTTTAATGACCACAGGATCTAAAAAATGCTCATGAAGATGATCCACATACTCAATGACCCTATTTTCCAATGTGCCACTAATGGAAATGTAATCAATCATAGAGAGATGCTGCACATATTCGCATAGCCCAACTCCTCCGGCGTGCGGGCAAACGGGAATTTGAAACTTGGCAGCCATCAATAAAATAGCAAGAATTTCATTTACGCCTCCCAATCTACAGCTATCTATTTGACATATGCCAATGGCCCCAGCTTGAAATAATTGCTTAAAAATGACCCTGTTTTGACAGTGTTCGCCAGTAGCCACCTTTATAGGGGCAACTGCATTTGCAATCCTGGCATGTCCTAAAATATCGTCCGGACTTGTCGGTTCTTCAATCCACCAGGGATGAAACCTTGCAAGCTTTTCCATGTTGGCAATGGCCTCTTCCACGTCCCATTTCTGGTTGGCATCCATCATTAATTTTAAATCTTCACCGATTTCCTCCCTGATAATCTCAGAACGTCTTATATCATCCTCGATACTGGCCCCAACTTTAATTTTCACGTATTTGAATCCTTCTTCCTTAGCTTCCCGGCATAACTGTCGCATCTTATCGTCCGGATATCCGAGCCAGCCGGCAGAAGTGGTATATGCGGGGTACCCTTTTTCCAGGAGCTGTGCAATTCGTTCATTTTTGGTAGAAGCTTTTTGTCGCAAGAGTTCAAGGGCCTCATCCGGGGTAATAGCATCCGTAATGTAGGTAAAGTCAATACAAGCAACCAGTTGTTCCGGAGACATGTCTGCTAATAGTTTCCAAAGCGGCTTTCCCTCCACCTTGGCGTACAGATCCCAAACCGCATTCACAAGGGCCGCCGTGGCAAGATGGATCACTCCTTTTTCCGGGCCTAACCAACGCAATTGACTATCACCTGTAATCATTTTCCAAAACGCCCCCATATTTTCCGTAAAGGACTGCAATGTCTTACCCTTGACTAAATAGGACATAGCCTCAATTGCAGCCACACACAGCTCGTTTCCCCGGCCAATAGTAAAAGTAAGTCCGTGCCCCTCTATACCTTGAGGATGGTCGGTTTTCAAGATGACATAGGCTGCCGAGTAATCTGGATTGGGATTCATGGCATCCGAGCCTTCCATGGTTTTACTGGTTGGAAAACGAATGTCCTTTGCCAGAATCTCGGTAATCGTAATTTGCTGCATGCACTACAAGTTGAATTTCACAAAAGTAGTTAGGAAAATACCTACCCACTTCTGATTATATTACATCTTCCAATACTTTTTTTGCCCACCACTTTAAGAGATTTTTTTAGGCATAGTTGTGATGGCGTAGATATTGCGTGGGGGATTTTCCGGTGATTTTTTTGAACTGACGATTAAAATTGGAAATATTATTGAATCCGGATTCATAACATATCCGTGTGATGTTATAGCGTTGCTCGGTCAATAACTTGCAGGCATATCCAATCCTAATTTCGTTGACATACTCCTTAAAGGTTTTTCGGTTTACCCTTTTGAAGAAACGACTGAACGCGGAAGGGTTCATATTGGCCACCTCGGCCACCTCTTTTAAAGCAATGGATTTGTTGAAATTGTTGAAGATGTATTCATAGGTCCTATCCAAATTTTTGCTGTTCGTCTTCCTAAAAGCATTCAAATAGCCTTCACTTGCCAAAACGGTTACATCCTTCTGACTAGCGAGTATATCAAGAATATGAATAAAACGTATTAACTTATCAAAACCGTTGTGATTCAGTAGTTCTGTTATTTGCGCGAGGGTTTCTGCAGATAGGTTGTTGAACTTTAGTCCGTACTTGGACTTTTCCACAAGATCTCGAATATGCTTCAACTCCGGAACCCCTAAAAACCCACTACCCAGGAATTCTTTCTTGAAGTGAATCCCTATGGCTTCGGCAATCAAATCTTCAGATTCAGAAAAATAGGCATCGTCATTCAACCACATATGGGGTAAATTTTCTCCTATCAAAACTACCTCTCCCTCCTTAAAACGTTCTATGCTATCTCCAATAAAACGGGTCCCTGTACTTTGCGCTACCAGTACAAGTTCCAATTCCGGATGATAGTGCCAGACCCTTAAAAAATAAGGGTAACGATTTCTCTTAACGGTAAAGGAATGATCTTTAAGGCTGCTTCTGTCCAAAAAATGCAGTTTCATAAAAAAACGATATAAGATTTTGTCAAATTAAACAAAAAAGTGTTTCAAATATACATATTTGGCACATCTGGGTGGCTTTAGGCAAAAAAAGTATCATATATGGTTGAATTTTTGGGAGACCCGACCTACGGTCTAATGTACTTTTGATGACATAGAACCAGAAATCCAGGCTTTCTTTGAAGTAACGCCTGGTTTTGGGTACACCAATAGCTTAGATAAACTATGTAATGGATAGAAGAAGTAGCGATCAACACCCTTAGTTTAGTTTTATCAGCAAGTGGTATGCAAAGGGCCGTGGTGAACCGATCTGACGGAGCGATATCCGTGGCCCTCTTTTTCTGGTTTTTCTCAGAATTAGGTAATAAATACTCCAAGGTATGATGAAAGCAACACCATTCCTATTAGGCCTGGTCTTTTTAGGCTTTGTTTCTTCTTTTGCACAAGAAAAGATCTGGAACGAAACAGCGGAACAAAAAGAAAAACGACTAAAGTGGTGGACCGAAGACCGTTTTGGAATGTTTATCCATTGGGGACTTTATGCGCTTCCCGCACGTCACGAATGGGTAAGAAACAGGGAAAGAATTACGAACGAGGATTACCAAAAGTATTTTGAACAATTTAACCCAGATCTTTACAATCCCAGGGAGTGGGCCAAAATGGCTAAGCGAGCCGGCATGAAATATGCGGTCATCACCTCTAAACATCATGAGGGTTTCACACTATTTGATTCCCAGCACACTGATTATAAGGCCACCAATACGCCATATGGAAAAGATCTCCTACGGGAGTGGGTGGAGGCTTTCAGGGCAGAAGGCCTTAAAATTGGGTTTTACTATTCCTTGATAGATTGGCACCATCCCCATTTTACCGTAGATCGTATTCATCCTTTACGTAAGGAAACCGCAGCAGAATACCGTAAAGTAAATAAGGGAAGGGATATGGCAAAATATCGAAAGTATTTACACGATCAGGTTCGGGAAATACTGACCGATTATGGTGAAGTGGACATTCTTTGGCTTGACTTTTCCTATCCCGGAGAGTTCGGAAAGGATCGGGAAGATTGGGGATCCGTGGAACTGCTGAAAATGGTACGCGAACTACAACCAAAGATTATTGTGAACAACAGGGCCGACCTTGAAGGGTTTAACGGAGGAGGAGACTTTGTTACCCCGGAACAGTTCAAAGTTCCGGAATGGCCAACAGTCAATGGTGAAAAAGTGCCCTGGGAAACCTGCCAGACGTTTAGCGGTTCCTGGGGGTATTACAGAGATGAAAATACCTGGAAAAATACCAAGCAATTACTGGTGCTATTAATAGAAACCGTCAGTAAAGGAGGGAACTTACTCCTAAATGTAGGGCCCACGGCGCGGGGAACTATTGACGAAAGAGCGCAGCATAGCCTGAAAAGGATAGGGGATTGGATGAAATTCAACAGCCCTTCAATTTATGGCTGTACCCAAGCTCCCAAAAGCTATAAAGTACCCCAAAATACCTTATTGACCTATAACAAAAAGAAGCATCGCTTATATGTGCATTTACTCGATTATCCCCTTCAAAACTTTGTGCTCGAAGACTATAAAGGGAAAGTAAAGTATGCACAATTCCTGCACGATGGCTCTGAAATACAAATGAAGGAACCTTACGGGCATGCTTTTGATTTTGAGATGGGTGAAAAGGATGTGAATTTAGCCTTACCGGTAGTCAAGCCCAATATGGAGATCCCGGTTATTGAATTGATTCTCCATTGATTTAATATCGTACCAACACTCACAATTAGGGACACTTGATTAAAAGATCCCATAGTTTTTCTTGTCCATCAATACTTCGCATAAGATACCCTTTCAACTACCCTGTTGCAACAGAAACTACACAACCAAAAAAGAGTATCAAGGTTATCGTTTTATAGGGCCTATACGATCTTAAATGGAGTGCAATGTTGTTGTTTTCTGATTTTAAAAATACATGGATTGTGGTATTGATAAAAAAAAGGCAAAAAAAATATCATATTGAGCATAATTTTAGGTAGATGTTAAATAAAAGTAAAATTACATTTGGTACGTGATATTCGCTTCTTCTTGGGTGTGTCCAAATTGAAAAAACCAAAAAACATACACTATGAATCCCTCTTTACGATTTACGATTCCATCAAAGGGGAGGCTTCTTTGGGCAACTCTTTCAGTATTGTGCCTCCATGTCTCTTTTGCGGGAAACTACCCCTTGGATGAGACCATTTGGAGCTATGCTTTTGAACAGGCAGCACAGGAAAAAACAGTTACAGGAAAAATTCTGGACGAATCGGGAGAGCCCTTGTTCGGTGCCAATATTTTGGAAAAAGGCACCAATAATGGCGCTCAGTCCGATTTTGATGGCAACTTTTCCATTACTGTTTCCGGAGATGATGCCATATTGGTCATTTACTATGTAGGTTATGCCACGCAGGAGATTACTGTTGGCACCCAAACCAATTTTACCGTGCAATTAGAGGTTAGCGCTGCAAGTTTGGATGAGGTGGTGGTCGTGGGGTACGGTACCCAGAAAAAACGCAACGTAGCCGGATCCATTAGCACCATTGATGGAGAATCCGTAAATACCGTGGTCACCGGGAACCCAACACAGGCCCTTGTGGGGAAGGCAACAGGGGTACGGGTGGAGACCAACGGAGGGGCACCCGGAGCTGGAGCTACAGTGATCATTAGAGGAACAGGATCGTTGAGCAATCAGGATCCCTTATATGTGGTTGATGGGGTTTTCTCGGATAACATCAATTTTTTAAACCCTAGTGATATTGAGTCCATTCAAGTATTAAAGGATGCTTCCACGGCTTCCATATATGGAGCCCGATCCGGGCAGGGGGTGGTCATTGTCACCACCAAAAAAGGGAGAACAGGGCAACCTATGAAAATTGATTTTGATATGAGTTTGGGGGTTGCCACCGAAATACGACAACTTGATTTTCTTAATGCCTCGGAGTACATTGCCAATAGGGAACAGGCCTTTATCAACGATGGAACCCCATTGCCGGCCAACTTTTTTGATTTTGATCCCAACGTTGATTCCGATATACAGGACGCCTCGTTGCGAACGGCCATAGTGCAAAACTATGGATTACGAATAGCTGGGGGTGGAAAAAACAGTACCTATAATATTTCTTTGAACCGCTTGGATCAAGAGGGTGTGGTAAGGGCTTCTAGTTTTGAGCGAAATTCCTTAAGGATAAATACTTCTTTGACCCGTGGAAGGTTTGCATTGAGTCAATCCTTATTCCTGTCAAGATCTATAGATCGACCAAATGAAGATTTTGGACGGGAATATGGCCATTTGCCCATTACTCCAATAAGGGATGCAAGCTTGGACGGTGGATTTGCAGCGGCCAATACAGGAGTAGCGGGAGTGAGCCGGTCTTCGAACTGGTTGGGCGTGGCCACGCTTACGGAACGACGCATCACCAATGACAATGTACTTGGAAATCTTTCCGGGACCTATGAGATATTCGACGGGCTTAAGTACAAGTTAAACCTTTCGTTGAATTATAATAACAGTAGAAACTTCACCTTTGTACCTACGTACTTTACCAGCAATTCCGATGTAGGACAAAATCCTTTGGCAGATCTAATAGATACCAGGGGGACCTTTGTGTCCACCATCGTGGAAAATCTACTTACTTATACCAAAAGTTTTGGAAACCACAATATAGATGCTTTGGCAGGGTATTCCGAACAAAGGGATGTTAATGAGGATCTCAGCATTCAAGTAGAAGGATTTCTAAGTAACGATACAAGAACAGTAAATGCCGGGAATAATGTGGTGGACCGGTTCGGAGGAAAATTCCCTAGGAACATAAGAAGTTTTTTTGGAAGAATAAACTATGATTACGCCGAACGGTATTTGTTTACGGCCTCCCTTAGGCGCGATGGGTCTTCCAACTTCGGGGAAGACAATCGTTTTGGTGTTTTCCCTGCCGTGGGCGTGGGCTGGAATATCAGTGAAGAGCCGTTTTTTAAAATTGATGCCGTGGACAATTTAAAGCTACGGGGCAGTTGGGGAAGGTTAGGTTCGGACAATCTACAGCCTTTTCAATATATCACTGCTTTAAATATTACGAGTCAATATACCCTGGGAGCCAACCAGCAGCGGATAAGTGGGGTCTCCCAAATCCAATTTTCCAATCCGGATTTGAAATGGGAGGAGACCACAACCACAGATATTGGTATAGAAGGGAGTCTCTATGGGGGCAAATTGGTATTTGAGGCGGGTTATTTTAACAAAAGATCGGAGGATATTTTGACCGCCCTTCCCATTAACCCCACATCGGGGACAAACGTGGCCATCCCTTTCAATGCAGCCACAGTAGAAAATACGGGTTTTGAATTTTCAATGACTTATAATAAAGTAGCTGGGGATTTTACCTATTCCATAACGGGCAACTTCTCTACATTGGACAACGAGGTTACGGATCTTGGTGAAGGGGTCAATCCAATTAGAAGCGGTTTTTTTACCGATGAATCCTTTGCTGCAACTAGGACAGAAGCGGGCTTTCCCGTGGCCTATTTTTATGGATATAAAACAAACGGGGTGTACCAAAGCCAGGCCGAGATCGATGCTGATGGATTGGCCGGTCGTTCTGCGGTACCGGGTGATCTGCGTTTTGTGGATCTCAATGGAGATGGTGTCCTTAATGCAGATGATCAAACCTTTTTAGGTAGTCCAATCCCTGATTTTGAGTACAGTGTCAATTTTGCTTCCCAATACAAAGGCTTTGACCTGACGCTGTTTTTCCAGGGTGTGGCGGGAAGAGAGATATGGAATGGCCGCCGTTTTGAAGGGGTTTTTGTACCCAATGGACCCAAAAGAGGTATCGCCCGTGATGCCTGGACACCCAACAACCCCTCCAATATCGTACCAAGGGCTACCATTGGGGATGCCGGCGTAAACCGCAGGGAATCGGATTTCTATGTGGAGGATGGTTCCTACTTCAGATTGCAAAACGCCACGCTGGGGTATTCCTTTCCCCAACAGGTCATTGATAAGCTGTCTTTGGACAAACTACGACTTTTTGTAAATGTAGAGAATGCCTTTATTATAGATAATTATTCGGGCTATTTCCCGGAACTCGGTAGAAACATTAGAAGGGGGAACGATTTGTTTAACAGGGGGGTAGATGAAAACGCCTATCCCGTTCCCCGAACATTAACCTTTGGTTTGCAAGTATCCCTATAAACTGAAAAAAAAGCGCAATGAAAAAATTAAAAAGAATTCTAACGGCCCTATCGGCAGCTATCATAGTATTTGTAGCCTGTGATGATAACCTTTTGGAGGTAACCGATGAGAACAGGTTAAATCCTGATGTGTTTTGGCAGACCGGGGAGCATGCCAGATTGGCCATCATTGGAGCGTACAGCCCCTTGGCCAATCAGTTTGGCTGGGGAAGAATGATGCCCATACATACCATGTATCGATCCGATGCCACAAACCCTATTCCTGCACAAGGAATAATCACCGATCCCGCCAATTTTTCAATTGAACCCACTTTCGGAAGGTTGCAGGAAGCCTGGGGGGAATTCTGGAAAACCATACTCAGGGCCAATACCATACTGGTGGAGGTGCCCGGTATAGAAGATCCTTCTTTTTCCGAGGAAGAGAAAAACGCGATCCTAGGGGAAGCCTACTTTTTAAGAGGGTTTCAATATTTTTATTTGGTAACCATGTTCCGAAATGTTCCCTTGATCACAGAGCCTGCTGAATCATTAGCAGAGGTACAAAGAGCCCCAGCAGATCCTGAAGAGGTTTGGCAACAAGTCATCAGCGATCTAAGAATGGCGCAATCCTTATTGCCGGAGTCCTGGGGTACAGATAATATAGGTAGGGCTACCTGGGGTGCCGCCACCGGAATGCTTGGCAAGACCCATCTCTATCGTTCTGGTATTGACAATGTGAATGAATATGCAGAAGCTGCTGCCGAGTTTAGACGAATTATTGATTCCGGGATTTATAGTTTGATGCCCAATCATGAGGATAACTTTGGGGATGACCAGGAAAACAATATGGAATCCCTTTTTGAGATTCAGTTGGACGACGCTACCATAGGTTGGGGAGCAGATGGGCTGAACGATCTAAGGACGGCCGCCTGGGAGCCGGATCTGGCACCTCCCGGCTTTACCAGCCAATCCGGAATGTTGATCAACACCTGGGTACGGGAGGCCTTCCTTACAGAAACCACAACAGACGGTCAAACCGATCCCAGGGCTTTTTCTACCATCGTTTATGATTATCCGGGGGCCATGATGTATGAAACGCCATTTGCAGAAGCGTTCGCAGATCTGAATACCGTAACCGTGCGGAAGTATCTCGATTTCAGACCAGGTAAGACCCAGTCCGATTTTGGTTTTGCCGGTTTCCCCTCGGTCATTAACTGGCGGATTATGCGGTATGCGGATATATTGTTGCTATATGCAGAAGCGGAAAACGAAGTGAGCGGAGGAAGCCAGATGGCCTTGGATGCCTTAAACCAGGTGAGGACAAGGGCCAATATGCCGGCAAGGACGTCCACCGATCAGGCTACACTTAGGCAACAGGTTAGGGACGAACGCGTTCTGGAGCTTATTTTTGAAGGAGATCGCTATCACGATCTGCTGCGCTGGGGCTTGATTCCCGAAGCCATAACGGACGATCTAAAATCCAATATGGGCGGCTCTCAGTATGTCCCGGGAAGGGAATATTTACCCATTCCGCAGATAGAAATTGATACTAATCCGTTCTATGAGCAAAACCCCGGATACAATTAAAGCCATGGAATTGGATAATGGAGGATTGATTTTACAAAAAATGAATGCTTAAAAAATGAAGACAACCGTTTATATCATAACCCTACTCCTGTTTGTTTCTTGCCAACAAAAGAAAAAGGAAGAACCGGAAGGGGCAATTACGAAGGTGGATTACTTAAAAGAATCCAGAGCCGATTTTGATAAGCGCATGGCCTGGTGGCGGGATGCCCGGTTTGGCATGTTCATCCATTGGGGGGCATATGCAGTTCCTGCAGGAGTACACAATGGGGAAGAAACTGAATTTATCGCGGAATGGATCATGAATTCTGCCCGTATCCCAATAACAGAGTATGAAGACTATGTGAGGCAGTTTGACCCCCAACAATTCGATGCCGATCGCTGGATGCAATTGGCCAGTGAGGCAGGGATGAAATACTTGGTGATTACCTCAAAACACCATGACGGATTTTGTTTGTGGGATTCCAAGGTTTCGGGCTATGACATTATGGATTTTTCGCCTTATAAAAAAGATGTGTTAAAGGCCTTGTCAGCCGCCTGCAAAAAATATGGGATCCGTTTCGGCCTGTACCATTCCATTATGGACTGGCACCATCCCGACGCACAGTCCATCAACGAGCCGCATTATTGGAACTTTGAAGGGGGGAATAAAATCAATCCCAGGTTTCCGGAGTATTTGGAGGACTATCTTAAACCCCAATTAAAGGAATTGGTGGAAGCATACGATCCGGATATTCTTTGGTTTGATGGCGAGTGGGTGGACGATTATACCCATGAACAGGGACAGGCCTTATACCAGTATGTACGTGAGTTAAAGCCTGAAATCATTATCAATAATCGCGTGGACAAAGGAAGGCAGGGCATGCAGGGAATGAATGCCGAAGGAAATTTTGCGGGTGATTTTGGTACCCCCGAACAGGAGATCCTGGCTACTACTTCAGATTTTGACTGGGAGTCTTGTATGACCATGAACGATACCTGGGGCTATGACCAAACAGATGAAAACTGGAAATCTACAGCGCAATTATTGCACAACCTGGTGGATGTAACGGCCAAAGGAGGCAATTATCTGTTGAATATAGGGCCAACAGCAGAAGGTGTAATCCCTGAAGCCAGTGTGGTACGGCTTCAGGAAATAGGAAAATGGCTAAAAACCAGCGGGGAGGCCGTTTATGGAACCCAAAGGTTGGAAAAAGGCTATAGACAACCCGACTCGTTATTATACACGCGTAAAAAAGGGTCAGATACCTTTTATGCTATTCAAATGGCTGAATTGCCTCCGACCATTACCCTCGAAAATTTGCTGGGGAATGAAAACACCACCATCTCTTTACTGGCCAACCAGGAGATTTCATTGGAATGGACTATTTCTGAAAATGGTAAGATCACCATTGAGCGTCCCGGGGACCTGGATCTTTCCAGCTGGGACAATACCAAGGCCTGGGCTTTTAGGGTAGAGAATGCCAAGGAAAAATTGTAATGGTTCGGTAGATGATAGCATGGAGAAGAGCATACAGTTGATATGTTTGAGTTAGTTGATATTTGGGCACGCCTGATCCCAGGCTGCCCAAATCTTACTATAAAACGAGCATAACTTCGGTCTATGAACCTCTTGTTTTTTTACAAGTAGGGCAAGGGTTTACAAATACTATGAAAAAGAAAAAGATTTTGGTTACACTCCTAGTCCCCCTTTTCTGGGGGTGTGTTGTGGATGCTGAACCAAAAACAGAAAAGACGTCGCTTTTTACGCAAGTTGACCATGCTACAAGTAAACTAAGATTTGCAAATACCATTCAAGAGAATGATTCCCTTAATTATTACAGTTTTCCTTATATCTACATGGGGGGAGGTGTGGCCATAGCTGATTTTAACAACGATGGCCTGTCCGATCTGTACCTGACCGGGAATATGGTATCCAATAAACTGTACCTGAATAAAGGCGACATGGTATTTGAAGATATCACTGAAAGCTCCGGTACGGCTGGTGATGATCGCTGGTATACAGGTATCACCACTGTGGATATCAATCATGATGGTTACACGGATATCTATCTTTCAGTATCCGGCAAAGATGGAAATACAAGCAACCAACTTTTCATCAATAAGGGCGATTTGACTTTCGAAGAAAGGGCTTCGGAATTTGGAATTGATGATCAGGGACATTCCATACAATCTACATTTTTTGACTATGACAGGGATGGGGATTTGGACCTTTTTGTGGCGAATTATCCCTTAATTCCAATATCCCTGGGGAATGCGTTTTATGCCGAAAAGATCCGGAAGAATGATTGGAAGGATTCGGGGCATTTGTATAGAAATGAGGGATCCACTTTTGTAGAAGTGACCGCAGCGGCCGGAGTTCAAAATTTTGGCCTTACACTTGGCCTGTCTTCTGCAGATCTTAACTCAGACGGATGGGCAGACCTTTATCTTTCGAATGACTTTAATGTGCCCGATTACTTTTACCTGAATAACAAAGACGGTACGTTCTCCGAAGTTTTACAACAGGCCATTGGACATACTTCCATGTTCGGAATGGGGATAGATGTTGCCGATTTTAACAACGATGGGCTTTTAGATCTGATCCAGGCCGATATGACCCCTGAGGACTATACCCGCGCCAAGGTAAACATGGCAAGTATGGCCCCTGATAATTTCCGGAAAGCGGTGGACCTAGGATTTCATTATCAATACATGCAAAATAGCCTTCAATTGAACAATGGGGTTAACACCATAGGCATACCCATTATGACCGAAATGTCCAGAATGGCTAATGTTGCGACAACCGACTGGAGCTGGTCTACAGTATTTGCCGATTTGGACAATGATGGGTGGAAAGATGCGTATATCACCAATGGAATGAAGCGAGATGTAAACGATAATGATGTAAATGACAGAAGTGATGAGGTCACTTTCCAAAAGGCTTTTGGGCGTACCCTTATTGAGGACTATCCCAGTGAACCTTTACATAATTATGCCTACAGGAACAATGGCGATCTTACGTTTGAGAAGATGACGGATGCCTGGGGCCTGTCGTATAAAAGCTTTTCCAACGGGATGGCCTATGGCGATTTGGACAATGATGGCGATTTGGACCTGGTGATAAACAATTTGGATGAACCGCTATCCCTCTTTGAAAATAGCGCCGCACAAACCGGGAACCACTATCTGAGGGTAAAACTTCAAGGGTTCACCCAAAACACGCAAGGGTTGGGAGCGCGTTTACAAGCAAAAATTCCGGGGACGGATCGTATACAGACTGTTGAATTGTTGACAAGCCGTGGGTTTCAATCGGCTGTAGAACCAATAGCTCATTTTGGTTTGGGATCTTATGAGGGGAAGCTGGAACTTTTGGTGAATTGGCCTAATGGGCAAAGGCAAACCCTGGAGGTGAAAGAAGTAAATCAGACTTTGGAGCTTACCTACTCGCCCGACGAGAAAGCTTCAAATGTGCGTGTTGCGCAATCTATCCTAACCTTTGAGGACCATACCCAAAGGTCAGGTATGGATTTTGTGCACCAGGAGGATGGATATGACGATTTCCGCCGAGAACCATTGTTACCCCATAAATACTCTACCCAAGGTCCGGGATTGGCCTGTGGGGATATCAATGCCGATGGATTGGAAGACTTTTTCGTAGGCAATGCCGCAGGTAAGTCGGGTGAGTTATATATACAACATCGCGGTCAAACCTTTACCCGGGTTTCCGGTCCCTGGGAACAGGATGGGGCCAAAGAAGATACGGGCGCCTTGTTCTTTGATGTGGATAACGATGGGGACCTGGATTTTTACGTGGTAAGTGGTGGGCATAATCCGGCGAGAGCCCCGGAGTTCTTCCAGGATCGTTTATACCTGAATACCAAAGGGAAATTTGAAAAGGCCGTGGGCGTGCTTCCACAAATGAACACTGCAGGACGCGTCATAGCCGTTTCGGATTACGACAAGGATGGTGATTTGGATGTGTTTGTCGGAGGAAGAAATGTACCGGGAAGCTATCCTTCACCCGCTGACAGTCATCTCCTTAAAAACCAGGTGAGCGATACGGGCGAACTAAAGTTCATAGATGTTACCACTACGGAATGCCCAACTTTTAAATCATTGGGCATGGTTACCACTGCCAGTTGGGCAGACATAAATTCTGACGGTTGGGAGGATCTTTTGGTGGCCGGTGAGTGGATGTCCCCCAGATTGTTTATCAATCAAAAAGGGCGTTTGGTGGAGCAGACTGAAGCATGGGGATTGAACGAAAAGACGGGCTGGTGGTATGCTTTGTCCGTTTTTGATGTGGACAATGATGGGGATAAAGATATTGTGCTCGGGAATCTGGGATTAAATTATAAATATAAGGCCAGTTCCGAAAAGCCCTTTGAGGTATTCGCTGCAGATTTTGATGGGAACGACCACACGGATATTGTCCTGAGTCAGCACAAGGAAGGCAAGCTGTTACCCTTAAGAGGGCGGGAATGCTCATCACAACAGATACCGGCCATAAAACTAAAATATCCTACCTATCGGGAATTCGCCGCAGCGGACTTGTTCGATATTTACGGTAAGGCCCAATTGGAAAATGCGCTTCACTACAGCGCAAATACCTTTGCTCATTATTGGCTGGAAAACAAGGGAGATAAAGGGTTTACATGGCATCCCTTGCCAAAAAGAAGCCAGTTGGCCCCCATACAATCCATTATTCCCTTTGATTATGATCAGGATGGTCATATAGATCTGTTGGTATCGGGTAACCTCTATGATGCCGAGGTGGAGACCCCAAGGGCCGATGGAGGAGTGGGACTGGTTTTGAAGAACGATGGAAAAAAAGGATTCATCGTAATACCCCCTTCAAAAAGCAATCTAATGCTGTCCGGGAATATTCAGTTTTCCTCGAAGATACGTTTAGGGGAGGAAAGAGGGTTTTTATTCGCTGGCAGCAATACACCGTTAACCCTAAAACTATTAAAAAAGGGCTAGTTTTTTTGACATGGCCTGAGAACAGTATTTATGAATCGAACGCTAAAACATATACAATGAAAATAAAAAATGCAATTCTAGGGTGTATCTGCACTATCATTTCCTGGGGATCCACAGCGCAGTATGTAGACATTTCTGAGGGAAAAATGGTCTATTCGGGGGACTTGGAACAACTCAAATCCCACGAATCCCCCGAGTGGTTTAATAATGCGAAACTGGGGATTTTTATCCATTGGGGATTGTATTCCGTTCCTGCTTATGCCTCAACGGAATTGTCCGTGGAAGAGTTATTTGCCGAAATGGGTAAGGAAAATCCTGATATGGCCAAGCTCCAGGCGGCGGCACGCAAATGGTTCATTAACAATGGCTATGCGGAATGGTATCTGAATTCCTTACGAATAAAAGGTTCTCCAACTTATGAGTACCACAAGGAAAACTATGGACTGGAGTACAATTATTACAAATTTTCCGAGGATTTTAGCCGTGAGACATTGCAATGGGATTCCGATGCCATGGCGGAACTTTTCAAAAAGGCAGGCGCCCGCTATGTAGTGCTCACCACCAAACACCATGATGGGTATACCCTTTGGCCCTCGAGGGTTCAAAACAATAACCTGCCCGAGGATATTCAACCCGTACAACGCGATATCGTGGGAGATTTGACGCAATCTGTCCGTAAAAAGGGGATGCGAATGGGGCTATATTATTCAGGGGGATTGGATTGGACCTTTAACCGTACGCCTATTTACGATTTTTCCGGATTGATGGCTACCGTGCCCAATTCCTATGAATATGGCGGCATAGCAGATGCACATTTGCGGGAACTTATTGAGAAGTACCAACCTGCTATCCTCTGGAACGATATCACTTACCCCGATCAAGGGAATGCCAAAGGCATTATCGCGGATTATTACAACCTTATCCCTGATGGGGTCATCAACAACCGGTGGGGTACTACCTTGGGATTATCGGATTTTGATACCCCGGAGTATAGCAAATTGGACTCGATACAACAATACAAATGGGAAACCTGCCGGGGATTAGGTCACTCCTTTGGGTACAATAAGTTTGAGGATGATAGCCATACGCTGAGTTCAACGGATTTGGTCCAATTGTTTGTGGATATTGTTAGCAAAAATGGGAATTTACTCCTTAATGTAGGGCCCAAGGCAGATGGCACTATTCCGGAAATACAACGAAGTAGGTTGGAGGATCTGGGGAACTGGATGGCGATAAATGGCAAAGCCATTTATGATACCGAACCCTGGAAACGTTCGGAGGCAAAAACCGCCTCCGGAAAAGAGGTACGCTTTACCCAAAAAGATAAGGCACTCTACGTCATTTTTCTGGGGAAACCGGGGAAAAATGAAAGCATCCAGGAGCTAACCCTGGCCAAAGGCAGTACGATCCGTTTGCTGGAAGGAGGTAGGGAACTCAAATGGAAACAAAAGGGGACTACTTTGGAAATACGTTTCCCACAGGATTTTGATGGAAAGCATGCCGTGGCTTTGGAAGTTTCTCCTTTACCCAAATAAACCCTTCCAAAGGATTGTTTTAAAAAAGAAGGGAGGTTTTCTTTTTAGGCCTTCTACGAGCCAAGGTTCGACTTCTATGCGGAGGAAAACGTTTTGCATATAAAATTGAGCTGGGAGAATAATTTCGACCGACATCTGATTGGGCACTTAATAACCTAAATATCAAACAGTATCAGCTGACATTACAAAAAAACCCTGTAAATCATAGGTTTACAGGGTTCATAGTAGTTCTTGGTGACTATCTTTCGGAGGAAAAGGGTGCTATTGAAATTGTATCATTTGGTGGTTTTCAGAACTAAAAAAAATACAGTCAATGGTCCAGCTAAACACAGTTGGTAACTTTTGCTGCCAATTGCCGTTTTAGTTATTGTTGTAGTGCGGTTTTATTTTAAGTCATAGTTTATTCCATTCCCAAATTCCATATTTCAATTCATTCGGTAACTTGAATTTACAAAGTTTTAATGTTAACAATATATTTCCTCTGTGATGAGCTTCGTGATGAATGAAAGAACCCAAAAGAGGAACAACTCCACGTTTAAACCCTTTTACATTCCCACCATTTTCAATACCTGCTGTTAACATTTGAAGAATGAGGTCTTTCGTTATGGTATGACAGTCGTTTAACATTGGGATACTTTGGATCACTCGCTTTAATTGAGGTTAAATCCTTCACCAGAGATTTGTCATATTTTTCAAGTTTCCAATATCGAATGTTGTAAATATGAGCCAATTGATGACCAACACTTCCACCACCTCGTTTTGAAGTGGTCAAGGACAGTCCATCCTCGGTTAATGCATTAATCAGCATCAAATTTGTTCGATGATTGATTAACCAAGTATCAATTATCTGTTTTTCTATTTGATTCATTTTTGTTCTGATTTTTTTATGCGATACCACGGTCTTAACACTTATTTCGTTGGGGAAAACGTCCGAAGGACTTTTCCGTATTAAATCCAGCCGATCTAATTGTTTATGGTTTCAAGTTAGTTGGAATATCTAGCAATGGGTTATAGCCATTATTAGCGGTAATTTTTAATCACACCTTAGGTTACCAATCGTTAATGAAGTCCAGTATTTCTTTGATAAGTCTTTGCCTACCTCGTTCTGGCTTATCCAAAAAGACATAATGCGTCCCGGGAATAGTGATGAACCTAGACCTTGGTGAATTCACCATGTCTTTCCGGATCATCTCCAAGTCTTCTGGCCTCGACCAAAAGTCCAGTTCACTTCTGATGATCAAAGCAGGAACTGTTATATCCTTGGCGTCCCAATATTTTTTGCCCAATGACATATAAAAACTTTCTTCCCTGTAGCCACCAGGGACCTTCAATACCGTAGTATCCATTCCAAAACCTGAGGCATACTTTCTATAGGCCTTTTCAACATTAGGGTCTCTCCATTGTTCCTTGTTCTCCGTAGGGATTGTGCGAGTCCAGGATCTAGTAAGATTTTCTCGTGGAGATTCCCTGAAAAACGTAGTTTTCTTGAATTTTGTAGCGTCTTCATCGGACCGAAAATACTGTTGTAAATCCCAAGGTGCTTCGACCCCATAAAGCGAGTTGAGCGAAATGAATGTACTGACAGTTTCAGGATACTTTGTACTATAGTGACCCGTCCAATGTCCTCCAGTGGCCCAACCGAACAAATGAACCTTTTGCACCTTATTGCGGTCCAAAACCCAGTTCACTGCGACATGAATGTCCTTAGCGGCTTCAATATGCGAACCCACTACAATTGTCGAATCTGAGAAATCGTAATCAGGTAATGTGGATTTTTCCCAACCTCTGATGTTAACCAAATAAACCTGATACCCCTGGTTGGCAAACTCTTGGGCGAATGAACCTTCAGCAACTGGTAAATCAAAAGAAGCGGTAGCGCCAGGACCTCCTCCATGGATCATGACCAAAGGAATATCTTGTGTTTGATTAGAGGGTGAAATTTCACGGATGTGAAGCTGTATGCCATCATTGCCAGTAATTAAGTGATCTTCTCGCTTAATTGTATTATCTGATAAAGATTTACAACAGGATAATGTTGCTAGTATGGCTATGGGGAGTGTTCTCATATCTATCAGTATCTACTTTCAAATAAAATTGCTACCAACTTTTATTGAATTCTCGGTTAACGTTTTGGTTCATATTCCAATAAAATATTGCCTGAGTGAAATACTCTGCTATTTTTCAATTCCAATCTGACCTGGTGGTCAAAATTCCGAAATAATGGACTTCCTTTTCCCAGGATTATTGGATTAATCATTATACGGTATACGTCTATCAGTTCATTTTTAATGATTGTTTCGCTTAACCCGGCACTCCCAAGAATCAAAATGTCCTTGTTGGAACTTTTCTTCAATTCAGAAACTACTTTAGGAATAGTGCTATTGAATAGGTTGGTGTTCTCCCAATTTACCTTTACTAACTCTCTTGAAAATACATTCTTCGTGATCTCATTCATTCTTTTTGTAATCATTGGGTCATTTGAAAGGGCTTGTTTACTTGTCCAATAGTTCGCCATTCCTTCGTATGTTTTTCTCCCTAAAATCAAGCTATCAGCCGCGTTCAGTTGGTTAATGGCAAATTCATTGAATTCTTCATCAACATTATGCCAATCAAGCTCTTTGTTTTCTCCTTCAAAGAAGCCGTCAAGAGACATCATATTAAAGAAAATCAATTTACTCATGTTCTCAATTCAATTTCTTGGTGTCTTATATTTTCAAGCTGGTAGTTAATTGATAGTAACAAAATATTTGTACCCACCAAATTGTGAACCCTGGCAGTCGGACCACAAGGAAGTCTGAGGCTTCAAGCCTGGTAAATACCTCAAATATGATTTCCGGTTTTGCTTTCAAGATTATTTGGCTTTTAGATTTCTACCCCGGTTCGTTGCTATTACAAATGCTTTCTGTTCAATTACTCATCAGTTTTAATAATGATTTTTTTTCGATAAACCCAAACAATAGCCGCCAGGAATACTGCAATACAGGTGCAAGTAAGGGAGGTGGTTTTCATTTGTCTGTTTTTTTAATTGCTTCTGTAATTCGCTGTTTCTGCCTAAAATGGTGCCTGCAGTGCATCTCGGCATATTGAAACCATTCAAGAGCGGTTAAAAAACCATGTCCGGGATGTTCAGATTTGCCCTTTGCCGTTTTTTTCGATAACAAATCAGCCAGGTTCAGCATGTTATTTTTAAGCCCTTCTATTGTATCAATCAACTGATTTACTGATATGGGCTGACTTGGTTCATCTATATCTTCCGGTCCTTTAAAGTGCTCGTTGGGAAAACTATTGGCTGCAAACCATTCAATAATGGTATTACTTTTTGATCTTTGAAGATTTTGGACATCGAGCAAGGCCTTTCCGGCTTGAGAGAAGTACCAGTTTGTTTCTAGGATGAAATGGCCAATAACCTGACCAATAGACCATTGGGTAGGCCCTGGTTGTTTTTGTAGTTCATAAAGCTCATATCCACGGACGATATTTTGCCATTTGTTCAGGTCATTTAAAAAGTCCTTCTTTATTTCTTCTACACTCTTCATAGATTTTTTAATAAACAGTCTAATGTTACCTGAAGGGTCTTTGAACAAGACAATGTTCTGTCTTGTATTTTCTTAAGTTTCTGGTTGTGCGTTCCATTTTGTTATCGACTAACCGCCTTTTCCATTCCATCACTTATGGTTTAAACAGTTATTTTCTTGCGATACACCCAAACAATGGTTGCCAGGAATACTGCAATACCGGTGCAAATAAGGGAAGTGGTTTTCATGCTTTCTATAAAAGCGAGTCGTGCCGAGCTTAACAGACGGCTTCCCAATTCGGCGGGTAACCTACTAGCCTCAGCCACTGCCGCTCCCAGTGTATCAATCTCGTTTTTATCCGTCATATTGTTTTTAAAGATTAGTGTGCCGATGCTCCCCAAAATTGCAATGCCGAGTGCGCCACCCAATTCGCTGGCAGTCTCAGACAGAGAAGCTGCGGATCCGGCTTGCTCAGGAGGAGCACTGCCCACTACCATGTCAGTAGCCAGCGTAAATACAGGTGCAATGCCCAGTGAAAATATGGCCAGTGCAGATACCACCAACGCTAAACCATTGTCTGGTCCTACCTGTGTTACCAGTCCAAATCCTATCGCAGCTATTAAAAGCCCTGTAAACACAATATCGGAAGGTTTAAACTTCTTACTTAGTCCGGGTGTGGTCATGGAGCCCACAATAAAACCCACAAAAGAGGGTAATGTCCAAAGTCCGGCCACTAAAGGAGATAGTCCCAAAACCAGTTGAAGAAACTGTGCAACGAAGAAAAAGGTACCGAACAAGATGAACGTAGAAAGCATATAAATGATCAATGAACTGCTGAATGCAGGCATGCGAAACATGTTAAGATCAATGAAAGGGCTTTTCAGGTATTTTTGACGCATTATGAAGATTGCTCCCAAAGACAGTCCAATTACGGTTACCATAAGCGGAAGCCAACTGAATCCTTCAATACTTAGCGTTTTAACGCCATAGATAATGGCTATCACCATCGTCAGGGAAAGCGCCGCACTGACCGTGTCTATTTTGCCTGCATCCGGATCTTTGAATTCCGGCAAAAGAATGGGACCGGCAATTAATATGAGAACCATAACTGGAATGGCGATCAAAAACACGGAACCCCACCAATAGTACTCTAACATGATACCACCGACAACAGGTCCAACTGCACCGCCCAATGAAAAAGCGGTGATCCAGACGGCAATCGCCGTGGTACGTTCTTTTTCATCCCGGAACATATTGCTGATCAATGAGAGTGTAGAAGGAGCCAATGTCGCTCCTGCTATTCCCAAAAAGGCTCTGGCCAGGATCAGTACTTCTGCACTATTGGAAAATGCGGCTAACACGGAAGCCAGACCAAATGCGGCGGCACCGATCATGAGCAGTTTCCTCCTACCAACCCGATCTCCAAGCGTACCCATGATGATCAGAAACCCTGCCAGGAGAAACCCATAGCTATCCACAATCCATAAAAGCTGTGTGCCAGAGGGGTTAAGGTCAACTGCGAGCTTGGGGACGGCTAAATTCAAGACCGTCAGGTCCATGGAATAGAGCATGCAAGGCAAAGCAATGACCGCCAGTCCAAGCCATTCCTTTTTGGTTGCTCTAGGCGGAGAGGAATTTTTCATAGGTACATCTTATTTCATGTTTTATTGACCAAGTCCCTTACGTATGACGCTGTGCTTTAAACCTGTTTGCAGATATCTATTCTACTTTTGTAAGCTTCATTTTGAGAAACTCCACCCATGTATTTTGGTCAGTTGATTTTTCCCATATACCTTCGATTTTCTTATTCTGGTTACTGAATAGACCCTTGAATTTAAGCCCATCGCCATTAATACTTAATTCTCCAGATTCTAAAGTTCCTGTCATTTTTCCTGATACACCTTGATTGTTGTAATAATTCAGAACTGCCTTGCCAAGAGTTTCGTCCCATCCAATTATTTCATGGGTTTGGCTTCTTTCATTTCCCATTAATACATCAGCTGTGTGCAAGATGAAAAATCCCTCAAGTATAATTTCGTACGTATCCGTTCCCGATATTTTCATTTCTGGAGTCTGATAAGTTGATAGTGTTCTACCTTCCGTTTTCCATTTTCCCACTAGTTTTCTGAAATCAGTGTTTTCAATTCGGTCTTTCTCCATTTGATTCATTTTGTTTTGTCGAATGATTTTGTTTTATAGGTGTATTAAGACATCCTAACCCTTAGTTTTATTCATTCCCCTATTATTGAAATGATGTTACCTGCAGTATCTTTAAACCAGGCAATATTTGGTCCTGTATTATCTCCCGAGTTCCAACAAATTCCTTTTTCGTCTGTCTTCATGGGTTCCCGGTATTGCTCGAAAGTAATGCCTTTGCCAGATAAGTGATCCACTACTTTTTCGATATGCTTTACCGCAAAATTCAGTACGGTGAAGTTGGCAGGTTTATGGTCTTCTCCCTTGGGATAAATAATAAACGAATTACTATCCCCTGCCTTTATTTCCAGGATACCCATTTCATTTTCTTTTACATGAAGCCCTAAGGTTTCTTCATAGAATTTCCTGGACGCTTCCAGGTCGTTTGTAGTGAAAGAGCTGAAGGTGTAAGAGTCTTTTAGCATAGTGACATTCATTTTTGAAATAAATATACGTATGGAAGCTATGTTGCCAGAAGTGTAAATGAGGCAATCATAGGAGCTAATTGCGACAATCGTGATATGCTCAGACCCGACTCCGGATATACTGTTGGTGTTGCTTCTCAAAGCGATAGCCTATAGATACTATTGAACCACCCAATCATCCTTGTAATCTACTTTATAGGAACCAAATCTCCTTTTAAGCTCGTCTTCAACAGGTTTGGCCTTGGCCAAGCCTTCAAGCTCATACGCATTGGGTGTTCCATCTTCATTGAAATAATAGTCACGTGTTGGTTCAGTAGCAAATACCCATAGCAACCCTAGTTTATCCTTATACTCCCCTCTGACCGATTTGATCAAATGACCCTTTATCATAAAGTGCTTTTCATACTCCGGTATGACATGGTTAACGAAAAATTCTTGAAACTCTTCCATGCTTACCCCGTCGTTGAGTTTTACATCCATGACGTGTAAACCAATCAAATTGTCCCTTTGCAAGGATTGTCCGAAAACCCCAAAGGTGCTTGCAAGTAATAAGAAAATGATAATTTGCTTCATATCAGTTAATTTAATGTTTCATGAGTAAAAAATAGTATGACGACATTTTGTGTTGTAAAGACCTGTCATTTAAAAATCGATTCTGCCGCAATCAATAGCTAGCGTTTTACGTTTACAACTTCTTAAATTCCACAATTTGCATTGAAGAACCTGAGTAGAATCCCATCCAAAATACCTCCCAAATATGTCCGTCAAGGTCGTTAAAAGCCCTGTAATACATGAAACCATGGTCTTGAGTGGATCGGACTTCCGTTCCACCCGAAGCTATGGCAACATCAACCAGTTTGTTCACTTCTTCCCGGCCGCCAACAGATAGGGCATTAATTGCTTTAGGCGTTTTTTTAGGATGTGATACTTTATTAGACGTCAATTGTTCGAATTTATCAGGGCTCAACAATGTGATATAGATGTCATCGGATACTATCACAGTAGCTGAAGTTTCATGATCCAATTGCTCATTAATCGAAAACCCAAGATTGCGGTAAAAATCCTTCGATTTCTTCAGATCTCTTACAGGTAGGTTTACGAAGATTTGCTTTATCATATTTTACCTTCTAAATTTTCTATATTTCTTATGGCCATAACATCACCTCAGTTCAATCGCTCTTGTTCTTCTTCGGAACCGGATTCCCGCTCTCTTTTGTCCCGGTCGGTATTGCTTCCAAAGGGCATGGAAAAGCTCAACCTTACAATAGGTCCCTCATTGTCGAACAACCAGTCATAAAAGATATCATCCTGTGGATTGTCCCCAACAAAGTTCCATTCGCTACTGGTATCAAAAATGTCTGTGACATTTAAGGCCAAGGATGCCCCTGATTGGAATCTTTTCCGAATACCAATGTCCAGTGTGGGTCTGGGTTCAGTCCTTATGATACCTTCATATTGTGCTGAATTGAGTTCTCCGGAGATCTCAGCATCAAAGCTCTTGCCCAAATCAAAGCTTTGTACCGTGGTAAAAATGAAACTGGAGTTCCTTTCAGTTACGGGAGCACCATCCAGTAGTGGTATTTGATCCAGATAGTTCAAAAGGAGGTTGTACCTGCTGGACCACCAGGAGTTGATTTTCCAGGGCAGATCAGCTGTAAATGCCACGACCCTGTTCTCCTCTCCCTGTTGTGCCTTGAATACCAGTGCTTCCGGGTCGCCCTCTAGTACGGCCTGCCAGTTGAAAATAGGGTCTCTCGTATCGGTATATTGCAGACTAAGGTTCAGTCTTTTATAGCGGTGATCCAATTTGAATTGGTTTGAGATTGCTGGGATCAGGTTTGGATTTCCGGTGAACAGGGTGTTCTGATTATAGAAATAGAAAAAAGGTGCCAGGTTCAAAAAACTGGGCCGTTCAATACGTTGCACATAGGAGAAGTTCCATTCGTTATCTTCATTCTTGCGGTAGTTTAGGGATACACTGGGAAATAGATTATTTTGGATGCGGTCCACAATCTGTCCCTGGTCAAGAGCGCTGAGATCAAGGTGATAATTTTCATAGCGCAATCCGGTCCTGATCAAAAGTTTAGGATTGGCCTGAAAGTCCGTGGACAGGTAGGCCGCGTAAATCGCTTCGTCCAATTCGAAAAGATCCGTAAAGCGGTCGTCCTCAACAAAGTCATCCCCAATTAGGTTGGATACCTCTACATCATTCTCGAATTCGGAAAGGGCTACTTTGGCCCCGGTTTCCAATGTTAATTTTTCCGTAAGCTCTGTACTAAAATCCAATTTGAACACATTGATGTCCAAAGGGGTCTGCGTATCTGAAATAAAGTCACTGACTTCTTCGCTGCCATCGTCGAATATTCCAAGAACGTTATAATCCGTTGGGTTCTCGCGCTCAAAACCAATATTGTCATAATCAAAGCTTATGTTGGATGTTTCCGAAAATTCATGCCTGACGTTTAGGTTCAATAGTGTCCTAAACAAAAAGTTCTCCTCAACACTCTCTACAAACTCGACGAAATTGCCTGTATTGGTACTACGGATATCGGATTCGGATATAGCATCCATGGTCCAGTCACGAATATTAAAGGAGGCCAGTACCCCAATGGTGGTACGTTCATTAAGGTGATAATCCAGTCCTGCCTCCCCGGTATAAAGGCCCATAAATGGACGCCTGGCGGATGTCAGGTCCATGACAACCCGTTCTTCGGTGGTATCATAATCCGCGAAGACCACCACATTTTCAATGAGATTGCCCAGGTTGCCCGAAGCATTGGCGAAAAAGTAAATCTTATCTTTTTGGTAGCTCAGGTTCAGGGAGCCCCCATACTTGGCACGGTCACCATACGCAGTGTTAACGGAGTATGTCCCAACCCAGCCCTCACCACTTTTTCGAATTGTGGTGATATTGATTATTCCTGCAACACCTTGCGCATCATAGCTTGCCGGTGGTGATGTGATGAGTTCAATGGTATTAATATTGTCGGCGGGCATATTGTCCAGAAAGCTTAACAGCTCCGGCATCTCCATACGCATCTGTTTGTCATCCATCATGACCAGTATACCCTGTTTTCCCATCATACTGATTTGATTGGTAGAACGGTTCACGGTGACCGAAGGAGCCTTGGACAAAACGTTTAGGGCCGTATTGCCAGCGCTGGAGACAGCACCCTGTACATTGACCACAGTCCGGTCAATCTTTTGTTGGATCAGTGGCCGTTCACCCCTAACCACCACCTCGGATAGCATTTGTGTATCCAATTCCAACGATATCGTGCCAAGGTCAGTGGAGTTGTTTGGAGGTATGGATGCTGAGAAAAAGTCCTTGTAGCCTATAAGCGTTACCTGAACCAGGACCGGTTCTTCTGCACTGTTCATGAGTTCAAACGTACCCTCTTCAGTGCTAATAGTGCCAGTGATCATTGTACTGTCCTGGGCCTTTAGTAAGAGTATGTTGGCAAAGGATACCGGGGTATTCTGTTCGTCCATGACCAATCCGGTAATAGATTGTTGGGCAATCAGGGCAGTATTGGCAAAGAGGGCGATGACCCTAAAAAGGAAGAGTAGATTCCTCATTTTCAGATTGTTTCCCTCTAAAGTATATTCCCTGATAATCAGGTCAATCCGAAAAAGGATGTACAACCTATAACGGGGTAAAAGTTCGATATAGAACTGGCTTAATGTCGTCTGTAATGCTTCATCTGTTTTTTAAAACAGAAATAGTGTAGTTAGTACTTTAAAGACCATAACTTCTCCAAAAAATCACTTCTTTTGAGTATATAAGCCAATTGACGGATGTTTTCGCTGGAAAGGGAATATGCTGGCTGGCCGCCGGATAGAATTGCAAGGCATATCCTCTATTGGGGTTTTTGGGTCACCTTCTATTGCGTGCTCAATGCCGCGTACCAGAGGACGGGTTACTTGCAGTGGTTATGGTTGGAACTGATGTTCATGACCGTTAAGATTCCCTATGCCTATTTTGTAGCGTATTTTTTGTTTCCCAGGCTACTCCCACGGAAAAGGTATATACTACTGTTCGCTCTTGTGCTGCTATCTGCATTTGTAGGCGTAGGGTTCATGGTGGTACTCCTTAAAATGTTCCCTCAGTTTGCAAGTGGGCAGCCTTCGATCTTTTGGTCTGCAAAGAGTATTTTCAGGGCACTGGATCTTGTTTATGTAGCCTCTTTGGTCGTAGTGGTGAAGATGATACAGCGTTTTTTTCGGCAAGAACGGATGAATGAACGTCTAAAAGCTGAAAAAATTGGTTCCGAACTACAGATGCTTAAAAACCAACTACAGCCGCATTTTCTACTGAACACTTTGAACAACATCTACGGCCTGGTTTTAGATGGCGATAAAAAAGCGGGCAATGCGATAATTCAACTATCCAACATCATCAACTACATGTTATACGATTGCAATGTGGACCGGGCCGAACTACAAAAGGAAATTGGTCTTTTGAAGAACTATCTGGAGCTGGAAAAAATCCGATATGGAGAACGACTGGACCTGTCCTTTGAAGTGGAAGGGGATATGGCCGACCACCAAATTGCGCCTTTATTACTGATCCCTTTTGTTGAGAACTCCTTTAAGCACGGTGTTTCCCAAAGCCAGGGGAAATCATGGGTGCGCATATTGATCCAGATAAATGGAAATCAATTCTCCTTTCAAATAGAGAACAGCATAGCATCCGCTACTGAAAGTACCCCTACATTAAAAAGTGGAATAGGCCTGGAAAACGTGAAAAAGCGCTTAAGGCTTATCTATCCCAGCGCCCATCAACTGGACATCAGGCCGGGTGAAACTTTTTTGGTAAACTTAAAGATTGATTTATGAAGTGTATGATCATTGAGGATGAGGAACCTGCCATCAAGGTTTTGGAAAGCCACATTAGTCACTTTTCTGATTTGGAAATCCATAGTATCCATAACAATACAATGGATGCATTATCGGCTTTGCAAAAGGGTGAGGTAGATATTCTCTTCCTTGACATACAATTACCAAAAATTTCAGGCATTGAATTTTTAAAGGGCCTCAATATCAAGCCAGCAGTCATTTTGACCACTGCCCACAGGGAGTATGCCGTGGAAGGATATGAACTTGAAATCACGGACTACCTTTTAAAACCTATTTCCTTTGAGCGCTTTGCAAAATCCCTGGCCAAAGCTTACAATTTTACGAACCGCAAACTGGAACGGGAACAGGGAAAGCCTCTGCTGTTCCACGGGAAGATTGAAAAAGGCTCGGCTTTTTCGGCACCGTTCATTTACATCAAATGCGAACGTGAGTATGTTAAGGTACTTCTGGAAGAGTTGCTCTTCGTGGAGAGTATTAAGAACCATATCAAGGTCGTGACCACTAAAGCCACTTTGCTTACCTTGATGAGCTTATCCCAAATGGAGGAAAGGTTACCATAGAAACACTTTATGCGTATACATCGTTCATTTATCATTTCGCTTCATCATATTTCAAAGTTCAACCATACCTATGTAATCATTGAGAATAAGATGATTCCTATCGGGAGGCATTATAAACAAGCCTTTTTCAAAAGCGTTGAGGAGAGGAAGGTATAGACCGGACAGAAAAAACTCTATCGAGTCTTACTTTCAAGCTATTTAAAGATTTTGACCTATAAGGAAAGAGTCCAATAAAACGGTAAGTTAATGAGACAGATTGAGAAAAAGGAACGAGTTCCTCAAAACTATTGGTTTTAGGGAACTGTTTTTTTTAATTTTTAGATTCGTCACACAACGTATAAAAAATTTGGTTTGCTATCCTACCTATCCATCTTCCCCCGCTCGACGTAAGAAATACTACTCCGATCTTTTTCTCAGGTGAGAAATAGTACTCACAACCAAAACCATCAGCATCCCCCCCGTGATTATAATTTGTCCAGTTTCCTTCATTTTTCATAATTAGCCCAAAGCCATAATACAAATCATTACGTCCCATTTCAACAGCTTGCTTTGTCAGAATCAGAGGGCTGTATGTGCCTTTTTCCTTATTCATTCTATATGCTTTTATTTGTTCCACAATCAATTTTGATAAATCGGTAGCATTGGAGTAGATAGCGCTTGCAGGAGTCGCCTTTCCCATTAAAGAAGCTTGTGTTTTTATCTCCCTATCATCTTTTCTATAAGGGGTAACCAAAAGGGATTTTTGATGGCTGTTCAAGGTAATACATGTATTATCTAGATCATAAACATTTGTAACATAATTCGTTAACAAGGCGTCATAATCCATACCACTGACCTTCTCACAGATATAGCCAACTATTGCATAACCAGAATTTGAATATTTCCATTGTGTGTCTGGTACGTATTCTAATTCCATCTCATTAAGATCTTTTATTAATTCCTTTTCTGAGTATCCTTCCAGCCAAGCGTCGCCATCAATCCTTCTTTTATAGTTTGAACAGGCATCATTAGGAATCCCAGCAGTATGTTGAAGTAAAGATCTTAGTTTTACTACATTTAGTCTTTTCGTAGATTGCTCGTTTAAAACATCTGACAAATAGGTAGTTATAGGGTCATCTAGTTTAAGCTTCCCTTCTTTTATAAGATTATTCACAATAATGCCTGTGAACATCTTAGATTGAGAAGCAATTTGATAAATTGAATTCTTATCTACACGAGTGATACTATTTCTTTCCATAGTCCCATACCCCTCAAACAAGGTAACTTTTCCATCTTCAATTAGTGCTATTGAAAGTGCCGGAATGTTATTTTCGGTTAACGTACTATCTATTTTTGCGTTTATCCAATTATAAGAATAATCACTCCTACTTTGTTTAGGTTCTGTGTGCTTTAAAGCATTTTTTTGATTTTGTTTGCATCCAATAAAAAACAAAGTCCCTAAAATAATTATCACTATTTTTTTCATCGATTTTCTCTTTATTCGGTTGCCAAAATGCTCAGGCATATTCCTTTTCTTATCGCGACGGTTTTAACTATATATCAAATAAGATCCAGTTTTGGTGGCAGAAATCTAAGGATAGTTTGTATACAAAAATAGTATCAGATTAGCCGGGCAAGCCTAGAGTCGTTGGAAGTTTTTCGGCAAAAAGGTGCAAGCTCCTCAGAACCATTCACTTTTCGAAATCTTAAGAAACCCCTTCGCGGAGAAGGTATTCAACCGGGAGAATGGTTATGACAGAATTTGATGAAGTCTATAAAATTCTTATGAGGACATCTAAATTTTTCCCGAATTCAATGTCCGGATTTTAGCAATTAACAGGTCTTATTTATATGAGACTATCCTTAATTGCTTTTACCTTGATTGCTTTTTCTGCTCTTTGTCAAGAAACCCAATCTTATCGAGTAAGTTCTGAACTGAAGATTAACACAATTGGTTTTGCACCTATTCCGGCATTTTCCTTCGATTCTCCCATTATCAATCCAAGTATCGATCTCAAAATGAATAGGGTGAACTTTTCTAGTGATATTGCTATTGGATTAAATGGTAGGCCTTGGTTGCTTAATCTACGGACAAAGTACACCCTGGTGAAAAAGAATAGATATAACCTAACCCTTGAGGCCAATCCCTTCCTGTTTTTTTATGAAGATGTGAATTCGTTATCCGAGACCATTATTGTGGCTCAACGAAACCTTAGTTTTATTCTAGGTTCAGAAATAGTTTTTTGGAAAAAAGCGGGATTAAGGTTTACATATCTAAATAACCAAGGGCTCGCCCCGGGGGCCTTATCAGGACATTTTTTTTCTTTGGGTCCGTTTTTTGGACCGTTGTACAGCGATAAAAATTTGAACATCCTGTTCAATCCGGATATCAACTATCTGAGTTTTGAGAAGGACATCAAAGGCTCTTTTGTAAACAGCTTTTTGATCATTGATTTTATCAAACTGCCATTTAAAATACAATTTCAAACGGTTAAAAAACTATGGGCCAATTTTGATGTATTTAATTTCAGTTGGAACGCGGGAATTGTCTGGAACTTTTTAAATAGTATTGAAACGAAAAAGACCAAACCATGAAAAAATTTATGTTGATTGTCAGGGAAGATCTTGAAAAAATAGGTAAAATGACCGATGAGGAACGATTCGCCAGTAGTCCGAATATGGTGGAATGGATAGATGGCCTTATCGAAAGTGGCAACTATATTACTGGCACCCCATTGTTGATTGAGGGTCGTTATGTTGGCAAGGATTATGTACAATCCGATGGACCGTTTATAGAATCAAATGAAGGAATTTCAGGATTTGATCTGATTTGGGCGGAAAATTTGGAACAGGCCACCGCTATCGCGCAAAGCTGTCCAATGGTTTTGATAGGTATGGCCATACGCGAGGTAAGGCCCGTTATTGATATGCCAACGTAAAAATGGATTTAAAAAGGGAAATAGAAGGTATTTACAAAGAATCCCATAATCACCTTGTAACTGTTTTGAGGCAAAAATTCGGTTTTCTGGACTTTACAATAGTGGAAGATTTGGTCCAGGAGGCATTTGCCAAAGCTTTGGAACAATGGTCAGGAAAAGGATTGCCAGAAAACCCTTCAGGTTGGCTATACCAATGTTGCAGGAACAATGCCATTGACCTTATCAATAAATCAAGAAGAAATGGGGAGTATTCTGACGACCAACTTGGCAAAGCGGAAAACAGGCAGAACTTTGAAAATCAAATCAAGGATGGAAGGTTAAAAACCTTGTTTGATTGCTGTCATCCCAATTTAACACCGAAAGCGCAGGTTGTCCTAGCCCTTAAATATGTTCTTGATTTCAAAACGGAAACAATTGCCCGACAATTTGGAATAAGTAATGACGCTATTGAGAAAACGTTGTACAGAACGAGGCAAAAACTGAAATCGGAAGGGCTTCCCTTAGACAACCTTCCGGATGAAGTTTGCAAAAAACGCCTTCCAGGTGTGCATAAAGCAATTTATGTATTGTTCACGGAAGGGTGGAAAAAATTTCAGGCCGATAAAAGATTGGTTGGACTATGTGAGGAAGCCCTGCTTTTGAATACCGAATTGATACATAGTTCCCTGGGTGACAACAACACACTTGCATTGCAGGCATTGATGCTATTCAATATCGCTCGATTGGAATCCCGATTCGATGCCGAAGGCAAGCAAATTAGCATTGAACACCAAGACCGGGGTTTGTGGGATCACGAACTGATAAGGCTTGGCCATAACCATCTGGAGCAGTCGGAAAGCAACTATCTGTCATCGTATCATTTGGAAGCTGTGATTGCCTACAAACACTGTTCGGCGAGGTCCTTCGCCGATACCGATTGGGAATCCATATGCAGATATTACGAAGTCCTGATCCAAATTCATCCCAACCCTTTTGTGGAAATCAACTATGCTATAGCCTTATATCATGCTGGTGATACAATGAAGGCACACAAGCGATTTGACAACTTAAAAAACAATAGATACCTCAATTCATCAAAACTTTTGAAAAAAGCTATTGATGAGTTTAATATGAAAACCATATTTTCCTTGCAGAGTGGTTGATGCCATTTTAAGTTGGACACTTTGAAAGAGCATAGCTTTATTTGAGCCTAACTGTCATAAAGGATCCTTAATGGTAAGTAAAATGACAAAATCTTGGTGTAACCAGATAGATACAATTATGAAAACCAGCACAGATTGGATTAGAGAAATAGACTTGGTTACCGAAAAGTTCAAAGGGACTTTTTCTGATTTTACCCGAGGAGAAATGAACTTTAAGCCGGAAAAAAAGGTTTGGAGCATAGCCCAGAACATTGAACACGTCATTCTGTTGAACAGTTCCTATTTTGAATATTTCGAGGAAATCCGAAATGTGAACCATTCGCTGCCAGAAACTGAAGATTTGGATACCAAAGCTCAAGAATCGGTGATTGCTCTAAAACCTTTCACTAGTCCTCAAAGGCTTAAACGCACGAACACTTGGGATATTTGGCAACCCAAACAGGGTTTTATAGAAAAGAATATTTTACGAGATTTTGAAGAAAGTCAGCTTCAATTTAAGAACTACGTAAAGAGTTTCGAGGATTTACCTTTGTCAGAGACCTTCATAAGGTACCCCGGCCATTTGGACCTATTGTTCAAATTGGATGATTGTATCGAATTCTTGATAGAGCATGAAAATCGACATTGGAATCAGGTAGTTGAAATTGGGAGACATTCTTAAGACGCGTAGTTGGGGTAAATTGCTAATCAATTAATACATGCAGATAGATTTATCAAAAAATTGTCTTCGAAAAAGGGCAAATTATTGGACAATTTGGGAGTTCATAAATTCAATAATGAGAAATGTCCCGTTTTTGGTCTTTTTCAAATTGGAAAAATCCAATGTTTTTTGGGCTTTTTGAAGGGTGAAAATCTAAGTGACACCGAAAGGGACATCTTTTTAGCCAAGCTTTAACCATTTTGCCCTTTTTGACTATCATTTGATAATAAATCAAAACAATATGCATAAAACTTTATTAAGAGGTTCCGTAAAGAGTTGGTTTTACGAAACCATCAAACTCCTTTGAACCAATGCTACCCCCGAATCATAGCTAGCGCTCTTTCGCTTCGATGTAGTACCTCACCATTGGTCTATGCTTCGATGTGGTATCTACTATTTTAAAGCCGGCTCTTTCAAAAGATTTGTAGAGGCCAATCCATGCAAACCCATCCGGTAATCTATTTTGTGTGGGAATAGTGGGATAGGCTTCTATGATCTGTATCCCTTGTTTTCTTGCATAGTTGATCAATCCCTTGAGCATGGTTATGGACAACCCGATCTTACGATATTCTTTTTTGATGTACATACACGGCACGGACCAGACTTTTTTGTCGTCTATGGGTTGGTGGACCCTTGATTTTTCCAATCTGCGAAAATCTTCTCTTGGGGAGAATGCACACCAGGCTATGGGAATATCCTCATAGAACCCGATCACACCGGTGGGTCTATCATCCCAGACCAGTTTTTTGATGGCATCTTTGTTTCCGTCATCGGTTTTACCCTCCTCATATTCTTTTTTGGGAAGTCTGAAATGCATACACCAGCAGTTGGCACCTGCCCCGTTCTTGCCAAAAAGTTCTAGAAATTGATCCCAGTTTTTACAGGTAAGCGGTGCTACGGTCACCGCGGATAGAAAGTCATCGTTCATGTGGTTTGTAGTATTTACGATTGGGTACAAAACCTTTAGCTTGAACTACTTGTTGTTGTTAAACACGGTTTTCACCCCGGCATGATCAAAGAGCACTCCACTGTTTCGGGTATCCCGTACTTCCTTGGCCATCTTTTCGATAAAGGCGATTACGGCATCCGATAGGGCATTTCCAATACTGTAACGCTTGACCCCAAGTGATGTGAGATGTTCCAAATCGGTGAGATTGGGTAGCGCCATTACATTGAGTGGTGCGCTCACGGTCGTTGCTATTTCTTTTATCTCCTCCGCTTTGTACAGTCCAGGCACAAAAATGCCATTGGCACCACTTTCTACGTAGGCTTTTGCCCGAGCCATCGTTTCAACAATTTCCTTTCCCTGAAAGTAGGTGTCGATACGGGCGTTGATGAAGAAATCTGGGTATCCGTTGGTGTTCAGGGCAGTTCTTACGTTTTCGATTATCTTTCCATGTTGTTCGATAGGGCGCAATCCCTTTTCGCTTTTGAAAGAATCCTCGATATTGATTCCTACGGCTCCTGTTTCAGCAATTTTCAGGATGTTTTCGGCAATGACTCCAGGGGTTTGGCCAAACCCGGACTCCACATCTATGGATACGGGAACTTCCACCGCTTGTACCATATTACGGGCATTGGAGAGTAATTGTTCAAAACTTATACGTTCCCCGTCCTGATGACCGTGTGCATTGGCGACGCCATAGCTTGTGGAGCCTATGGCTTCATAACCCGTTTGTGCGAGTATTTTGGCGGAAAGCACATCCCAGGCGTTGGGGAGTAACAGTGGGGTTTGTTGTCGATGCAGGTGTTGAAATTTTTGATAGTTGTCCATGATAAAAGTTATTAAGTTTCAAATAGTTCCAATTGGCGCTCTTTACTAGAGTGCCTGTTCTCGTGGCGCAAGAGCCAGTCTTTTTTCTTGATCCCTCCTCCGAACCCAACCAATTTTCCGTCACTGCCTATCACCCGGTGGCAAGGACAAATAATGGCGATGGGGTTGCAGCCATTGGCCAGACCTACTGCTCGTACCGCACGTGGATTGTTGATGCTTTTGGCAACGTCCATATAGCTTGCCGTTTCTCCGTAACGTATCTCCATGAGCTTCTTCCAGATGGTTTTGTTAAAGTTCGTGCCATCAAACTGCAACGGAAGTTCAAATGTGGTACGGACACCCTCAAAATACTCCGTGAGCTGTTGCCTGGCCAGGACCATGACTTCTGATCTTTCGTCAAGTTCATAATGAAGGGGTGGATGATATGGTCTGTCATCTTTCAAAAACCAGAGCTTTGTTAAATAGCCGTTCTGCGTAACAAGCAAAAGCTTGCCTACCGGGGATTCCATTATTTGATAACCACCCTTCTTTGACATTGCAAATTTTGGATTAACAAAAATACAAGCTGATCAATCAATCCTTTAGTCTTCTAGTAGCCGTATTCCGGTGGAACGATACCCTTGCTACGCAAGAAAAACACTGCTTGCCCCCTATGGTGCGTAGTGTGGTCTATGACCTCATTGAAACCACGTACAATATCATCCGTAATTTCGGTGTTTTCAAGACTACTTTTCAATGTGCCGTAGGCTTCATTAACATAGGCCAGCATATCGTCCTTAGTGTCAGCGGGTTTTGGTGGGTCCCACGCTAACCCTTTTTTACTGATTGACTCGGCATCCCACCAGATGATACTGTAGGCGATATGATTGATCAATTCGTTGAATTTCCAGTGACCATCAAGAATTTGGTGTTTAAAATCCTGTGCTGGCATAGCGTCTGCCATGGCAATGGTATATTTTTTTGAATGTTCTAATACTTTAAGGAGTTCGTCTTTCATCTTAGTACGGTTTTATTAATCATTTACGACCAATCGGTCTATTAAAAATCAAAATTTTTTAGTTTTCAATCAGTGGGAACAGTGTTTTTAGAAATATTGCCAGTGCTTTTTCATCTCGCTCCCCTTTCATTTTGAGCGTCGCACCGTCATAACTGGTGTGAATGAAATAGGTGAGTTCGTAACTATCTATATCCGTTCGGAAATCCCCGGCCGCTTGGGCTTCTCGAATACAAGGTTCTATTTTTCGTAGTATCTGTGCGTGGCCCTTTCGCACCAACGTACCAAAGGCGTCGTTGTAACCTGCAACTTCTGAAGTAAGTGTGTTCAACAGGCATCCATAGGCACAGCCTTCCGCGGTGTAATATTTACTTAACGCAACATAAAACTGGCTGATCCTTTTACTGGCGGATATCGAAGCATTCTGGTACAACAGAAGGTCAATGATTTCAATCGTATTATCGATGTACCGTTGAAGTACCTCGATAGCATATTCCTCCTTGGTTTGGAACATACCGAAAAAAGTCCCTTTGGGAATGCCTATGGTATCCACAATATCAGCTGCACTGGTATTGTGATACCCTTGTTTTCTAAAAAGCGCTATACCTTTTTCAACCGCTATGTTCCTACTGTATTTTTTATGCCTTCCCAAAATATAAACAACCAATTGGTCGTAAATATAAATAATAAGAATAGCTCTGGGAAATTTTTTGTGTCCGTGATACGTTAAATTTCCCGTGCACGGAAAGTATTAAATGATACAGGACTGCCAATCAATGGCCAAAATACTAGGAGAAATCCAGAATTTTTGTTCACCGTATACCTATGGTTCCCTTGATGAAATATTCTTTTCCCGGATATGGAAAATGTAAGTTGGTTATATGGGGAATGTAGTTTAAGGATTTTTTCTTTCTGAGAGCAACGGTAATATAAAAACAAGATGTCTTTTATAGAAAACTGTTTGAAAATATCTGGATCGGCCCTATGGAGGTCATATACGTTCATTATGTTCATTTTTCAATGTACCCTTAATTGCTCAAATTACGCTTGATCGTTGGCAACAGGTTCTTTTTCATATCGGAATACAGATTTACTGGGCGGTTATTGTAAGAACCTCAAACTGTTTTACTTTGTCAATAATTCCTTTTTCCCAACCTCCTTCAACTAACTCTGAGGCTTTTTCACGCAATGCTACTGCTACATCACCCGACAAATGGGCATCGATCCCAGCTTGATCAGTGAAAAAGTCGATAACTGCAAAGGTGTTGTCGTCAATTTGAAGGGCATACCAGTACAGTGTTTTGGGTTCCGTTTCCTTAACTATCACTGCACCGTTGCACAAAAACTCCGCCAGTTCTTTCTCTTTGCCCTTATTTGCTGTGAACCTAACGAACATTGCTTTTGTGACTTTATCAGGCAACTTAGGGGCAACTTTTGCCCCAAGGATTTTAGGGTGTACGACATTTTTAAGCACCCCGTCTTCCCATCCACCTGCAATTAATAAAGGAGCCTTTTCGGCCAATGCAGCGGCGACCTTTCCTTGAAAATGAGCAGCCTTGCCTTCCGGATGAGCATAAGTGTCAAAGATGGCAAACGTATTCTCATCGAATTGTAGCGCAGTCCATAGCAGCGTTTCTGGTTCTGTTTCCTTAACAATTGAGGCGCCAGTAACTAAAAAATCGCGTAATGCTTCCGCTCTTCCCTGATTTGCCTTTACGATAACAAAAACACTTTCTTTTGATTCTCTCATGACATTATTTCTAGTTAAATAGTAAAATGTGATTTAATTTTTCGGCAATAGGTTTGGTAAAAAACAGACCTTTCCCACTTTCTTATTTCATTTTAGTGCCACTCCTTTTTATTGAAGGGAATAACATCGGGACCTTCGTCTGATATTCTTCATATTTTTCCCCTAACGTCTTTCTCAAGTCCTTCTCTTCCATATACTTTACCGCAATATAGATATAGGCTGTTGTCATGATTGAAAAGAAAAGGTGTCCAACACTCATGCTTGGGGTGGCCCAAAATGCAATGATGAATCCGAGCATGATTGGATGCCTCACCAAGCCATAGAAAAAATTTGACTTGAATTTTGGCACCCTTTCAGGAATGCCCCTAACGTAAAAATAGACCTGCTCAAGGCCAAAGAGCTCAAAATGGTTGATCATAAAGGATGACAGCAATACAATTGCCCAGCCCAGAAAATAGATAGCAAGGATCAAATAACGGAGAAAGCCATTCTCCAAATCCCAAATAGTGTTTGGTATAGGTTGCCATTGCCAGTATAGTAAGAGCAATGCCAGGCTCGACAACAAGACGTAGGTACTTCTTTCAACAGCTTTGGGAACCAATCTTGTGAACCATGCTTTAAACCTTGGGCGGGCCATTAAGGAGTGCTGAACAGCGAACACTCCCAGCAAAAGGCCATTGATGGCAAAGGAAACCCAAACATTCTCTGGTTGTCCGGAATCAATGGTTTTATCAAAAAATAGGTTACCCACGAAACCGATGGCATAAATAAAGGACAATAGAAATACACCATAGGCAACCGCGCTGTAAACGGCCATAATAAACTTTGTCATCATTTCGGAGATTTTAATTGGTCTTCAATATGGTCCTGCCTAAGGAAAATGGCCTTAGCAGGTATTCGAATGCTCTTAAAGTCAATTCTTGACAATGTTATTTTCCACCCAGATACTATTTCCTTCTTTTTTCATTTTCACACGGAATGTCTCCTCCAAAGCACCTGTTTTGCTGTATGAAACCAGATACTTACTTCCCAAGACCTTCCAATCCAAGTACTCCTTTATGAGTTTCCCCATTACTGGACTGGGGATTCGTACATCCCTGTAGTATTCAAAGGTCCGTTCTATTTCTCCCTCGGGACTATAAATCGCGATTGAAGTGTCCTTCCCGTTAGAGAAGGTAACGCTATAAGATTCTATTCCATCGAAGACATCGGACTGCCTTATATCATAACAGGCCATTTTTTTTCTTAGGTGATTCAAACCTTCCAAGAGACTCTAATTTTTCATTTTATCTAAATAAGCGGAATGAATGATAGGGGAGTTTAATTCTTCCAATGGAAGAATCGCATTGGAACCTTGGGATAGTCCGATATAACAAATTACCCAGAAACAAAAAGTGATAACTTTCGTTTTCATCATCCAAATAGTTTAGTTATGGAATTTCCATATCGGTAAAGGGAAATCCGTTTGTTTACCTAAACTTATACTGGATATCTGAATACTCTTTTTACCATTTTTTCAAAGACTTTCGATATATGGTCTATACAATCAAAATACTATAGCCATTATTGCATAACTACATACTCTTGTTTATTTAAAAAACAGACTTTCAGCTAGTTGGACATTGCACTGGGAGCATAGCCATACTCTTCCTTGAAAGCCGTGCTGAACCATGAAGGGTTTTTGAATCCCACCAGGTAGCACACCTCCGAAATGTTTTTGTCAGTCAACTTAAGAAGTTCGTGGGCTCTCTGCAAACGGACTGATCGGATAAACAATGCTGTTGATTTGTTGGTTACCGCTTTTAACTTTCTGTAGACCTGTGATTCGCTTAGGTGGAGTTCCCTTGCCAAATGCCTTGCTCCAAAAGAAGGATCTTCCATTTTTTCAAGGACAATCTTTACCACCTTCTTTAAAAAGACTTGGGTCGTGCCGGTTTTCACCTCTCCCATCCAATCATCGAGACCGATTCGTTCAATTTTTTTAAGCATCCGTTTTCTAGATCGTATCAATTGATCCAATCGGGTAAAGAGTTCTTCTTTGACAAAAGGTTTGGTCAAATAGGCATCTGCACCACAGGCGAGGCCCTTAAGCTTATCCTTTAAACCAACTTTGGCCGTCAGCATTATAATAGGGATATGATCGGTACGCTCATCATTCTTAAGTTCGTCACAGACTTCCAATCCGTTTTTTCCCGGCATCATGATATCACAAATGATGATGTCCGGAATATGTTCCAATGCCCTTTGAACACCTTGGACACCATCACTGGCCCTTAGTACGGTATAATTGTCTTTTAAGCACTCTTCCAGATAATGTAATACATCCGGGTTGTCCTCAATAAGCAATGCCAAGGGCAATTCTCCACCAAGGGGTTTCTCCCATTCAGGGGCAGCATCAAATTTTTCCTCCAAATCCGGTGTAGGAACCAGATCGACCCATGCAGTTGCCCTTTCCCTTACGAGGTCAGCGCTTCGTGTTATCGGCAACCGAACGATAAACTGGCTCCCCTTACCAAGCTGGCTTTCCACGGAGATGTGGCCTTTGAGCATCTCGATAAAACTTTTGCTCAAAGCAAGACCCAGACCTGTCCCCATTTGTTTTCTGATTGGAGTTGAATTGTCGACCTTATAAAAACGATCAAAAATGCGTTCCTTATCCGCTTCCGGAATACCAATTCCCTCATCCTTGACCTTCATAACAAAAAACTCCATTCCATCATTGATCTCTTTTACAAGATGAAGCACTACTTGATTTTTGAGTCCCCCGTACTTAAAGGCATTCGAGAGAAGGTTGCTTACAATGGTCTGGACTTTGTGTTCATCGAAATCCATATACAATTCATCAATTTCTGAATATAACACCAAATCACTATCATTTGCATCGGCAACGGGATAGAAGCTCTCGGCGATGTACTTTACGAATGAGACTATATCCGTTTGAACCATATGTAATTGCACATTGTTCCCCTCAAGCTGTGAAAAATCCAACATTTCGTTTACCATTGACAGCAGTCTTTTGGAATTTCGCTCAATGAGCTCCAAGTGGTTCCGTGTTTTTGGTTTTGGAGCATCTTCTTTTTGAGATTTCATCATATCGGTCATTCCCAGTATTACGGTCAACGGTGTTCTAAATTCGTGGGTAATATTGGCATACAAGGTGTTTTTCAACTGGTTTACCTCTCTGAGTCTGCGACTTTCAGAAACAGCCATTCTACGGGACATTTGGATTCGGTACAATAGGTAGACCAAGGTTATTAGCACTAAGCCATATAGGAGATAGGCCCACCATGTCTTCCATAATGGGGGAAGGACCTTGATATCCATTTCTAAGGGAGCGGTTTCCCAAAGCTTTCCGCGAGAAAGACCGCTTATTTGCAATTTATATTCGCCAATAGGTAGATTTACGAACTGTATCTCCTGGTCCTTGAGGACATTCCATTGAGTATCCTCGGGAAGTAGCCTGAAAGCGTAGGAAACGTTCTTGTCCATCCTGAAATCCAAACTGGAAAATTCAAGATAAAAGGGAAATTGATCATGCTTCAGTTCCAGAGCGGCCCCTTTTTGAAATGGCGATTTCGATTTCAACTTGTCAGGGTACGGACTTTGAATGGAAGTATTTCCAAAACGTAAGTTGGAAAAGAAAAGGGGCATAGGTATATCCGTTCCTTCCAGATCGCCTGGGTCAAAAAAGGTAAGTCCGTCCATTCCCCCAAAGAACAACATGCCCGATGCATCCCTATACCTTGCGGAAATATTGAACTCCGTACCTTGGATTCCGTCTTTTTCAGTGTAGTGCGAAAATGTTTTCTTCTTTGGATCATATTTAACAAGTCCGTTATTGGTACCCATCCATATGTTTCCTGAAAAATCTCCCTGGACACTAAACACCACCGCATTTGGGAACTGATCGTGTCCCATCCAGGATTTGAATTTTGACTCACCCAGATACCGGTTCAGCCCATATCGGGTCGCTAGCCATACCTGATCATCGGAATCTACCAAGATGTCCACAACGGAATTATGCGAAAGCGTGCTTTCCTTTTCTGGTTGCCTCCAATAACTTGTGATTTTGGGATTTTTAATGTTGGTATCGGAAATTTCCATTTTGGAAAGCCCTCCTTCGGTGCCAATCCAAAGGTTCTGCCTGTTGTCGATCTCCAATGTATAAACAAAATTGTTGGCCAGGGTATGGGCCCTGTCCTGCCCTTGTTTATAGGTCTTTATCCTAATAGGGTTTTCCGGAGAATAGTGCATACAGAATATTCCATTGCCGTAGGTGCTTCCCCAGATATTGCTTTTTTTGTCCACGACCACATCGGTCAAATAGTCCATGGGGATTGAGTTCCCGTCCCCGGAATCGTGGTGGAAAACCGAGAAAACCGGGTTTTCCGGATCAAAGGACCTTAAATTAATCATGCTCAACCCCCGGGTAGTGGCGAACCAAAGTCTATCGTTGATGGAATCCTTGGCAATACCCATTACGGTAGACCCAGAAATGCTGTTCCTGTCCCCGGTGTTCTCTTTGAAGCTATAGGTCTTCCCTTCTCGAATGAGGTTGAGTCCGCCATCGGCAGTGCCCAACCATAGACTGTTTCCATCTTTATATACCGATAGGACCGCATTATCATCCAGCAGGTGCTTCCCCCTTCGGTTTTTTGAGAGATTCTTGAAATGGGGCTCTCCAAAGTCCAGCAAGTTTAAATGGGCAGCAGTCCCCACCAATACTTGTGTTTTCGAAAGTCTTACCATGGAATAGACCGTGTTCGTGCTCAGACCAGTCGACGTTCCTTTATTATATTCGATTTTGTTGACCACCTTCATCCGCTTCCAATCCAACAGATAAAGGCCATTTCCGGTACCTATCCAAACCTGGGATGAATTCTCCTCCAAAAAAGAGACAACATGCCTTGTTGGATGTTTTTCTGATGCCTCCAGTTCAAAAAGCCGCACTTTACCATCGCTCGGGGTATAGACAAACAGCCCGTGGTCACTTCCGATCAGAACTTTTTCATTTGTGTGATAAAAGGCCTGAACGTAACCCTGCACCACAATTAGGGGCTCTTTTTCGGATGGTGCGGAAGTAGTGGGGTCGAAACTATAGACCTCACCATAAAATCCACCTACCCAAAGCTTTCTGTTTTCATCAATAGAAAGGGCGCCGAGACGTTTATTGTTCAAAAAGCTTTTTTGGGAAAAGGCAGTATCTTCTTCGATTGACAATTGGTGAAGTCCTGCCGTTCTGGTGGAGACCCACAATTTGCCCGATACATCCAAGGTCATATCGGATACCGTTAGGTCCTTGCCCATATCCTTGAGCAATAGAAACCTTTTAAAAGTCTGCGAGTTTTTGTCGTAGCAGTTCAACCCATTGGCGATGGTGCCCACCCAAATGTTCCCGTTACCATCCTCCAACAGTTTATTGAGCACGTTTCCGGAAATACTAGTCGAATCGCTTAGGTTGTGCTTGAAATGCTTGAAACGATTGCCATCAAATTGGTTCAGACCGTCCTCCGTGGCGACCCAAACAAAACCTTTACTATCCAACAAAACATCGTTTACCGTAGCTTGGGAAAGCCCCTCCCTAACGGTAAAGTATCGTATTCGAACACTGTCTTGGGGAATCGGAAATTGGGCATACATAAACTGGCATACCATTGGTATGAAGTAGTGCGCCTTCTTGAACAGATGGATATATAAGTATAACAAATTCATGTTTGGTTCGATAGTATCCATTCTTTGCGAAGAACCGGGCCACTCAATTAAATGCCATAATTTCAATTCAGGTGATCGTCAGAAAAGTGATGTTCTCCAAGGTTTTAACTCTCCAATTGATTAAATTACAAAAAATAAGGCTCGTCAAGTTCATAAAAAGATGGCAAAAGACAACGCACATCATGCAACCTGAAAACTGTTTGAATTTTACCGATAAGAAAATCTCATTGCTTTTTAAGATGTAAACTTGTAGTCTTGGATTTTTTTCTGCTCAATTTCCATTTGAAGAAATCCCAATACCTTATTCTGGTTATCCTGAGCAAAAAAGAAGGTATGTAATACGCAAAATTACAACCCCGCGAATAACCATTTTCATTATTTAGTGTGCGTTAGCTTTTAGACTGAGACGACTATAGTAATACAAGGCTGCAGTTTTTTATAGGACAAAGCTGATAAGTCATTCTGCTCTTAGGGATTTTGAAGGATTGGAAAAGGCCACTTTCAATGACTGGGAACTAATAGTTACTAAAGCGATCATACTCGATATTATACCAGCAAATAGAAATATCCACCAAGATAGGTCCACTTTATAGGCGAAACCCTTTAACCATTCACTCATAGCGTACCAACCTATTGGAACACTTATCAAAAATGAGAATCCTATTAGCTTCATGATATCTTTTGAAAAAAGCCCCATGATGTTACCAACTGATGCACCAAGAACTTTCCGAACAGCAACTTCCTTTATTCTTTGCTGGGCCGAAAACATGGCAAGCCCAAATAACCCCAAACAGGAAATAAAAATGGACAAAAAGGAAAAGATATTGGAGAGTTTAGCAATCACCTCTTCACTTTTGTACATAGCCTGGTACTCACTGTCCGCAAACTTGAAATCGAAAGGTCTATTGGGATTGATACGGCCATATACCTGTTCTAGTCCTGCCAGTGCTTCTTTTGTCCTGCCCGGTAGTGTTCTCACAAGGATAAAACCAAACGGAAGATTTTCTTTTACGTCCACTATTACAGGTTTAATTCTTTGATGAAGGGAGGCCGTATGATAGTTCTCTAAAATACCTACGATACGACCCTTCTTTTTCCATGCCGATATCCATTTGCCCAATGGGTCCTTCATGCCCATTTGCTTGACCGCCTCTTGGTTTACCATAAAGGCATCTGAAGAATCAGTTGCTATAGCCCTTGAAAAACTACGTCCTTTGCCCACCTTTAGGTCCATAATCTGCAAATAATCATATCCAACGGATTTTGGCATAAACCCAACTGATTCCCCCGCACTCTTTCCCTCCCAGTTGATAGCATCGAATACTTCGAAAGTCATCGAATGTGGCGCCTCGCTGCTTCTGTCGACAAGGGCAATACCTGGTAATTTAGAGGCTTCCTGTTTAAAAGTCGCGTACTTTTCAGGGTTGGAGAGCGTACCCTCGATGCGAATGTATACAAGATTTTCACGGTCATACCCCAAATGGGAGTTTTGAACGTAATCTGCTTGTCTTGAAACGACCAAAGTTGCTATTAAAAGAAATATCGAAAGTCCAAATTGAAATATGATAAGACCTTTTCTGAACCATTTTGAGGAACCGGAAAACTGTATGGAACCCTTTAGGACCTCTACTGGTTTTAAGTAAGACATAAAGAGTGCCGGATAACTTCCCGAGACAAGACCGGTCACCAATATTAATCCCAATACCGCTAACCAATAGGAAGGCACCATGAACGGAAGGCTAATTTGCTTTCCAGTAATGGCATTGATATATGGGAGAAGTAGCCAGGTAAGCAATACCGAGATAACCACGGCAAAAAGTGAAAGCAAAATGGATTCAATCAAAAATTGTCTTATCAAATGCTTTTGAGAAGAACCAACTACTTTTCGAACTCCAACTTCTTTTGCTCTTTTTATGGACCGGGCAGTCGAAAGGTTCATGTAATTGATGCAGGCAACTACAAGGACAAAAAGTGCCACTGCAGCAAAAAGCTTCAAATAATCCGTTCTCCCTCCATGAGGGCGCCCATTTTTAAAATTCGCCCTTAGGTAGCGATCTTGATATGGGGCTAGTTTAGCTTCAATTCTGACTGGCTGGTTCTGGTCGACACGTGTTTGCAAGTATTCATTGATGTTTCGTTCAACCTCGGCTACGTTGGCGTTGCCTTCAATTTGTACTGTAGCAAACAAATTGTCTGAGGCATACTTTACCTGTTCTCTTGCGAAGGTTTCCCAATCGATCAGATAGTCGAAAACTAAAGAGCTTTTCGTAGTAACGTTCTCGAAAACAGAGGTAACTGTCAAGTCCAATTCGCCATTGTACTTGACTATTTTGTCAATTGCATTTTGCGGGGTACCAAAAAACATTTCCGCCATTTTTCTTGAAATAGCAATTGTGTTGATATTGGAAAGTGGAGTTTCAGAATCACCAGAAATAATCGGATAGTCGAACATCTTGAAAAACTCGGAACTGGCCCTGGCACCTTCAAGCTTGTACATCTTATCACCAACTATAAAAGTTTCTGGAAACCCCCAAGGCAAATCATATCCCGACGCATAAAAAGAAATGTGCTTTATTCCTGGAACACTTTTTTTTGCACCTTCGACAAGGGGATAAAATCGTGTATCATTGAAACCTGTTGGGCTTTGGTAGGTGACATTCAATTTTCCTTCCGACTCTATTGAGTAGTATACGTTAAAAAGGTCTTCGGCATTCTCATGAAAGTTATCGATGCTTCTTTCATCTTGTATCCAAAGAAATATAAATAGAAAACTTACCATGCCTAAAACTATACCCAACAAGTTGATAGCTGAAAAAGTCTTATTTCTACTCATATTTCGTAGCGCTACCTTGAGATAGTTTTTAAACATTATTCGTGCGTTTTTCAGGTTAATTTCCTTGGTAGAAAAAGTACTAGACAATAACGGCTATTACAGTAAATACTTTTAAGTAAACATTTAAACTAATTTCATGCCAAAAAATATAATGATTTAATTATCAGTGTTTTATGTGAATATATTGATAGGTATAACTTTGGATTTGTAAAGGATTTTTACAAAAGATGTCCAATAAGTTTACACCATTTATCAGCCTTGATCAGCGATTCGTTCTTTGATAAAAAAGGAATTATTTTGGTCTAGGTAAAAGGTGAGTTAATCAAACTTATAAAATACAGAAACGGATTCCCAAAAAGGGAATCCAATACAAAGAAAAGCTACTTAGGGTAGCTCTTTTTATTTCTTTCGCAAATCGCGAGCAAGCTCGCGCTGCTTTAGAAACAAAAAAAGCTTCACAATTGTGAAGCTCTTCTTTGCGGAGGAAGAGGGATTCACGAGGTGTTCCCTTGACCTCCTATGTTGCAAATGCAACTTCTAATTCCTTCGGAATAACCATCTTAAAAGACAAAATCCCATCCAAGTAAACTCGATGGGATTTTCTTTTTTAAGCTGCAACAAAGTTGCGCTTGATTGCGGAGGAAGAGGGACAAGAACCTAAATTACAAGTATTTGATTATCAAATAATTATAATCAATTAATTTTCTGATACTCACCGATTAACTCACCTCTTTTAGGCACTTTTCTCCAGAGGATAATTATAAAACGAAAAATATACCTTAGATTATTGCTAACTATAGAAGTATCAATATTTATACATAACTGGCATGGTTGAACTTATTTTCGTGGGTATAGGAATAGCTGGAACTCTCTTATTACAATTTCTGATAAGAGAATTCAAGAAAAGAAAGGCTGCTAAAAAAAAGTTGGAATATCCCAAAATAATATATAAATACAGAAACTGGACTGATAAGTATCACAAAAAAATGTTACTTCAAAATGAAGTGTATATGTCTTCGCCAAAGGATTTCAACGATCCTTTTGATTGTAGAATTCCCAAAAACTTTTACTCCCTCAATACGGATGAAAAGATTGAAAGTTTCGTGGATAAAATGATTGGGAAACATAGGCAGACATTGATTGAAAATGGAAAAGACATTGATAAGTTGGAAGAAAACCTTAGAGGCCGGTTACAAGATTTGGAAGCCTTTCAAAATGAATCTGAAAATTTAGAGTTTTCAGAGATGGATAAGCATTATGGGGTATTATCTCTAAGTGCAAGATGGGATTCGATTTTAATGTGGTCCCATTATGGAGACTATCATAAAGGCTATTGTATTGGGTTCAATGAGAAAAAAATGAGAGAATCCAATTTGTTTGGTTCTGGGGGTAATGTCAATTACAGAACAGATTTTCCAGATATAAATCCATTAATTTCCGAGGATACGATGGTTAAAGCATTTAAACAGACCCACAACAAAGTTGAAGATTGGAAATACGAAGAAGAATACCGTTTAACAAAATTATTTTTTCCTGATTTACCCAAACAAGAGGACAGAACCATTGGTGTTCCTGAAGAGTTGATTGAGGAAGTGAATCTTGGAATGAAAATAGCAGATGAACATAAAGCAGAAATTGTTGCACAATGCAAGAAAAGAAACATTCCCGTTTACCAACTGGAAAAAGTGCCGTTAAAATTTGAATTAACTAGAATTCAACTTTAAAAACAACAGAGAAATTCGTTTGGTTTTCCAATCTAGGAACGACCGAATTAAGCTTAACAGACAACTTACTTTTAATTGTCTCCTAAGATTTCTGAAATCAAATTGGATTCCCATGCAGGATAGTCGACTATGCTACTTTCATAACGGCCCCAAGCGAAATTCATAATTTGAACTATGTTGTGCTTGTTTGGGTCAACACTTTCAACAATATTGTCATGGTTTTGAAAGGAGGTTGGTGCAGTCTCAGTTAGCATATCATCCAACATTTGTTTAATATCATCAAAATACTGCTCAGAGTAATATCCAAAGTAGTCGGGAGAAACACCTAGCACATTGGCTATTAGGTTCCATTGTTCTTCTAATTCATTGGCTTCCTTCTTCAAGTTTAAATCTCTTGCACGTGAGGCCAAAAACTTTATTCTTAGCCAAATTACGGGATGACTACTTCTTTCCAAATCTGTCTCTTTCTGGGTAAACGCCCCTCTTCCGCTCATTCTAAGATGATATGAGAATGCTTTTAAATAAGATAATCCTCCAATTTGCAAACCAACTGCATCACAAAACAACTCTTGCGCCCATTCATACCAAGTTTCAACTATAATTCTGATTTTTTCACGTTCTTTTTGGGATTGCTGATCGTTTTGTTGAAAAGCTGGTTCCAAGTAATTTTCTAATTTCTCTTGAAATTCTTTTACAAGATCATCCATTTCCTTTTTATGGTACACGTATAAAAAATGTCCAAATTCGTGGAAAAAAAGGGACAAGAATAACAAACTGTGCTGAGAAGAAATCGGTAAAAAATAGATTACTGGAATATGAGTAGAGGGATAGATAGCAAATCCTCCGTCAGAAATTGCAAATGGTTTGCCCAAAGATTGGGGATGTTGTTGATGCAACCAGTTTAAAACTTTTAGGCATAATAAATCATCCTCTCTTTGTCGGTAAATGGAGGGCATTAATTTTGAGATGATGAATTTATAATTTCGAGATTGCTTTTGAGTCCTGTTTAAAATTTCAGGGAAAATAGGAGTATACCCCAATTTCAACCAATTGATATTTTGATCAATGAGAACTTTTATGTTTTGTAGAGAGTCCAAAAGCCAAGTTTTGTATGACTCCGCCTCGGGCAGGACATTTTTCTTGATTAACAATTCCTTGCTAATTTCAATCGCCCTTAATAAATCCAAATTGCTCTGCAGCAATATGCTTTTCATCACAACTGCCCAAAAATTTCACTGGAATCGGCAGAAATATGCTCTTCCACTAAAGTTCGTAATTCAGTAAGAGAATCAATAAGATTTTTGTCCCTGACATTATTTTGAAGCATTTCTAATACAGGTTCTGGAGAAGCCTTAAATAAAACAGATTTATACTTTTTTCGTTTGCTCTTAGCATCAACAAAATTGCGAGCTAAGTTTCTAAGACGATAATCCGTGCCTGTCAGGGGTTCCCCCTTTTTATCTTCCAGCGATTTAACCAAGCTCGTAAGTTTTTCCAGAAAAGCTTTAATTTTCTTTTCCGCCTCTTTTATCTCCTCTTCACTAAAGGAAGAATCATGGCCATCCATTTCTAATTTGAAATGAATAAGCAGATTATTTATTAGTTCCAATAGGTTTTGATTCCTCTGGAAGCTTTGAACTGTAAGCCACTTAGTTTCCATATGAGTTTAATTTATTCGTTCAACCTCTTGGGCTCTTCTTTCCTTCAATTGGTCATCTACTCTTTTGGCCGCAAATGTTAAGCGCTGCGCAACTCCGGGACTTGCAAAATTTAACTGTGAGGAAATAAAGACGTCTTCAACAATTTTTTTGATATCCGCGTTAGGGGAGTGTTTGGCAACAATTAGTAAGGGGGAAGCTGTCCCTTGTCTTAAAGAGCCTCCACCTGTAGACGTAACTATGGCCCTATTCTTTCCCAATAGGACATAAGATCCTTCTAAAGCATTTTGGATATTGTTCCGATTTTTTTCCCAGATTCTAATGCCCTTCCTACTGGTTTTATGATACTCTGCAAAATCAAAACTGAAATCCTTATTTAAGCTACCCTTTTCTTTAAGCTTCGAGATTACAGAAACTATTGCTTGATATTCTTCTTTGCAATCTTTTCCATCTCTCAATATCAAGAGATTGGATGGATTAGCTTTTTCAAGTTTATAACCAATTGAATTGAACAAGTTCATTAAATATTTCTCCAACAACACGTGGTTGATGGTTTCTTTGTTTTTAGGGTCATGTTTGGGATGTACCTGGCATTGAAATAGCGGCACATTTGTGTTTTCATTATAAAGCATTAGTGAAAGGCCAAAGTGCGAGGATTTTTCACTCACATCAATCACCAATTGCATATCATAATTCAAAACTGGGGACATTATATAAGGAACGCATCCAAGTTGTTCAACAACATCATAAGCAGTAAACTCAATATAGGATTCCCAATTCTTAATTCCTTTGCCTCTGAAATTATTGGAAAAACCTCTATATTTTTTTTCTAACTCTCTAGAAGTAGCACGTTTTATTCTCCATCCTTTAAGCTCCCTGCTAATATGATAATACGTAGCTGGGTCGTGATTGTCAAAAATAAACAGTACCATTCCGGTTTCTGCTTCATCTCTCAATTGATAGGCGGCTTCAAGAATAGTGTCGTATGGTTTTGTAATAACAGGTTCAACAGGAATATTTGTTAATTCTGCGACACGTTGACAAATATCATCAGCATATTTTTCAATTATTTGATTATTGAGACCGCTTGGATAGGTGACAATTATTTGTCGTTCCATTTGAGGGGGCACATGATAGCACCCTTTTGAGTTTATCCACCTTTTGCGCTTTTTAAAGTGGTTTTGATATTCATAGCTAGTAGTTGAAGCAGGTGCAGAAAGTACCGAAGTTTCTCCGAATTTCAAATCAGGTAATGGAATTGTTCCCCCTTTGTCATGTGCTGGACAATAGTAATTGTTCTGTAATTTGCGAAATCCCTTCCCGAATGGAAAGTCCCCCAATTTATCCCAAAACCGCTCTGTCAATAGACGCTCTCTCTCTTTTGGTGCAATTTTGTCCAAATTCTTCATTCCATTTGGCAACATATTGTTCATCACACGTAAATAAAGCCTGTTTGCAGGGACATCGACGGGACCACTCATCATTGGAAATGAAACCTTGGCAACACGATCCGTAGATTCCACTTCAAAATGCGGATAACGTTCTTTGAAATAGTCATAAGGATTGTCATATTCCCGTCCTCCGTTAATTTTAAAGGAATGGCCATCAAGAAGTGTAGTATCTTTATAATACTTAACAAAATAACATTTCACTTTTTTGTTTGGACCATCATACATTAAAGTCCCTTTCTGCTCACCCTGTCTCCCTGAAAGATTCTTGAACCTCTCTTCGTGTCCGCTGCTGAAATAGTCATCTACCGTGAGATTTGTAAAGAAAGCTGTGCTTACGTCGACTGAGAACCCCAGACCAACACCTTCCACGATTACTTCAGAGATTTCATACTTTCGAAAAGCATCAATGTCGGGGTATTCTCTGTTATCTGCAGGTAGTGGTTCTTTCTCAAAAAATATCCTTGGACTGTCCAATCTCCAAAACGCTGAGTTTTGATTCAAGTGTAATAGTAAGCTTCGTTTGTACAAATCCGCAATTAATTGTTGATGCTCTTTTATAGAGAAACTCAACACTAGCCGAGTATCATCGGTCAGGGGTGTAACTGTCCAATTATCTATAGTTATTGACTTCGCCGGAACATTGTCATATTGATAAATAAGAACTTGTTGCTTGCCTTTTTCAATTGAATTAGGCGTGGCAGCTATATTATATCGCCTTCCTATTTGACCGCATACTGCCTGAATTTGTTTAGGGTTTAACTCATTTCCCTTTAGGGTTATGCGCTTGGCGAATAACTTAAGGTCTGGCCCAAATTCAACTATTTTAATGTTTGTTTCTATCATAGCCAATATATTTTAGTTTTGGCAGACCTCTTGAAACGGGCAGAGGTCACAAATCTTTTGTTGATTACATTTCGTGAAAGCATCTGAAATAGCTTCATTTCCAAATTCATGTAAGCCTCTCATTATTTCAACATCCTGCAAGATTCTAGTACGTGCACGGAAAAGGTGCTTTTCGGAGAACTCCAATTCCTCAACCTTATCTTCTTGTAAGTAAGCTTTTTGAATACTAATCTGGTCAAGGGACAATCCTTCTTTTTCAATCATCCATAGAGCATAGGTCAACAACTGCAGGCTTGTGTCTTGGTATTCTATTTTGCCTGTTTTCCAATCTGCAATTATGGTTTTATCATTCTCTTTAAAGGCTACATCAATTTGACCATCAATTTTTGTGCTATCATCAAGACTAAATGATGCTCTTCTTTCAATTAGTGCCCCATGTTTAGACGCTCCACTTTTAAGGTGATCAAATTTTTCCGATTCGTAGAAGTTAGTGAGGTTATTTTCAATTTTGGTTTCGATCTCCTCTTTTAACTCGGAAAGCTCTACTTTGGAATAATAAACCTCCTTTAAGACATCTGGGGGGTAAAGGCGGACGTCGCTAATACCATCCCTTAAATTTTCGGAAAATAGTATTGATTCACTTAAAAGTTTTTTACTCCATCCATTTAACCTATTCAAATCCCATTCATCCCCATCCCTTCTTTTTTTCAAATAGGTGGCAATTACAGTGTGAATAATACTTCCACTTACAAGATGCTTATTAGATAGTTTGCTCAAAAAAATTAGCGTTTCTTTAGAGCCTTCGTTCAATGCCTTGCGCTTCTTTGAGCCATAATATTGGTAATAATATTTTCTAGGGCATTGTCGAAGGGTTCCTATTTTGGAAAATGACCAAGCAATCTTTTCCTGAGGAGCATCGACTAATCTATTGAACAAATCGTATTGCATCTATTTAAGTTGTTTTAACATGTCAGAAAGCCTTAGCCAGTCATCATCAGAAAGCTTCATGTCCTGAGCTTCGTTGAGAAAGCGAATGGCACCAACACTGGAACCAATAACCTCCTTTATTTCACTACTTACTTTTCCAGAACGTGCTAGCAACACTTCATTAGGAATGTCAAGAATCTGACATATTTTAATGATAGTTTCCGCAGAAGGAGGTGGTAATCGGTCGTTTTCGATTTTGCTGATGTATGAAAAATCGACACCTACTTTGTCAGCAAGCTCCCTTTGACTAATACTTTTATCCCTTCTGACTTGTTTCAAAGTCTCTCCAAAAGTTGTTTTCATGAGACAAATATACAAATGTTGAGTTGATACTCAACACAATGTTGACTTTTTTATCAACATTATTTGCTTTTCACTGTTAATAACAATGCTACGAGTAATTTTTCCTAAGGTTTCTAGCAGGTTTCAAAATCCACTCCCAAATCTTACCATAACTTACCTTGCGCTGGTACTTGTTTCGATTTTATAGCGTCCAGATAGGTAAGCGTTTGGTAAAATCGGAATAGGGTGCATTTCTTATGTTGAACATGATTTATGACTTTCCAAAAATCTCTGATTTATCTTGAATATTTTTTAAGAAAGCCTTCCTATCCAAGTTAAAATTTCCCTCTGAGCCCCTTGACGATAGCTACCTTATAATTTGAAGTTTGTAGGCAATTCAAGATGTGTCTTTGTTGCCACAAAAGACAATCTTGCTTTGCTCCCGAAGGTCGCAAAGAGAAAAAATGAAAAGGGATTATATCAAATTTAGATGTAGTATTTATGAAAAGAAGGTGCTTAAAAAGAGAGCAAAAAGAGCAGGCATTTCCCTTTCAGAATACTGTCGTAGTTCAGCATTTGGCAATAACATCATCGAACGTTTGACCGAAGAACAGTTGGAGCATTATGCCATGTTGGTCAAATACAAGAACAACTTTACAAGGATTGGCAATATGTTTAAAAAGCGAAATCCCAAACTGGCAAAGGAAGTGGAACACCTAGCAGAAGAAATCAGAAAACATCTCTACAATTTCAAGAAATGATAGGCAAGGGCAAATCCATATCACATACAAAAGCATCCATCGGCTATGGATGGAGCCAAGAGAAGAGCGCAGAAGTTATCCATAGTCAACATTTAGCAGGACGGACTCCATGGGAAATCACTGGAGAGTTTAAAATCATACAAGAGCAGAACAGAAGATGTAAGAACAACACCCTCAGTTTTGTATTGAGCCCTACAATCGAAGATGGTAAAAACCTAAGTCAAGAGAAACTCAAAGAACTCACGCAAAGGTTTGTCAAACTAATGGACCTTAAAAACAATCAGGCAATTGCTTTTGTACATCGAGACAAAGAACATATCCATATTCATTTATATGTCAATCGAATTGGTTTTGACGGAAAGGCTTACAAAGACAATTTTATTGGAAAACGTAGTCAATTGGCCGCCCAAGAAGTTGCTAAAGAAATGGGTCTAACCACTGTAATAGAGGTGCAACAGGAAAAGTCGAATGAGATAAAACGGATTCGGAATCAAATTAAGCAAATCCATAACAAGGCAATGGGAGAAAACAAACCAAAGGATTTTGACCAATACATCAAGTACATGAAGAGATACAAGGTAAAGGTCATTCCTTATATCAACAAGTCGAACAAATTGCAAGGGTTTCGATTTGAGTACCAAGGCCAAAATCTAAAGGGCAGTGAGGTACACCGTTCAATGTCCATTAACAACTTGGCCATTCAACTATCTAAGAACAATGAAAGAGGCATTCTCCTAAAAGGCACAAATGCTGTCCAGCTTATGGGAAAGGCCGTGGAGCTAGGTGCCAACATAGCCCTTCACCTTGCTAAAAAAATAGTCAAGAAAACCATCAAAAAGGGATTGGAAACGGGCATAGGAATATAAACAACAATAAAAGGATTATTATGAAAAAGATGGACGAAATTATGGAACTGCTAACTGAGGAAATTGAAGGATTCAACCGTTCGATTGGAAAACTGGAAGAGTTATCTAAAAAATGGGATAGCCTTAATATAAAGGCCGATTCCTCCAATATAGAATATTATATTAAGGATTTCCTACGACAACAGGGAAGGATACTCGAAATCTACAAAAAGAGGACTGTGGAAACCAACCTAAGAATTAAATCAGCTACTTTGGTTCCGAGATGGCTCATTACACTATGTTGCATCGCAATATGTACCTTAATGCTGACCTTAGGATATTTTGGGTATCATTTCATTCAATTTGAGAAAATTAAAGAGGAGGCTTTTGGAAAGGGTAGGGAAGGGGCCATTTTTGAACTAAGGGGCTATTTTGAAGACCACCCGATTATTTATAGCGATTTTCAAAAGTGGGCCAAAAAGAAAGATTCCGTTTCTCGTCAAGAGTAGGTTGCGCCCTATCGGGTTTTTGCTGCACGCTTATCTGCCGGAACACTACAAAAACCCGACAGGATCCATGCGCAAAAGTTAAGGGTAAGGATTTGGGGTTGACTTAGCCTAGTTCATAATTAAATGAATACCTGAATTAAACAACTTACTGAGGTTTTATTATGTGACTTAACAACTCATCATAGTAGTTTGCTTCCATTTCATTCCCCGTGTCATTACTCTTGGCCCTAACGATCAATTCTTTGCTTCCTCTAATTTCAATGGTGACAGTTACACTTGCCTCTCCTGCCGCTTTCTTCGGAAGGTCACTAATAAGAAACTTTCCTAGTCTTACATTTTTATTGGCTACTTCACTTTCTCCTTTGTAGGTTTCAATTGCCATTTGGGTTTGATTATTGCTCACTGTAAAATAGTTGTGTGACAACTTGCATGGAATAGGAGTGTCTTTAGGTATTATACAAGAAAACATTCCGTCTGTTCCGTTCAATCTACACTTTATACCTATGGAATTTGAGGTGACAGGAATTATAACGTCCAAATTCTGTTGACTCTGGTGTTGCCTTTCTAATATGGGTTTTTCAACGATAGGAAGCGATTTAAGGCTGTTGTATTCTTTCCATACCATAGCATTATTCGGGATAAGCTTTTTCGCTTGCTCTAAATAAATGGGTGAAGCATTTTGCTTCCCTCTATAAAATAAATCGAGCCCTACATAATTTCTAGCTGAAAAAAAACCGCCAAGCTCGACTTCATCTAAAGAGATTTTATGCACCGTTGACACCTTTTCCAATTTAGAGACTAATGCATCAAATTCACTGGTGAAAGCCTTTAATAACTCTGGTTTTTCATCCAGTTTAACAAGATTCTCAAAATTTCTATCTTCAGCATAATAAGTCCAATTATAAGACCCAGTAAACAAAATTCGATTGTCGATTATGCAAAATTTATGATGCATCGGATTCTCTTCTTTCCCGTAATATAAATTCCCTCCGGAATCAACAAATTCCTGAAAATTCAGTCCAAAATCACCATTATTTATGTAGTCATCAATAATAATCAAAGTAACATCTATTCTTTCTTCCAGTTTCCTTAAAAGAACCTCAAACAAATCATGATTGGTAAACCATGCAACTGCTATTTTCAATTCATTTTCCGCAGTGTTAATCGATGAAATCAACTCTTTTCTAATATTACTGAAATATGCCCTTTCCATTGTATTTTACCATTTATCGTTTTTACTAATTACGGGAGTTGTCATCTCCAGAGCTATAAGGAAGTTATCAACTATTGTTTTGCTTTGTATGTAAGGGGCAAGCTTTCTTCTTTAAAATAATAAGAAAATAAAGACCAGTGACCATAATTTACATAAATATAAATAGTACTTTTTTTGTCGATTTTTCTACATTTAGAAAAAGGGAATTTCCATAATTTAAATAAATTGACTCTGTTCGTGATTTCATCAATTCGTTGAAGGGTCTTTTTATCTTATCATAACCTCCGCTGTTAAAAGGCGTTTTTGAAACATTGGATGTAGTTAATGAAAATCCGCAATATCGATACTCAAGGAATAGGTCAAAGGGCATATACTTATGCCCAAACTATAATTCAGGATTCCGGTCATTTGATTCAAGCAGTGGATGGTAATACTGATATTGGTATTGACGGTTACATAAGAATTCGTAAGCGTACAAGGCTAAGAAAGATCGAACAAGACACCGAAGTTGTATATGAAAATTGGGTTGACACGGGGAACTTAGTGGGTATACAAATAAAAGGGGTCTCAAAAATTCCCCTATCTGGTTCAAACTCATACTATATTGCCAAAGGTAATAAGGCGGTTTTCGGAGTGAATTTTCACTCAAAGAAAAAACTAGATGCAAAAAAAACCGTATGGAAGAATTTTGTAGGCCCAATAATCTTGGTTTTTGTAGACCTCAAAACAAAAGTGGCTTGGTGGACCGATTTATTAGATGAAACATCCTATGACAGAAATGGATACTCTATATTAATTAAAAAAGATCAAGTTTTTGATTCAAATTCTTTTGGTAAAATTAAACGTTTAGGTAAAGAATTGTTTGGGACTTCTGAGCTTATAACCATTAAAGCACAAAATGGTCCTTTTAATCTTCTTCGTGTAAAAAATCTGAAAGAATCAGCAAAAGAGATTTACAAAAGTTTTGGTGGTAAAGGAGATTTGCCATTTCCCTCCACTATAAACCCGAGTCTAGGGGAAATAAGATTTTCTCGTAGCGGTTGGAAACATATGACTAGGCTCAATCGTCGGCAAATGAGAATTATTAACTCATTGATATTGATTGGAATAGGTAGAGAGATATGCCTCAAAGTTCCAAAGTATACAAAAGTGAAAAAAGGATTAGTCAGAGAAACAAAGCAGTACATAAAAAAAGTAGAGTTTCTTACCTTAAGAGCTAATGTGGAATTCAATTTTAGACAAAAGAGTATAGTTCAAGTAGTTCTAAGAAGAGTAAGAAAATTTGATAAGATAAATCCAGATAGGAAAATTCCAGACAAAATATACTTTCACTCTGTCTATGAACCGTATAGAAAAGAATAAAAGGATACTCTCGATTTCTAACTACGATTCTTCTGCCATTAGCATTCTTCGACTGATTTGAAAAATGAGCATCCTTTTTCTTAAAATTAATGAAATTTTAATTATTCGAAGAAATCATTATAATGAGATGAAAGAAAGAATTTTCACGTTTACCTAACTATTGGTTTTGTTGATATTCCTTATCTCATCCTTACCCTTTAATTTCATTCTAAGCATCTGCATATCTTCGCTTACCCTTCGATTTAGAATTTTGGCATAATGCTGAGTAGTTCTTAAGTTTTTATGGCCAAGCATCTTACTCACTGATTCGATTGAGACTCCATTGGACAGGGTTACCGTAGTTGCAAAAGTATGCCTTGCTAAATGTGTTGTTAAATTCTTTTTTATCCCACTTAAGTCAGCTATTTCCTTTAAATAAGCATTCATCTTTTGGTTGGTCAGTACAGGAAGTAATCTATCATTGATTAAGTAAGGACTATGCTTGTATTTATCCAAGATCATTTGTGCGGTTGGAAGAATGGGTATATTAGCTTTAGATTTCGTCTTGGTTCGAGCGGTGTTTATCCAGTTCTCTCCGTCAATTCCTTTATTGATATCATTCTTATTTAGCTTTTTCACATCAGCATAGGCCAATCCAGTAAAGCAACAGAAAACAAAGATATCCCTTACGTGTTCCAAACGAGGAGTTCGAAATTCTGTATCCAACAATTGTTGAATTTCATCAGTGGACAGAAATTCACGTTCTACTTTTTTAAGTCTTACTTTCCAATTAACAAAGGGATCTTTAGCAATCCAGTCATTGGCGTAGGCAATCCTTATAATCTTCTTGAAATTCACCACATATTTTATTGCCGTATTATGACTGCATTTCCGTACCGTTTTTAAATAATATTCGAATCCGCTTATGAATTTGTGATTTATATCTTTTACGGGGATATCATTCTTTTTATACTCTCTGTTGATATAATCACCGACATGTTTCTTTGCTGTTCTGTATCGTTCGGCTGTTCCAGCTGAAAAATCTTTACCAATTAGTTTATCTACCTGGTCATTATGCTCTTGAAAAAGTTCTAATAGCATCTTCTCAGGCTTTTTCTTTCCCAAATACATATCCTTTAGAGATACCGCAGTAACCTCCCTATTTTCTTCCTGAAGTTTGTCGTAAATCTTAAATAGTCGTGTACGGATACTATTCAAATGAATATTTAGCTCCCTACTAGATGCCGTTTTACCTTGCAAAAGTTCCTTTGTTGAGTCCCATTTGGATAAATCAACCTTTCGTTGAGTACTGACTTCACAACGCTTTCCGTTTACCGTTATCCGTAGGTATAATGGGGCTTTCCCGTGTTTGTCGACATCATTTCGTTTGGGATAAAACAGAATTGAGAATGTATTTTTCATAGGTGAGTACTTCAAATCAACATAAAACCATAGCTTTAAAGTACAAAAAATACGATTGTAATTAAAAGAAAATCAATAAATTATAGCTAAATCGGTGAGTATTTTTTATTTAAACATTTACTCACCGATTTACTCACCTTTTTGATGATATTAGACGATATTATATGAAATCAATAAAAATGATAAACCCTGTAAATCATATATTTACAGGGTTTATAGTAGTTTTTGTATGCTACTCAGCGGAGGAAGAGGGATTCGAACCCCCGGAGGTGTGACCCTCAACAGTTTTCAAGACTGCCGCATTCGACCACTCTGCCATTCCTCCAAAATCGACTTGA
>JANQRG010000028.1 GCA_028284665.1 Croceivirga sp.
AGGTTTTGACCAAAGTCAATTGACCAATATCGGGGAAATAGAGAACAAAGGTTGGGAGATCAGTGCCAATTTTGAGCCCATCCGGACCGATAAAAGTTCCCTCCAACTAAACCTATCCATAAACACCCTGGACAATGAAGTAGCAAGCTCCGGGGGCAGTGCGCCTTTTAACATTAATGGTTTTAGTGCCCGAACCATTCAAACCGTGGTAGAAGAAGGATTCCCGGTAGGTTATCTAAGAGGGAACGTCGGTGTTTTTGATGAAAATGGTGTTTTTGAAAGCACAACACCAAATTCTTTTATGGGGACAACCATCCCCGATTTGTTTGGTAACATGGGATTGACGTTTAATTGGGGGAACTTCTCATTGTTTGCTAATGCCAGTTACCAGCAAGGGGGCTTCGCCCACAGTTTTGACCAACAGTTTAGGTTCTTATACGGAGCCTCCGATGATATTATTCCGGCAGCGGAAATTGAGGCCAACGGAAGAGCTAACTGGTTGAATTTTACCAATGAGTTTGTAGAAAGAACAGATTTTATCAAGGTCCGCAATATTGGTATGAATTATGTGATAACCCCACGTTTCAGTACCATTTTTGATAGAATAACCCTTGGGGCTAATGTGGTGAACCCGTTAAATTTTGCCGCCTCATCATTTGACCCTGAGGTCACCCAAAGTGGGGCGGCACAGGGTCAGAATGGCGCTTCTACAGGGGGTATTTCTTACGCTGTGTATTCCGCTCCACGACAATTTCTAACCTCAGTCAGAATAAACTTCAAATAATATCAAAAAGCACACTACAATGAAACCAGGAAGTATATTTTTAATTCTTTTATTAGTCATCCTTGGCTCTTGTGTTGAAAATCCGAATGTAACAGAAGAGATATATTTAAGCACTCCAAATTCAGCAAAAAGCTGGGTTACGGGTCTTAGGGGGCAGCTGGCACTGACCATGAACACGGTGTTGATCAACACCGAAATGGTCTCCGATAATCACTTTAACAACAGTACGCTCTATAGCAAGGTTTTTGACGGACCGGTAATCCTTTATACGGATCTTGATGTAAACATTTTGCAGCAGGAAATTGGGAGGTTACGCGAAATGGCCGACTTTGGATTGAATGATGTTGCTCAGGCCGATGAGGCCATTGCAGCAGAGGATTTGGCCTTCATGCACTTCAGCAGGGGTTTTGCGCTACTGCTTGCGGGTGAAAATTTTGTAGGACTTCCCATTGAACCTCTTGGGGAGGTGGTAGATTGGAGAACCCTATTGGAGATAGCCCTTGAAGAATTTGACCTGGCCATAGCACAAACTTCGGATACGGAGGCCATTGCGGCGTATGAACTTTTAAAGGCCAGAGTGTATTACCGCCTGGGAGACCTCACCAATGCAAAAAACCTGGCCAGTTCGTTTACGGGGGATACGTCTCTGCTTTTTACGGTGGATTTTGATGGGGAGAACGGGTTTAATAATCAGTTGCAAGGCGCTCTATTTCCTATAGGTCCCAACCAATCTTTTGAACCCCTGCCCAGATTGGATTTCCTGGATCCCAAATATTTTAATTTGGGAACCGCGGCTTCGGACCAAAGACCCGTTAGCCTGGCAAAAGTGGAAGAAGCCTATTTGATCATGATGGAAGCTTTACTGGCGGAAAACAACTTGAGTGAAGCACAGTCCGTTGGAGTAGCTTTGCTGGATGTAGTTGACGCACGACCTACAGTGCTTCTGGACGACAGTGCGGAGACCAGGATAGGCCCGAATCGAGAAGGGTACCCCACAACTGCGGTTCGTGTCAGGGAAGATGAAAATGCAACATTCAAGGACGGTTTTATATTGGATCGTCAAGCTGGGGAGGTAACCGCTTTTACCGTTTCGGGAACTAAAGTGACACGGGAGCAAATTGAAGCTACGTCGACCGTTGACGAGTTGCTCTATCTGGTGTACAGACTTCGCCAGGAGATCTTTATCAGTGAAGGAAGACGAATGAATGATTTGGGGATCCGTTTTCCTATATCTGAAACAGAACAGTTGAACAATCCCAACGTGAGTGCCACTGATATTGAAGCTGTGATTCCGGATTTTATTCCTTTAAATGGCGGAATGGATGGTTTTACGGTAGATGCAGCCACCGGTGATGTCACCATTTTATTTGACATGAACAGGGTAATTGTTGAAAACAAAGCATCTGATGAGATTGTCCCATTCCTATAAATTATTGCTCTTATTCGGAATATTATTCTTCAAATTCGTATATGCACAGGAGCACCCAAAATATGTGGTGGTGATTAGCATAGATGGGTTTCGGCCGGAGTTTTATACAGATCCGTCCATGCCCACGCCACATCTTCAGGAAATGTATGCCAAAGGGGTGGGGGCAAGGGAAGTGACCGGTGTTTTTCCATCGGTCACCTATCCTTCACATACCACATTAATTACCGGGGTAACGCCCAGGGAACACGGTGTGTATTACAATACCACCATACAGGAAGATGGCTCCCCCGGAAACTGGGTGTATGATTTTAAAGCGATCAAGAGCAAGACCCTTTGGCAAGCGGCTAAAGAGAAAGGACTGGTTACGGCCTCCGTATCCTGGCCGGTTTCCGTGAATGCCAAGTATATTGATTATAACATTCCGGAGTTCTGGTCCTTTGAAAATCCAAGGGACCGTAGAGGGGCAACTTCCGAAAAAGCCAACCCCAAAGGCTTGTTTGAAGAAGTGGTCAAGAACGCCACGGGCACCCTGGAGATCAATGATTACAATCTCTTTTCACCAATAATGGATCAAAATTTAGCGCGGATTGCCGGGTATATCCTCAGGAAGTACAAACCTAATCTATTGACCATCCACTTGCCGATTACTGATGGCGCTCAGCACAGAGAGGGCAGGGAAGGAGTATTGGTAAGGAAGGCAATTGCCGGGGCGGACAATGCTGTTGGGATCATTCGTGATGCGTTACAAAAAGCCGGGATAGCAGAAGAAACCACCATTATTGTTACCGGGGACCATGGTTTTGTGAATGTACATACCCTGGTATCACCCAATAGTATTTTGGTCAAAAACGGATTATATAAGAAAAGGGAAGGTAGACCAAAAGCGTTCTTTTTTGCTTCCGGAGGGGCTGCCTTTTTACATTTGAGAGATCCAAATGACACAAAAACCTTAAAAGAAGTGGAACAGCTATTTTCGGACTTGCCTTTTGAAGTACGAAGTACTTTTGATATGCTTCACGAGGATAAGATCGCAGAACGCGGAGGTGATCCCAGAGTGAAACTGGCATTGACGGGTAAAAAGGGATACGGCTTTGCCAATAGTGCAGGATATAGTT
>JANQRG010000009.1 GCA_028284665.1 Croceivirga sp.
CTGGCATTGACGGGTAAAAAGGGATACGGCTTTGCCAATAGTGCAGGATATAGTTTTGGAAGAAGCGCAGAAGGAAATTTTATGTCTAACTATAAAGGAAGAGGAACCCATGGACACTATCCCGACTTTTATGATATCGCCACCGGTTTTGTGGGCTATGGGAAAGGTTTGATGGAGCATAAAACAATTGAAATAATGCTTCTTGAAGATGTGGCTAAAATTGTAAGTGAGCTATTGGAAATAGAGTTAAACCAGGGTGCGAGTTACTACCATAGTGCATTAAGAGAGAAGAAGTAAGGTTTTTTATTAACTGGTACAATACCGTTTTACCCCTGTTTGAGTTAGTAGCAGCAGGTGTAGTTTTTTGATTAGCGGGAAGCGCAGTGCATACGCTGCGCTTTTTTGTGTTAGTTAGGTATAATTCCCCTCAATCAGGCAACTATACTCATTTTTAAACGACTACAAACGATTACAATCGAAATTAAGTGCTTTCTAACCGAATAAAAGCGAACCCCGGGATTAGGTTTGCGGTGTCGGATGAAGGACGTCCGATAGTATTAACTGTTTAACCCGTAAAATTTTAAAAAATGAATGCACTTAGAAACAAAGTACAGTTGATTGGAAATTTAGGACAAGACCCTGAAATTGTAAACCTGGACAATGGTAGAAAGTTGGCAAAGTTTGCGCTGGCTACTAATGAAACGTACAGGAACAAGAATGGGGAAAAAGTGACGGACACCCAATGGCACAATGTGGTCGCCTGGGGAAAGACAGCAGAAATTATTGAAAACTATCTCAGCAAGGGGAAGGAAGTAGCCATTGAGGGCAAGCTAACCTCCCGCTCCTACGAAACGAAGTCGGGGGATAAGCGATACATAACTGAAATCCAATGTAATGAGCTGTTGATGTTGGGAAAATAACACCAAATGTCAAGTATCGGGAAAAAGGGGCAATTTGCCCCTTTTCTTTTTTCTAATGAAATTTTAACAATAACTTATAGAAAATGGTGCAACTCTTAACAACGTTACGCGTCTAATACTACGTAATTCTTATAGTGAACCGTAATTTATTACATATCGTGCTTTTTATGCTTGTGACTCCGTTTATGGCTTTTGCCCAGCCATCGCCGGATACCGCAGAACATGTCTTTTATAAGGATTTGGCCTTAAAAGATGCGCAACACGAACTGTCGCTACCCCATTTGAGTAAAGAGGATGAGGCAGATTTTTGGGCAGATCAGAAGGACTTTGAAGCGCAGTTGTTTAAAGCCAATCCTGCTGCCTACCGCATTTATTTGGATGCCAAGGGAATGGCGTATCGGCAATATCAGTTACTGTACCGGGAAAACTACCGTGATCACAGCGAAGAATTTGCTCGACAGGCTGCGTTCTATATGGTGAAAGGGCAATTAGATGAGGATGTGGTGTATACTACCAAGGGCAAGCTGCCGGTTCCCAAAAAATAACCTAGGCTACCTTTTTCAGCAGATCATAGCACGGACACTTCTTACAACGCTTTTGCTCCCCCTTTTTGTATTTCTTACAACATTTGGTTTTGCACTTCCCAGGGTTAAGTTCCCTAAGGCGACTTTTTTGTGCAGGAGTAACGTCTTTTTTCTTTTTGCCCATACCTTGTGGCTATGGGAGCAAAAATACACTATTTTAAATCAATCTAAATAAAAAGTTTTCAACAACCTATTCCTCCATAGTTTCAGAAGCCGCACTTTCTACTGTCAATTGCTGGATATCCCGGTCAAACAAATACAAACCTCCTTTGTCGTTACCAATAAGGTTGATCTTGTCCAGCACGGTTCGGGCAAGGGCTTCTTCTTCCAGTTGTTCCGCAACATACCATTGCAGGAAGTTATGGGTGGCATAATCTTTTTCCTCCAGGGTTACATGAACCAGTTCGTTAATGCTCTGGGAAACAAAAAGCTCATGATCGTATAGTTGCTGAAACATTTGTTGCATTGTGCCAAAATCTGTATCCGGTGCTTTTAATTCGGAGATTTGGGCATGCCCACCGCGTTCGTTTACATATTTTACCAACTTCAACATGTGCATGCGCTCTTCATCGGAATGGCCATACATAAAACCGGCAACTCCTTCCAGACCTTTTACTTCGGCCCAGGAAGCCATGGAAAGATAGACCTGGGAAGATTCTGCCTCTATTCGTATTTGATTATTTAATGCTTTTTCAAGTTTTTTAGATAACATAGCCTATCATTTAGAATTGCAAAAGTACAAAAACAAAGGGTTCTCCTAAGGATTCAAATCATTCAAAAACGTACAGCAATGCCTACCGTGTTAACCCCAAAATTGAGACTCCAATCAACTGTTTTTTCTTTCTCAGAATTGTATTTTTGAGTGTACTTACTGTCCAGATATTTATCGATAGACTCCACAATAAAGATACTGAGCACGGTTCCAAAAGCGACATCTGAGATCCAATGAAAACTATCTCGTACCCGTGCCAGTCCGGGAATGGACCCAACGGTATACAATCCGGCCTTGATCCACGGACTTTTGAATTGTTTAGCGATGGCATAGGCATTGCTGAACGCCAGGATAGCGTGCCCTGAAGGAAAGGAATCATAATTGAATACACGATCCAGGTGGAAGGGGCGATAGGTGCTTGAGGAATCCCCGCTTTTGGGCCTTGCCCTGCCAATAATGCGTTTGCTTACTTGCTGTAAAAATCCTCCCGCAGTAGCTGAAGCAATTAATAAGACCCCTGTTCTTCTAAGCTTTTCATTTCGCAGAAAAAGCCCGGTAAGATAGACCCCTCCGGTCACTGCATAGTTGTTTTGAGGGTTACCATACCGAATACCAAAATCTACCAGGCCATCGGGAATATCATCTCTAAAACCGTCAGCCCAATGATCAAATTCATCGTCCACTAAAAACAACGTTGCAGTACCTGCAGCCGTTGCGCCAAAATGGGTCCACTGCTTTCCTTTCCAATACAAGGGTCTGGAATAGGCGTGGCCTATTCCTCCCATAATAGTTCCCAGATCATAGGTAAAGTCCTGCCACAAATTCTTATCTGTACGGATAGTGGGATTGCTTTCTGCTTGTGATAGTAGTGGGCCACAACTTAACAGGACACACAACAATAGTAGGTTTCGCATAGGAAGTTTTATTAGGGTTAAGAGCCTGTAAAGTTAAAAAAATAGCTCCTGCGCTATACGAAAAGTATTGGCGTGGGCCTCAACAATAACTTTGATGTCCGGAGAATAGCCACCGCCCATACTACATTGTATCGGAATACCATTGGTTTTACACGTCTCCAGGACAAATTGGTCCCGAGTTGCACAGCCTTGGAGTGTCATTCCCAAAGTGCCTAACCTGTCCGTTTCTACTACATCTACTCCGCAGAGATAGAAAACAAAGTCGGGCTGTAGATCATCGAGCAGCTTGGGTAATGTCTCCTTCAGGATGTTGAGATACGTAGTATCATCGGTACCTCTTTCCAGCGAAATGTCCAGGTCGGATTCTTCCTTTTTGAAGGGATAATTGGCTTTTCCATGCATGGAAAAGGTAAAAACGGTGGCATCATCGGCAAAAATCTCAGCAGTTCCATTGCCTTGATGCACATCAAGGTCTACTACCAGTATGTTTTTAGCTTTCCCCCGGGCCTTTAAATAGTTCGCTCCGATAGCCTGGTCGTTTAACATACAAAATGCCTCACCCCGGTTGGAGTAGGCATGATGTGTTCCCCCGGCAATATTCATCGCAATCCCATACTCCAATGCATATTCGCAGCCCGTGATGGTACCCTGTGCAATAATACATTCGCGTTGCACCAGGGCATCAGAAAGCGGAAAGCCAATTTTACGCACTTCACTGGGTTTTAAATCCAGGGTAGTAAGGTTGCGATAATAGCGTTCCTCATGGGTGGAAAGAATGTGTGTTTCTTCCGGAAAGACCGGTTCGAAAAAGTTGTCCGGCGAGCAGGTCCCCTCGTGCAACAATTGCTCCGGGAGCAGTTCATATTTGATCATAGGGAAACGATGCCCTTCCGGCAAGGGATGTTTGTAGATGGGATGATAGGCAATTTTAAGCATTAGGAAATGGGTATCCCATTAGTACTATTGTCCTCATCCGGACCTACAAAGATCAATTTTCCATTTTCAGCTTCCGCCATTAGCAACATTCCCTGGCTTTCCACGCCGCGCAGTTTTCGAGGGGCCAAATTGACCAATACGGTAACCTGTTTGCCAATCACCTCTTCCGGGCTAAAACTCTCTGCAATTCCGGATACGATCGTACGGGTATCCAATCCGGTATCCACTTTAAGTTGGAGCAGTTTGTCGGTTTTGGGGACTTTTTCGGCCGCAATAATGGTACCTACACGCAGGTCCAGTTTGGCAAAATCATCATAAGAAATGGTGTCTTTTTGTGGGGCTGGTGTCATTGCTTCTTTTTGATTGCTTTGTTTGGTAGCTTCTAACTTCCGCAGTTGAGCTTCAATCTCTTTGTCTTCTATCTTTCGAAAAAGTAATTCACTTTTATTGATCTGATGTCCCGGTGAGAGCAGTGTTTCCCTTGTGGAAATGTCCTCCCAATGAGGCCCTTGCTCCCGATCGGTTTCCGTATCGGCCGGAATTATATTTAGGATACCTTTTAGTTTTTTGGCGGTAAAGGGAAGCAATGGCTCACTCAATACCCCCAGGGCGGTTGCAATTTGAAGTGCTACAAACAGTACAGTTTGTGTGCGCGCTGTATCGGTTTTGATCAATTTCCAGGGCTCTTCATCAGCCAGGTATTTGTTTCCCAAACGGGCCAGATGCATCAATTCCTGGCTGGCTTCCCGAAAGCGGTAGCGTTCCAGGGAGTCGGATAGTTTTGCCGGAAACTCGCGTAGGGTATCCAGTACTTTTAAGTCGGTTGCATTGAGCTCAGCGGGCGTAGGCACTATTCCATCATAGTACTTGTGTGTTAGCACTAGGGCCCGGTTCACAAAATTCCCGAAAATAGCAACCAATTCATTGTTATTACGTGCCTGAAAATCCTTCCAGGTAAAATCATTGTCCTTGGTTTCCGGGGCATTTGCGGTTAAGGTGTACCGCAATACGTCCTGCATATCCGGGAATTCTTCCAGATATTCATGCAGCCAAACCGCCCAGTTTTTGGAAGTAGACAATTTGTTACCTTCCAGATTCAGGAATTCGTTGGCCGGCACGTTTTCCGGGAGTACAAAATCGCCATGCGCTTTGAGCATACTGGGAAAAATAATGCAATGGAATACAATGTTGTCTTTCCCAATAAAATGCAACAACTTGGTGTCTTTATCCTTCCAATACGGCTTCCAATCTTTTCCTTCTCGTGCTGCCCATTCTTTAGTGGAGGATATGTACCCAATGGGAGCATCGAACCAAACGTAAAGCACTTTGCCTTCTGCACCGGGAACAGGTACAGGAATGCCCCAATCCAGATCACGCGTAACAGCTCGTGGTTTAAGTCCTTCTTCAATCCAGGATTTACATTGGCCATAAACATTGGGCTTCCAATCCGTCTTATGTCCTTCCAGGATCCATGTTTTTAGGAAATCCTGATAACGGTCCAAAGGTAAAAACCAATGCTTGGTAGCTTTTAACGTAGGGATAGCTCCCGTAAGCGTTGATCGCGGATTAATGAGGTCAGTTGCGTTCAAGGACGAACCACAATTTTCACATTGATCACCATAGGCCGACTCGTAACCACATTTTGGGCAAGTACCCGTAACAAAACGATCCGCTAAAAACTGCTGTGCTTCTTCATCGAACAATTGCTCCGTAGTTTCTTCGATGAAATCGCCTTGGCTGTACAGTTTTTTGAAGAAATCAGCTGCTGTTTTATGGTGAATTTCAGCCGAAGTCCGGGAGTAATTATCAAACGAAATCCCAAAATCCTGAAAGGATTTTTTAATAATACTATGGTATTTGTCGATGATCTCTTTTGGCGAAACCCCTTCTTTTTTTGCCTTCATTGGAATAGCCACCCCATGCTCATCGCTACCGCAGATAAAGGCAACGTCCTTGCCTTGCAGCCGCTGATAGCGTGCATAGATATCTGCAGGGACATATACCCCTGCCAGATGACCAATATGTATAGGGCCATTGGTGTAAGGAAGGGCAGCGGTAATGGTAATTCTTTTCGGCTCCGATTTTGCCATGAAGCATGATTTAAGCCGCAAAAATAGCGAATTTAAAGCACGAAAGTACCCAGATAAAAAAGGAAACCCCCCGAATCGCACGTCCTAAATTGGGGTGGGGAGCAGTGCGGTCGGAGGGCTTATAAATAGTGCAGGTCAGGCTTACATGATCATCACAGATTTACTCATCTTCTGGTCAGACACATTTATTTGATAAATGTACTTCCCGGTAGAGAGACTGCCTCTAACCCGTTCCCGGATATTGATCTCGGCAGAGCCTTCTAACATCATCTCGTTAAATACCGTGCCCACATTTTGTCCCAGTATGTTGTAGAGCTGGATATCAACATGTGCACTGAACGGCATCTCCAGATAGATGTGTGGATTATTATCTGTAGGATAGTAAGGCCTGTGTACTACCTGTGTAGGCAGTTCATCTGGTATTTGTCCGTCGGGATCACTTGGTGGTGTATCAGGCAGCGTAGGAGGATCATTGTCCATAGCAATGTCGTCAAAGGTTTCCCCGCTACAATTAAATCCAAGATTTATGGCCCGGTATTGATATCCTAAGAGATGCTGTTCCACGGATGTTCTCGGTACACAGAGCCATTCCGCCAAAACGGTACCGTACAGGTCTCTGAAATCCATAGTATACTCCAGGTTTCCACGCCCGTTAGGCTCATCCAAAGAGGGGTGATCCCCTACAAAAGCGCTGCCGCTTAGTCCTGAACCAAAAAATAGGGTGGGAGCAGCTTTACCGTGATCTGTTCCATTGGAACCGTTTTCAAAGATCCTACGACCAAACTCAGAAAAGGTCATACTCAACACATTGTTGTCTTGCTCAGTGAATCCCAGATCCTCGTAGAAATTGTTAACAGCAATAGACAAAGCAGACATCAATCGCTCATGAGCCAAAGGTTGATTCCCGTGGGTATCAAAACCTCCCATGGAGATCATGTAGACTTTAGTGCCCAGGTTCCCTTTTATCAAGCGCGCTAAAAGTGCCAATTGACGGGCAAAACCGTTGTCCTGGTATTCCACCTCGTTTTGTCCTCTTTCGTAAGCCTCATGGATTTTACCTGCGTATTCATAAGTTGTGTTCGCTACACCTCTTAAAAACCGCAGTTGGTCACCATACATACAGTTGTCAAATGGTGCAGTGGCAATATCATAAAACTGACCGGTTTGCGCAATCTCTTCCAATTGGTCGACATTGTTTGTAACAAACGCGTAGTTGGTTTCTTCACCCTGGAACACCAGATTGGCAATACTACCAATTTGGATCGCCGCCGGAGCATCGGGCGGATTGATGAGGTAATTTGGATAAAGACTCTCAAAATGTCGTCCCATCCATCCGGTATCTAAGCCCTGAAAACCTGAAGTGGTCAAATCGGTATTGGCATAAATATCCGAACCGGTAAAGTGGGAAAGACTTTGATTTTCGTAGCCTACCCCGTGGACCGCTTTAAACTGGCCATCACCCCATAACGATTCCAGTGCCCCCATATAGGAAGGAATTCCAAAATCATCGGTTAACTTTAGCACTTTACTCTCCGGGATGTAAATGTTCGGGCGTTGATTGGCGTAGGTATCGTATTGCTGAATAGGGATAACCGTACTAAGGCCGTCGTTTCCACCGTTCAATCGAATCAAAACCAGGATGTTGTCCGTATTGGCAGCACTGATTGCGGTGGTTAAGGGCGACGGTGCCGAAGCCGTTAGAAAATTGGACCCCAACATCATAGAGCCGGAACCGGCTATTCCCAAAGCCTGCAGAAAGGAACGTCTGCTCCAGGCTTTGTGTTCTAAATCGTGGCCTTCATGTTCGAGGCCTTTGTGCGGGGAGTTATCGTGAATATGATGCGTATCACACATAGCAGTAGGTTTTATTTTAGTTGGAATTCTGGTTCTCTAGTAAGATGTCGTAAAAGCAGAAAGACCTGCGTGGGGGTATCCTCTAACATCATGTTCCAGCTTCCGGTTTCATAGATGTTATTGTCTTCGTAAGGCTCTCTAAACACAGAAATTGCAATAGCATAATCCGCATCGGTCAAAAGGCCTTTGGGCGTGAACTTATCAATAATGGCCCTGGCCACTACGTCAGGATCATTTATTGTTGCGCCATTTGGACCCGCTGCTGCGATTCCCAATGCCCTAAATTGCTGTGTGTCTGCCTGGAAAAAACGCTCCAGGAATACTTCAGCAGACAACCACCGTCCAATGATGAAGTGGGTACTGATCCACTGTCGGTCCCGTTGCCAACCTGCAACATCTACCGGATCCCACAATTCCTGTCCAATCAATGTTGCGGCATCCACAACATTTACTATGGTGCCATCGTCATAGCCAAATCCGGTTTCCTTGATCATGCCCAAATACAGATCATATGGGCTTTTTATGATAGTGCCAATGGCGGTTTCGTCAAAAAAGTGTTCGCTTTTGAACAATTGCCGCAGTACCGGGGCAATTTCAAAGTTGTTAGCAACCATTGTTGTTGCTAAACCGTTTAAAATGGGCTGTGCTTCGGCTGCAATCGCATCCGGATGCACAAAATAGAGGTAGAGTTTTTTACATATAAAGTAGGCGATTAGTTGGGCGCGTTCATTAAAAAGGATATCAATCACATCGTCATAGCCCCAGTTACCGGTTTGCCCCATAATGGTTTTGGCATCGGTGTCAAACTGCTCGGGATCAAAGGTGATCTTGGTACAACCAACATCCCCTCTATTGACGTAGCCGGTGAGGGCACGTGAAGCTTCGATAATGTCCTCTTCGGTATACCCCTGTGCTTCTCCAAGTGTAAAGAGCTCATATAACTCTCGGGCATAGTTTTCGTTGGGACGGTTTTTGTTGTTAAAGGCACCATCCAGATAGCGGAGCATCGCACTGGTAAGCCCCATCTCACTGACGAAGGTCTTGAAATTACCTAAGGCATTGCGCTGTAAGCAATTGACATACTCGTACAAAAAGGAGTTACAATCATAAACATCGATCTCGGTAACAAAATGGTTGTGCCAAAAGAAACTCAAACGATCTCTAAGATTGTTGTCTAATAGGCCGTTACCGTAAGCTGTTGATAGTTCTTCCCGTTGCGCTCTTCGCAGTTGCCGTGCGAGATCGTCATCTTCGGGATAATTGGCATTGGTCCATTCCGCCCATTCGGGGGCTGGTATGGGAGGAGCTGCCAGGGCCTGATCTACAAGAGAATCTACGAGTGCCGTTGCTGATTGCCCAACCGCTTGGTTGATGGTTTCCACCGAAGCACTAAATCCCAACCTTCGATAAAGGTGGGCCGCCCGCAACTCATCTAAAGGGGTAGTATACGGAGCTAAAGTCCCCGTATTACAATTGATGAATACTTCCATAGCAAAGTTTGGTGTTAAAGTGTATCATAGTCTTGGGGTCAACTATGCGTTGTAGGTAGGTGTGGTTCAATTGAGGGTTCAAAGTACAATCTTAACGTAAGAAGACCGGCAACATGTCAAATTTTTCGATGAAATGCACATTCTTTTTTATATTTTTCATGATTTATGGGAAATCACAACGAATTTGGCCGGCTTGGAGAGGAAATGGCGACAAATTTTTTGACGAAAAAAGGCTATCGTATTCGGGATACCAATTATCGTTATCGAAAATCAGAAGTGGATATCATCGCCCAAAAGGATACCATTCTTGCCATTGTGGAGGTCAAATCCCGAAGTTCAGATCAGCTTCAGGAGATCGCCCAAGCCGTGAACCGAAAGAAGATAAAACTGTTGGTTGCAGCAGCAGACGAATATGTACTTCAAAACGATCTGGATGTTAGCGTGCGGTTCGATATTATCACCATACTTAAAAAAGATAACACCTTCCAAATTGAGCATCTGGAAGATGCGTTCTATCATTTCTAACCATTTGTTTTATTTATAACATTTTGTTATTTTTACTTCAAAACTAATTGCATGAAAACTATTTCTGCTGTTGTTGAGCATTACATACGAAAAAAGCCGTTTTTACAAACCGCCCTGGCCCAAGGGATTATCAATCTCACCTCATTATCCCGCAGTATTAAACCGGAAATAGAAGAAGAATTGGGGAAAGAAGTACGAAACGGAGCCGTGGTGATGGCATTAAAACGGTTGTCAGATGACTTGGAATTCAGAGCCACCCATCGTATTGTAAAAGTGCTGAAGAACATCGGAGAGATCACTGTACGTTCTAATCTGACCGACTATACCTTTCTCTCTTCGGAAACTATACTGGCCCAACAGGCGAGATTATTGGAAAAGGTAAACGAGAACCAGGATATTTTTTATACGTCTTCCCGGGGGGTCAACGAAATAAATATTGTGGTGAGCAATAGTCTGGATGGGGTAGTGGAGGAACTCTTTGAACGGGAACGATGTACACAAAAAGTGGACAATCTCTCATCGGTGACAGTAAAACTACCAGCGGAAAACGTAGCGGTACCCGGGATCTATTATTTCATCTTCCAACGGTTGGCCTGGGAGGGGATTGTTTTGTATGAAGTGATCTCTACCACTAACGAGTTTACTATTTTGGTAAACGATGACCAGGTGGATGTTGCCTTTAAAACGATCAAGGACCTAAAGACCCTTTAATTATTGGAACTCTTCCAGTTTTTTATTCATCACCCAAAACCATAGGGGTTGAAGTAAGGCTAAAATCATCATACCGGGATACCCGGTAGGCATTTGCGGGCTTTTTTCGTGAGATTTCAGGACCTGGTATTTTTTACTACCGTTATAATGGTGGTCTGAATGACGGGATAAATTGAATAATAATGTCCTTCCTATGGGGTGGTCCGAATTCCAGGAATGTTGGTGACGGACCGCTTCGTATCTTCCCTTTTCATTTTTCTTTCGCAACAATCCATAGTGCTCGATGTAGTTTACCGTTTCAAGCAGTACAATGCCAAAGGTTGCTGCACCTAAAAACGCTATTAGCACAACACCGCCAAACAACAAGTACACCATACCTATTAGTATACCATTGGCCAGGGTATATACGACCATTCGATTTTGAAAAGAAAACCATGATCGCCCTTCAGTTTTTAATCGCTCGTTTTCTAACTGCCAGGCTTCGATATAGCTGCCAAAATGGGAACGGAACCAATAGAACAACAGGAGTTCATTCTTTCGCGCTGTGGCGGAATCCTCCGGGGTCCCTACATTACGGTGATGTCCTGCGTTGTGATACGGTAAAAAATGGGTGTTCAGCGAAGTGAGTAGTAAGATCTCTCCTAAGAATTGCTCCCAGCGGGCATGCCTATGCCCTAATTCGTGCCCGACATTTATCCCGATTACACCGCACATAAAGCCCATTGCCGTAATTCGACCTACATATTCCAAAGAGCCGTAAGGGGTTGCCAGGATGATAAAAAAGAAATAGATCAAAAATCCCAGTTGTAAGGGTAAGGTGCCATACAAGATGTAATCATAGATTTTTCGGTTCTTTTCATCATCGGCTAGTTTTTTATCCATGTTTTCCCGATCCGGTGGGATCAGCAATTCTACTAATGGTACAAAACCGAAGAAAACGATTATGGGTAAAAAGGTCCAGATTCCTTCCTTAGCAAAGGCAATATATACCGTTATGGGAATGGTATAGACAAAGAGATATTTAAGTCGACTCATAAACTAAAGTTTTGAAATTCCTTTGGTGATGATATGGATAAGGTTGTCAAAGTGCGATTCAAGTCGGTCGTATTCCCCTTTCAGGTAGAAGTTGGGTTCCAATCCCTGTAAAAGCATCACCAATACCTGACCGTAAACCAGATGATCTCCAGGTAGGTCCAGTTCCTCTTTTTGAATGCCCCGTTGTATCAATTGCATAATTTGTTGTACCTCCCACTGGAGCATCTGTTGTTTTACTTGGTCAACAAAGTCATAGTGTTCATAAAAATTGGGTCGTAGGGTTTCTTGATAGTTGGGGGCATGCCGAAGGACTTCCATTCGCTTCAACATATATCTTCGGAGTACTTCCCTGGTATCGGATTCCGTATCGGAAAACACGTGAGAAAGCTCGGATTTCAATCGATTTAACTCATCCAGGACCACGGCCTCAAACAAGAGTTCCTTACTGCCAAAGTGATAATACAAAGAGCCTTTTGCCTTTTGTGCCGCCGTGGCAATATCTTCCATTGCCGTTTTATAATAGCCATATTTGCTAAAGGTGGTACTTGCTACTTTAAGAAGCTGGTTTTTAGTTTTTGACATTTTGACCAAAAATGAATAATAGTCAAATATATTAAAATCTTTAACCCAAAACAATGGTATGCAGTCAACTATATATGAAACAATGGTATAGTTTTTGCGGCTTACTTTGTAATTTCCGTGAAAATTTCTAACCAAATGCGACTTCTTTTTTTGCCTTCACTCCTTTTTCTATTTTTCCAGAATATACTATCTCAAAACTTGACAACTCTCCAAGACGACTTTAGAGGGGTGTATATTAATCCTTCACTATATGGACAGCGTTATGAGATTGAAGAAGGTTCACCCTATTTGAATTTGGAATTTGGGCCTGCAAAGATTGGAGACCGGAAAAAAACCTATTTGGTACGTTTTAACGCCTATGAGGGAAGTGTTGAGGTTTGGATACAGGTAAATAAGGTGATTGAATTGAACAATTCAAGCGATGAACGAATTAAGATGTTGGACGGTTCCAATAAGGAATATGTAATAACAACATATCTTGGTCCCAAAGGAAACCTTGAGAAAGGTTTCCTGGAAGAGCTGAAAGTCACCAATAGCTACACGCTCTATAAAAAAGAGATTGCAAAGTATTTCGAAAAGGTCAAAGCGGGGGCATATAAAGAAGAGATACCTGCGAGATTCGAAATGGCGACTCCCCAATTCTACTTTAAATTGGTCGATGATGATGATGCAACGATTAGGTATCTGTCAAACAACAAGAAGAAGTTTCTAAGTGTTTTTGATTCCCAAAATGCCGACAAAGTCAAGGAACTGATAAAAAAGGAAAAACTGAGTTTGACCAAAAAAGAAGATATTATTCGCATTTTGGAGGGCATTTATGGTGGTTGAATCCTGATTTGATACATCAAGAATGTATCGGACACTCGACGAAATGCACTCCAAATCGGCAAGTGGTTTTTGAAGTCAAAAACCGTTATCGATACTATTTAACACTTTATCCGACAAGATGTTTTAAAACGATTTTTTTGGCTCGGTAAACGACCAAAATCGTCCCTGACCCTTACCTCTGGGTAATTTTACTTTGTAACAATTACCCAAGTCATGAAAGCAATTTTAACCTTCGTTTTTTTCATCTTCGTTAGCACCGCAGCTATGGCCAACACTAAAGCGGTAAAAGTGGAAACGATTAGCAAAGGTGTAAATTTGGAGATTACCATTGCTACAAAGAAGCTAAATACTACTGAGGTTGCTCGCTTGTACAGATTTAAAAACTCAAGGGTTAAAAAAGCATTGAAATTTTCATCAAAAGCCGACAAGGCTAAAATGGCATAGCCCCCAAACCAAACCAACTACTTGTTATGGCCCTCCTTCGAGGGCTTTTTTGTGTTTTACATTTAGTTGGTGACATTAAATGCCGTCCAAATGCCGGGTCAAATCCAATTAAATTCCTTGGGGATGTTTTATCTTGAATGTAACATTGCGTAAAGATTTCAATAAAACAAAATGCGATGAAACAACCGGAGTTAGGAATAAAAATAACGGCACTGCGAAAGCAAAAGGGATATACTCAGGAAGAGCTCGTAGAGCGTTGCAACATTAACGTGCGCACTTTACAGCGTATTGAAAATGGTGAGGTCACACCCAGAAGTTATACCATAAAGACTATTTTATCTGCTCTGGATTATGATTATGAAAGTTTGCAAGAGGAAAACAAAATACAGTCATCCGAAATTGGACCGCTACCCGAAAATGCCGTTAAAACGATCCACAACTTGTTAACCCTAGCATGGGTTGCCGGGATTTTCTTTCTCGTAGCTGCGGTGTTTGAAGGAATAGCTGACTATGTGCGATTTAAGGATGATGAATTGATTTATGGTGGTTGGGGACATGTTACCGCAAAGGTTGTAGCATTACTTTTCAATGCTTTATTGCTCTATGGTTTTTTGGTTTCCGGGAGGGTATTGAAAAATTATTTGATGAAGATTGCCTCAGTATTGTGGCTCTTTGCCATCTTGTTTTTTTATGCTTACGACATCATCTCTGTTTTTTACGATCCGCTTCAATTCAAAATTGTCCTTTTGGCAGAGTCTGTGACCTTAGGAGCACTGGGGATATTACTTGGTATCTCAATACTAAAATCGGAGAAAAAACTGGGGATAATCGCTTACATCTCGGGGGGGATGGAGCTGCTGATCGCTTTTTGTCTATTAACCGTTTTCCTTTCACCCTTAGCGTTGTTCTTATTTTTCCCGGTGATTATCCTTGAGATCGTTTTGTTGTACAAGGTGGCTTCCCTGGTTCGGGAACATATAGACCGATAGGCTTATCATCCTTAAGACGATTCAAATCGCTTTTCAAATTGATTATGGATGGCCAAAATGGTCAGCCCGAAGACCACGGCAAATACAATTAACACGGTATTGACCAGCCCATCCACAGAGAAGGAAATGCGAATTAATATCGTTGAAATCACAAAGCCTGAATTTCGAATGACCTTATGATACTTGTCGGTATAAAAAAAGGAAACCAGTAGTAATAAGACGTCTATGATGATTAAAACCGTAAAGAATTCATCAAAGAAAACATTGTTCACGTTTTTTAGTTCACCAAAACTCCCGTCGTAGTTGCTAAATTCCAAATACCCCCATTTGCCAAAGGTGTAAAGCGCCAATCCTAATAATAAAGGAACAAGTATAATGGCAATAGTTTTTTTTAGATGAACAAATCTATCAAGGGCAGTACTTATTGGAGGTTCAGCCTGATTCATGATCTTTCGATTCTTGTTCATTCTGTAGAACCAGTACAACAAGTAAAAAAGCATGATAGAGGCTAAAATATCGTAGGTGAATTGTAGATCGCCCTTTATACTAAACCAATCGGTACTTAATTTAAGGTTAGCGAGGTCTTTAAATAATCGCCTAATAATAATAAGGCTGATGATTTCGTACTGTTTGCTAATATAAGTGGTAATGGAGCGTGGTAGGTAAAACACCAACAAATAAACCTCATACACCAAAATAAAGGAAAATGGTGTGTAAACCGCTGCAATGGGACTACCCAGAAGCGTACTGTTAGGGTCCAGGAAAGAAAGATATGGGGCCAAATAGATCAGCAGAAGATGTACAATAAAGCTTAGGATGGCAAGAATCAGAATAGTACGTTCGATCGCCTTTTTCGTCGTTTCTGATAGTAACAATCGATGTAATTTCTGCACTAGCGCTTTCAGAGAAGACATTGTTAAATTTAGCGATTCTATTATAGAGTACATTTGTAATCTGTTTCTGAACTGCCAGAACTGCTAAAAATTGACTATGATCAAGACGTTTACGTATAAGGAGTTGATGCAATTGCCCAGCCGGTACCGCGGGCAATTGTTGAATAAGGTCTCCGGGTTAAAACCGGCCAACTTGATCGGAACCCTTTCCAAAACCGGTCAAACCAACCTTGCCGTTTTTAATTCGGTGGTCCATATTGGGGCGAACCCTCCGTATATAGGGTTTATTTTGCGCCCCACCACGGTAGAACGGCACACCCATGAAAATATCAAGGAGACAGGGGTGTATACCATCAATCAAATTACCACAGCTATCCACCAACAGGCGCATCAGACCTCGGCCAAATACGATCGTTCCATTTCTGAATTTGAAGCGGTGGGTTTACGGGAACACTATCATCTTGATTTCCCCGCCCCCTTCGTTACGGAAAGCCCAATCAAAATCGGACTGCGATTTGAAGAGGAGCACTATATAAAATGCAATGACACACGACTGGTGATTGGAAGGGTGGAGCATTTGCAATTGCCGGAAGCTGCCATTGCAGAAGATGGTAGTATCAACCTGGCTGAACAAGATGGTGTGGCAATTGGGGGATTGGATAGTTATTATTCGGTGGATCTGTTGGGAAGGTACGGGTATGCCGAGCCGTAATAACAGCTGTAACAGGTTGACACTTTTTTTGTCTTATGGGAAAACGAAAAAGAATTCAGTTAAAAATGAATACCATGCTACCTACCAGAACACTTTTTGGAATTGCCTGCCTCTTCAGTTTATGGCTAAATGCGCAAGACTCAAAATATCAAGCTCTTGACACTGAGCTTGCCGAAATTTCAAAACTTGGTCTGTTGCGAGGTTTTGGTGTTGCCGTTGTCACCAAGGATAGTACCCTTTTTGCAAAAAGCTATGGTTTCTCAGATGCCCAAAATAAAATTCCCTACACCGAAAACACTATTCAAAATATTGGCTCGGTCTCAAAAACTTTGATAGGGATCGCCTTACTAAAAGCCCAGGAGCTAGGGAAACTTACCCTTGATGACCCTGTCAATGACCATTTGGATTTTGAAGTAATCAATCCGTATTATCCTAAGGACACTATTCTCATTCGCCACTTAGCTACCCACACGGGAACTATTCTGGATACGGACCTGTATGATAAAAAAGCGTATTATGTATTGAACGAAGAGGACCTAAAGTTACCTGTGATAAAAAGTATCGGGGAATCGCTACAAACCCGGAAAACTAAGGTCTCGATGCAAACCTATCTCAAGAACTTTCTTTCAACCGAAGGCATTTGGTACAAAAAGAAAAATTTTTTGAAGAAAAAACCTGGCGCCAAATATGAATATACTAATGTAGGCGCTACACTAGCGGCCTATGTTCTGGAAAAAGCTACTGGTGTTCCCTATGATGAATTTACCAGAGAATACATTTTGGAACCCTTGAAAATGAATGCTGCGGGTTGGTCATTTGACACCATCGACGAAAGCAAACATTCTAAATTATATACGGATAAGGGGGAAGTGATTCCGCGCTATAGTTTGGTGACCTATCCGGATGGGGGCTTGCTGACCAATTTGCATGATTTTGTGCTGTACTTACAAGAATTAATGCGCGGTCATGTGGGTGAAGGAACACTTTTAAAATCAGCCTCCTACGAAGCGCTGTTTACCGAACAGTTGCCGAAGAAAAAGATACCTAAAGATCCTAACCGCTATAATGATGAATTCAATACTGGAATTTTTATGGGTTTCTCCCCCGTAGGCTGGATTGGGCATACCGGTGGTGACCCAGGCATCAGCACGTTTATGTTTTTTGACCCGGAAACCGGATTGGGGCATATCGTGATGATGAATACCTCTTTAAGCGGTGATTCGATAAATCAGCAGTTGATCCCGATTTTTAAGGCAATAAATAGGGCTTTACAGGAATAAGGTTGCTAATGTAGTGATTCTCGTATTTTGAAAATGTAAGGATCTACGTTAGGATAGTGCCTTTTTTTGCCTTTGCATAGGCTCCAAGACCTTGAGTGCTATTTCAATACTCGTTATCCCCTCAAAAACCAATACTAACCGCAACCCGTTTCGGGTTTGCTTTTCCTTAAGTTGGCAGCGTTTTGGGTGGCTTTGCACGTACTGCAATACCCGGGTAAACGTATCCGTTTGGTAAAACTCGGATTGCTGATCGGCGATAAAATACCCCAGGAGTTTTCCTTTTTTTAGAATTACCCTTTCCAAACCTATGCTTGTAGCGATCCATTTAATTCGAACAGAACTTAATAAGTCCTTAGCCTGTTCCGGGAGTTCCCCGAAGCGATCGATGAGCTGACTTTCAAATTGCGTCAGTCCCTCTTCGTCCTTCACTTCGTTGAGTTGGGTGTAGAGGTTTAAGCGCTCAGTAATGTTGTTGATATAGTCATCCGGGAAGAGCAACTCAAAATCCGTATCCAATTGGGTGTCTTTTACAAAAGTCTTTTCTTTGTCACCCTCAACTTCTTCATACAATTCCTTGAATTCATTCTCCTTGAGTTCCTCAATGGCTTCGGTCAATATCTTCTGATAGGTCTCAAAGCCAATTTCGTTGATAAAGCCACTTTGTTCCCCTCCTAAAAGATCGCCGGCACCCCGGATCTCCAGGTCCTTCATCGCAATATTGAATCCGCTACCGAGTTCCGTAAATTGTTCCAGGGCCTGGATTCGTTTACGGGCATCGGGAGTCATTACCTCGTAAGGGGGAGTGATGAAAAAGCAAAACGCCTTTTTATTGCTTCGGCCTACCCGTCCTCGCATCTGGTGCAGATCACTCAACCCAAAATTTTGGGCATTATGGATAAAAATGGTGTTTGCGTTAGTGACATCCAAACCACTTTCTATAATGGTGGTGGATACTAAAACATCAAACTCCCCATTCATAAATGCCAGCATCAACTGTTCCAACTTTCTGCCTTCCATTTGCCCATGACCGACCCCAATTTTGGCATCCGGCACCAACCGTTGTAGCATTCCGGCTACTTCTTTAATGTTTTCTATCCGGTTGTGTACAAAAAATACCTGGCCGCCTCGTTGAATCTCGTAGGAGATCGCATCCCGGATGATCTCTTCATTCAATCGGATCACCCTGCTTTCAATAGGGTAGCGGTTGGGAGGAGGCGTATTGATGACGGAAAGGTCCCTCGCCGCCATGAGACTGAATTGCAAGGTTCGTGGGATGGGAGTAGCCGTGAGTGTAAGCACGTCCACATTCTCTTTGATGGCTTTTAATTTGTCTTTTACCCCTACTCCAAATTTTTGTTCCTCATCTACAATGAGCAGCCCCAGGTCTTTGAATTGCACGTTTTTATTGACCAATTGATGGGTTCCAATAATAATATCAATTTTCCCGGAAGCCAGTCGTTCTAAAATGTCCCTTTTTTCCCTGGCGGAGCGGAAACGATTCAAATAATCCACATTTACCGGGAGATCTTCCAATCGTTTCTTAAAGGTGTTATTGTGTTGGAAGGCCAGGATGGTTGTAGGTACTAAAACGGCGACCTGTTTTCCATTGTCTACCGCTTTAAAAGCTGCCCGGATGGCTACCTCTGTTTTTCCGAAACCTACATCGCCACAGATCAGGCGATCCATAGGACGTTCGCTCTCCATATCTCTTTTGATGTCATCTGTAGCTTTCGCCTGGTCCGGAGTGTCTTCGTACAAAAATGAGGCTTCCAGTTCGTGTTGCAAATAGCTATCCGGATCGTATTGATGCCCCTTATCCAGGCGGCGTTTAGCATAGATCTTAATCAGGTCAAAGGCGATTTTCTTGACTCTGGATTTGGTCTTTTGTTTCAACTTTTTCCAGGCCGCTGATCCCAGCTTGTAGATTTTGGGTTCCTTGCCGTCTTTGCCATTGTACTTTGAGATCTTGTGTAGCGAATGGATGCTTACATAAAGAATGTCACGATCGCCGTACACCAGCTTTATGGCTTCCTGTTGCCGGCCTTCGACATCAATTTTTTGCAGCCCTCCAAATTTGCCAATACCGTGGTCAATATGTGTCACATAATCCCCAATCTCCAGTTTGGTCAGTTCCTTTAAGGTTATGGCTTGCTTTTTAGCATAGCCATTCTTTACGTGGAATTTGTGGTAGCGCTCAAAAATCTGATGATCGGTATAACAGACCAGTTTTAGATCTTTGGAAACAAAACCTTGATACAGTGGAAATACCATGGTATGATATCCAATAGCATCATTGCTTTCATCGTCGTCCGATAATAGCACGGTAGTAATAATATCTTTCAATCGTTTGGCTTGCTGCTCTGTAGCGCAACAGATCACATTGGCATATCCCGCATCGTGCTTTTCCTGAAGGTCTTCTGCCAGCAGTTCAAACTTTTTGTTAAAAGCCGGCTGGGGGGTGGTATGAAAAGCCACTTCACCCTCAGTAGTGTCTACTTTCCCATTGTCTAATTCCATCAAGGAGAAGTCTTCAAGCTGTTTTTTCAGTAGTTCTGAATTGACAAACAGTTCCCGAGGTTGGCTATGTTTTATTTCGGTACTGAGTTTGCCAAAATTTTCTACGGCCTTTTCAAAGAGGGTATCCACACGATGAAAGACGAGATCCAAATTCCTGGTAAAAAGCACCGTTTTTGGTGAAATGTATTTTAAAAAACTCTCCCGGGTTTCCTGCAGGAATTTGTTCTCTACATTTGGGATGATGGTGATCTTCTTCACCGGGTCTGTGGACAGTTGGGTTTCTACGTCGAACGTCCGAATGCTGTCTACTTCATTTCCAAAAAAGTCAATACGATAGGGTTGGTCATGTGAAAATGAAAATACATCCATAATCCCACCCCGAACCGAAAACTCACCGGGCTCGGTAACGAAATCTACGCGTTGAAACTCATATTCGAAAAGTACTTCGTTCAGGAAATCTAATGATAGCGTATCTCCTGCCTGTATTTTAAGCGTGTTTTTATCCAGTTCTTTTCGGGTGACGACCTTCTCAAACAAAGCATCCGGATAGGTGACAATAATGGCCGGTCTTTTTCTGGAATTGATGCGGTTCAATACCTCAGCACGCAAGAGTACATTGGCGTTATCTGTTTCTTCAATCTGATAGGGTCTCCGGTAACTCCCTGGATAGAACAGCACATCCTTGTCCCCTAGAAGTTGCTCCAGGTCATTAAGAATATAGGCGGCTTCTTCTTTATCACTTAACAACAGTAAAAACGGGCGATCAGTGGACTTAAATGTTTCGGAAAGCACAAAAGAAAGGGACGATCCAACAAGTCCTTTAAGTTGAAGCTTCGTCTGATTTTGGACCATAGCTTCCCTCAGTTTCCGGACTTGTGGAGACTGTGCAAACAATTTTGCAATGGACGATTTGGTCAATCCAAAAAATTTGAAGCAAAAGTAAATGAATTTGTGTTTCCTGTGCCCGCCTGCCCTTTAATTTTGTTTTACTGTAATCCATTGTTATGATGATGAAGAAAACCAGCCTGCATACCAAAAGCATGTTAACCGGCCGGCAGGAAAGCAGGAGTCTAGTAAATCAAGTTAAAATATGGATTGCTAACTACTAAGGAATGACGAACTTAGATTTTTACTACCTCTCCCTCTACAATCGCGAAGATCTCGTCTTCTTTTGTGGGAGTAAGCGTATGGTTTCCGGTAAACTCGCCAAAAGCAGGCAAAATCATCTGATGTTTTGTCTTAAAAAAACAAGGGAGCTTTAGCCGTTGCCTTCCAAAGCCCTGAAGTTTAATAGCCGGATGGATATGGCCGCAAAAAGTAAAGTGGTTTTCCCGTTCTTCAGGATGATGGGTGAGCAAAAAACTATCCAAGACCAGCTCTTTGAAGATGTCTATCCCTAGGGCAGAAAACTTTTCGGGAGCGATGATATCGTGGTTACCGGAGACTAAACTGATCTTTGCCGGTGTTTTGGCGACCCAGTTTTCAAACAGGTCCCACTCTTTGTTCAAGCTGGAATGAAAAAGATCGCCCAAAAAACAAAGTTGAAAAGGCTGAAAATGGCGTAGGATCCCATCTAACAAAATGTAGTTTTGATGCACTGCCTTTCGGGGTACGGCGGCACCAAATTTTCGAAAATGTGCTACTTTGCCCAGGTGCACATCACTGATCAATAACAGGGATCTCTCTTCCCAGAAAATTCCCCCGGAAGGGTGGAGGATGAACGCTTCGGATAGTATTTGAAGGGTTTGTGTCACAAATAAAACGCTATTACAAAAAAATGGTTGTTGTTATTTATGTTGCAAAGAATCTAAATTATGGATTCCTGCGGAAGCAGGAATGACAAATTCGCTATTTCATCAAAATCTTGGTCATGCGTTTGATCCGATCCGCCAGTTTTTCGTTAGAGAGTTTCTCCCGTAGACGATCTGTAATTAGCGGAAAGGAAAAAGGTGTTGGTTTTTCGCATTGCTTCCAAACAATTTCCTGTTTCCCAATGCGCTCCAGGGCTAATCGTAAGCGCCCTTCTTCCAGCTGGTGCTCAAAGGTTTCCGTAAAGGCCTGTTGGAACAACAAATTATTTGGTTCGTAGTCGCGAAACACATCAAATAGCAATTGCGAGCTGCTTTGCAGGTGTTTCAGCTTTACCCCCTTCTCCGGGTAACCGGTAAACACCATACCGCTAATTACTGCAATATCCCGGAACTTTCGGCGCGCCATTTCATTGGAGTTCAAACTTTTCTGGAGATCCTCGAGCATATACTCGGTAGTAAATAAATTGTTGTCCAGGACGGCCTGGATATCAATAGGTTTGTCCGATAGCATTTCAAACCCATAGTCATTAAAGGCCAGGGAACAGGTAATGGGCGATAGTAATCCTATCCGGTAGGAGAGCAAACTGCTCATGGCTTCGTGCACTGCACGCCCTTCAAAAGGGTAAAAGATATGATGATAGCCATCTCGGGTTTTAAATGTCTCAATAAGAAATTCCTCCGGTTTTGGGACACTGCTTTCTTCCCGCTGTTTGTTAAAGATGTGCTCTAATGCCTTGAGTTCGGGACTCGTTGCTGTTTTTGTTGCTGCTTTGTACAATTCTAATCGTAAAAGTGCTGACATCTGAGAAGAAAAACTTAGCCGCCCTCCTGCCCATGCCGGTACTTTATTCGTGCGTTTGTTGGAGTTACGCACCTGAACTTTCATACTGCGTATTCGAATGAACTCCAGATTACGCCCTGCAAAAACAAAAACATCTCCCGGATTGAGTTTGGAGACAAAATACTCCTCAATAGAACCGATATAGCCCCCTTTCTGATAGTGAACCGATAGGCTGGCATCTCCAACGATCGTTCCTATTTGAAATCGGTGGCGCATCGCAATTCCCTTGTGGTTTACTTTGAATTTACCATCGGATTCTATCGCTACTTTTTTGTATTCATCATAACTTTTCAGGCTTTGGCTGCCCATAACCAGGAAATTTAGCAGCCATTGCCACTCTTCTTCAGTAATTCCCTGATAGCAGAAGGTGTGTTGGATCTCTGGAAAAATTTCCTCAGGGTAAAAACCGTCTGAAACCGCTAGCGTGGTTAGGTATTGTACCAAGACATCAAAACTATTGAGAAAGGGGAGACGGTCTTCCACAGCACTTTCTTTTACGGCCACTTGCAATGCCGAGGCTTCAATAAGTTCAATAGCGTGAGTGGGCAAAAAATAGATGACACTCTTCGCTCCCGGCCGGTGTCCACTTCGCCCTGCGCGCTGTAGAAAACGCGCCACTCCTTTTGGGCCACCAATTTGGATTACGGTTTCTACCGGGGCAAAATCCACTCCCAGATCCAAACTTGAGGTACACACCACCGCTTTTAAGCTTTCATTCCGAATCGCCTGTTCCACCCAGATGCGGGTTTCTTTGTTCACGCTACCGTGGTGCATGGCCATCTCACCTGCAAACTCCGGGTATTTTTCCAGTATTTTCTGAAACCAGATCTCGCACTGGCTCCGGGTATTGGTAAACAGCAGGGTGGTTTTACTCCTTTTGATGATAGGAATTATGTCATCTAACAGATGTAATCCCAAATGGCCCCTCCAGGGAAACGTTTCCATCTTTTGGGGAATAATACTCTTAACTGTTATTCTTTTTTTGAGGTTTGCCCGAACCAAAACAGAATTTTCCAAGGCCGTGGTGCCCGGGCCTAGTAATACTTCACGTGCCTGTTCTAAATTCCCGATGGTGGCCGAGATGCCCCAAATCCGTAGATCTTTACATACTGTTTTTAGACGGGAGAGCCCCAATTCCATTTGAACCCCCCGTTTGGTGCCCAACAATTCATGCCATTCGTCCACTACTATGGCGGTACAGTCGTTGAAGGTGGTAGCATATCCTTTAGAGGCCAGGAGCAATTGCAAGCTTTCCGGGGTAGTAATAAGCAGATCCGGCATGGTAGTGCGCTGGCGGGCACGCTCTTTTGTGGAGGTGTCTCCGGTCCGTATGCCCACGGTCATAGGCAGTTCCAGATCGTGTACTATGCGTTCTGCGGACTGTTGAATCTCCTGGGATAAGGCGCGTAGCGGGGTGATCCAAATAGCTTTTAATCCCTTTTTATGTCGGCTTTTATACTCAGGATGGTTTTTAATGTAGGTCAAGACAATGGGAAACCATAACGCGTAGGTTTTACCACTCCCTGTTGGCGCATTTAGCAAACCGTGTTTGCCTTGAAGGAAAGCAGTCCAGGTGGCTTTCTGAAAGGGAAAGGGCTTCCACCCTTGTTGTTGGAACCAGGAGTTAGCTATTTCAAAAAGTTGTTGTCGGGTCATACATTGCGAGCATAGCGAAGCAATCTACTTCTTTATTCCTTGGTACGTTTTCTTAGTTCAAAGTTTTCATCCACCCAATTCATGGAAAGATCAACCCATTCGGGATTAATGGAATTGATCAAATCTTCTTTTCGTTTTCTATTTCCAGCCTTTAACTGTTTCTCTCTTTTAAAGGCGTGATTCAAGTCATCAAATTCTTCAAAATAAACCAAAAGAGTACAGTTGTATCTTTTGGTAAAGGAGTGAGGATATATTTTATATTTATGTTCATTCATTCGTCGCATTAAGTCATCCGTTGCCCCCGTATAAAGTACTGTTCTGTTCTTATTAGTCAAGATATAGCAATAACCCTTTTTCATACATTTTAAAGTAATTTTTGAATACCCTTGAAAAGACCTTTTGCCGGAAGATTCCTTCAACCCATATTCATGGGTTTCGGAATAAGTGACTTCAAATCATTTAAACTATTGGCCTCTTCAATCTTTTTATCCTTTCGCCATCGTAGTATCCTGGGGAATCTGGTGGCCACCCCGCTTTTATGGCGTTTGGAAAGGGCGATCCCTTCAAACGCTATTTCAAAAACATGGTGGGGGGTAACACTACGGACGGGACCAAAGCGTTCCAGGGTATTCTTTTTGATCCAGCTGTCCACCTCCCGGAACTCTGCGTCCGTCAATCCCGAATAGGCCTTGGCAAAAGTGACCAGTTCCCGGGAACCATCTTCTTTTTCTTGCCACAACCCAAAGGTATAATCCGTGAACAAATTACTACGCCTACCATGGCCGCGCATGGCATAGGTGAGCACGGCATCAATCGTTAAGGGATCGATCTTCCATTTCCACCAGTCGCCTTTTTTACGGCCCACCTGGTAGGGTGATTGGTTGCGCTTTAGCATCAATCCTTCACTGCGTTTTTCTCGGGACAGCTGGCGTTCCTGAGTCACTTCCTCCCAGCTAGTGCACTGATAACATTTGGATAGGCGGAGTGTATCCCCGAGAGTTTTTGAAGCGGTATACACGCTATATAGCTCCTCCAGAGCCCCTCGACGCTCTATAAAAGCCTTCTCACGAATGTCCTGACCCTTCCATTCCAGAAGGTCATAGGCTTTTAAAATTACCGGTGTTTTTTCCAGTAAGGATTTTGATACTGTTTTCCTTCCGATTCGGGTTTGCAAGTCGTTAAAGGTGCCAATTTCCCCATTGGGAAAGGGTAGGATCTCGCCGTCTAAAACGGTGCCATTGGGAATGCACCCTACCAGTTGTTGAAATTCGGGGTATTTGTCGGTCACCAATTCTTCTCCCCGGCTCCAAACAAATAGTTCGTTATTTCTGAAGATGAGCTGGGCACGAATCCCATCCCATTTGTGCTCGATAGACCAATCCTGAATATTACCAAGTTCCTCAGGAGATCCCTCTAAGGCATAGGCCAAATAAAAAGGGTAGGGTTTTGATAAAAAATCGCTTTCTCTTTCCTCCAAAACCAGATCCTGAAAGGAAATGGTATTTGGATCCCAGTTTCCCATGAGTTTATAGGCTAAAATGTCCTCATCAATCCCTGTGGCCTGGGAAAGGGCCTTGGTCATCAATTTTTGACTAACCCCAATGCGAAAGCCCCCTGTAATCAATTTCGTGAAGACAAAACGCCCATAATAATCCAAGCGCTTCCAATTTTCAAAGAGGTATCCCTTTTTGGTATCTTCAGCCTCCGATTTCAGCCAAAGCATTTCTTCCAGAAACTGAGTTAGTGACTTATCTGTACTGTTTTCATCGGAAGGTACTACTAAAGCGATGGTTTCTGCTAAATCCCCAACAATATGATAGCTTTCTTCAAAGAGCCAGAGCGGAATATTAGCCAGTTCTGCGGCCCACTCCCGGAGCAAGGTAGTGTTTACCGGACGTGGCGGACGGCGATGCGAGAGGATGGCTATAGTCCATACCTTGTCCGTATCCGGGGCTTTTAAAAAATAGTCGGCTAGCCCTCGTACTTTTACGTTGGTTTTGTTCGTACTGTCCAACGTTTTTATAAGTTGAGAAAACTGCTTCATGCTGTCTCGACTTGATCCTGAGTAACATTCACTTCTGCGGCCTCTCCTTCAAATTGCGTACTTTCAGTACGGGCATCGTATCCTTGTTCCCGAAGGTATTTGGAGAAGATCTCGGTGTAACCATGGGTGCAAATCACTTTTTCTGCTCCGGTGGCTTTTATAGCGGATAACAAACCGGGCCAATCGCAATGATCACTTAATACAAAACCCTTATCTATGGCTCGCCTACGTCGGGCTCCGCGAAAGGCCATCCAGCCGCTTGCAGTCGCGGTGACATAAGGAACCAGTTTACGGATCCAGGTACTTCCATGTGCGGAGGGTGGCGCCAGCACAAGGTTACCTTTTAGGGCTTCTTTTTTGGTATCCCCGGTGATCCGTTCTGTTGGCGGCAGGGTTATGATCGGCCGAAGTACTTCTGTCATGTTTTCAACGGCCCCGTGGGTATATATTTTTCCAATAGAAGTATCCAAATGCTTTAAGAGCCTTTGCGCTTTCCCCAGGGTGTAGCCAAAAAGAACGGAGGTTTGTCCATTGGTCTTATTCGTAGCCCACCATTGGTTAATGTCGTCAACGACTTCACGTTGTGGACGCCATAGGAAAGCGGGTAAACCAAAAGTGCATTCTGTGATGAAGGTGTGACATTTAACAGGTTGGTAAGGGGTAGCCAAACCGTCATCCTCAATTTTATAATCCCCGGTAAAGACCCATACTTCGCCTTGATGTTCCACACGGATTTGGGAGGAACCCACGATATGGCCTGCAGGGTGTAAGCTAAATTTCACATTATTGATCGTAAAGGGTTCTTCCCAGTTTTTACCTGAAACAACGATATCACCTAATCGATGTTTTAGTATTGGGACATTGTTATGATGGGTAATATACTGTTGATGTCCCCATCTACTGTGATCGGAATGACCGTGGGATATAATGGCCTTGTCAACGGCCTTCCAGGGATCGAGATAAACCCCGGCAACTTCACAGTAAATGCCTTTATCGGTAAATCGTAACAGCGGACTTTTCATAGCCCGGTGAAATTACAAATTTCTTTTGGGGATAATTTCAATTGGCTTTCTCCCATAAGAATTATATTTGCCCAACAAAAATTTATTCATGGCGATTATTGATCTATACGAGCACAGCGATGAAAGGCATAATCTCGCCCATTTTGCAACTTTGGCGAGCTTGGCGGCAGTTGATGGAGAAATCAACCCGAAAGAGAAAGCGGTGCTCGACAAATTTGCCTTCAAGTTGAACATCTCTGAAGAAGAATATAAAGAGGTCATGAAGAAGGAGAACAGATATCCCATTCAGACCCCTCAAAGTGGAGAAAGAAGGTTAAAGCGATTGTTTGAGTTCTTTCAAATGGCCCTTGCTGATCAATCTTTTGATGCAGACCAGAAAAATCTTATTGAGCGCTATGCCGTCGGGCTAGGCTATGCTCCAAAAATGGCGGCAAATCTGGTGAATAAATCGTTGGACATCTTTCGCGGAAAGATTGCCTTTGAGGATTACCAGTATCTAATGGAACGTTAACCTAATGATACTTTTCCAAAAACTCCTGAAGCTTTAAAACCATATTACGACTACCGCAAAAGAAAGGTACCCGCTGGTGCAATTCTGTAGGAACGATATCCAAAATTCGGTTTTTCCCACCAATGGCTAACCCATTGGCTTGTTCGGCAAGAAATGCCATTGGGTTACATTCATACAGCAATCGAAGTTTCCCGCTTTCCGTAACACTACTTTTGGGATACATATAAATACCTCCTTTTATCATATTCCTGTGAAAGTCTGAAACCAAAGAGCCGATATAACGTGAAGTGTAAGGGCGGTCGCCCTCTTCCATTTGGCAATACTTAATATAGTCTTTTACGCCTTGTAAAAAGTGAATGTAATTCCCTTCATTTACGGAGTAGATCTTTCCGTTTTCCGGAAACATCATGTTAGGATGAGAGAGGTAAAAGGTGCCAATGGCGGGGTTTAAGGTAAACCCATTTACCCCATGCCCTGTGGTATATACCAGCATGGTGCTGGTACCGTAGACCACATACCCGGCAGCCACCTGATTCTTTCCGGGTTGTAAAAAATCATTCAAAGTAACCGGAGTGCCAACCGGTGTAATTCTACGGTAGACAGAAAAAATAGTACCCACAGATACATTCACGTCAATGTTACTGGAACCATCCAAAGGGTCAATCAAGACTACATATTTGTTCTGATGATTTTCGTCCTGGCTGTTTATAGTAATGAAATCATCTTCTTCCTCCGAGGCAATACCACATACGATCTCCCGGTTTTTCAGGGTTTGAATGAATTTCTCGTTGGCCAGTACATCCAGCTTTTTTTGTTCTTCCCCTTGCACATTGGTCTCCCCAACATCTCCCAAAATATCCACCAGGCCGGCTTTGTTTACCTCGTGATTCACGACCTTAGCGGCGAGACGAATGGCGTTGATCAATTTGGATAGTTCTCCAGTGGAATACTGAAAATCTGCCTGATTTTCTATAATAAACTCGCCAAGCGTCTTGTTTTTCTTTTGCATGATGGTTGGGATGTTGAATTCTTCTGCAAATTTCGGTGATTTTGTGATACGACAACGATTTCGAACACAGTTTGTTTTTTAGTATTGTAACTAATTGTTTTATTTGTAACATCATGGAGATAATTATCAGAGATGCACTTCAGGAAGATATGACTGCTGTGCACGGGCTTATCACAGAATTGGCGGTTTTTGAAAAAGAGCCCGAAGCCGTAGAAGTGAGCATCGAAGATTTGGAAAGGGACGGATTTGGAGAACAGCCGTTGTTTCACTGTTTTGTTGCTGAAGTAGATAATCAAATAGCAGGTATTGCGTTAGTGTACCCAAGGTACTCTACATGGCGTGGTCCTGTGGTTCATCTGGAAGACCTCATTGTTACCCAAAGTATGAGAGGCAAAGGAGTAGGGGCCACCCTGTTAGAACGGGTTATGGAATACGGTCTGGAGCAAGGTGTTCGCAGGATCGGTTGGGAAGTGTTGGATTGGAACACACCTGCCATACGGTTCTATGAGAATTGCGGCGCAACGATAAGGAAGGATTGGAAGGTTGTGCAGATGGATGCGCAAGCCATGAAAAACTATTTAAAACGTAAATGAGGATATTCAAGTTTGGAGGAGCGTCGGTTAAGGATGCAGAAGGGGTGCGAAATGTGGTTAATGTACTTCAAAAAACGGGGTATGAGAATACGGTGGTTGTGGTTTCGGCCATGGGAAAGACCACCAATGCCATGGAGAAAGTGGTCAACGCTTATTTCCGGAATAAGGATCAAATGGATACTGCTATTCAGGAAGTGGTGGAGTATCACAAGGCGATACTACACGATCTTTTTGAACCCAAGAACCATGACATACATCATGTAGTCAATCGTTTGATTGAGGAATTCAAAGGATTTTTAATCTGGAATAAAAGCCCGAAATATGCTTTTGTCTATGACCAGGTAGTGGGCTATGGTGAGCTACTCTCCACAGCTATAGTAAGCCATTACCTGAATGATTTTGGTTTAAATAACGAATGGATAGATGTTCGTAACATGGTCAAAACCAACAATAGCTACAGGGATGCCGAAGTCGATTGGGTGCAAACACAGCAGCGGGTTAGAAAGAAGATAGATCCCCAAAAACTGAACATTACACAGGGCTTTCTGGGAAGTGATGAAAACAATTTTACCACTACCTTAGGGAGAGAAGGATCAGATTATACAGCAGCAATTTTGGGGTATTGTCTGGATGCGGAATCCGTAACGATTTGGAAAGACGTCCCAGGAGTACTCAATGCAGATCCAAGACATTTTAGTGAAACGCGTAAACTGGAACAAATCAATTATCGCGAAGCGATAGAGTTGGCATTTTACGGGGCATCTGTAATTCATCCCAAAACCTTACAGCCTTTACAGCAAAAAGAAATACAACTCTATGTTAAGTCTTTTCTGCATCCTGAGGACTCCGGTACTGTGGTGGGAAAAGGGGTAAAAATTGCCCCGGAAGTACCCTGCTTTATTGTGAAAAAGAACCAGGTGCTACTTAAACTTTCTTCTTTGGATTTTTCCTTCATTGTAGAGGATAGTATTAGCGCCATTTTTAAACTCTTTCACGAGCACAGGTTAAAAGTAGATTTGATACAGAATTCAGCGATTAGCTTTTCGGTATGTTTGGACAACAAGTTCAATGGTCTTAAAGGTTTATTACCTATTCTTAGCGAACGCTTTAAGGTAACCTGCCATGAGGAGGTTTCCCTTTTTACCATTCGACATTTTAACGAGGAGGCAGTAGCCTCTTTGCTGAATGGATATGATGTGTTGGTAGAACAGCGCGGAAAGGAAACGGTACAATTCGTGGTGAAATAGTTCGCTCCCGAATTTTTCAAAGCTGCTATTTTTCTATATTTACCTTTACTAAATCAATCAAATGGGTCTGGTTTCTGCCAAAGAGGTGGCCAAGGTTATTCACCTGGATAAGTATGGCTTTGTCGGCACTTTTGTAGGTTGGTTATTGATGCGGGTCACAAGGATCTCTACCATGAACCACTTTTACAATAAGCATAAGGAACTTAAGGGCCCTGACTTCTGTGATGCAATTTTAGAGCATTATGAAATTGATTTCGAATTGGTTGAAGAAGAATTGCAGCGGTTGCCCAAAGATGGTCCTTTTATTACCATTTCCAATCATCCGTTAGGTGGAATTGACGGGGTTCTTTTGTTAAAGCTAATGCTGGATAAGCGACCGGATTTCAAAATTGTCGCGAATTTTTTGTTGCACAGGATAGCCCCATTGAAACCCTATATCATGCCGGTAAATCCGTTTGAAAACCATAAGGATGCCAAAAGCAGCATTACCGGATTTAAGAACGCTTTATTGCATTTAAAGGAGGGGAATTCCCTTGGGATTTTCCCGGCAGGGGAAGTATCTACCTATCGTGACGGCAAGCTTGTTGTGGATAAACCCTGGGAGGAAGCCGCCATTAAATTGATTCGAAAGGCGGAAGTGCCGGTAGTACCCATTTATTTTCATGCGCGCAACAGCAGATTGTTTTACCGGCTATCCAATATCAATGATGTTTTCAGAACAGCCAAGTTGCCTTCAGAACTAACAACGCAGAGCAGGCGTCCTATCAAAGTACGGATCGGCCAACCTATTTCTGTGGCATCTCAAAAAGCTGAGGAGACTTTAGAAGGGTTTACGGAACTGCTACGGAAGAAGACGTATCTTCTGGCTAACGTCTTCGAAAAAGAAAGCTTGCTGGATAAAGTACCTACTTCGTTAAAGCTACCTAAGCCTCCCAAGAAGATTGCCTCAGCCGTCAGAACCGAAGTACTTCGGGGAGAAATTGAGAAACTTCGAGAGAAAGAATTACGGTTACTCCAAAGCAAAAACTACGAGGTCTTTTTAGCGCAGCAGAAAGATATGCCCTTCTTATTACAAGAAATTGGAAGGCAGAGGGAAATTACATTTCGCGAAATAGGAGAAGGGACGAACAATGCGGTAGATCTGGATCATTTTGACTCGTACTACCACCATCTGTTCCTCTGGGATGACGAGGAGCAGCGAATTGTTGGGGCCTATCGAATGGGATTGGGGTCAGAAATTTTTAAAGAGTACGGCATTGATGGTTTTTATTTACAAGACCTTTTTGGGTTTGAACCCGAGCTTTATCCCATGATGGAAAAATCCATTGAAATGGGTCGCGCTTATATCGTAAAGGAATATCAACAAAAACCAATGCCCCTCTTTTTGTTGTGGAAAGGCATTGTACATACCACGCTTCGATTTCCTGAGCATCGTTATCTTATTGGCGGGGTAAGCATCAGCAATCAATTCTCCAATTTTTCAAAATCGCTGATGATCGAATTCATGAAATCCCACTATTGGGATCCGTATGTGGCCCAGTATATACGACCCAAAAAGGAATTCAAAGTAAAATTAAAAGATGCCGATAAAGAGTTTGTGTTTGACGAGACCAAATCAGATCTGAATAAGTTCGACAAGTTGATCGAGGAAGTAGAACCCGGAAGTTTACGGTTGCCGGTATTGATCAAAAAGTACATTAAGCAAAATGCTAAAGTGGTGGCGTTTAATGTAGACCCCCTTTTCAATAATTCCGTTGATGGGTTAATGTACATCAAAATCTCGGACTTGCCGGAAAGTACGGTAAAACCCGTTATGGAGGAGTTTCAGGCCGAATTGGAACGAAAACATTCCGAGTTAAGATAGTAGGATATCACAGTTGTTTTAAGCAATAATTTAAGAGGGGTTTTTCTTAATTTTAACTATGAGGCTATGTGGTTTCCTTTCTATTTTCTTTTCTCTTTTTTCCTTTTTACAAGCCCAGGATATTATAAGAGGATACGTTTATGAATGGACTACAAAGGTGCCGATAACAGGGGCATCTGTCTATTTGGATGGAACTACCATAGGTGCGGTTACCGATAGTACGGGTTATTTTAACCTTATCACACAATACCCTACAACTGCCCGACTGACGATTCGTTACCTTGGCTTTGAGACCCAGAGTAAGGCTTTAGATAATAAAAAGACCCTTTACAGAATTGGGTTGATGCCTAAAATTGAATTTTTAAATGAGGTAGTTATTGAAGATGATCCCTATTCCAGAAGGCAAAAGTTGAAAGTATTTAAAGAAGAGTTTCTTGGGCTTACCACTGCCGGTTACCGTTGTACGATTATAAATGAAGAAGCGTTACAATTGCGTTATGATATAAAGACCAAAAGCCTATACGCTGAAGCAAATGTTCCATTGATCATTAAAAATACATATTTAGGATACGAGCTGGTCTTCGATTTAAAGAATTTCGAAGTTGTTTTTAAAACAAATGACTTATTAAAGAAAGGTAATATTGCCCGTACTCTATTCAGGGGAACAAGTTTTTTTAAGGATATCTCAAACAGGAATCCCAGGATTGAAAAGCGTAGGATAAAAAGTTATCTGGGATCCCCAATGCATTTTATGAGAGCCACTAAAAAAGGAAAATGGGATAAAAACCGTTTTAATGTGAAATGGAAATCAGACAGGGCAAAATACTCAGACTATGTTAGCGACAGCTTGATTAATGGGTTTACAGCGTTTGCATTAAAGGGAAAACTACAAATCAAATACTATGACCAGGTATCTTATATTTACATGCTAAAAGGGGAAGTATTTTATATCGATAACTATGGTAATTATTCTCCTGGGACTAATGTTGTATTCGAAGGAGCCATGTCGCAGTTACGTATTGGAGACCTCTTACCCTTGGACATTACTATAGAAAAGCACTAAAGTTGCTAAGAAGACTTTCCGATCCTGCTAAGTAAGAAAAAAGGCGATTAATTGACCAATTCTTCCTTTACAAAAGTTTCGCAAAATTCCTTTATTTCATCCCTAACGGTTAAAAACGCGTCGTGTTTTTCGGCATCGGTCCCTTCCACCTTGGAAGGGTCCATGAAATTGTGATGCAAGCGCTGTGCATGCTCTGCAGGGATAAAAGGACAATGTTCTTTGGCATGATCACAAACAGTGATAATGTAATCCCAGAGAATACCACCGTATTCATCTACATGGTTAGAGGTATGATGGGAAATGTCTATTCCATCTTCCTTCATTATTGCTACTGCCCCAGGATTCAAGCCGTGGGTTTCAATACCTGCGCTGTAGATGTTTGCCAGGTCTTTCTGGTAGTATTCCATATAACCGTGCACCATTTGACTTCTACAGGAGTTGCCCGTACAGAGTACCAATACATTTTTCATAATCGTCTTTTATTAGGTTGTTACTAACCACTAATCAATGCCAACAACTTGGCTTCTTCGTTCAAAAAGTAAATTGTCTTTCCATATCCCCGTCACCGTTTTCCCAACTTTTTCCCGTTTTCCCAGGAAACGAAATCCAACCTTTTCATGCAATTGTATGCTGGCCTTGTTTTCAGGGAAAATACCGGATTGCAGGGTCCAATATCCATTTTTTTCACTTTCGCGGATGAGTTGATGCATCAGGGTTTTCCCCACTCCGTTCCCCCAGGCTTTTTTACCGACGTATACGCTTACCTCTGCCACACCACCATATACACATCTACTGGAAACCGGAGATAGTGAGGCCCAGCCAACAGTAGTACTATCCAATTCTGCGATCAACCGGCAACTTTTGATATGGGCGGCATCCCACTGGTCGTAGCTTGGAACTTTACTTTCAAAAGTAGCAATTCCCGTAGCTATGCCTTCTTTGTAAATGGTAGCCACCTGTTGCCAATCTCCGGGAACCATATGGCGTATTATCAGGGTCATTCTTTCAGCAACATGCACTTTCAGCACAGCAGGTTTCTGCTACTTTTTCAACTTCCTGGGGTACCCCACAGCTTTCTCTGGCTTTGCAAGTAGTTTGCTCAACCGCAAGTTTAATAATTATTTGACGTTCACTCCAAGTGTACTCATTAACAAAAAGTTGCGCAGTGTGAAAGTTTTCGTTACCATACTCAAATTTTAACTCTGCTTCTCCTGCTATTGGCCGAATACGATTGACTTTCTTCAGAATTCCCAATGCTTTGTAGGCCGTCATAAAAGATCTGGTGTCTTTTTCATCGGGGCTTTCCCAAAGCTGGATCAGGGTCTCTTCCCAGGAATCACTTCGCGCACCGCAATCCACGGCGTCTATCTGGACGTTTTTAACTTCGGTGATGTGATAATTAGCACCGACAAAATTTCCTTGTTGATATTCAAAAAGTAAGCTTTTTTCATTGTGCGTCTCCAGTAGTTCTAAAAATGTGTTTGTTTTCATTTAACAACAGTTTTTGGTTATGGTAGAAAAAAATGTATTGAAAAGGAGTTTTAGTTGGGACCACATCTCCTGATCTATGCAATAGCATAGGTTTTTTCCCTCAAAAGTACCCTTGAGCAAGCCAATTTTTTTTATCTCGTTGAGATGTTGGGAAATGGTGGGCTGCGCCAGGCCAATTTCATCTACAAGATCGGTACAGATACAACTATCTTGTTTGCTGATATACTCCAAAATGGCTATTCTGGCAGGGTGGGCTAGCACCTTTGCCGCCTGGGCCAATTCATTTTGTTGGAGAGAAAAGATATGTGATTTAGATACTCCCATTTATTTATTTAATATTGCAATATTACGATAATAATAGTAAAAATAAAAGGCCAGAAGAAAATTTCCGGCCTAAGTTCTCAAAACCAGGGCTTTTTTCCTACCTGATAGGTATTATAAAACTCCTCATCAGATTTCGTAAGGTAGAGGATACCTTCTATCAAACCAACGATCCATACCACCCAACCTGCAATACCACAGGTAAATATTCCTAACACCAAGGTGGCCGCGAGCATAATAATGCCTTCTTTGGTATATCCCAAAATAAACTTGTGAATACCAAAACCACCCAGGACAATAGCCAAAATACCGGCCAAAATCTTTTTATTATCCGCACTTAAGGCCTCTTTTGCTCCATCGCTAAATTCCTTAGCGGTTTCTTTTGCCTCTTCCGCAAAATCCTTTGCAGCTTCTTTTGCATCCTCCGCAGCTTCTTTGGCAGTTTCTTTGGCTTTGTCAAAAGCCTCTTCTGCTTTATCTCCTAAATCTTTTTTTTCTTCAGACATGGTTCTCTAATTTGTTGGTTGAACAGCCTTCAATGTACTAATTATTTCAATACCTAAAGAAACGCTTTATCAACAGGCTCCCAAAGCTCAATTTTGTTCCCCTCAGGGTCCAATATCCAACCAAATTTCCCATAGTCATATTCTTCTACTTCCCCCACAATCGTTACGCCTTCGTTTTCCAATACTTTGAGCAGTTCTTTTAAGTTTTCCACCCTAAAATTCATCATAAAGGGCTTCTCACTGGGATTGAAATACGTAGTATCTTCTTTAAAGGGGCTCCATTGGGTCATGCAATCATTTCCCTCCGCATCTTTCCACCAAAAGCTCCATCCATAATTATCCGTGGGAATCCCCAAATGTTGCTTATACCAGTTCTTGATCTTGTCGGGATCCTTGGTTTTAAAAAAGAATCCTCCGAGGCCTGTTACTCTTTTTTTCATCGTTTTACATTTTTTTCATACAAGTTGATCCAGTCGTTTACGGTCATTTTTTTACAAAGCGCGGCGATAAGATCGTAGGGAATGTCCTCTATTTTTTTGAAGCGTACACAACTCTTCCCCATATCCAGTTTTGTAGCAGTATGCTTGGGATATTCAGAAACAAACCAATCTGAAAGGGTAGTATTGGCGTACAAACCAGAGTGATAAAGCGCTATATAATTTTTTTGAGAGGCGAGATTGATAAAAGGTAGCGGTAATTTTGGATCGCAATGATATCCTTCCGGATATATCGAATGCGGGACTACGTAACCGATCATTTTATAGTTAATACATTCTTCAAATCCTGCCGGGAGGTTACTCCTAACAGTGTCTCTCAATTTGGAGATAGGGATCTTGCGATCTTCAGGTACCTTTTCTATGTACTCGTCTACGGTGTTGGCGTCAATTGTCATGTGGTGTTGTGTTTATCTGCGTTGTAGTATGAGTGAAGAGATCAATGAAACAATTAGCCCTATAATAAATACAATGGCAAACATAAAAACGGCTGCCTGAGCACTTGTGAACTCCTGAATCTCAGCAGTAGGATCTTCGGCTTTTATTTTTTCGGCATATTCAATAAAAAAGTCCGGGTTTACAAATGCTGTATAGATGTAATCGGCTACGGCAATTCCGATTGCTGTAAAAATGGAAATTGATACGCCCAACATAAGCCCCTGTTTAAAACTTACTTTGCCATTGTTTTTCCTATCCCTGAAATGGCGAATACCAAAATAGACGAATAGCAATGATGCAACAATGGTGGCATACCCGAAGATTTCGTTCGTGGTAATATCAAAAGACAATCCTGCCAGAAAAGCAATGAAGCCTACTAGTATTCCGTAAACACTAAATGTAATAACCGATGTTTTCATCTATTTAATAATTTTGTAATACACTGAAATTAAAGCTATTCCAAAATTTATTGCAGATGGAACTGCTTCGCTCCTGCCTGTCCGGCGAGGCAGGTTCACATAAACTTGTTTTAATCATGTTCGGTAGGGTATGCTTAAAAAAGTTTATGCTCATTTCATACTATGTGTTCTATTCAGGTTCAAGCTAGGGGATACCACGAATTACGGCTTCATACTAAAGTACCAAAATGGCAGTACTTTGGTCTGAAAATACCATTAACCCATTAGAATTTGGAGCTCTTTCGCTTTTTGTATGGCTTGTGTTCGCCGTTTGGCGTCTAACTTTACCAGTAGATTGGAAACATGTGTTTTAATTGTACTTTCCGAGATGTAAAGCTTCTCTCCGATTTCTTTGTTGGAAAGCCCGTTTGAAATTTCAATCAGTACTTCATACTCACGGTTACTGATTCCCAGCGCTTCAATTTTTCTTGCATCTACATTCTGGGATGTATTTGGTTTAGCCGTTTCTCTCCTGGCATTAATATAAAGCCCTAAACCCAAAAAGACAATAGCTACAATTGCAATGATGAGTTCAATAGCGGTGTCGCCCATCAAAAAGGCATATTCACTTATCCTGAATAGCACTAATAGGGATAGTATAAGCGTAGTAAAAACAAAAATGGTTTTCTTCACACTTAAATTTAGAAAAATTCTGCCTGTATTTTATCCACAATAGTTTGCGCCAACTTTGTTTTACTTTCTGCAGTCCACCCTGCTACGTGTGGTGTTAACAGCACATTGGAGGCCTTTCTAAGGTATTTGAAAGGTTTAGGAGTGCTCGTAAACCAGTCTTCAAAAGATTTCTTTTCGTATTCCAGTACATCCAGACCGGCGCCTAACACTTTTCCGGATTTAAGTGCTTGTACAAGATCCTTAGTAACCACACATTTTCCACGTGCGGTGTTTAGCAGCCAAAACGGCTTGTGAAAGTCGTTGATAAATTCCGTGTTTACCATGCCTAAGGTTAAAGCGGTCTGTGGCACATGAAGGCTCACGACATCTGACTTCTGTTGGAATTCCATAATCCCGACCTGTCTGGCGTTTTCGTCTCCTACACCGCCTATGATATCATAGCAGATCACTTCCACATCAAATCCCCTTAGTTTATTAGCGAAGGCCTTCCCCATATTTCCATAGCCAACGATGCCAATGGTTTTACCATTTAATTCTGTACCGCGGTTGCCTTCTCTATCCCATTTTCCTTTGCGAATTTCTCTGTGGGATTTCACCATTTTATTTAGTAGTGCCAATAACATCCCAAGGGTATGTTCCCCAACTGCATTCCGGTTTCCCTCTGGCGCATTGGCCAGAAAAACCCCTTTTCGGCGGGCATAGGCTACATCAATGTTTTCCATGCCTGCACCTACACGCCCAATGAATTTCAAATTGGTCGCCCTATCCAAAAACTCCTGGTCAATGGTAAAGCGACTTCTGATGACAATTCCATCGTAAAGGTGTATTTTCTTTTGAATTACCGCTTTGGGAGAGGTGTAATCCTCATGATTTTCGATGCCCAGTTTTTCAAACTCCTCAAGCAATAGTGGATGATTGGTATCCAAGTGAAGTACCTTCATATTTTAGGATAATGGGATTGCGTCATTTCATGTTGTGTGGTTCCGGTGTGCGCTGTAGACAATTTTTCAAAAAGGAGAAGATGCACTTCTTCCCCATTTCGGGTGGAAGGACAATGTTCTACTCCTTTGGGAACCACTATTATTTCACCTTTTTTGACCACTTCCGTGCGGTCCCTGAATTGCATGTAGAGTGTCCCTTTTACTACCTGGAATAATTCATCTTCATCCTGATGCGAATGCCAAACGAATTCGCCCTGAATCTTAGCAAGGAGTATCTGCATATCATCAACCACGGCTATTTGATGCGGGTGCCATTGTTTTGAAAACAGCTGGTACTTTTCTTTCAGATTGATTGGTTTCATCTTTCCCCAATAGTTTAGACCTCCCAATCTACAGCTTTTTCGTGTTTCAAAAAGAGGTGGTGCTAGATTAATATTCCGTTCTTGGTTGTCGGAGGTTGTTATATCCCTAAAATTAGTTTGGCAATCCAGAAATAGATCAAAATACCAAAAATATCATTACTGGTAGTAATAAAGGGCCCTGTAGCTATCGCGGGGTCAATATTTCTTTTGTCCAAAAAAAGGGGAATAAATGTGCCGATGAGTCCTGCTACCACGATCACCACAACCAGGGATAGTGAGATAGCCACTGCTGTATCGAATTTACCTTTCCAAATCCAGGTAAAGAACAAAAGTAAAACAGCAAGGATTACGCCATTTAACAGTGCCAACAACATTTCTTTCCACAAGCGGTTCCCAATACTTCCCTTAAGATCGTCATTGGCCAACCCCTGGACAATTATTGCGCTGGATTGTACCCCCACATTACCTGCCATAGCAGCAATAAGGGGTGTGAAAAAGAACAGGATTGCGTGCTTGCTGATCATCTCTTCAAAGCCACCCATAATGGCAGCAGCTCCCAATCCTCCAAAAAGACCAAGAATTAACCAGGGTAAGCGGGCGCGGGTCAATTCCCAAATGCTATCATCAGCCTCAACATCTTGCGAAATACCTGCTGCCAGTTGGTAGTCCTTGTCCGCTTCTTCCCGAATTACATCCACAATATCGTCAATTGTGATACGGCCTACCAAACGCCCAATTTCATCCACTACAGGAATAGCTTCCAGGTCGTACTTTGACATTATTTTCGCCACCTCTTCCGGATTTTCATTGACATTAACATAATCCACCTTAGGAATGTATACCTCTTTGATAGGGGTGGTGGTAGAGGTAGTTAATAAATCTTTTAAGGATAGACGGCCTTTCAATTTGTCTTCATCATCTACAACGTAAATTGAATGTACCCGGGTTACATTCTCCGCCTGAGCACGCATTTCCTTAACGCATTTAAGGACATTCCAATTCTCATTGACTTTTACCAATTCTTTGGCCATTAGCCCACCTGCCGAATCCTCATCGTAGCGTAGAAGGTCTACAATGTATTTTGCATGTTCCCTGTCTTCAATTTCGGATATGACCTCCTGAACGATATCCTTTGGTAGTTCCCCAACAATATCAGCAGCATCATCGGTATCTAATTCCTCCAGTTCTTCAGCAATTTCTCTGGGAGAAAGATTCGCTAAAACTGCTTCCCGCATGTCTTCATGCAATTCCGTAAGTACATCGGAAGTCTTTTCGCTATCCAGAAGTTTTATAAGATAGGTGGCCTCTTCCTCACTAAGTTCATTGGCAATTTCGGCAACATCGGCATAATGGAATTCCTTCATCATGGAACGAAGATTGCCCGCCTCTCGATGTTCAATAGAGCGTTGGATTTGCTCAACAAGTTCGTCGGTGAGTTTAAATGGTGTCATTGGCAATCATCCTGGTTAAAGCAATAAAATCCTGTACTCCCAGCTGTTCCGGTCGTCGGTCAAAGATACTGTCTTCCTTTATATTTACTGTAAGATCAAATGCCTTAAGGCTATTCCGTATTGTTTTTCGCCTCTGGTTAAATGTAGCCTTAACCACTTTAAAGAATAAACGCTCGTCACAATCCAGGTGAATATTGTCTTTTCGTACCAAACGCAACACGCCGGATTGGACTTTAGGGGGAGGTTCAAATACCTGGGGATGTACAGTGAAGAGGTATTCGGTATCATAAAAAGCCTGAACCAGCACCGAAAGGATACCATATGTTTTGCTTCCCGGTTGCTCGCATATACGTTGTGCAACTTCTTTTTGGAACATACCTGCAAACTCCGGGACCTGCTGCCGCATTTCTAAGGTCTTAAAAACGATCTGACTTGAGATATTGTAGGGGAAGTTGCCAATAACCGCAAACTGTTCATTACCATACAGCTGCTTTAGATCGAATGTCAGAAAATCCGCTTCTACCACATTTAGCCTGGCATTGGCTTGTAACACCTTAGGATGTTCTAAAGGAAAGCTGTGGTTAAGATAGATTATGGATTCTTCATCCAAATCCATCACTACCAGATCCATATTTCTCAATAAAAGGTATTTGGTGAGCACCCCCATTCCGGGGCCTATTTCAAGGACATTGGTGTATCCTTCCAAGGAAAGGGTGTCCGCTATTCTTCTGGCGATTCCCTCATCTTTAAGAAAGTGTTGTCCCAGGTATTTTTTTGGACGCACACTACCTGCTACACGGTTTTTTTCAGGTTTTTTCTTCTTTTTGGAGCCGTATTTCTTGTTCCCTTTTTTTTGCATCGGGGACATTTTGCCTGCAAGGTAATGAACTCCTTCTGAGTTGTTAAGTTTTTGAGTAGAATCTGTTGTTTTGCGGAGTAATTATCCGTTGCTGTTTCGTTACTGCTACCCTCGGTTTTCTACGTAGATCCATGCCTTTTTTCCAGATTTTAATAAAACCGGCACTCTTTTGTAAATAGTAGTTTCGTATTGGTCGATCCAATACAATTCTACGAAAGAAACCCGGTAAGAAATCCCTGTTATCTTATCTGAATTGTAACCCGTAGGGACGGCCACGGGATATTCCCCCATGACTTTCTTCGGAGAAATACAATACCCCAATACACTATCTTTTTTTCCCGAAAGTCTTCGGTGTACTATTTCTTTTTGAACTCCCTCCTGTAGTAAGGAGCCATAGGAAAAAAGATATTGCGTTCGTTTCAAGAGAATTGCTCGCTTATTATTTCTAATTCGGTTCTAAATGCGACAAATTTATCCGGAAACTTCAAATTCCCTTCCCTGCGCATTTGTTCAGCATCTTCCTGATAATAGCGTTGTAGGGTTTCTTTGTCTTTCGTTCTATATTGGATGGAATAGGTGGTACCTCCGGTTTCTTCCTCTACCAACACCTTACACATTTTGGCTTCAGAGAATTTTTTTGTCGCCAACATATCAGGAATATGTTTGTCTTTCATCCACGACAACCAGCGGTCATGAACGGTATCATCAATAGAAATGGTCACGTTGTAAATAAGCATGCGCTATGTATTAAGAATCCTTTTTTAGGGCGATAATTTGGCAATAGCCTTTCGCCAGGGGGGAGGGAGGATTTGTATTTCGTTGGTAATGTAATGTTACGGATTAATTCAGAAAATCACCACGAAGTTTTCTAAAGTTTTTTCTAGCTTGGGGAAAATAATAGCTATCCTGATAGTTGTAAATGATTTTTTCGTAGTGGTACTTGGCCTTTTCAGGCTCTTGAAGGGTATGCTCGTAAAGCTGACCCAGTGCAAAATGAGCATCATCTGCCAGAATATCCGAGGGATAGAATTCAACAATCTTGAGATAAGTCAATTCCGCTTCTTTAAACTTCTTCTGTTCTTCCAATAGTTTTCCTTGCCGCAGTAAGGCTTCGTCTTCTATTTTTTCCCCCTTGTGGTTTTGGAGAATATCATCTAAAATAGCAATGGCCTCTTTTTTCTTGTTCTGATAGGCCAACAAATCTGCCCGGGCATACTTTTTTAAAGCGGTTTGGGTGGAGTCTTCCAAAGAGTTGTCCGAAATAAGGAGGCTTAATTGCATGGCATCATTTGCAATGAGCTGAGAGGTAGAACTTCTTAACACTTTTAACTGTGTGAGGGCCCAGTCAAAGTCGCCTTTATAAAAACTGGTCTGAGCAACTTTGAAGCGGGCATCTTGCCCTAAGACATCATTTTTTAGGCTTTTTTGGACTTGAGAGAAGTAGATCAATGCCTCGTTAAACCGCTGCTCGAAAACCAAAATATCGCCCAGTGCCATTTTAAGATACGCCATACCAAATCGACCCAAAGGTTGTGTCGCGCTGGTTTTTAACAAGGCAATTGCAGGTTTGGGATTTTCTCGGTTAAATGTCAGGAAGTTGGCGTAAGCGACCTGAAGGCGTAAGGTGTTTCCACTATAACCGTAGGTTTCCAATAATTGCTCGAATTTTTTCTCAATAATATTTAGCGATTTTCCTCTCGCTTCCAAAAGCGCTATCTCTACAAGCCTTAGTTCAGCATCCAATTTGGTTATGGGCTGGGTAGTATTTTCAACAACAAACTCAAAAATTGAAGTTGCAGTTTCAACATCTCCCTCCGGTAAGGTGATCTGCCCCAAATTGATGAGCCTATCAAAACTGGATTGTCCGGTTCTTTTAAAAATGGCTTTTTCCTGCGCAAAAGCATACTTAAATTGGCTTTGCCGTACGTACAACCAACTGAGCAGTTCGTTCCAGAGCACATTCGGATCTTTTTGAGCGTTTTGCAGTAAGGTCTTTCGCAATAACTGGTTGTTCTGATTTTCAGGATTTTCAGTGATAAAGTCTTCAAGATTTCGCAATACGTTTGACCGAGACGTTTTTCCTTCATAAATAAGCTTAAGGTACGCCTGGTACATTTTTTCAATTTCCCCTTTTTCCCCGTAGATGCGTGCTAATTGAAAGTCGTAATTTAGATCCGGGTTGAGTGCCATTGCCTTGGTATACGCCGCTATGGCCTCGTCCAAAAGGGCATACTTCTGGAATCGATACCCTATGGCGTATCCAAAATTTGGATTTTCTGTAACTTTATCAATAGCCCTTTGGTAGTATTCACCGGCGTTCTCAGATTGTCGCTGTAAGGTATAATTATAGCCAAGTTCAATTAAGAATGTGGGAAATGCATAGGGTTGTGCTACCTTCTCCAATAGGAACGTTTCGGCATCTTCATATCGTTCCAACTGTTGATAGCAGGCGACCAACCCTTCCGAATAATCCGTTCGACGCGGGTGCTGTTTGACCAATTTTTCGTAGAACACCAGGGCTTTCTCAAATGCCCCGTCATTAAAATATTGCTTGGCAAGAAAATCATCCTGGGCAAAAGAGGTGCCTAGAAAAAATAAACTACAAATACTACTTACAATCCAACGCATGGTTTAAAGATAACGGAGAATGTGACGGATTTGTGTTAAGTGATTCTGAAATAAATCTCTCACCCAATATGATCAAACCCACAATACGGCACCAATACCTCCGGTATTGTAATGCCATTTTTAGTCTGATAATTCTCCAAAATGCCGGCTAAAACACGGGGTAGTGCAAGGGCACTGCCATTAAGCGTGTGCGCCAGGTGCTTTTTTCCGTCGCTGTCTTTGAACCGTAACTTCAAGCGGTTGGCCTGGTAGGTTTCAAAATTAGAAACAGAACTGATCTCCAACCAACGTTGTTGTGCAGTGGAAAATACCTCAAAATCGAAAGTAAGCGCTGAGGTGAAGCCAAGGTCCCCACCACAAAGCCGAAGAATACGATACGGTAGTTTCAGCTCTTTGAGTATACCCTTCACATGTTCTACCATTTCCTCCAGTGCGGCATATGAGTTGTTAGGATGTTCTACTCTAACAATTTCCACCTTATCAAATTGATGCAAACGGTTCAAGCCTCGCACATGGGCGCCATAACTCCCTGCCTCCCTTCTAAAGCAGGGGGTGTACCCCGTGAATTTCAATGGAAATTCACCGACGTTAAGAATTTCATCCCGAAATAAATTAGTTACCGGTACTTCTGCAGTGGGAATAAGGTACAAATCTTCCGAAGGGATATGGTACATTTGTCCTTCCTTGTCCGGAAGCTGCCCAGTACCGTATCCTGAAGCTTCGTTCACCAAATGCGGTACTTGTAATTCGGTATAACCCGCAGTAGTATTTTTGTCCAGGAAATAGGCGATCAACGCCCGTTGTAGTCTAGCACCCTTCCCTTTGTATACCGGGAAACCAGCCCCTGTAACTTTTACGCCAAGCTCAAAATCTATGATATCATACTTTTTAGCCAATTCCCAGTGTGGGAGCGCATTATCCACCAGTTGAGGAATAGCTCCTTCCCGGAACACTTCTTCATTATCTTCATCCGAATTTCCGGGCGGTACCGATGGATGGGGGATATTGGGAATTTGGTACAACAGCTGTTGCATTTCTTCTACCGTGAGATTGAGGGTTTCCGCCAAGTTTTTTGACCGCTCTTTCAATTCCCCGGTGGTCTGCTTCAGGGTATTTGCTTCCGCGGCCTTACCTGCTTTAAAAAGATTCCCTATTTCTTTCGACAATTTGTTGGATTCTGCAAGGGTGTTGTCCAATTGGAGTTGGGTGGCACGCCTTTTTTCATCCAATTCCAGTACCTGGTGTAATAATGTGGTGCCCTCCAGGTTTCTTTTGGCAAGGGCAGTAACATACTCCTCCTTATGATCCCTAATTTTGTGAAGCTCAAGCATGGATGCTGGGTTAAAGCCGCAAAATTAGTTTTTTGGAACAGATTTTTCGTTTTCCCTGGGTAAAATCCACTCGTTATGGGATAAATGTTTCCAGGGAACAGCCGCCAAATCCACCTTCGGATCAATTAGGAGTCGGGATTCCTGTGCATTGACCCGGGCGTTACAGGTAACAAAAACGCTGATGTCCTCACCTTTCTTTTGATATTCCTTTTTTAGATGTTGCGCAAATTGCCAGGCAAAATCAGGATAACTACACACCTTTCTCCGCTGTTTTTTAGTGAGGTAGTCGTCCATATTTACATTTGTTATTTTCTGGGTGGCTTTATTTACTACCTTGAAACGTGCCGAACCGGAGCGGCTTCTTAACATCATTCTCCAACTTAAACGATGGCCTTCTTCGGTCCAAAGGACGTCGTCCTCGATAAGGTGATGCCTGAGCGGTAACAGCAGTTGAATAAGCAGATAACCACAAAACAAACCTGTCATCCAATTGTGGTATTTGGGATAAGCAACCGAAGTAGGAATAGTGATCGACTTCTTTTTTAAGAAAATGTTTCGGATGGTTTGGGGCTGAAAAAAGAATACGCAAAAGGCAAGGGATAGATACGGGAAAATACCAATCCTAAAGACATAGCTGTTGAACAAATGAAAAAAGATGGAAAATCCGAAAGCCAGCTTTCGCGTAGGTTTCCACAACAGGGCCGGGATCACTAAAAGATCGAAAATGATACCAAAAACCGCTATCGCCGTATGTACCCATTTTTCCTGCAAAAATTCGCCAATCAACCAGTAGTCTTTTTTTCCTCGCATGAGGATCTCTATAATACTGAAGTCTACCCAGTCTCCGTACATTTTTGCTACGGACGCATAGGTGTACACGATAAACAATTGCCCGATGATAAGCCATCGTATCCAATTGTGCATCCAATCTCTTTTGATGCCTGGGTTTAACCGGGCATCCAAAGACAGGTTGCGATTGGCGGGGAGCATGGCCATCATAAATGCCAAAAGCATTAACAGGTAGTAGTGGTTATTGTATGACGTTTTTTGCATAAGGTATACCCCGGCCCACATGAATGCAAAGGCGAAAGCGCTAAACCGGTATTTGTAGCCGAGCGTTACCAGAATGCCAAAAATGCCCATCAGCACAAAATAATAGTACATTCCGTCTCCTGGAAGCGGCTGCAGCCATTCAAAACCAATAAAGTTAAATGTAAACTTCGGCTCAATAAATGTGCGTCTCACCCATCCCGTACTAATAGCACCAAAGGCCTCTGCACAAAGGAGTATTCCATAGAATACCCGAAACACCACTAACTGGGCGTTATCTATTTTTTTGAAAAGGAAGTTTTCAATTGTTTTCATTTTGGAAAAATTCTACTGCGGTGGCTTGATCTTTTTTTAACTGCTCTACAAGAAGTGCTACGGAATCAAATTTATGTTCATCCCGAAGTTTTTTGAGCAAACGTACCTGTATCTTTTTGTCGTAAAGACTCTCCGTCCAATTAAAAATGTGGGTTTCAATACTTTGTACTTTTCCCTCCACCGTAGGGTTGTAGCCGATGTTCATCATTCCGTTTACCACCTTTCCCTCGATAGTTCCCTCAATAAGGTACACCCCGTTTTTAGGGATCAGTTTGTAGCTCTCTTGAATTGCCAAATTAGCGGTTGGAAACCCCAATTTTCTGCCCAGACCCTTTCCTTTTACGACTGTTCCGGATAGGAGATACGGATATCCAAGATAGGCGTTGGCAGTGACAACATCTCCTTGCAGGAGGGCATTTCGTATCTTCGTGGAACTCACAGAAACCTCCGCTACTTCCTGTGCAGGTATTTCTTCTACCGTAAAATTATATGTGGCCCCGAAACCAACGAGATCCTTGATATTGGCATTTCGGTTTCTTCCAAATCTATGATCATACCCTATAACAATACTTTTTACGTTAAGTTGGTTCACAAGAATATCCCGTACAAATTCTAAAGCCGTCAGTCGGGAAAAGGACTTTGTAAAAGGGTGAACAATGAGATAGTCCACGCCCATTTGTTCCATTATCGCTTTCTTTTCTTCCAGTGTATTCAACAACTTTATGTCGGAATCTTTCTGAAGGATCATTCTGGGGTGTGGGAAAAAGGTAAGTACCGCAGATTGTAGGCCATACTTTTTGGCATTGTTTGTGAGGCGTTCCAAAATACGCTTATGACCAATGTGTACTCCGTCAAAAGTGCCAATGGTTAACGCGGTATTATTAGTTGTTTTGAATTGAGAAATGCCTTGGATTGTTTCCACAGAACAAAGAATAAAAGGCTTATTTTTGATTAATGAGGGCCCCTTTTTCAGATGAGAGCTAAGTTACATTTTGTTTTATCAATTACCATATTTTTTACTTGGTTTTGCGGGTTTTCTCAAGGATACTGGCAACCCTTATCTTCAAATGCCGCTTCAGGAGTAAATTCAAAATCCCTTGATCAAAATAAGTTTAAACTGGAGAAGACGCTTTTTACCAGAGCGCTGAAAGCCGCATGCCAGGATACTGCAGCAAAGCTGTATTTTCCGGATAGGACAGGCAAATTGATCCCGTTTGCTGTCCGTGAGACCCCTGTCTTTCATCCGGACCTGTCCAGGAAATATCCGGAGATCCAATCATTCACAGGAATCAATCCCGGACAGCATTGCAAAGTGCGATTTAGTGTCTCTCCCAGGGGGATTAGTGCAATGCTCATCGATTATCAACACGGCAAAACCTCTTTTATAGAACCTTTAGGACAAGCAGCTGATGACTACCATTCTCATGAAGGCACCCCTCGATCCGGAAAGTCCGGATTTCAGTGTAGTACAAAAGATGTAGCACTGGCTCACAAAAGTTCCGGAAATTTAGTAGATGACCAAATAACGACCACCTTTCGGATCGCAGTCTCCACCACCGGAGAATATACGAATTACCATGGGGGTACCATCGCAGGGGCACTAGCCGCAATAAATGCGACCTTGACCCGGGTCAACGAGGTATTTGAAACCGATTTAGGAGTGCGATTACAGTTGGTACCGAACAACGATGAGGTGATTTTCACGAATGCTACAACGGATCCCTACAATAGTAGTTTAAATGCCCAGGTCCAAAACACCTTGACCTCAGTCATAGGCGAAGCGAATTATGATGTAGGGCACTTGTTTCACTTTGACAACGATAATGGAAATGCCGGGTTTATAGGGTCGGTTTGTGTAGACAATCGAAAGGGAAGTGCTTTTTCCTCTGCTTTAGTGCCGGAAGGAGATCTCTATGATTTGGATTATGTAGCTCACGAATTAGGGCATCAATTTGGAGCTAATCATACCTGGTCTTTTGAATCGGAGGGTACAGGAGTACAGGCAGAGCCCGCCAGCGGCACCACCATAATGGGGTATGCAGGAATTGTGGAAGGAAACAACGTAGCCCCTAATGGAGATGATTACTTTCATCACGGTAGCATAGCGCAGATTTCTAATTACCTTGAAACGATATCTTGCGGGCAGACTACTGGCTTAGCCAATAGTGCTCCGGTGATAGTGCCGCAAGAAAACTATATAATTCCCAAGGGAACCGCTTTTTTGCTATCGGCCAATGCCACCGATCCGCAGGGGGACCTCCTTACGTATACTTGGGAGCAAATAGATGATGGGGTAGTTACCACGGACACTTTTGGGCCGGAAAATGTTTCAGGGGCAAATTTTAGATCATTACGGCCTTCCAACAGTCCGGAAAGGTATTTTCCTCAACTTTCCCGGGTGGTAGCAGGGGAATTGGAACAGGAAAATCCGGGAGAGAATGATGCCTGGGAAACCGTTGCCACCGTTGAGCGCCTTCTGAATTTCGCACTAACGGTACGGGATAATAACCCGGAAGGCGGACAGGTAGCTTCGGACTCTGTAGCAATAAGAGTTGTCAATGCGGCGGGTCCTTTTCAGATGAGCTCCCAAAATGGTAGTGAAGTGTATACAGCAGGAAGTGTTCAAGAAGTTACCTGGGAAGTTGCTAATACAGATAGGGCACCGGTAAATACCCAAAACGTAGATATTCTATTATCGTTGGACGGAGGTGTAAGCTTTCCTATTATACTCGGCGAGAACCTACCAAATAACGGGGCTGCAAAAGTACAGCTTCCCGGACAGGCTTCTAATCAAGCCCGTTTGATGGTTAGGGCTTCGAATAACGTTTTTTTCGCAGTGAATAGCGCTGATTTTAGTATTGAGGAAACCGCAGTGGTACTGAATTTTGAAAACGCCGGCTATTCCGTATGTACGCCTAACGATCTGGTCGTGCCTTTTACTTATGAGACCTACGGAGGATTTTCGAGTACAATGAGTCTAACCGTGAATGCTCCTATGGGAATTAGTGGCAACTTTTCACAGGCTTCGGTGAGTGCCAATGGTACTGTAATAGATCTTACTTTGGAAAATTTTGCGGGTGTAGCGGCCGGGGCTTATCCGGTGGAAATTGTGGCATCAGATGGTACTGCTTCATTTTCTACCACTATTGAAATCCATGTATTTGAAGATGCTTTTGAAGCGGTTTCACTTCAATCGCCTTCGGATTTATCCGTAGGGACTCCGGTAAATCCTGAATTTGGCTGGATGTCCCAGATAAATAGCACCGAGTACGATATTGAAATCGCAACGGATGCGACTTTTTCGACTATTGTAGAAACTGCTACCGTCTTTTCCAATAGCTATAAAAGTCAATCTTTGAACGCGGAAAGCTCCTATTTTTGGAGGGTAAGGCCTCGTAACGATTGCGGGGAAGGGACATTTGGAACACCATTTAGTTTCACTACTTCAGTGGTTAATTGCACTTCTTTTGACAGCCCGGACCCACCTCAGGAGATTTCGGCAGAAGGAACCCCAACCGTGAGATCGGCAATTTTCTTTTCGCAGGATTTGAGTATAGCGGATATTAATGTTAGCCTGGAGGTATCGCATACCTACTTAGAGGATTTGATAGTGCGCCTCATTGCTCCCTCAGGAACAAAAGTGGTATTGATTTCCAAGACCTGCGGAAATTTGAATAACATTACGGCAGTTTTTGATGACGAAGGGGAACCCATTTCATGCGGTGGTAACCCCGCCATATCCGGGGTAGTTCAACCCCTGGGGTCCCTATCCGCATTACAAGGAGAGTCTACCTTTGGGGAATGGATCCTTGAAATAGAGGATACGGCAGCCTCTGATGGGGGCTCTCTAGATGCATTCGCTATAGAATTCTGCGTAGAAGGGATCTTACGACCGGATGATGATGAAGATGGGGTGTTTGACGATGGGGATGATTTATGCCTTGGCACACCGAAAGGTGTTCCGGTGGATACTTCAGGATGTCCCCTCAACATTTTTTCAGCTACTAATTTTGCCATCTCCATCCAAAGTGAAGCTTGCCGTGACAGTAATGATGGGGCTGTAACTGTAGTCGTTGAAGATACTTCGCTAATTTACACGGCAACATTACAAGGGAATGGGATTGCTATATCTGAAGAATTTGAGGAAGCACAGGATTTTCAAAATCTGTCAGCGGGATCCTATTCGCTATGTATCACGGGGACTAATGGAACGGATAATTATCGGGAAAGCTGTTTCGAAATTGTGATTAATGAACCCGAACCCCTTGCGGTTCTGGCGACACTTGAAACCGAAGAGCAACAGCTACGCCTACAACTGTCGGGAGCAGCCTTGTATTTCATTGAATGGAATGGTGAGTTAGTCCAGACTTCGGAACCACAGATTACCCTGAATATGAATACCGGCAGGAATCGCCTAAAGGTGTCCACAGGGTTGACCTGTCAGGGAGTTTTCGAAGAAGCATATTTCATATCGGATGCTCCTATCTTGTACCCTAATCCGGTATCCTCAATGCTATCAGTAGCCTTGAGATGGCCGGTAACCGAGGTGGGAATTAAGGTTTATGCAGCTAATGGGGCATTGGTATTGAATACCTCGAAACAGGTCGATACCGAGGCGTTACAGTTGGACATGTCATCACTTTCCAATGGGTTATATTATTTGGTTGTTGCATCCGGTGAGCGATACTACGCCGGTAAAATTATGAAAAGATGATACGATTTCTAACAGGTATGATGGCAATAGCGATACTAATTGCTTGTGGTGGAGACGATGATGGTCCACCGCCTGTTCCGGGAGAAGCCATTTTAGTGTTTCCGGAGCAGAATTCTGAGTGCACGACGGGGATTGATGTAACTAGCAGTTCAAGCCAGGTAGTTTTTGAATGGCAACCAGCACAGAATGTAAACAGCTACACGTTAACAGCTATCAATTTATTCACTAATGTGCCGCAGACTACCACCACTACGGGAACGACTGCTGCTCTTACCATTGAAAAAGGGGCACCTTTTTCCTGGTCTGTAAGCACTTCCAATACTGAATCCAACGAAACAACCATTAGTGATTCGTGGTTGTTTTACAACGCAGGACCTCAAACCAACTATCCCCCTTTCCCTGCGCAGATAATTGTGCCAAAATCTGGCGCTACGGTACAAAAAAATGCTAATAATGAAGTTGTATTGCAATGGCAGGGAGCAGACGTAGAAGATGACATTGCAACTTTTGAAATATTTTTTTCTGATCAAAACCCTCCCGAGACCCTACTTATAGCAACAGGTAGCGAAATATCAGAAGCTTCTGCTACAGTGGTATCCGGAATTTATTTTTGGAAGGTGATTACCGTAGACTCGGTGGGGAATCGGTCTGACTCCGGAGTATTTGATTTTAGGGTCTTTTGACCTATGTTCCGTTAAATTGATTCATAGTGTTTTTTGCTCCTGCAAAAACGAAGGAACGAATGAGCTCAGTGCTTCTTTTCAATCGTTCCGGTAAGGCCAGCTGTTCTTCTTCGCCCCAATCTCCAAGTACATAATCTACTTGTCTTCCTTTAGAAAAATCTGCTCCAGCACCAAACCGAAAGCGATGATATTGTGTAGTGTTCAAAACTTGTTGAACGTGTTTCAGACCGTTATGCCCCCCATCACTGCCTTTCGCCTTTAAACGCAAGGTGCCAAAGGGCAGATTAATATCATCCGTGATTACCAGGATATTCTCCAGGGGAATGTTTTCTTTATTCATCCAATAGCTCACGGCTTTTCCGCTAAGGTTCATGTAAGTGGAAGGTTTTAGACAGAGTACTGCCTTTCCCTTATGTTTAAAAGTAGCAATTGCCCCTAGCTTGGCGTCCGTAAATGTAAATTCCTCTTCATGGGATAAATGATCCATGATCTGAAAACCTATATTATGTCGGGTTCGGGCATATTTTTCACCGATATTTCCCAGGCCGATAATTAAGAATTTTTTCATGGGATCAATTTCGGTAAGTAAGGGGCGGTATCCTTTTTCAAAAAAGCGTAACAACGAAGAAAACACATTGCAGAGTTTGGCTTAAAAATACAAAAGCACCTGCAACAAAATAGTGCAGGCGCTTTATATTTTGAGATAACAATAACTAGCTATTCTTCTGCAGGCGCTTCAGCTGCTGGAGCTTCACCGCCCTCAGCTACTGCACCTTCTTCTTCCTCTTCCTCTTCCTCATCTTCCACCACATTTCGTGAGGCTTTGACTTGTACTACGGTAATGTTATCCGGATGCATGATGGTAAAGTCACCGGTTCTCAAGGTGTCAACGGCTATTTTACCCCCGATTCTTAATTTGTTAATGTTTACCGTTATTTCATCAGGTAAAAGCTCGGGCAACGCCTTGACGGAGAGTTTTCTTTTGCGGAACAAAAGGCGACCACCGTTTCGCACCCCTGGAGAGTTCCCTTCCAGACGTACCGGGATATTCATGGTTACCGGCTTGTCCTTAAATAGTTGGTAAAAATCTACATGAAGAATTTTATCTGTAACAGGATGGAATTGAATATCCTGTAGTACGGCTTCAAATGTTTCACCGTTTTCCAATTCAATTACTGCTGTATACGCATTTGGGGTATACACCAGTTCTTTGAATGATAGCTCATCTGCTGAAAAGTGCATTGGCGTTTCCCCTCCGTACAACACGCAAGGGACCTTTCCAGCATTGCGTAAGGCCTTGGTAGCTACCTTGCCCACGCTTTCTCTTTGGGATCCTTTGATTGTAATTGACTTCATTTTTTCAATTAAATAGTATTACTAATTTTTATCGAATTGCCCAGAACTTATTTTAAGCCTGAGCGTAGTCGAAGGCTACATTATGAATTTAGAAGATATTGAGGTGTTATGATGCACCCTGTGCATCACATCGGCAAATAGTTCCGCACAACCCAATACCCTTATTTTTTTACTGTTTTCAATACTAGGAATAGAGTCTGTGATGATCAATTCCTGCAATTTAGATTGTTCTATGCGTTCGTACGCTTTTCCCGATAATAGCCCATGGGTAGTTAATGCCCGAACACTTTTAGCTCCCCGTTCCATCATCAAATCTGCTGCTTTGGTCAAGGTTCCTGCAGTGTCCACTAAATCGTCAACCAATACCACATTCTTGCCCTTAACTTCCCCAATCAATTCCATTTTAGCAATGACATTGGCTTTTGCGCGTTGCTTGTAACAAATCACAACATCGCTCGCTAAGGCTTTGGAATACGCGTAAGCGCGTTTTGAACCTCCCATGTCGGGAGATGCGATACAAAGATTATCAAGATTCAGGCTTTGAACATATGGCAAAAACAGGGTAGAAGCGAAGAGGTGGTCCACGGGTTTTTCAAAAAAGCCCTGGATTTGGTCTGCATGCAAATCCATGGTAATGATCCGGGTGGCTCCCGCCGTCTCCAACATTTTAGCTACCAGTTTAGCTGCAATTGGGACCCGCGGTTTGTCTTTGCGATCTTGCCGGGCCCAACCAAAGTAGGGCATAACAGCGGTGATGTGCCGTGCCGAAGCTCTTTTTGCAGCGTCGAGCATGAGTAACATCTCCATGAGGTTTTCCGGACCAGGGTTAGTGGATCCTATGATAAAAATACGGGCTCCCCGTATAGATTCTTCGAAGGAGGGCTGAAATTCTCCATCGCTGTATCTGGAAAATTTGATCTTCCCGAGATCTGCTCCGTAAGCAGCTGCGATCTTTTCACCCAAAATAGTACTTTGGGTGCAAGCGAAAATCTTCGGTTCAGGAACTTGATACGGCATTTTAAATCTTTCCAGTGATGGCCTATCGAATAGGCTATTCAAAAGCGGTGCAAATTTACACATTAATCCCGGTTGCAAAAGGATTATTGTAGGTATTTTGGTTTTGGGATTGAAATTATTTTTTAGCTTTGCAGTCCTATTTGCCGAAGTCCTGCCTGCCGGTAGGCAGGGGCGGAATTGGTAGACCTGTCTGCCGACAGGCAGGCCTGACTACCGTTAGGTAGGCGCGCTGAAATTTTGAATTGATTGTTGTTTATGCCATATCCAGTTTACAGTTCAACTACATTTATGTGGGAATGACTAAGGATTTGAACGAACGGTTGAAAAGACACAATACTAAAAGGGAGCGCACAACGAGAGCGTATGCTCCTTTTGAATTATTATATTCAGAAGAGTGTTCAGACAGGCGTCTGGCCAGGGAAAAGGAAAAATATTGGAAGTCAGGCATCGGAAAAGAAAAGCTGAGAAGCTTAAGAGATGCCCAAAATTAGTGCCAGCCGAAGTGGCGGAATTGGTAGACGCGCTGGATTCAAAATCCAGTGGTAGCAATACCGTGTGGGTTCGATTCCCACCTTCGGTACCAGGGAAAAGCCGG
>JANQRG010000012.1 GCA_028284665.1 Croceivirga sp.
TTTGCTACCGAAAGTAACGTATGTGGAGTGTATTGGATTCGAACCAACGACCCCCGCCCTGTCAAGGCGGTGCTCTAAACCAGCTGAGCTAACACTCCAATTAATTTTCTTTTGGCGGGGCAGGCAAACCTCCCGATAGCTATCGGGATGAGCTAACACTCCAATCAAAAAGTGTCGCAATATCGGAAATTGTTACCAATCCCCATACTCTGCAGAATTCTTTTGTGTTTCGTGCAGGGTAATGTGCAATTGCTGTCCGGGTTGTAGTTTAGGCTTGAGAATATCGTAGATGATCTTTACAAAATATTCCGTTGAGGGTAATACCCCCTCAAATTCAGGGCAGTCTTCATTGAGGTTCTTATGATCAAAGCGTTCTTCAACTTCTTCTTTGATCAGTTTCCCCAATACGGCCAGATCCATGATAAAACCGGTTTCCGGATCCACTTCGCCCCGTATCCGCACCTCAAGATCAAAATTATGGCCGTGATAATAAGGGCTATTGCATTTGCCAAAAACTTCAATGTTTTTCGCATCACTCCACTTCGGGTTATGCAATCTGTGGGCTGCATTAAAATGCGCTTTCCTGCAAATTGTAGCAATCATGTGTAAACGTTATAGCGGGGCAAAGTTACTTCAAAATCAATTTGCTGTATGTTGTTGTTTTGACAAAATACTATTTGAATGAAAAGCGAGTATGCACTATATTTTAAGCAAATCCTCTTTTAGCTATGTCCTATGCAAAGCGTTTCCTTTTTCCCTATTTCGTATTCGCAACTCTTACGTTTTGCGGTTGTGCTGAACACACTCAGACTTCTTTGTATCGGGCCCCAAACGTGATCATAATTCTCTCAGATGATCAAGCCTGGGGCGATTTAAGCTTTCACGGTAACACCAATCTCTCTACCCCAAATATTGACAGTCTCGCCTTGCAAGGTGCGGTTATGGAAAATTTCTATGTGCAACCGGTGTGTTCCCCTACCCGAGCTGAATTGCTAACCGGGCAATACTTCCCCAGGTTAGGCGTGTATGACACCTCAGCCGGAGGTGAGCGCATGAACCTCGGTGTACCTACAATCGCAGAGGTCTTTAAAAATGCGGGATATGCTACTGCCGCCTATGGTAAATGGCATAATGGCACCCAACCTCCGTATCACCCTAATTCCCGGGGGTTTGATGATTTTTACGGATTCTGCTCAGGCCATTGGGGGAATTACTTCAGCCCTATGCTGGAACACAATGGCGCCATTGTAAAAGGGAAAGGCTTTTTGGTCGATGATCTTTTCGAACGGGGCATGGACTTCATTTCAAGGCAAAAAGCAACCCCCTTTTTGCTTTACTTACCTGTAAACACACCGCACAGCCCTATGCAGGTACCCGACAGGTTTTGGAACGCGGTAAAGGACCAAACCTTGGAAATGCCTTACCATGGTGATGAAAAAGAGGAGGAACTCTTTACGAAGGCGGCTTTAGCTATGGTGGAAAATATTGATTGGAACGTAGGCCGTTTGACACAATTCCTACGGGAAAATGACCTGGAGGAAAACACCATTGTTATTTATATGTCAGACAACGGCCCCGCCGGATGGCGATGGAATGGCAACCTCAGGGGTAAAAAGGGAACTACCGATGAAGGTGGTGTAAAATCACCATTCTTGATAAAATGGCCAAATACAATCCCTGCCGGGACCACATCCCAACAACTTATGGGGGCTGTAGACCTGCTCCCTACTCTTAGCACCCTGACGCAAATCGCATTACCAGATTCCTTGGCAATCGATGGGATGGATATGAGTAAACACTTGGTAAACCAAGCCGCTGAACTACAGGACAAGATTGTTTACAACCATTGGAACGATAAAACCAGTGTTCGTATCCAAAATTTTCGCCTGGATCACGAAAACCGGTTGTATAACATCCTCCAAGATCCAGGACAAACGCAAGATATCGCAACAAAGTTTCCCGAAAAGCGAGATTCCCTAATAGCACTAAAGGAAGCATGGCTGAAAGAAGTAAACGCTATGGAACGACCCACAAACAAAAGGCGTTTTCCCTTAGGGGATCATACACACGGTTTCGCACTCCTGCCCGCCAGGGATGGGATCGCCCATGGAAAGATCAAACGTAGTAACCGTTGGCCCAATGATTCCTTTTTTACCAATTGGGTACAGGAAGAGGATGCGATCACCTGGGATGTGGAGGTATTGAACGATAGCCGGTTTGAAGTTTACCTCTATTACACCTGCAAACCGGAAAATACCGGTACAACCTTAGAGCTTTCATTGAATGATGCAATTATTACGACCGCTATAACCGAAGACCATGATCCCCCTTTGCTTGGTAAAGAACAGGATCGGTATCCAAGAATGGAATCCTATGTAAAGGAATTTAAGCCCTTAAAAATGGGCGTAATAACCGCAAGAAAGGGCCCAGGGAATGTAAGCTTAAAAGCTACTTCCATTCCCGGTAATGCCGCTATAGATTTTAGAATGCTTTATTTTAAACGGATAACCCCTTCAGGTCAATAGATTGCCATCTTCATCCCATTCTGCTGCAATGTTCCGCTTGCTTTGATCCACGCATTTTGCGATCCACTCCGGATCGTATGCTACCCCGTGTTGATCCAATACGTCCTGCGGAACGCCATTCCAAATATTCGGCATGTTCCCCTTATATCCCAAATCTGCAATCCCCACCTTAGAGGTATAGTACCCACAGACCACAAGGTTCCGCATCAACACAAAAAACTGGATCTCAAGGGCCTGTTCTTCTAAAGGAACATCAGGGTTATGCCAACAGATCTGATCGCAGATCGCTTGTTGCTGTTCCAAAGTAGCGGATTTGAATTCCGTCCCAAACTCCGTATTACATTTATGGTCCAACCACATTAACCCTCCCAAAAGGGTAAGTTCAAGTTCCGGGATGTCTTTGCCCATAAATTCAATGAATTCAGGAACTTCCGCTTCGATAGGTCCTCCATGAGGTGCCCTGGGTGGTAAAATGACCGTACTCAGCACTCCAATGGTCTCCATCTCATGGGCATCGAATAGTTGTTCGGCATTTAATTTTTCCAGCCGTTCTAACTCTTCGGGAGTCCGGCCAAAAAAGTTGGTTTTTTCCAGCGCGGGGATTTCCGGTGCTTCGCTGCCCATCGTACACCCATAAAAGGCTGCTGCAGATGCTCCTGCGCCTAGTAGTATGGTCTGAATACTTTTTCTTCGATCCACTCCTTATATATTTAACTGCTTTAGTTGTTCGATGATATAGTCCGAGGCACGCCAGGAAAGCGCCAGAATGGTCCAGGTGCAATTCTTGTCTGCCTGAGATACAAATGGTCCTGCATCGGTAATAAAGACATTATCCACATCGTGTAATTGCTGATATTTGTTCGTTACCGACGTCTTAGGGTCGTCCCCCATTCGCGTTGTCCCTACTTCATGAATGATCTGCCCCGGAGCAAGCAATCCATACTGCTGATCTTTACCCGGTTTTTCTCCCAGCAAATGCCCTCCCATATTATGGATCAATTCTTCAAAAGTGTCCTGCATGTGTTTGGCTTGTTTTATCTCAAGATCAGACCACTTATAATTAAACCGCAATACCGGTATGCCGTAGCGATCTACAGTAGTAGGGTCTATTTCGCAATAATTTTCCTTTCGGGCAATACCTTCGCCCCGGCCGCCAAATCCGATGACTGATCCGTAGTATTTTTTGACATCCTCCCGCAAACGATCCCCGTATCCCCCTACCTTCAAACCAAAAAATCTATTGAAATCATTGACATTGAACCCAAAGCCGTAGTTGGGCTGCCGCATACCGCCCCATACTTCAATATGATACCCCCTTGGAAAATCCAATTTAGAGTTATCCCCCCACCAGGGAGAATACACATGCATCCCTCCTACACCGTCTTCGTTGTAGGTAACTTTTCTGTTCATTAGCCCAGGAATAAAACCTGCTGCACTTGCGCCTGTAGAATCCAGCAGGTACCTCCCTACCAAATCACTACTATTCCCCAAACCATTGGGGTGTTGTTTGCTTTTGGAGTTCAACAAGATCCGTGCAGAACTACAGGCAGATGCCGCCAACACCACCACCTTTCCTTTTAGTTTATACTCTTTTCTATCTTCTTTATGGATATACGAAACACCAGTGGCTTTACCTTCTTCATTGGTGGTTACCTCCCGCACCATACAATTCACAAAAAGGTCTACTTGCCCTCCATTTTTTTGAGCAGGAAATATGAGGCAGCTCCCTGCGGAAAAATCAGCATACACGGAGCATGAGCGACTGCATTGTCCACAATAGAAACACACCCCACGGTCCTTGTTGATCCTTTTGGTCAACATAGACATTCTTGAGGGTATTACGGGAATTCCTGTTTTTCTGGCTCCATTGATATAGAACAATTCATGTAGTCGTGGTTTAGGGGGCGGAAGGAAGAATCCATCCGGATCATTCTCCAGACCTTCTTTGGTCCCGAAAACGCCTATAAGTTTATCCAGTTTATCGTAATACGGCTTGATATCTTCATAACCTATTGGCCAATCTTCTCCATAACCATCTCGTGTTTTTCCCTTAAAATCCTTGGGGCCAAAACGCAAGGAGATGCGTCCCCAGTGATTGGTACGTCCGCCTAACATCCTGGAGCGCCACCACATAAAATTAGTGCCTTCAGCATGCGTATAGGGTTCCCCTTCTACCTCCCAGTCCCCCCAGGACATATCCCATTCTCCGAACGCCCGATCTGTATTTGCCCCTCTTCTTGGAGACTCATAGGGCCATTTCAATTGGGTCATCGTTTTGGGGTCTGCCGGGTCAAAAAATGGGCCGGCCTCTACCACAGCAACCTTAAACCCAGCATCGGCCAGAATCTTGGTGGCCATACCTCCCCCCGCACCGGAACCCACAATAATAACATCGTACACAGTACCGTTCTCTATAATTTGCATTTAAGCTTCCTTACTTTTTAGATTATTGAATTCTGGTTAATCGATAAAACTCCTTTCGGTATTGACTTGGTGTACATCCTTTTATTCTTTTAAACACCCGATTAAAATTTGCCATGTTATGAAAACCACACTGGTAGGCGATCTCAGATATCCCCAGAGTTTCTTCTTCTGCTAACATCCTTGAAGCATGGGAAATTCTGACATCATTGAGATATTCTACAAAGGTCCGTTCTGTGCTTTTCTTTATAAATCGATTAAAAGAGACCTTACTCATATTTAGCAGATTGGCCACCTGATCCAGGGTAATTTTGTTAGCATAGTTTTCCTGCACGAAATTGTAGAACAGTTTTATCTTATCGCTATTGTCAAAATCGTCCCTGGAGATTCGGGAACTGGACAATAGCCGTTGGTTAGGAGTAATTGACAGGTCATATAAAATGGAGAACATTTCCAAAAAATAGGTTATGCCCTCCAACTTGGATACATTCAGCAATCGTTGTGATATTTTTTGGGCCTCCTCTTTATCGAAAAGTATCCCGTGGATAGACTTTTCCAGCATTTCCCGGAAGGGTTTCATAATACTCCGTCGGATCAAATTATCCGAAAAAAGATCGTTGTGAAATTGTATTGTTACTTCATGCACAACATGTGAGCAGTTATGCATTTTCCAACCGTGGTTTAGATTAGGGCCTACTAAAACCAGCTCAAAATCATCAATTTCTTCAATGCTAAACCCCACGGTACGTTGCATTCCCTTCCCGTCTAATATAAAATTGAGTTCCAATTCCGGATGAAAATGAATGGGATAGTCAAAGGTATCCCTGTTCCGATCCATAACCAAAAAGCTATCCTGCGGAGATAAGGCTGTAATTTCCCGTTGATATTTCTTTAACACAATGGCAAAAAATCACATGAATATAATACTATTTTATCAAGTAAATAATATCTCGTCTAAATGTTGACTTTAATACTATGTATACTACATAATTAAAGTGTTAAAATTTTAAGTTATCTTCAACAAGGATACCTCACTATTTCCTACTTCACAGGGATATTTGAGGGGAGAAATCTATAAAATCATGCTAACGAGCTATTTAACAGTTCAATTAACATAAAATTTACTTTCTTGAAGAATAGTATTATAGAATGACAAAATAATACACTTTGCATGCACGATGAATGTATAATTTTATCAATCATTTGGGTTCCACCTTGAAAAAAAAGTGTGAATCCCCGATAAATTAACAACTCTCAATTACAACTTAATGACTATGAAGCAATCAACTGACTCCGGCACTTTTTTAGTGCCAACACCATTACGGATATTGTTCTCCGGTCTTAAAAAGGGCCTTTTAGCAATAGCCGTGGTTTTTGGCATGCAGTGGATGGCGGCCGGCACTTACGTCGAAGAAAACGCTCCCCCTGCGATGCAAACCATAATTAGCGGAACGGTAACTGACGCCGATGGCGCCCCCCTTCCGGGAGCTAACGTTGTGGAGAAAGGAACCACTAATGGCACTCAGACCGATTTTGATGGAAACTATACCATTACTGTAGCCGATGATGCCGTCCTTGTTTTCAGCTATATCGGTTTTTCCACCCAGGAAATTCCGGTCAGCGGACAAACTACTATTAATGTACAAATGACCGAGGACGCTAATAAACTGGATGAGGTGGTCATTGTGGGTTATCAGGCCCAGACCAGAGGGGATCTAACTGGTGCAGTTGCATCGGTTGATGTTGCCGAAGCTACCAAACAGCCTTTGGTTAACGTGGCAGAAGCACTAGAAGGTAGGGCAACCGGGGTAAGTGTAGTAAATGCCGGTAACCCAGGCGCGGCACCTATCGTTCGTATTCGTGGTTTGGGAACTCCTAATAACAACAATCCGTTATACATTATTGATGGAGCTCAAACACAGGATCCTAATATCTTAAATACGATCAACCCGCAGGATATTGCCCAGTTTAACGTATTAAAAGACGGTGCAGCTTCTATCTATGGGGCCAGGGCGTCCAATGGTGTTATTATCATAACCACCAAAGGCGGAAATTACAACCAGAATAAACTGTCTGTTAATGTGGACATTTCAACCGGTTTCTCCAGAGCCAATCGACTACCTGATATTTTGAATGCAGGACAATTAGGGAATGTTATCTTTGAAAGCTTATCCAATGATGCCATACGAAACGGAGAACCTGTAGCTGGTATCAGACATCCGCAATACTTTCCTAATGGAGGTTCACCACAGGTCCCTTCGCAATTGTTAGGGGTAAGTTTTTTGGGGTCAGGAGAAGAAGTTATCGCACCGGTACGCCAGCCTAATGGCACCAACTGGTTGGATGAGATCTTTAATAGTGCGCCTACCCAAAATATCACAGCCACAATTTCAAATGGTAATGAAACTTCCAAATACTCGGCTACTTTCGGCTACTTGAATCGGGAAGGCATTCAACAGAACACTGGCTTTGAAAGAGGGCAGTTACGGTTAAATTCAGAATTTAAAATTGGGAAACGTCTTACTATTGGAGAGCACTTTAATATTGCCTATAGCAATACGCAAGGTGAACTTGGAGAGTCCGAAACCCAAATGGCCTTGCGTGCAAGCCCTTTGGTACCCGTACGCGATAATTTAGGCCGTTTTGCAGGCGGATACAACAACGCCAACGGACTTTCCAATGCGGAAAACCCAGTAGCAAATTTAACACGAAATGCGGATGACTTTTTTAGAGAGACGCGACTGATAGGAGATGTCTATGCCAGCCTGTTGCTTACCGACGGACTTACCCTTAAAACCAGTATTGGTGGTAACATCAGTATTTTAGCTCAGCGGAACTTTTTGGCGCTGGATCCAGAATCTCCGGAACCCAGGGCAACCAATACGCTGACGGAACGCAACCAACAGACACAAAGCTGGATATGGACCAATACCTTAAACTATGTTAAATCCTTTGGAGACCATAACATTAATGCTGTAGTAGGTTTGGAAGCGGTTGAAAATACCGGGAAGAGCCTGGAAGTATCCGCTACCGGCTTTCTTTTTGAAACCCCGGACTTTTATTTGTTAAGCAACGCTTCCGGTACTCCGCTGGTAAACGCGGAAGATACTTTTGATTTTATCAATACCTTGTCTTCAGTTTTCGGATCAGTCAATTATTCGTATGCAGATAAGTATTTGGTAAGTGCCACAGTTCGTCGTGACCGTTCTTCACGCTTTCTTGGTGATAACCAAACTGGTGTTTTTCCAGCTTTCAGCGGGGGTTGGGTCATAAGCAATGAGGATTTTTTCCCACAGGATGGATGGGTCAACCGCCTAAAGTTTAAAGCTTCCTGGGGGCAATTAGGGAACCAGGAACTCCCAGCCGACAACCCCGGTATTAACGTCAACCGTCTGAATAATGTGATAGCAGATTATGCTTTTAATGGGGGTACAAATCTAAGACAAGGGGCAGCCTTAGTAGGGGTAGCCAATCAGGATATTCAATGGGAAACCAGTGAAACCTTTAACGTGGGGGCTGAGTTCGGACTTTTTAACAATTCCCTGGGTATCTCCCTGGAATATTATCAAATCACTACGCAAGACCTCATCGTAAGAGACGAGACTGTGCTTAGTGACACCGCTATTGATGCCAGTGACTTTTTTATAAATCGGGGAAGTGTTGAAAACTCGGGGATCGACCTGAACATTACCTATGATGGAGCTATCGGAAACGATTTCACTTTTGGTGTGGATTTGAATGTTTCTACAGTTAAAAATGAGGTTACCGATTTGGAAGGCTTTATTGTGGGCGATTCATTTAGAGGTGGACCCGTTACACGGACGGAAGAAGGACAGCCTATTTCCTCTTTCTTTGGCCGCGTAGCTGATGGGATTTATCGTAGCGAGGCAGAAGTAGCGGTAGGACCCGATCAAGGTTTTGCTACCCCTGCTGACGGGGTAGGTAGAATACGCTACAGAGATTTGGATGGCGATGGGGTGATCACTGACGATGACCGTGACTATATTGGAAATCCGACTCCGGATGTAACGTTTGGTCTTAACTTAAATGCGAATTATAAGAATTGGGACTTTAGTGCTTTCTTTAGTGGTGTAGCTGGAAATGATATCTATAATTTCGACAAGATTTATACGGACTTCGCCACCTTCCCGGATGGAAATAGAAGTACCCGGGTATTGGATGCTTTTCATCCAACAACAAATCCCAACGGATCGCAACCTGCCTTAAGCTTTACCTTGTTAAATGGGGAAACGAACGCCAATTCTTTCTTCGTGGAAGATGGTTCTTTTGTCCGGTTACGGAACCTAGTAGTAGGCTATACGCTTCCTAGCAAGCTTACAGACAGCTGGGGGATTGCAAGTTTGCGTTTCTATGCAAATGCCAGTAACTTGTTTACGATAACTGGGTACGATGGTATTGATCCGGAAATCTTACCCTCCGGTGAGGTCAACTCCGCCTTTACCCTTGGTGTTGACGAAGATACTTTTCCGGTACCCCAGATATTTTTGTTAGGTGTAAATTTAAGATTGTAAAAAGATGAAAAAGAAGTTTGTTTATTTGTTTTTAGTGCTGCTCGGAGTGATTTCGTGCGGCGATGAATTTTCCGAAACACCAGCTATTGGTGCTCTAAGTAATGAAGCCTTGGCTAATCCGCAAGGAGTAGATCTATTATTAACGGGAGCCTATAGTATGCTGGATGGCTGGCGTGACAACAACAGAGGGAATCAATTTGCTGTTGGAGGGGATAACTGGTGGTTTGACGTGATTTCGGATGACGCCCATAAAGGGAGTAATGATGGTGACCAGGTTGAGTTATTACAAATTGAAGTCAACGATTGGCAAACGGCCAACGATTATTTCAGGGCTAAATTCACAGCCCTATATGCTGGGGTGAACCGATCTAATGCAGTATTGTCCGTAATCAATGGTATAGACCGTTCGGCGCTCCTTCCCATTGAAGAAGCTGCCATTGCCGGTCAGGAAGGAGAGGCACATTTTCTTAGAGCGCACTATTATTTTGAATTGACCAAAATTTTTGGGAATGTTTCCATAGTAAGTGTTGAAAACTATGAAAACTTAGAATTTAGCCAGCCCAATACTGGTCCTGCCTGGGAACAAATTGAAGCTGATTTACAGGTTGCCATAGCAAATCTCCCGGCTACCCGGGGCGATCAACCCGATCCGGGCCGCCCTACACAAGTGGCAGCAAGGGCGTATTTAGGTAAAGTACACCTGTATCAAGCGGATTGGGCAGCCGCCTTAACCGAATTGAATGCCGTTATCAACAGTGGAGAGTATTCTCTTGATCCGGAATATCTCAATAACTTCACCGCAGCCGGTGAAAACGGTCCGGAATCGATCTTTGCCATTCAGTTTGCGGAAGATACAGGACAATCACTTAACGGAAACAGAGCCGGTACCTTGAACTTTCCAGGTGGAGGGCCTTTTGGATCCTGTTGTGGTTTTTATCAACCCACCATAGACCTTGCCAATGCCTTCCGGGTAGATGGGGATGGCCTACCGTTGTTTGATGCCTATAACGACAGTGATTTCGCAAATGATTATGGGATTAATAGTGACCAAGCCTTTACTCCCGATACGACTACACCAGTGGACCCGCGATTGGATTATACTGTAGGTAGACGTGGTATCGACTACAATGGTTTCGGAGAACATATCGGTAAGGAGTGGATCAGAGCTGGATTTAGCGATATCTCCGGGCCCTATTTACCTAAAAAGAATGTATACCAAGCTGAAGAATTTAGTGAAAATTCAGGTCTCGGTGCCTGGGGACAAAATCATTCTGGGCTTAACTACAATATTATTCGCTTTGCGGACGTGTTATTAATGGCTGCAGAGGCCGCCGTAGAAACCGGGGATTTGGCCACAGCATTGAACTATGTTAACCAGGTCCGTGCAAGAGCCGCAGGTTCATCCGTAGTACAAGCTGTTGACGGAAGTGGCCCTGCCGCGAACTATCAGATAGGGTTATACACCGCTTTCCCGGATGCCGGCTTCGCCCGTGATGCCGTTCGGTTCGAACGACGTGTAGAGTTGGGCATGGAAGGCCATCGTCTATTTGATTTACGCCGATGGGGGGTTACCGAACAGGTCTTAACGGAATACTATGCTAATGAGACCCGTACTATTGGTAATTTTGGTCCTAAGGTAAATGCATATCAGTCAAGACAAGACTTGCTACCTATCCCGCTTACCTCAATCGATTTAAGTAACGGTATTTTAGAACAAAATCCCGGATATTAAAGCTTAAGCGATAAAAACAATTTGGTTGTTCATACGCTTACTTAAACCATTTTTAGGTATTCCAAAATGATAACCAGTCAAATAAACAAAGTAAAATTTAAAGGATGAAAAGCAATATATTAAAAACAATAATCATAGCCGCCTTCCTGGTTCTCGGTTGTAATGACGACGATGATGGCTCCAATCAAGCCCTTTTCACCGGTGCAATCTCAGGAGGCCCCTTTACCTTTTGTGTAAATGACGGCACAGCAGATACCGTTAGCGGTATCTCCATAGATGCCACCGGGGGAAATGGGGCGAATTCTACTTGGATAGTAACGGATGAAAGCAGTACCATCCTTGCGCTGCTAGCCTCAAACGCTGATCTGGAAGGATTCAACTTCGATACCGGAGATCCGGGAGGACGTTTAATTTGGTATTTGCAATATGGTACTGTTAATAATCTTCAGGTGGACGCAAACCTAGCAGATTTGGAAGGGGATTTTGATCTTTCTCAGACTTCAGTTAAAGTAAATAGAAATGCTACTACGGCAGCAGTACTTACAGGGGGACCTTTTACCTTTTGTATTGACGGTAATGAAGATAATGTAAGCGGAATTATGGTTGATGAAGAAGGGTCTGGATCCAACGCAACCTGGGTTATTACCGATAGTAATGGTGCTATATTGGCAACCCCGGGTACCATGGCCGATGTTGAAACCTTTGACTTTAACGAAGGGGATGCAGGAGATCGCTTCATTTGGAACTTACAATATGAAGATGAACTTGCAAATCCTGATTTCGATCCTGACGTTGAGGGGTCACCCAGACTAAACATTGATAACGCAAATGACTTAAGCGGTTGTTTCAGTTTGTCAAATGCTATTACGGTCACCAGAAACGTGTCTGAGGTAAATGCCGCTACAATTTCTGGGGGGCCTTATTCTTTTTGCATGGATGGTACTCCTGACAACGTTAGCGGCCTTGCCATTGACGAAAGCGAGGCGGTTGGAGCAAACAGTGCCTGGGTATTGACAGATGAAGGTGGTGCTATACTTCAGTTACCTGCTTCAATTGCTGAGATTGAAGCCATAGACTTTGATAGTACAGAAGCCGGAGGTACACGCCTTATTTGGAATATTCGCTATGAGGATGGAATTGTCGGTCTGGAAGAAGGAGGAAGCGCAGGTGACCTGGTGGGTTGCTTTGCCCTCTCTAATCCTATCCAGGTTAGCAGAACGATAACCGCAACTCCAAACAACGCAGGTACAATATCCGGAGGACCCTTTAACTTTATGGATGACGGAGAGCCAGATTTTGTTTCTGGAATCATGTTAGATGATACCAACTTTAGCGGTTCAAACACCACCTGGGTGGTTACTGATGACACAGGTGTTATTTTGGCATTACCAGAGACCTTAGCCGAACTGGAAGGGATAAATTTTGACAACATAAATGTAGGTGGAGATTGCCTAATCTGGCATTTGAGTTACGAGGACAGCATCCTAGGCCTTGCGATCTTTAACAACGCAAGCGAATTGAGCGGATGTTTTGCCCTTTCAAATTCAATTACGGTAACCAAAAGCTAAAGCTGTAACTCCTTTATGGTAGTAAAAATTATACCTAAAAAAGGCATCTTTTGCAATAGTATATCGGTATAAGTTTAGTTGAGTTTTATTAGTTTAAATTTAGCTGCAGAACAGGGCAATTATTTGCCCTGTTTTTGCTTTCAATTCATTCCATTCGTAACTTTAAAGCTGTTTAACCGTAGCGTAATGATGGTGAAATTATTGAAGTATCTACTAATGCTTTTTGTTGTCGTTTTGTCCATAAACTGCAGTAAACAGCAAGGAAAAAAAACCTCGACCTCTTTTAAAATTTTCAAGAAGTCACCTGCAAAGCACTCAGGTATCACTTTTTCCAATACCCTAACTGAAAATGACTCCTTAAACTATTTCACTTATGCGTATATCTATATGGGTGGAGGGGTCTCGGCAGGAGATATTAATAACGACGGGCTTACCGATTTGTTCTTTACAGGCAATATGGTCCCCAATAAACTATACCTGAATAAGGGGAATTTACAATTTGAAGATATTTCCGATACTGCAGGTATTTCAGGAGATTCCAGATGGTATACCGGAACTACCATGGTGGATATTAATAACGATGGGTATCTGGATATTTACTGTTCTGTAGGGGGGAAATTTGGCCCCAAGGAGAACCAACTCTTTGTTAACAATGGTGACAATACCTTTTCAGAGCAAGCTGAGGATTACGGCATAGCGGATCCCAGCAACAGTGTGCAGGCCACATTTTTTGATTATGATTTGGATGGAGACCTGGACCTTTATGTGGCCAATTATCCCCCAACACCCTTTAACGCCCCGAATTATTATTACGCATTTCAACAAAAATACCCCAAACCCCTTACTACGGATCGTTTGTTCGAACGTGTAAATGATCGTTTTGTTGACGTCACAGATAGAGCAGGACTGACCACCTTTGGCCTTTCTTTAAGTGCTACTGTAGGAGATTTGAATCAAGATGGCTGGCCAGACCTGTATGTTTCCAATGATTTTAGCACCCCGGATTATATGTTCATTAACAATCAGGATGGCACCTTTTCAGAACAAGTGAAAACCTCCACCAAAAACACTTCCTTTTATGGGATGGGGGTGGATATTGCTGATTTTAACAATGATCATTTGTTGGATATTCTACAGGTAGACATGACGGCCCAGATCAATAGGAGAGCCAAGGCCAATATGGCCAGTATGAATCCTAAGCTGTTCTGGAGTACAGTAAACTCGGGCTTTCATTATCAATACATGCAGAACAGCCTTCAATTGAATAATGGTAATCTTCTGGACAGTCTACCGGACTTTAGCAATGTTTCGAGACTTGCAGGAGTTTCTTCAACCGATTGGAGTTGGGGCCCTCTTTTTGCAGATCTGGACAATGATGGCTGGAAAGATATCTTCATCGCCAACGGTACTCGCAGGGAGATCAATAACCGTGACTTCTTTTTAGCTATCGAAAAAAAGGGAATTCCCAAGGATAGCCTGTTACAGAAAACACTGGAAATCCCCTCTGAAAAAATTGACAATTACGTTTTAAAAAATAACAGGGATCTTACCTTTTCCAGGACGAACCAGGATTGGGGTATAGAACATCCTGGGTTCTCAAATGGTGCAGTCTACGTGGATCTTGACAACGATGGGGACCTGGAAATTGTTACCAATAATATCGATGACGTTGCTACAGTCTTTGAAAATCTAAGTGCTTCAACTACCAATCATATCACCATAGATTTTAAAGGGCCTTCACAAAATGCAATGGGGATTGGCACAAAAGTAGCACTCTATACTAACGGTGAATCCCAATTCCAGGAGTTGACCCTTAGCCGGGGATTTCAATCTTCTGTTGCTCCAAAGATGCATTTTGGACTGGGAAGTAGTAATATGGTAGATTCTATTGTCGTTCAATGGCCAGACCAAAAAACACAACGCATTGTTGCCATTAAAGCAGATACAACCCTAACCCTGGCACACACCGAAGCCGAAATAGCATCGGAAAACAGGCAGCCTAATGGCCAAAAACTATTCGAAACCGCAAAGGATGTAAATACACTAAAAGAACATCTCCATATCGAAAATTATTACAACGACTTTGAAAAAGAGATCTTACTACCGCACCAAACCTCCATGTTCGGTCCTAATATTGCGGTTGGCGATCTAAATGGGGATGGTAAGGAAGATCTCGTAGTAGGGGGAGCTGCGCAACAAACCACTTCGGTCTACCTGCAACAGGAACAGGGGTTCATGAAAACGTCTGATACACCCTTTACACAAGACAATCCAAGTGAAGATATGGGCATCCATATCTTTGATGCGGATGGGGATGGGGACAATGATCTCTACCTTGCGAGCGGGGGAAATGAATTTGCTCCACAGGATGAGGCGCTTCAGGATAGATTGTATCTGAACGATGGAAAAGGAAACTTTGCAAAAGCCCCTTCGGCATTACCGGCTATGTTAACCAGTAGCTCCAGGGTACACAGCCATGATTTTGATCAGGATGGCGATTTGGACCTCTTTGTCAGTGGGCGCCTAATACCGGGTAGTTATCCGCTACCTGCCGATAGCTATCTGCTGGAAAATGTGAGTACTGATGGAAAGGTAAAATTTGTTAATGCAACCCCCAAGATAGCACCTTTCCTTGCGGAAATGGGAATGGTCACTGACGCCATATGGGACGATATCGACAAGGACGGTTGGACAGACCTTATCGTTATAGGAGAATGGATGCCCATTACTATTTTGAAGAACAATCAGGGCTATTTTTCCAATGTCACCGAACAATGGGGCCTTGAAGATTCCAGAGGGTGGTGGTTCAGTATAAAGTCCGGGGATTTTGATAAAGATGGCGATCTGGACTTTATCGTAGGGAATTTAGGCCTGAACTACAAGTACAAGGCTAATGACGCTGAAACCTTTGATATCTATTTCAACGATTTTGATCAAAACAATACCGGAGATATTGTGCTGAGTTATTATAACGAGGGAGAAAAATATCCGCTTAGGGGACGGGAATGTTCTTCCCAACAAATGCCCGCCATCAAGGAAAAATTCAAAAACTATGAGTCTTTTTCCAATGCCACACTAGAAGATGTCTATACGACAAAGGTTTTAGAGAATTCATTACATTATCAAATAAAGTCCTTTGCCAGTGTTTTTATGGAGAACCTTGGGAATGGATTCGCGCTTCACCATCTGCCCAATTTAGCACAACTTTCCAGTATCAACCAGATTGAAGTAGAGGACTTTGATGCCGATGGGCATCTTGATGCGCTTATTGTGGGAAACCTATATGCCTCAGAGGTAGAAACTCCACGAAATGATGCGAGCAACGGTCTTTTTCTAAAAGGCAACGGCAAAGGTGGGTTTGAACCGGTTCCGGCTTTAAAGAGTGGCTTCTATGTGCCTGGAGATGTAAAGGACTGCAGTAAATTGAAAATTCAGGACGAGGAATATCTGGTCTTTGCGAAGAATTCAGATTATCTGCAATTGGTACGAATCAATAAGGGGCAACATTAAGGTTGCCCCTTATCACGTTACACAATAATCAAATCAGAGTTAGTTAACGCTTATTTTTATAAATTAACCAAACAATATTTCCATTTATTATTGTCTAATTATATCCGGGATTCTGCTCCAATAGAGGATTTCTGTCCCTTGCAGACTGTGGTATGGGAAATACTAATGTGTTATCATTAAAAGGTAATCCCCCAATATCCCTTTCCGTTCTTTTATAATCGTGCAATGTGAACCCTTCAAAGGCCAGCTCCAATTCTCTTTCATTCAGAATCAAATCCAAAGTAAGCGCTCCGAGCGCCGGTGCGGAAGATCGTCCCCGAAGGGCATTGATTTCATCGAGTGGGGCCAATCCAATGGAGGTGCCCAATCTAAAATTGCACTCTGCCCTGATCAGATGCATTTCTCCAATTCTGATATGGCTTACGTTGGCAAACTGCCGCCTAAACTTCGAAGTCAAGATAAATCCATCGCTGACACCTTCCCCTAAATAGGTGAAATTTCTTCTTTCGTCTGCTGGCGAATCAAATTTATCAAGATACGCCTGTGTTATGGCAATATCACCACCTCTACCCCCAAGAGCCTGGGTAGCGTAATATAGATTGTAATTATTGCTCCCCTCCTGCACGGTTACCACCCAGGAAAAAACAGTTTCATTAGAATTGCCATCAGTATCAAAAGCCTCTTCATAAGTAGCAGTCAGTGCATGTCCACTGCTTTGCAGCACTTCATTGGCAGCATCCCTGGCATTGGCAAAATTGCCTTGTTGCAAGTAGACCCTTGCTAACACGGCAAGTGCCGCATATCTATCTGCCCTATCTCCATTGCTTCCCGGCAATAAAGAAGCTGCATCAGTCAGATCACTAATTACCTGATCGTAAACATCTTCAACGGTATCCCTGGGCACTGCTCTACTGACATCGGGTGGCAAAAGTACTATCGGAACACCAAGTTGAGTGTTGTTTCCGGCAGCGTTGTACTGCTGGCCGTAAAGGCGAACCATATCAAAGTAGACCACTCCCCTCAAAAACTTAGCTTCCCCCTCAACCCGGTTTGCCTCTGAGGCATCTTCGAATTTATCCAGATTTGCCAAAACAGTATTTACGTGTCCGATTATGGAATAACTATCGGCATAAATATTTAAAGCACTAGCATTGTCGTTGATCATCGCCTTATTAAACAAATCTCTAAGATTGGAGAAGGTTCCGTTCCAACTTACCTGGTCGGTATTGCCCAACAAATCCACGGCTACACCAATTTCACCACTATAATTACCATTATACAAGGGTGCCACATTATCCGGACTGGTATTCCTTCCAATATCATATGCTGCAAGTAATATTGCGTTGATATTTTCAGGAGTATCTGTAGCCAGCCCTATACTGATGCTTTGCTGAGGCTCTAAATCCAATTCATTTTCACAAGACACAAAACCTGCGAATACTAGTAACACTATTATATTTTTCATGTATTTCATAACTCCTTTTATTTAGAATGCTAAGTTTAAACCCAATGTATATACCCGTGGTTGAGGTGCAGAATAAAAAGTGGTACCTGAATTTGTATTTGAAATTGCCGAATCATCCGAGGACTCCGGGTCGTACCCTCTATAATCTGTAAAAGTCAATAGGTTTAGACCACTGACATATACACGAACCCTGCTCATTCCTAAGCGATCCAATATATCTTGAGGTAGCGAATATCCTAAGGCAACATTTCTGAGACGAATAAAGTCGGCATCTTGCATATAACGGGTGCTTTCAGAGTGCCCATTGTTCACTGACAATCTTACCTGTGGCACATCGGTGATGTCTCCCGGATTTCGCCACCTTCTATCAAAGATGATCTGATCTTGGTTATCCAGGCCATTTCCTAAACCGGCTTCCTGAAATCTCCCCGCATTGTTGTAACGTTGTCCGCCCCACTGCCCTTGAAAAGTGAATGAAAAATCAATGCCTTTAAAGTTGAAATTGCTTGAAAACCCTGCAATTACATCAGGGTTCGGATTGCCCGCAACAATTCGCTCTGCTTCCGTAGGGTCATTCGTCGTATTCTTGTTTAACGTACCATCAGGATTCTCGGTATTCAATACATAGAGGGCATCACCGTTATCCGGATCTACACCGGCATATTCAATTAAAAAGAACGAATTTATGGGTTCACCTTCCCTAAGAATATTTCTGACGGTAATCAAATCCTCTCCATTAGGCAGGTTGGTAATCTCGTTTTTATTAAAAGCAATATTGAAATTGGTTTTCCAGGTCAGGTACGGGGTTTGAATGTTTGTAGTATTCAAGGAGAACTCAAAGCCTTCGTTTTCAAGATTTCCTATATTTTGCAATACTACATGTGAGGGCAATGAAGCCTCAAACGGAACCCGGGTATTGAACAACAGGTCCTCGGTACTCTTTTTATAGTAGTCGATTTCCCCTGAGATGCGGTTATTCAAGAATCCAAAATCGATCCCGAAATTGATCTGTTCCGTCTCCTCCCATTTCAAATCCGGATTTTCTCCTTGGGTGAACTCCAATGCCGACTCGCCGTTGTAGCTAGCTCCTCCAAAAAGGCCCAAACTTCCAAAGTTGGCAATAGGTGTATTACCGTTAATCCCCCAACTACCTCTTAATTTTAGATAAGAAAGCGTTGGGCTTCCTGATAAGAAATCCTCTTCCGAGATAATCCATCCCGCCGATGCTGCCGGGAAGTACCCGTACCGATTTTCTGATCCAAATCGCGATGAACCATCACGTCGAATACTTGCCTTGAACAGATATTTCCCCCTATAATCATAGGTTACCCTTGCAAAATAAGAGAGTTGTGCCCAATTGGTAAATGTTCCATCACCTGCTGAAATTAGCGCTGCACTGGCAATTGAACGAAAATCATCTGTGGGAAAACCGTCGCCGGTAACGGAGGTGGTCCTATTTTTGAATCGTGTATAGTTATTCCCTAAAACAAACGAAAAGCTAGATGCCTCCCCAAGCGTGGTGTCAAACGTTACGTAATTGTTCGTTGAGATGATCTCTGCACCATTGTCCGAAGCAAAGGTCTGTCCGTTGGTAGATTGAAAAGGGGCCAATCTGCCGGTATTTCGGTCCACTGTTTGACTCAGGTAGTCATAACCAAGTTCTGTTTGCCATCGCAATTTTTCATGCAATTTGATCTCTGCAAATACCTTACCCAATAACCTTCTTCGTTTTGTTGTTCTAAACGAATTCTGATCTTGTAGTAAAAAGTTGGCATACAAGGTATTCCCATTAATTTCACCATCCGATAAAAAGGCCGGTGAGGTTGGGATTTGTGCAATAGCCTGCATAGGGGTCACAAAAGAGGCATCGCTGGCGATTCTATCAATAATAGTACTCGCATAACTGGAATTTAACCCAAGACTTAACCAATCATTTACCTTATGATCAATGTTAGCCCTTACCGTATAACGTTGCAATTCGTTACCTCGTACAATACCTTCGTTATTAGTATATGCTCCGGATATAAAGCTTTGGGTCTTCTCATTACCACCGGAAACAGATATGTTCACGTCTTGAATATAACTATCCTGAAAGGCAAAATCCTGCCAGTCCGTGTCAACATTTCTAAAATCCTGATCTCCAGCAAAACCTTGTAAAACTTCATCAACGGTAAGGCCAATTGAAGCTAAAAACCCACTATTGGCTTCAGCTTCTTCCAAAAGTTCAATGTAATCTGCACTATTCAACCAGTCTCTTTTGTTGGATGGTTGCCCATAGCTTGTTGACATATCCAGGGAGACGGTTGATTTACCCTGGGCACCTCTTTTTGTAGTGATCAGAACCACTCCATTGGTACCTTTGGCGCCAAAAATAGCTGCCGCAGATGCATCTTTAAGAATGTCAATGGATGCAATGTCATTTGGGTTCAGCGCCAATAAGGGATTGGTTGGCGCGGTAGTTGAAGATATATCGTTATTGTTCATTTCAATACCATCAATTACAAAAAGTGGTTGTTGTGAAGCTGTTACGGAAGAAAGCCCTCGGATAACAATATTCAACCCACCATCCAGCTTACCGTTGGTCTGCGTGATCTGAACCCCCGGAGCTTTTCCAATAAGCGCACCCTGAAAGCTGGGAGTAGCAATTCCACCGATTTGTTCAGATTCAATTTTGGCGATATTATCAGTGACCTTCTTTTTGACCTGGGTACCAAAACCTACAACGATCACCTCATCAAGCGCTTCAGCATCTTCTAGCATTTGAACGTTGATGATATTTGAAGCATCTACTACCCGGCTTTCTGTTTTCTGACCAATGTAGGTAAAGAGTAAGGTCTGTCCCACTGCTGCAATAATGGAATAGTTTCCATCAAAATCAGTTTGAGTTCCAGTAGAGGTACCTTGAATAACAATGTTAACACCAGGTAAGGGAACCCCTGCTTGGTCCACCACATTTCCGGTGATCGTTTTTTCCTGGGCCTGTGTAAAAGCCAGGGTACAGCATACAGCTATCAAGGCCCCAAACAGTTTCTTTACATTCATACGAGTTAAAGTTTTGTAAATGATTAAATGAGTTAGTGCAACTGAGAAAGGCGGGCGGAAAAGAGAAAGATGATAGCTAATTCAAATAATACTTCTTGGAAGTAAACAAAACTTAAATGGAATCTTTTGTTTTTTAGAAGTAAGGCCTCTCACCGCCCTACCTTTACAATTGCATAACAAAACAATTCATAAGGCTGTTTGTTAAAGTACTTTTGCAACGGCAAGAACCCCAAAAAAAGCGATGCCCATGGGCTAGTACCTTTTTTAACAAAATTTCCTCTTAAAAAATACCTTGACGATTAACAACGCTACGACTATTGAACAAAGAAGCCGCAAAAAGTAAATGACAATTCAAAAAGTACAATCGGTTTACAGTCAAAAGATGCCCTAATTAAAATGATTTTGCATACTGTTCAGTTTTTTGTTGTGATACCTTCGGGGGTTTCACTTCTCTTATTTTCTTAAGAACCAATGTGCCAACTTTTGTAGCATCTTCACTAGACGAAAATTGGCGCTTTTTATCTATGAATCATCTCTTTTGGATTAGATAGACAAAAAAATAGCTTTCATATGGTCTTTTCCGCTAACGGTATAATATTGTTGCCGCAAGGCAAACCCATGGGCTAAGTTTGACGAGAAAGAACTATTATGGGTGTTCGAATATCGTCATTTCTAGTATTGGTCTCTTTGGCATGTTCTGCACAACTACCCATAATGACAACTCCTGGCGAAATACAACCTGTCTCTGTTGAATATGGAAATCTGCCTGATTTGGGAGGTACCGAGATTACTAATTATCGGGTCAATTTGAATATGGCCCAACCCGTGGGCAAAAATATTATTGGGCTTAACATAGGATACCAGTACTTTGATTTTGTCTTCGATGAATCCACAAACGTAATTGACTTAGCCACCTATGAGAATATGCACGTGGCCAGGGTGAGCCTTATGTTTATACGACCTCTGGAAAACTCATGGGGGTTGCTGTTTTCAGGTGGCACATCATTAATGTCAAATCTTGGAGATGGTATAACTTCCGAGGATTTTGTGTACAACGCGATTGGTGCGGTGACCAAAAGATGGGGGAATTCTGATCGTAATACCGCATTGATGTTGGGTGTGCTGTATGGCACTCAGTTCGGAGAGCCTGCTATTTTGCCAGTTGTTTCATTGCGGCAGAAACTAAACGAACATTGGAGCTATTCTCTGGGATTGCCCATCACCGGAATCAATTACAGTATTAACGATAAGCACCTTTTTATGGCCTCGTTGATGCCAGAGGGTCTTTTTGGCAACAACTCAAATGAAGTGCGTACAACGGGTAACCGTATACTCACCAACACCAAGCTCCAATTTAATGGTATTAATGCCAGTTTGGCCTATCGTTTCAGATTTGCAAAAAACCTGGCCTTCACAGCCAGGGGAGGCTTTGTTCCGGCGGCCACACTTAAGGTATTGGACGACGAGAACGAAGAAATATATGATCTGGATCCAGGCAGCGGAGCCTATTTTAGGGTGGGCCTGAGTTTTGTTTTGAACAGAAAACCACCGTTGAACAATACTAAAAATTCTTCTGACGATGAAAAGTAAACTTGTAGGGGTAGCACTACTTCTCTTTGTAATGCAATGGGGCAATGCCCAAAAGATGGATGCCCGGGAAATGGCCGACTATCAAACGGAAACCATGATCGAACAATTGAACCTGAGTGAAGAACAGCAAGATAAAGTAGCTGAACTCAATCTCAAGTATTCCAAAAAACAAGCAACATTGATGAACCAGGAAGGCTCAATGTTCAGTAAAATGAGCGATATGAAGAAAATCGCCGAGGCCAAAAAAGCGGAACTCGAAAAAGTACTCTCCAAGGCCCAAATGGAAAAGTTTGAAAATGACGTAGCGCCTAAGATGAAGAAAGAAATGCGCAAAAAAATGCGGGCATAAGGATGAAACGAGTTTACGCCGTTTTAACTGGCCTGGGTATTCTTGTCCTTGGCGTTTTGGTAGTTATGGCTTTTATGGGCAGGGGTGCCAAAAAGGACGTGACTGCTGAAATAAAGGAAGAAAAGCCCTTGGTTTCAACGGCACTGGTAGCGTTACAATCCTTGCCCTACATTGTTTCTGCCACAGGAACGCTTTCCGCTATACAAAACATAGAATTGTACAGTGAAGTACAGGGAGTACTCTTGCAGGGCCAACAACTTTTTAAAGAAGGAAACAGGTTCGGCAAGGGACAGACCATTTTACAAATTAACAGTGCTGAATACCTGGCACAACTACAGTCGAACAAGAGCAGCCTTGTTAGCCAGATAGCGGCCATGTTGGCCGATATGGAAATCGAGTTCCCCGAGGCCTCAAAAAAATGGGAGCGCTACTTAAAAAATTTTGATCTCAACGGAAAACTGGAACCACTACCTCAATTTTCTTCCGATGCTGAAAAATTCTTCGTCACAGGCCGTAATATTACTCAGACCTATTTCAATGTAAAGAACCAACAGGAGCGACTTTCAAAATACTATATCACTGCTCCGTTCAACGGTGTAGTGACAGAGGCCAATGTGGACCCCGGAGCTTTGGTAAGGAGTGGTCAAAAATTAGGGGAGTTTATGGATAATTCAGCCTATGAACTGCAACTTTCCATCCCTGCCACAGAAAATCAGTACCTCTCCGTGGGCAAATCAGTTTTTCTCAGTCCGCTAAAAGGCACTATTGTTTATGAAGGCGCTATAAGTCGTATCAATCCAAAAATCAATCAGCAGACCCAAACGATAGAGGTCTTTGTTGTGGTAAGCAATCCAAGTTTAAAAGACGGTCAATACTTAAAGGCAGAAATCTATGGAGAAGAAATCGATAGCGTGGTCCAAATTGAAAGCAGTTTATTGGTCGAAAACGACCATGTTTACATCGTAGTTGACAGCACATTGCAACTCCAAAAAGTCACCCCCTTGAATTATGTGGGTGAGCATGTACTTGTTAGCGGATTGGAAACGGGCAGCATTTTAGTCACAGAAATCATTAGCAATGCCTATCCGGGATTAAAGGTAACCTATTACCCTTGACACATGAGAAAGTTTATCGGCTACTTTATCAAATATCCCGTTGCGGTAAACATATTTATCATCGGCTTTCTGATTTTTGGCTATTTGGGCTATCGTCAACTTAACTCCTCTTTCTTTCCACTTTCCGACCCAAGCAGGATCACTATTTCGGTGTCTTACCCGGGGGCCTCCCCGGAGGAAGTGGAAGAAGGGGTGGTGGAAAAAATAGAACGCAACCTGAAGGGGGTTGAAGGGGTAGATAGGATTACTTCAATTTCCCGGGAAAATATGGGTACAGTCACAGTGGAAGTGCTCACGGATTTTGACATCAATTTGGTGTTGGATGAAGTGAAGAATGCGGTGGACAAGATTTCTTCCTTCCCACTGAGTGCTGAACCACCGGTTATCGAGACCCTAAAACCCACAAGGGAAGCCATATCTTTTGTAGTAACGGGAAAAAATGTTCCCTTGAGTATTCTAAAGGAGACCGCCCAGGAGATCGAAGAAGACCTATTGCGGATCGACGGTATATCACAAGTAGCCCTTTCAGGCTTTACGGAGGAGGAAATAGAGATAGCCGTAACCGAAGAAACGCTAAGGAACTACAATCTCACCTTTGAAGATGTTTCACGAGCGGTAGCCAGTGCCAATATCTGGATAACAGGTGGCTCCATCAAAACCCAAAAAGAAGAATATCTGATACGTGCCAACAACAAAGCGTATTATGCCGAAAACCTGGGGGATATTGTTGTAAAGTCAGGTGTGGATGGCGGAAAGGTATATTTACGCGACATTGCCAAAGTACGGAACACCTTCAGCGAGACCCCCGACAAAATAAGCCTCAACGGACGGCAAGGGGTCAGTATTTCCATCACCAACACCAACACCGAAGACCTTATTGGCAGCGTAGAAAAAATCAGGGAGTACATTGATGAATTTAATGCCGGCCACGATAATCTTGAACTGGTCACCACTACGGATTCATCGGAGGCCATCAGCGACCGTATTGCGCTGTTGCTAGAGAATGCCCTTATCGGAATGGTATTGGTGCTTCTGTTACTTTCCTTCTTTCTGCGCCCAGGGGTCGCTTTTTGGGTGGCCTTTGGACTACCCATTTCATTCTTTGGTATGTTCATCCTATTGCCACATTATGGTGTCACGCTGAATATGCTATCGCTCTTTGGAATGATTTTGGTCATTGGTATTTTGGTCGATGACGGCATTGTGATTGCTGAAAATATCTATACCCGTTACGAAAAGGGTGATTCCGCCATTAAGGCGGCTGTCAATGGCACCATGGATGTCATCGTGCCTATTCTTTCAGCTATTGCCACCACCATTCTGGCTTTTTCAGTCTTCTTTTTTCTGGATGGTCAAATCGGGGCCTTTTTCGGAGATATTGCCGTGGTTGTAGCATTGACCCTTGCGGTGTCACTGATAGAAGCATTATTGATTTTACCCGCACACCTGGCACATTCAAAAGATCTGAGTGGTAAGGGAAAAACCTATACGTTCAACGAATGGGGCGACCGGTTCATGAACTATATGAAGGACAGGATGTATTCCCCCGCCCTTCGCTTCACCCTTAAGAATAAGTTTATTTCGTTTTGTATTATTTTTTTCCTGTTCATGGTCACCCTGGGTGCCTTTGCGGGAGGAATCATCAAGCTTACCTTTTTCCCGAGCAATGCCAGCGATCAGATACGCATCACCCTGAATACCCCACAGGGTACTAATGAAAGCATAACGGATTCCTTGGCCACCTATGTTGAAAACAAAGTTTGGGAAGTAAATAAAAGATTAGGTGAAAACGAATTGGGAAGCGACCATATCCTGTCCACAGTAAAGCAGATTGGCCCCGGAAGTTCCGCTTCTTCAATTACAGTGAATCTTTCCCCCAGTGAGACCCGCACTTTGGGTTCTCCGGAGATTGCCCATCAAATTCGAGAGGCGGCGGGCACACTTCGTGGGGTCGAAAAACTAAGCTATAATTCAGGGGGAAATGTTGGTGGAATGCCCATTTCCGTTTCTCTCCAGGGTAAGAACTTTCAACATCTGGATCGGGCAAAGGAACTTGTTTACCGTGAGCTCCAAAAGAATCCGAATGTCAAGGATATTGTGGATACCAGCCCAAAGGGCATCAAAGAAATACGACTGCAGCTCAAAGAAAATGCAACGTTGTTGGGTCTGACCCTGAACGATGTTATGGGTCAGGTACGTAACGCTTTCTTTGGTAATGAAGTACAGCGCTTACAGCGTGGCCAGGATGAGGTAAAAATTTGGGTACGGTACGATGAAAAGGACCGTTCGAGTATCAGCAATATTAATGCCATTCAGATTTCTACCCAAGACGGTAGGATCCCCCTTTCAGAAATTGCCACCTATCAAATTGAACGGGGCGAAGTGGCCATCAACCATTTGGACGGAATTCGGGAAATTACGGTTGAGGCCGACCTATCCAATCCAAAAGCAAGTGCAACAGCAATTATGTCAGACCTCACCACTCGTGTAGCTGGAATAGTGAACGAAAAATATCCGGGAGTCACTATCAGCGCTGAAGGTCAAAACAGGGAAGTGAACAAAATATCCGTATCGGCTGCCGGTATCCTGCCTGCTGCCATCTTTTTGATTTATGTAACGATTGTGTTTGCTTTTCGGTCATACAGCCAGCCTTTTATCCTATTGGCCATTGTGCCCTTTTGCCTTATTGGAGTCGCCTGGGGGCATTGGCTGCACGGTTTTCCCATGAGCATCTTATCCTATTTGGGTATTATTGGTTTGATTGGGATTGTGGTTAATGACGGGCTGGTCTTTACAGGACGTTTCAACCGTTTTCTAAAGGAAGGGTTAAAATTTGACGAGGCACTCTATGAAACGGGAAGGGCACGTTTTCGAGCCATATTCCTTACTTCAATTACCACCATTGCGGGTTTGGCCCCCTTGATGTTGGAAAGGAGCTTACAGGCACAGTTTTTAATCCCTATGGCTATCGCTATCTCCTACGGCATTGCTATTGCAACGCTGCTTACCCTCTTCTTATTACCCATCTTTCTATCAGCCTCCAACAGCATCAAAGTAAAGGTAAAACAACTGGTTACGGGCAAAAAACCCATGCGCGAGGAAGTGGAACGGGCTATCAAAGAATTAAAAGTTGACAATATTGAGATATAGCGCCATTATATTGTTCCATTTATTGATGATCACGGCCTGGGGGCAGGAAATGTTGACTATGGAGAAAGCCATAGCCATAGCTGTAGAAAACAACCATGACCTGCGTATTGCACGGAACAATACGGAGATTGCCAACATTGAGGCCAGCACGCTCAATAGCGGTTACCTTCCCAGCTTAAGTGCCAGTGGCGGGGTGAACTATTCGGATGAAAATCAAAGAGTAACCTTCCTGGATGGAACTTCCACAGCGGTTGATGGTGCGGTAACCGAATCGTACAATGCTTCCATTACGGCTGAGTATCTCATTTTTGATGGCTTAGTACGCAAGTTTACCCAAAACAGGAACGAGGAAGCCCTTAACCTGGCACAGCTACAAGAACGGCAACAAGTAGAGAACACCATAATTGCTATCTATGAAAACTACTTCAACGTAGCCTTTCAACAACAAGTGGTCGAGAACCTAAAGCTGAACATTGAAAACTCAAAAGACCGTTTGTTACGGGCACAAAAACAGTTAAAGTATGGTCAGGGTACTACTTTGGATGAACTCAATGCCAAAGTAGACCTCAATAATGATAGTATTACCTATACAGAAGCGGTACGTGACCTGCATAACTTGAAGCGTTCATTAAACCTGGTACTCGGCAGGAGCATCACCACAAATTTCGAAATCGACACAATAGTGGTATTTGCACCTGCTCTGGAAGAACAAAAGATCCTGAGATCTGCTGAGGATAAGAATATCCAGGCTATTCTGGCAAAGCAGGATATACTGCTCAGCGAGTTGGATATCAAAATCAATACGGCAAGTTTTCTGCCAAAGATAAATGGTAGTGGATCGTACCGATGGAATGAAAGTCAAAATCCACCCACATCCTTCGCCCTGGCCAACGAATCCTATGGTATCAACCTTGGCTTAAGCCTATCTTGGAACCTTTTTGACGGTAGTGCGGCAACACGGGTTAAGACTTCAAAGATCACCAAACAAAATCGTGAGATAGAATTGATTAGGGTGAAAGACCAGCTCTTAACAGATGTATTGAATGCATATGAGACCTACAACATCGCACAATATACATTACAAGCGGAGGAAAACAATCTCATGACCAATGAACTGAACTTCTCAAGAACGCAGAAGCAGTATAGTCTGGAACAGATTACGTCAGTAGAGTTCCGGCAAGCCCAGATCAATCTCTTCAATGCCCGAAACAACTATGCCAGGGCCAAATATGATCTAAAGATCGCTGAGGTACAATTGCTACAGTTGGGAGGGATTCTAATTAATTGAGTTACCAACAGAATATGGCACGTCCATTGATTTTTTTGCAAAGGATTTAATTGAAAGGTGAATCATAGAAACCACAAAAAATCCCTTAAACCGAAGTTCAAGGGATTTTGCCAAATTGAACTAACCAAAAATGAAAAAGTGGTAGTTGCTCCGGTTTGCCTTTACGCCATCCCTGGCTGGTACTCGTAAGAGGCAATATTTCTAAAGTCATTAGGACAGTGTCCTGTTGCCTTCTTGAACGCCATATAAAAACTATTCTTACTGTTAAACCCTACTTCGTACATAATGGCCTTTACGCTTAATAACGGATGTGTTACCAAAAGGGACTTTGCCTCTTCGATACGATAGCTGTTCAACAAGGCGTAAAAGTTTTTTGCATAATAGGTGTTGATCACCTCAGAAACCTTATAGCGGTCTTGTTGAATATAACTGGCAAGTTCTCCCAAGCCCAATTCATTGTTCCGGTAGATCTTGTCCTGCTCCAGAGCCGCTCTGATCCTTAGTCTTATGGCTAAGGCCTGATCCGGGGTAAGACCGGATTTTCTATACTTTTCCGGGGCAACTGCCAGAGGCATCCCCGTGTTATCCTTGGAAAGGTGTGCAAGAGCAATTTGTTTGAAAAGCCACTTCATAACGATTGATGATTTTTTGATTGATACCTCTATGTTACCAACAAATGGCCGGTATTACGTTCTTCCCGATAAGAGTTTACCCCGTAGAAAATTTCATCACCTATCCTTTATTGCATGATCGTAAAAACCCAAGACTAATTTTGACATTTTCCAAAACAACCAAAACTTAACTATAATCCAGTGACTTTCTCAAGGGTTTGGGGAACCCGGACGAACCGCATTCCTAATAGTATTTGGGTTCAATCGTAAAGCAGTAGATCATCTCCCGCATTTCGGGGAAATGCTAAAATTTAACAATTACGCAATATAAAATTCAACCAGAATAGAAAAAAGGGGTTTATATTTTGCTCCCGAATCCTTACTTTTCCGTGCTGTGAAAAACCTCCTGTTCTTCCTACTAGGATTCCTTTTTCTGAGTCCTAAATCCTACTGCCAAAAAAAGGACTCCGTCCTTGTAGACAGTAGACCTGTTATTCTTGGAGTAAGTTTTGATTATGGTTTTTTACTCAGGCATTCAGAATCCCTTCGCGAAATAGAGGACGCCTATCCTTTCGGTATTCGCGTTGATGGCAGCAAACTGCTATTGACGAAAAAGTCATGGGAATTCTGCAACTGTTTCCCAAGGGTGGGTGTGAGTCTGGCCTATTGGAATTGGGACAACGCCGAAGTTTTGGGAAGTGGTATCGTAAGTGTAGGGTATTTGGAGCCTTATTTTCTCACGCAAAAACGGACCAACATATTTGTGAGAATGGGCTTGGGCGGTGCCTATTTGACTAACCCTTTTGACGAAGTGACCAACCCCCGAAATCAATCTTACAGTACCAGATTGGCCTTTTCCATAGTACTGGGCGCAGGGTTAAATTATCGGATTACGGATAAACTCAATCTCCGTCTGGCAGCAAAATACAGTCATATTTCCAATGGAGGGGTGAGTTCCCCCAACAAAGGGCTTAATTTCCCTACGGTAAGTGTTGGCCTCAATACCAGCCTTATTCCTATTACGTATCCTAACCTTCCTAAAATTTCAAATCGGAAACCGCCGGATGATAAAACAAGACTGTCTGTGGTACATTTTTCCGGGATTAGCAATGCCACTGTTGGGGAAAGGGATAGATTCTATGTTTTTGGGTTCGCCGGTAACTACAGCCGATGGGTAGGTGGGCGAAGCGCGCTTACCGTAGGCACGGAATGGGCGGTAGACTTTTCACGAAGGGAACAAATTAAATTGGAAAATGCAGATGCTGAATTCCCCCAGGGGGCATTGTTGCTAGGCCATGAGTTCTGGTTAGGAAAAATAACGTTTAGCCAGCAATTGGGCATCTATTACTTCAATCAGTTTCGTACCACAGATGATGTCTATCAACGTTACGGGTTAACCTACAGCTTCAACAAACGGATATTCGCCGGTTTCGCCCTGAAAGCGCATCGCCATGTGGCCGACTTCTTTGACTTGAGGATCGGATATACCTTCTGAAGAAAATTACTTCCGCTTTGGGATATCCGGTATGGTTTATTTTTCAGTCTTCATTATTCGATCCCAAAAAGTAAAATAGAGTCCAAAATTCTTTTTCGAGTTTCTATGGTGAATGTCGTGATGTGTAGCACCGATAATAAAATGATGTAGCCCTTTCCAGCCTTTCTTCATTGGGTAGATCTCCACCCCGCCGTGATTAATAATTGCAGAAAACGTCATTATCATTAGTGTTGCCACGAGGGCTATAGGATGCATGGGAACAATCATCAATAGAATTGGAACAATAACGGCCTGTAAAAAAGACTCTAAAGGATGGAAGGAAAAGGAGGTAAATACCGAAGTATTTACACTTTTGTGATGTTCCATATGAAATGGGCGCATCCATGAAGAGGAATGCATCCATTTATGTAACCAGTAATAATAAAAGTCATGTAAGACCAAAAAGAAGAATACGCTTAAGGGCAGGTACCATAATGGAAAGTCCGAGATGTTGGGGTAGATCTGGGTGAACCCGTATTGCCAGAGCAGCAAAAGTCCCAATCCGGTGGCACTGAAAATGAGGGCACTATATAAAGACATTAGCACCTCACGCCTGGTTTGTCTGGCCTTTAGCCGTTGGTCGAATAACATTTTCTTCTTAAAACTTTTCCGGAATAGCACAAAGAATATCCAGTGATAAGCGCCAGAAAAAAGAAGGTATCGCAAAAAAACAATTATAGACAGCACCAGGAATATTAGGAGAAGTATCCTGTAATCCGATAAGTCGATACCCTCTATCATAATCATCTATTCTAACAGGCAGGCGATTTGTAATTGAATACGAACCATACTCTAAAATAAAAAATCCTTAGCCAACAGCAATGGCAATTCGTGGTATGCAGCACTTTTCACAAGACGCTTAACACTAAGATAAAACGAGCCCTTATTTATAGCTAAGTGCTCGTCACCAGATTGTACGTCTATTAAACTTGAAACCGCTCCCACTTATCGAAATATAGCGTATTGGTATGCAATGGATACCGGTTCTATTTCGAAAAGTGGGATAGGAAATGCCTTTTACAAGTACTTTGTGCTAATAACTTCAAAATTCCTTACTGAGAAATAGTCATCGATACCAAAATCGGTGTTAATCACTATACCACCCAGCAGTCCTATTTTATCTACCTTAAACTCATCTTTTACTTCCCTTAGGTATTCATGAAGCATTTTATCGATCAATTCAAAGGTGCATTCCGTAATCTTTCGTTGTGGTGACGTGTCGCCCAGAATTTCTTCCCTTCTGGGGTACAACAAACTTTCCAAATAGGATTGTTGGTAATCTTTCTGACTTAGTTTAGGCACATACAGATCATCCTGAAATCGTTGCAAGGCAAGCATTAAAGCACCACAGCACGCCCCCCCTTTTTCTTGCCCCGGGCGATACATCCTTCCTACTTCATTTTCCAGGGTAACACCAATGTGGGGGCCGTAGAAAATAAAGGCCGTTCCATTGTCCGGGATATGATGTGCAAATGCCGTCATCCCCGTTAGACCTGCATAGGGTAATCCGCCTAATCCGCCCAAAAAAAAGGGCCCCCAAACCACACTAAAGAACGAGGTGGAAGGAATATTAATATCATCAGAACATAAACTAGTAGCCATCAGCATCTTGGAAACATCAATATCATGGCCATTTTGTAACTGCCCAAGATAGCGAATAGAAGTATCTCTCGTATCTAGTGCATCCGGATAGTTTTCCAGTACAACTTTTTCAAACTTTTTTTGAAGCATTTTTTTTGGATTTTGAGGGTTTATAAAAAATCAATAGACCGCTGTTTTCATCAAGCGCTTTGATATAATTTTGAATCGATTTGATCATGTTAGATGACGCTTACTTTTTCCGGCAACCAATAATTCAACAACTTTTCTGCCCATCCCACAAAGGGAAGAAAGGCTAAAACGCCAGCAACATTAAAGATCATGTGAGCATTGGCAATTTGTTTTTCCAAGTCTGCATCTTGGGATACCATTACAACAAATTCCAGGAAGAAGTCAAATAACAGCAGCCCGGCTATTATCGTAATAAAATTGAACAATAAATGAAAAAGCCCGGCTCTAAGGGCTTGCCGACTTCCTTTAATCGTTGCTATCAAAGTATCTGAACAGGTCCCCAGTTCCGAACCTAACATAATGGAAAGTCCTCCTGCCAATGAAATAAGGTTTTGCTTCCCGAGTACAATAGCCATCCCAACTGTAGCACTGGAGGATTGCACCAATAACGTAATAAGCCCGCCAATCAAGGTGCCTTGCAGTAGGTTTTGGTCAATTCGTGTGATCCATTCTTCAAACAGTGGACTGTCTCTTAGCGGGAGTACAGACTGTTCCATAAGAAAAAGGCCGAAAAAAAGCATTCCAAAATAAAACAGAGCATTTCCGTAGTTTTTGATGGTTTCACGTTTAGCAAAAAAATTAAGGGCCAATCCAATAATCAGAGGGATAATCGCATACTTTCCAATATCCAAAGCAATCAATTGACTGGAAAAAGTAGTGCCAATATTAGCGCCCATAATAATCCCAATGGCTTGCTTAAATTGCAAAGTGCCCGCATTAATAAAGACAATAGCGAGTATGATTACAGCTGAAGAAGATCCCAACGCAATGGTGAGCAAAGCACCAACAACAATTGCCAAAAATAGATTTCCGGTGTATTTGGCAATAACATGCTTCGCCTTTTCCGTTGCGATATCCTGCATGGCTTTGGAAAGCTGAGTTATCGCATATATAAAGAGTAAAAGTCCTCCTAATAACTGTGGAAGTATTTCAGTCATTGATCGTTAAGAATTACGGCAAATTCAGGATATAGCGTAGTAATACTTTTGTTTTGATACTTTTTTGAGGAAGTCCTTCGATAAAAGGATAGTACGAATGCTCCAAAGTACTGCTACCATTTAATCATGAAGAATAAGCAATGGCACGGGGCTGTTAAAGGTCTGTTTCAAGGTAACGCTATCGTTTAAAAGCCGTTCCATAAAGCCCTTCTTGGTCCTGATAAGACAGAGCATACCCGAAAAGTCAGTCATCAGATAATCGTTCAAATCTTTATTGGTATTACCCGTTCCAAAAGCATAATCCACAGATGGGTTCAAATCTTCAATCACATTCAAGGCTTTTTCAATTTGAGGTGTTTTTTCATCGGCTATGTGTAACACCTTGATCGCGGCCTGGTGCATCGTAGCAATTCTTCGTAAAGGATCAATGGTTTTAGGATCTGAGAAAGGATCATCACTTACCGCGAGTACAATTCGTTCCAAAGGCTTGAAGGCGTGATCAGCAGGAACCACAATGACTGGAGCAGAAGTTTTAGACACCACACCTCCGGCAACACTACCCATAAATACCTCCTTAAGTCCGCTTGCCCCCTTGGTTCCCATTACAACGTAATCATAGTGACCACTATCCCCTAAAGTAGCAATGGCAGATACCGGGTAATTCTTGGTCAGTTTACGTTTAAAAACTACATCCGGATACTCCGTTCCCATGTTTTCCAGGAGTTCGTCCATTCTGCGATTGGCATCTTTTTCTAATACATGATCAATATTTTTCATGAGAAGTGCAGTAGATCGTGCACCATAAATGTGCAGCACGGTAACCTCCAATGAGGATGCACCAAAGAGTTGTATTGCATAAAGCAAGGCATTCGAAGAAGTTTCCGAAAAATCTACCGGGACAAGAATTTTACTCATTTTGTTTGTATTTAGGGTAATTAGGTATTACATTGATCACGACCGCCATCCTTTTCATAACTCCACTAAACCAATAAGGTCATACAGCGTAATGCATTTACGCTGAAATGTAATAACACATTCTTTAGCAAAACTTTAGACGGCTTTGAGGAGCAAAAGATCACTGCTGATAAAAGAAATTTGGAAGCTGCTTAAGTACATTACACCCAGGATATAACCAATTATTTATAACCTAATCGTAAAAGATCCTTTTCTTAAGTTTCTCTAAAGAATTAGGTGATAGCTTTATTCACGTGGTGTAGTGGCAGTTCAAAGCGGACCAAAAATCGTAAATAACTGGCATGCGCCATAGTTTGTAATCAACAGGACCTTTACGGTTAAAAGTAGTATGGCATGAAACTCTTAGAAAACATCTTAGTAGCGTATGATTTTAGTAAATCTTCCCAAAATGTACTGGAAAGCGCTATCGAATTGGCTAAAATATTTCAATCGACAATTATTCCTATTCATGTACTTCCTGATGATATTATGAATGAAAAAGTGCGGTCATTGCTCAATGAAACGGCAATGGACAAACTACAGGAAGCTGCAAATCTTATTGAGCGCGAAGGGGTGACTGTTAAGAAACCGTTATTAATGGTGGGCATCCCTTACGAAGCTATTACAAGGGCGGCAATAGATACGAACTCCAACCTTATTCTGGTGGGCTCTGGTGAAACCCAAAAAGGAGATACCTTTCGATTGGGCACCACCGCTGAAAGAGTCATTCAAAAGAGTGAAAAACCTGTTTTTGTTATTAAGGAAGGTGCATTGCTCAATGTTCACCATATCTTATGTCCTGTCGATTTTTCCGAAGCTTCCAGTCGAGCGTTAAAGAATGCTATTACCATGAGCCGTAGATTTAAATCGGAATTAACCATTCTCAGTGTATGCGAAGTTTCCAAATCCCCTTGGTTCCTTTCAGAAAAGGACTTGGAATCTGAAAATGACAGCAGGTGCCAACAACATAAGGAAGACTTTGAAGCCTTTTTGAAAGACTTCAATCTGTCCGACATCAACTGGACTAAAGAAGCCCCAAAAGGCAATCCCTCAGAAGAGATCTTAAGTACCGTTTCGCGAAAAATGATTGACTTGCTCATCATGGGTACATCAGGAAGGACTGGACTAAACCGGATGTTTATGGGCAGCGTTACCGAAAAAGTAATACGGGAAGTTCCTAGTTCCTTCCTCACTCTAAAATCCGAGGATGTCATTTCCCTGCAAGTCGAGACCCATATTAAAGACATAGAACAATTGCATAAGACCGCAATGGCACTGATAGCGGACGGTTTCTATGAAGAAGCTATTGACCATTTGAAAGCCTGCCTAACCATCAACGATATGCATGTGCCCGCCTACCAGGGGCTTGCCAAGGCGTATGAAAAATTAAATCAACCTGTGAAAGCCAAAATATATAAAATGAATGCCAAGGATATCATGGATAAGATTTGGTATCAAAAAATAGAGGAAGAGGTTCGAAAATTGCGAGGTAGCTAAAACACCTAAAAAAGGATGCAAAGAGCAAAAGGAAAAGTAGTAAGCGTTAATGAGTCACTCGTCAGCGCCCAAACGATAAGCGGCGCTGTAATGAATGGCGAAGTAGCGTATATCGTTATCGAGGACGGCAAACGACTCAAAGCTGAGGTTATTGATGTAAAAGAAGGTAATAGGGTGTATCTGCAGGTCTTTGAGGATACCAGTTGGATGAAAGTAGGGGATCCGGTAGAGTTTACCGGTTTACCTTTAGCAGTAAAATTGGGGCCGGGCATCCTGGGTGCCGTAACGGACGGTCTTCAAAATCCCCTGTATGAACTAGGTAAGATCGAGTGGTTTTTGGAAAGGGGTCTCGAGGTGGCTCCGCTTGATCCAAACGTAAAATGGCATTTTACGCCAAAAGTGCAGAAAGGAGATACCGTTACAGGGGGTTCGGTCTTAGGCACTGTTCCTGAAAAACTATTTGAGCACAAAATTTTTGTCCCTTTTTCACTTCGGGGCGATCATACCGTTGAGCATATTGCGGAAACCGGTGATTACACCATTGATGATCCCATAGCCACTATCAAGGACGCTTCAGGAAAGACCATACCTCTTACAATGGCCTTTGAATGGCCCGTAAAAATGCCGATGCCATTCAACAAACGCTCCGTTCCTCAAAAGTCTTTGCCGACGGGTATTCGTATTCTCGATGCCCTTTTCCCTATTGCCTATGGCGGTACGGCCTGTAATCCTGGGCCTTTCGGAGCTGGCAAGACCGTTTTGCAACACAGTCTGGCCCGACATTCACAAGCCGATGTTGTAATTATTGCTGCCTGTGGTGAACGCGCTGGAGAGGCCGTAGAAGTTTTTAAGGATTTCCCGGAACTTATCGACCCTCGAACTGGAAAATCATTGATGGATCGCACTTATATTGTGGGCAATACCTCTTCTATGCCGGTAGCTGCCCGCGAAGCCTCCGTGTATATGGCTACAACCGTTGGGGAATACTATCGAAAGCAGGGGTTGAACGTATTAATTCTAGCCGACTCCACTTCGCGTTGGGCACAGGCGCTTCGTGAAACCTCCGGGAGGAAGGAGGAGATCCCGGGTCCAGAGGCCTTTCCTATGTATATTTCTACTTTGATCTCAGCCTTTTATGATCGCGCTGGAGTGGAAATACTGCCAGACGGCGCAGAAGGTTCTTTGAGTATTATCGGCACGGTTTCCCCTGCCGGCGGAAACTTTGACGAGCCTGTTACCCAGGCCACCTTGCTAAGTACCGGAGCCTTTTGGGGACTGTCCAGGGCATTGTCAGACGCAAGGAAATATCCCGCCATAGACCGTATAGACAGCAATTCTAAGTACCCGTCGTTATTAGAACAAGAGGAGGTGACCTATTTGTTAGAACTACTTCGGGATGGTAAGACCATTGCCTCCAATATCATACTTATGGGCGAAAAAGGCATCACTGATGAGGCCTATATCCGCTATCAAAAGGCCGAGTTACTTGACGCGGTGTTCTTACAGCAGAATAGTTTTCACGAAGTGGACGGGGTGACCGCTCCTGATCGTCTGCGCTTTATGTTTGATATGGTTAAGGAGATCATCGATGCGCCGCTAACTATTGAAGGGAAAGAAGAGATACGATCACATTTCAATTTTATTCGGCAGGCTTTTCTGGATTGGAACTATATGAGACCCGATGAGGAAGGATTTCAAAAACAGCAATCGAAGTTGTTAAACCTGGTTAAAAAACGAGGGCATGTTGCAGAAAACGTATGAGAATATCGATAGTATCGGTAGGGCTATCTTGAGTATTCAGGCAAAAGGAGTACATAACAAGGAACTGGCCGAAGTGCTTTATCCGGATGGACAACGCGCTTTTGCGCAGGTCATTGCCCTGGACGGTGAAAAGGTTACCCTTCAACTTTTTGGAGGTGGATTTGGAGTGTCGACAGACTGTAAGATCCGCTTTCTGGGAAAACCTGTTCAGGTTGGCTTTTCCGATGATATGTTAGGAAGGGTATATTCCGGTAATGGTCGACCCATAGATGGGGGTCCGGATTTGTTAGCAGATATGATCCGGGTAGCGGGTCCTTCCATCAATCCCGTAAAACGACTCATTCCAAAGAATATGATTCGTACCGGAGTACCAATGATTGACGTATTCAACACCTTGGTGCGTTCCCAAAAAATACCAATTTTTGCGAAAGCGGGCGAACCGTATAATCGTTTATTGGCCAACATTGCCACTCAAACTGATGCCGATGTCATCCTTATCGGAGGAGTAGGGCTCAAATATGATGAATTTCATTACTTCAGACAACGAATCGAGGAGGCCGGGAGTAAGCATAAAACCATCATGTTTATCCATACCCATAGGGACTCGATAGTGGAAGGTTTAATGGTACCCGATCTGGCCCTGGCCGTGGCGGAACAATTTGCCCTGCAAGGGAAAAATGTGTTTGTACTGTTGTCGGACATGACCCAATGGTCTGATTATTTGCGCCAGGTGGCCAATGCACAAGATCAAATTCCTGCCAATCAAGGGTATCCTGGTGACCTGTATTCACAGTTGGCCAGTAGGTATGAAAAGGCAGCTGATATTGAAAATGCTGGGAGTTTAACCATTCTCGGCGTAACTACTATGGATGATGTAACACATCCTGTACCTGATAACACCGGATACATCACGGAAGGCCAGTTCTACATGAAAAATGGCTATTTGGAACTTTTTGGGTCCTTAAGTCGCTTGAAGCAACAAGTTAATGATCGCACCCGGTCCGATCATCGGAGTATAATGAATGCTATGGCGCGATTGCTTTCGGAGGCTGAGGAACGGGTAAAGGCACAAAAATTCGGTTCGGTAAAAGACGATTACTCGTTACGACTGCTTGCCTACAGAAAGACCTTTCAAAAAGAATTAATGGACCCCTTCCGCTATTTGGAGCTTGAAGATGCCCTTGACCTTTGTTGGGACATCCTTGCCAGGCATTTCAAAAAGGAAGAAGTAGGACTTTCCTCAAAATTAATTGAAGCGTATTGGCCGGAAAAAGGGATGTTCAAAATATTAAACGAGAAATCCGATGAGTGAGAAAAGCCTCGATAAATTGATAACTACCCTAAAATCCGAAGCTATAGAAGCTGCGGACAAAAAGGCCCTGGAAATCCTGGGGAATGCTCAGGAACAAGCTGATAAAATTGTTAAGGAGGCAGAGGCCAAAAGCGAAGCCTTGCTTAAAGACGCCGAAAAAGAGGCACAGGCCATCCTGGACAAGGGGAAAAACGCCCTTCATCAAGCGGCAAGAGATGTAAACGTTTCCGTACGACATGATGTACTGCAATTGCTTGGAGCCGCATTGAAAAACGAAGTGGAAGCCGCATTTACCCCGGGCCTTATAGAAAAGGTAGTGCTAAAGGTCGCCGACAATTTGGATAGCGGAGTTGCACTAAAGTTACCTGAAGCTTTGGAACAAGATTTAGCCGCACAAATCCAGAAACGCCTGCAAGCGTCGGGTAATTTGATTACCATTTCCAAAGATGCTTCACTTAACAACGGGTTTTCGATAGTAAATACTGATCAGGGATGGAGCTACGATATCACCCCGGAAGAAGTAACCGAATTGCTGCACACCCATTTAAGCCCCAGGTGGATCCAAATCTTAAAAAACGAGGAAAACTCATGATAACCGGAAACCTGGAATATTTGATGAGCAGCCTGCCACATCTCTCCTTCCAAAACACGGATGAGGAGCGATCTCGGGTGGTTGACCTCCTCAGAAAGTATGCCGGGCCTTCGGAAGAACACCATAGCATTATTGCCATTCTGGATCGGGAAGCAAGCAAGTTTTTAGGCCCTAAAGGATCAAAGTTGCTGCAACAAATCAGTCTGGCACGTATTCATGAAGAAGTTTTTCAGCGCAGTAAGCATCGTGTGCTAGCTTCCTTTGCAACCTATGCATATACCCTTAAAAACGACATTTACCGGCTTCGTATATCCCGAAGCAAAGGAACAAATGTAGCCACAGCAAAAAAACAGGAACTTCCATTGGTTCCAAGCAACCCGTTAGAAGAGGAAGTACAACTCCTGAAATGGCAATGGAACAAACTAGACGAACTTTCCATAGGGCATTATGCGGACTTTGGAGCCTTGGCGCTGTACAAGTTAAAATTGTTGCTACTGCTACGGTGGTGGGGTTTTGATCAAAAAAAGGGCTTTGATAATTTTCTGAACATCACAACCTAAGGCAGTATGGCTGACAAGATCTTAATGAACAAAAATACGCTGGCAGCCCTGAAAATTGAGCTCAAAGAGTACAATACGGCCCTGCCGGTTTTTGAAATGAAAGAGCAGCAGTTGAAAGAAGTGGTGCAAACGACGGAGAGTAATATCGCAAGATTGAAAACAACTATTGCTGCGATCAATCGGGAAACAAAAACATGGGTCGCTGTTATGGCGGAAGAGACCATAAACCTTTCTGAAACGATACAGGTAGACCAGGTATTGACCAGAAAACGCGAAATCGCCGGGGTTACCGTAACGGTGTTTCAAGATATCACTTTTAAGGATGCTGAGGTGGACCTTTTCAACACACCACTTTGGATAGATGCGGCCCTGGATGTTATTCGGGACCAAAAGACCAATCAAACCTTAGTACAGATCGAAGAACGAAATTTGGAACTTCTAAGGGAAGAACTGGCCGAGGCCCGAAGGATGAAAAATGCCCTGAAAGAGGTCTTTATTCCTGAAACCGAGGAGAACATTCGAAAGATTGAGATTTATTTGGGTGATGTGGAACGACTGGCCATCGGCTGTGCCAAATTGGTAAAAAAGAAGAAAGAAGAGAAAAATGCAATGGTATGATCGTTAGAATGAAGGAGGTATTGCTTTTTACAACCGCACGAACTGTTGAGGATTCCATTTTACAACTAGGGAAACTAGGTGTAGTTGATATTACTGAGGTCAAACAACCGGAAAATGGCACAATAGAAAGGCGTAAGGAAGCAGTGCTCCAGGCAGAAACTGCCATCTCCATACTGAACGAATATTCCGAAAAGCAAAAAGGCGGGAACCGTTATGCAAAATATACTGCTAAAGATCCCAAACAACTCATTGAACGGGTAGTACGGACCGCAGAAATCAGGCAAAAATGCAAAGACCGGCTAACCACCCTTACCCAGCAATTAAAGTGGTACCAAACCTGGGGGAAAGAAGTGAATGTGAAAGACATTGCCTATTTGGAACAGAGGGGGATTTACCTCCACTTGTATATTCTGGAAAAATCAAAGGTCCGTTCCTTAGAAGAGCAACATACCATTATTGAACTTCCGCAGCAAAATGGGAAGATCCCGGTAATCCTGATCTCTAGAAACCAAGAGGAGAAGCTGAACCATAAGGAAGTATCCTTACCAAAACTCTCCTATAACGATATCGTCCAACAAATTAAGAGGAAAGAACGACAGTTGGCCGAGGTGACCCATTTTTTGGAAGACCAGGCCGAAAACAAAAATTGGCTGGAAGATTATCTGTTGCTCCTAAAGGATAGATTAGGAACCAGTCAGGCGCTGGAAAGTATGGGTGATATTGAAGGAAGGGTAAAATACCTCAAGGGTTATATCCCTCGTGAAGCCGTTGCAGATTTCATTACCGCTGCGGAGAATAACCATTGGGCATATCACCTTACGGATCCTGAAAAACCCGAAGAAGTTCCGGTGTATATCAAAAATCCTAAATGGATCAGCATTATTAATCCGGTCATGAAGTTTATCGATATTGTACCCGGGTACAAAGAAGTGGATGTTTCTATCTATTTTTTAGTGGCCTTTGCATTGTTTTTTGCGATGTTAGTAGGAGATGCAGGCTATGGGTTGCTCTTTCTGGTCACCGCCTTCCTTCTTCGTAAAAAAATAGCACCTCAACTGCGGTTTTTGATTTACGTTCTGAGCGGTGCCACCATTATTTGGGGGGTATTAACCGGCACCTATTTTGGTGCTGAACAAATAGCAGCCCTTCCTTTTCTCAAGGATCTGGTCATCCCGTCGATAGCCAGTTTTGGAGTGGATAACATTGCTTTTATGATGCATCTCTCCTTTCTCATTGGTGCCCTTCATCTCACCGTTGCCCATGGTATTCGAGCCGTCCAATTCATCAACTCTATTCGTGCATTAAGTGAGGTAGGCTGGATCATGCTGGTTTGGGGGTTATTTCTGTTAACCGAACAGTTGGTATTGGGCAAGGCCTTGCCGGGATGGGGTATTTGGCTATTTGTTGGGGGTACCCTGCTCGTGGCACTTTTTTCTGTTGAGAGCAAGAACTTTTTTAAAAGTATGGGGATCTCACTTGCTAATCTACCGTTAAGCCTGATCAGCGGATTCTCGGACATTGTGTCCTATGTACGTCTTTTTGCCGTAGGGATGGCCACTGCAGCAGTAGCGGCAAGTTTTAACAATATGATTTTACCGGAAGGAACAGCTGGGATGGGATTCATCAGTTTAGTCGTGGCAGCCGTTGCACTGTTGCTAGGTCATGGCTTAAACATCGCCCTGGCACTAATGGCGGTTATGGTACATGGCATACGATTAAACATGCTGGAATTTGCGGGTCACCTTGGGGTACAGTTTTCAGGTGAAGCGTACAAACCTTTCAAGCTAATTTCCCTGGAAAATGGACATGAAATCGAAGAGGAAGCATCCATTGCAACAACATAAAATGAACATCAAAAATATATAGAGTATGGTAAGTATGGCAATTTTAACAACAACAGTGAGTGGGCTTGGCGATATGGGAATGTCCCTAAGTATTGCTGCTATAGGCTCTGCAATAGGAACGGGTATCGCTGGTATGGCCGCTATTGGCGCCTGGAAGAAAATGATAACCAATGGGCAAAAAGCCGCAACCGCCCTGCTCATTTTTGTAGGGGCACCACTTTCGCAAGTTATCTATGGTATGATCCTTAAAAATGCCATTGCTGATGCTAATCTGGCGCCGGACTCTTACTTATGGCAGATCATAATTGGTCTGGTTGCGGGCGCAGCTATGGCCGGCTCGGCCATATTTCAGGGAAAAACAGGGGCACGAGCTTGCGATGCTATTGCTTCAGGCGCTAACGATACCGCCAAATACATTATGATCATTGGTATTGTCGAAACCGTTGCGCTTTTTGTCATGATATTTACAATGACAGGGTTACCCACCGGATGATGATGGGGTAATATCATTTTTTGCCCCAGCCCTACCCCTTACATTTAGGGCGTCAGATCAATATGTGGAAAACTTCTCCAAATGAAGATATTGGTAATAGAAGATAATATTGAAATGCTGCAGGACATTAAAAGTTTTTTGCAGGAGGAAGGCAACATTTGTGAGATAGCCCCAAGTTACAAAGCAGCGCAAGACAAAATAGGTATTTTCCCTTACGATATTCTGGTCGTGGATATTACCTTACCGGATGGTAACGGTTTAGATATTATCAAGGCCGTAAAAAAGGAAAACATCGATGCCGGAATCGTGATTATTTCAGCAAAGAATGCGGTGGGAGATAAAGTACTAGGCCTGGAAATAGGAGCAGATGACTATTTAACCAAACCTTTCTACCTTGCGGAACTCAATGCACGTATAAAGGCGATTTATCGAAGGAAAGTGTACAATGGTAGCAAGGAAATTCACTTTAACGAAATTAAGATCAAACCGGACAGTTATGAAGTCTTTATACATAATCATCTTTTAAACCTCACCAAAAAAGAGTTCGATATTATCCACTTTTTTGTTGTCAATCGCCACAGACTACTGACCAAAGAGGCCATTGCGGAACACCTTTGGGGAGACCATATAGAAATGGCGGACTCGTATAAGTTTATCTATACCCATATGGCTAACCTTAGGAAAAAAATTGCTCAAAAAGGAGGTAAAGACTATATTCAATCTATCTATAGCGTTGGATACAAATTCACCGACCGCGAATGAATTTAGTAAAAAAGACCAATACCAACTACCTTATATTTCTTGCTTTGCTGTTCCCCATTATGGTGATAGTGGATTATTTCCTGATACAGTATATTGTAAATAGTGAAGTGGAGGAAATCTTGTTACATGAACAGCAGCGTATTACTTTTCACCTGGACGAGGAGGGGATATTGCCCACATCCAACTATTTGTTTCATACTGTCCCGATGGACGAAAGCCTCGAACATCTGCCGGAATTTAGGGATACATTGCTTTATGAGGGCTATGCGAACAAACAGATTCCATATAGAACTTATACCTTTTCTTCTTCTATTGATTCCCAACCTGTAAAGATCACGCTAAAACACGTTCTGCTGGAAATCAACGAGCTGATCTGGTTGCTTTTCCTCACCACCAGCTTGATAACCTTTTTATTGGTGCTCGGGCTATATTTTATTAACCAGAAGGTGTATACAAGAGCATGGCAGCCGTTCTTCGAAAATCTGTCAAAGCTTAAAAACTATGATGTTACCCAAAAGGATCCCGTTTATTTAGATGGGTCTCAAATAAAGGAATTTGAAGAGCTCAATACCGTTATCACAACTTTAATTGACCAGGTAAAGAAAGATTTTCAAAACCTAAAGGAGTTTAACGAGAATATTTCCCATGAAATTCAGACGCCTTTAGCAATTATTAGGAACAAAGTAGTGCTGCTTTTGGAAAGCAAAAATCTGGATGAAAATGAACTAAAAAATCTGGAAGCACTGTATCAGCAGATCAATAAGCTATCTAAAATCGGGAAATCATTGATCTTGATATCAAGAATTGAAAATCAGGAATTTAAACGCCTGGAACGGGTTGATGTACATACCATTATAGCGAACATCTTAAGCAATATGGAGGAAATCATCAACTTTAAGAACTTAAAAGTGTCTACTGAACTTCAAACCGTTAGTATCGAATGCGATCATATTCTTGCTGACATCCTCTTTACCAACCTTATTAAAAATGCTGTACAGCATAATAAAGATGGGGGAACCCTACACATACTGCTGACTGAAGGGAAATTTGAGATCACCAATACCGGTGAGGTCTCCGATATCGCCACCGAAAAGTTGTTCCAACGTTTTCAAAAAGGCAGTTCGGCTAAAGAATCGCTAGGGCTTGGTTTGGCAATCACTCAAAAGATATGTGAGATCTACGGATTTCAGTTAGATTACGTTCGCAATGAAGCGCTGCATACATTTTCACTTTTTTTCAACTCTGATACAATCACATAACAACAATTCATCAAAAAACTAATGCTTGAAAACGCTAAAAATACTATGGATAAGAAAACACTAGAACTGGAAGGGCTACAAAAGATAAAAACCGACTTTACCTATCTAATCAGCACATTTAAGGAGATGTTACAATCCCTTGGAGAAGATAAGCTAGCGACAATGATCCCCCTAGGGGACAACCAGGTTGCTCCGGACAACGAAGGGGTTTCAGATGAAAAACTGGCTCAAGCTATCGGGATTTCTTTTGAATTGCTAAATCTCGTGGAGGAGAATGCTGCCACCCAATTCCGGCGAAAGACTGAAACCCAGCTTGGATTAGAAACCACCCGAGGGTCCTGGGGCGAAACCTTAAAACTTTGGAAAGCTTCTGGAATTAGTGAACAAGAAATGGCAGAGCTGCTCCCAAAAATTAATGTAATGCCGGTATTAACGGCTCACCCTACAGAGGCAAAACGGCTTACGGTATTGGATATCCACAGGGAACTCTATATGCTTTTGGTGAAAAACGAAAACCCACTTTGGTCGGGATCCGAACGGGCCGCCATTAAACAAGACATTAAAAGTCTATTGGAACGTTGGTGGCGTACAGGGGAGATCTATTTGGAAAAGCCCCGGTTATCCGATGAACGCAGCAACGTAATGCATTATTTTGTGAATGTTTTCCCCAAAGTCCTGAATTTAACGGACCAGCGTTTACTAGATGCCTGGGAGTACATGGGCTTTGCCACTGAACTTTTGGAATGGCCCGAACAGTTTCCCAACCTAAAATTCGGGAGCTGGGTAGGCGGAGATCGCGATGGGCATCCCTATGTTACCCCGGAATTTACCGCAGAGACCTTACAACTACATCGACAAGCAGCCTTAGCGATTTTAAAAAAGGAATTAGTTGAACTGGCCCGGAAACTAAGTTTCTCTGCCTATCTCAATAGCATTCCCGAAAAGTTCCTCAATGAGCTCCAAAAAAAGGCCAAAACTCTTGGGCCAGCAGGCCAGCAGGCCCTGGAACGAAACCCTTCAGAACCGTTGCGTCAGTTTGTCAATGTTATGATAGCTAAACTGGACAATACCATTTCTGCTACCCCTCAAACGGAGGAGGAACACTACTACAAGTATCCTAAGGATCTGGCAGAAGAATTACGGCAATTGCGGGAACTTCTGATCCAGTTAACAGCAGGAAGTATCGCCAAAGAATACCTGTTCCCGGTAGAACGAATGCTGGGTTGTATTGGGTTTCACCTGGCAAAGCTAGATATCCGTCAGAATAGTGCTTATCACGAAAAAGCAATACACCAGATCCTGGAAAAAAGTGGTTTTGAAGATGCGGACTATGCCAATTGGGATGAGGAGAAAAGACTGGCTTTTATTAATGCCGAATTACAAAATCATCGTCCTTTTCTTGTATCGGGTGTGTCCTGCGGGCCGGAGGCGGACAATGTCCTGGGATATTTAAGGGAGGTAAAAAAGTATGTAGCGCAATACGGTGCAGAAGGTGTTGGCTCGGTCATTGTTAGCATGACCCGAAGTCTGAGCGATTTATTACTTGTTTTTCTTTTTCTACGGGAGGTAGGATTGTTAGAGGAACATCTCCCTGTAGTACCACTTTTGGAAACCATTGATGACCTCAAAGCCGGACCGGAGATCCTAAACGCTTTCTTGAACCACCCACTGGTCCGTGAACAACGCCAACACAAAACTTCCTTTGTACAGGAAGTTATGCTCGGATATAGTGACAGCAACAAAGATGGTGGTATCCTTACCAGTAGGTGGAATATTTACAAGGCCGAGGAAACCCTCACCCAAGTTGGGGAAGATCTCGGGGTGCCCCTTCGATTTTTCCATGGTCGCGGAGGAACCATCAGTCGGGGTGGAGGGAAAATCCACCGTTTTTTGGAGAGTATGCCTCCTGGATCTATGAGCGGTCATATCAAAATCACCGTACAAGGCGAAACTATTGCTAATCAATTCGCCAACCGTCTTAATGCCGCCTATAATTTGGAGATGTTAATTTCAGGTACGGCCCGGCAAGCGATGCTAAGTAAGGAAACGGAGAAGAATCAAAAAATGTATGGCATCATGGATCGCTTAGTGGCAATGGCAAGAAGCGAGTATCGGTCACTGTTGGATCATCCTAATTTTATAGCGTTTTACGGGCAGGCTACTCCCATAGATGTGTTGGAGCAAAGTAAAATCGGGTCCCGCCCTGCACGTAGAACAGGACAGCGGTCGCTTAACGATCTGCGTTCTATTCCCTGGGTTTTCAGTTGGAACCAATCCCGATTTAACCTCACGGGATGGTTTGGAACGGGTACCGCATTGGGCAAGTTTCGCGAGGAATTTCCCAAAGATTTTGAGTTGCTAAAAACAGCGGCGCAGGATTGGCCCTTTCTGAAGTTCGGGTTTATCCAAATCGAAACTAATCTTTTGAACGCGGATAGGGACATTATGCAACGTTTTGCCGCGCTTGTAGCGGACAAGAACACAGAGGAAGAACTCATGGCCCTGATCTTAACGGATTATCAACTGTGCCTGGAACAGATTGAAAGCCTTTTAGGAAGTACTGTAGATCAACGCAGGCTTTCCCGATTGGAAAACGTTAAGCTCCGAAAAGCTGCTTTAGACATGCTACACGAAATTCAGCTTCAATCGTTAACGTCCTGGAGAACGCTTCGGGAAAACGATTCGGAAAAGGCAAATCAGCTGTTGCTAAAACTATTGTTGTTGGTAAATGTGCTGTCCGGAGGACTAAAAGGTACGGGATAAGTACAGCCTGTTTTTAGGCTTTTCTCTTTCTCGCATAGGTCCGATAAGCGGTTTTTTAGCTTCATCCATAAGACCTTAAAAACAGCCTGCGCGTTATATTGCAGATTTGTGTTTGCTATGGATTCTTCCAGAGGCAAACGCGCACAATTCTTTTACTTTTGCGTAAAGCTGTTCGGCCTTTTTTGGTTTCGCGCAAAATGGTCAATCAATTTTCCGCTAATTCATTTTGCAGAAGTTGCATCTTAGGCGATATAACGGTAAATTGAACCTCCCCTTACATTTCTAATTGAAAATCAGCGGGATGCAACGAAGGTTTTGGCGCTTAACGTACTGAAATACCCTTTAAACCGTTTGTTAATTTCGTTTTGCGTATTGCAATCACACATTTTATGAAAACAGTACTATAAAGAATCGGATATTAATTGTAATATTGCAATAAAATAATATATATGGGATTGGCTAAGACAGAAATATTCACAGACCAACAAAACCAGATCGCCATTTTTGCAAAGGCTTTTGGGCATCCGGCACGAGTTGCTATACTGCAGCAACTGTTCGAGATGGAAAGTTGTTATTGTGGAAGCCTGGTCGATGAAATTGGCCTGGCACAACCTACCATATCTCAACATTTAAAAGAGTTGAGAAACCTGGGCTTAGTAAAGGGAAATGTAGAGGGAACCAGCGTCTGTTATTGTATTGACAAAGATAATTGGACAGCCATGAAGGAAGTTATGGGGGACTTTTTGGATCAGGATCTTCCCACCAACGAAGAGTGTTGTTAAAAAATTTGCATTAATTCATCGTTTTATTGCGATAAACAAATATAATATGAAAACAATCCTAATTACCACGGTAGTAACTGCCTTAACCCTATTTCAAAATAGGATACAAGCGCAAACGCTGAGAACTAAAATCGTGAAATCGATTACACAAATTGAAGAAACTTTCACCACAATTCCGGATGATCGAAAAGTGGTGCTTGATCAGCTGGCCACTAGAATTCATAGGGGCAACAAGAATGATCAACATCTCAATATTGTTTTTATTGACAAGAACAATACAAACAAGAGTCAACTTGCTGCCATATGGTTACGGACAGGCTTTCTACACTATGGCGTCAAAAAAACCAATGTTCTGTCCGCCGGCACTGAAATAATTCAAGAACCCTTTCCCGCCCTTGTCTCCTTAGAAAAATATGGTTTTAGAGTTAGCGGTGATGAACGTCACTCCTATACTGTAAAGTCCGGTTCCGAAAAATGGATGGTACGCTACAACACCCTTGCTTCACTCAACCTGAATAATGCCCCTACGATAAACATATACGTTGAGCCTGGAATTGTCCCGGAAAACAGCCCTGGACAGATTGAAGTTTTATTATCTTCCCCTGAGCGTATCGCATCAGAAATGCTTTACGTTTCCTGGAGGACAAAGCACTTAGTTCAGCAAATACAATAGATGAATATGAAGTTATCAGAAATCAAACAAAAGCTGTCAACCCTGGACAGGATAGGTTTTAAACTGCCCAATGGCGAGATGGTCCAAAGCCATTTTCACGTTACGGAGGTAGGCAAAATAACCAAGTCTTTTATAGATTGTGGCGGAACAATAAGAAACGAGGAAGTGATCAGTTTCCAGTTATGGGAAGCGAATGATTATGATCACAGGCTGCATCCTGAAAAACTGGTGCATATCATCGAACTTTCGGAAAAGCTTCTAGGGTTACCCGATGCTGAAATTGAAGTGGAGTACCAGGGGGGTACCATTGGGAAATACGGCCTCGATTTCGATGGACATCATTTTCTCCTTACCCAAAAATTAACAGACTGTTTGGCGAAGGATAAATGCGGTATTCCTCAGGAGAAGCCCAAGGTAAAACTGTCTCAGCTTGTTATGACAAAAACCAATGGCTGTGAACCCGGTTCAGGTTGCTGCTAAACCACCAATGACCAACAAGGGAAGCAACATTTTTCATTGTAATGGCTCTAATAATAGGAAATTACAATCCGCTGTGCATGTGTATTACTGCTCCCCTTTTGTGAGGTATTGCAAGCATCCCCGCATGGAAAATAATCACCATTAAAAACCAAATACCATGAAAATTGCACTATTCTCCGATATTCATGCCAATCTACCCGCCTTGGAAGCTTTTTTTGAAGATTTGGAAAAACACCAACCAGATGCCACCTATTGTCTTGGGGATTTGGTTGGGTATAACATTTGGCCTAACGAAGTAATTAACGTTATCCGTGAACGTCAAATCCCCACAATTGCGGGTAACTACGATTTTGGTATTGGAAGAAGAAGTGATGACTGCGGATGTGCCTACAAAAGTGATGAAGAAAAGGCCAATGGGGCCGTTTCCATTTCTTTCACGAACCAAATTGTCAATGATGAGGAAAGAAGCTATTTAAGAACATTGCCCGCACATCTTAATTTGGAATTTCAATTAAACGAAGAAAAAATAAATATGCTCTTGGTACACGGCAGTCCCAGACGTATAAACGAGTATCTTTTTGAAGACAGGGCCGACAAGAGCATGCTGCGAATCATGAGAGATGCCAATGCTGATATAATGTGTTTTGGACACACGCACAAGCCCTACCATAAAACATTGCTTGATTATGATGACGGGCATTCCATTTATCGCAATGCTATCAACATAGGTTCCGTTGGCAAACCAAAGGATGGCGACAAAAGAGGATGCTATGTGATTATCAACATTGATGAGAATTTTACCCGAACGAAAAAAGATACTTTTACTGTCGATTTCATTCGTTTTGAATATGACGTGGAAAAGGCAGCCAAAGCTGTTGAAGATAGCATATTGCCAAATGCCTATGCAGCCGCTTTGAGGATAGCCCGGTAGAACAAACCGAGGAAATACTAAAGGATTTTGTAAACAGTATTCATTTAAAAGTAATCAACGCAGGGCATTAAAGCACGCTTCCTAACGAGGAAGTACAAAATACCATTTTAACATATATAGAAGAACTTAAGTTAACCCAGAAAATCATTACGCTACCAAAACCAACATTTTACTAGTTTGAAACTGGTGATCTTTAAGAAGGCTTGGAGCCCTTTCAGACCCACAGGATCACCTTGCATATCCGGTAATCTGGGATTAAAGCATACCATAGCGCATCTTTAGTCAAAATATCCAAGGCCCCGGCTATAGTAATTGCATCAAACTTTTTCAAAAAAGAGATATTCGGATACTTCATTTTCGTGATTTAGGGGGTGTATTTAGAAATAATTTGAGCACTCAAAACTAATCCGATCCCTATCCAATTAAAATAAGATCCATCCGTACTGGCATTCCTAAAACGATACCGAAGTACAACGTCAATTATAAATTATCAAAAGGAAGACGAAAAGAAAACACACCACTTTTATGTGAAGATTCGCATCTTTTGGATTCAGGAACTATTCCTGATAAATATCATAAAGTGAACACCTTACTTTCTATAATTTTAATTAATATCCATACGTCTTCTTTCTATTACCTGTCGGTGATGAGAAATTTTTAGCATGCATGTAAAGCAAAGCAAACCTATCACAAATAGCGCATCATTATGAGCCAGACATTATTGCAGAAAATAGTCCCCCAAAAAAAGTCAACAACTTCTAAAGGCACCAAGTCGTCTAAATACAAATATCCGGGTAAGCCCGTAGCTATGGATGGAAACTCGGCAGCAATTATGTGCGAACGGGAATCTACTGATGCCGCCGGAGCCTATCCCATCACACCGTCCACTCAGATGGGGGAGTTTTGGGCAGATGCCGCTGCTAAAGGGCATTTGAATATTTCGGATAAGCCTTTGATATTCGTAGAACCGGAAGGCGAACATGCGGCCGCAGCGGTAACAGCGGGTTTGTCCATGACCGGTTTGCGCGCCTCCAACTTTTCATCCGGTCAGGGTATTGCTTATATGCATGAGTCGCTCTATGCCGCTGTGGGAAAACGTCTTACCTATGTTTTGAATATCGGTGCACGGGCTATGACCAAATCTACTTTAAACGTACATGCCGGGCACGATGACTACCACGCTGTGGATGATACGGGCTTTTTCCAAATGTTTGCAAAAAAAGCACAACATGTCGCCGACCTTAATATCATTGCCCACCGTATTGCGGAATTGGCACTTACCCCGGGTATTATTGCCCAGGATGGTTTTTTAACCACGCACCTGATCGAATCCTTTCTTTTACCAGAGCGTGAACTGATCAAAGAATATTTGGGGCGACCTGATGATATCATCAAAACACCTACACCTGCGCAGCGTATTATTTATGGTGAAACACGTCGTCGTATCCCGGAACTATGGGATGTGGACAATCCCGTAATGGCTGGGATTGTTCAAAACCAGGATTCGTATATGCAGAGTGTGGCGGCACAACGTCCGTTTTTCTTTGATCACATCAAGGAATTGACGGATCAGGCATTTGAAGAATACTACCAACTCACGGGGAGACGCTATCAGCGAGTGATGACCTATCGGGCAGAGGATGCCGACTACCTCATTTTAGGTCAGGGAAGTTTGGTTCCCAGTGCGGAAGTTGTGGTGGACTACCTTAGAGAAACACGAGGAATAAAAGTAGGTGTGGTCGATCTGGTTATGTTCCGGCCCTTCCCGGCAGATCTGCTTGGAGAAATATTGAAAGGCAAGAAAGCCGTGACCATATTAGAACGACTGGATCAACCTCTGGCCGTTGATTCTCCAATCACACGTGAAGTCCGTTCTGTCCTGAACAAGTGTGTCGAAAATGGAGTGCATAAAAAACAGCATCCGTATCCCGAATTGGCAACCTATTCCGTAACCGATATGCCTGCAATTTATTCGGGTTCCTTCGGTATGGGAAGCCGGGACTTGCAGCCGGAAGGCATTATAGGCGCTATAGAAAATATGTTACCGGACGGAAAACACAAAAAGAACTTTTACCTGTCCATTGATTTTATTCGGGAAATCCCGCATTCGCCAAAACAAAAGGCCTATCAGGAAACCATCGTAGAATCCTATCCGCGTGTTAAGGAGTTGTCCGTTCGAGGTTCGGAAAACCCAAACCTCATGCCAAAGGATGCGGTTACCGTACGCTTTCACTCCATTGGTGGCTGGGGGGCCATAACCACAGGAAAGAACCTGGCGATGACCTTGTATGAGCTGTTGGGCTATGACATCAAGGCGAACCCAAAATATGGTTCGGAGAAAAAGGGACAACCCACCACCTATTATCTAGCGGCCGCTTCTGAGCCCATTCGGATCAACTGTGAATACTTCTATGTCGATGTGGTACTATCCCCTGACCCTAATGTCTTTAAACATACCAACGCACTGGCCGGACTGAAAAAAGGAGGGAGTTTCATCATTCAAAGCGATAAAAAAACGCCGGATGAGGTATGGGCTGATATTCCTGAGCGCTATCAAAAGATAATTATCGATAAGAATATCCATGTGTTTTATATCGATGGATTTAAAATTGCCCGGGAAGAAGCTACAGATCCCGAATTGCAATTACGTATGCAGGGAATTGCTTTCCAGGGAGCATTTTTCGCGGCTTCTCCGCTAATGGAAAAATCAGGGCTGTCCGAAGAAAAACTGTTAACGGCCATTGAAGGCCAGTTACAACAAAAATTTGGCTCAAAGGGGCAACGTGTCGTCGATGACAATATGCGTGTGGTAAAACGTGGCTTTGATGAAGTACATGAAATAACGAATAAGGTATTGGGTGCCGGAGACAAGACCCAAAACAATGGACAGGCGAGCTTACCCCTACCCAGAATGATGAAGGAAATCCCACAAAGTGCTTCACAATTAAGTGATATTCATCGCTTTTGGGAACAAACGGGTAATTTCTATTTAAGAGGGATGGGAAATGATAACCTTACCGATCCCTTCATAGGCCTGAGTGTTATGCCGGCCGTTTCATCAGTATTCCGTGATATGACAGGCATACGCTTTGAACACCCACAATGGGTCCCAAACAACTGTACCGCATGTGGTGATTGTTATACCATCTGTCCGGATACCGCTATACCCGGATTGGTAAGCGAAGTATCTGACGTCTTCGATACGATAGTAAAACGCGTGAAGCAACGTCATGGAAAGCTCGAACACTTACCCAAAGCCGTCCGCAAAATGGAAGGCCATGTCCGAAAACTATTTTCCGCTTCAAAAAATGGAGCAACGGTCAATGATCATATGCAACATGCCATTGATATGACTATTGACAGTGCTGAGGATAGCGCAGCATTGGCTAAGGAGTTTGATTGGTTCAAAGAAGAATTGGGTGAGTTTAACTTCGCCCTGACCCGGCCCTATTTTGATCTACATGAGAAAAAACAAGAAAATAGTGGCGGTTTATTCAGTATCACTATTAATCCAAATACCTGCAAAGGATGTATGGAGTGTGTAGCCGTTTGCGATGATGAGGCACTGATTACGATACCGCAGACCGAAGGGTCTATCGCCAAACTCAACAAAGAATGGGATTTGTGGATGGACTTACCCAACACACCACAAAAATTCAATCGGGTAGATAATCTTGAAGAGAAAATCGGCCCACTTGAATCCATTCTATTAAACAAAGAGGCCTACCTGAATTTTGCCAGTGGGGATGGGGCTTGCCTGGGCTGCTCGGAGAAATCAGTGGTGCATTTGTTTATCGCCACTGTTGAGTCGCTCATGCAACCACGTATTGAAAAACACATGGCCTATCTGGAGGAACTCACGGATAAACTGGAAAAACATATCCAGGTGAAGTTGATGAATCGCGTGGATTTGACCGATTCGGATGCCATGTCCAAAATCGTTGGTGAAATGCAAAGTTCCGATTTAACCATGGCCGAAATTACACGCAGGTTGGAATCTGAGCATGAAAGTGAACCGATTGACCAGGAATGGCTGCGCAACGTAACCCAGCTACTGGCTCAATTAAAGAAACTGAAGTGGAAATATACCAATGGTACCACAGGTAAAGGTCGCTCAAATATGGGCATGCTTAACTCCACCGGATGTACTTCCGTATGGGGCAGCACCTGGCCATTCAACCCCTATCCTTTCCCATGGGCCAACCACTTATTCCAGGATTCACCGTCTATGGCAATGGGTGTTTTTGAAGGACATATGGCCAAAATGGCCGAAGGTTTTAAAGCCATACGTAAGGCAGAACTGGAGCTCGAAGGAAAATACGATGCCACTGAACATGACGACTTCTTCACCTACTTTACCTGGAAGCAGTTTACCGATGAAGAATGGTTGCTTTGTCCGCCAGTGGTAGCGCTTGGTGGAGATGGGGCCATGTATGACATTGGCTTCCAGAATCTATCCCGCTTAATGGCGTCCGGAAAACCGATCAAAGTGATCATCGTAGATACACAGGTATACTCCAATACAGGAGGTCAGGCCTGTACCTCCGGATTCATTGGTCAGGTTTCGGATATGGCAGAATACGGTAAAGTATGGAAGGGAAAAAGTGAACCGCGAAAAGAGATCGGGCTCATCGCCATGGCACACCGAAACACCTACGTTTTACAAGCCACATTGGCCAATACCAGTCAGATGATTGAAGGCTTTATTGATGGTTTGATGACCAAACGACCGGCTCTTTTTAATCTCTATACTACCTGCCAACCGGAACATGGTGTAGGAGATGAT
>JANQRG010000019.1 GCA_028284665.1 Croceivirga sp.
GATATGACCCATAACCGGACGCTTCGACTTGTCACGATCACCACCACACCCCACTACGGTGATGACGTTTTCATTTCCAGTCCTCAATGCATTGATAGTGATCAATACATTTTTAAGTGCATCCGGTGTATGGGCATAATCAACAATAGCAGTAATTTTCCCTTTCGATATAAAGTATTGGAACCGACCTTCTACGGTTTCCAATTCACTTAACAGTTGCAGGGTCTCCAGTTTTTCCAGTCCCAGAATATCCGCAGTCGCATAGATTGCCAATAGATTATAGGCGTTAAAATCTCCAATCAATTTTGTCCATAATTCATCCCCATCAATCTTCAACAACTGTCCATTTAATTGTCTTTCCAAAATCTGCGCCCGATAATCCGCATAGGACTTGAGCGCATACGTGACTTTTCTTGCTTTTGTGTTCTGCAGCATTACTTTGCCATTCTTATCATCTACATTGGTAAGTGCAAAGGCTTTTTTAGAAAGACCATCAAACAGTTTTTTCTTGGTATCCCGGTAGTTCGCAAAGGTTTTATGGTAATCCAGATGGTCATGGGATAAATTGGTAAAAATGGCACCTTCAAACTGTAACCCTTCTGCTCTTTTCTGATGAATCCCATGGGAACTCACCTCCATAAAACAATATTCCACTCCATCCTGGCACATTAACTGCAGGTAGTTGTTTATGGTCAGCGAATCCGGCGTAGTATGCCCTGTAGCATGCGCTTTGTCATCCACCATAATTTGAATAGTAGAAATCAGTCCTACTTTATATCCTGCCTTTCGGAAGAGATTATACAAAAGGGTAGTTACCGTGGTCTTACCATTCGTCCCTGTTACCCCAACCAGCTTTAGGTTCTTAGAGGGATTATCGAAATAATTGGCCGCCATTACTGCCAATGCCTTTTGACTGCTATCTACCTGCAGATACGTAACTCCGTTTACGGTGAGGTCAGGAAAAACCTCACATACAACTGCTTTTGCTCCTGAATTCACCGCCTTCTGGATAAAACGGTGGCCATCTACCTGAGTACCAGGCACCGCTACAAAAACATCATCAATCCCGATTTGACGTGAATCAAAGTGTATGGCATTCACCATAACGTTCGTATCTCCCCGCACTGCAGTGAGCCCAACACCATACAATATGTCCTTAAGTAATTTCATGAAAGCTCCAAGACCACTTTTTTAACTTGATCGACCTGTGTTCCCGGGCCCACGGACTGCTCCTTTACCTTGCCATTACCTTTTACCTCTACCTCTATTCCCATGTTCTCCAGGATAGAAATAGCGTCCATGCCGCTCATTCCCTTTACATTGGGAATGGTATGCCCTTCTTGTTGCGATTGGGTATAATAGTTTTCATAGTCCGCAATGAGCTGATTCAGGCCCGACGGGCTTTGGGCCACCTTATCCACTACTGGGGAGTTGATATAGATTTTTTGGGCCAGGGACTTAAACACCGGACCCGAAACGTCGGCCCCATAGTAGCCTACACTTTTGTCCGGTTCATGAATTACCACAATGCAAGAATATTTTGGATTGTCCGCAGGGAAGTAACCGACAAAAGAAGAAATATAGGCCAGTTTATCCGGGTCTTTGGCTACGTAATTTTTTTGGCAAGTCCCTGTTTTACCTGCCATAGAAAAGTTCCTGGAGTACAAGCCACTCCCGGTGCCAAAATCCTTTTCTACTACATTTTTGAGCAACTGTTGTGCCTGTTTTACAGTCTCCTTAGAACAAATGGAGGGATTGATAATTTCCTTTTCAAACCTTTTCACCTTCTTGCTACCCACCCTAACTGCTTTTAGAAATCGGGGGCGTACCATCTCGCCATTGTTCGCAATAGCGTTATAGAATGCCAAGGTCTGCATCGGCGTCATGGAAACTTCATAGCCATGAGACATCCACGCTAGCGATATACCGGACCAACCCTGATCCCCCGGATATCTCAGCACCGGCTGCCCCTCACCTACAATTGGAAGCTCCAAATCCTCGTGCAGCCCCATATTCATTAGCCGATTCACGAATTTTTCGGGGGCTTCCTTGTAATTCTCGTGTATTATTTTAGCAAAGGCCGTATTCGATGAAACCGCAAAGGCCTCCGCTACGGATATTTCACCATATCCGCCCCATTTGGAATCCCTAACTACCCTATCGTATACTCTCCATCTTCCTTTTTCAGTATTGACCACAGCACCTGTATCGATCACCTTATCTTCCAAAGCCGCTACCAGACTCATTAACTTAAAGGTAGATCCGGGTTCATGAGACTCTCCTACAGCATAATTTAACTTCTCGTAGTAGGTACCTTCTTCCGTTCTCCCCAGATTCGAAATAGCTTTGATCTCCCCGGTTGTCGTTTCCATCACCACAACACATCCGTGATCCGCCTTGTATTTTTCCAATTGTGCCAATAGTGCGTGGTGGGCAATATCCTGTATATTGGTATTAATTGTGGTGATAATATCCTGTCCGTCCCTGGGTTCAATCGTGTTATTAAACCCTACAGGTTTCCATTGACTGCCCGCACTTTTCTGCTTTAACCGTTTCCCCTCCTGACCTCGCAAAAAATTGGATCCAAAAGCGCCATCCAATCCTACGCGGGTAAAATACCCCTGCTCATCAATTCTTTCATAGCCAATGCTTCTGGCCGCTATCTTTCCCAACGGATATTCCCGAACTACACGATGCTTTTCAATGAACCCGCCGCGATTTGGGCCATAGCGGAACAACGGAAACTTCCTCATTCTGGAATATTCCAAATACGAAACATTCTTAGCAATAAGCTTATAACCGTTCTTATTTGCCCTTGCTTTCCGCAAAAGCTGTAAATAGTGTGATGCAGGTTTGTTAAAGAGTTTTCCCAGGGAATCGCATAGCGGGCCCAAATGCTCTTCCCAGTCTTTTTGTTTTACGGTATTCGCGTCAAATCGTATCTCATATTTTGCAGAGGAGGCCGCTAACAAACTTCCGTCGTCGGCATAGATGTTCCCTCTATTCGGTTGAATGGTGAACATCTTTTCTGTCTTTTGCATCGCCAACTCCTTGTAGGTGTCGCCCTTAACCATTTGAATGTCGACCAGTTTAACCACTACCGCTACGGCAAAAACAAAAAGACCTCCTGCCACCAGATAGAGCCGATTCATGATGTTCTTTTCTGTAATGGCCATCCTATTTTTCAGATTTGACAATTATCTTTTGAGGGGCTACCGCCGAAGGTTGCAAACCATTTTCCGCCACCACCATTCGGAGGTTAGATTCTAACCGAAGTTGTTGCAGTTGCCTGCGACTCTCCACAAATTCACTACGGAGCGCCCTTACTTCTTCATTCAATGTGGAAATTTTGGTCACTTTTTTGTCAGCTTGATGACTACTGGAAATCATCAGTGCCGCCAAAAACGATGCAAACAGCAAGAAGAGCCAGTTCTTTGGAGCGTCTCCACTTACCAAAAACTTGCCCTTAAGTATGTCTAAAACCCCTTTTTTCATTTACTAATTTGGTTGCTCGTTATTGCTTGTTGCTTTTACCTGCTATATTCTTTCCGCTATTCGTAGCCTGGCACTCCTGGCGCGATTATTTAAAGCAATTTCTTCTTGCAAGGGCACTATTAACCCCCCTACTTTTTTTAAAGGCACTTCTACATTACCGTAAAAATCCTTTTCCGCCTGGCCTTCGAACTTCCCTTCCCGGATAAAGCGTTTTACTAATCGGTCTTCCAGAGAATGATAGCTTATCACACACAAACGCCCTCCGGCCTTCAATACTTCAGGAACCTGTTCCAAAAACGCCCTCAACGCTTCAATTTCTTCATTCACCTCTATCCGAATTGCCTGATACACCTGCGCCAACACCTTATTTTCCCTTCCCTTCGGAAGGAATCTTTGCAGTACATCCCGCAACTCCAAAGTCGTTCGAATTCCCTTTGTTGCCCTAGCTTCAACAATTGTCCTCGCCATTCCCCTTGCGCTGCGCAGCTCTCCATAGTTAAAAAGCACCTGTGCCAACTGCTCCTGGCTATATCGATTTACCACATCAAAACCGCTTTTTTCCTTACGGCGATCCATACGCATATCCAAATCTGCATCTTGCCGTATGGAAAACCCTCGGGAAGCCTCGTCAAATTGATGGGAAGAAACCCCAAAATCAGCCAGGATACCATCCACCTCTTCAATGCCATAGAACTTTAAAAACTGTTTGAGGTATCGAAAGTTCTCATTGATTAATTGAACCCTTTCGTCCTCTATTTTGTTGGCGATTGCATCCTCATCCTGATCAAAAGCGATCAACTTCCCTTTTTCACCGAGTTGCTCCAATATTTTCCGGGAGTGCCCTCCTCCTCCAAAAGTGACATCCACATATACCCCTTCTTTTTGAATGTTTAATCCGGCCACGGATTCCTCCAAAAGCACCGGCAGGTGATAATCACTGTTCTCCACTACTATTAAATATCGATTCCGATATTTTCTCGAACTCCTCATCCGACATAGAATCCAACATCGTTTCGTATCGCTCTTTATCCCAAATCTCGATCATGCTATGAGAGGCATTTAACACCACCTCTTTCTCGATACCCGCATAGTCAAATAAATTCTTGGGGATTTGTAGCCGACCGGTTTCCGCATCAATGGGCACTTCTTTGAGTCCAGCAGTATATTTCCGAAGCCATAGCTGAAACTGTTTGCCCTGATTGGGGTGCCCCATGATCTGCTTCATGATATCGTCAAACTTCACTTTTGGATGCAACTCCAGACATTTTTGATAAGCAGAACGTTTGATCACAAAGTCGTCCCCCATAAAAGGAATGAGCTTGTTCTTAAGGGAAGAGGGTAATGAAATCCTCCCCTTGGCATCTGCCTTACATTCATGTTGTCCTACAATGGAAGTCACCTTAAAACCTGTTCGCTTCTTTTATTAACCCAAATATATACAAATTATTTCCCTAAAATCCACAAATCTCCACTTTGTTGATAACTTACCCACTTTATAACACTCTATTTTTCACTTTTTTACCCTCCCTCACACTTTGTCCATTCCGATTGTTGTGTTTTGAAATGCCTATATTTGTCCGCTCTATGCCGAACCAACTTAGATGGAAGACGAAATCATAAAGGACGGTAAGTACCGTTACATTGAAATCGGTGAAGGAAAACCTATTATCATCCTTCATGGCCTAATGGGTGGGCTAAGCAATTTTCATGGCGTGACCGATTTTTTTCCAACAAAAGGTTATAAAGTCCTTGTCCCGGAGCTTCCCATTTACGACATGCCCATGCTCAAGACCACGGTAAAGAACTTTGCTAAGTTCCTTGAGGAGTTCATAGAGTACAAGGAATTGGAGGAGGTCATTCTTTTGGGGAATTCCCTTGGCGGCCATATTGGTCTATTACACACCAAAATGTATCCGAATAAGGTCAAGGCCCTTGTCATTACCGGAAGTTCAGGCCTTTATGAGAGTGCCATGGGAGATGGTTATCCCAAACGCGGGGATTATGAGTTCATAAAAAAGAAAGCTCAGGATGTTTTCTACGATCCGAAAGTGGCTACCAAAGAAATTGTGGACGAAGTATTTGCCACTGTAAACGACCGTATGAAACTGGTAAAAACCCTTGCCATTGCCAAAAGTGCCATCCGGCACAATATGTCCAAGGACTTACCCAATATGCGTACCCCTACTTGTATTATTTGGGGAAAACAAGACAATGTTACCCCTCCGAACGTTGCCGAAGAATTCCACGAACTTTTACCGGACTCGGAGCTGTTTTGGATAGACAAATGCGGGCATGCACCAATGATGGAACACCCAGAAGAATTCAATAAAATTCTGGACGCCTGGCTGGATCAACGAGAATTCTGAAGTGGTGGCAGACATTAGATTTGAGTCATGAGATCTAAGTTTTGGATGTGGACTTCTCAAATCTAATATCTCAAATCTAACGGCTAGTAATCATGAAAATTACTTCTGCTGAATTTGTAATGAGTAACTCGGACGTGGGGAAATGTCCCAGGGAGCCGCTTCCCGAATATGCCTTTATCGGACGCTCCAATGTGGGCAAGTCCTCTTTGATCAACATGTTGATGAACCGAAAAGGGCTCGCAAAGACTTCCGGAAGACCGGGCAAAACACAGCTTATCAATCATTTCAGGATCAATGGTAATTGGTTCCTGGTAGACCTGCCGGGTTACGGGTATGCCAAAGTATCGAAAAAGGAAAAGAAGACCTTTCAGCGATACATCACCGATTATTTTCGGAAAAGACAACAGTTGGTTTGTGGATTCGTACTGGTAGACATCCGTCATGAACCGCAGCAAATTGATCTGGAATTCATGGAATGGCTTGGCAGTAATGCAATCCCTTTTGCGTTGATCTTTACAAAAGCTGATAAACTAAAGCCAGGGGCCATTGAAAAGCAGGTAGAAGACTACTTAAAAGTACTGCTCAATACCGCCTGGGAAGAAGTACCTCCCTATTTTGTTACGTCCTCTACGAATCGAAGGGGCAGAGAAGCCGTTTTGGAATATATTGAGGATATTAACCGGCAGGCAGTAACAAAGTAAATGGTTTCTTTAGTCTAATCCATCCTTTCTTTGACCAGCTGAATCAGGGCATTTACCGTCTGCAGGGAATTCAATTCTTCGGTAGTTATAACAACTTCCAAACCATTGGCGCCTTCTGTAAGCACGATGGGGAAGGTAAACTTGTAGCCAAACTTGCTCTTGTAGGTTTTGGCAAACTCGTCTTTGTGTACAAATAGCATTTCATAAGTGGCCGCCTGCCGAAATCTTTTCCAGGTATTATTTTCAGCCACTACACCAAAAGTGAGCTCGCACAATTTACAGTCATAGGTTTGGGGACTCAACACTTTATGCATGCTATCCAGGAAAGCATTACCATGCCCCGAGTTGGCGTTATATACAAAAATGAGTTTCGGCAAAGGATCGTTTATTTGAACTTTTCTAAAAGTATATTCCAAAGGGCGTCATGGGTTTGTGAAGAAATATGTGCCGAACTGTGGGGCACAGATCCCAACTTATATTTATCGAACAAGACACCAACACGGGCATATGACCTCCTTTTAGCACCTTTCGGCAGATAGCCATATTCCTTGAATTCTTTTAGTTCTTTATTATCCAGATGTTTAGGTAAACCTAGCATTATTAAGTATGGTGGATCAATGTATTCGACGTATTCCTTGAACAACGGCAGGGCATCACGCCAATCCTTATAACTGAGGTAGTCAACATTGGGAGTCCGGAAAAAACATTGATTGCTGTAATTTACTTCATCGAAGGAATACCCAAAATATTTTTGCAAATAAAGATTGACATGTGATTTAAACTTCCAAGTATTCTGATCAATGTCTTTTGGATAAGTTTTCTGGGGGCTATGGCCCTTATAGCTTTTGTCTCGGCTGACACCCCAGTTTAATCCGAATACGATAGGCTTGCTTCTAAAAATGGGGCCATTACAGATTGAGTAAAACCAATTCTCCTCCTTGTTCTTGGAATAAACTTCACTTTTTAGAAAGACATTCTCCGTCTTCTGTCGTAGATAATTAAAAAACTTTTCCTCGGTCATCCTTTTTTTGAACTTTAATTCTCAATTTGAGAGATTTTGACATCCTGGTGGTCAATCCAGATTTTTTTGCCACTACCTCTTAGCATTACTATACGGTATCTGGAAGAGTCAATAGTGCTACGAAAACCAAAAGTCCATCTTCCCATTCTCTTACTCTTGAAAACTATTTTTGGCTCCAGTGTATTGAAACGTAGTCTAAGAATTTCGTCCTTTGACATATGAGTTTCTCCAAAATTCGCAACGATCAGATTCGTATCAATTTTAACTTCTGTATCTGTATAGCCATGTTGTTTTATAAAGTTCTCAGCAATTCGAACCGCTTGCTCCTCTGAAATCTTATGGGCAGAACAGCCTATCAAAAACAGTATGATAATTGCTGAAAACATTCGAATCATTGACTCCTTTTTTTGAACTTTACTCTGTTTTCTATTAGCTACCGTATTCCTTGAATCGATTAATTAGATCTGACATTAATTCATCGGATGTAATTGGATAAATCTCACAACCAAGTGAATTCCAATAAACTTTTTCTGATATATTCTTTTCAGTCCTCAATACGGACTCTGCAATATTCAGTTTATTGTTTTTTACCAAAGCCCAAAAGCCATAAACTCTTATTGCCGGATTTTTGCTTTTGGACATATGTAGAAAATCTGACACATTTCCTCTCTTATATATCTTTTGAAAAATGCTATATGATTTATTGTCCGAGAAATTACGTTTAGAGGAAACAATATTGAAGGTTGCATTGTCATTAACGGTATATTGAACTATTGGTGTTTCTAGCTCAAATATTTCAGGTTGCTCATCATCAATATAGGTAGTATCGGTGACGGAGATTTCTAAGTTATTGACCAATGTTGTAATTCTTTTAAAGGAATACTGTGAGTGGGCATACGTAGTGCCCAATAATAATAGAAAAATAAGGATATATCCTCGCATTTGGTGGCTAACTTGTTTATATATCTAAAATACATCCTAATACCCCAAAAGGAATAAAATTGATGTAGTGGAAATCGTTTGTTTGAACTTCTCTAACCTTTACGGAGTTACCTGTAAGGGTGTTTTTTGTTATACGTGCTTCCTCCAAAGTGCAAATACCGCTGCTATTGCTATGAACCCAACACCCGTGATGTTAGGGGGGTTGAAAATGCTTTCCCTTTGCATCCCCAAGTAGAGTATCATAGCCGCTAGAATTAACATGATAATGGTAGCCAAAGTCAATATATTTTTCATAGGGTTATTGTTATTAGATTTATTTCAAGTGTTTGGCAAAGTCCATTCTGCCTCCCAAGACCCTGACCACAAAAATACGCTCCCCATCTTTATAATAGAGGATAACATATAATTTGAAGCTATAGCGAATACACTACTAACTCAGGACCCCAATAACCCTTATGCACATGTGCATTTAGGCAGCTACTTTGACCCTGATCTGCCAAGTGCCCACCATAGATTTATCAGCCTATGGATGGCGGGCGCAGTAGATAGTGAAAAGTGATAAGGTGCGAAGTTTCACTTGTCCACCTTTTTGGCGGAAACTTCGCACAGCGGGGTTTTCTCCGATAAGAAGCACGAACCAGACCACGGTTGCGATTACCAAACAGATACCCAATATTAGATTTTGATAATTCATATGTTGAGCCCTAAGGAGAATCATTTATTTGAACTTTTTGAACAGGCAATCATTTACTTACGATTTAAGCCTGTTAATAATCTCTAATACATTTTGTCAATCTCCCATGCCCCCAGATAGAAAAAATACTCCAAACCCCACAATTAATAGTCCTATCCCAGCCCCGGCAATAACTCCAAAAAGTGGAGACCCAGTGTTTTCTATTACAGAAAAGAAGGTTTGAAAAGCAATGTAAAAACCGCCAATAATAAAGACTATTCCGATAGTAGTACCGACAATAAATTTAGGGGCATCTCTAAAACCATTAAACGTGTATTTGATTTTTTTAATTTGATACTTACTATTGTCTATATTGGTTTTATGGGAAACAAACCTAAAGCCAAAATCTTCTTCTAAATCTGAATTATATGTAATTCCAACTTTAGGGGACGTCCACTCACTTCCATTTTCAGTATAAGTAATCTCAAACCTTCCTTCAACACTATTTTGAGTTTTCAATCTTGCGTCCTCATTCAAAACCTCTATTACAGCCTTATACTTTTCGGAATTAATAATTTGAATATTCACAAGAATGGTTTTTCGAACTTTTGATCGCTTTAAGGTTTTGTGACAGCTTGAAAATAATTCAGGCTACCATTTCCAGGATGTACTTGTGTTTCCAAACCCCCAACAAGGGACCAACCATTATTGATATAACTCGCTACTAGGGTTTCAAATTGCTGTTCATTACTATGATTTAATACTTTATATTCCATTACTCCTTGGTTTATTAAAAGATGCCATGTTATAGGAAAGGGGAATGACCAAAATTAACAAAAATCACGAAAGTCAGGTTTGGTTAGTTTGCCAATAAGGTTTTTAAAGGTGTAATTCAATCCTTTTATTGAACTTTGATAAAAATTAACCTAATCAAACGACGTAACTAATACCTCATTGTGGTTCCAATCATTAATCTCATTGAGCAATGTTTCAATATTTTCCCGGCCTTCTTTAGAATATTTCCTTAGCCGCCAATCAAGATATTCCAAATGATACTGATAAGGTCGATATTCTTCCAATGACTCCAGCTCTGCGAAGTGCCTTTCGATAATTAAACATGCAAAAAGTGGATACTATTAAGTCGAATACGTCAGCTCACAATGAGGATATTCGTTCGACCTGTTTTGAAAAGAGATGATTTTTGGATTTTGTATTATCCCATCCTTGATTTCAATAGCACGCCTAATGGTCTCACTTGCTTTCCATTTTTCCGGACCTCCCATTACTATGGGCAAATAAGGGATCAAGCTGTTGGATATTTCCCAACTGGCGGAATTCCATAAATATGAAGGTGAATGATCTACCGCATAATAAAAAATCTCTCCTTCCCTAAATATCGGTGCGTCAAAATCAGTGGGTTTGGCAAAAGAGAAGCCCATACCTTCATCGCAACTGATATCCACAATGAGGCAGCCAGGTTTCAGTCGGTCATTTTGATCTTCCGGAACGAACATCAGGGGATGATCCGTATCTTGGAGAATACCATTCACTATAATATCCACATCGATCAATTCTTCCATAAAGGGACGGGACTGACGGTCGGGATGTATTGATATCAGATTGCCTTTCTCATCTTTATCAAATTGGCAATAATCGACTCCGGCCATTTGGTCCGCCACCAGGAAATGATGGCGTTGGGTAAACACTGTAATGTCCTGTACGCCTCTGGCCAGCAATGCACGTATCGCCCCCCTACTTACCGAACCGAAACTAATCACCACAGCTTTGCGATTTTGCCCATAGTTTCCATCGATTCCCATCAGGTTCATGGCATGGTGCACGCCGGCATAGCCGGCAATTTCATTGTTTTTATGAAAGACATGCAATTGCCAATCTCCGTGAGCTGACCAACGATGCATGGCCTCCCAGGCAATAAGTGTCAGCTTTCGATCAATAGCTGTTTGGGTAATGCCTTTTTGCTGTACGCAGTGTGGCCAACCCCAATGGATGGTCCCTTCTCTCATGTTATCAAAATCTTCCTGTATTGGTTTGGCCAATAAAGCAATATCGCAACGTTCGAACAGCTCGGCCCTGTTGTGCACACCACCAGAAAGTCCAGCCATTTTATCGTCATTCATTCCAAAGGGCAAACCATATCCCTTTTCAAAAAACAGATGACTTCTTATCTCTTGATCTATCCAATCCAATTGTAAAGGATGGATTGGCACTCTTTTTTCCTGCATTTTCCCAGAGGTTCCGAAAACACCAACAGTAAGTAAACCCATTAATCTTTATTTTCTAATTCTATGAATTTTGATCTTAAAAAGGAATAACACAATTATGCTAAGCTACTTATCGTGAATGAGCAGAAGATACAAAAATCCTAAGGCATTCAATTGGCTTTCCCTGCCGAAGTTTTTAATTGGATTTCAATCGTTTTATTGAACTTTCGATTTAATCAAAAAAGATTTCATCCAATCTCCCTTTCTCGTAAGCTTTCAAAAATTTCTTTGACTTTGAGTTCAAGATAAGTCCATTATTTTTATTTGAAATGTAGTCCAAAAAAATTTTAGCGCCTTCTATTTGCGATTCTTTGACATCCTCCTGTTCGCTATACTTCTGACCCTCAATTTTCGTGTTTTTCAAATATCTGCCATTGTTGAGTTTTTCGTTCAAAATATAATTCGTAATCGCAATCATATAGAAGTAACGCTGATTACTTTTTGGATTCAGCGAATTGTAAAAACTTCCGAAAATAGGAACGTTGATTCCAGTATCCTCATTTTTCCAAAAATCCACGATTTGACAAGCACTTACGAATTCATCAGATTTAAAATTTACAGGATTGTCGAAGATATATTTTGTGGCATCAAAAAATAATTGCTCATAGTTGGCAAAATCCGGGTCTGGATCAGATTTCATCTTTTTAAGTGATTCCGATAATTGTGAATGACCGGAGATTGTTATGCCGAACAAAGCTATCAGAATTAATTTCTTTATCATCTTTTATGGTTTTTTTGAACTTTACTTCAAGTGTTTGGGAAAGTCCATTCTGCCTCCCAAGACCCTGACTATGAAAATCGATTCCGGTTCTTTGTAATAGAATATCATATGTGCCTTATAGCGGTACTGTAGCAACATTTTATTTTTAACGGCCACATAACGCCTCCCAAGTTCGGGGTCATCACTAAGATCTCCAAGGACTTCCTTCAGACCCATCGCATATTTCAAGGATTGAGCCTCGCCAAAGTTCTCGATTGTATATTTGGCAATGGATTTGATATCCAGTTTTGCCCTGGCACTGATGACATATTTATTCTTTGGCATTATGCTCGTTTATGGCCTCTTCCCAAATACTGTCAATCGTTGCATCCGTTGGGCCGCTCTCCATACCCTCTATCAGCGCATCGTTTAAGTCTACGATTCGCTTTCTCCGCTCTTGGTCTTTTCGGATAATGTCCCTGATATATTCGCTGTCGTTGGTATAGAATCCCTGCTCTATCAAGCTTTTGACAAAGGCATCCTGTTGTTCTGTGAATGTTATTGATTTTCGAATTACTCCCATAATGAACCAATAGTATTAATAATGGTTCAATTTAGTGATAAAATATGAACTGGAAAAAATGGAGTTAGGAGCGTTTAATGCTTTTTACACCCGAATTGAGGCCACAGCCTCTGAGGTCTTGGCTAACGCTCAAAACTTCTCCCCATTTTGGTATACTGCGGAGGCAAAGCAGTGGTTGAAAGAACATAAATAAACCCTAAATTGTTCTAAATTATAATGATGTAAACCCTAAAGGGTTAATGCAAAATATCTTTTATCTATTTCTAAGACTTATGAATAGTAAACTCTATGGTGCTTGAAAACGGATCATTAACGCCAGAATTCCTCCCCACATCTTACTGCGACACTTCATTTATACTTGATTTCGTATCATTCCCATTGGATTTAATCTTTAACCATCCAGAAAACAGTCCACACAAAAAGCCTAACGACTTCGAAAAATTTGAAAGACTACTTAAGAAATATTGGAAAAGTGAATCTCGGATACTTAAAATGAAAGAAATTGTCAGTAAAGTATATCATTATGATACCAAAACTAGTTTAGTCTACTCCCCATTAGTGACTATGGAATTCACTGAAAAAGTAGTCGAAGATAGTTTTAAAGGCTACGTTGCCAAATACTTATCTGTAAACAGCATTCAAAGGTCTGGTCGCAAAGAAATTGGGAAGGCCCTAAAGAAAATACATGACGATTTCAAACCAGATGAAATAAGCGATTTCTCAAATCTTAGCGATTTGGAACTCCTAGGACTTAATTTATTCGAAACAAACTTAGGGCTTGAGGATAAAGCTTTAAACATTTTTGAGGTAACACCAGTAGACATAAAGAGTTTCAATATGTTTCATGATACTGAAGATTTTAAAAAACTCGTTCATTTGTCTAAACTTCAAATCGGTGTTGCGGACATTCTACATTTGTCGATTGCTCAGAAACTTGGTTGCGTTAACTTTCTAACTTTCGATAATGATTTTGTCCGAGTAAAAGATGAAATCTCGGATTATTTTGGTTTAAAAGTTCTGTATGATATTAACGAGATAGAGAACACGATATAATTACCAAACATTTTCTCTTCAAACCATTCTCATCCTTTCTTATATTTTTCATAGCCAAATTCATCACGGCAAAAGGTTTGGAATATTTCACGGAATAAGCTAAAAGAAAGGTCTATGCAATTATGATTGGATATTTAAAGAGCGTATTACCAAATTCTATTTGCGGAGGATAATCCCTATCTTACCCTAATGGAGTTTATCATTGTCTTGGTGGGACACTGGGTAGGGGATTATCTGCTACAGACCACTAACATGGCCACTAAGAAAAGTATCAGTCTCAAATGGCTATTGCTGCACGTATTAACCTATACTTTGGTGCTATTGGTAACCGGGAACGTTGTCTTCTCCTGGCAGGTGGGGCTAGGCTATGCTATTTTTAACGGGGCCTTGCATTTTATCACTGATTTCTTCACCAGTAAATTGGCGAGGCGATATCAGGACCAACCCAAAATTTATTATCCTATCCTGGGATTTGACCAGCTGGTACATATCAGCTGTTTGTACTGGACTTTTGTACATTCTGATATCCTGGCCCTATAGCTCCAGCTTTTCCGCGAAATAATCGCAAAAGTCCTTCATGGTGGCCGTCATTTTTTCATCCTGCGTGGCGCGCATAAAGGTGTCGCTCATTGTTAACAGGGTTTGGTGAAAGAACAGTTTCATTTCTTCTACCGGCATGTCTTTCGTCCACAGGTCTATCTTTAACGATTCCTTGTTTTTACTATCCCAAACGGACAAAAGCATAGCTTTCGCCTCTTCATTGTTCACTCCTCCATCTTCTGCAGACCAGGTGAGTTCCTCCGGAACCCTGTTTTCATCCAAGCCTACTTTCAATCGTATTTCTGATGTATGTGCTACTGCCATTACTTTTTAGGTTTATAGTTTGCACTTTTAAAGATCTCATCTGCCGGCAACCCCAAAAGCGCTGTCAAAGATACTTCGGGATTTTTCATCATGAAGGCCCTCACTATTTGCCAGCCAATATATCGTCCTAACCGACCGGGAGATTCACTATCCAGTTCCAGGCGAAACTTAGAGAAAGGAGCGGGATCCAAAAAACGGCGATCCAATTCGGAATCTGTGCTATAGAGTGCTTCTTGTTCTATAAAATATCGCCATATCTGTTCTTCATTAGCTGTTGCCCAATCCATCTCTTCCGATGCATACCCTATTTTTTGCGCGTCGGTACAATTGGGCAACAATCGATCCTTGAGATACAATTCCTTTCCGTAATATACCATTCTGGAGAGAAAGGTTCTGTTCCTCGGATAACGATTCACCCTTTTTGCAAAGGCATTGGCAACATCAGAAACCAAAAACTTCTTATCCAAACCTGTAGCTATATAACGCGCAATACCCCGGTAAAAATGATGGTCTTTCCCTAAATAATTGTCAAGCCCCAGCAATACCACTGAATCCGTCAACACTACCCGATTGTCATACTGCACTTCAGAGGTTAAGGTGACTACTTTAGGAATTGTATAGTTCGGAAAATAATACTTGATATGTTGGAAAAGCGCTGTAAGTTCCTCCTCTTCAGCTCCAAAGTCTCCAAAGACGTTATCTACTTCCTGAAATAACTCCCGTTGAACGGTGTCATTAAGCTTGGCGATCCAAATACTGTCAGGAAACTGCTCAGGGAACAAATAGGGATATTGTGCCTTAAGTCCTGGAATTTCTTCCGGTGTTGCCGTGGCAAACTCCCTATCAAAACGCACCACATCCAATTGCATCGGAATTTTAGCAATTACTGCCTCTTTTTTATCCTCCTTTTTACAAGAAATAGCAACCGTAAATAGCAGTATGGGAAAGTATTTGCGTATCAACTTCATTTTTAACACCTCAGCGTTTAAATTTACAAGGTGCAAAGGTAATTTTTTGAAGATAAAGTAAGACACTATGCAAACAGAAAAGGTCATAGAACACATTGTAGCCTGGTTAAAGTCGTACGCCGAAAATGCAGGCATAAAAGGATTTGTAGTAGGGGTTTCGGGAGGTATCGATTCCGCAGTAACATCAACACTATGTGCAAAGACAGGAATGGAGGTATTATGTGTAGAAATGCCCATACATCAGGCTTCCAAGCAAGTAACACGAGCGGATAGACATATTAGTTGGTTACTGAAGCATTTTTCCAATGTAAGCAGGCAGCCTGTTAATCTGACCCCCATCTTTGACAGCCTTCTACAGGCCCTACCCCCGGAAAGTGATGAAGAACGGCGCTTTATGGCATTGGCCAATACTCGCGCCAGGTTGCGAATGACCACCCTCTATTATTTTGCAGCACTCGAAGGGTACCTGGTAGCCGGAACCGGAAATAAAGTAGAAGATTTTGGAGTGGGCTTTTACACTAAGTACGGCGACGGCGGCGTAGATCTAAGCCCGATTGCCGACCTGCTGAAAACAGAAGTCTATGAAGTGGGTCGTGTATTAGGTATTAATGCAGAAATTATGGAAGCTCCCCCAACTGATGGGCTATGGGGAGACAATAGAACGGACGAAGATCAGATAGGTGCCAGCTATCCGGAGTTGGAGTGGGCCATGCAAATGGATGCCGAAGGAAAAACGGCAGAATTGTTTTCAGGACGGAAAAAAGAAGTGTTCACGATCTACAAAACCCTAAATACCGCAAATAAGCATAAGATGATTCCTATCCCCGTTTGTGAAATTCCTGATTCGCTAAAAGATGCATCTTAACCTAGTGAATTGTGATTAAAACGAATAAAACCTTAAAAATTCTGTGGTTTTAATAAAAAAATGGGAGTTTTGTGAGGCTAATTGGTTACCTTGCCTTTCACTAAATGTAAGCTTCCGATTACTAAAGGAAAGCAGAACCAACAGAATTAACTAAAACAAACTAGCATGATCAAAGTTTTAATAGCAGACAACCACCCTATTGTGCGTCTGGGAATCAAGCAGATACTAGAAGCTACTTCCAATTTTGATGTCATAGGGGATGTATCCTCTACCTCAGAGCTTTTCTCTTCTCTTGAAAAGATAAACCCTGATGTGGTAATGCTCGAAATGGACATCCCAGAGATTAACGGTATTGCCACTTTACGAAAAATTAAGCAGGAATTTCCTCATATTAAGGTGTTGATGTACAGCGGGCAATCGGAAGATGTTTATGCACTGAGTACCATCCGGGCAGGTGCTTTTGGTTACTTGTCCAAAACTGCCGATGTGGATTATATCACCACCGCAGTACAAAAAGTCGCCGAAGGCAACATGTTTATTACTAATGAGTTAGCACAACGTTTAGCCTTTGATGAAGGTACACAAAAACCAAGAAGGTTCTTTAGGAAACTGTCTACACGAGAAGTGGAAGTTTTAAAGCTTCTCGCCAGTGGAAAACGCAACAAAGAAGTGGCCGAAGGCCTGAATTTGAACGAAAAGACCGTTAGCACGTACAAGGCGCGATTGATGCGAAAATTGAATGTGGATAACTTAGTGGACCTGTTGCAACAAGCAAAAGCATTGGAGTTATATTAAAATTCTTTTGGATTACGAGACAAAAACCCCGGACGTATCGGGGTTTTTGCTTTTAAGATAATACCCTGTTTAATTTGGCATTCAATAATTTGTTCAGTTGCAGGTAATTCATAATCTCCTCTAATATCTCGGCGTTATGGTCATTAGAGTCCTGTGTATCTTTCCGAAGTTTCGCGATTCTACTCTTAATGAGATTGCACCGTAATGTCAAAATTGTTTCGCTCACAAGTTGCGCAATTCCCTGCTGTTTTTCTTTTGGATATATGTCCTTTCGCTCCCAATTATGAAGTGTATACTTTTCGTCTTCCATAAGTAAAGAAGATACTTGCCCTACATACTCCTGGTTTAATTCTCCCATGAAACTTGTTACGGAAAAATCTTCATTTTCATTGAGTTTTCGCACCAGGTGATGGTATATTTCCCTGAAACTATGATTGGAAAGTTCTATCTCATCTTCCTGAAGATCCAGATACACCTTTTCATACACCTTTGCTTCTACAGTTTCCGGTTCCAGGATAAGTTGTCCATCTTCATTTTCCTTCAACAACAGATCTTCAAATTGTTGTTTTTCCTGCCCGTACAAAAGCAGTATTTCAATAATCTTTCGCTCCAACTCAAACTGCACATCCACTTGCTCCACCAACGGTTCGTTCTTGACCACTTCAAACGCTTTTTGCTGTTGTTTCAATTTTCTGGTGGTCTCAGAAATGTCTTTTTTATTGCGCTGAGCAAGTGTGTTGTAGAGTACCTCTTCGGAAACCTGTAGTATTCTGGCACATTCCTGAATATAGATCTCTTGTTGGATAAGGTCCGGGATCTTTGCAATGGAACGCACGATATCCCGTACCGTTTCGGCACGTTTAATAGGATCATTTGCCGCTTCGGCGGCTAACAAAGACGTTTTGAATTGTATAAAATCCTTGGCATTTTCCTGCAGGTACTGTAGCACATCCTCGTAGGGATTGTTCTTTGCAAAGCTGTCCGGATCCTCCCCCTCCGGAAAGGTACATACCTTCACATTCATCCCTTGTTCCAGGATAAGGTCAATCCCTCGCAAAGAGGCTCTCAGGCCAGCAGCATCACCATCGAATAGCACGGTGATATTCCTGGTCAAACGATTGATCAAACGGATCTGTTCCGGGGTAAGTGCCGTACCGCTGGAAGCCACCACATTTTCTATTCCGCATTGCTGCATCTGGATAACATCGGTATAGCCCTCAACCAAATAACAATTATCCGCTTTGGCAATCGCCTGTTTCGCAAAATAGATACCATATAGCACCTTACTTTTATGATAGATGTCGCTCTCAGGGGAATTCAGGTATTTGGCGGCTTTCTTATCACTGGTAAGAATCCTTCCTCCAAAACCCAGTACGCGCCCACTCATGGAGTGAATCGGGAATATCACCCTTCCTTTAAAGCGGTCAAAGGTCTTTTTTTGCCCAACGGTTTGTTCCTTAACTATGGCCAGGCCTGTTTTTTCCAGAAACTCGAGTTGATACCCCTCTTCCAAAGCTGTCCTGGTAAATGCCTCCCATTCATCCGGGGAATAGCCCAAACCAAATTTTTTGATGGTCTCTTCCCGGAAACCGCGTTCTTTAAAATAGGATAGCCCTATAGCTTTGCCGGATTCCGTTTGCCAAAGCGTTTTTACAAAATAATCCTGAGCATATTCGGAAACCAAATACATGCTTTCCCGTTCATTGGCCTGTTCCTTCTGTTCATCCGATTGCTCCGTTTCTTCTATTTCAATATTGTATTTCTTGGCGAGGTATCGAATAGCTTCCGGGTAGCTAAAATGCTCATGTTCCATTAAAAAAGCCACCACATTGCCTCCTTTACCACTACTAAAGTCCTTCCAAATCTGCTTTACCGGAGAAACCATGAAACTGGGCGTACGTTCATCAGTAAAAGGACTCAAACCCTTAAAGTTGGATCCTGATTTCTTCAATTGCACAAAATCTCCAATCACCTCCTCCACCCGGGCGGTCTCATATACCTGATCTATAGTAGTTTTTGCTATCATTTAGTGCATTATCCGGCGCGGTAACGCCTACAAGTCATAACTTTGCGAAAGTTATTAAAGATATCGCTAAAATGATACTGTTCTTTGGCACCCGACCCGGAAAACAAACGGTGCAAGCGTTAGAAAGGGTTTCTTGCCCTCATTGTCAACAAAGTGGGACATTGCGTTTAGTATCGCAACCGAATTATTTTCATTTGTTTTGGCTGCCGTTATTCACCATAAACACTTCTCGTTTTGCTGAATGTACCCACTGTAAGCGGGTATATTATAAAGAAGAATTCACCCGGGAGATGCGGCAGGCGATCGGATCATAAGTCAAAACGAAGTCCTACTGAGATATTATTTTGGTCTACTTCGGCATCTCTGAAAATGGGATTCAAATCGTATTTAACATAGAGTAAGATTCCTCCGAATCCTGCGTATCCGCTTAAACCGTAGATCAAATCACTGGTATTGTAATCTCTTTTCAATTTGTCCTTAACATCATCTCCATTACGGTTGTATTTTAACTTTTGCCGCGTGCCAATGTTGAAGCCACCGTATCCGCCAATACCCATACGAAACTGTCTATCGATGGAATAACGGATCTTTTCCTCCGACTCATATAAGCGGGAAGGCCCAAATTCCAAATGTACCGGAAATACCAGGTTGTCCATCCGCAATTTTGATTTATCCAACTCCACATCAAATTCCTGTAATTCGGTTTGGTTCCCATTCTCTACAAAGAACTGGTTGTCCTCAGGTTTTAGACCGTTAAATTGAAAGGAAAAGCCGTAATTGAACCGCAACCAATTGGAACGTTTAAAGACCCGTGTACGCCACTGCCAGCCCATTTCAAAAAACCGGCTCCCTGCTATTCTGTACGGGGAATCATCCAAAGATTGCCCTTCAATGAGTGCGTTGTTCAGGCCAACGGCAAAAACAAAGTCGGAGTAGGTTCTTCGATCGTATTTGATATCCCGTCTCCATCGGTTAGAATTTATGCCAAAAATAGATTCCCCATCTACTGTTAGATCCAACCGCACCTGATCGTTGGCAAGGGTATCCGCTTCTAACAATACCAGGGTTTTCCCTTCATTTCGTTCCAGTAGGGAAATTTGATTTTCTAGGATGGCAACGCGATTTTCAATGTTTAGCGCTCTTTTTTTTGCTGCCTCTTCTTTTAGGCTATTTGCCTCCTCTTCAGTAATACTCCCTCTTTCCAAGCGTTCATTTATCGATTTGATTTCCAGTTTAAGCGCTTCTTTTTCCTGATCGGTAATCTTTTCTTTTTGGATTTGGAGCCTGGCTACTTTTTTCTCGTACTTCCTTTCCTGACCTTCCAGTTGCCTGGCAATTAATGCTAATAAAACAAGAATAAAAACTTTACTAATTCTTTTCACGACGATTTGATTTTAGACCGTCCTTTACCAGCCCCCTTTTCAGGGGGCATTCATAAAGGCCCAGCTTGATTGATGAATGGTTAATTATTACGATCTGCCACTGCGGTCCGCAGTTTGAAAAATCCTTCTTTTAAGGTATCGAACAACTGATCTCTGAAAGTTTGATCCAATTCTTCCTCTACCTCGTTTAAGAGCGCCATGGCATCTACCTTTCCGTCTTCCTGCATTACTTTATCCAGTAAAAGTTCGTGTTGAGCCGCTAGTAACAAGCTATCAATTTCAGCATCTGTGACTGTAATTTTACTTTCCTCCATTGCAGTAACCTGGGCCAGTACCTCATTCAATTTATTTTGAATCTTAGTATCGATCGCCTTTTCTGCTTCCACTATTGCAGACGATTGAAGGCCTATTGTCTCCTGCTGATTTTCCACCACACCCGATGTGTTTTTGGGTATTCCTGAGAAGCCCGTATCTGATGTAAATTCCAGTTGTTCTTTTTCAACCACCGGTATTGTGTTTTCCTCGGAAGGTGTTGGTGTGTTAGGTTCCTCTTGTGCTATTTCCATAAGGGGCGTCACTACCTCCTTTTCCGCTTCATTTTCCGAAGTGCCTTCCACTATTGTATTTTCCGCGGGTTGCGTATCCTTAGCATTCCAAAAGTTAATGGAAAGTGTTACCACTGCCAGTAGTCCAGCAGCTATGCCTACTGTCCAAAACAGCGGTCTCTTGTTTTGTGAGCGTTTTTCTTCGCCCAAGGCTTCGTTAATCTGTTCCCAGGCTTTTGGAGAAGGGGATATTTCCCTTTCCTGAAACTTTTGCCTGATATGTTTTTCAAATTTTTCCATGGCATTCACTTCAATTACTATCCCATTTTTTTTGGGGAAGTGGTTTTTTTAAACTTCAAATTTTCCTGCAACAACTTACGTGCTTTAAACAACTGTGATTTTGACGTGCCTTCTGAAATTTCCAGCATTTTGGCAATTTCATGATGTTTGTATCCTTCCACAGCGTACAATACAAACACCATTTTGTATCCTTCCGGTAAAGCGTCGATCATCGTTTGAAGGTATTCTACTTCCATGAACGCACCTTCTGCCTGGGCAGGTACTGCCTTGGCGGTTAACATTTCATCGTCATATACCACAAACTGTCGCTTTCGGAGGTAGGAAATGCACTCCCTTACCATAATTTTGCGGATCCACCCTTCAAAACTTCCCCGATGTTCAAAGGTCTCCAACCCCTTAAACACCTTAACAAACCCATTGACCATTACATCTTCTGCAAACTGAACATCTTTGATGTACTGTCTGCAAATACTCAGCATTTTTGGGGCAAATCTGTCATAAATGGCCTGTTGGGCAACACGTTGCCCGGTTTTGGCACGTCTGATCAGCTGCTTCTCATTACTGTAGAATGGTATTACTTTCAAGGGTTCTCGATTTGCCTTCTATTGGTAAAGACGCTCAAAACTTCAGTACGGTTGCCCAGGAGTAAAATTATTGCTTTCTTTCTACTACATAATTGACCATTAAGGTCAACGCCGCCTTGTAATCCGATGCCGGGTAGTTATCCAGGATCTCCAAAGCTTCGTCCTTAAATTGTATCATTTTCGCCACGGCGTAGTCCAGACCGCCCTTTTCCTTTACATAGGCGATCACCTCCTTAACTCTCTTTTTGTCCTTATTGTGGTTTTTGATCGAGTTGATGAGCCATCTTCGATGTTTTTTATCACTGGTATTTAGCGCGTAGATCAACGGGAGGGTCATTTTTTGCTCCTTGATATCAATCCCGGTAGGCTTTCCAATGCGTTCGGTCCCATAGTCAAACAGATCGTCCTTGATCTGAAATGCCATACCACAGAGTTCCCCAAATCTCCTAAACGTCCCTACTTCTTCTGAGTCAGGTAGTACCGAGGCAGCTCCTATACTGCAGCAGGCCGCGATAAGTGTCGCTGTTTTTTGTCGGATAATATCGTAATACACTTCCTCCGTAATATCCAGAAGCCGGGCCTTTTCTATTTGCAGTAACTCTCCTTCACTCATGGATTTTACCGAATTGGAAACGATCTGTAACAAATCATAATCCCCCTTTTCCAATGCCACTAATAATCCTTTGGAAAACAAATAATCTCCTACCAAAACTGCAATCTTATTTTTCCACAGCGCGTTTATGGAGAAAAAACCTCGTCTTTTATAGCTATCATCCACAACATCGTCATGCACCAAACTTGCGGTATGAATAAGCTCAATAATAGCCGCCCCAGTATATGTACGTTCTGCAACTTCGCCACCGTTAAGCATTTTCGCTGTCAAAAAGACGAACATGGGACGCATTTGCTTCCCTTTTCTGTTTACAATGTAGTAGGTAATACGATTAAATAAGGCTACCTTGGAAGACATGGAATCATAGAACTTCTGCTCAAAAAGTTCCATTTCTTTTTCAATAGGCTCGCGTATTTGTGAGACAATCTTCATGCGATCTCCAAATATACTTATCCCTGTGCTTTAAGTAATGATATTCTAAAATTTATCGGCTTGTCGTCAGATTCTTCGGTAGGGCATTTTGACGAATTGAGTTTCGATAGTATTCCTATTTGAGATCCAACCTAGTTATGAAACTATACGCTTAAAAATGGGCCCTAAATTGTATTCACGGAAAGTTTGGCGCGACCCTGTTTTTTACCGGACTACGCCTTATTGGCCAACTGACCACAGGCTGCGTCGATATCCTTTCCCCGGGAACGCCTGATGGTCACTACAATACCGTTGGCCTCCAGGGCTCTTACATAGTTTTGAATCACCTCCTCCGGAGCTTGTTGAAATTGCCCGTCGTCTATTGGATTGTATTCAATAAGATTCACCTTGGCAGGTGCAAAACGGCAAAACTTTACTAAGGCTTCGATATCTTCTTTGCGATCATTTATTCCTTGCCATACAACGTACTCATAGGTAATCTTCTTTCGCGTCTTTTGATACCAGTGGATCAAAGCTTCCCGCAAATCTTTCAAGGGGAAGGTGGCATTGAAGGGCATGATCTGAGTACGTACGGCATCGATCGCAGAATGTAGTGAAACCGCCAGATTAAATTTCACTTCTTCATCTGCCATCTTTTTTATCATTTTAGGTACTCCGGAAGTGGAAACGGTTATTCGCTTTGGGGACATTCCCAATCCTTCTTCACTGGTAATCTTATCAATTGCCTTCAACACATTGGGATAATTCATCAGGGGTTCTCCCATTCCCATAAAAACGATATTACTTAAGGGTCGATCGAAATACAATCTACTTTGTCTATCAATAGCAACCACTTGATCGTAAATTTCATCCGGATTCAGATTGCGCATGCGTTTTAAACGGGCGGTAGCACAGAATTTGCAATCCAAACTACAGCCCACCTGACTGGAAACGCAAGCGGTGGTTCTCGTTTCGGTAGGGATCAGGACAGATTCTACGATCAACCCATCATGCAGTTTCACCGCATTCTTGATGGTCCCGTCGGAACTGCGCTGCATAGCATCTACTTTAATATGGTTGATCACAAAATGCTGTTCAAGCATCGCCCGGGTGGCTTTCGTAAGATTGGTCATCCCCTCAAAGGAGTGGGCCGATTTTTGCCACAACCATTCATAAACCTGGTTACCACGAAAGGCCTGCTCGCCCCGGGAAATAAAGAACTCCCTGAGTTGCACTTTTGAAAGGGCCCGAATATCCTTTTTTACTACCTCCATTTCCACAAAAATAGGAAAGAAAAATCCCGGAGACTTTCCGGGATTTTCTATACGTTAACAGGCTTTATCTGTTAAAGCTCTTATATAATTAGCATAGCATCGCCGTAAGAGTAAAAACGATACTGTTCCAAAATAGCTTGTTTATAGGCCTTTTTCATAAGATCGTGGCCCACAAAGGCTGAGATCATCATTAGCAAGGTGGACTTGGGCAAGTGAAAATTAGTCACCATGCAGTCCGCTATGCTGAAATCGTATGGGGGAAAAATGAATTTATTGGTCCAACCTTCAAAGGTATTCAAGGTTCTTTCGGAAGAAACTGCGCTCTCCAGGCCTCGCATTACCGTTGTACCCACTGCACACACCTTTTTCTTATCGGCTTTGGCCTTGTTTACAATTTCTGTTGCCTTCTCATCAATAACCAATTCTTCGCTATCCATTTTATGCTTGGAAAGATCTTCTACCTCAACCGGGTTAAACGTTCCCAACCCGACATGTAAGGTTACTTCAGCGAAATCAATACCTTTTATCTCAAGGCGTTTTAACAAGTGTTTGGAAAAATGCAGACCGGCAGTAGGTGCGGCCACAGCCCCTTCATGTTTTGCATAAATGGTTTGATACCGTTCTTCGTCTTCCGGTTCTACAGCGCGTTTTATGTATTTGGGAAGTGGGGTCTCTCCTAATTCTCGCAGCTTTCTTCTGAAATCGGTATAAGAACCATCATAAAGAAAGCGTAACGTCCTCCCCCGGGAGGTTGTATTGTCAATCACTTCCGCCACCAAACTTTCATCTTCTCCAAAATATAATTTGTTACCAATCCTTATTTTACGAGCGGGGTCGACCAGAACATCCCATAAGCGTTGCTCATCGTTCAACTCCCTTAACAAGAATACCTCAATTCGAGCCCCGGTCTTTTCCTTATTGCCATAGAGTCTGGCCGGAAACACTTTGGTATTGTTGAGCACCATTACATCGCCTTCATCAAAATAATTAATCAAATCCTTGAACATCTTGTGTTCTATTTTACCGGAATCGCGATGGATGACCATTAATCTGGATTCGTCCCTGTTTTCTGCGGGATATTCTGCTAAAAGCTCCTTAGGAAGCTCAAAATTGAAGTTGGATAATTTCATTTTACGGAATGATGTTTTTCAAAAGAGCGCAAATATACAATCTGCTAACAGGGCTTGTCAAGCAATTATGGAATTAATTCACAAGACTTCTGCGATTTCGAAACCCACCTTTTTCAAGTCCTTCCAAAAGTCCGGGTAGGATTTTGAAACGACCCCTGCATCATTGATCATCAAACCCTCCTTTAGGGCCAGGGGGGCAAATGCCATGGCCATTCTATGATCATTGTAGGTGTCTACGCTCACTCCCCTTTTAATAGCGTTTGAGGGGGCTACACTGAGGCTTTCATGATCTATACGCACCTGAGCTCCAAATTTTTCCAGTTCCGTTTTCATCGCCCCTAACCGGTCTGTTTCCTTAATGGGAAGTGTATGCAAGCCTGTAAGGTGTGTTCCAAGACCTAATCCAAAACAAGTAACTGCCAGTGTTTGTGCTATATCCGGGGCGTTGGAGAGATCAAGAACAAGTTCATCCGTTTGTGCAACAGCTATTTTTTCCAGAACAATAGTCCCATTTTGAAATAGGGTCCGTACCCCCAGGTCCTGATAGATTTCCTGAAGCACACTATCGCCTTGTAATGAAGCCTTTTTATAGGTGGAGAGTTGTATTTTACTTCCGATATCGGACAATGCCACGATACTGTAAAAATAGCTAGCGGCGCTCCAATCCGATTCAGCAACTAATGTTTTCGAAGTTACTTCAGCCTTAGGCGAAACAGTAATTTGATTTCCTTGAAATACCGTTTCCACACTAATCTCATTTAAGAGGGCTAGCGTCATCTTTATGTAAGGAACCGAGGTGATCTTTCCTTCCAAATCGATTTGAAGCCCCTCCGGAAAACCAGGGGCCATCAAACAAAGGGCGGAAATGTACTGGCTGCTCACATCTGCAGGAAGCCTTACTTTTTTACCGCTTACTACGGTCCCTTTAATTACTAAAGGAGGGTACCCTTCTTTTGCCGCATATGTAATTTCCGCACCCAAATGCCGAAGTGCTTCTACCAAAACCCCTATAGGCCTTTGTTGCATCCTTTCAGAACCGGTAAGGGTTACCTCTTTTCCCTCCTGGGTGGCAAAAAAAGCCGTCAGAAACCGCATGGCTGTTCCGGCATGATGGATATCTACCTTCCCCTGTGTGATCCCTAATCCCTTTTGCATGGCCTCAGCATCATCGGAATTGGAAGCATTTTCTATTGCCAGGCTGGGATAGAGCGCCTGCAAAAGTAACATCCGGTTTGTCTCACTTTTAGAGCCGGTGATGGTGATCGCTGTATCCAACAAGGTATCGGAAGTAAAAGAAAGTGATAGCTTCAAGAGTGACAATTTTGGAAAGCTCCAAAAATAAAAAAACGCGAATAAGGCCCCTACATCTTGCAGATATATTTACCTCATTTTAGCTTCTTATTGTTATGATGTCTATTATGATCCCGTTCGGCCTTGAGATCCAGTTTTTTTTCAAAGGCTCCTTGCAAATCCACACCGGTTTGATTTGCCAGACAGAGCACAACAAACAGTACATCTGCCAACTCTTCCCCAAGGTCCTTGTTCTTATCCGATTCTTTTTCGCTTTGTTCCCCATATCTCCGGGCAATAATACGAGCTACTTCCCCAACTTCCTCGGTCAGCTGAGCCATATTGGTGAGCTCGTTAAAATAGCGCACCCCATGGTTCTTAATCCACTTGTCTACAGCTTCCTGGGCGTTTTGAATGTTCATTATTCTTTCTTTTTAGTATCTACCACAATTGTCACAGGACCGTCATTTAATAAGCTTACTTTCATATCGGCGCCAAACACTCCGGTTCCGACTTTTTTACCAAGGAGTTTTTCCAACTGCTCCACAAACTCTTCGTAAATGGGAATGGCTACATTGGGTTTGGCAGCTTTTATATAAGAAGGCCGGTTGCCTTTTTTCGTAGCGGCATGTAAGGTAAACTGGCTCACCACAATAGCATCTCCCCGCTGTTCCATCAGTGAGCGGTTCATAACACCGTTCTCATCATTGAAAATACGGAGATTAGCGATCTTCTTTGCCAACCATTCAATGTCTTCTTCCCCATCGGCATTTTCTATCCCCAGCAAAACAAGTAATCCGGGGCCTATATTTGCAACCTGTTGGCCTTCTACAACTACATCTGCCTTAGCAACCCGCTGAATTACCGCCCGCATTATCGTTCCCTGTATTTATCAGCCCTGTAGGTCTCTTCTACGTCTTCTTCCAACATCTGTACATAGCTCCTATACCGACTCCACGCCAACTCATTATTTTCAAGCGCTGCTTTCACGGCACATCCCGGTTCATCCAAATGAAGACAGTTATGGAACTTACATTCTGATTTTAATCTAAAAAACTCGGGAAAATAATCCCCAATCTCATCTTTATCCATTTCTACAACACCAAATCCACGGATCCCGGGAGTATCAATAATACGTGCCCCGAAGGACAGATCATACATTTCCGCAAAGGTGGTGGTATGTTGTCCTTGCATATGTTGCTCGGAAATTTCCGAAGTCTTCAATTCCAACTCCGGTTCCAAGGCATTAATTAAAGTAGACTTTCCAACCCCGGAATTCCCGGCAAACATGTTGGTTTTCCCTAGCATCATCGCCTTTACCTTTTCCAGGTGCTGTCCTGTGAGCGCAGAGATCTCAAAAACGGTATACCCAATCGAGCGATATAACTGCACCAAATAGTCGACTTCTACCAGTTCATCTTCATCGTAATCATCCATCTTATTAAACAATAAAACAGCTGGAATAGCATACGCTTCGGCAGTTACCAGAAAACGATCAATAAAACTGGTATATGTAGTGGGATTATTTAGTGTAATCATAAGGAAGACCTGATCGAGATTGGCCGCAATAATGTGGACCTGTTTTGAGAGCTTCACAGCCCTTCTGATAATATAATTTCTACGTTCGCCAATGGCGGTGATTATTCCCAAGGTTGTATCGCCTACCTTTTCCAGCTCAAATGTAACTGAGTCGCCCACGGCTACAGGATTGGTGCTTTGAATGCCTTTAATACGGAACTTCCCTTTGATCCTGCATTCGTAAAAATCGCCCGACTCCGTTTTTACGGAGTACCAGCTACCTGTGGATTTATACACTGTCCCTTGCATTTAAAATGCTTGTTGATAACAATTTATACTTCGCAAAGAAACAATTTTCTTTTCTTACCAAATCCCTTTAACATTGTCATCTAATTAACAAAAACACCATTCCTATTATGAAAAAACTTCTTTTTTTAGCCGCCTTTGCCCTGCTTGCCACAGTACCCTCTAATGCACAACAGTATAAGGTAGTTACCAGTGTGGAATCTATCGTTCCTAATGGACTAGGTCGATCCCGTATCGTGAATGCACTTGAAGAAAAAGATTATAAAGAATATACCTCTGTTCGATCGGAAGAAGACAATACTCGGAATAAATCGGATAGAGGGGATATCCGTGTGAAAAACTTTGAAGAAACCAAGCTATTGAACTTTTACAATCTGGGTGGAATCCGTTTTCAGAACATTGCTGCTAACGATGCCTTGATCACCAATATGATCAACACCATGATCTCTGAGGGCTGGAGTCTTGAATTTGTGGTTAGCGCCGTAGAGAGCGAAGGAGGAAAAGGAGATGGAAAAGGGATTTTTATCACCCGATATATCTTTAAAAAGTAAAAGCATTGAATGCAAAAAAAGCCCTGATTGTGATCAGGGCTTTTTTATTTGTCCAAAACTTTACCTCATTACTCCACAAGGCGTATTCTTCCACCAACAAAGGTTTTCTTATTCACATGTTTGGGTCGCCCGTAAACCACTACATCGCCACCGGCTTTTACATCAATATCGATCCGCTCTGAGGCAAATACTTCCGCCTCTCCGCCAGCCGAGATCTTTACTTTAGAGGTAGCGGTTCTTAAGTCGCTTCCCTCAAAGATACCCCCTGTGTTAATTACCACCGACTGGTTTTCTGCCAAGCCCGAAGCTTGCACTATGCCACCGGTCACCGCCCGAACCTCCGCAACGGCTACATCCATGCCAATAATAATTTTTCCACCTTCCTGAGCGCGTAGTTCTATTTTGTTTTTCGTCACTACCTCATTGCACGTGATCTCTGCTCCCTCATTAGCATCTATAATATCCAAATCAGTATAATGCACCTCAATAAAAGTGTCTTCTCCGGTAAACTTTTTGTCCAGCTGCATCCGTAATTTGAGCACGCCATCTCTATTTACCCATTTTATGTCATCTACATTTCTGCCTTTGATCAAAATCTTATTTTCTTCAGATTGAATAAGATTTACTTCAATCAGATCAAACACTTTTACTGTGTGGAAGGTCCCTACGCTTTTGTCAACAATGCGTTGTGCCGTTAGCTGCATTGCTGCTAAAAAAAGCATTGCTGTTATCATCTTCTTCATGGTAACAATTCGTTTAATTTCCCTAAAGATGTACCTGTATGTAAATTGTTACAGTTTTTCCTGGCTACCGATAGTTAAAGATAAATGAAAATCTGCTCGATTGATCTTTTCCTGCTGTTTAAGCATTAATGATCTTTTCCTGATGGTTGATGGATTCCTGGTGTATTGCTTTGAACATTCTTAATACAAACTCTTCACTTAAACCTCTCTGCTCTCCTTCTAAAATCATATGACCCAAAATAGAATTCCATCGGTTGGTCTGGAGCACCGCTACGTTACGCTTCTTTTTAAGTTCTCCGATACCATCCGAAACCTTCATTCTTTTTCCTAACAGATCAATCAACTGATTGTCCAATACATCTATCTGCGCTCTTAAGTTTGCCAATTGTGCATTGTATTCGGCTTCCTGGTCAGTTTCCTTTCGCATCTTTAAATCAATAAACATCTGTTTTAGCGTAGTAGGGGTAACCTGCTGTGCGGCATCGCTCCAGGCGTTGTCGGGATCACTATGGGTTTCTATCATTAATCCGTCAAAATTAAGGTCCAAGGCCGTTTGGGAAACATCAAATACCATATCTCTTTTCCCCGTGATATGGCTGGGATCATTGATCAAAGGCAGGTCCGGAAAGCGGCTTTGCAGTTCAATGGCCAATTGCCATTCCGGAATATTGCGATACTTGGTTTTCTCATAGGTGCTAAAACCCCGATGGATCACTCCCAATTTTTTAATGTTTGCACTATGTAACCGTTCTACCGCTCCTAACCACAATGATAGATCCGGATTGACCGGATTTTTCACCATGACCACTTTGTCCGTACCGGCCAATGCATCGGCGATCTCCTGTACTATAAATGGGCTTACCGTAGATCTCGCACCTATCCATAACAGATCCACATCATATTCCAGTGCCAGGTCTACATGTGTTCTGTTGGCTACTTCAGTAGCTGTTTTTAATCCTGTCTCTTCCTTAACCCGTTTTAACCAATTGAGCCCAATAGCTCCCACCCCTTCAAAATTACCAGGTCGGGTACGAGGCTTCCATATACCGGCCCGGTAATAGCTCACATCCGAATCCTTCAATTCATTTGCGACAAGCATCACCTGTTCTTCCGTTTCGGCACTGCAAGGCCCTGCAATTACAAGTGGATGGGGTAAGTTCATATCATCTAACCAATTTCTAAGTTGTTTTGAGTTCTCCATAGCTAATCCAAGGTTTTAGTAAGCGGTATTCCTTTTAAAATTTGTTTTATTCGATTTGTGTTGTTCATTTCATTGTAGATCCCTTCAAAATCATTAGCCTCCATCATTTTTTTAAACGCTTCCAAATTTTCAATATACTCTTCCAGCGTTTCAATAACATTCTCCCTGTTTTGTTCAAAAATCGGCGTCCACATATCGGGAGAACTTTTAGCCAAGCGGACCGTACTCTCAAATCCACTTCCGGCCATATCAAAAATATCCCGTTCATTTTTTTCTTTCTGGATCACCGTCTTCCCCAACATAAAGGAGCTGATGTGAGACAGATGTGAGACATAGGCAATATGCCTATCATGTGCTACCGGATTCATATAGCGAATACGCATCCCTAACTTTTGAAAAAAATGCAATGCCCGCTCCTGCAGGGGAAAAGCTGTTTTTTCGATTTCGCAAATAATATTGGTCTTCCCTTCATAGAGTCCGTCAAAAGCTGCCTGCGGACCGGAAAACTCTGTTCCCGCAATAGGATGGCAGGCCAAAAAAACATGCCGCTTAGGATGATTTTCAACAGTTTGGCAAATCAGGGATTTTGTAGATCCGGCATCAACTACCACACAATCCTCTTTCACTGCATCCAAAATTCCCGGAAGTTCCTCTACCAAAGCGTTCACCGGGATAGCCAAAATAACCATATCGGCTTCTGCCATAGTTTTTGTAGTAGCCCTCTCATCCACCAAGCCGATTTGAATCGCCTTTTCCAGGTGATCTTTATTCGCATCCAATCCGGATAGCACGACTTTTGGATACACTCTTTTCATCCCCTTTGCAAAAGACCCTCCAATTAACCCAACCCCGATGATAACTACACGTTCCATTTCAAAATCGCTCTATTGCTTCTATAATTTTTTCTTCGGCCACACAGAGGGAAAATCGGATATACCCTTCTCCGTTACTTCCAAATATTGTGCCTGGAGCAATGAATATATTTTTTTGGTAGAGTACCTCATCAATAAAGTCTTCAGCAGATTTTGACCCCTCTGGCAATTTGGCCCAAATGAACATTCCGGCAGCATCTGGGTCATAGGTACAGTGCAGCTTATCTACCAATTTAAACATCAACTCCCTTCTTTTTTTATACGTTGCATCCAAACGCGCAAACCATTCTCCCCCGCTTTCCAGTGCGGCAATTGCTCCTTTTTGGATCCCATAAAACATTCCCGAATCCATGTTGCTTTTAACCTTGAGCACTGCCAGTACATGGGCTGCGCTTCCCAAGACCATGCCCACACGCCACCCTGCCAGGTTGAATGTCTTGCTAAGTGAGTTGAGTTCCATAGCGCAATGTTTTGCCTCAGGGACTTGTAAAATACTTGTGGGGGTATCGTTTAGTACAAAACTGTACGGGTTATCATTCACTAATAAAATATCATGACGACTGCAGAAATGCACCAACTTTTCCATTTTTTGGAGTGTGATTTTGGCTCCTGTGGGCATGTTGGGATAGCTGATCCACATCAACTTTACTTTAGACAAATCCTCCTGCTCCAGCTTTTGCAAGTCCGGTAGCCAATCATTGTCTTCACTCAAATCGTATTGCAACGGCACAGCACCAATGAGCTTGGTCACCGAGGTGTAGGTTGGATACCCCGGATTTGGCACCAAAACCGTATCACCCGTATTTAAAAAGGCCATACTGATGTGCATAATGCCCTCTTTTGACCCGATTAAAGGTAAAAGCTCGCTCAACGAATCAATAGTTACTCCAAAACGCTCTTTGTAAAACCCGGCCATAGCATCACGGAGCTCCGGTAAACCTTGATAGCTTTGGTATTGATGTGCGCCGTCCTGATACAGGACACCTGTAAGTCCTTCTAAAGCCGTGGCCGGCGGGGGAAGGTCAGGACTACCAATACCCATGTTGATTATAGGACGCCCTTCAGCAACTAAGGATTTAACTTCCCGTAGTTTTTTAGAAAAATAGTACTCCTGAACGCTATGTAATCTATCTGCAACTGTCATGGTAACAAGGCATTTTTGTATTCTCCAAGCACGGTAAAGTCCTCAGACATTATTTCCAACAACGATTTGGATTTGGCAAAATGGTCGTAATGCTCAAAAGTTACATCCACAAAGAACGCATACTTCCATGGGGTTTCTATTACCGGTAAGGATTGAATTTTGGTAAGGTTGAGATTGCAATCACTCATTACATTCAACACCGTAGCTAAACTACCGCGTTTGTGATCCGTGATAAAACGGAGCGATGCTTTATTGATCTCCTCTTTAGGTAGTACTTTATTCTGCCTTTTTAGAATTATAAAACGCGTAGCGTTGTTTTTAATGGTTTGTATTTCGGCTGCAATGATATCCAAATCATAAAGCTCCGCTGCGGCCTTCGGAGCAATTGCTGCTACATGTGACAAACGATCCTGTCGGATTTTCTTCGCCGTTTCAGCAGTATCTGCATCCTCAACCAGTTTCAGATGCGGAAACTGTTTTAGATACTCCATGCACTGCAAAAGGGCCATGGGATGCGTCCGTACTTCTTTTATATCCTGTAGCGTTTGTCCCTTTAACACCATTAGGTTATGGTGAATGTTCAAATAGTGCTCTCCTATAATATGCAACTTCTTATGGCACAACAGGTTGTAATTGGGAATAATGGAACCCGCAATAGAGTTTTCAATGGCCATTACGCCCTTATCTGCAGTGCCTTCCAAAAGATGATCGATCAGATTATCGAAAGAAAGGCATTCTACCAGGTCAATGCCAGCTCCAAAATACTCCTGGGCTACCTGATGATGATTGCTCCCTTGAATTCCCTGTATAGCTACTTTTAACTTCATTCCAAAAAAAAAGCCCCGAAAATATGTCGGGACTTTACGTTTCTTATCGATGATATATCCTAGAACAGTCCCTTACTTCTTTGAAAAAAGAAGTAGTAGTAAAAACCGTTCCAGAAATATATTCTTTTCATGATCTTGATATTCAGGGCTAAGATTAGCTATTCTATTGAAAATTCAAAACTATTCTTTAATTTTTTTTGATTTTTAGAAAAATCAAAGGATTCTGAAGAAATTCATTCCTAATTTGTTACGATAATTTCCAATATCGAATTTTTGGTTTCCTCCGATATGCTATACCTGAACCCAAAAACAGTAAATTCAGGCCGACCATTTCAAACGGACCACTATCGCAACCGGGAAGCTGTAAGAAATCTCTATTTTTGAAGCCAAATCTGTAAGAATGTCTATCGTTGTAAGTGATATTACCAAGACCTTTGGCCAACAAAAGGCGTTACAAGCGGTTTCTTTTACGATCAATAAAGGGGAGATCGTTGGGTTCCTGGGTCCCAATGGTGCCGGTAAATCTACCATGATGCGGATCCTAACTACTTACTATAAAGCGGATTCCGGAGAGGCCAGCGTGAATGGTTTTGATGTTGTTACACAACCGAGGAAAGTACAGCAAAGTATTGGGTATTTACCTGAACACAACCCCCTTTATCTTGAAATGTATGTAAAGGAGTACCTATTATTCAATGCTCGTGCCTATAAAGTTCCTAAAAAACGTATTGCTGAAGTTATTGTACAAACGGGATTGACTCCTGAGGCTGGTAAAAAGATTGGGCAGCTTTCCAAGGGATACCGTCAGCGAGTAGGTCTGGCTGCCGCATTGTTACATGAGCCGGACGTATTAATCTTAGATGAACCCACGACCGGTTTAGATCCCAATCAATTGATTGAAATACGAAAACTTATCCGAGAAATTGGTCGAGAAAAAACCATTTTGTTATCCACCCATATCATGAAAGAGGTGGAGGCTGTTTGTGATCGGGTGATTATTATTAATCAGGGTACCATTGTCGCAGACAAAAAATTGGAGGAGCTACGGCAGACCGAAGAACAAATCATAGAAGTGGAATTTGACTATCGCGTGGAAGAGGTATTATTACGGAAGCTATCTCACGTGACTGCTGTTAAAAATACCGGGGGGTTTGTTTACGAGATCACATTTGGAACAGATTTGGATATGCGCGCTAACGTCTTTGACTTCGCTCATGACAACCAGCTGAAAACACTCCAACTAAGCCGTAAGAATAAGAATTTGGAAAGCCTTTTTACGGAATTGACGGGATAGGTTGCTCTTCTGTGGTTACCCACCGGGAGAACCTCATGAGTAGCGTATTGAAACTATCAATTTCTGATTGTACCAAGGCTTCAGTGGAATACTTCGATAGGATATCTATTGTCCTTTGATAGCCATCCATGTCTGAGAAAATAGTATTGATCCGGAGATATTGCTCCTCCAAAGATAAACCCGAGTAGTAGTCCAACCTTTCTTTATATACATTTTTCAACCTGTTGTACAGGTTCAAGGCCTTATCATCTTCCCCTATGCTAAAATAGCTCTCCAAAAATGGTTCTAGAAAAGCATAATACCCATAATTTTCAAAGGGAATATTAGTTTCGGCTATTTCGAGAATTTCCCTGGCTTTAGTAATCTTATCCTCTGCAATGAGCGTTTCTACCAGGCGCGCCAGATTAAGTCGGAATGAGACTCCAAATTGTTTTCTGGTTTGCGGATCGTGATATACTTCCGGGTTCCCCGAATTTCCCCAATCCCACTTTTTGACAATGTCATACATTAAATCCGTGTCAATCCTTCCCATATCCAGAGGGTCGTCATTCCTGGTGCGAATGGGAACCAGTTTATACACAAGGCCGTCCAACTGCAGATAATCTTTCATCCAAATGTATTCGGCATCATCAAAGCTCCCACCCGAAAAATAAATAGGTCGTTCCCAGTCATTGTTTGCCAAAATGTCCAACATCATCAGTCTGTTTTTGGTTAAATACGATTGCGGAATATCTATATCTATATGCTCTTCGATCAAAGCAGTATCTTTCACTTTAACCAATCCACTTTTCAGTACGTTTTCTTTATTTACCGGAATACGAAGTTTGTGGGTGGGGTAATACTGTGCCTTTCGGATCACTTCCGGATATTCATTGGGATCCAAACCTCTTAGTTCTAAAATATGCCCTAATTTGGTTTTGGGGTCCTCACTGGCCATCCAATCCATAAAATCTTTAATATCCCAGCGCTTATCCGTCCTGTTTTGATAATATACCACATCCCTGGTTCCATAGCGGTATTGCTTGTGCTTTAATTGTGATGGTATAGGTGCACTTTCATAAGACCTCCTTTTCATCTGATCAATATACCAGTCTGTAGCAAAATATCCTGTTACTATTACCCGCACATCTGTTCTATACCCCTCTACTTCCTGCACATACCAAAGCGGAAAATTATCGTTGTCACCAATGGTAAATAGTATAGCTCCTGCATTCTGTTGGGTAGAATCCAGATAGGCTTTGGCCGACGCCCTTGCTGTAAATCGGCCAGAGCGATCATGATCGTCCCAGTTTTGAAAAGCCATCAAGAACGGCACCAGAACCAGGCTCCCCAGTATGCCGGCTATTGCAGTAAGCTTGTAGGGTAAAAAACGCTTTGTCAATTGAATGAGCCCAAATACCCCTACTCCTATCCAAATAGAAAAAATATAAAAAGATCCTACCAAAGCATAGTCCCTTTCCCTGGATTGAAACATACTGGGGTTAGTGTAAAATTGAATCCCCAGACCCGTGAGAAGGAAAAACACAAAAAGCACCCAGAAAAGCTTTGGCCTTGTTGTAGCCATAAACAAAAACCCTAAGACACCAAAGAGCAAGGGTAAACAATAGTAGGTATTGCGTGCTTTGTTTTGGAGTATTTCGAACGGCTGATTTTCCTGGTTCCCCAAACGAAGACTATCCAGAAAACCAATCCCGCTCAGCCAATTCCCGTGATCATCATAGTATCCTTGTATATCATCTTGTCGTCCCGCAAAATTCCACATAAAATAACGCCAGTACATATAGCCCCATTGATAATGAAACAAATACCTTACGTTATCCCAAAAAGAAGGCGGTGTTACCGTGATGTACTCGGCAAAGCCCTCCAGAAATCGGATGTATTGTTCCGTTCCAAGTTCTTGTTGCTCTACCGCCTTCCTGATCTTTTCGATTTCAAGCCGTAATTCCTGGTTCCCTAAGTATTCGGGTCGGATGGTAAAGTCGAGCAGGCCGAAATGATGCATATAGTTTTCGGCATCTTCGTAATTCCACATTCTGGGTAACCACCCCGTATGCTCCGGGTTGGACTTTTCCAGGGCATCCTTGTATGGATTCACAATGATGTACTTTTTGAGCTGTTTGTCCTGTTCGTACTTTGGATTTTCGTCCTTTTTGCCTCCGGAAGGCGCAAACCTATCGGAATAATATGCTCCATAAAATGGACTGAGTTTTGGATATTGTTCCCGATTGTAGTACGCCAACAAGGTACGTGCATCCGAAGGATCATTAGCATTGATAGCTACATGGGCATTAGCGCGAATAGGAAGCATTAACCAGGTAGAAAATCCGAGAAACAGAAAAACACTACATAAAAGAAAGGTATTCAGCCTTTGTAAGCCTTTTTTTTGGGTATACCAGATAAGTAGTCCAAAACCCAATAGGAATACTATTCCAACACCAATGGTCCCTGAATTAAAAGGCATTCCCAAGGTATTAACAAAAAAGAGCTCTCCCCAACCAAAAATCTTTAATACATAAGTAAGGGAAAACTGAAATACCACAACCAACACTCCCAATCCAACCAGATTGAAGATGATAAAGTTTTTTACCGTGATATGGGGATAGCGCTTAAAGCAATACAACAGTACTATGGAGGGAATAGCCAAAAACCCCATGAACTGTATCCCAAAAGTAAGCCCAATCACAAAGGCGATAAGCAATAATAACCTGTGCGCATTTAGATTTTGAAGGTCTTCTGTCCATTTAAGGCCCAGCCAAAGCAGTAGGGCCATGATAAAGCTTGCCATAGCATAAACTTCCGTCTCCACGGCGTTGAACCAAAAACTATCTGAAAATGTAAAGGCCAGCGCACCTACCAAAGCACTACCCAGAATAGATAGGGTTTTAAAAGTGTCTAACTCAACAGTATTACCCCCTAACTTTCGCAATACCCGGACCAGTGTCCAGTATAAGAAAAGAATTGTAAAGGAGCTTGCGATCACCGAGACAAAGTTGATCATCTTAGCGATTTGCGTTTTTTCTGAAGCAATTAGCGCAAAACAGGCCCCAATAAGTTGAAATAAAGGAGCACCCGGAGGATGGGCTATTTCAAGTTTCGCTGATGTTGCAATATATTCTCCGGAATCCCAAAAGCTTACGGTGGGGGCCATGGTACCGTAATAGGTAAGCAAAGCAATACTAAAAACACCCCATCCAATACCCCTATTCCATTGATCAAAACGCTTGGCCATCTCGCAATGTTTTGAAACAAAGGACTGATTAATTGAAAAAAAGCAACGGTAGAATAGGGTCTGAATTAGGTGCTAGTACCCGTATGTTTTTGCAGTAACTCCTGCCGGCTCGTGATATTCAGTTTTCCGTAAAGGTTAGTGATATGTGTCTTTACTGTACTGAGGCTAATAAAAAGCTCGTTGGCAATTTCTTTATTCGTCTTGCCTTGCAAGATAAGATTCCGTACTGTTACCTCTTGCTTGCTAAGTTCAGGAAGTACACTACTTTTCCGGGCCGTTTTTATCCGAAACGCAAAAAACAATAGCAGTATGCATAGACTCCCCATCACGAAGATTACGATCCTACTCTGCCCTAACTTTTCCTCCATCGCACCTTGATTCATAAAGGCCATTTTCTCCTCCAGGAAGCGGTATTCCGCCTGTGGTATGCTACTTTCCCGGAGTTCGGCAAGGAGGGTATTGTAGTAGTGGAGATTTTCTACCATGTCCCTGTCCAACAACTCTTTTTCTTCCAAAAGTCTAACCGCCATCAGCTTTACCTCAAGTATACGTAAGGAATCCCGGGTATAAGCCCGTAACTGATCTTGCTGCTGGGATTGAACAAGGGGCGTCAGTGCTAATTTCTTTTCAAAGTCCCTGAGCTTTTTCCATTCCGAGGCAGACATTTCTGTTAATCCGGAATCCTTGAGTATTTCTTCAACCGAATAACCAGTACTCTTAGATTGCCCCAAAGCGGAGTATCCTACTAAAAGTAAACCGAAGATTAAAACGTTTTTTAGCAATTGTACCTTACTGACTTTAGCTAAAGTTCTATAAAATTTGAAAAGCACACAAGCACAAAACCTTAATTTACTCATTTTCAGTATATTTCAACACAACCGTATATGCTTAACTTCAGTATCTCGTAAAAGTTAAAAAGAAACTATTTCATTGAAGATCCTCACCAAATCTTTGGATTGGCCAAAGAAATAGGAGTGACTCGCATGTATCTGATATACCTTATCGCAAGGGCTTTTGGTTCCATTTGTTGCGAGTTATTGTTACATTATGTTGTCTTCAGCGAAAGGCACAGCTTGCCATGGTGTGGCGATTTACACCCTTTTCTCGTATTAAAATTGAATGATTTGAGGGTTACCGGGCAGCTATGCGAGAAGCCTCCCAGCCTATCATAGCCTTTTTGCGGTTGGCTCCCCAGTGGTATTCTCCAAAATACCCGGTTGATTGTATTACCCTGTGACAGGGAATTAAAAAGGCAACCGGATTTGCTCCTACCGCCGAACCAACCGCTCGGGACGCTTTAGGTCTTCCAATACGGTCTGCGATGGATTTGTAGGTTACCAACTTACCCAAAGGCACCCGGATCAGACTCTCCCATACTTTTAATTGGAAATCCGTACCCTTTAAATGCAACTTTATCTCACCTGGCTTGCTCCAATCGTGCCTAAAAATAAAAAGGGCGTTTTGTTGAAGGGCGTCTACTTTTTGTATCAATTTTGAATTCGGATACTTCTCCTTCAATACTAACAGGGCACTTTGAGCTTCCTCAGCAAAAGCCAAATGACAGATACCTTTTGGTGTAGCAGCCACCAAAATAGTACCGAACGGGCTATCAGCAAAACTATAGTTGATCACGAGGTGCTTACCCCCATTTTTGTATTCCGCAGGGGTCATCCCCTCTATATTGATAAAAAGGTCATGTAGCCTACTTGAACCCGAAAGGCCGGTTTCATAACTCGTAGCCGAAAGGCTCGCCATATCCTCTCTAAGTAATCTCTTTGCATACGACAGACTAATAAATTGCAGGAATTTCTTTGGGCTCACCCCTGCCCAGTCTGTAAATAGCCGTTGGAAATGATATGGGCTTAGGTGGACTTTTTCCGCTACTTCTTCGAGATTGGGTTGGGCTTTGAAGTTTTCAGATAGATACCCTATGGCTTTTGCAATTCTTTCATAGTTATGCGCTGCATGTGTTTTCATTGTAGTCCGCTATTGAATACATTGTAAAAGTATCGCAACCTTTTCTCTAAAAACACCCGAATCTTGCTAACTTCCAGGTAGCAGATGCCTAATAATTGTTTTCCCAGGTCATTTTTGGAAGCACACAATAACCTCATCCAATTGTTGCTGTATCTTGGGATCCGCACAATTAATTAGCATTGCCATTACCAACTGTTCTTCCGGGTATACAAAAAAGTTAGTATAGGCGCCTACGCTATTTCCCACATGACCCACAAACGCCCTACCGCGGGCATCCTGGCTTATCTGAAATCCTAAACCATAATAGGTGGGTGTTCCATTTACGTATTGCGAAGTAAGCAACTGGCGGTACGTTTCCGGGGTGAGCAGTTGTTGCTCCAAAATGGCTTGACCCATTCGGGCAATATCTTTACTTGTTGACAAATATCCCCCTCCGGCTAGTTTGTAGAAATTGTTTACAGGCATAGCTTGCCTGAAATCTTTTTGTCTTTTGGTATACCATTGGGCAGTTGAGATTCCCCGCTTTACTCGAAACGACAATTCATCTTCGTTTGGTGGAAAAGTGTGCTCCATTCCTAGAGGAAGGAGCACCTTTTCCTTTACGTATTCCTCAAAAGGTATACCGGAAGCCTCCTGCATTGCCAAAGACAACAATACAAAATCAAAACTGTTATACAGGTATCCTTTTCCCGGTTCGAAAAGCAAAGGATCTTTTTCAAAAACAGCAATACTATCCTTAATGGAAAAGTCCCGATTTAAACCATATTCCTTTCCACGATACCCACGTATTCCTGCAGTATGTGCTGCCAATTGCCGTAACGTAAAATCAAAAGTTTTGTTTGGAAAATAAGGAACGTAATCATAGAGAGAGTTATCCCAATTCACAATACCTTCTTCAACCATTTTTCCCAGTGCCAGCGCTGTAATACATTTGGAAATGCTGGCGATTCGAAAAACGGTTTGTTGGGGATCCACTCCGATCCTTTTTTCGATATCGGCATAACCATATCCTTTTTCGAGTACTGTTTTTCCCTTCCGGAGGATCGTTACCGCCATTCCCGGGATCCTATGCTCTGCAATTAAGTTATGTAATAAAGCATCTGCTTTTAGCAATCCCCCTAGTCCTCTCCGAGAAACAGGTTTTTCCTTGTCCTTAAAGCGTCCTTTAATGTATTCATAAAGGCCCATCAGTCCTGAAAAATTAATCGCCCTTCAAACGTTTCTTCAACCATGACCTCCTCAGGTCGATTTACACTGATCACGTCGCCATAACCTCGAATTGTACCGGAAATACGCTGTTGCGGATTCACCAATATATCATTAGTTCCTCTATGATTTACGGTAACTGAGGTGGCTGAAAGTCCTTCTGCCTCAATGCGGGAATCCCCCGCAGCTATAAACACATTGAGATTTTCTGCGGTACCTCGTATCCTAAAATACGCAATCCCATTTGCCAAAAGCTGTACGTTTTGAGATGCAAGTTGCAGATCAAAACTCCCCGAAGTGGTCTCCGATGTATTCTCACTAAAACTCTCGGAAACCAGACGTATATCCGGATAGTTCAATACTCCCTCACTGGAGATCAATAAACCGGTACTGCTGCGTACTTCGTTAATATCTGGTGCCTTGACATACACCGTAGACAAACCGTATTCCCTGAACAAATTACAGCCGTTATCATTTCTTAAAATCAGCCGGCCATCTTCCACTGTTGCGGATATTTCATTGAGCAATAACTCCCCCGATTCGATCTCTACGCTTTGCTCCTCCCCTTGTATCAATACCAAATTCAACCGCTCAAAAACCGTTATATCGGAAAAGTCAGGTACATCTACCTGAACTCTAACCAAATCCCCGGCATTCTGAAAACAATCCGGTGCATTTTCAGAGTTGCAGGATAATAGCAAAAGCAACAACACCAGCGATCCTCCCGCTATGTTCAAAGCGATAATTCTACTTTTACTATACCTTTTATTTTCTATCATCTTAATGTTACAATCTAATTCCCATCCCAAATTCTACCGCTTCTGCTGCTGCTCCATGGGATTTTAAGGTAACACTCCCAAAAAACCTATCTCCAAAATAACGCTTCAACCCAATGCGATTATAGACCCTGCCTTCAAAATCAAAAGGATAGTACACATAGTAGCCCAACTGCGTTACCACGCTTAGCTTATTGATGAATAGTTCATGGCCCAAAAAGACCCCAACACGTTTGAAATCGGTATCCGGGGCTATATTCATTTCCGGAAAGGAATTGCTTTGAAATCGGATAAGCTCTTTCAGAAAGTACGAAAAGAACACATCCGTACCGGCCTGAATTGCACTTATTCTTCCCAGGCGTTTATCCGCATATGCCGAGAGGATAAAAAATCCGAAACGACCGGAATTTACCACATCGCTTTCGTTAATTCCTCCGCGTAAAACAAAGTTGTAGGCAACAGGTTCGGCATATTTCTTTTCCTTTTTTGGTTTTACATACTCAACCTCATAATTCCGATTTAAGTCGTAAGTAACGCCAAGATTAAAAGCAAAGGTATTGGTAGAGGTATTGGGAGCTTTAAAATTAGCATTGGAGTAATGGATCAAAGAAATCCCTGCTTTTAGCCCCAAATCAGCTATCAAATTTTCTTTATGATAGTTGATCATCGCCACTGTAGAACTTAGCAGATGAGATCCGTAGGCCGAGTTCCTAAAATTGGTTTCCCTGTCATAAGGGTTGGTAGTATATGCTATTCCCTGGGCAATGCGAAACTGAAGATTGCGCTTGAAAAAATAAAAATTGTAGTGGGCATAAAGGCCGAAGTGTTCTCCCAAGACGGGATTATTCATATTTTGATACACAAACGTAAATCCCGTGTCCGGATACCCAAATAAACCCTCCCATTCCCTGGCGCCATAGGTCTTACGATTAATACCCAGAATAATCCCTCCAGGGTGCTCGGTGATCAGATGTGAAATATCAGGGTTGTGTAATAGCACAGAACCGTAAAACTGGTTTAGGTCTATGACATACTTTGTTGGACTTCCTTCGCTCTGGGGAAAGCATACTGTTACCAAACAAAAAAAGAAAGGGAGTAGTAGGCGTCTCACAGAGGGTAAAAGTAGGAAATTAAAAGACCTCCTGCGCGATAGCCTTAATATTATCCGATTTTCCCATGGAATAGTAATGCAACACCGGAACTCCGGCAGCTTTTAGTTCTTTGGACTGCTGGATACACCATTCAATTCCCACCTGACGCACCGCTTTGTTATCCTTACATTTTTCAACTGCTTCAATGAGTTCTTCCGGAATATCCACTCGAAATACCTGTGGTAACAATTGAAGATGCCGCTTTACTGCGATAGGTTTTATCCCTGGAATTATGGGTACATCAATGCCCATCGCCCTGGCTTCTTCTACAAAATGAAAGAATTTAGCATTGTCAAAAAACATTTGGGTAACCACATAGTCTGCCCCTAGTTCGACCTTCTCTTTTAGCCGTTTTAGATCCGATTTTAAGGACGGCGCTTCCATGTGCTTTTCGGGATACCCCGCCACACCAATACAAAAATCGGAACAGTTATCGGTTTCTATCACTTCGTGCAAATAGTTGCCACAATTGAGTTGTTGAATTTGTTTTACCAGATCCGATGCGAATTTGTGGCCTCCATTGGTAGGGGCAAAGTATTTCTCCTCCTTCATAGCATCTCCTCTTAACGCCATAACATTATCTATTCCCAAATAATGGCAATCGACCAGGAGATATTCTGTTTCTTCCTTGGTAAATCCTCCACAAAGGACATGTGGCACAGTATCTACATCATATTTATGTTTGATGGAAGCACATATCCCCAGAGTTCCCGGACGCATGCGGGTAAGTTTCTTGTCTAATAGACCATCTCGATCGATGTAAACATATTCCTCTCTCGATGTTGTTACATCAATAAATGGCGGTTTAAACTCCATTAAGGGATCGATATTGTTATATAGCTCCTGGATGCTTCTTCCTTTTACCGGAGGAATGATCTCAAAACTAAAAAGGGGTTCCCCGTTAGCCTGGTTAATATGTTCGGTTACTTTCATTCTACAGATTAATTGTTGATGGTTTTTGGTTGATGGAAAAGGTCATTTGGTAGCGAAGTAGTTTATAAAACCATTTAGCAATTTCTTACAAGACACGACTTGTTCAAGTGTTTTTTCGTATACTTCACCTCCTAAATATCCTTGATCGCAGGCTAAAATCAATTGCGTTTCCAACTCATATAAAGAACCTCTTGCTATGTATAGAAATTGTAATGTGCTAGCTGAAGTTCTTCTTCCACAACCTTCGGCAATATTTGAAGGAACGGAGATACTACTTCTTCGTATTTGATGACGTAGTCCAAATACTTCCTCCTTAGGAAAGGATTTAGACAGATTATAAATCATTTGAACCAACTCTCGAGACTCCTTCCAAACATCTAAATCTTTATACTCCATTTAGTACTTCTATCAACAATTCCCTATCAACTGTCAGCTAAATTTGGTGCCAGCCACTTCTGTGCCTCCTCCACAGCAATATCTTTTCGCCGTGCAAAATCTTCAACCTGATCTGGTTTAATCTTTCCTAAACCGAAGTATCTTGCCTGGGGGTGAGCAAAGTAATACCCACTAACACTGGCGGCTGGCCACATGGCCAGGCTTTCTGTAAGTTTTACACCAATGCTCTCCTGAACCTGAAGGATTTCCCAAATGGTCAGCTTTTCCAAGTGATCCGGACAAGCGGGATATCCCGGCGCCGGACGGATCCCACGGTATTTTTCAGCGATCAAAGCTTGATTATCCAGGCTTTCCTTAGCGGCATACCCCCAGTACTTTGTTCGCACTTCGCGGTGCAGGTACTCCGCGAAAGCTTCTGCCAGGCGATCTGCCAACGCCTTAATCATTATAGCACTGTAATCATCATTGTCTTTTTCAAATGCTTCAGCGAGTTCCTTAGTTCCAAAACCAGTAGAAACACAAAAACAACCCATGTAGTCCTGAACTCCGGATTGCTTTGGAGCAATAAAATCTGCCAGCGCTATATTGGCCACGCCTTCCCGTTTCTTAGATTGTTGTCTTAGTGTGCGAAAAGTATATTCATCTCCATCCGCATTTAGTTCAATATCATCTTCATTTACCTGATTCGCCGGGAAAATACCAAAAATTGCTTTGCCGGCTAATAGCTTTTGATCCAGCACATTACGGAGCATTTTTTGGGCATCTTCAAACAGTTCTGTGGCCTGTTCTCCTACAACAGTGTCCTTTAAAATATCCGGATACTTCCCATGAAGGTCCCAGGAACGAAAAAATGGGGTCCAATCGATAAACTTTTCTAACAAGCCCAAATCAAATTCTTCCCAAACCTTGATCCCCAAATAATTGGGCGTAAAAATATCCTGTTGCTGAAAATCTATCTTCAGCTTGTTGGCTCTGGCCTGGCTCAACGTTAAGTACTCTTTTTGTTTTGTTCTGGCTAAGAACTTTTCCCGAAAACTTTCGTAATCTGATTTTATACCGGCCTTATAGGTTACCCCCGTGTCCTTTTGTAACAAATCGCCCACAACGGTGACCGCTCTTGAGGCATCGTTAACATGTACCACCGAATGGCTGTATACCGGATCTATTTTTACTGCGGTATGTGCTTTACTTGTTGTGGCGCCTCCAATTAACAAAGGGAGTTGAAAGTGCTGCCGTTCCATTTCCTTTGCCAAGAAAACCATTTCATCCAGGGAGGGTGTGATCAATCCACTTAGGCCAATAATGTCAACCCGCTCTTCGACTGCTTTTTGAATGATCTTTTCCGGGGGTACCATCACCCCTAAATCCACAATCTCATAGTTGTTACAGGCCAGTACCACACTTACGATGTTTTTTCCGATATCGTGGACATCGCCCTTTACCGTAGCCATTAAAATTTTACCTGCAGCCTGACTTACAGCTCCTTCGGCATTATTTTTCTTTTCCTCCTCAATGTAAGGTTCTAAATAGGCAACGGCTTTTTTCATCACACGGGCCGACTTCACTACTTGGGGAAGAAACATCTTTCCGCTTCCAAAAAGATCACCAACCACATTCATCCCAGTCATAAGGTGCCCCTCAATGACTTCCAGAGGTCTTGATACGGACTGTCTCGCCTCTTCAACATCCTCCACTATGAACTGGTCAATTCCCTTTACCAGTGCCCGCGTAATTCTTTCCTGCAACGCCGTGGTACGCCAGGACAGATCTACTTTAGATTCCCTTACTTTGCCCTGTACGGTTTCAGCAAATTCCAACAGCCGTTCGGTAGCATCGTCACGTCGGTTTAAAATCACGTCCTCAACATGCTCCAAGAGATCTTTGGAGATATCATCGTAAACTTCCAGCAAGGTAGGATTTACTATACCCATGTTCATTCCCGCCTTTATCGCATGATACAAGAAGACCGAGTGCATCGCTTCCCGCACCGCGGTATTCCCTCGGAATGAAAAGGAAACATTACTGACACCACCACTAACACTACAATGGGGAAGATTTTCCCTTACCCATTTTGTCCCTTCTATGAAATCCAGGGCGTTGCGTTTGTGTTCCTCCATGCCTGTTGCCACCGGAAAGATATTGAGGTCAAAAATGATGTCCTCAGGAGGAAATTTTACCTGGTCCACCAGAATACGGTAGGACCGCTCCGCGATTTCAATGCGTCGTTCCAAATTATCGGCCTGCCCTACTTCATCAAAAGCCATCACGATTACAGCTGCGCCATAACGCCTTATCAAAGTGGCTTGATGAACGAATTCTTCCTCACCTTCCTTCAAACTAATGGAGTTCACCACACATTTTCCCTGAACGACCTGCAATCCCGCTTCTATGATCTCCCACTTTGAGCTGTCTATCATAATCGGGACCCGGGCAATATCGGGTTCGGCCACTACCAGATTCAAAAATCTTACCATTGCGGCCTTTCCGTCTATGAGACCATCATCCATGTTAATGTCAATGATCTGGGCACCCCCTTCCACCTGATGCCTGGCAATTTCAAGCGCTTCTGCGTACTCCCCCTCTTTGATCAAACGCAAAAACTTTCTGGAGCCCGCAACATTAGTACGCTCTCCAACATTTATAAAGTTGCTGTCCGGGGTAATTACCAGGGGCTCCAGGCCCGACAGTTGTAAGTATTTTGGCTTTCTTTCCTTCATAGCGGATTCTTGCCTACACAGGAATGACAATTTTTCTGGGTTGATAGTTACCTACAAGATCAGCAATGGCCTTTATATGCTCCGGGGTAGTGCCGCAGCAACCACCAACAATATTAACTAATCCTTTTTCCAGATACTCCTTGATCTGAGCCGCCATCTCTTCAGGAGTTTCGTCATATTCCCCAAACGCATTAGGAAGTCCTGCATTCGGGTGCGCTGACGTAAAAAAATCTGCCTTTGTGGCTATGGCTTCCAAATGTGGGGTGAGTTGCTTGGCCCCTAAGGCGCAATTAAAACCGACCGATAAAATGGGAAGGTGGGTGATTGAGATTAGAAAGGCTTCTGGTGTCTGACCCGACAATGTTCTTCCTGAAGCGTCTGTTATAGTGCCACTTACCATTACAGGTACTTTTAAATCACGCACTTCTTTTACCTCTTCGATAGCGAAAAGTGCAGCCTTGGCGTTTAGTGTATCAAAAACTGTTTCTACTAAAAGAATATCAGCACCTCCATCCAACAATGCCTCTACCTGTTGCTTATACGCTTCTCGTAGCTCATCAAAGCTTATTGCCCGAAAGCCCGGGTCATTCACATCAGGGGAAAGACTAGCTGTTTTATTGGTTGGTCCTATACTTCCCGCAACAAAACGTGGTTTTTCAGGGTTGCTTAGAGTAAATTTATTCGCCACCGCTTTGGCAATCTTTGCCGACTCATAGTTCATTTCATACACCAATTCCTCCATACCGTAGTCTGCCATAGCTATTGTAGTTCCCGAGAACGTATTCGTCTCCGCAATATCTGCTCCTGCTTCAAAATACTTTGTATGCACTTCGGCAAGTGCCTTGGGCTGCGTCAAGGACAACAAGTCATTGTTTCCCTTTAACGATTGCGGCCAGTCTTTGAATCTGGAGCCCCTAAAATCTTCTTCGGTAAAGTTGTAGCGTTGTAGCATTGTCCCCATAGCGCCATCCAAGACCAGAATCCGCTCTTTTAAAATTTGTTCAATTTGCGACATAACAAACTATTTGCACTTTAGTGTACATGATTACGTCAAGAGTTGTTAGGAGGAAAATCGAAATAATATTTCGCATTTGTCATCTTTTCCCGTTGCCGAGATAGAACGTAGCACCTTCTCAATAGTGAGGGTTGCTAAGGTTTCGATGGGTCTATTCCCTCCACCTTTCTTGATAACTTCAATTTTTTAATGAACTAGTGCGTAAAGTAACAACGCAAATGTTTGAAATACAAAAAAACCTTTCAAAAAGGTTTTGAAAGGTCTTTTTAAGCAATTCAATATGCGACTAGGCAATGGCCTGGACAACCTCTTTCTTTGCTTCTTTTCTGGAACCATCAAATCCTTGTACCCCACCCACCGTAGTATACTTCATTATGTAGCGTTTATTGGGATTAATAATTTGATAAGCATACTGGCACATTACTGCAGCTTCATGAAAACCCGAAAGTATTAATTTTAGTTTGCCTTCATAGGTGTTGACGTCGCCAATAGCGAATACTCCAGGAATATTGGTTTGATAATCCCTGGCATTGTTCACCTTAATCGCATTCTTTTCGATTTCTAACCCCCAGTTGCCTATGGGCCCCAGTTTGGGAGATAATCCGAAAAGAGGTATAAAATAATCCGTCTCCAAATAGGTGGGAGCTAGTGCCTCCTTGTTAGGACGAATTATCAAAGCCTCCAGCGTTTTCTTACCATGTAATTCGGCAACTTCTGCTTCGGTAAATAGCTTTATTTTTCCTATTTGAGCCAATTCCCTGGCTTTTTCGACGGAATCCAGCGCTCCACGGAATTCATTCCTTCGGTGTACCAGGGAGACCTCAGCAGCAACGTCCGAAAGGAAAATAGCCCAATCCAAAGCAGAATCTCCCCCTCCGGCAATAACCACCTTTTTATCCCGATAGACTTCAGGATCTTTGATCATATAGACGACCCCTTTTTCCTCAAATTCCGAAATGCGCTCCAATTGGGGTTTACGGGGTTCAAAAGAACCTAAACCTCCGGCTATTACCACTACAGGGGCATGATGCCTTGTTCCCTTATTTGTGGTAACTACAAAAGATCCATCCTCTTGCTTTTCCAAAGTTTCAGCGCGTTCTCCGAAAGTAAAACCCGGTTCAAAAGGTCGTATTTGTTCCATGAGTTTATCCACCAAATCACCGGCCAGTATCTCCGGATAAGCCGGGATATCGTAAATAGGCTTTTTAGGGTAGATCTCGGAACACTGCCCTCCAGGTTGGGGAAGTGCGTCAATAAGATGGCACTTTAGTTTTAAAAGGCCTGCTTCAAAAACTGTAAATAGGCCTGTTGGGCCAGCTCCTATGATAAGGATATCTGTTTTGATCATTTTTTTACTCGCTTTTTATATTTTTTCTACCAATTTTTGGGTGATTTCGTTCATTTTGTTCACTTTTTCCTCAAAATCCCCTTTTATTGTTTTTCGATAGGCATTTAAGTTTTCCACCATTTTGCTAATATCCGTGGGCAAAACCTCTTCGAAAAACTGACGTAACCGCTTTGCCGTGGTAGGCGACTTGCCATTTGTAGAAATGGCCACTTTTACATGGCCTTTGGTAACAATACCTCCCATGTAAAAATCACATAGCGGAGGATTATCGGCCACATTTACTAAAGTATTCAGTTTCCTACAGTCCTGGTACACCCGTAGATTTATCTCTGGCTTATCCGTTGTAGCGATCACCATATGTCTGCCGTACAGATAATTTGCATTATACTGATCCACGATCATTTTTACATGGAATTTATTCGCCAAAGCCTTAGTAGCTTCCCGGAACATTGGAGAAACCATGGTAACTTTTGCATCCGGGCTCGATTTTGTGAGAAAGTGTAGTTTTTCTTCGGCAACATAGCCCCCACCCACAATAAGGATGTTCAGTTGTGAGGACTTTAGAAAAATTGGATATAACGTATTCTGTTCCATCAGACCAGTACCATTTTTTCTTTTTTGATTGCATTTAACTTTTCGCGATGGTTCACCACTTCCCCGATTACAATGATTGCAGGATTTGAAAGCCCTTCTTCAAGCACCTTGGCTTCAATAGTAATAACAGTACCAACAACGGTTTTTTCATTTTTGGTAGTGCCCTCCTGAATTACCGCAACCGGTAGTTGCGATTTCCCCTCACCTCGAAATAGCATCATGATTTCGGGTAACTTAGCCATTCCCATCAAAATCACGATCGTTGCGGAAGACTTGGCTGCTAGGGCAACATCTCCTGATAATTTATGTTCTCTCGTAGTTCCGGTAATGACCCAGAAGCTTTCGGCTGCACCCCGTTTCGTCACAGGGACGTTTTGGGATGCGGGTACCGCTATGGATGAAGAAATTCCCGGAACAACCGCCACTTCCATCCCATAATGTGCCGCATATTCCATTTCCTCCGCACCTCGACCAAATACAAAGGGATCTCCTCCTTTTAAGCGTACTACATGACAACCTAAATGGCCTCTTTGAACGATCAGTTCATTGATCTGCTCTTGTTGAAAACGATAGCAACCTTTCCGCTTGCCCACAAAGATGTGTTCGGCTTTCGGAGCATACTCTAGCAATTGGGTATCTACCAAGGCATCGTACAATACCACATCTGCTGCCTTTAAAGCTTTGACCCCTTTTAAGGTGATCAGCTCTACATCTCCGGGACCTGCTCCAACCACTGTTAGTTTTCCGGTATTCATACTTGTTGTAATTCTAACGTTCTGTACGCCTCCAACTGCGCTATAATTTTTTTGGCATCCTCTACGTATCTTTTAGCAAAGATCTCGTTCGGAGCATTTTGATTCAGTTGAAGTACTGTTTCACTAAAGCTATATCCTAAATCCAACTTTCCCTCGATAACAAATAGGGTTTCAAAATCCCGTATGATGCTGGCATGTGTATTGGTTTTGGTTTTCTCTGCCGTCAGCAAGGCTTTGGCAGCATTCACCATAGCCTGATAGGAATAATAGATACTTGCGGCCCACTTACCTGACTGGATCGCTTCATTGGCACTTTCAATTTTCTCGTGACTTTCAAAAAAGAGCGTAGCCACCAAATCCACAATTACACCGGCACATTCGCCAATCCCTATTTCCTTTTTGTATTTTTCTGAATTTCCCCAATCAATAAAATCATCCGCAGTTAAATTCTCTACATTGGAAAGGTGCTTTAAATATTCATAGAAATAATGTTCCCCTTTCTCGGCATAGTAGTCCTCAAATGGTTTCCCGTTACCGTGGGCCTCGTAATCGTCCAAAATTAACCGTAGGGCCTGCGGCCCTCTTTTACTTGGGATCTTTACTACTTTATCCGCAAAGGTTCCTTTTCCATTTCCGTGATTTCCGCCACCCAGTAGCACTTGAAGGGCCGGAGCCACCAACTTGTCTTTAGTGCGAATACTCATACCTTGAAACCCAATATGTGCCATGGTATGCTGTCCGCAAGCATTCATGCAACCGCTTATCTTAATCACGACATCCGGATTTTGAATGTACTGCGGGTATTCTTTTTGAATTACCCGCTCCAGTTCCCCCGCAATTCCCGTGCTACTGGCAATTCCTAAATTGCAGGTATCGGTTCCGGGACACGCCGTAATATCCAAGGCCTTGTTATAGCCCACTTCGGCAAAACCCATCGCTTTTAGCTCCTTGTAAAAGAATGGGATCAACTCCTCCTTGACATAAGGAATAAGAATATTCTGGCGAAGTGACAATCGGATTTCCCCGGCTGCGTAATTTTCCACCAGGTCTGCTAGTTGCCTGGCTTTATCGGTATAAAAATCGCCTAGCAGCACTTTAATCCCGATGGCTACGAAGCCTTCCTGTTTTTGGGGAACCAGATTGGTTCGTTGCCATTGTTCAAAGGCTTCCTGATCTTCAACTTCCACCTGTGGAATCTCTACATCAGCAACATCGATCCTGGGATACTCCTCGAACCGAATAGGGTAGGTTTTTATAGGGATGGCTTGTTGCTCTTCAGACAACAGTTTTTTAAACCCCTCGAGGCCAACATCTTTCAATAGAAATTTTAATCTCGCTTTAGCACGGCTTTTTCGCTCCCCATAGCGGTCAAATACCCGGATCACTCCTTCCATCAAAGGAATGATACCCTCTGACGGAAGAAAATCGAATAAGACATCTGCATGTCTGGGTTGAGAACCCAGTCCGCCTCCAAGCATAACTTTAAACCCCCGTATGCCATTTTGTAACTTGGCAATGAATCCCAAATCATGCATATAAGAGAGCCCGGTATCTTCGTCCGAAGCTGAAAAGGAAACCTTGAATTTCCTTCCCATTTCCTGTCCGATAGGATTTCTGAGGAAATACTCAAACAGTGCCTGGGCGTATGGGGAAACATCAAAGGGTTCAGCAGGATCAATACCTGCAGTTTCAGAAGCAGTAACATTACGAACTGTATTACCGCAAGCCTCACGCAGTGTCACCTCATCTTTCTCTAATTGCGCCCAAAGTTCCGGGGTTCGCTCCAGATCCACATAATGAATTTGAATATCTTGCCGGGTGGTTATGTGTAAACGTCCTGTTGAGTACTCATCGGAAACATCAGCAATGCGTCTCAACTGATTTGTCGTTACTTTGCCATAAGGTAGTTTGATCCGCACCATTTGAACTCCGGACTGGCGTTGCCCGTATACGCCCCGAGCCAATCGTAAACTTCGAAACTTTTCTTCATCAATATTTCCTTCCTTAAACCTGCGGATCTTTCCTTCCAGCTCTAGGATGTCCTTTTCAACAACCGGATTTTCTATTTCTGTTCTGAAACTACGCATTGCTTCTTTGCTTAGTGTATTTTATATATATTTCCTATAGATTTTATAGGATAAATTGTTGTTTATGTCTATCCTGGTATTAACCCTTTAATATCCCCTATACGTTTGTGATTTAAACTACTGCAAATGAATGCCACATTCCCGAGTCTCCAACGCCTTAACAGGGTCAAAATAGGTGCTGTTCTTTGGAAGATCATGTGCTTCCAAATAATCATCCAGATCCTCATCAGTCCAATAATAGAAAGGGCTTACCTTTAATATCCCTTCTTTACTTAAGCTTAATATATCCTTAGAACTCCTTAATTCCGTTTGACGGATACGAATGTTTGTGAACCAAACATCGGGTTGGTGTTTGGCTAATGCCCTTCGGAAAGGCTCCAGTTTTACGATTTCCGAAAATTCGGTATGTCCCGGTTGGTCCGTAGCAGGAAAACCTAAGCGATGTTCAAGATAGGCCCTTGTCTCATTGGGAACATAGGTATTCAGATTAAGATTGAAACGCTCTGTGAGGTACTTTGCATGCTCATAGGTTTCCGGGAGGTTATACCCGGTATCACACCATACCACATCGATCTCAGGGTCTGTACGTTGAAAGGTACTTAACAAAACTGCAGAATACTTTCCAAAGCTGGTAGTAACAATTCTGCGTCCGGACAATTGTAATGCCCAGTAAATTATTTCCTCCGGTGGTATGCCCCGAAACTGTTTGTTGTAATAGGCTAAGTCGATGTTAATTTTCATTTTTATAATTCCTATGGATTTAGTAGACTAAACAAACATACGGCTTTTCCATGCCCCAGAACGTTAAAGTCATAATAAACTTATAATTACCCTATAGTTTTAGTAGATTATTAAAAATAACCCAAAATGTATTAGGATTTTTCAACTATTCTTCTGATTCCTTGCAGATCAGATCAGCCAGAGTAGTATTCCGATAGATTTCCAGGGCGCTGTCCCTGACGTTTAGCATTAAATTATGCACGGGGCACACATTTTCATCCGGACAGTCGTCACATTTCTCGTAAAAGTTCAGGCTTACGCAAGGCACCATAGCTATTGGCCCTTCAAGGATGCGCATTACCGCAGTCATAGGAATTTCATGAGGTTCTTTGATGAGATAGTACCCCCCTCCTTTTCCCTTTTTGGAACCCAAAAACCCGTTTCGACGCAAAGTGAGTAGAATACTCTCCAGAAATTTCTGAGAAATGTTTTCGTTTTTGGCGATCTCTGCAATTTGAACTGGTTCCCGATCCTTTCTCCCTGCCAAATAGGTCAAGGCTTTTATACCGTATTTGGTCTTCTTAGAAAGCATTTGTTAAAGATAGCCAAAAATGACTACCCAAGGGCCTGTACTATATCTGCAATAATATCATCAACATGCTCCAAGCCAACGGAAACCCGTACCATACCGTCCGTGATCCCAACTCTAAGCCGCTCTTCTTCTGAAAGCTTACTATGGGTGGTAGACGCCGGATGGGTGACGATGCTGCGGGAATCCCCCAGATTGGCCGATAGTGACAACAATCTAATGGCATCAAAAAAAGCTTTCCCGGCTTCCAGGCCGCCTTTTACCTCAAAAGCAACCACACTTCCACCAGCTTTCATTTGTTTTTTGGCAATCTCATAATTGGGATGCGACCGTAAAAACGGATATTTCACCCAATTTATATTGGGATGATTTTCCAAATATTCGGCTAACCGTAGCGCATTTTCACAATGCCGGTCTACCCGAATTGCCAGGGTCTCCAAACTTTTGCTCAACACCCAGGCATTAAATGGCGATAAGGTAGGGCCAGTAATACGAGAGAATCGGTACACCTTATCCACTAATTTGGCATTTCCCACAGTGATCCCCGCCAGTACCCGTCCTTGCCCGTCGATCAGCTTTGTTCCGGAGTGAATGACCAAATCCGCCCCAAATTGTATCGGTTGTTGTAAATAAGGGGAGGCAAAACAGTTGTCTACAACGAAGAGTATTCCACGTGCCTTTGCGATTTTACCCAAAAACTCCATATCCAGAACATCAACTCCCGGATTGGTAGGAGATTCTACATAAATAATTTTGGTGTTGGGTTGAATGTATTCCTCAATACTCGCTTCTTCATTAACGTCAAAAAAAGTTGTTGCTATCTGCCACTTTGGGAAGAAATTGGTAAATAAGGTATGGGTGGATCCAAATACACTACTACAGGAGAGCACATGGTCCCCACTTTCCAAAAGTGCCGCAAAAGTGGAAAATACCGCCGACATGCCCGAGGCGAAAGCAAAACCGGCTTCCGCTCCTTCCATCTGGCAAATCTTATCGACAAGTTCGGAAGTATTTGGGTTGGAATAGCGAGAATAGATATTGCGTTCCTTTTCCTCCGCAAAGGAAGCCCGCATATCTTCGGCGTCTTCAAAAACGTAGCTGGAAGTGAGATACAAGGGTACGGAGTGTTCCAAAAATTGCGTCCGTTCCAGCTGGTTCCGAATGGCGATGGTTTCGAATTTTTTGTTTGTCATAGTTAACAATTAGGTAGCTGAGCGTAGTCGCAGCTACAGTTTCTCGGCTATTCGTATTATATCGCCAAAAACCCCTCTGGCAGTTACTGTGGCCCCCGCACCTGCGCCCTGAATAACGATTGGCCTGTCTCCATAGGACTCCATGTAAATCTCGATAATAGAATCCGATCCTGAAACCTGACCTAAAGCACTTGTTTTGGGTACGGCAATCAGTTTTACTTCCAGAACCCCTTTCTCTTCTTGCAAATCTCCGTGTAACTCCCCCACATAACGCAATACATGGTTAGGAGGCAATTGTTCTTTTTTACCCTGAAAAACAATATCCATCTGCTCCAGTTGCGCTAAGAATGTTTCCTTAGAAAGTGGTATCAAATCTTGAGGGATCAGGTTCTCGATAGAAATCTCATTGAATTCATTCTTGAGGTCCAACTCCCGTGCCAGGATCAAAAGCTTTCTTCCGACGTCGTTACCGGAAAGGTCTTCCCTGGGATCCGGTTCTGTAAAGCCTTTCTGCATTGCCTCTAAAACCACAGATGAAAACGAGCGGTCCGATTCAGAGAATACGTTAAAAATATAGCTTAACGAACCAGAGAACACCCCGTTAATTCTGGTGATGTTCTCCCCGGAAAGGTGGAGCAACTTGATGGTGTCTATCAAAGGAAGGCCCGCTCCAACATTGGTTTCGTACAAGTATTGTTTTCGTCTTTCTTTCAGGCTTTTCCGAACCAGGGCATAATAATCATACTCCAATGTATTGGCAATCTTATTTGAGGATACCAAATCGAATCCCGCCTGTATCAATTCAAAATAATGACCTACAAAGTCCGCATTGGCCGTATTATCTATTGCGATCAGATTCTCTAAATGGTTTTCCTCCGCAAAACCGATGATATCCTCAACACTGTAGCTCTCAGCTTCTTCGGCCATCGCCTTGCGCCAATTTCTGTCTATTCCGGATCGCTTTAGAAGCAGTTTTTTTGAATTGGCAACGGCAAAAATGGACAAGTGCAATCCTTTACGCCCCTCAATCGCTGCCTGGGATGTCAGAATCTGGTCGATAAGGGTTGCTCCCACATTGCCGTGTCCGAAAATGGCCAGGTTGATCTTTTTGCTCACCCCGAAGATCTGGCCGTGCATTACGTTAAGTGCTTTATGCAAATCTGTTTTTTCAAGGACTAGGCTAATGTTTTTCCCGGAAATGGTGTTGTTCAGCAGCAAAGGAACAATGCCATTTTTGATCAACGCATCATAAGGTTTATGGAAGGTGCTCAAGTCTTCTCCAATAATGGAGATTATAACAACTTCCTTTATCACTGTAATGGCGTTGATATCGCTGGAGGAGTAGTCTGCATCAAACTCTTCGTCAAGTGCTTGTTTCGCCTTCCTAGCATTCTGGGCTTCCACTACCAGGCCGATACCGCGTTCGGAAGAACCTTGCGAAATGATACTGACATTGATGTTTTTCCGCTCTAATGTCTTAAAAATCCTTGCGTCTATTCCAACCTTACCAAGAAGTCCTCTTCCTTCCAGATTGATAAGAGAGACTTTATCTATTACCGATAAAGATTTGATTCCATCCCCCCTAGCTTTGGAACTTATAAGTGTACCTCCGGATTCTGGATTATAGGTGTTTAAAATTCGAAGCGGGATGTTTTTTTCTATAAGGGGAATAATCGTTTTTGCATGCAAAACCTTGGCGCCAAAACTGGCCAATTCATTGGCTTCAGAATACGAAAGGTTTTCAATCACCTTTGCATCGGGTACGTAATCCGGATTGGCCGTAAAAATACCGTCTACATGGGTGTAGTTAAGCATTTCTTTGGCATCCAAGAAATTCGCGACTAGTGCCGCGGTGTAATTACTACCATTTCTTCCAAGGGTGGTGGTTTCGCCATTGTTGTTAGCAGCAATAAACCCGGTTATTACAGGTACTCCATCCTCTGAAAGTTCAGTGAACTTTTGAATCACATTTTGTCTGGAAGTAGCTTCATCAACTTTAGCATTCCCGAAGGTATCATCTGTTATGATCAGTTCGCGGGCATCAAAAAATTGAGCGTTAACCCCTCTTTCCAACAAAAGTTGCGTGACCAATTTTCCTGAAATCAATTCGCCATAGGCTAAAAACGCGTCCTTCGTTTTGTCACTATAGTCCCCTAGCAAGGAAACCCCTTCCAATTTTTTGGAAACCTCACCGGTTTCCTTTGTGAAATCAATCTGCGGGAAATCCCCCACCTGATATTGTTGGAAGGCTGAGATATCTTCCTCATAGCTAAGGCCCCGGGCTGCTTTTAAAAGTAGGTTTTCAAGCTTATCCGTCGCTTTCTCCCGAGCAGAAAGCACCACCGCTATTTGCTCCCCGGCCGCTACTTTGTCCGCTATAATTTGTAGTACTTGCTCTAGCCCTTCCCCATTGCTCAAGGATTTCCCCCCGAATTTCAGTATTTTCAGCCCATTGTCCTTGCGTTTGGATTTGGTAAAAACATCTTTCAAAAGGTTCTCCAATTGTTTGAACTCCATCAAAAAAGCATCATGCCCGTGCAAAGACTGTACCTCGCCATATGTTACATTAGCAAAGGCTTGCGCAAATCTTTTATGGGTTTCCTTGTTCTCCGCAGCGGTAAAGAACAGATCAGAATTCACCCCAACAATATGTATTTTCATATCGCTTTTTTGCAAAGCTTCAAAAGCGGCCGCTCCTTCCCGTTTAATGTCGATGGTTTTTAACAACTGATTCATCAATTTATAGGCAGATAACTGAAAACGCTCTCTCAATTTTTTACCATGATGCATCAGCCAACTTTCCACATTAAAGACATTAAGTTCTTCGTTGGTACTTCGTTGAAAGCGTTCCTTAAAAGATTCCGGTGTCCGGTAACAGAGCATGGCGTGCATCCTGGCATCATGTACCGGTTGACTGGAATTATTCAAAATCTGTTCCTGGATCTGGCAATTGGCGATCAGCCAATCCGTAGATTTCCAGTCAGCAGCTACCGGGATCAAATGTTCCGTGATCTCAGGGTTCAGCGCGGCCATCTCCCAGGCAATGCCACCCCCCAGGGAGCCTCCGATAATTGCGTACAACCGTTCAATTTCCAATTGCCGTAAGCCTTCTAAAAAAATCCTGGCAATATCACCGGCTACGAAGTCCTTATAGTTGTCAATCACAAAACCATCGTATCCATTCCCGGGAATGTTGAAGGCCAATACAGAGTACTTTTCGGTGGCAATGCATTTTCCAGGTCCTATGAGATCGGACCACCAACCCTCCTCCCCCGTCACATTTGAATTTCCGGTTAAGGCGTGGTTGACCAGAACAACAGGAGCAGCATGCAAAGGTTGTCCAAAGGCCTGATAGGACAATTCTATATCTTGTTGATGGCCACTAAAAGTGATGAAGTCTTTTATTACAAGTCGCTGAAGCACTATGGGATCTTTTAGGGATAGGTGGGATGTAGCCGGAAAGTTGGTTACAACTCCCGACCACATGCTATTTGAAAATTAGGTCAAAACTGATTTGTCGATGGTTGCAAAAGCCGCTTCCAGATCTGCTTGTAGATCTGTCAAGTCTTCCAATCCTACTGATAACCGAATCAAGTCTTTGGTTACCCCGGTAGCTTCTTGGGAAGCATCGTCCAACTGTTGATGTGTGGTACTTGCCGGATGAATGATCAAAGATTTCGTATCGCCAATATTAGCCAACAATGAAAATATTTTGGTGTTGTCAGCAATTTTTTTGGCTGAATCATACCCTCCTTTAACACCAAAAGTAACAAGGCTACTCTGCCCGTCAGGTAAGTAAGCATCCGCCAACGCTTTGTATTTGCTACTGGGTAAACCGGGATAATTTACCCAGGTAACTTCTTCCCTGTCCTGTAGCCACTTTGCTAAGGCCAATGCATTCTCACTATGCTTTTTCATTCTTACCTCCAACGTTTCCAGGCCCTGGATAATTTGAAACGCATTAAACGGGCTCAGGCAGGCCCCATGGTCTCGTAAACCTTCTATTCTGACCTTAGCAATAAAAGCGGCAGGCCCAAGTGCTTCATGATATACCAGCCCGTGATACCCCGGGGAGGGCTCGGTAAATTCGGGAAACTTGCCATTTGCCCAATCAAAGGTTCCGGCATCAACCACCGCACCACCCAAAGCCGTTCCATTTCCGTTAATGTATTTGGTCAATGAATGAATTACAATATTAGCCCCATGTGCTATTGGATTTAACAGCGCTGGGCTGGCAACCGTATTGTCTACTATGAATGGGATCTTTGCCTTTTTGGCCTCTGAGGAAATCGCCTTTAGATCTAAAACATCCAGTTTTGGATTTCCAAGGGATTCCACAAAAATGGCTCGGGTATTTTCCTGCACCGCTTTTCCGAAATTTGCGGGATCATCCGGATCTACAAAAGTTGTGGTAATTCCCAGTCTCGGAAGGGTAACATCCAACAAATTGTACGTTCCTCCATACAAGCTGTTGGAAGCAATAATGTGATCGCCTGCTTTTAACAGGACCAATAAGGCTGCGTTCAACGCGGCGGTACCCGAAGCGGTTGCTACCGCAGCAATCCCTCCTTCCAACGCGGCCAGGCGCTGTTCCAAAATATCATTGGTAGGATTGTTAATCCGGGTATAAATATTACCAAACTCCTGCAAGGAAAACAGGTTGGCGGCATGATCTGCATTATTAAATACGTAGGACGTACTTTGATAGATGGGTACCGCCCTTGTTCCGGCATTTACGGTAACATCATGCCCGGCATGGAGGGCATTTGTTGCTCTGGAAAAATTTTGATCACTCATGTTTTTTTAAATTTTAGCGTTACAAATACTTTAAAAACACGAAGCCTTTCTATTCGTAAAGGCGTAATCAAAAAGTTATAAGAAAGTGATTGTCGGTTTAAAACCGATAGTCGTTATCCATCCTGGTACATTAGGTAGAAAGTAGCACCTTCATGACGCGGGAGGTCAAGGGTTGCTAAGGCTTCAAAGGGTCTATTCCCTCCACCTTTCTTGATAACTATTCAATACGTGTTTGAACTTATTACAACAAATATAAAGGCAGAACTTTCTAAAATCCTAATGATTTAGAAATTTTTCACAAATTCCTAGTGACTTTGTAGGGTTTTATTTGGTATTCTGGATTTCTCACATTCGTTCGAAATGACTTTTGATACCATTCATTAGCCATTTCGAAATGACCAGTTCGTCTCTGCAGGCATTTAGAACCTCCCAGAGGTGGACAGGCTGATCCCAACAACTGTCGGGGGTGAGAAATCTAAAGGGGTTACTTTTCAGTAATTCAAAACATTTTGAGCATAGTGGTTACGATCCTTCCTTTATACCCCATGGCCTCAAGAGACAGTAGTTGCTTTTTTTCGTTTACTTTTAAATAAAATGGAGCTTTCAATAAATCCAGACCACTTCGCTTTTTCAGCCGGATTCCCTGACCTGAAACAATGTCTTTGTTGGGTAGAAACTCCCCGGCAGGAATATGTTCGGTTAGTAGTACATATTTATAATTATAAAGGGTATTCACAGTTTTTCCAACCTCGGCATTGGACAAATGTTGTAATACGTGCCGTAAGATCACACAGTTCCCCCGAGGTACATTGTCCTTTGCGATATCCAAACATTGAAACTCCAAATTAGGATAGTTGAATTTCTTCCTGTTATAAGCGATCAACTCAGGAACAATGTCTATTGCGATATACTTCTTCGTGTAGGGTACCAGTTCCTTTCCGATATTGAAATCACCACATCCCAAATCACATACCGTGATGGGTGCGGCGAAAGATCTCAAGAATTTGGTTAAGACTTTGATATAGGGGATTATTACTTCCGGATGATGGGAACCTAAACCCGAATAAAATTCAGTGCCATTATCTCCCCAAAGCTTATCCCGGTAAACCTGTTGCATCGCAGCTTTGGTAGGCCATGGTTTCCTTTTCCTAATGACCGTCAATTTTAGTTCAACACAGAAAACTCCAGGCTCGAATCCGTAAAAACAGTATGTGTTTGGGTCTGAAAATCAGATTCTTCCGCTTTAAAAATGTTCTCAACATACGTCTGCGGATTCAAATCAATAAGGGGAAACCAGGTACTCTGCACCTGCACCTGTAGTTTATGTCCTTTTTTAAAGGTATGGAACACATCCTGTAATTTAATGTTCACATCAGTCTTTTTGTTCGGTACGAAGGGTTCCGGTTGGGAGAAGCTATTTCGAAACCTTCCCCGAAGCACTTCACTACGTACCATGAGATGGTAATTGCTCATTTTCAAATGATCCTGCATCTCCTCATTGGTTTCTGAGTCATTGGGATGCACATCAATCACTTTCACGATCCAATCTGCAGCAGTCCCCGTGGTAGCGACCTTTAGTCGGGCCATAATATCCCCCGCCAACGTCAGATCTTCTTGAAGCACATCGGTTTCAAACACCAATACATCCGAACGCCGGGCGGCAAAGCGCTGGTCATCCGTCATGTATTTTCTTGGGGTAAAGACGGTTTTTATGTCTTCAGAATAGGGTACGGGTTTTTTAACATCGCTAATAAACTGAATGGCCGTTTCGCCTCGTTTTTCAGGGGTCAATTGCTCATCCTCAGACAAATACAACGTCTGCTTTTCAATGCCTTTTGGAGGCCATGCATTGAACTCTTCCCATGCTTTTCTTCCGGAATCGTACATATAGGCTTCCGGTAATCCCGTATTGCCATCTCCAGGTCCCTTTAAAAAGTGCTCAAAGAATTGTGTTTCGATATTGTCCTGGTAGAATTCGGAGATGGAATCCCCAAAATAATAGTTCCCCACCAAACTGCGGCCATTTCGCCTTGCCCATCTGCCGTGGTCCCATGGACCAAAAACTACGGTGTTATAGGCTCCTTTGTTATACTCTTCAATGTTCTTATAGGTTTCCAGCGGACCGTACAAATCTTCAGCATCGAACCATCCTCCCACGATCATTGTCGCGACATGAGGTTTAGTATTATCCAAATGCTGGATCAAGCCGCGACTTTGCCACAATTCGTCATAGTTCGGATGTTCTTTGAGTTCGTTCCAAAAGAAGTCATCTGTCATTTCATCCGGAGCTAGTGAAGGTTGGTCTTTGATATCGTATTCAAAATAGTTATTCAGATTTTTTAGTGAACCCGCGTCCAGGAAAAACTCGTATTGGTCTTCAGTACCCACATCGGGAAAAGTATACCAGGCTGTGTCCACAGGTTGATCTCCATTAGGCCTTGGGGTGCCAAAAAGAGAAGTCACCCGAAAATAACTCAGTAAATAGGCACCATTGTGATGAAAATCATCAAAAAAGAAATCGCCGATACAGGCTTGCGGAGAAGATGCTCTAAGCGCGGGATGCGGGTCAATTGTGCCATAGGTCGCATAAAAGCCCGGATATGATATCCCCCAAAGGCCAACACGACCGTTATTGTTTTCCACATTGTTTACCAACCACTCTATGGTATCATAGGTATCCGAGCTTTCATCCACCTGTTGGTCAGTAGTTTTGTCAGGGATGTATGCCCGCATATTTTCATAGTGACCTTCACTCATCCATCTGCCGCGAACATCCTGATACACTACAATATAGCCTTCCTTCATCATATTGATGTTCGGACCTATTTGTTTTCTGAATTGCCCTTCACCATAGGGCCTGGAACTGTATGGGGTGCGTTGCATGATAATAGGATATTCCTTTGAAGTATCCTTGGGCGAATAAATGGTGGTATGCAATTTTACCCCATCGCGCATACTAATATCAACCTCTTCCTTGGTATAGTGTTCCGCCACATAATTCTCCTCAACTTTGGCTACATCTTTCTTACACGCATTACATGCGATAGCAAAACAAAGGGAAATGAGAAATACACGAAATAGTTTCATAGTTTTCTTGATTTTGGCAATGTTAAAACTACGAAGAATTTGGTTCAGCTTTGGTACAGACCCTTAAAGACCAAAAGCGGCCTTCACCGCCTCAACACTATCCAATTTTTCCCAGGTAAACAGCTCTACTTGCTTTTCTATCTTACCGTTGTAGGGCGACTCAAAAACTTTTTTCACCCTACGAGGGGCTTTTCCAAAGTGGCCGTAGGCCGCCGTTTCAGAATAAATCGGATTTCGCAGCTGCAATCGTTGTTCTATACTAAAGGGCTTGAAATCAAATACTTGACGTACTTTTTCCGCGATCTCCCCATCGGTAAGGTTTACTTTAGCCGTGTCAAAAGTATCTACAAAAACCGAGGTAGGTTCTACTACTCCAATGGCGTAGCTTACCTGAACTAATATTTCATCTGCTACTCCGGCAGCTACCAGATTCTTAGCGGCGTGCCTTGCTGCATAGGCTGCGCTTCGGTCTACTTTACTGGGATCTTTACCGCTAAAAGCACCGCCACCATGTGCCCCTTTACCCCCATAGGTATCTACAATTATTTTTCGGCCGGTTAAGCCGGCGTCTCCATGAGGTCCACCGATCACAAATTTCCCGGTAGGGTTTATGTGGTAGGTAATGCTATCAGTAAACAAGGCCTGAATCTCCTCGGAAAGTTGCTCTTTTACTTTAGGGATTACCAACTGTACGATATCTTTTTTTATCCGGGCCAACATCACTTCATCGGTGTCAAAAGGATCATGCTGCGTAGAAACCACAATAGTATCTATACGTTGTGGTATGTTTTCATCGGAGTATTCTATGGTGACCTGGGCTTTGGCATCGGGCCTCAGGTAAGGAATGGTGTTCCCCTCCCTGCGTAAGTTGGCCAGGGTTTCCAAGATCTTATGAGCGATATCCAATGCCAGAGGCATATAGTTCTCTGTTTCGGTAGTCGCATAGCCAAACATCATTCCCTGGTCTCCCGCACCTTGCTGCTCTTTGGAAGCCCGGTCTACCCCCTGGTTAATATCCTGGGATTGTTCGTGTATCAAAGAGATCACCCCGCAGGAGTCTCCACTGAATTGATATTCTCCTTTGGTGTACCCGATTTTATTGATCATATCCCGGGCAATGTGTTGTACGTCCAAATACGTTCCGCTTTTTACCTCTCCTGCTAAAACCACTTGTCCGGTAGTAACCAAGGTTTCACAGGCTACTTTACTATCTGGGTCAAAAGCTAAAAAATTATCAAGCAGCGCATCGCTTATCTGATCCGCAATTTTGTCCGGGTGTCCTTCGCTTACCGACTCCGACGTGAATAAATATGGCATTTATTTTTTTTAATGAAAACTTTGATGATTGCTGTTAAAAAAGTATTTCTCTTTAAAGGAGTCAGCCAAAATATATTTGGCTTAAACTGCTTTAGCATTTTTACCGAGGTTGCAATCAGTCAAATCTTTCCTCATTATTGATGAGTAAAGGTAGCAATTTGACAAGCATTTCAAAACCTAAGTATTTATAAAAAGTAGGCATGGAAATCCTCTCATTCTTTCCCAAAAACTATTATTCGTTGTATATTGCGTGCTCCGTCTTTTAAGCAATCATCCACAAACACATCAGATTATGCACATTGCGGTAGCGGGAAATATTGGAGCTGGCAAGACTACTTTAACCACCTTACTTTCAAAACATTACAAATGGGAAGCACATTTTGAAGATGTGGTAGACAATCCGTATTTGGACGATTTTTACACCCAAATGGAACGTTGGAGTTTTAATTTGCAGATCTATTTCCTTAACAGCCGTTACCGACAGATCTTAAAAATCAGGGAAAGTGGAAAAAACGTGATCCAGGATCGGACGATTTACGAGGATGCTCATATTTTCGCTCCAAACCTTCATGCTATGGGTTTGATGACCAACAGGGATTTTGAGAATTACCGGAGTTTATTCGATTTAATGGAAAGTTTGGTACAGCCCCCTGACCTTTTGATCTATTTACGCAGTTCCATCCCTAATTTGGTGGAACAGATTCACAATAGAGGACGCGAATATGAAAGTAGTATCTCCATCGACTACTTAAGCCGATTGAATGAACGCTACGAAGCCTGGGTCAATACCTATGAAAAAGGAAAGCTCCTGATCGTAAATGTAGACAAGGTGAACTTTGTGGACGAACCCGAAGATCTGGGACAAGTGATCCAAAATATAGATGCGGAGATCCATGGGTTGTTTTGACTTAGCCATTTCACCGCTATGCCATTAGAATGTAGATACAAGAAGTATTTATCGTCCGTTGTTTAAAAAAATAAACTTCCCTCACCCGGATACCCTCTTCCCTCATTCTCACTTTCAAAAACCGTGATTATCAGATACTTTCAGGATACGAACTGAAAAATTGAGATCATGGAAGTAAAAAAGAATGAAAAAGTGCAGATTGAAAAAGAATCCAACCTTTATTTTGTCTTAGCACTATGTTTGGTTTTAGCACTAACTTATATTGCGTTGGAATGGAAAACCTTCCACGAAATCCCAGTTTGTGAAGTTGCCGAATTGGATAAACCCGACTTTCTCCCCGACGAAGAGATTCCGTTTATTAAACCCCCCGAGCCCCCAAAACCAAAAGTAGCTCCTCCAATCATTGAAATCCTTCCCGACATTTCGGATGAACCAGAATCAATAATTGATATACCCGAAGTTAACCAAACTACTAAAATTACCCCTCTGGAAAGCGTAGTTTTTGAAGAACCACCTGTTGATGAAGAAATAATTTTTGTCAACGTAGAGGAAAAACCCATTTTTCCTGGTTGTGAAGACGCCATAGACAAATACTCTTGTTTTCAAGAAATGATACAAAAGCATATCCGGAAAAACTTCAACTACCCGGAAGCTGCCATTGACCTCGGTATTAAGGGTAAAGTACATATAAAATTTACCATCCAAAAAGACGGTAGTATTGGTGATATTCAAATGCGTGGGCCGCATAAATTACTCGAAGACGAGGCGTCAAGGATCATAAAAAAATTACCCAAAATGCAACCTGGTAAACAAAGGGGAACCCCTGTCAAAGTCCCTTTTTCAATCCCTATCAATTTTGTATTGCAGTAGTTTACGATGTGAGCCAATAGTAACAAAAAAACCACGCCTTTCAGCGTGGTTTTTTTAACTGCAATCATTTGAAATTAGCTATCTATTCAATTTTGATCTCTTTTTTATACGCTTCCACCTGGGCTTCTACTTCTTCCTTGGTTGCTCCAACAAACTCTTTTACCTCCTCCGTTGTTTCTCCGTTTACTTCGAAAGAAGTAGTTACAATGGCTTTGAAGGCGCCATCTTCTGTGTTGCTCATCGCTACCCGGATTTGCTTTTCTACCTCCTGGGTAGCTTTCATCCCTTCTGTAGTAATGGAAATTTTTGTGCCATCCGCTTTAACCATGCTTACTTCATCCGCTGGTGCTAAACTTACCAAGCTAGGGGCAATGACCAGGGCTACAACACTCATCAATTTCAATAAAATATTCAAAGAAGGTCCTGAGGTGTCCTTGAAAGGGTCACCAACCGTATCTCCAACAACTGCCGCTTTATGAGCATCGGAACCTTTACGGCCTTCACCTTCAATGGTCTTTTTAGCGTTATCCCAGGCACCACCGGCATTGGATTGGAAGATGGCCATCAACACACCGGCAGTGGTTACCCCGGCTAATAGTCCGCCTAACATATTCGCACCTCCAATGAAACCAACAGCCACCGGAACAGCAATCGCCAACAAACCAGGCAATACCATTTCCTTGATGGAGGCCCTAGTTGAAATTTCAACACACTTATCGTATTCCGCAAGGCCATCCGCAGCTTCAAAGATCTTTAGGTCTGCTTCACTTGCTTGGGAAAGATCAGAATCGTATTTCCGCATTACTTCTAATGCCGCTTTTAACTGTGGGATATCCCGGAATTGTCTCCGTACTTCTTCAATCATGGACATCGCGGCACGACCTACAGCGTTCATAGATAAGGCTGAGAAAACAAAAGGTAGCATCCCACCGATAAGTAAGCCAGCCATGATTTTTGGCTGAGAAACATCAATAGAGGTTACTCCGGCAGTCTTCATATACGCCGCAAACAACGCCAAAGCGGTTAAGGCCGCAGAGGCAATTGCAAATCCTTTTCCGATGGCTGCAGTGGTATTCCCAACAGCATCCAATTTATCGGTTCGCTCACGAACTTCCCCCGGTAATTCCGCCATCTCGGCAATACCTCCTGCATTGTCTGAAATAGGACCGTAGGCATCAACCGCCAATTGAATCCCAGTATTGGCCAACATTCCTACAGCAGCAATCGCAATACCGTAAAGTCCTGCAAAATGGTGCGAGACCATGATGGCCGCCGCAATCAAAATAATAGGGATCATGGTAGACATCATCCCCACGCCAAGACCGGCAATAATATTTGTTGCAGAACCTGTTTCCGATTGTCGTACAATGGAATTTACAGGTTTAGTGCCTGTGCCTGTATAGTATTCTGTTACCTTACCTACTGCTAAACCGGCTACAAGACCGGTAATCGTAGCCCAAAAAACACCCATAGAAGTAAATTCTTTTCCGCCATCTACCCAGGTATCCGGAAGCATCCCTGTAATCAGAAAATAAGACGCCACCAACATTAGTCCGGCAGAACCAAACTCACCAATATTTAACGCTGTTTGTGGATTTCCGCCGTCTTTTACTCGTACAAAAAAGGTTCCGATAATGGACATGATAATCCCCACTGCTGCTAAAGCAAGAGGTAAATATACGGCGCCCAAACCATCAAAAGCCCCAGCAAACGCAGGGTTAGCTGCAAAAATGGCGCCCAACACCATAGTTCCGATAATAGAACCTACGTAGGATTCAAAAAGGTCAGCTCCCATTCCGGCAACGTCACCCACATTATCTCCTACGTTATCGGCAATGGTAGCCGGATTTAACGGGTGGTCTTCCGGAATACCGGCCTCCACTTTTCCTACCAAATCGGCGCCAACATCCGCCGCCTTGGTGTATATCCCTCCACCTACACGGGCAAAAAGTGCTATAGAGGATGCCCCCAACGAAAATCCGGAAAGTACGTTCAACACCTCAGTCAGTGCCCAACCTTGACCACTGTAAATCATAAACAGTCCACTCAAGCCCAATACACCCAGGCCAACAACACCCAGTCCCATCACAGACCCCCCTGCAAAAGCCACTTCAAGGGCTTTACTCAAGGAAGTTCTAGCAGCTTGTGTAGTTCGTACATTAGCTTTGGTTGCCACACGCATACCGATAAACCCTGCCAGCGCAGAACAAATAGCCCCAACAATAAAGGAAACGGCCACCATTCCATTAGAGCCTGCTTCATTTTGTCCTTTAAAGAAAAGTAGCACGGCAACCGCAAGAACAAAAATTGCCAGTATTTTGTATTCTGCTTTTAAGAAGGACATTGCCCCATCCGCAATATTCCTGGCAATGTTTGCCATTTTCTCCTCTCCTACCTCCTGCTTGGACACCCACATGTTCTTCACCAGCACATACAATAGGCCCAATACACCAAAAGCGGGCAATAACGTTACGATTAGCTCCATAGTTGATTCGTTAATTTATTAGGTTTTTCTTAAGAATTTTTAATGGGTGCAAATGTAGTAAAATACCTATGAATAAAAAAAGCCCGTTGCAATACGAAAAACAGGCCTTTTGGGTTCATTTTAAAGTCATTAAATCATGAAGGCACGCTTGGTTTTATGGTCACTTTCGGCATACCGAGTAGCGCATTGGTGATATATCTCTTTTGCTGTATCAGCGCCGCTCCAACCCCCGGTATCTACTTTCTTTTCTTCCAGATCCTTATAGACCTGAAAAAAGTGTTCAATCTCTTTCAATCGATGTGGGTTGAGGTCTGCTATATCGTTTTTTTTACTCCAAATAGGATCATTAACAGGTACACAAATTATTTTCTCATCAGGCCCTTTTTCATCGGTCATATGGAAGACACCGATAGGTTTTACTTCCATAACCACCATGGGAAAAGTGGGTTCAGTTCCTAACACCAACACATCTAGCGGGTCCTGATCCAATGCCAGGGTCTCCGGGATAAAGCCGTAATCGCCGGGATACATCATGGATGAAAACAAGGTTCTGTCAAATCGGATTTTGTGCAGGGTAAAATCGTATTCGTACTTGTTGCGACTCCCTTTCGGAATTTCGATGAGTACGTCAAAAGTTATTTCTTCTTTTTTGGCCATAATTGGGTTGAAGTTACGAAAAGGCAAAGGAACAATAGAAACGGCGGGTAACTGCCTATCGAAGTTTATTTAAATATTAAATTAGGCGGACTGGCGCCAAAAAAGACCAGGCACAATTAAAAGCTAAATCCAAACGTTCCCGTTATCCCGAAAGGCCGGGCTTCCGGTGCGTCCAGGTAATTCCCCCTAAAATTAAAATCGATCCGAAATATTTTAAAGATATTGCCGATTCCAAAAGAGTATTCCCAATAGGGTTCATCGTTCGGAGCTTGCAGCGGAATATTTGAAGGGGAACTTAGGGCAATATTTTCGTCAGAAATAGACCCCCATGCCGCTCGAACACCCACAATTTCTCTGAGATTCCATTTGCGCAGCAAAGGAATCCTCGAGAATAGCCTTCCATTGAAATTGTGTTCTAAATGTAGCGTAGCATAGGTATCCGTGACAAACTCGTAAAAATCAAGATTGGGAAAGGTGTTGTACAGCGAAAAAACCGTCTGGTTCCCTGGAATTACACTTAATAAGCCCAACGGTACTTCCCCAAACGTCCTCCCAAACTCGACGGTGGAACGCAGTCTTCCAAAGCCCCCGAGTTGCCAGGGTTGGGTATAGGAAAACTGTAGTCGCTGATAGTTAAAATCACTTTCCAAAAACCCTTCCGATCCCTGTGTATAATTCAATACGAGGGTGCTGTAATTATCATTTATGGTATTGCGTTCTACTCCATAGCCGATGGTTCGCCGCCCCGGGGTATAAATGATAGTCGTATTCAGATCAAATTGCTTGATTTCTGAAGAAATACCGCTGGGGGCATCCGGATCAATATAATCCAGGCTAAATGCATCAGGGAGGGCTGAACTCAAGGTCCGGAAGGAACCTCCCAAACGAAATCTTAGGTTTTTTACAGGTTCCATTTCCGCTGCCAGGACCGAAAGATTGATATTGCTTAGGCGGTTATTATTTCCCACCGTGACCAAAGCAGAGGACGCTATACTCCTTCCTAAAACATCAGTTGTACTGGTAAGACTAATGCCCAGTTGCTCAATATCCCGCCTATTCCCTCCGGAGAGTATTAGCCGCGTTTTTCGATCCAACAAGAACTTCCCGGAAAAACCATGTTTAAATTTCTTATCGTCAAAGCCGTAGGCCATATACCCTTCCAGGCGCCAGGTATCATTCTGCCCAAAATACGTACGGGCACCGCCACGCAGCCGAATACCTTCCGCATCATTAAATCCAAAAGTGCTGTAAATATCCCCAATATCCAGGTTCCATTTGTCTATCTCAATATACCCAGAGCCTAGAACGCTGACAATGTCGTAGTAGGTCCTAAATTTTGGCACCGTTTTCAAGGTATCCAACAATTTAAAAATCCCGGATTCGTCTTCACTTAAACGTTCCAGCCGGGCATTTTTCCAAAATATGCTGTCCTGGTTGAACACCCTGGGATCATAAGGATCGGAGGCTGACTTGTAAAACTCTTCCGGCCGATCGATATCAAAATTGTAATTATCGTAAACCGTAGTCCGCTTTCCATATACTCCCCGGGAGGTTTCCTTCTTAGAGAAGGCGAAGTCGGTAAGCATATAGTCCCGTTTAAGCAAAAAGATAGAATCATTCACCACATCAAAATCCTGCTCGATATAGATTTCTTTTACCCAGTTAATGTTCGCGCTCTTGACCACGTCCATATTGATCTTTTTTATGGCGAAAGTGGTATCGTTCACCCAAAAATCTCCCTTAAAAGTCAGCGCATTCTTCCGTCGGGGATAGTAAATAATGTTATAGCACCATTTATTGTCGATATAGGTGCTGTCCGAAAGCACATAATTGTATACATCCACTCCTGTTCGGGATAAGGGACTGGTAAAACTCTTATCAAAGAACTTCAGATAGTTTTCATAAATATCATAATCCGAATAGAGGTCCTCCACAAAGGCTGTAATTGCTTGGTTGCCCCCAAAACCGGAACTTTTATTCCCCAGTACATCTTCTTTTTCAAGTTCCATACGATTATCCCCAGAGACTTTGGAAAACACCTCGTTTAAAAACATCGGGAGATAGGTTTTGCCCGTAATCTTGGAAGTATCCAGGCCTTCAAACATAAATTCCAATCCACGGAACAACCTGCTTTTAATCAAGGTACTGTCAATAGTATTCAGGTCAAACTCTACTTTTTCATACTTATCGTATTGATAACTTTTAAACTTCCGCACCCCATTCTCTCGTTTTTTGGCCCAGATTTTTCGGAGAATGTCGATAGCCGGATTATCTTTTTTAGATTGCTTGCCGGTGTACACAATTACTTCTTGCAATTGCTCGGCAGATTCTGCCAACACTACACGAAGATCATAGTTAACACTACCCTGTAATTCAATTTCCCGGGTATCATAACCGATAAACGAAACTACTAAAGTAGAATAGCTTTCCTCGGTTTCCAGGTAAAAGCGACCATTATCATTGGTGATAGTTCCTTCAAAAGAATTTTTCAGAATGACATTGGCAAAAGCAACGGGATCTCCGGATTCGTCTACAACAATACCGCCAACTTTAGTTTGTGCGAAAAGGGAAAAAGACAGCAATAGCGAAAAAATAAAAAGGAATTTTTTCATAGCAGATTCGGCAAAAGTAAGCTATTGCAACTTACGATTTCGGTTAATTCGGTTTAGGCTTCAAGTAGTTATCGAATCAAAAACATTCCTTTTAATAAAAAACCCCGCCAAGGGATTTTTTGGCGAGGCTAAGATACTTTTCTTGTTCGTTTTCACTCCCGATATAACACTTTCTTAACAGCTTTGATCACGTCTTGATAATTTGGTAACCACTCTTGCAAAAGTACCGGTGAATATGGGGCTGGGGTATCCGCAGTATTAAGTTTCACCACTGGAGCATCCAAATAGTCGAATGCCTTATCTTGCACCTGATAAATGATCTCTGTGGCGACGTTCCCAAAAGGCCAGGCTTCCTCTAAAACTACCAGACGATTCGTTTTCTTTACGGAGTTTAAAATAGCGTCATGATCCATAGGTCGCACGGTTCGTAGGTCTATGATCTCACAACTTATTCCTTCTTTTTCCAATTCTTCGGCCGCTTTATATGCTTCTTTAATGATCTTACCAAAAGAGACGATAGTAACATCAGCACCTTCCCGTTTAATCTCGGCCACTCCTAAAGGAATGGTATATTCCCCTTCCGGCACTTCGCCCTTATCCCCATACATTTGCTCAGACTCCATAAAAATAACAGGATCGTCATCGCGGATAGCCGATTTCAGCAATCCTTTGGCATCTGCAGGATTAGAAGGAACTACCACTTTAAGGCCGGGGCAGTTGGCATACCAGCTCTCAAATGCCTGAGAATGTGTTGCCGCCAATTGTCCGGCAGAGGCGGTCGGCCCTCTGAAAACTATAGGACAGTTAAATTGACCTGCCGACATTTGCCGGATCTTCGCTGCGTTGTTTATGATCTGATCAATGCCTACCAATGAAAAATTGAAGGTCATAAACTCAATGATAGGGCGATTACCATTCATCGCGGATCCTACCCCCACTCCCGCAAAACCCAGCTCAGAGATAGGCGTATCCACAACACGATCCGGACCAAACTCGTCCAGCATTCCTTTGGAAGCCTTGTAGGCACCGTTGTATTCGGCCACCTCTTCTCCCATCAGGTAAATCGATTCGTCCCGGCGCATCTCTTCGGACATGGCCTCGGCAATGGCTTCCCTAAATTGTAGTGTTTTCATATCGCAGCAGCGGTTTTTAAGTGCGCACAAAAATAGGAAAATTAGCAAGAAACGGAAGTTGTGCGAAATCAAAAAAAGGATAAAATTTATTATGCATGCATAATAAATTAGATTGTTTTTAATATCTTTACCGGCGAAAAAAAGTAAGCGATTATGAAGATATTGGTTTGCATTAGCAACGTCCCCGACACTACTTCAAAGATCAATTTTACCGACGGGGACACCAAATTCGACACCAATGGTGTACAATTTGTAATTAACCCCAACGATGAATTTGGTTTAACCCGTGCCATGTGGTTCAAGGAAAAACAAGGCGCTGCGGTACATGTTGCTACAGTGGGGAACAACACGGTAGAACCTACCATCCGAAAAGCACTCGCTATTGGGGCTGATGAGGGTATCCGTATTGATGCCGCCCCTACGGACGGGTTTTATGTTGCCCGACAACTGGCTGAAATTGTCAAAAATGGAGGGTATGACCTGGTAATTGCAGGTCGGGAGTCTATTGATTACAATGGTGGTATGGTTCCCGGGATCATGGCTACCCTTTTGGATATGAACTTTGTCAACACCTGTATAGGGCTTGAAATTGAAGGAAATCAGGCCACGGCTCACCGTGAAATTGATGGTGGTAAAGAAACCATCAGCACCACCTTACCTTTAATTATTGGAGGACAAAAAGGATTGGTGGAGGAAAGTGATCTGCGTATTCCGAATATGCGCGGCATCATGATGGCTAGAAAAAAAGCTCTAAATGTAGTGGCGCCCGTTGACGCACCCTCTCAAACCACCGATCAGAAATTTGAACGTCCCCCGGCAAAAGGCCCTGTGAAACTTGTGGACGCCGGCAACATTCAAGAATTGATAGATTTATTACACAACGAAGCAAAAGTGATATAATAGTAGAATCCCAAATTTCAAATTCCAGATCGCAATAGTTTTTTTGGAATTTACTTTCGGGTATTTAAGAAAAAAATATGGCAGTAGTAGTTTATACAGAATCTGAAAACGGCAAACTGAAGAAGAGTGCTTTGGAAGTAGCCTCCTATGCTAAAAACGTAGCAGATCAACTCGGGCTAAGCGTCACCGCGGTGGCCATCAATGTGGAAGATCCCGCATCACTAGGCACCTATGGCGTTGCTAAAGTTTTAGGGGTTTCCGACCAGGCGTTGCAGGGCTTTAATGCTAAAGCCTACGCCAATGTGATCGCGCAAGCGGCAGAACAGGAAAATGCGAAGGTTGTGATCATTAGCTCCAGTGCGGACAGCAAATATTTAAGTGGTATTCTTGCCGCAAAACTAAATGCGGGCTATGTACCCAATGTGGTGGCTCCTCCGGAAACCACCTCCCCTTTTGTGGTAAAACGTACGGCATTTAGTAACAAAGGCTTTGCGCATACTGAGATTACGGCCCAAGTAAAAATAATCGGGGTTTCAAATAATTCTTTCGGCCTGGTAGAAAACCCTACAGATGCTGCTGTAGAGGCGTTTTCTCCCGCTGTAAATGATGGGGACTTCGGTGCGAAGTCTGTTGAAGTGGATAAGGTAGTAGGGAAAGCAACTATCGCAGATGCCGATATCGTAGTGTCAGGCGGGCGTGGCTTAAAAGGTCCTGAGAACTGGGGAATGATCGAAGAACTGGCAGGTATCCTTGGTGCGGCTACCGCCTGCTCCAAACCGGTTTCCGATTTGGGCTGGAGACCTCATGGAGAGCATGTGGGGCAAACCGGAAAACCGGTGGCCACTAACCTCTATATTGCTATTGGAATTTCAGGAGCGATCCAACACCTTGCTGGTGTGAGTGCCTCTAAAACCAAAGTGGTAATCAACAATGACCCGGAAGCACCTTTCTTTAAAGCAGCAGACTATGGAGTAGTTGGCGATGCCTTTGAAGTAGTGCCTGAACTCATCGAAAAATTAAAGGAATTTAAGGGGCAGAACGGCTAAATTTTGTTAATTTGCCTTGCTAAAGCGGCTGTTCAGATAACGGGTAACGCTACTTATTTGAACAGCTTTTTTATTTACAGGGACAATTTGCAGATGAGTTTAGTTCGGCTAAAAATAAAGGGCATATCGTACAGCCAAACCCAAAACGGGGCGTACGCACTTATTTTAAATGAGGTAGAAGGCGATCGAAAGCTTCCCATTGTCATAGGGGCATTTGAAGCCCAGTCCATAGCCATCGCCCTTGAAAAGGAGATCAAACCACCCCGGCCCCTAACCCATGATCTGTTCAAAAATTTTTGTGACCGCTTTGGGATAGTGATCAAACAAGTGATCATTCACAAACTGGTGGATGGTGTGTTCTATTCCAGTATTATCAGCGAACGGGAAGGTGAAGAAGAAATAGTTGATGCACGGACCAGCGATGCCATTGCATTGGCGTTGCGCTTTGGCGCCCCTATTTTTACCTACAAGACCATTTTGGACAAGGCAGGTATTTTCCTAAAGTTTTCCTCCAAGGAAAAAGATGAAGAAGGAGACGATAGCATTGTAGTTGATGAGATACTTCAGGAAGGGGAAACGGTAGAAATTGAATCGGGAGGTAGCGAGGCCTACCGGGAAATGACCTTGGACGAACTCCATAAAGAATTAGACAAAGCCGTGGCCAACGAAGACTACGAGAAGGCGGCCAAACTTCGCGACGAGATTTCCAAACGGAAGTAAAACCAATCATTCTTATATGAAGAAAACCGGGGTTTTAGTGCTTGTACTGCTCTTTGCAGGTATTGGAGCACTCTTCGGTCAGGAAAAGGTTGTTGTAGATACCCTACATTCCGTTGATAGTATGGTCCCCAACCAGGGATTTTCCATACACAGCTTGTGGCGCGGGGCACTGGGCATGGCCGTGCTGGTTGGTATTTCCTATCTGTTTAGCGCCAACCGAAGGGCCATTAACTGGAAAACAGTGGGCATTGGGTTGGCCATTCAACTAATTTTAGCCTTGGGTATTTTGAAAGTGCCCTTCATCCAAATGATTTTTGATCTTCTTGGGAGGTTTTTTAACGAGATTCTCAACTTTACATTAGCGGGAAGCACATTTATGTTCGGAAATCTTTTGGATCTTGATAATCCAAACATAGGATACATATTCGCTTTTCAAATTTTACCAACCATTGTATTCTTCTCTGCATTAACCTCGGTTCTTTACTATTTTGGAATTATTCAAAAAATTGTAAAAGGACTCGCTTGGCTTTTAACCAAATTTTTAGGCATTTCAGGTGCAGAAAGCCTATCAGTTGCTGGAAACATTTTCTTAGGACAGACCGAGGCACCTTTATTAATAAAGGCGTATCTCGAAAAGATGAATAAGTCTGAAATTCTTTTGGTAATGATCGGGGGAATGGCAACCGTAGCCGGTGGAGTTCTAGCCGCATACATCGGTTTTTTGGGAGGTAATGACGAGGCTTTGCGCATTGAATTCGCAAGACATTTGATCGCGGCTTCTGTTATGGCAGCCCCCGGGGCGATTGTAGTTTCCAAAATATTATATCCCCAAACCGAAACCGTAAATAAGGAAATTCAGATTTCCACCACCAAATTTGGTAGTAACGTACTTGATGCCATTTCCAATGGTACCACCGAAGGTTTACGTTTAGCTGTTAACGTTGGGGCAATGCTCTTAATATTTATAGCGTTCATCGCAATGATAAATGGAGGATTGGAGTTAATTGGTGAAATCGGATCATTCAACGACTGGGTTGCTGCCAATTCTCCGTATGAAAAATTTTCACTTGAAAGTATCATGGGGGTCCTCTTTGCACCATTAATGTGGTTGATAGGGGTAAATTCTGAAGATGTCATGTTGATGGGGCAATTGTTAGGGATCAAGCTGGCGGCTAGTGAGTTTGTAGGCTATACCCAGTTGGCAGAGCTAAAAGATATCACCAGTGTTACGCGTTTTACCTACAACAAATCCGTGATCATGGCCACCTATATGCTCTGTGGTTTCGCGAATTTTGCCTCTATCGGTATCCAAATTGGGGGAATTGGCTCCTTGGCGCCCGGACAACGCAAAACCCTTTCCGAATTCGGGATGCGAGCCGTTTTAGGGGGTTCGCTGGCCTCTTTGCTTTCGGCTACTATTGCCGGGATGATCTTGGGATAGCTTCATGGGTTAAAGGTGAAGGGGTAAAAGGTGAAGGGGTAAAAGGTGAAGGGTGAAAAAGGTGAAGGGTGAAAAAGGTGAAGGGTGAAAGGGTTGAGGATAAAAGGTGAAAGGGTTGAGGGTGAAAGGGTTGAAGGTGAAGGGTATTGGTGATTCTTAGTCAACGATCGATAACATTCTGCAAATGAGAAATTTCAGGGAATTGGAAGTGTGGCAGGATGCCCGGCAACTTGTTAAGGAAGCCTATCAACTTTCAAAACTACTTCCTGATAGCGAAAAGTATGGGCTGGTATCCCAAATTAATCGTTGTGCCGTTTCTATTCCTGCTAATATCGCTGAAGGCTGTGCAAAATATTCACAAAAGGACTTTGTACGATTTCTTCAGATAAGTCTGGGTTCCACTTACGAATTGGAAACACATTTTATTCTTTGTGCTGATTTACAGCTTGTTGGATCAGAAGAATCCGCTCAAATCATTGAAAAGGTTCAGCGTTTACAAAAGCGAATTAGCTCGTTAATAAAATACAATAACTCCTAGCCTAAAACCCTTCACCTTTTCCCCTTTCCATTTTACCTTTATACCTTATGAAACAATACCACGATTTACTACAACATATTTTAGATACCGGCGCCCAAAAAGGCGACCGAACCGGAACGGGAACACTAAGTGTTTTTGGCTATCAAATGCGGTTTGACCTGGAAGAAGGCTTTCCTATGGTGACCACCAAAAAACTACACTTAAAATCAATTATCCACGAGTTACTCTGGTTTTTAAAAGGCGATACCAATGTGACCTATTTACAGGAAAACGGCGTACGGATCTGGAACGAATGGGCGGATGCGAACGGGGATCTCGGTCCTGTTTACGGGCATCAATGGCGGAATTGGAACAATGAGGAGATTGACCAGATCAAAGCCGTGATCCAAAGTTTAAAGACTAACCCCAACAGTCGTCGCATGCTGGTCTCTGCCTGGAATCCCAGTGTGCTACCGGATACTTCGGTTTCCTTCAGTGAAAATGTGGCCAATGGCAAGGCGGCGCTACCCCCCTGCCATGCCTTTTTCCAGTTTTATGTAGCGGACGGTAGGTTAAGTTGCCAGCTGTATCAACGCAGTGCAGATGTGTTTTTAGGGGTGCCTTTTAATATCGCCAGTTACGCGCTCCTGACCCTAATGATCGCGCAGGTTGCCGGTTACCAGCCCGGGGAATTTATCCACACCTTTGGGGATGTTCATATCTACAACAACCATTTGGAACAGGTACAGCTGCAATTATCCCGGGAACCCCGGCCACTACCTACCATGCAGCTCAACCCGGAAGTAACGGATATTTTTGATTTTACTTTTGAGGACTTCACCTTGTTACATTACGATCCGTATCCAGCGATCAAAGCGATGGTGGCGGTGTAGTCTTTGTACATGAAAGGCGTTATCTTAATCTATGCTTTGTTGTTCTTTTCCCTATTGTCTGCACAGGAAAGGTTAGTATACTTTCCTCAAGAACAATTAATTCTAGAACAATGTGAGAACACCGAAAATCCTAATTCTTGCCTTTATTCTTATTATGACCAGAAAATACAAGCGTTATTAAAATCAAAAAAGGGCCTTAAACTGCTTAGACAACTTGATTCGGATACTTTGAAAACTGGAGGTTTTATTGTTGTCACCAAGGATGGACAAATCATTAAGGACAAAAGCCGATTGTTCCTGAAAAATAAAAGACTCAATGATAAGCTCCATCCCGCCTTCGAAAATCTTTTTTTTCAAGAAAGTTTTAAAAAAGTTAGAAATTATAAGACCCCGCCGTTCTTTGCAACACACCCCTTTTCTTTCGATTATGCCATTACGAGATCAAAAGACATTATTTCACTTCGACTTTTAGCAAATGAAGAAGGGTACTCTGGTGGAGTTATTATAGAAGTCCCGATATTTCCCGGTTGCGAAGCGGTACATCCTAGTGAAATGCAACCTTGTTTTCAACAAAAGATTGAAGAACACATAAAATATCATTTTCGCTACCCCAAGAAGGCACTAAACAGAGGTATCTCCGGAACTGTTAATGTTATGATAGTTATTGATAAAAACGGAGCGATCAGTGAAAGTAAGGCTAAAGGACCCCATGAATTACTCGAGAGTGAGGCACTTCGTATTGTAAACTTGTTACCAAAAATGACCCCCGCAAAGAAAAATGGCAAAACGGCCAAAATTCCATTTTCATTTCCCATGTATTTCAAGTTAAAATAAAAGCGTTCAAACTTTGATCCTGGCCCTATCTGTAACTATTTAAACACTTTATTTCCTACTTTTATTTGTAGCTGAAACATAAACTGTAATTTATGTCACTCAATGGCAGTAGTTGTCCATCATAGTATTTCAGACCTCTATCACACTTTGCAACTTCCCGTTGAAGGAGAACTGGATTTTACCATTCTGAGCATCCCGGATATTCACCACGAGATCCCTTTTACCTCACCGGTATTGCGGGCCGACTATTTTTCATTTATTCTAACCAAAAACGGCTCAGGAGCTTACTATTTAGATGATAACCGCTTCCCCTTTCATTCCAGAATGCTCTACTTTACGAATCCGGGCCATATCAAATCCTATGAAATACAAGTAGCTAACGAAGGGTATATTATCATATTGACCGAAGACTTTCTCCGGGAGTATGTGCATTCGGACATCTTTGACCAATTCCCTTTTTTGCTGGCGGAAATTGTTCCCCCAAAACTACTTTCGGAAAAAAAGGTTAAAGAATATGAGGCCTTGTATAAACAAATCTATGATGAATTTGAAAGGCCTTCGATCTACAAAAACAACATCCTGGCCAAGCTATTTGTAGTGCTTTTACTGAAAATAAAAGAGGATTTTTGGCTGGACTACAATCCCAAAACAGAAGGCAGCCGAAATTCCCGAATTGTAAAATCTTTTAAGCAACTGCTTGAAAAGGAGTTTAAAAAAATGCTCTCCAACACCTTAACCAACAGAAGGCCCCAGGTGAAAGATTTTGCGACCCAACTGCATCTGCATCCCAATTATTTGAACACCGTTATCCGATCAAAGACGGGAAGAACGATCAATGACTGGCTCACCGCTAGGACGCTTAGCACAGCTAAATCCTTACTGCGCAACACTACATTGAGCTCCAAGGAAATTGCCTATAAATTAGGGTTTAGTGAACCCACCCATTTTAATCGTTTTTTTAAGAAACACGCCAATACCACGCCAAATGCCTATCGAAAGGAACCCCTAACTTTGAGATAGATCATCAATTCTTTGCAATCGGTCATAGCGTTCCTGAGAATAGGGTCCATTTTTGCATCAGAAACGTAATATAACAGCAATGAAACATAATACAACACTTGGACACAGCACGCTGGAGGTCAATCGGATCGGCCTGGGCTGCATGGGGATGTCCGAATTCTACGGTTCTTTTAATGAAAAAGAATCGATTACCACCTTACATAAAGCCCTTGATCTTGGGGTCAATTTTTTCGACACTGCCGACATGTACGGCAGTGGGGCGAATGAACAACTCCTAGGGAAAGCCTTTAAAGATCGTTGGGATACCCTGGTGCTGGCCACCAAATTTGGAATACTACGCGGACCTAAGGGCGAATTTCTCGGGATCAACGGAAAACCGGAGTACGTCCGCAAAGCCTGCGATCAAAGTTTACAAAACCTTGGCGTTGACGCCATCGATCTTTATTACATGCACCGGCCAGACCCGGAAGTGGAGATCGAAGAAACTGTAGGCACCATGGCTGATCTGGTCAAGGAAGGTAAGGTGAAATACCTTGGACTTTCCGAAGTTTCTCCTGAAATCCTACGTCGTGCTCACGCCGTACATCCGATTACCGCCCTGCAAACCGAATACTCCTTATGGAGCCGGGAACCCGAGAAAGCACTTTTTGAGGTTTGCAAGGAGCTTGGCATCACTTTCGTGGCCTACAGCCCGCTGGGACGTGGTTTCCTTACCGGTGCAATAAAAAGCCGTGCTGACCTGGAGGAAGGGGATTTTCGCTTAGGGAATCCAAGGTTTACCGACGAAGCGATCAAAGAAAACCTCAGGTTTGTTGAGGTCATTGATCGTATTGCACAAAGTAAAGGTGCTACTAAAGCGCAAGTAGCCCTTGCCTGGTTACTCGGTCAGAATGATGAGATCACCGCGATTCCCGGTACCCGAAAGGTACATCGCCTGGAAGAGAATCTGGGGGCCCTTGAGGTAGTATTAACTGCAGATGATCTTGCGGTTATTCAAGAAAACACCCCTTCGGAAACCTTTGGGGAACGGTATTGAACGAGTACAGAAGTATTCCCCCAGTAGCAGTCAATATAAAATCGCCCGGAGGAAACTCCGGGCGATTTCGCCAATTAAACAAAACACTCAGGGAATCAACATCTCCCTTTTCATAGCTAGTGCTAGTTTCTGGTTACCATAATGCTGTTGGATAGACCGTAAAGCCCTTCAAGATCAGCAACATTGTTTCCGGCGGCCAATCCTGTCAATCCGTCTTCATAACGCATATACCAGATAAAACAAACCCCTGGCCCGGCAGCATCAAAATCCACACCTTCCACATCGGCCAAGGTTGGGGGTAATCCCAAAATGTTATTCTGATCATCTGTGATCACCCAGGTACGGTTTGTCCCTGTAGCGTTACTACTGTCCAGTAGTATCCCGCTGACCATATCAGGAGTTCCATCTACATCAAAGGTGAAGGGTCCCCCGGAAATTGTTCCGGCATTTGGGTTACGATACACCCGAATGGCATTGGACAGCGCAAAGTAACCACTCAAATCCCCGGCGTTTTGCCCGGCTTCCAAGCCCATAATTCCATCTTCATAGGTAATGTGCCAAATAAGGCATAGTCCGATCCCGGCAGCGTCGAAGTCAACACCTTCCACAGCTTCCAGGGTTGGCGGTAAGCCCAGGATATTCAGTGCGTCATCAGTAATGATATACCCCTGATTAGAACCATTCAGGTCGGTATCATCCAGGGTAATTCCACTGACCCTATCCGGAGTACCATCTACGGCGAACATGTACGGCCCTCCATTCAATACGCCGGCATTCAATGCCAGGCGATCAACAACAATGAAGTTGGAAAGACCAAATTGCCCGGTCAGATCGTCCAGGTTATTTCCCATTTCCAATCCTCCTAATCCTGTGGAATAGGTTAAGTGATAGATATAGCAACGCCCCACTCCGGCACCATCAAAATCTACTCCCTCAACAGCTTCCAGGGTTGGTGGGATCCCAAGAATGTTTCGACTGTCATCCGTGATCACATAGGTTTGGTTAGCCCCATTCAGATTTGTATCATCCAGTGTTATCCCGCTTACCATATCCGGGGAGCCATCTACTACAAATTCATAGGGACCTCCTGAAAGTTCCCCGGCATTCAAGGCGATCCGATCTACCTCTATAAAATTGGAAAGGTCAAATTGTCCTGTGAGATCATCCAGGTTACTGCCCATTTCCAATCCTCCTAATCCTGTGGAATAGGTTAGGTGATAGATATAGCAACGCCCTACTCCCGCGCCATCAAAATCAACCCCTTCAACAGCTTCCAAGGTTGGTGGGATCCCGAGGATGTTCCGGCTGTCATCTGTAATGATATAGGTTTGGCTGGTCCCATTCAAATTGGTGTCATCCAACATAATACCACTTATCATATCCGGAACACCATCTACCACAAATTCAAAAGGACCCCCCGATAACTCTCCGGCATTCAGCGCCCCACGGTTCACCATAATAAAATTGGAGAGGTCAAAATCTCCTATCAAATCGTCCAGATTCTCTCCTTCGGCAAGACCAGAGAGCCCTTCATTATAGGTAATATGATAAATATAGCAGTCCCCCACTCCTGCCATATCAAAATCTACACCTTCCACCGCTTCAAGTGTGGGCGGCAATCCCAAAACATTTCTTGCATCATCGGTTATCACATAGTTTTGCACATCACCAGCACCGGTAAAGTCAGATAAAGTGATCCCGCTTACCATGTCCGGCACGCCATCTACTGTAAAACTAAAAGGACCACCGGAAAGTTGTCCGGCATCTAATTGGACTACCTCCGAGCCTCCATCGGAATCATCTTCTTCACAGGCCCATAGGAGCAGGCCTAACGAAGCAATAAGAGCAATTGTTTTTAAGTTGTTCATTGTACATCAATTTTATGATTCAAAGGACTATAGAAGATGTTGCAGAATGTTCACAGAAATCTCAACTTTTTTAACACTCTTATTTTCAATAGATTACAATCTTTTTATAGGTCCGGATGCAATATTTTTGGATTTTTCACGACAAAAGCATCGGTATTAGGACTGTACTTGTGAACATTTCGTGAGATTTTACCGTTTAATTTGCTGCCGATGAAAAAGGTATTGATCATTGAGGACGATCCGGAAATCATCCAATTGTTGGAAATTCACCTGAACGACTTGGGGTGCACTACCCTGTCCGCACAGCAGGGAGACTCCGGTTTGCGTCTCGCCATAGAGCAGGAACCGGATCTGGTCATCCTGGACGTCATGCTTCCTGAAATGGATGGTATTGAAGTCTGTCAAAAGATACGGGCGAACAATATCAAATCGCCCATAATGATGCTTACTGCCAAATCCGAAGAGATTGATAAGGTTTTGGGGCTGGAAGTGGGCGCCGATGACTATCTGACGAAACCTTTTAGCGTACGGGAGTTCATAGCCCGGGTAAAGGCCATTTTCAGGAGGCAAAAAATGACGCGTACAGCTACACCTCCCGCTAAAAACCAGGAGCAACTGCAATTTGATAATCTCCGTATCGACGTTGAAAAGCGAAAGGTAATCCTGGATGAGCGGCGCGTTGAGCTTTCCCCGAAAGAGTTTGAATTGCTGGTGTTGCTATCTTCTAATCCTGGAAAAAGCTATGATCGGACGAAACTGCTCAACCTTATTTGGGGCTACGATTTCCAGGGATATGAGCATACGGTAAATTCCCATATCAATCGCCTGCGCTCTAAAATTGAGCCGGATATGGGCAATCCTAAATTTATTCTTACCACCTGGGGCGTGGGGTATAAATTCAACGAAGAATTATGAATAACAAGCTATTTTCCAACCGCCTGATCAGAAAGCTTATTGTAGCCTTTATCTCCATATTGGTATTTGCCGGTATTGGCTATACCATCGCTACCTTGTACTTTTCCAATCAGTATTATCACGAGACCACACAACGCCTGCATGCCAATTTGGCCCAGGATCTTATTGAAGAAAAATTTGTGGATCAGAGCCCGTTTGACAGTTTGGGCAATGTAAACAAGCCCCTGTTCGGGGATATCATGCATGATATGATGGCGGTTAATCGTGCTATTGAAGTATACCTCCTGGATATGCAAGGGAATGTGCAGTACTCCGTGGTACTGGACCACAGTGATCCCGATGCCACAGCTAAAAAGGTTTCCCTGGAACCGATTCACCACTACATCGCCAATAATGGTGAAGGCTATGTGCTTGGGGATGACCCCAAGAACGTTGGGGAGCAGCAAGTTTTTTCCGCCGCTAAATTTAATAAAGGTGGAAAGGAAGGCTATATCTACATCATTCTGGCCGGTCAGGATTATCTGGACACCCAAAACACTTTATTGGGTAGTTATGCCTTGAAACTGGGCCTGGGTGCTTCACTGTTGACCCTCTTTTTTGCCGGGATACTTGGGATACTGTCCATATGGTACCTCACCAAAAACCTACGGGAAATCAATTATGCCGCAGAGCGATTTCAACAAGGGGACCTGCAATACAGGATAGATAAAGATGAGAAAACCGATCTCACCGGATTGGCGCAAACTTACAATGAAATGGCGGACACTATTTTAAAAGATATAGACCGTATTACCGCTCTGGAAAAGCTACGGCGAGAGCTCATCGCCAATATCTCCCATGATCTGCGAACCCCTCTTGCGATCATTCAGGGGTATATTGACACACTTCAAATCAAAGATGAGGTCCTTAGTGATGAAGAGCGTGCGGAATATCTCCAAAAAATAAGCAGCAGTGGGGAGCGCTTGTCCAAACTTATCGGGCAATTGTTCGAGTATTCCAAGTTGGAGGCTAACCAGATTACGCCGCAAAAAGAACCTTTTCTTATTTCAGAATTGGCCAATGACATTCACAGAAACTATCAGCTATTGGCAAAGAAGAAAAACATTGCCCTGCAGCTGGAGATGGCAGAAAAGGTGCCTTTGGTCTTCGCGGATATCTCCCTGGTAGAACGTGCAATCCAAAACCTAATGGATAATGCCCTGAAATTCACTCCGGAAGGTGGAGAAGTAATTGTAAAGATCACTCCTTTGGACAAGGATGTGGAGATCACCATTAAGGATTCCGGACCGGGGATCACTAAAGAAAACCAACTTCTCGTTTTTGAACGCTATCGACAGACAAAGACCGGAAAAGAGAAAGAAGGGGCTGGTCTGGGGCTGGCAATTGTCCGCAAAATAATGGAACTACACAATGCCAGTATAAAAGTATTGAGTAAGCCCAACGAGGGCACCGCATTTAGCTTCAGTTTACCGGTGTACGAAAACGGGTTAAGTTTCCGCTAATTCCTACAAAAACCAGGTGTATTGGTTATCTTTAGGGAAAACTTTGCCGTTGATGCTCCTTACAGATTCCCTTGTGGATTTTTTCCTGGATACCCGAAAGCACTCCGAAACCCTTTGCGAACCCCTGGAAATTGAAGATTATGTAGTACAACCCGTGGTAGATGTTAGCCCCCCAAAATGGCATTTGGGGCATACCACCTGGTTCTTTGAGGAGTTCCTCTTAAAACCATATGCAAAGGATTACCGTGTTTTTGATAAAGACTTCTCTTTCGTTTTTAACAGCTATTACGAGACCGTTGGTGAAAGGGTAGTGCGTTCCGACCGCGGTAACCTAAGCCGGCCATCCGTAAAAAAAGTGTACGCGTATCGGAAGTATGTTACGGAAGGGATCCAACAGCTGTTTCAAAACAGCCCCTCGGCGGAAATGATCGCCCTTTTGGAAATTGGTATTCATCATGAAAAACAACACCAGGAATTGCTCCTAACCGATATCAAATATATTTTGGGAAACAACCCGTTGCTACCTGAATATTCTCGCACTTTAGATGAATATCCCCTTGAAGATCATGAACAGGAATGGGTCGCTATGGAAGAAGGCCTTTATGATATTGGACATACCACGGACAGCTTTTGTTATGACAATGAATTGGGTCGTCACAAGGTATTTTTACAAGGCTATGCCATTTCGAACACCCTAGTAACGAATGGGGAGTATCTAGAATTTATTGCCGATGACGGGTATACCCGATTTGACCTATGGCATGGCGAGGGATGGGATTGGGTAAACCAAAACGGTATTAAAACTCCTTTGTACTGGCATCACAAGAACGGAGAATGGTATTACTATAGCCTTGGAGGACTAACCAAAGTGAAGGAGGAGGCTCCTATAAGTCATATCTCCTATTATGAAGCCTTTGCATATGCACAGTGGAAAGGGCTTCGCCTTCCTACTGAATTTGAATGGGAAGCTGCCCAGCCTTACTTTTCCTGGGGAAAACGTTGGGAGTGGACGGAAAGCGCCTACCTCCCCTATCCCAATTACCAAAAGGCGGAAGGAGCCCTTGGGGAATACAACGGTAAGTTCATGGTGAATCAAAAAGTATTGCGAGGGGGATCTATTGCCACTCCTGAAAAACATACACGACCTACCTACAGAAACTTTTTCCACCCACAGCTGCGCTGGCAATTTACAGGATTAAGGCTAGCCCGGTAATTTCGACAAATACACTATGCAGAACAAAACAGTCCTGGCGAGGGACACCCAATTTGGGAAAGAGGTATATGAAGGTTTGACTGCTTTCCCAAAACATCTCTCCTCTAAATTTTTTTATGACGAAACCGGGGACAAACTTTTCCAGGATATCATGGCAATGCCGGACTACTACCTGACGGAAAGCGAATATGCTATCCTGGAGAGATATAGCACGGAAATCACACAATTATTCGCCGGGGATGGGCAGCCCTTTAGCCTTTTTGAGCTAGGAGCTGGTGATGGCAAGAAAACGAAAATACTCTTACAACAACTAGTAGAAAACAAAGTGGATTTTGATTACCGCCCCATTGATATCAGCCAGAATGCCCTGGATCAACTGGAACGATCGATAAAAAAGGAATTGCCTTCGGTGATTGTTAACCCACTTCAGGGTACTTATTTTGACACCCTGCAGGACATTGGTAAGCAGAATGGCAGAAAAAAGATCATTTTGTTTTTGGGCTCTAATATTGGCAACTTATTACATCCACAAGCCATAGACTTTTTGCAGAAAATGACGGCGGTTCTTGGGGAGAAAGACCTGCTTTTTATGGGGATGGATCAAAAAAAACATCCCCAGACCATACTTAATGCTTACAACGACAAAGAAGGGATTACCGAAGCCTTCAATAAGAATATTTTGAAAAGGATCAATACCGAATTCCACGGGAATTTTGATCTCGATAAGTTTCTGCATTGGGAAGTCTACGACCCGGAAACGGGAACGGCCAAAAGTTACCTGGTGGCTACAGAAAAACATACGGTGGCCATTGCGGATCTGGACCTGAAAATCTCGTTTGCGCGGTGGGAAACTATTCACACGGAAATATCCCAGAAATACGACGATCCTACTGTGGCATGGTTAACGGGAAAATCGGGATTGGAGATCGTAACTTCTTTTTCCGATGACAACGACTTTTTTAAAGATTATATCGTAAAGAAAAAAACACTATGAAAGCTATTTGGAACAATACTGTAATTGCGGAAAGTGACGCCACAAAAGTAATTGAGGGTAACCACTACTTCCCTCCTGAAAGTATAAAAAAGGAGTATTTCACCCCCAGTACTTCCCATACTACCTGTCCTTGGAAAGGTGTGGCTTCTTATTATTCCCTGGAGGTGGATGGTGAGACCAATGCGGATGCTGCCTGGTACTACCCCGAAGCCAGCGTAATGGCGAAAGAAATAGAAGGTTACGTGGCTTTTTGGAAAGGAGTCGCCATTGAAGAATAACTTCTTCAATGGCGGAAACTCAATCACTCGTTATACTTCCAGAACCGCGTTTTCAGCTCCGGCGAAGTCGTTCCATTGGTAACGATCCGCTTCGCTATCATTAACATAAGCACCGTCTACCAGGTAACGAAATTCGTAAGTATTCTCTTTAGGTAATTCAAATGTACCTTTGAAGGTACCGTTCTTTAGTTTTGTCAGCATACTTCCTTTCGGGTTCCAGTTATTGAAATCACCGACAACAGCGACCTTTTTTGCTTCCTTTGCAGGTACGGTAAAGGTCACCTTGCAGATAGGCTTGCTTTTTAAATACTGTTTCTTGATTGCCATGGTAAATTAATTTATAAAATTTGGACAAAGCAAATCATAAAACCATTAACAGTCAATATATTATATTCGATTTATCATTTTTTTAAAATATGCTCTGTAATTCGTAGACTTTACTAAAAAACAAAATACTTTTCCTACCTACTTGCAAAAAAACTACGATTTGAGCACGGCAATAATAGCCTCCAAATCTGCTAAAGTATTGTAGAAATGAAAGCTAAGTCGGGTCCCTCCTCCTCTTCGAGCACAGACAAAGCCGTTTTTAAGCAATTTTTGATGTGTTTCGCTTTCTATCCCAAGGTTAAAAATTGTACTGTGCTCTTTTCGCGTTTGGACAATTGGTTCCAAAAGTCCCATATCCGCAAAAGATACCCTGGCTTTTGCAGAGAGCTCCCGATTGTGTTTTTCAATATTTCCCAGGCCTACGGTATTCAAAAACCTCAGGGAATGGTCCAGACTCCCAAAACTAAGTGAATCCAGATGTCCCGGTTCCAAATGTTTGCAGAACGTACGTTCGCCCCTGTTTTCCTTAGCATTACGACCGGAACCGTAGCCCATCGCTTTTAAAGAAAAACGTTCTTTTGCCGTCTCATTTACCAAAAAAAAACCATTTCCATAGCCCGCTAACAACCATTTGTACCCACTGGTTCCCAGGATATCAATACCAGATGATGTAAAATCAAAACGCTCCGTTCCGCAATATTGAGTTCCGTCTACAAGGATCAACAATCCCGGAAAACTACGTTTTAATCGCTTGAAAAAATCTACTCCCAATCGTATGCCGTTAAGCCACTGGACCATACTGCATGCAAAAACGGTTGCACCACTACCTTGTATGCGTTCGTAGATCAATTCTTCCAAATTGTTAGTTATCGAAAGCATTTCAATTTTAAAGTCCCGAGGCTGAAACGGCCAGTTCAATGAAGGGTAATCCGATTCCAGCAGCACAATTTTCTCCTTTTTTCCAAGGCCTTCCAGCAACAAGTTAATGCCTAAGCTAAAACTGGGAACCAGGGCTACATTTTCGGTGATACAACCAAAGCATTCCCCTATCGATTGCCGCAGTTGGGAAAGTAGCCTTTCGGTTTGTGCTTTCTTTTCACTCCCCCATCGGGCATAATCCAGGTCATGCGCCCTACGCCACTTTAGCAAACTCTCACTTAATAGTCCGGAGGTAGCGGTATTTACATATCTGTGAGAATTTAAACCCGGAAAATGAGTTCGTATGTTTGGTGCTATTCCCATGCCATTGGATTCGGTTATCTTTGTTGTTAAAGATAGCCAAAGATGTTTTCGAAAAAGAAAGCAGATTCTCAAATAGATTTGGAACAGCATGAGCTTTTGGAAAATGCGCAGCGGCGCATAAAACAAAAGAAAAGGGTGTTCTCCCACTTTGTCGTTTTTCTGATTGGGGGTGTTTTTTTGATCCTAATCAACAAAATCCTGAAGTATGGCGAGCAATATGACTGGTTTGTTTGGGCAATCCTGGTATGGGCCTTTTTGTTTGTTATTCATGCTTTCAATGTATTTGTCACACAACGATTCATGGGAATGGATTGGGAAAGAAAACAACGGGAAAGGCTGGTAACTATACAAAAGCAACGCATCGCCGAACTACAGAAAGAGATTGAAACGGAATTCCCATTGTCTCAAATCAATAAAAAAAAAGAGTGACGGAATTAATTATAATAGCGGCGGCAGGTGTAAACAATGCCCTTGGCGTTAATAACGATTTGCCCTGGCATCTCCCGGATGATTTTAAACGCTTTAAGGAACTCACCACCGGACACAAGATCATAATGGGAAGAAAAACTTTGGAAAGCTTTCCCAAACCACTCCCGAACAGGGAACATATTGTGATCACAAGAGACAAGAACTACACTCCAAAATTTCCCTGTACAGTGGTACACGCCCTGGAAGAAGCAGTTGCCCTGACCAAAGAAGATCCTATTGCTTTTATTATTGGTGGAGGCGAAATCTATGCGCAAGCTATGGGAATTGCAACAAGAATTGAACTCACGCGTATTCACGCCCCCTTTGAAGCGGATACCTTTTTTCCGGAAATTGATCCGGAACAATGGGAACTTATCAATGAAGTGTACCATCCCATTGATGGGCGCCATGACTTTGACTTTACCTACCGGACCTATTTAAAGAAAACCGTTTAAAAGTCCAAAAAAGACACCTGGATGGTTGGATGCTGAACGAAGGAAGAAAGAACGGCCACGTTGGCGTTGGAATAAAACCGATGTTTTGGAATTGTACTCGGTGGAGCTGCCAGGTTGTGCTCCTGAAGCAGTGCCATTGTTTGTCTGGCCACAGCTTCTCCTGAGTCTATTATTGTAATATGCTCCGGTAATATTGTTTTTATAGTGGGTACCAAATACGGATAATGCGTGCAGCCCAGTACTAAACAGTCAATCCCTGCTTCCAACATCGGTTGCAAATATTCTTTTAGTAGCTTCCTGGTGGCTTCTGCTTGCTGTCTTCCTGTTTCAATTAATTCGACCAAACCTTTACCCTCCCGTTCTATAACGGTAATACCCGAAGCATGGAGTTTTGCAGTATTGTGAAAAAGCGTACTGGATAGTGTTCCTTTAGTGGCCAAAACCCCCACTTTTCTAGTTTTGGTTTGCAAAGCGGCGGGTTTGATCGCCGGTTCAATTCCAACAAAGGGGACAGGATAAGTTTTTCGTAAAAACCCTATGGCGTTTGTCGTTGCAGTATTACAGGCCACAACAATTAATTTGCAACCGTAGGAAAGTAATAACTCGGTATTTTTGACCGCCAGTGCCAAAATAGCTTCTTTGGATTGATTCCCATAAGGGGCGTTTCTGCTATCCGCCAGGTAAACCGTGGCCTCTGAGGGTAAAAGGCCAGTGATCTCTTTCCAAATAGAAGTGCCTCCTACACCAGAGTCAAATATCCCTATAGGTGTGTTCATAAACGACAAAACATAAAAAAACCGCCCGATGTTGAAAGGCGGTGTGTATTCTTTTGGTTGCCAGAGCGCTTAAAATCCCAATTCCTGTTTTACTTCCGGAAGTAAATCCCTACCTCGGGCAACAATCAAACCTCCGCCTTGAGAAGCATCAATTACATAGTCATAGCCTTGGGCAGCGGCTACTTTTTCAATAGCAGCCTTCGCTTTCTCAGATATGGGTGCAAAAAGTTCTGCCTGCTTTTTCTGCATTTCCTGCATAGCCGCAGTTTCAGCCTCTTGAATATTTTTATCAAACTGTTGTAGTTCCAAAGCCCGCTTATCGTTCTCTTCTTTTGATTTGGAAGAAGCTTCATTCGAATACTGTGTGTATTTATTTTTCAGCTCAGTCATGGAGCCTTCCAAATCGGCACGATAGGTTTCCTGCAGCTTTTTCAGTTCGGCCTGGGCCGCCTTCATTTCCGGCATTTCCGAAAGTAGTAGTTGTACATTTATGTGAGCCACTTTGCTTTGTGCATTTACAAAGCCGGTAGTCGCAATCATCAACACCATCCCAATAACCAACATTCTTACTTTTTTCATAATTCCAATAGTTTAATTTGAGTATACAATTTTAGTGTTATAAGTTTAATCCTGACTTGTGGAGTCTTTCTCCTGTTCCTGTTCTTTTTTCTGTCGTTCTTCTAATTTTGCTTTTCGTTTCGCTTCCCGTTCCTCTAATAACTTCTTCCTACGTTCTTCATAAGCCTTTTTTCGTTCTTCCCGCAACCGCAGTTGTTCTGCCCGCCTATCTGCTATCGCCTTTTCTTTAGCCGTCCTGTCGTTATCCGCCTTCTCTTGCCTGGCTTTAAGCGCTTCACTGATCTCTTCATCGGCTTCCGCCTCGGTTTCCTGGAACTCCTTTAAGCGATTTTTAAGCTTTTCTTCCTTATTTGACTTGCTCACTTTTCTGGTTCGCGCTATCTCCCTTAAAACCAGATCACTGATATCGTGTCTTTTTTCGGAGTACAACATTACAACATCTGCCGATTTATCGAAAATAAAATCATATCTTTTGTTCTTCCCTATTTTCTGCACTTCGGTAAAGACCTGATCCTGTATCGGTTGGATTAACAATTGCTTTTGGAGTACCAAATCCCCCTCCGGACCAAAACGGTCTTGCTGATAATCAAGCACCTCTGTTTCCAGAATTTGGATATCCTCCTCCCGCTCTGCGATCAACTCATCAGTGAGCAAAACCTTTTCAGCAGCTAGATCTTTTTTCATTTGGGTTACCTGACCCAGTTTTAGCTCAATTTCCTGTTTCCATTTATTGGCCTTGGCATTCAGTTGTTCTGAAGCGTCTCGATATTCTTCAACATTCTCCAAAATATATTCCATATCCACATATCCAATCCGTACGCCTCGTTGGGACCAAAGCGAAAAGGACAGCGACAACACCATAATAAAAAAGAGCGTCTTTGTCTTCATTTTAGAATCCGCAATTTACATAGAAAATATCGTGCCAAAATACTTAAATCATTTAAAATGAATATTTTAACTGAAAAAAGTTTGTCTGATTTTTTCAATTAACTTAAAACTGTTGACCAATAATGAAGTGGGTTTGCCATCCGCTAGGTCCCTGTCCTGCAGATTGTGGCCTCAGGTCTTCGTCGAATCCGTATCCAAAATCTATTCCTAAGAGTCCAAACGCCGGCATAAAAATACGTAGCCCCATTCCAGCTGATCTCTTTAACTGAAACGGATTAAAGCTTCTAAAATTGTCAAAGGCGTTACCAGCCTCCAAAAAAGTCTGCACATATATGGAAGCCGATGGTTTTAAAGTCAAGGGATATCGCAGTTCCATGGTGTACTTATTGTAGATGGTACCTCCATCCTGCTCTAACTGACCTGTTATTGGGTTAACACTAACCGGGGTAATAGAGCTGTTCTCATACCCCCGTAACTGAATAATATCCCTTCCGTCCAGGGTAAAGTTGCCTAAACCATCCCCACCAACAAAAAACCGCTCAAAGGGGACGTTCCCGATATCGTTGTTGTAGGCCCCTAAAAATCCAAATTCCGCATTGGTTCGTAGCACCAGTTTATCCACCAAACGCGTGTACCAATCCCCTCTAAACTTGATCTTATAAAATTCCAATAATTTAAACCGCTCCTCTTCCAAACTTTCCAAACGTCGGCTAAGCCCAGGCGATTCCGGGGCATTTGGACCAACTTCCAGCAGTTCCCTGGTAATATCGTCAATCTCATCGGAAATGGCTCCAAAATCCTTATTACTGAACAGTGACCATGGAGGGGTCAGCTTCGCCGTGATCTCAAAATTCGAGCCGGTTAACGGAAATATTCGACTTGGACCCTGTGAACTTCTGGTGATCCCCAAGGTGTAGGTCAACGAGTTAGAACTCCCGTTCCCGAAGTTGAACAAGCCGTTGTTGAAATTGTTAAAATCGTAAAGCTGATAGCTCGCCGCATGCGAAATGGTGAAGAAGTCATCCGGCCACTGTACGCGTTTTGCCAGTCCCGCCGATACTCCGGTAATGGAAAAACTCCTATCCCGGTTGACGTCTATCCTCCCCTGGTTATCAAAATTGGAGGCAAACTGTTGTGTTCTTGAAAAAGACAGGTTAAATCGTACCGGTTTTTTTCCTCCCAACCAGGGTTCAGCAAAATTAAGACTATATACCCGGAAGGTCCTACTGGCCTGAAGACGTAGGGCAAAGGTCTGCCCATCCCCCATGGGAACCGGTTTATACGCTTCTCCTTTGAAGAGGTTTTGAATGGAAAAATTGTTAAAAGAAAGCCCCAACGTACCAATGAAACCACCTCCTCCAAAACCACCCTGGAGTTCAATTTGGCTAGAACCCGCTTCAACAAGGCTATATTTTAAGTCTACCGTGCCGGCATTGGGATCCGGGTTTTCAATATCCGGAACAATCTGTTCCGCATCAAAAAAACCGAGCTGCCCAAGCTCGCGCACACTTCGAATAATATTGTCCTTGCTGTATTTTTGTCCAGGTCGGGTACGCAATTCCCTGAAAACTACGTGGTCGTTGGTTTTGTCATTTCCCACCACGGTAACATGGTTCAGAAACGTTTCTTTTCCCTCAATAATACGGATCTCAAAATCGATGGTGTCATTAGCTGCAGAAACCTCTACCGGATTAATACTGGAGAAAAGGTATCCGTTGTTTTGATATAGGTTGGTCAAATCTTCCCCATCAGGTTTGGTGTCATCAGCAATGCGTTCTTTTAACAAAACACCGTTGTAGGTGTCCCCTTTTTTGATCCCCAGCACTTGAGCCAATTGGCGATCGGTGTAGACCGAATTTCCTACAAAGTCGATGTTCCCGAAATAATACTTATTCCCCTCCTCAACCTTTATTTTCAATGCAATATTGTTCTCATCAAGCTTGATAAACGTATCCGAAACCACGCGTGCATCCCGATATCCCCGTTCTGCATACGTATCTACCAAATTGGAAAGGTCTTCCCTGTAATCGTCTTCAATATATTTTGACTTTTTCCAGAAACGATAGATTTTCTTTTTCTTGGTATTTTTCAGGGACTTTCGCAACCTTTTATTGGTGAGTTTCTCATTGCCCTCAAATTCAATGCTTTTGATCTTTACCTTATCGCCTTTTCGCACATTTATCACCATGCTTTCGCTGTTCGCCCCCACGGTATCCTTGGCTGTGGCAATAGTAACCCTGGTGTTCAGATATCCTTGTTTTCTATACTTGTTTACCAGGAAGTTTTTGGTATTGGCAATCAGACTCTCTGTGATCTTTTTACCCTTCTTCAGGTCGGTATCATCTATAATATCCTGAATCTTTCGTTTCTTAACACCGTACATGGTTACTCTGGAAAGTGTCGGGCGTTCAAGAATACGTAATTCCAAAAACACCTTGTCGCCTTCAACTGCATAAAAAAAGGCGATGTCACTAAAAAGTTCCAACCCCCATAACTTTTTTATTATAGCGCTTATCTCCTCTCCGGGAATGCTAATGGGTTGCCCTACTCTAAGTCCGGTATACGTTTTAACCGTCTGTTCATTGTAGCTTTGTAGCCCCGTAACTTCTATTCCACCTAAAATGTACTTTTTTGCGGTCTCCAGGGAAATATCCTGGGCGAAGTTGGTTTGGGGGACTGCTAAAAAAAGAAGGAGAATCTTGCTGAGTAACGTAATTTTTTTTAACCCTCTAACTGAGTTGTTCGCTAGTTTTTCCAAATCTTCGTTCTCTATTCTGATAATTGATAATCGCATCTACCAAATGCTGCTCTCTAAAATCAGGCCAAAATACGTCAATAAAATATAATTCGGCATATGCTATCTGCCAAAGCAAAAAATTGCTTATTCTATGTTCCCCACTAGTACGTATTAGCAGGTCCACATCGGGCAGGTCATGCGTGTAAAGATGAGTATTTATAAACGTTTCATCAATATCATCTTCTGAAATTAGGTTATTTTTAACTTTGGAGCTAATCGCTTTTATCGCTGATTTTAACTCTTCCCGTGAGCCATAGCTTAGCGCCAGGGTTAGGGTAAGACCAGAATTTTTTTTGGTCTTGTCAATAACTTCTCTCAGTTCTTGAGCTGCTTTTGAAGGGAGGGAATCAATGTTTCCTATAGCGTTAAGTCGAATGTTATTTTTGTTTAGGGTTTTTAATTCCCTTTGTAGGGAATTCACCAGAAGACGCATTAACGTTTGGACTTCGAGTTTAGGACGTTTCCAGTTTTCCGTAGAAAAGGCGTAAAGCGTGAGAAAGTCAATCTTTAACTTGGCACAATTCTCTACGGTCTTCCGCACGGCGTCCACCCCGTTTTCATGTCCAAAAACACGTAATTTCCCACGTTCTTTTGCCCAGCGCCCATTGCCATCCATAATAATAGCAATATGGCGAGGTAATCTTTCCTCGTCGATATGGTTCAGGTTGTCCACTGCTTATTCAAAACAATCCTGGCACGGCTTTCTACCAAAGGTATAGGTCAATGTAAACCCGGAAAACACATACCAGTCTTCACTCAAAATATTTCCGAATCTAAACTCGTCCTCAAAATTAGAACCTTTTGGGTTACTGGCATCTAAATTATCCGTAAAAGTGTATCGCGCACCAATTTCAGCGCCTAAAATAAGAAATTGATTCAACCTCAATTTAGCTCCAACCGTCATTGGAATGGCAAAACTGCCGTCCCTTTGATTAAGATCTTGTACCTGCCCTCCTAGTGCTATGTAGTTAAAATCATATCGGAAATAAGTGACCCCAGTGTATAAATAAGGAGTAAATGCCGGTCCTAATTTGTGAAGATTGTATTCTACAAAATTGAATTCCAATCCCAGCGAGTACTCCATAACCGAGTTTTCCACACGATATCCTCGTTGTTCGCGGGAAGGCTTGCTGGATTTGCTGTCATCCGCGGTAAACTCACCTCTGTAAACACTGGCTCTCCAGGCATAGCGTTTGCTTTTATTCCATTTGAATATACCCCCAAACGCCAAACCTGAAGGCAGTACGTAATTCGTTCTTCCTACATCGCCAATAACATTGGCACCTCCCGCAAACACTCCTACTTCATACGTTTGAGCAGTGCCACTAACTGCAGCCAACAAACACACCAAAAAAACTGTTCTCATAAAAAAGTTTGCAAATATAACAACGCCAAGGCGTGGCCTCTTTCATTGTCATATACTTGTTCTCTTTTGTAAAACAGTTTTTACCTCTATTTATTGTAGTTCCACTACTTAGTTTCTGCGGTCTTCGCCCCACAGCAGCTTATTCCTTAAGGTTTTGAGAAAGCCTTCTGATTTGTACTCAATCATTTTTATCCGAAAAGGGGATTTTTGTACAATAATCTCTTTCCCATTGGGAATTGTAGCAATTCGTGAATCCAAGGATACCAGGTGATTTTCCTCTCTACCGGATACTTTTAGCCGAATACGGGTATCGTCAGAGATCACAAAAGGACGTGCGTTCAAATTGTGTGGTGCTATGGGCGTTAGCACCAACGATTTTGCGTTAGGTGCAATTACAGGTCCGCCACAACTCAACGAATATCCTGTAGAACCTGTTGGCGTGGAGACGATCAAACCGTCTGCCCAATAAGACGTCAGATACTCGTCATTCAGGTAGGTCTCTACGGTTATCATGGAAGTGGTATCCTTACGGCTTACCGTTATTTCGTTCAATGCAAAGTTTAAATCACCAAAAGCCTCAATATTGGAGTCCAGGCAAATTTCGACAAGGCTTCGTTCTTCAATACTAAATTCACCCGCCAAGAATTCGGTGACCACTTTCCGAATGTCCGTTTTCTTAAAAATAGATAAGAAGCCTAATCGACCTGTATTTACCCCGACCATAGGGATCCCTAAGTCGCGAACATAAGTGACCGCCCGCAACATAGTACCATCCCCTCCTAAGCTGATGAACATATCAAAAGAGCTATCTAAACCATTTTCCAAGGAAAACACGGAACAGTTTTTTCGACTTGAGAACCCAGGCACCCGTTTTGAAAATTCGACTTCAACAGCGATATGAGCGTTGTTCTTGTCAAGCTCTTCCAAAAGCTCCATAAGATAGGGGACGTCTTCCTCCAATAGTAGTTGACCGAAAATGGCGACGCGCATCTTACACGTTTAGATATTTGTCCAAATAATCGGATCGCTGCTTCAAATCCTCCATAAACTGATCGTCATTGGTACCGGATAGTATGGTGTACCCGTATCTTCTGAACGTTTGGATCACTTCGTTCAGATTTGTTCCATTTACCTTTAACGTAACCTGGATAAGATCGTTCTGATTATCTGTAATAAAGGCGCCTAACAATCGGCTGTTATTGCTTTCCACGATCTGGGATATCTCGCTCATGGAATAATCCTTAATCCCTTTGGAAATAATTAAAATACCACCGGGCTCAGTGAAAAAAGGGGTAGCGATGAAAAGGGCAACAATATCGTTGAGGTCATAGTATCCTAAAACCCTATTTGCTTCATCCAATACCGGAAGTATGTTGGCTTCGTTTCGGGCAAACTTCTCCAACACATCCAGCCATAGGGTCCCATTGGTTACGGAAAATGTCTCCAATTGATATCGGAACTCTTCTATTAACGTCCCGGGTTCAAAGCATCCCAGGTCATTTTCTGAAAGTAACCCCAAAAAAACACCGTCTTCAATTACTGCAGCATGCGAAAAATGGGTTTCCTCAAAAAAAGTAATTACGGCATCCAGGGTATCGCCTACCTGAAAAACCGGCAAAGCAAATAAGATGTGATCCTGAATGTTGATTCCTTCCATACGCCAACAAAACTACAAATTATAGCGCGCAAAAGGCGTGCCCTTTTTGTATTTTTGCAGCTTCTTAATTGGAAAAAGGATGACCCAACTCAGCGTCAACATAAATAAACTGGCCACTTTGAGAAATTCAAGGGGGGGAAATCTCCCGAACCTGGTGAAATCTGCCCAGGATATTGAGGCCTTTGGGGCACAGGGAATCACCATACATCCAAGGCCGGATGAGCGGCATATCCGATATCAGGACGCCCGGGATTTAAAAACAGTAGTACACACGGAATTGAATATTGAGGGCAATCCGATCCCCAAATTCATTGATCTTGTCCTGGAAGTCCAACCTACCCAGGTAACCCTTGTGCCGGATGCCGAAGATGCCATCACCTCCAGTGCCGGATGGGATACTGTAAAGCACAAAGATTTCTTATCGGATGTAATCGGCACCTTCAAGGAAAAAGGAATTCGCACTTCAATTTTTGTCGATCCCGATCCGAAAATGGTGGCTGGGGCCGTTGCAACCGGAACAGACAGAATTGAACTGTACACCGAAAGCTATGCCAAAGCCTTTTCCAGGGGAAATCCCCAGGGGATTCAATCGTATATCGCCGCCGCCCTTGAGGCCAATGCAGCAGGACTTGGCCTGAATGCAGGCCATGATTTAAATCTGGACAACATAAAATACTTCAAAGAAAATATTCCCGATCTGTTGGAGGTGTCCATTGGACATGCTTTGATCTGCGAAGCGATCTACCTGGGCCTTGAAAATGTGGTCAATATGTATTTACACCGATTAAAATGAGTAAGATCCTTCATTCAACAATTCTTGGTGAAGGGACACCCATGCTGATTTTACATGGATTTTTGGGCATGTCCGATAACTGGAAAACGCTCGGGAACCGATTCGCAGAACATGGTTTTCAGGTACATTTAATAGATCAGCGAAATCACGGAAGAAGTTTCCATGATGTTGTCTTTGACTATGATACTCTGGCAGCAGACCTTAACGAATATATAGCATATCACCAATTGGAAAGATCCCACCTTCTAGGTCATTCCATGGGTGGAAAAACAGTCATGCAATTTGCTGTGCAAAACCCAAACCAGGTGAATAAACTTTTGGTTGCGGACATTGCCCCAAGATACTATCCTCCCCATCATCAGAGAATCATTGATGCCTTGCTTTCTTTAGACCTGGAAAGTATAGGTAGCAGATCTGAAGCGGACAAGCGACTTTCCGAACAAATTGAGGATTTTGGTGTACGCCAGTTTTTACTTAAAAATCTCTACTGGCGAGAAAAAGGAAAATTAGGTTTTCGATGTAACCTGGACATCCTGCAGCATCGGTTGGACGAAATAGGAGCCCCCCTTGCTACAGCCAATACTTTTGAGGGGCCAACACTGTTTCTACGTGGCGGCCGGTCCGATTATATTCGTCCTGAGGATCAAACGCTTATAGAAAAACACTTCCCAAATGCTAAAACCAACACCATAGAAAACGCTGGTCATTGGCTACACGCCGAAAACCCGTCACAATTCTTTGAAAAAGCCATGGTTTTTTTGGATTCGTAAAATAGCCTCCTTTTTATTATGCATGCATAATTTTTTTAGGCCTTTCATTGCGTGACTAATAAATTTCCGCTAGTTTTGGCAATACTCAGTTAACTTTTATTTCAACTTAAACTAACATAATCCTTTTACACATGAAAAAGTTGCTTGCACTGCTGCCTGTTGTTGGGCTTTTTTTGGTTGCTTGTGAAGATGATGATAGCACAGTAACGGATGACATGCAGATGGAAGATCCGATAGTTATTACTAGTGGCTCCGCAGATTTTACAAACTATGTTGCTCTTGGCAATTCCTTGACCGCAGGGTTTTCGGATAATGCGCTTTTTGCTATGGGTCAGGAAGCCTCCTTTCCCAATATGTTGGCTAGTAATTTTGCACTTGCAGGGGGAGGCGATTTCAGTATTCCTTTTATGGCGGATGATTTAGGTGGCGCCACTTTAGCGGGTGAACCTATTTTGGGAAATAGGTTGATTCTTTCTTTCGCCACAGGTTCTCCTGCACCTGTGCCTGTGGATACCTTAACTTTTGCCACGGAAATTTCCCAAACGCTTTCCGGGCCCTTTAACAATATGGGCGTTCCCGGAGCAAAAAGCTACCATTTGTTAGCGCCGGGATATGGCAATGTTGCAGGTCTTGCCGTAGGAGCTGCTAACCCTTACTTTGCGCGATTCGCTTCTTCCCCCGATGCTACCATACTCGGAGACGCTGCAGCACAGAATCCTTCTTTCTTCTCCTTATGGATAGGAAACAATGATATTTTGGGATATGTTACCGCTGGTGGTGCCGGAATGGACCAAACCGGAAACCCGGACCCCAGCACCTATGGCGGTCCTGACATCTCGGATCCCAACGTAGTGGCGGGTTCCATTGATGCCATTCTCCAGCAAATGGAAGCCATTGGCGCAGAGGGAGTAATTGCCAACCTCCCGGATGTGACCAGTATTCCTTTCTTAACTACCGTTCCGTACAATCCTGTTCCCTTAGACCAGGCTACCGCCGACCTATTGAATGGCGCTTATGCTGCCTACAACGGAGGGCTACAACTGGCCGCTGCTCCTGTAGCAGCTGGTGGCTTGGGATTAATAACTCCCGAAGAAGCTGCGAGAAGAACCATCGTTTTTGAAGCAGGAGATACCAATGCTGCTGTTATCATTGATGAGGATCTGACCGATTTAACTTTTGTAAATCCAGCCTTGATCAATATGCGACAAACCACTCCGGAAGACCTTATCGTACTTCCGGCGAGTACTTTTATCGGTACCCTTGCGAATCCCATGGATCCGACCTCCATCAACGGTGTTGCCGTCCCACTGGCAGATCAATGGGTATTGACCCCGGAAGAACAAGCTATTGCCAACGCTGCTTTAATCGCTTATAATACCCTGATTGAGGGGTTGGCAGTAGAATATGACCTGGCTTTTGTAGACGCTAATGCGCTTCTCGTTGAATTACGTGACTCTGGCATTACCATGCCAGATGGTAGTGTAGTTACCGCAAATTTTGGTACCGGAGGAGGTTTCTCTTTAGATGGTGTACATCCTTCGCCAAGGGGATATGCAATTCTGGCCAATGCCTTTGTTGCAGCGATCAATCAAAAATACGGGTCTAACCTGCCTGGAGTAAATCCTCTGGATTTTACAGGTTTATACCTTAATTAAAAGCATAAAAAACGTATCTTAAGGCACCGCATTTCCGGTGCCTTATGTATTTGGGAACAAAATGAAGCTAATTCTACGTGTCTTATTAAGTGCATTGGCCGTAGTCATCCTTGCCAAGGTGCTACCCGGTGCTTCAGTAGATTCTTATGTTACGGCAATCATCGTGGCTATAGTATTGAGTCTGTTAAACTTCCTGGTTAAACCCATCCTGATCATTCTCACGCTTCCTATTACCATTATTTCCCTGGGGTTGTTCCTGCTATTCATTAATGCCATAATTATCCTCCTGGCGGACTATTTTATTGCCGGGTTTCAGGTACAAAATGTATGGTGGGCGCTATTGTTTAGCCTTTTACTTTCCCTGCTGCAGTCCATCTTGTTCTCTTTGTTAAAAGAGGATAAAAAAAAGTAAGTTTTCTCACTGATATACAACTTATTAAAAAGTTGTTGAACAAGGCAAATTGTAGTACTTTTGCCAGCCATTACAATCAGGAGTTTTTATGAATATTTCTAAAGAGCAGATAGACGACTTGAATGCCGTGGTCAAGGTGGCCATCACTAAGGAAGATTACGAAGATAAAGTAAATACCATCCTAAGGAATTACCGAAAGCAGGCTAATATACCTGGGTTTCGAAAAGGACAAGTTCCTATGGGGCTGATCAAAAAGCAATATGGGAAGGCCGTTCTGGTTGATGAAGTGAACAAATTGTTGCAAGATCATCTGAACAAGTATCTTACTGAAGAAAAACTGGACGTACTGGGAAATCCTCTTCCCAAGGCGCAGGACGACTTTGACTGGGACAATGAAAACTTTGATTTTGAATTTGAATTAGGGCTGGCTCCAGAATTTGAGGCGAAATTAAAAACCAAAAAGCCAATCATACATTATACGATTGTTGCCGATAAAAAAATGGTTGCCGAACAGGTAAACCGTCTGCAAAAGCAATATGGTAAAATTGTAGCCAAGGATACCGTCGCCAAAAATCATGAGCTTACTGGAAAATTTGAAAATGTAGAAGCGGAAATTGACAATACCGCCACCGTTGAGATAGAGAAATTAAAAAGTAAAAAAGCCGTTGACGCATTGCTTGGGAAAAAACCCGGGGATACCGTAAGCTTGAAAACCAAGGGGCTTTTTAAGGAAGACTACTTACTATCTTCTTCCTTGGGTATTGCACGCGAAAAGGCAGAAAAGCTAAACGTTGATGTGAATTTCACCATTCAGGAAATCAATGAACGAGAGTTAGTGACATTGGATCAGGAATTCTTCGATAAGCTTTTTGGAAAAGACGTAGTTGCATCGGAAGCGGAAATGAAGGAAAAAATAAAGGCCGATTCCGAAAAACAATTCGAGCAGCAGTCCGATCAAAAGCTATTAAACGATATTACCGAAAAACTGATCGAAGAAACCAAGTTTGAACTTCCCGCTGAGTTCCTTAAAAAATGGATCCAATTAAGTGGAGAAAAAGAGATGACCGAAGAGGAAGCGGCAGAAGAGTACACTCAATCTGAGAAAGGACTCCGGTATCAGCTTATTGAAGGAAAGATCATCAAAGAAAATAATCTTCAGGTACAATTTGACGAACTAAAGGAATTTGCCAAGGGCTTTATCAGATCTCAAATGGCACAATACGGGCATATGGATCCTCAGGAAGAAGAACTGGAGAATATCGCTGCCCGGGTTTTAGGAAATCAGGAAGAAGTAAAACGCCTCTCCGAACAGTTAATGAGTCAAAAGCTCCTACAATTGTATAAGGAACAGTGCAACCTTAAAACCAAGGAGATCAGTTATGAAAACTTTGTAAAAGAGGTGTACGGATAGCGCACCAAATAATTGTATCTTTACCGTTCTGGATTTGTCATAATCCAGAACTTTTTTTTGTAAAAAAATCTAGGATAAATCCAATGGATTACGGAAAAGAATTTGAAAAATACGCTACAAAGCACCACGGGGTCAACAGCATGTACTACGATCAGATTATCAGCAGCATGTTGCCGGTAAATATGACCCCGAATATTATCGAAGAACGTCAAATGAACATTGCGGTATTCGATGTGTTTTCCAGGCTCATGATGGATCGCATTATCTTCATGGGTACCGGAATTAACGACCAGGTAGCCAACATTGTGCAAGCCCAGTTGTTGTTCTTGGAAAGTACCGATGCCTCTAAAGACATTTCCATTTACATTAATTCCCCCGGAGGAGGGGTCTATGCAGGTTTGGGAATTTATGATACGATGCAGTTCATTAAACCTGATGTGGCCACCATTTGTACAGGAATTGCCGCCTCAATGGCTGCGGTACTACTATGTGCCGGGCAAAAAGGAAAACGCAGTGGTTTACCGCATTCAAGGGTAATGATCCACCAGCCGCTTTCGGGAGTGCAAGGCCAGGCCAGCGATATCGAAATTGCAGCTCAGGAGGTACTGAAGATCAAAGACGAATTATACCATATTATTGCCAATCATTCCGAACAACCTTTTGATAAGATCTATGAAGACAGCGATCGGGATTACTGGATGAAAGCAGAAGAGGCCAAAGCCTATGGAATGATTGATGAAATATTGGTAAGGGATAAGGCATAATTTCCAACCAAACGAATAGAATTTTATTGCCCTTTTAACGTTATAAGGGTTCGCTTAAAACCAATTGACCATGGCAAAGGAAGAACTGGAGTGTTCGTTTTGCGGCAGGAAAAAATCGGAAACCAATCTATTGATTGCCGGTTTGGATGCCCATATTTGTGATCGTTGTATAGAACAGGCGTATAGTATTGTCGCAGAAGAATCCAAACAAGCCAAAAACAATGACCTCTCCTCAGAGTTGGTGTTGAAGAAACCTATTGAGATCAAGGACTTTCTGGACACGTTTATCATTGGGCAGGAGCGTACCAAAAAAGTAATGTCCGTCGCGGTCTACAACCACTACAAACGGTTGCTACAGCCAAAAAGCAAGGATGACGGCATAGAGATCCAAAAGAGTAACATTGTAATGGTAGGTCAAACCGGAACCGGTAAAACCTTAATAGCAAAGACCATTGCTAAAATGTTGAATGTACCCCTTGCTATCGTAGACGCTACTGTACTCACAGAAGCCGGTTATGTGGGAGAAGATGTAGAGAGTATTTTGACGCGTTTATTGCAGGCAGCCGATTATAACCTTGAAAAGGCGGAACGCGGTATCGTTTTTATTGATGAGATTGACAAAATTGCGCGTAAAAGCGATAACCCATCCATTACCCGGGATGTTTCCGGAGAAGGTGTGCAACAAGGACTTTTAAAGCTTTTGGAGGGAACTGTGGTTAATGTCCCTCCCAAGGGAGGACGCAAACATCCGGATCAAAAATTTATTGAGGTCAATACGGAAAACATCTTATTTGTGGCAGGAGGAGCTTTTGATGGAATTGAACGTATTATTACCAAACGTCTTAATATGCAAGCGGTTGGCTACAGCGCTTCCAAAGCTGAAGACAGACTGGATGCGGAGAATATCCTGCAATACATCATCCCAAAAGACCTGAAGGAATTTGGTCTGATTCCGGAAATTATTGGCCGATTGCCCGTACTTACCCATATGAATCCTTTGGACGAAAAAGCCCTCAGGGCCATTTTAACGGAACCAAAGAATGCGATTATCAAGCAATATGAAAAGCTTTTTGCCATGGATGGTATTACGTTCAGTATTACCGAGCAGGCGTTGGGGTATATTGTTGATAAAGCAGTAGAGTACAAATTGGGCGCCCGTGGACTGCGTTCTTTGTGTGAAGCTATTTTTACCGATGCTATGTTTATGCTCCCCAGCAGTGAAGAAAACGATTTTAAAGTGACCAAGGCCTATGCGGAAGAAAAATTGTCCGTGGAAACTATGAACAAATTAAAAGCCGTTTCTTAAAACAACAACTCAATTGACAAAGTAGGCATGCCCTATTGAGCCGTCCTACTATTCCCCGTTGGTAACTTACACTGCTGCCTTTGTTACTTTATGTAGCATGTTCATGCAAACATCATCGATGATCTTTTCATCGGAATAGAGTTCATGACCAAAATTGGGGATCAGCTTTAGGTCCACACCAAGATCATTGGCCCAGTGTAGGCCTGGTTTGAATGTATCACAGGCTCCATAGATCAATTCAAGGTCGCAGTCCGGCCGTACGGTCTCGAATCGAATTCTGGTGGCCGAAATAGCCGTCAGGGATTTCATGGGCCAACCTTTTAAGCCCGCTTTCCAGGCAATAGTACCTCCTGTGCTAAAGGCCAGAACATGGACAGGTGTGGTTTCCCTTTTCAACAAATGGGCAACGGCTACATCAATACCGCCCTCCACAAAGGCATTGTGAATGTTTTCTTCCGTCTGTACCGGAATATCCAGGGTAGCCAACTGTTGTATATCGTAAAACTGAATGTTGTAGTATTGTTGTAGGTAGCCAAAATAGGAGGTAATCCATAGTCCTTTTTTAATGCCCCACATGTCGGAAAGGACCACTAATTTTTCTGCCATAATTTTAAAGTTGTAAGTTTTTGGTAATTTAAAAGTGTTTACAAAACGGCGTTTTCCCCAAAATATTGGTTCATTGGAATTTTTTGTTCGATAAACTACACAAATCTACGAAAACGTTTTCGTAAAATTACATTTCTCTGTGCAGATGGTGGTAATTAGTGTACAACTTGCCGATTCAATTGGAGTAATTCTTCCAAATGTTCCCTGGAATTGGACAAGCGGGGAATCTTGTGTTGGCCGCCCAATTTGTTTTTTGATTTTAACCAATCATAGAAAAGATTTTTCCGCGCTACATGCACTGTGGGCATTTTTAAGGTCATATTATTGTAGCGTTTGGCCTCATAATCCGAATTCAGAGATTTCAAGGCGTTATCCATAAGTTCCGTAAAGTAACTTAGGTTTTGCGGAGGGCTGCGAAACTCAATCATCCATTCATGGGACCCTTTCTCACTATCACTCATAAATATAGGCGCCGCAGTATAATCCTGGATCTCTGCCCCGGTCTTTTTACAAACCTGCTCCAGGGCTTCTTCTGCATTTTCAATAATGAGTTCCTCGCCAAAGGCATTGATGTGGTGCTTGGTCCTACCTGTAATCCTTATCCTGAACGGTTGCAGCGAAGTGAACCGTATGGTGTCTCCTATTTTGTAACGCCACAGCCCTGCATTGGTTGTAATGACCAGGGCATAATTCACACCGGTTTGCACCTCCCATAGGGGTATTGCTTTTTCGACTCCTGTACCGTTGCAGTCTATAGGGATAAATTCATAAAAAATACCGTAGTCCAGCATGAGTAAAAGGTCTTCGGAATTGTTTCGATCCTGAATTGCAAAAAAACCTTCGGAGGCATTATAGGTTTCGTAATAGTTAAAGCGCTTGCGAGGCAGTAGTTTTCTATACTGTTCCCGATACGGTGCAAAACTGACCCCACCGTGAAAGTAAACCTCCAGGTTTTCCCACACCTCAAACAAATGAGCCTTTCCTGTTTTCTCTAATACGTTATTTAGTAGTACCAGCATCCAGGAAGGCACACCCGCAAGGCTTGTCACATTTTCCTTAATGCTTCCCTCTATTATGGCATCCATTTTAAGTTCCCATTCGCTCATCAAGGACACTTTATTACTGGGTGTGCTGCTGTATTCTGCCCATAAAGGCATGTTGTCTATCAGGATGGCGCTCAAATCTCCAAAAAAACTGCCGTTATCCTCGTACAATTCTTTGCTTCCCCCCAGACGAAGCCCTTTTCCGGTAAACAACTGGGAGTTTTCATTGTTGTTAAGATATAAACACAGTAGATCCTTTCCAGATTTGTAATGGCAATCCTCTAACGCCTCGGTACTTACCGGGATAAATTTACTTTTGGCATTGGTAGTGCCGCTGCTTTTGGCAAACCATTTGATCTGGGTGGGCCAGAAAAGGTTTTGTTCCCCCTGTCGGGTACGTTCTATAGTCGGAGAAATGTCCTCATAGTTTACCAGCGGTAAACGTTCGGAAAAATCGAGATAACTGTTGATTGTTTCAAAACCATAGTATCTTCCAATTTCGGTGTTTTTGGCATACGTGAGTAGTTGCTGCAACACTTCCTGTTGTACGTCTACCGGGTATTTTAAAAAAAGTTCAATTTGATGGTACCGCTTTTTGAGCAACCATGAGGCAATGGAATTGAATAACGGTATTGGCATTTTAGGTATCTTTAGCTAGGCTGTAGCCAACCACTAAAATAACCTTTATTTCAAAAACTCATAATAGTATGCTTTACGAAGGGGTATTGCGAAAAATGCGGACCACTATCGGTCCCCCGGTACAGTATTATCTGGTCTTTGACAACGATTTTATGCACCTGAACCAGGCGCTGAACAAGCGGTTGAAACTTCAATTCATTAAATACCAGTGTCTGAATTGCGGTCGGGAACGGCCCATTTATCGCCAGGGGTTTGACAAACAGTGTTTTTACGAAACTCCACTCGCCGGAGAATGGATCATGAAACCCGAGTTGAGCACTGCCCATCTGGATAAGGAAGACCGGGATCTGGAATATGAGAAAAAAATGCAACTACAGCCACATATTGTGTATTTGGCTAACAGTAGTAATGTGAAAGTAGGGGTCACGCGTAAAGCGCAGGTCCCCACCCGGTGGATCGACCAAGGGGCGCATGAAGCAATTGTCATTGCCGAAGTTCCCAATAGATATTTGGCCGGTATTACCGAAGTAGCTTTAAAAGCGCATGTAAGCGATAAGACCAGCTGGCAAAAAATGTTGAAAAACGCTTTGGAAGATGTGGACCTGGTGGCATGGCGGGAACAATTACGACCTTTTATTCCGGACGAAGCGGCCGAATATTTCCTGGAGAGCGATGGGGAGACCCAATTGGAATTCCCTGTACTGCAGTACCCCGAAAAAGTAAAAAGCATGAACCTTGAAAAAAATCCCAGTTATGAAGGGGTGTTAAAAGGCATTAAAGGGCAGTACTTGCTCTTTGAAGACCAGACCGTGTTTAATGTACGGGGGCATGAGGGGTATTATGTGGGGATTGACATCAAATAGTATATCAGCAAAACCAGCGCTTTTATTCGTATTCTTAGATCGTACTAAGCACTCGGCTTACTTTTGTTATTAGGTGTTTCGCACTACCACCCCCATAGCACTATCCCATCTGCAGAAGTTGGTTAGCTGTTTTAACACTAACGAATCCGAAATTTTGAAAAGCATGGACAACAACAATTTCCCCAATACGCAAGCATTCCTGCCAACTCTTGGGAAAGCGTTGTGACCTTAGCTGCCATTTATTACCGAACTTTGTTAAAAAATAGAGATGGTGAAAAAAAATATGCGTTTGGAGGTAATGGAAGCTATTGCACCCAAAGTAGCAGGATATATGGAAGATTTCCTAATTCCCATTGATGAAATTTGGCAACCTTCTGATTTCCTTCCGGATTCGCAAAGTGATACTTTTTATAGCGACGTAGACCAGTTAAGAGAGGAATCCAAGGAATTGGGTTATGATTTTTGGGTTACCCTCGTAGCCGATACGATTACAGAAGAAGCACTTCCCACCTATGAATCCTGGCTTATGGATGTGGAAGGGATTTCGCAACAAGAAGAACCTAATGCCTGGTCTAGATGGGTTCGTGCCTGGACAGCAGAGGAAAACCGACATGGCGATGTACTCAATAAATACCTATACCTGTCTGGTCGGGTGAACATGCGAGAGGTGGAAATTTCTACCCAATACTTGTTGAATGATGGTTTTGATATTGGGACCGATCGGGATCCTTACAAAAATTTTGTGTATACCACTTTTCAAGAACTGGCTACTAATATTTCACATAAAAGGGTTGGGCAAATGGCAAAGAAAAAAGGGAATTCCCTCTTGTCAAAAATGTGTACCATTATTGCTGGTGATGAAATGCGGCACCACCTTGCCTACAGGGAATTTGTTAAAGCAATACTGGAATATGACCCCAATGGGATGGTGCTCGCTTTCAGCGATATGATGAAGAAAAAAATTGTAATGCCAGCCCACTTCCTTCGTCAATCCGGGGGAACCATAGGAACGGCTTTTGAGAATTTTTCTAACTGTGCGCAGCGATTGGGAGTGTATACAGCACAAGATTACATTGATATCCTGAGGAAGCTGAATGATTATTGGAAAATAGACGGCCTTAAGGGTTTGTCTGATGAAGCCGCAAGGGCAAGAGATTACCTGATGAATTTACCTGCTCGGCTTGAGCGAATTTCGGAACGTATGTCTTTTCCCAAAGATCAGTATAAGTTTGCATGGGTAACTGCCAATGGTGTTCTTTAGACATGCTAGTTTTTGCAAAGGGTATTACAAGGCGTTAAAGGGAATACCTTCTTTTTGAAATGGAAACAGTCATGAAGCCTATAAAAGAAATAAACACAATAGTCTTTATTCCTATGTTGGGCATCATTTAAAAAATCCAGATGACAAGAAAATTTCTGATTTTAATTTCCGCTTTCAGCATTTTGTTTAGTTCGTGTCAACAAATAAAAAACCTTGAGAAAAAAGAAGAAATCGAACGGAACAGTCAAGAATTAGAACCACTAGGCATGATAAAACTGTATAAAAAAATTGACAATAAGTTACATTATTGGGAAACTTGGGACAAAGACACTAAAACCGGAGTTGTTCATTGGGGAGAGGTCGGAACGCAAGGAAGAGACAAGGAGGTCAAATCTGGACTTATGGAAAATTATGCCACTAAAATCCGAAAAGAAATAAACCAAAAAATAAATGAAGGATATTCGGAATTTGATGAAGACAAATATGCTTTTCTGGAAATTGAATACAAAATAGACGGATTTGGAACGGAGCAGGATTTAGAAAAGCGACATAGACTCGAGGGTAAAATGAACGAAGTTTTGGGCTGGACTGGACTTGGGCATACCGATGGTGGTAGTATTGGAAGTGGAACAATGGAAGTGGGCTGCGTGGTAGTGGATTTTGAAATTGCAAAAAAAGTTGTGGAAGAAAGCCTAAAAAATACTGAGTTTGAGGATTATTCCAGGATTTTCAATATGGAAACGGAATAGAAACGAACGCACAAGAAGGGCTACAATGTATAGCTGCATTATTCTAACCTCAACGAATGAACCGTCAAATGCCGGATTGAGCTCGGCCCGAAATCTAACGACTTCCCAGACCGTGACAAAATCATAACCAGACCGTTGGTGATAGCTTAAAGAATGAAGCGAAAAACTCTCCTCCCTATTGTTTTATTACTGGTCACAGTAGTAGCTCTTCTATATCTAATTAACCCTCAAATTCTTAAGATTATTTGGTTCCAAAAACCGGGAGTCAAGACATACGAAAGTTTCCCACTACGGGAGATGCAGAAAAGTCCAAATCCTTTCGTTTTTCCCGAAAATAGGGTTGTCAAAAACAGCCTGGACTCAGTACTGGTAAAAAACTGGGAAGGAGAAATGATACCTTTTTCACACTACTTTGAAGCAGGCAATCTATTGGCTTTCCTTGTCATTAAGAATGATACACTGGTATATGAAACGTATGGCCAGGGTTATGAGCGCAATACAATATCTAATACATTTTCGATAGGAAAATCAATGATCTCCATTGTAACCGGCAAAGCATTGGAGTTGGGGTTTATACAGAGTACAGAACAAAAAATAACAGATTTCTTGCCAGAATTCAAAGGAAATCCGGATTTCAATGATATCCGAATCGAAGACCTTCTGAATATGAAATCAGGTTTTAAATTTAAACGCGCTGGGGATGGAATTGTCTCGGATCTATTCTGTGATGAAGCAAAATTCTATTATACCAGTAGTTTGAAAAAGGACCTTTTGAAGGTGAAATCGGATACCCTACCTGGCCAACGATGGAAATACAGCAATCTGGACCCACTGATTCTGACCTGGATTATTGAAAAAGCTACCGGACGGTTTGTTTCGGATTTTTTTGAACAAGAAATATGGCATCCCATTGGAGCGGAGCACAACGGGAGTTGGGGAATAGACCACAAAAATGGTCTTGAGAACTCCCCTAGCAGCTTTCAATGCTCAGCTATTGACCTGGCGAAAATCGGGAGGTTAATGTTGAAAAACGGTGCACGGGGATCTACCCAAATCCTATCACCCGATTGGATTGAAAAAAGCATAGCAATACAACCGGAAAACAGGGCCAACACTGCTAAAGGAATGCAAAGAGCCACTCATCAGTACTATTGGTGGTTACCTCAAGAAGATTTTGAAGGTGATTTTTCTGCGGAAGGCTTGAGAGGACAAAGATTATATGTAGACCCAAACAAAAATATAATTATCGTTCAATTCGCTAATGGTGGATATGGTGGTTACCCTTATAGAACTATTGCAAAGCACTTCGCAGAAAACCTTGATTAAAACTGTCCGAAAAACTTTAATTTACAATTAAGCCCGGTAAGACCGGGTATGCTGCATACAGGCAACCGCTAAGTGCAATATAACGGACGAGAATTGTGGAAAACACCACCAATTAAGTCAGAAGAACAAGCACCCGGAGGTAGCTGATTTAGAAATCTGTGTAAGCAAAGAAGATCTATGGTCTTTAGTCGTTCTCCAGCAGAAAACGATCCTTCCCATTAAGCTTCTTAATTCACGGTATCTTTTTTCTTTTTATTCCCCAGCAACCCGCCTAAGATCCCCTTAGCGGCTTTTTTTACTGAGGTCTCATCAGTTGCTGAATCGGAAGCTACACTATCCTTTTGATTGCTACCTAGCAATCCGCCCAGCGCTTCGGTTATTCCTCCCTCCTTTTGGGTATCGGTGGAGTCCTTTTCAGCATTCCCCAGCAAGCCCCCGATCAGGTTTTGTGCTTCATTTTTACCCTGGTTCAAGAGCTTTTGCTTTTGTATCTCCACCAGCTGACTCGTCAGGTCTTTTACCCCGGAACCGAGATCCGTACTTACTTTAGGGCTGGTATAGTTGCCACCAATGCTGGCCGTCACCGGGATAGTAAGATCCTCCAGACTTTCGTCATCTATTTTGGCAATAAGACTGTTCACCTCATTCCCAAGGTATTTCGCTGGGACATCCAGGGTAGCCTGGTATTGCAATTGCTTGTCAAACGTATGACTCCCGGAAACATTCACCGCAATGTCCTCATACCGCAGCGCAAAGGGTTTTACCGCCACTTTTCCACCTTCGAAGGATAACGCTGTTTTCAGGTCGTTCAGGTCCAGTTTTTCCATGTCTATAAACCGAAACTGGCTGTCCAATGCTGAAAGCAAAGGTGCATTCTTTGTCTCCACCTGGGCCGAAAGCAATTGTGCCAGTACGTCCCCGGAAAGCGTGGCCAGATTAGGGGTCATATCGTCCTTCAAATTCCCGGAAAGTTGAATTTCGGTATTCAATCGGCCTTCCAGCGCATTGGCCAGGGGCGCCACTACTTTAAACAGGTCCAGCGCCTGAAAGGATTCGCTGATCTTTATGGCATCCAGACCAAGGGCCATGTCAAAGGTAGGGATAGCCCCTTTTGTAGAAACCTTTCCATTAAGCTCCACCTTACCATCAAAAAGTGCAGCGGTCAGATTTTCCAAATAGGCAGTTTCGTCCTGTATCCTCAACTGTCCCGTTACCTCCTTTAATTCCAGATTATCATACAACACGGTATTGGCATTGGCCGCAATGGTGCAATTCAAAAAGGAAGGGATCTTGAGCTGCTCTTCACCCTCCGACGTTGGTTCCCCGGAAGTTTCCCCACCCTCTTCTTCTACCATAAAATCATTCACGGCCAGGGTGTTGGATTGCAGTGAAAAATTCCCTTCGATATCCTCACTGTTAAATAGATATCCCAAGAGGTTGTCTATAGTCCCTTTGGCCTTAAAATCCGTTTGCCCCGTTTTCCCTTCAAAGGCATCCACGCTTACCGTTTGTGGGCTAAACGTAACTGCCGCAGCATCAATAGCCACCGGGTTTTTTAGTTCGGAAGAGGTATACGTAAAGTCGGTTACGCTGGCGGAACCACTGGTTTGCGTCTTTTCATATTGATGTTTTTCCACCGCTTCCATAGTAAAGGCTGTGGTGATATCGGCCTTTAGTAGTCCGGAAAGGTCATACCCCGCCGGAACCGGATACGCCTGCGCTATATTGGCCAGATTGATACGACCATCGGCACGCAGATTAACATTGGGATTGCCCAGAAGTTCCCGGATCCTCGCATTGAGGTTAAACCGATCCTCATCGATTTGAAAGCTTAGACGGTTGATATTGACATAGGTGTCTTCGACACTACCTGTTTCATTATTAATTTCCGTATCAATAAATACATTACGGACGGCCTTTGGTAACTCCGGGTATTTAAAAGAAGCATTTTCGGATTTCAGGGTGATCCCAAAGGTGGGAATGTGTTCATCATCCACAATACCTTTTAGCTGTCCATTTACCTCAAAATTCCCTGTGGTTTGTACATTTTCAATATTTTTGGAATAGGCTTCGGGGATCACCGCCAAAAAATTCTTGAAGTCAGAAGATGGGGTAGTAAAGGTTATATCCACCTCCTGGTTGCTCTCGTTCACTTGTACAAAACCGTCAAACACCAGCGGTAATTGATTGATCAATGCTTGATTTTCAAGAAAGGAATATTTGTTTTCCTTTAGATCTATACCAATCAGAGCGTCTAGGGCGATTGTGTTGTTATTGAGATATTGGGTACTGTCCATAGCAAAGGACACCAAAGCATCTGTTTTGGTTTGCAACTCCGATGCTTCCAGAGAGAGATCGCCACTCCCGGAATGGTGCATATCCGTAATTTCGAGATGCATGCCACTGGCAAAGTCATCATAGATCACCCGGGCATTGGTCAGGGCATACTCCTGGAGGTCCAGGGTAAATCCGGAGGAAGCTTCAGTTTCGGTTTGCTCGACCTCCTCCCCTTCGGTTTCCAGGGCAATGTCGTAATTGGCATTCTCCAGGGTATCCACTTTAATATGCAGTAAAGCACCATCCAGGGTCAATTTTTTGATCCCAATAGGATCTGATGCACTTTTAAAGAGTTCGTTAATGGAGAGTTCCAAAGCAATGTCTTTTGCTGCAAACAAGGTGTCCCCTTCAAAGGGCGCTTTGTTTACCAGGGAGACCTGTTGTAGATTCAAGAAGGCATTGGGGAAACTCTTGATCAAGCTAAGGTTCGCCGACTCAAAGTCGAGTGTAGCATTGATATTCTGATTGACCTTATTCTTAATAAGGGTCGCAATCTTTCCTTCCAGGAAAAAGGGCAGGGCAATCAACAATCCAATAATGACAACCAAAGTAATTCCTGTAATCCGTAGGAGCTTTTTTTTCATGGCGGGGAATTTTTAGCAAAATAAATAGGGAAGCTTCAATCTAACGTAATTTCCTCTCCTATTTTTAGGTTAAATCTTTTACGTAGTATATATACGAAAAAATAGAGCAAAGGGGTGTCGAGCAAAGCGATAAAAACCTTAAAAAGAAATCCGCTGATCACAAGACCGTTAAATTTCTCCCAGGGCAATACCCCAAAAAGGCATAAGAGCCCTACCACGGTAAAGGTATCCACAAACTGGGAGGAAAAGGTGGAAAAGTTGTTTCGCAGCCACAGGTATTTGCCTTTGGTGAGTCCTTTCCAAAAATGGTAGATCGAGATATCGATGTATTGGGCGGCCAGATAAGCCAGCATGGAGGCCAATACCCCTAATGGTGACAAGCCGAAGACTTCCAAAAAGGTAGCATCGCCAATAGGCGAAGAGGGAATGGCAGGAACCGCGTTGGCAAGAAAAATGATCCCCATGGAAAAAAAGGAGGCAAAAATTCCGGCGGTAACCACTTGATTGGCCTTCTTTTTTCCAAAAATCTCGGAAATCAGATCGGTGATCAGAAAGGTAATGGGATAGGGTAAGATGCCCACAGAGATCTCAAACAATGGGGCGCCAAAGACAGTGACGTCCCCAAAGGGTTTCCAATAAAAAAACTTTTGAAAAATAAGATTGGAAACTACCAGGGAAGTGATGAACAAGGCACCAAGATACAGGTAGATCCTGAAGGCAGCCCTACGGTCTTTTGGTGTCATTACCCTATTTTATATTCAGATTATAGGGCATTCTGGCTTGAATACCACTTTGTTCGGTCATGCTTTTTAGTACTTTCAACTGCTCGTAGGTGGCTTCTCCCAGCTCTTTTTTAACCACCTCTTCTCCTATTTTCAGTTTTGTAGTACTCAAATTGTCCATAAAGCGTTCAAAGTTGGACTTGTATTTTGGATATTTTCGAATGCTGTAGGATGAAAGCCCGGCCAACTCAGCAGCAGCTTTAATGGCCGCATCCAAAGAACCTAGTTCATCGACAAGGCCAATTTCCTTAGCGGTTATTCCACTCCATACCCTTCCCTGAGCAATTTCGTTAACCGCTTCTACCGACATATCCCTGCCTTCAGCCACCCGCTCTAAAAAGGCCGTATAGGTATCGGCAATCCCTTCTTCCATTTGTTGCCGAAACGCATCGGACATGGGTTCAAAGAAGGAATAATCCACTGCATTGGCATTCGTGCCCACCTGTTCCGCATTGATCCCGATTTCCCCAGCAAATTCGTTGATATTGGGAATAGTCCCAAAAACGCCTATAGAACCGGTAACCGTAGTGGGTTCGGCGTAAATCCTATCCGCAGCAACAGCCAGATAGTAGCCTCCGGAAGCGGCCACATTACCAAAAGAAACCACTACCGGTTTTTCCGCCTTGGTCAGCTTTACCTCCCGCCAGATAATGTCCGAAACCAAAGAACTTCCCCCTGGCGAATTGACACGGAGCACTACGGCCTTGACATTTTCATTGTCACGTGCTTTTTTCAGTTCGCGCTGTAACATGCCTTGGCCTATGAATTCCCGGTCGCCTTCTCCGTACAATATTTCCCCCTGGGCATAAATCACGGCAATTCTGTCTTTCCCGCCAGGTGTGTTTTTTCCCTGGGCTACTTTGGCGTATTCCATGAGCGAGAGATAATTCAGTTTCGCATCAGCCTCCCAACCCATAGCCGTTTTTAGCTGTTCTTCATATTCATCCCAGTACAGCGTCCCATCCAAAAGGCCAGAAGCTACTGCCAGTTCCGGTGTCCGTGCACCCAGGGTATCTGCAATCCGATTCAGTTCTGTCACGGCAATGTCCCGAGATGTCCCAATATCTTTAAGGAGGACTTCCCAGATAGAGCTAAGCAAGGCTTTGATCTGTGTCCGATTTTCCTCGCTCATACTATCCGATAAAAACGGCTCTACTGCGCTTTTATATTTTCCATGCCGGATCACTTCCATCCGTATTCCGGTCTTCTCCTGTAATTCCTTAAAGTACAATACTTCAGAGGCTAAGCCTTTGAAATCCATAAGCCCCTGAGGGTGCAGAAACACCTTATCCGCTACACTGGCCAAATAATAATCTTTTTGTGAAAAGAAATCTGAAAATGCATACACTAACTTCCCGGAAGCTTTAAACGCTGCCAGTGCTTCCCGCAGCTCCTGGGTTTGCGCCAGTCCGGTCCTTGAAAAGTTATTCTTAATGCTTATCCCCTTGATGCGGTCATCAGTTTGGGCCACCCGAATGCTATGTAAAATCTGATCCAACCCCAGGCCTTCGTCAAATACGCCGACAAAGGGATCGTTCTCATCGGTGCCCAGGTAATCATATACGGGTTCATTAAGGCGCAATTCCAGGATAGTATCCTCCTTTACCGAAACCCCTTCCCCGGCACTCCCCACCAGCGTAATAAAAATAAAGAACATCACGAAGAATATCCCTAAAGCGATCAAGCTTCCTAAAATGGCTGCCAGAAGATTTCGCAAAAACGCCATACGCTATCTTTTAATAAAGCCGCAAAGATAACTATTGTGCCTATCTTTTATTTACTTTGCGGGCCATATTATGCGTGAAAAGACAACAGTATATCTCTCCCTGGGGAGTAATTTGGGCAACCGCTATGTACAGCTCCAGCAATCCCTTTTTGCCCTGGCCAGACGCCTGGGCCGGGTAACCCGGGTATCTGCCGTCTATGAAAATCCGGCGTCAGGGTTTCAGGGAGGCGACTTCCTCAATGCCTGTATAGCCCTGGAGACAGAGGCTTCCCCTTCCGAGGTATTGGCGACACTACTGGCCCTTGAACAACAAATGGGGAGGCAACGCAACGGATCGAAAAACTATGAATCCCGAACCATAGATATCGACTTGTTGTATTACGGGGAGGAGATCATCTCCACAGCGGAGCTGACCGTGCCTCACCCTAAACTTGCCGAACGGAACTTTGTGCTCAAACCCCTGGCGGATATTGCCCCGCAATACTACCATCCTATACTCCAAAAGGATACCCGGAACCTGCTACAAGAGTCCAGGGACCCTCATCCTTTGACAAAAACCACCTTACGATTGTTTACCGATCGCCAGACCCTTTTTGACCAGCTCCATTTTATGGCTATTGAAGGTACGATCGGGGTAGGGAAAACCACCTTATCCAAGAAAATTGCCGCAGATTTTAATGCCAAGCTGGTATTGGAACGCTTTGCAGACAACCCCTTTCTACCAAAGTTTTATGAGGACCAGAGCCGGTTTGCTTTCCCCCTGGAGATGTCCTTTCTTGCGGATCGCTACCAACAGTTCACCGAGGATACTTCCCAGTTTGATCTTTTCAAGAACTTTATGGTGAGCGATTATGATATTTTTAAATCGCTGATCTTTGCCGGTATCACCTTACAGAAGGATGAATTTGAGCTTTATCGCAAGCTGTTCACGTTCATGTACAAAGAGGTGAAAAAGCCGGACATCTATGTCTATCTCTACCAAAACACAGATCGTTTGCTCGAAAACATTCAAAGAAGGGGGCGGGCCTATGAGCAAAGTATTTCCAAGGGCTACCTGGATCAGATCAACAGGGGATATCTGGACTATATCAAAAGCCATCCCCAGCAAAACAGCTTGATCCTAAATCTGGAACATTTGGATTTTGTAGAGCACCCGTCGGACTATGAAACGGTGTTAAGCGCCATTGAAGTGAGGTTACTGGAAGTACTTTTTTAAGATAATTTTTAGGATTTATTTGGATATCACTAACAGTTTTATTTTCTTAGCACCCTGCTAAGTCAGAAACTAACTAACTCAAACTATATGTTTCACCCCCAATTTTATTGGGGGTTTTTTCTTTTCCAAGGTTTCTCCTTGGACCATTTTTGAGGTGCCGCAGCTACAAAAGGTTAGAAAACTTTCGGCAATTTGTTCCAGAAATCCCATACCGCTATCCCGGCACTTACAGCAATGTTTAGGGAGTGCTTGGTGCCAAATTGTGGGATCTCCACTACGGTATTGCAAGTTTGAACCACCTCATCGCTAACGCCTTTCACCTCATTTCCAAAAACCAGGGCATAGGTGGTCCCGGAAAGCGGTTGAAACTCATGGAGCGCAACCGCCTGGTCCGCTTGTTCCAGGGCTACTACTTCAATCCCTTGCTCTTGTAGGTCATTTATGGCGTCAAGTGTATTTTTTTTGTAGGTCCAGGGTACGGTTTCAGTGGCGCCTAAAGCGGTCTTATGAATGTCCTTATGGGGCGGGGTAGCGGTAATGCCGCATAGGTAGATCTTGGCTACACGGAAAGCATCTGCCGTTCGGAATACCGATCCGATATTGTTTAGGCTTCGCACATTGTCCAGAACGATGACGAGCGGCGTTTTAACCGCCTTATGATAGCCTTCCACATCCAGGCGATCCAGTTCTGCATTGGCAAGTTTTCGCATAAATTATCCACTTTTGGCCCGGAAATATCAACAAAATTCCGGGGAGCCGAAACCAATTCCTATTTTCGGTAAAATTAACAGAAAAGGATTTGGCAGGCACTACATCAAAAAAGGTCACGCCCTTAATGCGGCAGTACAATGCGATAAAAAGCAAGCATCCCGATGCCTTGTTGCTGTTTCGCGTGGGGGATTTTTATGAGACGTTTGGGGAAGATGCTGTAAAGGCTGCTAAAATATTGGATATTGTCCTTACCCAACGCAACAACGGCGGGGATCAGACGGCATTGGCCGGGTTTCCTCACCATTCCCTCAACACCTACCTGCCCAAACTGGTACGAGCGGGGGAACGCGTGGCTATCTGCGATCAGTTGGAAGATCCTAAACAAGCCAAAAGTATTGTAAAACGAGGGGTTACAGAACTGGTCACTCCCGGAGTTGCCTTGAACGATGATATCCTGAGTTCCAAGACCAATAATTTTCTGGCCGCTCTTCATTTTGGGCACAAGAATTTGGGTATTGCCTTCTTGGACATTTCCACAGGGGAATTTCTCACCGCAGAAGGGCATGAAGAACAACTGGACAAGTTACTTCAGAACTTTTCGCCGAGTGAGGTACTGGTTCCAAAAAACAAACGCAACGAATTCGGGGAACTGTTTGGTACGCATTACCACACCTTTTATCTCGAGGACTGGGTCTTCCAGGAAGATTACGCCAACGAATGCCTTACGGGTCACTTTAAAACGGCTTCACTTCAGGGTTTTGGGGTACAACATTTGGAGGCAGGCATCATTGCCTCCGGGGCCATACTGCATTACCTCTCCGAAACGCAACATCGACAACTGCGGCATATCACCCGATTGCAGCGGATCCCGGAAGAGGAATATGTATGGATGGACCGCTTTACCATTCGCAACCTGGAATTGTACCGAACACATTACACCGAGGCCGTCACCCTTCTGGATGTCATTGACCGTACCATTTCCCCTATGGGCGGCCGCTTACTAAAACGCTGGTTGGCCCTTCCCTTAAAATCGAAAGAAAAAATAGTGCAGCGGCACGAGGTGGTCTCCTATTTTTACGAGCGAGAAGCACTTTTGGAACAGTTCCGGCACTGGATCAAACCAATGGGCGATCTGGAACGGCTAATCTCCAAAGTAGCTACAGGAAAGATCAGTCCTCGCGCAGTGGTGCTTCTGAAAAACTCGCTGGAAGCCGTAGAGCCGCTTAAAGCATTGGCGGATGCGTCCGAAGCTATTGCCTTGCAAAAATTGAATGCACAACTTTCCCCTTGTATTCCCTTACAGGAACGGATAACCAACACCCTTCATGCAGAAGCCCCTGTTGTCATAGGAAAAGGGCCTACTATTGCCCCGGGCTATTCCGAGGAGTTGGATGACCTTCGGGAACTGGCCCATTCCAGCAAGGATTACCTGGATAAGATGCTGGCCCGTGAAACCGAGGCTACAGGGATCCCCTCCCTAAAGATCGCTTCCAACAATGTTTTCGGATATTATATTGAAGTACGCAATACGCATAAAGACAAGGTGCCGGAATCCTGGATACGGAAGCAAACCCTGGTGAATGCAGAACGGTATATTACGGAGGAGCTGAAGTCCTATGAAGCGAAGATACTGGGGGCGGAAGAGCGTATTTTGCAATTGGAGCAACAATTGTTTGAGCAATTGCTGGTTTGGATGCAGGAATACATTACCCCCATTCAACAAAATGCCCGAGTAATCGCGGAATTGGATTGCCTTACCGGATTTGCCCAACTGGCACAAGAGAACAACTATGTGTGTCCCACAATGGAAGATTCTACCCAGTTGGTCATCACGGGAGGGCGCCATCCGGTTATTGAGAAACAGCTCCCGTTGGGGGAGGCCTATGTTGCCAACGATGTTACCCTCAACCGGGAGGAGCAACAGCTCATCATGATCACCGGGCCCAATATGAGTGGTAAATCGGCCCTGCTGCGTCAAACCGCTTTGATCGTCTTGCTGGCGCAAATGGGAAGTTTTGTTCCGGCAGAAGGGGCCACCATCGGGATAATCGATAAGATCTTTACCCGGGTAGGTGCCAGTGATAACATTTCCATGGGCGAGTCTACCTTTATGGTGGAGATGAACGAAACGGCCTCCATTTTGAACAACCTTTCCGAGCGCAGTTTGGTCTTATTGGATGAAATTGGACGGGGCACGAGCACCTATGATGGTATTTCCATTGCCTGGGCTATCTCGGAATACCTGCACGAGCATCCTTCCCGGGCAAAAACGCTGTTTGCCACGCATTATCACGAGCTTAATGAAATGGCCGGCACTTTTGAACGGATCAAAAACTACAATGTCTCCATTAAAGAGTTGAAAGACAATGTCCTCTTTTTGCGAAAGTTGGTGCCGGGCGGCAGTGAACACAGTTTCGGGATCCACGTGGCCAAAATGGCCGGAATTCCCAAACCTGTTATTCAGAAAGCGAATAAGATCCTGAAAAAGCTGGAAAAATCACATAGCAGCGAGGAAATGACCGGAAAATTGCAAACAGTACAAAACGAAATGCAGCTCAGCTTTTTTAACCTGGACGATCCGCTTTTGGAAGAGATCAAGGAAGAGATCCTGCATTTAGACATTGATACGCTCACCCCGGTAGCGGCATTGATGAAATTAAATGAGATCAAACGCTTATTGACCAAAAAGAAGCGCGCCACTTCTTAGCCCCTTTGGCATTCCAACACTCTTTTGTCATTCCAGCACCCTTTTGTCATTCCCGCTCCCTTTTGTCATTCCTGCCCTTCGTCTGCGCTCAGGATAAACTTCGGCAGGGATCTACAACACAATGGGGATTCCTGCCTTCCCTTTCCCTGCACTTCGAGGGCCTCAGTGCACGGCTCAAGATTCATGAAGGAACGACAAGATTACCGAATTTTCAAATCGAAAATGCTTTCGGATTTCCAGAAATGTTTTAAATTTGCATCCGCCCTTTAAAAACAGGAGCGTTGTTCCTTAAACATGCGAAAATAGCTCAGTTGGTAGAGCATCACCTTGCCAAGGTGGAGGTCGCGGGTTCGAATCCCGTTTTTCGCTCGACTTCGACTCCGCTCGGCTTCGGCTACGCTCAGCCGCCGTCAAGTGGAGTTTTTTTTGAACTACCTCCAGCCTGCCTACGGCAGACAAGCTCGGGTGGTGGAATTGGTAGACCCGCCCGAACGTAGCGTTCGGTACGGGCGGGCACGTTGGAATGAACGTTCATAACATATAATATTGTGCTGAAAGCGTCAGCACTTGGTACGCTCGGGTGGTGGAATTGGTAGACACGTTGGACTTAAAATCCAATGGCCATTATGGCCGTACGGGTTCAAGTCCCGTCCCGAGTACAACGAGGAAACCCTTACGATGTAAGGGTTTTTTTTATGGAGCAAAGCGAAATAAAAAAGAGACTTGTGTTTACTACCGAAGTATTGAGGTGCCCGTCCCGAGTACAGATGCATGGAAAGCCCTGACCTTATTTATGGTCAGGGTTTTTGCTTTTTAAGCAAGCCAAACTGGTTTGAGTGCGGCGTAAAAAGCAAAAATACGGCATGAAATGCCTGGGGCTTTAATGTTCAAGATGACGTTTCCGGGACTCGACGCAGGCAATTCCCGTCCCGAGTACCACAAGGATGACGCTTTTTCTGCCATAAATACCCATTTCGTGCCATGCAACAGCGGCTTGCTACCAAGATTTCAGAGGACCTGTCACAGTTCTTTCTTCACGTTCTACTTGGATGTGGCGCTACCCGGATAACGGAAATCCATACTCATGTGGCCGATAGGTCATTTATGAAAATAACGGATTTGCTATCTTAGGCATATAGTGGATATACGATCAATAATCAATAATCATATACAATTGTTGTGCTTAATTTGATAAAAAGAAAACAATTAAAAATATCATTAGTACTATTCGGAATTCTAATACTGAGTAATTTTCTTTCTGGATATATAAATATCTTCACTGAGGGACTATTTAGAACCTATCTCTATCAAACAGAAAATGCTGAATTTGAATTTACTACAATGCCAGCAAAAGGACGTGATATCGGAATGATGGAAAGACAGTTTACTGACTTCAAGGAAACTCATCCTGAATATGCGAAATTGGAACTCAAAAGAACATTTAAACGAAATCCAATGAAGTTTTGGAATTGGTATTCATATCTGACAAATGAAATGTATGATTATGAATATCAAACTGAAGTGGAATCTAAATCTGGAAAAGGAAAGTTTGGAATTTAAAAAACTAAGCACAACAATGTATAACCGCAATTACGGCGAATTTGACTACCCTTCGACTAGCTCAGCACAGCCTCGGAAATTCCAGCCTGATTCGCTAACTTATAGCTACGACGAAAAAGTCCGTTTCAACCAACGCGCCGACTCGACCGCTGCGGACGCAGACGGCGTGCAACGAAGCCATACACGCGACCGTTAGGCACAATATGACTAAGACAATTAAAATACTATTGACTATTCCATCAATTTTGGCCTTTTGCTACTTGGTGACTTTTTGGTTTCCAGTTGAATTCAAATGGTTATTCCCCACGATGAAATCGTATTACATTCAGATTGGAATTCTGAATATTTTAATAATTATGCAGGTAGCAATTTTGATAAAAAAATTATGGTCATTTGAAAACCTGAAAAAATCAAAGAAGTCGGATTGGACTTTTTTTCTAGTATTCTTCAACTCAATTTCTAGCTTAATTTTCATTTGGAAAAAAGTTGACCAATTTGATAAAATGAATAGAAAATACAGTACACAACAAGGGCTATAATCCACTGCTACCATTGAACAACAAAGGAACTAAAAACACTAACTTGAAACCCTCAACAAGAGTTAGCTTAAATATCTCTGCTGCGCCCTTTCGCGGGTGACTTGCCATAGGCGCGTCGCAGTCGAGGCGGCAACGAGATCGTAGCCAAGACGATTAGGCTTAATTACAATGAAAATCTGAATGCATTTAAAAAACTATCCTATTCTAATAACCATCCTGTTCCTCTTTTCGTGTTGCAACAAAAAAACGGATTTGGACAAAACAGAATTAATAGGGGTTTGGTCAGGATTGTTATTCCAAACGGAACCGGAATATGACTCAATCGTATTGCAACCAGTCGCTAAACCTCAAAAAGCTACTATATATAAAAATCAAAAGGAGAAAAGCTTTGAACTGAATAATGGGAATAATTATCTTTTTTTTGAGACTGAGGATGGACTAAGATTCGATGCCACTTACTTCAATGATCCCCAAGATCTAAATGCTGTGCTCACTAATGCCCTTTGGAGCCAAAGTTTAACCTTTTCAAAGGCGGATGATAATTGGATCTCCCATATTCAAAAACCTGAGATCATAGACACGGACTATACCGTGTACTTAGCGTTTTATGAAGATAGTTTAGGCGTACTTCAAGCAAAAATTCAAAGCAACAAAGAAAACAGAAAATTGCACTTCGAGATTGATTCGGTTAAAATTACTGGGAATGCTATTGATTTTGACATTACAAATGACAGATTTAAGATTTCCGCTGAATTCTATGCAAACGAAAACAACCTTAGGTTATCCTATGGAAATGCGGGTGGAAAGCGGGAAATACAATTGACCAAACTTGATCCTTCAGATTTCAATGGGTATACACCATTATCAAAAGAAGAATACACCTATAAAGTTCCAAATCCTGTAGACAACTTTTTAGAAACGGCTGCTCTCGAAGAGGTTAGTTTAAATGCATCGATGTTGGACTTTATGCCGAAAATGAATAGCGGAAGATACGACCACATCCATAGCATTATCATCACCAAGGATAACAAACTTGTCTTTGAGGAGTATTTTCACGGTTACCATAGAGCGTACCTACACGATATCAGGTCATCATTCAAGTCCATTTCATCATTACTATTGGGAAAAGCAGTGATGCAAAATGAAAGCATCGACGTAAACAATTCAATCATGGGGTATTATCCTGAGTATGCTATTTCAGATGTAAGAAAAAAGGACATAACGATTCATCACGTTTTAACGATGAGTTCAGGTTTAAAACTGGAAGACGAAGACGAAATGCAATGGAACAATGATGATTGGGTAGGTTACAAATTGAATCTTCCATTAGAGCACGAGCCTGGAAAAAAATACGAATACTCATCAGGTGGTATGAATTTGCTAACTGGTGTTATCCAGAAATCTACCGAAAAATATCTTCCGCTGTTTCTCTACGAAGATGTTCTTTTGCCCATGGGTATCAAAAAATTTCAAATGAGAACTTCCCCAAAAGGCAGAGGTTACCTGGCTGGAGATTTTTATTTAAGACCAATTGATTTTACCAAATTTGGCCTTTTGGTTTTAAACCAGGGAAAATGGAATGGTGAACAACTCGTCTCTTCCGGGTGGATTGAGAAAGCAACACAACCTTTTATGCAAGGTAGTTGGCCAAAGAATTCAGACTATGGATATTTATGGCGGTTATTGAAAAGAGAGGTTGGCGGTAAAAAAATGAAAACTATTGAGGCTTGGGGAAATGGAGGTCAGTTCCTGATTATTATTCCTGAGATAGAAATGACCATCACGTTTACAGGAGGTAATTACAATTTGTTTCCTGAAATGGAGGAAAAACCTTTTGAAATTTTAGAAAAATACATTCTACCAGCAGTTGAATAAAAAAATAACTACACCTAAAATTGGCTATAAAAAATTGATATATAAGCGATTAACCAAAAAAGCAAAAACAAAACAAAAGTCCGTGCTAAACCAAAATGTTAGGGCAGAAAACCCCCAACTACTCATAGCCGGAACCGTTGTGTGCTATTTCACCAGATAGTAGTCCAAAATGATAGAACTTAAAAAACAAGACTACCACAAAGCCTCTAAATCGCTAAAAAAAGTAACATTCAATTCTTTATTTGCGCGTGCAGCGGTTGAAGGACACGTATCTGGAAAAATATTCGCCGACAGTCAAGATGAACCTACCACTTTCTATGTCATCCATCCATACGGAATGACGCTTTTATTTGGCAGCCACAGAAATAAGAATTTCAATGAAGCATTCAAAGACCATTCATTGAATAAAAACGGGCTTCGCAATACCTTTGAATGGATGCAGGCTTACCCAGACAATTGGGACAATACTTTGAAAGCGCTTTATGGTAATCAGTTCATAACATCTTCGGATAATAGTGAAAATATAGATTCAGGGATTGTAGAACTGAATACAAGAGTTAATTTCCAGTTCAATCCACAAAACTATATTGAACTCAAAAAAAATTTAATATCACTCAATGGAACAATAACCAGAACCACTGAAAAAGAATTTAACGAAATGGAAGGAAGTGTGATCCCATCAAAATTCTGGGACAATGCCAAAGATTTTTTGGCAAATGGAATAGGTTTTAGCTGTTATCTTGAAGGGCAACTGGCCTGTACAGCATATTCTTCCTGTCGAATGGACAATATGCTCGAACTAGGCATGGAAACTATTCCAAAATTTCGTGGAAAGGGAATTGCCTTACACACATGCAGCAAATTAATAGAGTATTGTTTAGAAAATGATTTGGAGCCTATTTGGGCTTGCCGATTAGAGAATATCGGTTCTTATAATTTAGCAAAGAAACTTGGTTTTGAGCCGACCCTTCAACTACCCTATTACAGATTGAGCAAGTAGAATATGAATAAAAACTGCACAACACGCGCAGAGGCGGGAATCATAACTACCTGCATGCCAGAGGCATGTAAACCACTAGGCAGTGCCGAGACCGTTGTATGCAATAAAACAACTTCAATGAAGAACTTTTATATCATCACTTTTTCAGTTTTGCTCTTAGCCTTAATAAGCTGTAATAAGAACTTGGACGTGACAACGGAAATTCTTAGGGAAACAGAAAAATCTCGATTAAATTCTCTTGTTGAGGCGGATATGAAAACAGCCAGAGCTATTCATGCCGATGATTTCCAGCTAATCACCCCAAGTGGACGTACTTTCACCAAAGAACAGTATTTAAAAGGGATTTCGTCGGGTAACTTAGACTATAAAATCTTTAGACCAGAGTCGGAAATTAAAGTAAAAATCCATAAGAAATCTGCGATTATTAGATACATATCTACTATCGAAATAACTGTGGGTGACAAGTACTATCCACCAGAAAAATTTTGGCATACAGATACCTATGAATTTCGAGATGGGCGATGGCAAGCTGTTTGGTCTCAAGCAACCACAATAATTGATGATAAATAATACAGCATACAACAAGGTATATAAAATCATAGCTCCCAATAGGTCGCTAAGATTCATATACTAGACATTGCCCACAATATGACCAACCAAATCAGAATCAGAATCAGAAAATGAATGAATCAAAATTTGACTGAATACATAAAAAAGTATGTGGCTATTTCGAAAAAGGAAATCGATGTTTTTCAATCTTATCTCAAGCCTAAAAAAGTAAAGAAAAAAGAATTTTTACTTAAAGAAGGTCAATTTTGCAAATCAAGATACTTTATCACAAAAGGCTGTATTCGTTTATTTTACATAGACAGTAAAGGAAACGAACAAATTATACATTTCGGAATTGACAATTGGTGGATAACCGATTATGAAAGCTTGATTACAAATAAACCGTCTACATTGAATATTCAAGCTATTGAGAATACAGAATTACTCGAACTATCGCAAGAAACGTTTGACCAACTATGTGAAAGAGTGCCACAGACCGAAAGATTGTTTCGGAAAATTATGGAAAAAACCTACATAGCCGCTCAGAAAAGAATCGAGTATGTCTATAGCCTAAAAGGAGAAGAACAATTCCGTCTTTTCATATCTGCAAATCCAGAATTCGTCCAAAGGGTGCCACAATATATGATTGCCTCTTATTTGGGAATGTCTCCGGAATTCGTAAGCAAAATAAGAGCTAAAATAAAGTGAGTTCATTTCTTAATCTTAATTAAGTTTTTTCATTCAGGAAGTTTTGACATTTGTTCCTAATCAATTCGAATATGAAAAAAACAATTATGCTTCTTATGATTCTTTCAATGACGGGTTGCAATTCAAACAAATCAACCCCAAATCCTAAAATTGAGGATACAAACGGGGCTAAAAACGAAACTGATAGGCAAGCTAAACACATAAGACCATTCCAAAAGAAAATTCCAACAATCGGACTCTTAATATACAATGGTGTTTTGCAGGGAGAAGTAATTGCAACATCTGACGTTTTTGCAAAATTGGACAAGGATGGCAATCAGCTTTTCAACGTGATTGCCATAGCAGAAACCAATGAGCCAATTGTAACCGAAGAAGGAATGAAATTTGTTCCCGATTACACATTTGACAATTGTCCACAACTAACAGCTTTGTTTATACCGAGTGCCTATGATATGCACGCACAAGTGAACAACGAAAAGATTATTGATTTTATAAGGAACAAAAACCAAGAAGCAGTATATATTGTCAGTAATTGTGCTGGAGCTCAACTCATCGGAAAATCGGGAATCGCAGATGGACATAAAATTGTGACCTGGATTGGAGGCGGAGAACAATTACAAAAGGACTATCCGAATTTAAAGGTGCAAAACGATAGCTTAGTAGCTTTTGTGGAAGACGGGAAATTCAGCTCGTCAAATGGGAATCTAGCAAGCTATATTTCTGCCTTGAAATTATTGGAGAAAATGACAAGTCCAGAACATAGAGAGTTTGTAGAGAGTTACCTATATCTCGACCAACTTCAAAATTGGACAGAGTAAAGTACTGAGGGCAACAACGTGTATACGCAATAGCGGTTTCAGTGCCAACCCACGCAACTACTCATAGTCGAGGCTGTCAGGTGTAAGACGAAGTAACACTTTTTAATTCAAATCGTCTTAACTATAAAGAATAATTCTGCGTGCCTTTCAAAATACCAATTTGGATAAAAGCAATTTTCTTCGGATTCATTATTTTAGAATTCGGAACCAAACTATGGTCGATAATTGCACTTGCAAATATTAAACGCTCTCCAAATATTCCCTGGTCTTTTCCTTTAATGGCAATTGTTTTATTTCTGGTCTGGAAATATTTAGATGGAAAAGGGATTCCAAAATCTACCCAAAAAAATCGTCATTTATGGATGCGAGCCAATGCTTTGGCCCTAAAACAGAGAAAATGGAGTTGGATTTCCGCTATATTGCTTGGAGCTGCTATTTTAGTTTTTATCGTTCTCGGAGCACAACTAATGGATGTCCCATCTGGGCAAATTAATCAAATTGAACGCATAAGTGTTTATCCTTTCTGGACAATATTATCTCTAATAATTATGACTTCATTGGTAGCTGGAATTATCGAAGAAATTTCATTTAGAGGCTATATGCAAAAACCTATGGAAATCAGGTATGGCCCCAAAAAGGCTATACTGATCGTGGCTCTTTTCTTCACACTACTACACTTGCCTAACGCAACCATTACTCCACAACTCATCCCGGTATTTTTTGTAGGATCAATAGGTTGGGGGGTTTTAGCGTATCTCACAAACTCAATAATTCCAGGGATTGTTATGCATTGTATAGTTGATATGATTAGCTATCTATGGATTTGGAGAAATTTAGAGTTTGCAAAAAGTATATATTCTGAAAACATCATAAAAAATGGAATTGACATGCCTTTTATGATCCCACTATTTGTATTGCTAACCCTTTTACTAGTATTGATGTATTCTTTCCGAAAACTACATGGAATCAATACCCAGAATTCCTGACTTTAATCCTTCACCCTTATCTAAATATTGTTTTTCAGGATTGCCGTGATAGATATTGGCGATCAAAGAGGTTGAATTTAATATGCGATAAAGAGTTGTTCGATTAAAACCCTCGATCTCTGATTCCAGCATTTCGTGGCTCATTGCAGGACCATTTTGTCTAAGAGCGTTTACCACTTCTTGTTGAGACCCTGTGTTTCTTCGTTTCATTTTTTCTTATTGCGACTTTGTCGCAATAATGCAAGAATCGCCTATATTTGCCAAAGAATGAAAAAGGGAATTCGGACAAGAAGGATATTTATAAAATCAACTGTATTGGCTACTTCGGCTTTTGCGCTTCCATTCCGATTGAGTTCTTCCAAAACATTTGAACCTATGGAAAAAAACCAAGAATTTGACGTAATCATTATTGGTGGTAGCTACGCAGGTTTGTCTGCAGCAATGACATTAGGAAGGTCGTTAAGGGCAGTCCTGATAATTGATAGCGGTAAACCTTGTAATCGACAAACCCCACATTCGCACAACTTTATAACTCAAGACGGTGAAAAACCAGAAGAAATAGCTAGAAAGGCTAAAGAACAAGTCTTAGGATATAAAACAGTAACATTTCTTCAAGACTTGGCAACAAATGCCACCAAGCAGGAAAACGATTTTGCTGTTGAAACGAAATCAGGAAATAACATAAAAGCTAAGAAGTTGATTTTTGCTACAGGTGTTTGGGACATTATGCCTAAAATAGAAGGATTTTCGGAAACCTGGGGAATTACATCCATTCATTGCCCATATTGCCACGGCTATGAATTTCGATCGAAAAAAACAGGGATTTTAGTAAATAACGAAAGCGCTTTTGACTTTGCAAAACTCGTTCTGAATTGGACAAACGACTTAATAATTTTCACCAATGGTACATCAAAATTTGATGTATTACCGATACAAGAACTTGGATTGTCTGTTATTGAAAAGCCAATCGAAAAAATAGAGCACCATGACGGCAAAATTAGCCGTCTAATTTTCAAAGACCAAACCAGCTTTCAACTTGATGCCTTATATCATAGACCAGACTTCAAGCAGCATTGTGAACTACCTGAAAAACTAGGTTGCCACTTAACTGAAAGTGGACATATTGAAGTAAACGATTTTCAACAAACTAGTATTGATGGCATCTACGCTGTTGGGGACGCCACTACACCTTTCAGAGCTGTCTCTGTCGCAACTGCAAGTGGAACCAAAGCCGGAGCAATACTTAACCACGAACTGATCAGCGAATCGAAATGAGGTACATATCCATATTTTTTATTTGCTGCTTGAAAACAACAGTACCCGTATGTAATGCAGGGTTTTTTATGCTTAAGATAACGTTTTAGGGACTCGCCGTGGGTAAGTCGCATTCTGAGTACTTTTGATGATGTTAATTAGTTGATTTTCAAAGCCTTTATCATATTCTGATCAACACTGCATCAGAACTTTCCGATGTCAAATCTGTTTTTTCTATAATCGCATAGCGATCGAAGTACCGATTTCTCCAATCGTTTGGTCATCGGATAATATTTCATCAACTGACTTAGACGGTGTATTTATCTTAGTTTTTGATTGTATCTCATCTAATATCTCATTTCTTAAGCTGTATGGCTCAACATCAAGTTGCTTTTGCCCATGGGTAAAGGCAATAATGAGAAAACAGATTTGTAATAGCAGCTACTTTCTTCTTGGCTTGAGGGTTTTAGTATGGCAAACAAATATTCCTTTCTCATTATGTCCCCTATACCAAATCTACCTGGCCATTAAAATCATCCGCATCTGATCATTAGATTGGATTACCAAAGTAGTAGGGGTTAATGTATAATCCCAGGTAAAACTGGATATATCACTTCCACTCTGAGCATCTCTAAGCGCATCGTAGAACATCATTCCCCAGTCTGTTTCACTTACAGCGGTTGTAACAAATCCAGTGATGAAGATTGAGGTATCATTTACAGTAAAGTCACCTTCAAACTCATTGTTATTTGTGTTACCTGAGAATCTGAGAGAATCAGAAAAATTGATCACGACTGGATTTTCATTGTCAGGAGAAAAGGTTTGATTTGATCCATCCAAATCCTCATATCTTATGACTTCCCATGAGCCCACAATTTCATGATCGAGTACTTCTCCCTGTTGGTCATCATTATTGTTATCTTCATTACATCCGATGACAACCAACAACACAAGCAACAAAAAAAGTTTGCTAAGTCCCATAACTCTAATTTATGATGTTCGTCAAAAAACTAGGTTGCAGAAGTATTATGTTAAAGCTAAGAAGGTTAATTCTTACGTATTTTGATGTTGATTATTGGTATTTCCCGTCCCGAGTACAGCTATATGGAAAACCCTTAAGATCAATCCGGAAGGTAAATCGTCCCTTTGGAATACAGCACCGCGTCCCCAGCGAGATACACCCGTTCTTCAACTAATTTACAATACAACTCCCCTACCCTTTCGGACAATTGCCGGGCGTGTAAGGCTGTTTTATTCAATTTCTCGGACCAATAGGGCACCAGAGAACAATGGGAAGAGCCAGTAACAGGATCTTCCGGCATGGTGGCATTGGCATCAAATACCCGGGAGACAAAGTCGACAGTATCCCCTTTGGCGGTAGCCACTATCCCAAGGTAAGGAAGGTCCTTCAATGGGGTTAAATCATACTGCAAGCTGCGGATCTCCGCCTCACTGTTAAAAAGTACTACCAGATCCCGGCTTGCCCCGGCCTCAAGAGGCGTATGATTGAAGGTAGAGAATACCGCTTTGGGAATAGGAATGGGCTTCGGCGGGCGCGACGGAAAGTCAAGGGTGATCCTACCATTTTCCGATCGTTGCGCCTGTAAGGGGCCACTCTGGGAGCTGAAATGAATGGTCTGCAGCTGGGGCTCCAAATAATTGAAGATAACATAGGCAGAAGCCAGGGTAGCATGCCCGCATAGGTCAATCTCGTCATGCGGCATAAACCAACGAATGTCATAGCCTTTATTGTTTTTTACAAAAAAAGCGGTTTCTGCGAGATTGTTCTCCGCAGCGATACGTTGCATTAATGCGGCATCTACCCATTCCTGCAGCGGACAGACCGCCGCCGGATTACCGCCAAACAGCGTATCCGTAAAAGCATCAATTTGATAGATATCTACTTCCATGAGCCGCTTCACATTTTTGGGTTAGCCTTTGCTTAAAATTAGCGTAAAACAACCATTTTTCTACAATCTCCCAGCAGCTATCTACCAAAGGTCTGCTGTAGCGTGCTAGTATAACTATGGTTTGGCCTCCTACCCTGCTTAAATCGATTTTGGAGGGTTTTGGGAGCCCTTTTCAGCTTTTGTATTGGTTTTTATCGGGACACGGCGCTACCCGGACAACAGAAATCTATACTAAGGTAGCCGATAGGTCATTTATGAAAATAACGGATTTGCTATCTTAGGTGTATAATGGATATATGATCAATAATCATATACAATTGTTAGCTGACATTTTGAATATGTTTAAAATCAACGAAGAAAACTACGAACACTACAAAATGATCTTCAAGGTGATTTGGGAATTTGAGGAGAGATACTCAAGTCTTGATCTAAATCCAGAATATTCACCATTGAGTGTTTTAGAGAATTGGGAAAGAAAAAGCTCGTCTTTAGCCAGGAAAGGGTTAAACGAAGGACTTCGCGATTCTTTGACAGCACTAAAGGACTTGCCAAATTCATCGAAGGTAGAATTGAACAATGAATTGATTTCAAAAAAATTGCCTTCAATCAACATTCTAATCTCCCGAATCAAAAATGTACCTAAAAAAGTTTTAGAAAAAGGAATAATTAAAAATCTAGACGAGTATTATGTTGTGAGGGAAGTTCTGTCCGACGTTGATTACGAAATTGCAGCATCCCGGCGGAAGGGATTGAACAAATTATTAGCTGAATTTGAAAAGAATTATAAAGAAAAAAACGCCAGCTAACAAGGGCTATAATCTGCCCGACTGCGTCGTTCAGGCGGGTTCAATCCTACCCTAAAGTCCCTTTTCAATCCGGTCTTGCTTAAAGTATGTACGGGCAAGTTTTTCTAAATTAGGGCAACAAAAGTAAGCGGCATGAGCCACCCAGCCAGGTCGAAATCATACCTGCCTGCCGGTTTACATGCCTCCGGTATGCAGGTAGGGCCGAGACCGTTATGCGGTATAATCAAACTAGAACAAGTTGGTTTTAAATGAAACCGTTTTACTTCATAAACTAAGAAAATAACTAAAATGAATTTGATCATAAAGAAAACAACAAGTAACTTTTTGAAAATTATTACCGTATTGTGGTTTACAAGTTATTTTGGAAATAGTAATGCCCAAAACGGCGGGATAATTCCGCAAAGACCTGAAAACTTTGAACCATACATCTATAAACGCTCAACAAAGGAATTAAAAAAATTCACGCCTAAACATATAAAAAAAGCAGCAGTCGCGGTGGAACAAATGGACGAGGTTATTTTCAATGGCCCTTACAAAGCATCGTTCACTTCTCTATCGGAACACCAGACCCCCGAATGGTTTAAGGATGCAAAATTTGGGATAGCCGTTAATTATGGCATTTACAGTGTTGCCGGATATGGCCCGAAAGGCTATGGAGGCAACTACTACACGGATGTTTATCTGGATCACATTTATACTAAGGGCAAAGATGAGTATTACAAAAACCACTGGGGGGAGGATTTTGAGAAAGACGATTTTATTCCGCTGTTTACTGCTGAAGCGCTAAACGCCGAAGAATACATGAAGTTATTTAAAAATGCAGGAGCAAGGTATATCGTGCAATTCAATATGCATCGTTCCACCGGTATGCCCCTTTGGAATAGCGAATACACTTTTCGTGATGCTATCGATATGCCCCCTTACCGTGATTTAACGGATGAGTTTGTAAAAGCATGCCGAAAATACGGGTTGAAGTATGGCATGTATTTGAACCTTGAGGATAGTTACTATCCCTTACTTATGCCAGATAACACAATTCATGTTAGAGAATGGACAAAAATGGATAGTAACCCAATCGCAACCAATCATTCATTTGAAGTAACCTATCCATTTAGTATAGAAACCGATGCAAGAAAACTACAGGGAAAAATACCGGTATATGATTATGTTGATGATTATCTTTTACCCATTTCAAAAGAATTTATAGATAAATATGAACCTGACTATGTTTGGTTTGATGGGGGATGGAAACGCCCATTTTGGTACTACAAATCTGATAGAATTGTGGCTTACTTTTACAATAAATTCCATAATAAAAAGGACGTATTGGTAAACAGCCGTTTGGGAAGTGATGCATACGGGTTGCTCGGTGACGTATTAGTGAGTGAAGGAGGGCAAGTAGATGGAGGGGAAATTACCGATTACTGGGAGGAATGCAGACCTATGGGAAAGAATTTCGCGTATGACTGGCGGGAAAATGACATGAATGTCCCGTCTTCGAAGCGTCTTATTCAAATGCTAATAAAAATTGTAGCTAATGGAGGGAACTTATTGTTGATTGTAACCCCGGATGGAGAGGGTAAAATTCCTGAATACCAGATTGACAGATTAAATGATATAGGAACATGGCTCAGTCTTTACGGAGAAGCAATTTATAATACACGCGAAACCAAATGGATAAGCGAGGAGTCTATACTTGGAAATAAGGTGTATTACACCCAAAGTAAAGATGAAAAGTACGTCTATGCAAATTGTTTCGAATTGGAAAATGACGAATTACTGCTTGTAAAAGTACGTGCAAAAGAAGGAAGTGAAATTAAACTACTTGGTTACAATCAACCTCTTACCTGGTATAACGTACCCTGGGGATTAACGATTAAACTACCCGCCGAGTTTCAGGAAATAAAAAATAAAAGAGATTCTCCGGCTTGGGTGTTTAGGTTCGAGCCCAAAGATGGCTCAAGCCGAACGCACCAACAAAATGAGTAATCCTAAAAACAATTGAATTGAACACAGAATGATACAACCGCATAACAAAGTATATAAAACATTTGGTCGATAGTGCTAATTTTAAGGATGTAACATTTAATAAAAATTGTAGCTGTTTGACAGGTTTTCTCTTCGAAATGCCCGACCTTTCATATACGTAGCCGTTGCGCTTCATAAGACTCGTCAAGACCCATAGAAATGAAAAGATTAGATATCCCTCGTCCTTCAATTGAGACATTACCTGTCATTCTTCTACTCTTATTTTTTTTAGGTGGATGCGTAAGTAAAAATGAAACTGACTCCAAACAATCCCCCAATATAATCTTTATCCTGGCAGATGATTTAGGATATGGAGATTTGAGTTTTACTGGCCAGGAGAAGTTTACTACCCCGAACATTGACAGACTAGCCAGACAGGGGATGTTCTTTGCTCAACACTATTCAGGCTCCACTGTCTGTGCTCCATCGCGCTCTTCGTTAATGACGGGACTACATACAGGTCATACTTTTATTCGCGGAAATAAAGAAGTACAGCCTGAAGGTCAATATCCAATCGATTCTACTGCTTGTACCATTGCTAAACTTCTAAAAAACAGTGGCTATGTAACGGGCGCATTTGGAAAATGGGGATTAGGCTATCCTGGTTCGGTAGGAGATCCCAATCACCAGGGATTTGAGGAATTCTATGGATACAACTGCCAAAGACAAGGCCATAATTACTACCCATACCATCTATGGCACAACCAAACAAAGGTGGTTCTTGAGGGAAACCAACTCAATAAAACCGACACCTACGCCCCAGAATTAATTCATACCAAAGCACTTGAATTTTTAGAAAAAAATAAAGACACAAGTTTTTTCCTCTACTACCCATCCATTATTCCTCATGCGGAATTGGCTGCTCCAGAAGAATTCATGAAAATATATAGACACGAGTTTGCTCCGGAAGAAAAATATATTGGTATTGACGAAGGACCCTATTACAAAAACGGAGGTTATGGCTCACAGGATGAACCACATACCGCTTTTGCTGCCATGGTAAGATTACTGGATGAGCAGGTTGGCGACATTTGGCACAAGGTCGAAGAGCTAGGTATCTCAGAAAACACCGTGATCATTTTCACTTCAGATAATGGCCCACATATGGAGGGCGGAGCAGACCCTGATTTTTTTGATAGTAATGGAAAATTCAGAGGCTATAAGAGGGATCTATACGAAGGTGGAATACGGGTTCCGATGATTGCTTATTGGCCCGATAAGATCAAACCTGGAACCATTTCCAATCATGTTTCTGCCTTCTTTGACTTTCTTCCCACCGTTTGTGACATTGCCCAAATAGAAGTACCTAATGATATTGACGGCATTTCATTCCTCCAAGAACTTTTAGGAAATCCCCAGCGTAAACACCAATATCTATATTGGGAGTTTCATGAACATGGTGGAAAACAAGCGGTCCGGCTCGATAACTGGAAAGGTATACGGCTAAACATGAGTGACAATCCTGACGCAGCTATTGAGCTCTATGATTTATCAAATGATCCCGCAGAACAAAATAACATCGCTGCTGGTCACCCGGATGTTGTCCAAAAAATCGTGGACATCATGGCAAAAGAGCATGAACCGTCAGAAATCTTCCAGTTCCAATTCGAAAAAAAGCTAATCACGGAAGCACAACAAATACTAAAATGAATATGCGAACTGAGCGCTATGCTATGACATTAGGAACCAGTAACTTCAGCGCTTCTACCAGCTGGGGAGCATACTCATTTTAGTTAAGTGTTGTACACAATATATGATCAGAATGTATAGAAAAATTATCCCCCTTTTTCTTTTAGTCTTTTACCTAGCAATTGGACATGCTCAATCTGAAAAAGTCAAAATCAAACCAGACAATTCAGAAGAAACTAATTACCTGAAAATGGATGATTTTTATTTGACCCATTATTTATATATCGATTTGTTTTTAAGAGAGAATTTATTTCCTGAAGCAAGTCCAGCAGATGTTTCCAAAATACTAAAAGCAATAAAAAAGTATGTTTCGGTAGATAACAAACTTACTGTTGAAATCGAAAAACCTGGGGAAAGGAATTACATAATTAGGCTTGCCATATTAAAAAAAGATGATGGGACAGAACTTCTCATTGCTTTCACAAACTGGAGTTCCAAGAAAAGAATCTTTGAAAAAGAAATAAAAATTGAGAATGATTCCTATACAAGATGGTATTTCCTTAACGGAGACAAAATGACGTATAGAAAAGACATGTCTAATCAAAATGATTATTCAAACATGACTAAATCTGACTTAGCTAATGCTTATCTCTTTGACGAACTACCAGAAAACGATACCAAAGTAAAAGGGCTAGTAGATGAAATTCTCTCCGATAGTGATTTGAATGTTTCAGATAACATCATGGCCAATCTGATTCTTTTAAAAAACTATATTCTCGAAAGAGATACCGAAAAAGTTGATAGTCAAACCGATTACCTGACTGAACTATTTGAAAAAAACAAATTGAACTCTAATCTTAAGGGACTGGAAATGGCATTTGACGCTACGAAGTTTCAAATAGAGTTATTGAAATAAATACTGTGTACAACAATAGCTATAATTCAGTGCTACCTATTGAACACAAATAATAATCCTTAATTTTAATTAGCTCGATTTCGTACTAGAAAATTTCTATCGAAATTTCCAGCACCGAAATCATAGCCGGGATCATTGGCAGTACTATAAAGCAGCAGACTAAACGGGAAATGCAATGATACGGTTAACCTTTTCAGTTGTTTTCATGGAACAAGGCCTATCACAAAACAAACCAAAAGTAGCAATAGAGAAGATTTTTATCGAATACCAAGGTGATAGTGTTAAAGCCCGAAGGTTAACGGTGTCAAGTGTTATCCCAATGAGTATTAGCAAAGCATGGGAGAACGTTCAAACTCCTGAACTGTTACAATTCGTTGCCAAAGGAATGATCAACTTTAAATCCGTTGATGGGGGTTTTCCAAAGAAATGGGAGAAAGGCAGAACATACGGTGTTACAATGCGAATTTTTGGATGTATCCCATTTGGGGGCACTCACTATCTAAACATTGTTGACATTAATGCAACTAAGTATAGAATTTCGACCAGGGAATGGGATAATAGCGCAAAAGTTTGGAACCATGACGTAAGGATAAAAGCAATTGGCGAAGATTCCATCTACTATGAAGATGCGATCGAAATATATGGGGGTTTCATGACAGGTTTCATAACTGCTTTTGCAAGATATTTTTACCAACACAGACAAAAAAGATGGCAAATAGTGGCAAGAAAAGACCTTGTGTTTGGAAAATAAATACTCCCGCCAACATTGTGTATGGCATATAACCTTTTGGATACGTGCCCTACACATAACGTTAACGGTCATTACTATAACAAAAGGAAGCAACTATGAATTCGGAAGACCGTCATGGTTTTCTTCAACATAACTAAAATCTCCTTAAATCATCTTATGTTTAAAAACTTAAAAGTGGTAGAGCTGGCAAGCGTTTTGGCGGGTCCTTTAACGGGAACTTTCTTTGCAGAGTTAGGGGCCAAAGTCATTAAAATAGAAAACAAACGTACCAATGGAGATGTTACCAGAACATGGAAACTCCCAACTGAATCCAAAGAAAGCCCTATCTCTGCGTATTATTGTGCTGCAAATTTCTTGAAAGAAAGCCTATTACTGGATATTACAGCTAGCTTAGACTATGAGATCTTAATTACTCATATAAAGGATGCGGACATTGTCATAAGCAACTATAAACCCAGTACTGCCAGAAAGCTTAAATTGGGGTATGATGATTTGAAACACTACAATCCATCGCTCATTTATGCAGAACTTACTGGTTTTGGGGATGCCGAGTCAAGACCGGCATTTGATGTTGTATTACAGGCTGAAACCGGGTTTATGTTTATGAATGGCGAACCTGATAGAAACCCGGTAAAAATGCCCGTTGCTTTAATTGATATACTTGCTGCCCATCACTTAAAAGAAGCTATTCTTTATGCCATTATTAACAAGTTAACTACCGGTAAAGGAAAACATATCAAAGTTTCACTTTACGAGAGTGCTTTAGCGTCTTTGGCAAATCAAGCCACGAATTGGCTAATGGAAGCGCATATTCCACAACCTATGGGGACCCAACATCCCAACATTGCCCCATATGGCGATATGTATCTTACAAAAGATAGTAAATTACTGGTTTTGGCCATTGGTTCTGATAAGCAATTTGAAAATCTATGTAGTCTTTTAAGAATAGCATCTGATGCATTTGGAACGAACGCCCAACGGGTAGCTAAAAGAGACGCTCTAAACCGTAAAATAAGGGAGTGTATCGTTCAAAAAACGTCGGGGTACTGGGTTGCTAATCTTGAACGAAGCAACATTCCTTATGGCATTGTAAAAAACATGCAAGAAGTTTTTAAAGACAAAAAAGCAAAAAAGATGTTGCTTCATGAAGTTATTGAGGGTATTGAAACGGTTAGAGTGAAAACAGCACTTATTTAGCAGTGAATGAATTAAAGGCGAACCGTTGGCAAACATAGAAGATCAACTATATGAAAATAGCAAAGAGAATAATCAAATGGATTTTGTATTTCTTGCTAATTCCCGTTTTCTATGTAATTGTTTCACTGATTTTGTCCTCAATTTCGGTTAACCGAAAAGTTAAAAATCCAGTTTCCGAAAAATCTATATACCTGAGTACAAATGGAGTTCATTTAAATGTTGTGATCCCTAAAGATAACATTGACAGTTTGCTACTTTTAGGATTAAAGAGAGAGCCATCTAACAGATACTTGTCTTTTGGTTGGGGAGACGAGAATTTTTACATCAATACACCAACTTGGGGTGATTTAACTTTCGGAAACGCATTCAAAGCAGTGTTTTTAAAAAGTTCAACTTTACTACACGTAACTCGATATAATTCCAAACACCCTGACTGGATTGAAATAAAAATAACGGAAAACGAACTAAAAAAACTGAATACCTATTTGCAAAACACCTTCAAAACAAATGAGAACGGAACGAAAATTATTTTGGAAAATCAAGGCTATACTGCAATAGATGATTTTTATAAAGCTAAAGGGAGTTACTCTTGTTTTAAAACTTGTAACAGTTGGGTAAATTCGGGATTCAAAGAAAGTGGATTGAAATCTTGCCTTTGGACACCGTTTGATTTTGGATTGATGAATAAATATAAATGAAAGACGTTTGCCAACAACGTATCACCGCAATTTGTTATACTGTTCGCTTCGCTCAGGACGCCGGATTCGACTACTCTTCTACGGCCTGTCCTCTGTACAAGACTTCGGAAGGTGGGCGCTTAGGGCAAATCGATTTACAACATTGCAACAAACTATACCTGCCTGCCGGTTTACATGCCTCCGGCATTCAGGCAGGGCCGAGACCGATAGGGGTAATCTGGCAAAAAAAGAATAATACGTAAAGGTCAAAATTATATTTGGGCCTGAATTCAAGTAACTAAAAATACCTAAGTCCTTCTGTTTTACAAGGATCAAGCCCCGGCCTTTTTTCGAATTTCCTCTCGATGGGCAAGTCCCCAATCAGCAAGATTACTAATTACTGGAACAAGATTTTCGCAATACTCGGTCAATTCATAACACACTGATACCGGCCTCGTCTCCAAAACAGTTCTTTTTATAAGCAAGTTAGTTTCCATCTCTTTTAACTCTCTACTTAACATCTTTCCGGAAATCCCCTCTACAACTTCTAACAAATCAGAATAGCGCTTGCCTCCAAAATAGAGCGCCACTAGAATGTGCATCTTCCATTTTCCCCCTAACACATACATAGTGTCCGCAATTGCACGAACCTTATGGATACACGCTTCTATTTTTTCCTTGTCTTCAGCCATAAGACGTCACTTGGTTACCTCTATGTTACTGTTACTTTTCTTCACTTAATGACAAAAGTATATAATAACTGCAGATATTTGTTACGTAAAACATCAAAAAATGAAAATATCCAATAACACAATCCACTGGATCTTTACAGTCTTGTTATCTGCTTTGGTAATTACCTCTGTTGTGAGGTACGTATCAGACTTAGAAACGTTTATGTCTAATTTCGAGACATTGGGATATAATGGACGAATCGTAATTCCTCTTGCAGCTGCCAAAATATTGGGCCTGATAGCTATAGTAAGCAATAAACCTAAATTTCTTAAAGAATGGGCTTATGCTGGCTTTCTCTTTAACTTCTTATTAGCCTTAGAAGCACACATAGCGATTAATGATGAGCATTATATAGGCCCCGTAATAGCACTTTTCTTACTAACCGGTTCTTATGTTTTTTACCGCAAAGTAGATATCGATAAAACCAACCAACTCCCTGAATAAAACACACAACTACTCACTAATCCATTGTTACTCTTTATATAGGTATACTTCTCCATATAGAGAAATAGGTGCAACAATTGAACCAATAAGGATTACCCCAGCAATGTTTACAACCTGCCCGACTTCATCGTTCTGGCACGTTTAATTCTGCCCTTAAGCGTAAATAATATCGCTACCTTTAAAGAAAACGTAATGAAAATCGAACATGTCGCAATATGGGTATCAGACTTAGAAAAAATGAAAGATTTTTATCTGAAATTTTTCGATGTACACTCAAATGAAAAATATTACAACCCAAAGAAAGGATTTAGCTCCTATTTTTTATCCTTTAAAAAAGGGGCTCGTATAGAATTAATGCATAGCCCGGATATTTCTGAGTTTATGGAGAAAATGGATTCAAAATTGGGATTGGCGCACTTAGCCGTATCTGTGGGTTCAAAGAAAAAGGTTGACGCTTTAACCGAATCGGTTCGGAATAACGGTTATAGTATAATTGGAGAGCCACGGACAACCGGAGATGGATATTATGAAAGTGTAATCGCCGACCCGGAAGGAAATTTGATTGAAATAACAGCATGATAAAAAACGGTATACAACGACGTTTTCTTCCTTGATCGCAAAAGCCGTTACAAAAGACATCCGAGACGTAAGGCACAGTATACAATAGTTATACATGAAGAATCTCCTACCTTTCATTGTTTCCTTTTTTATACCGGGAGTTGGACAGTTCCTATTGAAAGACTTTAAAAAAGGGGGAATAATCTTTCTGCTAAATCTGATTTGCTCCTTTCTCCTGATCAGATATGAATCCTTACGTCTAATTCCATTTTGGGGACCTCATGTAATTTTTATGATCTGGGCCATTTTTGATGTGTATGATACGATCGAGGCACAAGATGGTAAAAAAACAGCAACAAGGCGACTTGCATTTAGTTTCTTACTAGTAGCTGTTTTAATTCCTTCGACCTTGACGCTTTTTACAACCGGGCTTTTTAAGGGAGCTGAATTTTTAACAAATGAATATCTTAACGAAGACAGGACAAAAACCGAAATGAATGAAATTTCAATCGAATTGGAACTTTATAAAAGCTATTACGGGACCTATCCTAAAGAGTACAACACATTTATTAGTCAAAAACCTATTTGGGGAAAGTGGAAGGCGGACAGCTGGAAAAATCCATATAAATATGAATTACTAGATTCCTTGAATTATAAATTAATTTCAGCTGGAAAAGATGGAATTTATTTTAACGAGGATGACATAGTAAGGAAGAATTGAAAAACACAGCTCACAATAAGGGCTGTAACCTTCCGGACTGCTGCCTAAAGGCAGGTTTACCCTCCTGATTGGTGGGCAAATAACTGCCTCACCAGTCGGTTTGTATGCCATTGGCATGCAGACAGGAATTCCTTACCTTCATCATCGAAATTTTATCCTATTGATCATGAGAAAGACTTTGATAGCAATCCTTTGCATAACCTTTAGTATAACTTTTGGCATCAGCCAATCCCAGGTAATGACACCGGAGCAACTGATTGAATTAAATAGAGTTGCTGCTGTGGGAGTAAGCAATGATGGGAAGCATGTAATTTACAAGACATCAACTTTTGATGTAAAGACGAATACGCGCTCAAGTAAAATATTTTCCGTCGCGGTACAGGGTGGAGCTGTGAAACTTTTGGACGAAGCCGGGAAGCTGGTTAACGATAAAAATGTGTCCCCGGACGGAAAATGGAAGTTACTCCCCAAAGAAGTGAAAGTCCAGAACGTAAGTGGCACTGACCACTATACCGATGTCCCTAATTCAAATGTTTTTATATATGATCAACTCAACTACAGACATTGGGATACTTGGGAAGATGGATCCTATAGCCACATTTTTTTACAATCGGCAACCGATACCCTGGATAGTGGAATTGACCTGATGGAAGGGAAACCCTTTGATTGTCCTCAGAAACCATTTGGTGGTGACGAGGATTATATATGGAGTCCCGATTCTAAAAAAGTGTTATACGTTACTAAAAAATTAGCGGGTACCGAATATGCTGTAAGCACTAATTCAGATATCTATGAGTATACCATAGCAACAAAACAAACTAGCAATCTTACCGAAAACAATAAGGGGTATGATACACATCCTGCATTTTCGTCCAAAGGCACCCTCGCCTGGCTGCAAATGGAAAGAGAGGGGTATGAATCTGACAAGAATGATATCATCGTCAGGCTACCTGAAGGAGATGTGAACCTTACTAAAGATTGGGATGGTACGGTCTATGGGTTTATTTGGAGTGAAGACGGATCAAAAATATATTATAACGCGCCAGTTGGTGGAACAGTCCATGTCTTTCAAATCGATGTTCCGGTGGATAAAAAAAACAGGTCAGCACCGAAGCAAATTTCCGAAGGGCAATTTGATGTCAATGGGATTATAGGTCAAAGCAGTGAGAATTTAATTGTGTATAGAAGAGATATGAATCATGCCACTGAGATCTATAATCTGAATATCCAGACCGGTGCAATGAAACAATTGTCCGAAGCAAACAATGACATTTACAAAGACATCAAAATGTCTAAAATAGAAAAGCGGATGGTCAAAACAACAGATGGAAAAGATATGGTTACCTGGGTGATTTATCCACCGGATTTTGACCCCACTAAAAAATATCCTACGCTTTTGTATTGTCAAGGTGGACCCCAAGGTGCTTTGTCTCAATTTTATTCGTTCCGGTGGAACTTTCAACTGATGGCCGCAAATGGTTACATCGTGGTGGCCCCCAACAGAAGAGGTATGCCTGGTTTCGGGGTCGAATGGAATGAACAGATCTCAAAAGATTATGGGGGACAGAATATGAAAGATTACCTCTCTGCGATTGATGCTATTGCCAAAGAGCCTTATGTAGATACCAATAGATTGGGTTGCGTTGGAGCAAGCTATGGGGGATACTCAGTTTTTTACCTGGCTTCAAGACATGACGGTAGATTTCAATCTTTTATTTCCCACGATGGCATTTTCAATTGGAGATCCATGTATGGCACCACTGAAGAGTTATTTTTTGTGAATTGGGATCTTGGCGGACCGTATTGGGATAAAGAAAATACCGCTGCGCAAAGATCGTATACTGATTTTAATCCGATAAATTTTGTGGACCAATGGGATACCCCCATCCTGATCATTCAGGGAGGAAAAGATTTTAGGGTGCCAATCGGACAAGGATTAGAAGCTTTTCAGGCGGCACAATTGCAGGGTATAAAATCAAGGCTTTTGTATTTCCCTGAAGAAAATCACTGGGTGCTTTCCGCCCAGAACAGTCTGGTTTGGCAAAGGGAATTCTATAAATGGTTAGAAGAGACCGTAAAGCATGTCGAAATCAAGAGTGGCAAATAGGCCAGCTTGCTATTTTTTGTAGTGGTAAGAGTTCATAAATCGGAAACATGACCCTTGAAGAAAGACTTAGCAAATTATTTGGCTTGAATGAAAAGACATGGTTACACCATGCCACTGCAGCAAGTATCATTACACGTGGATTAATTCCACCGATGATAACGATTGCCGCACTTTCGAGGGTTTGGATAGGCCATTGGTGGTGGGTAGCTTTTGCCATAATTATGGTTTGGACATTTCTAAATGTCCGAATTTTTCCAAAATCAAAAAGCTATGATAATTGGTATGGGCGGGGTGCCTTTGGAGAAAGGGTCTATGCAGCTCGCAAAAAGGTTCCCATCCCTAAACATCACGAATTGTTTGCTAAAGGACTCACAGTATTGAATGTTATTTTCAGTAGTATTTGGATATATGGATTGATCTCCCTCAATTACGAACTGGCAATTACAGGGACATTACTCCAACTAACTGCAAAGTTTTGGTTTATTGATAGAATGGTTTGGTTATATAATGACATGTATGATCATCCGGAATATTTAGATTTAAAAGCGATTATGGAAGGAGAGATACCCGATTGAGTAATTTTCAAATGATGAACGAAAAAATGGAAAACATCCTATAACAAGGTACAACCACAACTCGCCAAAACTAACCTAGTAGGCCCGCATGAACAGCGTGGCCGCGGCCGGAATAAAAGTAGTGATCAAACGACTGGATTTCGGCGGAGTAATAGCCAAAACCCTTAGTTGCTATTTGTCAAAATCCCTCGGTAAAAAAATGAAGCAAATAAAAACGTAAAACTAAGGTCAGTGCATAACTGAAAAGGTAGTATGTGGAAATCTGCTACTATTCATCCTCGAGACCATTGTTCGCAAGCAAAAAGAGTGTTATCAATGTGATATAAAACTTCTATAGTTCAATATTTTTGTGGTAAACAACCCAATCGGAAAGGCACAGATTGTTATGGAAACTATTAGTTTAAGAAAAGCAACACCAAAAGACAGAGCATTGGTAGTTGACTTTGATTATAACCTTAGTAAAGTTGAACATATCGAACTGAAACGAGCGGAAAAGATAACAAAAGCAATAAAGGACAAGGAATGTTTTATCATCTTGGCCGATAACAGCGCGGTTGGTTTTGTCCTATTTGATTATCGCTTTTTTGACCAAGGTTGGATAGAACTTATTATTCTAGAAGAAAAACATAGAGGAAAAGGAATAGGAGGACAAGCCATTCTCCTTATATGCCAACAAAGTAAGACGCCTAAGGTGTTTACTTCTACGAATAGTTCTAATACTCAAATGCAAAAAGCGTTACAAAAGGTTGGTTTTTCTTTTGCAGGTAAAATAAACGGGTTAGACGAAGGAGATCCTGAACTATTTTACTTCAAAACGACTAAGGATAGGAAAACGAAAAACTAAACCGAAGAAAGCAATACCAGCACACAACCTAAGAAACACAATTTACTAGTAATGAAAAGACCATTTGCACCTTTACTTCTAATCCTTTGTTTAGTTTGGAATTCTAAGGCACAAAAAACTTCAGAAACAGTTTTTGAAAAAACGGACGCGTATTTGGAAAATATCATTGATAGCCTACAGATCGTCGGTTTGAATTATGCCGTACTCATCGACAATAAAGTAAAGCATACAAAATCCTTTGGATCGGCAAATGCCCAGCTTCGGGTGCCAATGAAACTGGATAATTCATTTCCAGTGGCATCCATTTCAAAATTGTTTAGTTCCATTGCTATTCATGAACTACTTGGTATTCACAATAGAAGTGTTGATGAAACTGTAGGAGCATTTCTTCCCAATAGAACGGATTTCCCGGAGTCATGGAGGGAACTTACTTTGAGACAGTTGTTATCTCATACCTCAGGAATTCCTGACCAAATAGATTATCAAATCTATCTTGCACCTGAAAGCGAAAAGTATGTTATCGACACTATGAAAGATAAACCCTTTAGTTCAAAGCCCGGAACGGAATCAAAATACAATGCGACGGGCTTTTTACTAATTCGCATTATACTGGAAAAACTAGCAGATCAAGATTTTGAATCGTATATGCAAGAGCACTATTTTGATAAATTGGGATTACGTTCGGCTAAATACGGCGGGTTCAAGAAAGTTATTCCCAACAGGGTGACCTGCTATCAAAATAGTGATAATGAACTGGAAATGTTTCCATTAAACTATTCCTCCCCTATGTATGCCGGAGCGGGTCTGAATATTACCATAACCGATTTGATAAAGTGGTTCCAGGCGATCCAAAACGAAGAAATCTTAGCCAAAGCGCAACTCGAAAAAATTTGGACACCTGTTACGTTAAACAATGGAAAAGATGGCTACTTTGGGTTAGGTTGGGAAGCCTATAGGCTACAAGACGGCTATAGAATGGTTGGTCACGGAGGAGCCGGAATTTCATCATTCAGGCATTACTGGAATGAGCAAACCGATCAGAATCTTACAGTGATTTTGTTGACGAATGGTGCTTTGAACTGGACGGTTAGACCGAATCAAATCAATTCCCAAATTGCAACTATGATACTTGAGGATGAGTAAATTAGGTCGTGTAACAGGGTGTGTAAGAAAACCAATAAATAAGCGTTAATTTCAAACCGTGATAAATCGAATACGAAATAGCCTTTTTACTAAGATCTTTTGGGCGCTAATGGGTCTTTATCTGCTCAACATTAGCGTTGACACGGCAGATCCTAAGCCTGAGCATATTCCGGAAGATTTATCATTCAATGATCAGGAAAGTATTGTCGAAATAATAGTCGAAAAGGTTTTGGGATTTGAAGATGCCATCAAAGAGTATGACGACCACGACACTGAAGACCACAACAAAGAAAAGAATGTAAAAATTGATTTGTTGGTGCACGTCAACAAAGCAACCGATTACGCTCATAACGATCTCATCGCCAACAAAAAACGCTATCCGAATTATGAAGCCCGATGGCCAAGTGGCTTCATAGAAATAGACAGTCCCCCACCCAAAGTTTGATTTGTTTTTATAATGCTCTTATCACCCTGTGACCAAAAGGACATGGGGTAATCCTTAATGTATTTAAAATAAATCAAAAATGAACATCAAAAAATCAATGATGCCAATCCTTGTATTGGTATTATCTACATATGCCTTTGCTCAAACTACCAATGCAAAAAAAGACAGCCTTTACATTCAACAAATCGAAGACCATAAAGAACCCGACAAGGTGCTACATGCCGAACCATTATATATTGATCTAATCCGTGATTTGGGAGCCAGAAAAGGCGAAAAAGAATGGAATATAGGATTGGGGCTAACAGATAATTTGAAATTTGATTCTTACGAAGCCCTGATTGAATATGAGTGGGCCCCCATTGATCGGTTGGGCTTGGAAGTAGAACTACCATTTACCCTCTATTCACCGGTCAATGGAACAGCAAACGATTCCATTCCATCCAACCAATTGAATAGTTTGAAAATTGCTGCACAATGGTCGTTTTTGGTGAACGAAGCAATGGCTACTTCAATGGCAGTTGGATACATACACGAATTGGAACTTTCAGACTTCAGAAACTTCGGAAAGCCGTTGATCAAAGGAAATAGTTACAATCCGTTTTTGATAGTCGCCAAACGTTGGGGGAACAACTTTCACTCCTTGATCTATACCGGGCCAATGATTGGGCACGATTTCAGTTCAAACGGCTTTCATACAACGTATGACATCAATACCAGTTTTCACTATATGATCTCAGGTACAAGGAATTTTATTGGCGTCGAATTCAATAAGACCATCGACAAGGGAGACTTTGACATGACCATGCGACCACAAATGAGATTGGGTATTGCGGACAACTTATTGATTGGAATTGTAGCGGGAGTTCCCGTTAGTCGGGAAAATGAAAGGTTAAGTTCTTTTATTCGGCTGATATGGGAACCAGGCCATAAGAAACATTAAATACGGCCACCCAACCTATGATAAACAATAGCGGTTTAAGTGTAAACTTGAACCGCTTTTTCATTTCTTTTAGAATATATTGTAATAGCAATGGTAGTGTATAAAGTCTGCGACCGCTCATAGCCCAGATCGTTGCAATGCATTGGAAATGGCTTCAAAAAAACTGTAACAATCTTAAATCCGTTCTTGTCCTTATGATCAAATAAGGTAAAAATGTAAATTCCAAGCTCAAATGATAGCAATAATTTAGCATTCTCTAAATAAATAAGACAAAGAAAATTCCTACTTTCATAGCTAAAAAACAATCAGAAAATGATTTCGCCGCGCAGCTTGATCCGCTAAAAAATGGTATCGGTCGTCGGCGTTGCTAACCAGCCCAGATGAAATCTTACCTGCCCGCTGTTTTTACATACCTTTTGTACACAGGCAGAAGCTGGACCGTTGTAGGCAATTCAAAATTAGCATTGTAATTAGTATCAGAATATGGAAAAGCCGAACACCATTTTTCAAAGTAAGCACAGAAAAGATGTAAGCATGTTAAAAAAAATAACCTTTATACTAGTATCAGCCGTAGTCCTGGTTTCTTGCAAGCAAGCAGATAATCAAAGAGCTTCTGAAGAAAACGACAACATAGCGCCTACTTCAGAACTTCATTCACCTCAATGTATAACAGAAGCGGAGGTAGTTACAGCACAGGAACATTGGGGTGCCGGAATTGTGAAAATCGGACAGGTATTCACTGAAGGAGGCGATTATAAACTAGCTGCCGAAGAGCACATCCAAAACCTATACGGTTATGACTTGGGCATGGTACTGTTTAAACCAACTTTAGCATCTGAGGACCAGTTTAGAGAGACTTTTGATGCCGCACTCTCTTATTTTGTTGGCGGAAACGAAACCTATCCTGAGGACAAAGGGTTTGCGATAGCACCCTACACAAAAGTGCGTTGGGAAAACAGTGGCATAATAAATAATGTCTGTACTATGGCTATTGCTATGGGGAATTATTATTTCACAACAAAAAATGGAGCCGAAATTAAAGTCGAGTATACTTTTGGGTATGTGAAAGATGCCAATGGAAAATTGCGGATCGTTGTTCATAAATCAGCTTTACCCTTCAACCCGGAATAAAGTAAGGCCCAAAGAAAACAAGAAAGAAAACTTAGGCTGGCTGTACCTCATGGCCAGGAGCGTTGCAGGTAATTTTAAAGAAATTCATTGACCCCAAAAGGTGTTTTTTTTGGACTTATAATCATCTCTTTTTTAGGGTGTGCCTCATATTCCAAAAGAGAATTTAGAAAATACTACACGAAACTTGACGAAAGTAGTTTGAATAAAATAAATGGAAAATTTCTGCTCTACCCAGAAAGAATTTATGGCGATAATTATGAGAACAGACATCGGGACTCTATTAGCTATGCCAATTCAAGACAGAGGCTAACCGTACATTCGAATCTATATCAAGAAATCGTCGATGAAAGTTTTGAAGATAGAATGGCATTTGATTTCTTCGGAGTTGATGAAGAACAATGTTATCATGTGCTCCTAAATCTCAAAAAAAGATCCTTCCTTGAAATAACAGTATTTCAAGACACTAAACAACTTGTGGACACAGTCCTAACCGGAAAACTTAAAAAAGGAATGTTCTATCTCAATAATAAAGATTTGATAATAAATGGAATTCCCTTCTTAATAGGCGGTTACGAAAGCGATAAGCGAAGAATTGGAATTACCAAAGACAATAATTTGATTGTAAACACTGCTATTGGCAATGAAGGCGGTGTATTGTTTATCATTGGTGCCGGATATAAGTACAATAGAACTTTTGAATACCAGAGAATCAAATAAAAAACTACCCACAACAATGGCTATTGGCTACCCCACCGGGTCATTCAGGCGGGTTCATTATTCCCTTCTCTCGCTAATGAAAAACGTTAACTTTAGACTGACTCGATTTCTTAGGTTGAATTTACTCCCCTACATTCGCGTAAACTCTGGTGAGTAAAGACGTAAATTCCAAGTCGAAATCATACCTACAGGCATGACATAGGTATATAAACCGGCAGGCAGGGCGATACCATTAGTATTAATGCCAAAAAAACAATGACCAATGGAAAACGAATTCGCTAAGGTTATGTCAGAGCGGACAGATGAGGAATTAATCAAAATTGTAACGGTCGAAAGGGACAAATACAATTCAATTGCTCTGGAAGCTGCCGATTCTGAGGTCGATAAGAGGAAAATCGACACTTCAACTTTTCAAGAAATAAGAGAAAAAGCAAATGAGGAAAAAATCCAAAAACAAAAAGTAGACGCTAACGTTGTTGGATCTGGAACCAGATTTCTTCACTTGATTATTGACTGGGCCATTTGGATTGTCATTTCTTTTGTGCTAAGCCTTGTGGTTGGACTTATAGTTGACCCAAATAATTTGGATTCATATCAAATTGCGGTTTACATTTTGTTTCTAGCTGCATTTATCGGGTACTATGCTGTTATGGAGCTTAAGTTCCAAAAAACCGTTGGAAAATTCATAACCAAAACCCATGTTGTAAAAACCGACGGGACAAAACCTGACTCATCGGACATAATTGCAAGGACTTTCTGCCGACTTATTCCCTTTGACAGACTTTCATTTCTATTTGTTAAAAATGGAATTCATGATTATTTGTCAAAAACGAAAGTGGTTCGCGACGGAAAAGAGTAAGACACCAATGACAACAACTGTTGTGATTCCTCAGTCCGAATGTGTCGTTCAACCGTGTTCATACCTCCTCCTAAGTGCTCTTCCAAATATTCCTAACTTAGGCTTACAAAAAACAAACGGCTCGATTTCTACCTCTTATGCCTTCCTCTCCCCCGATATCCTGATAGCTATCGGAACGCGTTGGGGTTCGGGAATCCCGACCTAGACTATTGCGTACAATAACAGTAAACGAATCGAATTCGAAATGTCAAAAATACATGTAACGGAATATAAGGAGACAGAATTTCAAGAGTTGCTAAAAATGGCGTTAGACTTGTTCAAGGATTACCCGCCTTCAGTAATCGAGAGTGACCTGATAGCGGTCCTAAAAAAGCCAAATTATGCTACATTTTTTGCAAAGCAATCTGGAGATATTCTAGGTTTTGTAACGGTTTCAATAAGAAGCGACTATGTTGAAGGATCCACTACTTCCCCGGTGGGCTATCTTGAATCGATCTATGTCAAACCCGAAGGTCGGAAGCATGGAATTGCCCGTCAGTTATATGAAATAGCGGAATCCTGGGCGGCTCAAAAAGGATGTTCGGAAATGGGTTCAGATACATGGGAATGGAATCTGGAAGCACAAAATTTCCATACTAAGCTTGGTTTCAAGAAAGAAGATATCCTTGTACATTATATTAAACCTATTCATAAGAAGTAGTCCCTCACACCTCACCTGTTATCACTATTTCAAGGCAGAATTTTCATGCCTCAATTTTCCTCAACAAAGGCTTCGAATTTCCCACAACTAATTATCCCTGCCTGCCCGTTTATACTGTTGGTATACATATAAATCCGAACCGTTAGGCATTTTTTTAAATCAAATCTGTAACATGCTTCACATAATTAGGTCTAATCATCAAATCAACATCGTTTTTTACAAAAAAACAATCAAACTAATTCAGGATCAAATGATTATGAAAAACCTGGTATACATAACCCTTCTTTTTTTGATTCCGCCAGCTACATTTTCCCAACAAACTACTGTTAAATTCAATCATATATTGATCACTAACGATGATGGTATCGAAAACATAGACATATTGGTAGCCCTGGCAAAAAGCGTAAAACCGCTCACGAATAGAGTCTCCGTGGTAGTATCCACCCAAGATCGTTCCGGAAGCTCCAATTACCTTACGATTGGAAAACACAAATCTTCGTATGAGGTAACCACAGAATATTTTGATCACGATCAGAATATTGGAATTTACACGATGCCGGGTTATCCCGCAGATTGTGTTTTATTGAGTTTAAGTGGGCTTTTCGCTAGTGACAGGCCCGACCTTGTACTATCCGGAATCAATGGGGGATCAAATATTGGCCCCTCATGGTTCAATTCCGGGACTATTGGCGCCATAAGAACGGCGACTATTTTGGGAGTTCAAGGCATTGCTTTTTCAGGCTTTGATGATGATAATGAGATGTCATTCAGTGTGATTCCAGCGTGGATCTCTAAATTCTTAGACTCTGGAATTGTCGATAAAATCGACCCCCATAGTTATGTAACCGTTGCTTTTCCGGATATTCCTCTTGACGAAATTAAAGGGGTGAAAGTTTCGGAAAGAAGAATAGCATATGGCCAACCTGAAGTACTTCAATTTAAAAAAGTGTTTGGTAAAAATATTGACGAATCAGACAGTAAAACCCTATGGGCATTTTCACCGGATGGCAACCCGAATACCGGAAATGCAAAAGATGATGTCTATTATTTAGAACAGGGGTTCATTATGCTTACGGCGATGACGATTGATGAAAATGACGAAAGACTGTCAGAAAAACTTAAAGCTATGGAATTGTTACTACCAAAATTTAACAATTAAAAAGAATACCAAGCTGTACCATAGTGCACTATTTTTACCTATCAACTAAAGTTCCAATTATGAAATGCTATATCTCTTTGCTCCTGCTTTTATTTAGTTCAAGCGCATTTGGTCAGATCAATGCAAAACTCATGCGCTATGTGGATGTATCGGAAACACAGATCTGCTTCGTTTATGGTGGCGATATCTGGGTGGTGGACAAAAACGGGGGTACCGCAACGCAACTCACAAATTCTCCCGGAGAGGAATCCTATCCTAAATTCTCACCGGATGGTGAGGAAATTGCATTTACGGCGAGGTACAGGGGAAATCCTGATGTCTATGTAATGCCCGTCACTGGAGGTGTCCCCCTCAGGCTAACGTATGGCTCCCATTCAGATCGCATGGTAGAATGGCATCCTTCAGGTGACAAGATCCTATTCGCTTCACGAAGAGAGACTGGTATTCCCTCCGGACGTGTCAACCAACTGTTTCTAATTCCCAAAACAGGTGGAATGCCAGAAAAATTACCCATCCCTTATGGTGAAATTGCTACCTATTCTGCAAATGGAAAGCAACTGGCCTACATTACTAAAATCACTGAGACCTATCCGTTTAAAAGATATCGGGGTGGACTGACCTCTGAGGTTATCTTGTTTGATTTGGAAAGCAATACGGCCAAAAATATCACAAATAGCGAAGCGAATGATGGGAAGCCTGCATGGGGAGGGGATAAGATTTATTTCCTATCTGATCGCGCAGATGATCTGCGGTTGAACGTCTGGAGTTATGATCTCGCATCAGAATCGCTCAATCAGGTTACCCAATTTAAAGACTTCGACATTACGTATTTATCCGCTGGTCCAAACGACCTGGTATATGAAGTAGGGGGTGAACTCCATCTCATGGATCTCGCTACCGAGGAATCAAAAGCGGTAGCAGTAACTGTCGTAAGCGATTTAACGCTGGAAATGCCCAGAAGGCTTGAGGTAAATAAACAAATACGAAGTATGACCGCTTCTCCAGGAGCAAGTAGAATTGTATTTGAGGCGCGGGGCGAATTGTTTAATGTCCCTGTAAAAGAAGGATTTGTTCAAAATATTACGAACTCCTCAGGGGCATTCGACCATAGCCCCAAATGGTCTCCAAATGGTGATCACGTTGCGTATTGGAGTGATACATCCGGTGAGTATGAGATCTATGTACAAGCCATGCGAACAGCACAGAAGGCCAAAAAAGTAACCTCAAGAAACAAAGGGTATGGATACACCCTTTATTGGTCACCCGATAGTAAAAAGTTGGCATTTATTGATGAGAAAAATGATATCAGCATTGTGGATGTGGCAACAGGAACAGTTGATGTGGTTGATAATTATAAATGGAACTACGGCCACGGAGGCCGATCAGGCTATCCTATCAGTTGGTCACATGATTCGAAATTCCTGGCGTATTCCATTGGCATGGAAAATGGCAATGGAGCAATTTTTGTTCATGACCTTAAGAGTAAACGGTCAAGACAAGTTACCAGCGGATTTTACAATGATTCCAACCCAGTTTTTGGGGTAGGAGGTAAATACCTGTTTTTTCTTACCAACAGGAATTTTAGCGCTGTATACAGCGACATGCAGGACGGCACCTGGATCTATCCGAATGCCACGCAACTTGCCGCGATCAGTTTAACTCAGGAATCCCCGTACCTGCTTCATGCCAAAAATGATGAATTAAAAGCAGCGGAAAAGGAAGAACCGGCAAAAGACGATACCAAGAAAAAAGGGGGAAAGGACGACGCAAAAGAAAAAACTCCTGAGCCCATTAAAGTGGATTGGAAAGGATTAGAAAGCCGGTTGGTTATCCTTCCTGCCAAGCCAGGCAACCTGAACAATCTAATGGCCTTTGAGGGCAAGTTGGTGTACCGTCGTTTTCCCAATTCAGGATCAGGAGGGGGAGATCCCGAATTGTTCTTCTATGATCTGAAAGAACGGGAAGAAAAATCCATCATGGCTAAAATAAATGGGGTGGTCAAGACGGCTGACGGGGAATCGTTATTGGTGCGGAGTGGTTCAAAATTCGGTATTATTCAACCCGACCCAGATCAGAAGATCAAAGACGCAATTCCTACCAATGGGTTGGTTATGGAACTAAACCCGCGTGAAGAATGGCGACAGATCTTCAATGACACCTGGAGAAGACACCGTGATTTCTTTTACGACGAAAACATGCAGCAGGTAGATTGGGATGCGCTTCGTACCCAATACGGCGCATTAATTGAGGATGCCCGATCGCGTTGGGATGTCAGTTTTCTACAGTCGAATCTTGCTGCCGAGCTGAGTGCCGGCCATACCTACACCTTTGGCGGAGATAACGAAAAAGTGGAAAATGTCAGCACCGGTTACCTGGGGATTGACTGGGCCAAAGATGAAAAGGGCTATAAGATCAAACGCATTGTAAAGCCTGCGGATTGGGATGCCGAAAACAGATCACCTTTTGATCGTCCCGGAGTAGACGTTTCGGAGGGTGATTACATCCATTCGGTCAATGGAATTTCCCTTCCGTTAAACAAAGAACCGTATGCTGCTTTCGAAGGGCTTAATGGGAAAACGGTGGTATTGAAGGTCAGCAAGAACGGTACTACCGGAGACGGAAAAGATGTGGTAGTCACTTGCCTGACGGGAGCACAGGAAGGGAATATCCGGTACCTGGATTGGATTGAGAAAAACCGGTTACGCGTAGAAAAACTCTCCGGGGGCAAACTGGGCTATGTGTATATGACCAATACGGCAACCCGAGGACAGCTCGACCTGGTGAAAATGTATTATGGCCAGCTTGGCAAAGAAGGGTTTATTATTGACGAACGTTTTAATGGTGGCGGACAACTCGCCGACCGTTTTTTAGAGCTGATGACACGACCCGTTATTTACAACCTGTACTGGCGCCATGGCAAGTCCCACACCTTCCCGGTGAAGACAAATACAGGACCTATGGGCATGCTGATTAACGGTTGGGCAGGATCCGGAGGTGACGGACTACCCTGGGCGTTTCGGGAGCTAGATGCCGGTCCAATTGTTGGCGAGCGAACCATTGGTATTTTGGTGGGTCCCGCTACACGTCATCAGCTTATTGATGGCGGGGGAATTACCGTTCCCGGAGCACGACTCTACTTCAATGACGGTACCTGGTTTGACGAAGGTGTTGGGGTACGACCGGACATTGCTGTTTGGGACGATCCAAACCTATTGCTAAAAGGCCGAGATCCTCAGATGGAGAAAGTGGTGGAGGAAGTACTGAAGCTGCTAAAGGATAATCCTGGTGCTACACCACCTCCTGCTAAGGAAGATCGTACGGCAGAAGGCCTGATCAAGAATTAGTATTCTCTTGTTGGACTAGAATGATACACAATGGTGTATAGGCGGCATTACAACACCAAACCTATGAACCGTTGTGTACAACAATACCAAAAAAGTAGTGAGCAAACTGAGAACCATACGAGAATATTATAGGCCAATCCAACCAACCGTTTCAGAAAATGATGAAAAAATAAATTATCATGAGGCCATACCAGTCAAAGAAATTGAAGATCTTGTCTACTGCTTTTGGCAACTTAAAACAAAACAACCCTTAGAAGAAGATTACATGTATCGTGTTGTTTCTGATGGCTGTATCGACATATTCTTTAACAATAAGCAACCCACTGAAAGCTTCGTAATGGGTTTTTGTCAAAAATATACCCAATTCGTTATAGGAAAAGAGTTTGACTACGTTGGCATTCGGTTTTTGCCTTCCGCATTTCCGCAGCTGTTCGGTACTAACGCCAAGTCCTTAAGCAATCAATCGCAAGAACTAAACAAAATCTTACCTGACTTTTCCGATTGGATTAATTCTGTACTCAAACCTTCCGACTCCTTTGAGCGTATCACCAAAAGCCTAAATGAGAAACTAATAGGTCTCTCAAAAAATCAAGCACTTCCTCATGACCATCGTTTCTTAGAAGCACTACATCTGATTTTTCAAAAAAAAGGCTATTTGGATACTGAAAAAGACCTTAACACGGGTTTGAGCCCACGACAACTTCGCAGAATTTTTAATTTCTATATCGGTACGACAGCAAAAAAATTCAGCAATGTGGTAAGGTTCCAGCACATTTTAAATGCAAAGCCGTCCAAACAAAATCTGAAAAAAAACAAACTCTACTTTGATGTTGGCTTTTTTGACCAGGCGCATTTTATCAAAAACTTCAAAACCTTTTACGGAGTCACCCCATCGGAAGCCCTGAGATAGACTTTGTCCGATTTTTACAATTCCCGCAGCGTCCTTCATCCTATGTTTGCCTGAGCTAAAATTCAGAATATGAGCAAATTATTGTTAACCGCATTGGTCTTAACTATAGGTTGGGCAAATGCACAAACATCAAAAAAAATGAAGTTAAACGCAGGAATTATAACCAATAAGCTACAAGAGACTAAGGAATTCTATACCAAGGTTTTGAATTTTGGAGTCGTTTTTGAAAACGATTTCTATCTATTACTACACACCCCGAAGCATTCTGCCGAACTCAGCTTCTTACAACCCAATCACCCAAGCCAAAACCCCATTTTTCAGTCACCCTTTAACGGAAAAGGAGTGTATTTAACCATTGAAGTCGAGAATGTGGACGAAGTTTATAAGGAAATTAAGGGTAAAAATGTTGCGATTGAAATCGAAATTAGGGATGAGCCTTGGGGAGATAGACATTTTGCAATAACGGACCCAAATGGAATTGGAATTGATATTGTTACTTTCACAAAACCTGAAGAATAATGAAAGTAAAAAATATAGGAAAGACCATTTCCAAAAGGCTAAATGAGATTGGAGTGTTCACCTTGACTGATTTGGCGGATAGGATGGCTTTATTCTGTGAAAACGGTGATTACCTGCTGCCCTACTCTATAACCTACTTCCAAGCCTACTTCATTGTCCGTACGGAAATGCACCCCTCCTTCGAAGCGAGATTCCGAGCACTCTTTCGCGAGGGCATAAAATAATGGCTCATCCCCGGGAAAAAGGAAAGACAGCACCTTGGCAATGGACCCGGCGACTGTGGTATGTCCGGCAGGATAACCCGGGAAGTTGGGGGTATCGATCAAAATGGGCCGGAAAGAAGGATCGTACTGAAAAGGCCGGATGCCCCAATAATGGTATTTCCCGTCCCAGGCAGCGATGATAGCGTCGTAGCGTGCGGTATGAAAAACCGCATTTGCAAAGGCCGCTTCCAGGGGGTCCAGATGGTACTCCAGTATCTTTCGTTCAATTAACCGATCCCAAACCGGCTCACTCTTCCATTTCCAGGCAATTTCACTGCTTTGATGCGCTGCGTTAAATTGTCTGAGTTCTTCCATATCGGAAGACCAGTCTGTAGGAGGCGGACCGGGCCTGAACTGGTCAGCTCTAAGTAGCGTAAAGGACTTCCATTGCCTTTTCATGGGGTCCCAGGGACCAGGATTCCCTGACCACAGACTATCCGCTTTTGGCACACTTCCTTTCCAGCGAAGGTCTGTTCGATCGCTCCTGGCATAGGCAATGTATTGATCGGCAATTTCTCGTCCAATTTCCAGTCCCTTTGCAATGTCGGAGGGAAATTGTAGCCCTGTTGCCAGACGGGCTGATGTAAAGGCAGTGAGTTGGCTATCAAGAAACTCTTTTTGCTCCGGAAAGTAATAGCTAATGACACGATGTGCGGCCCCTGCGGCTGCACTCCATTCGCAAATAAAAGCGGAATAGTCTTGTTCCTGTCCCTGCCTTTTTACCCGTGGATCGTATTGGTAAGGTGCTTTCCGAAAGTGCGCCTTTTTGTGCTTCCAAACTTCCACTATAGCATCGTAGATCGAAAGATGCATGATGGCCACCCGACCTCCATTTTTATTACCCTTATGGTTTTGGCTAACCTGCATGAGCAATTGATGCCAGCGATACGAAGGATAAGCGCCATTCCAATATCGTATGGCCCATGGATCATCTTTCGTCATTTCCTGCTGAACAGTAGTTATTTCCGAAATTTCATCCTGATATTGTTTTTCGTTGAACGGAGAAAAACGCTCCCGGAGTTCAAACTTGAAGGGTTTGAATTGGGAGGACACTATTTGCCCATACACCACGGGCGGTTGGATCAGCATAGCGGTAAAGCAAAACACGAATAGCAATAGCGAAGTGGAGATTTTAGCCGATAGGTCCATTTGCAGTCTTTGAATTTATAGGAAATTAATACATAAAAACGACCTAACTACTATCCGTGTTTGTTGAAAAAAAGCAAAACACACCATAATACCAATTCTTGTGTGCTGCTTGCTGCACACAAAGAATAATTTCTAATTTTATCCCGATCGCTTCCAGTTATTATCGGGACAGGAGGCTTGATTTCGCAGCCCGAAAAATCCCTTGACCTTGGTTAGCCAAGGGGAGAGGATCAGAGGTAGAACGTCATACCTGCCTTCCGGTTTACATACCTCTGGTAAACATACGGGGCCGAAACCGTAGTAGTCAATTTGAAAATTAGAATAGTGTATAAAACTTTTGAAACAGCGAGACTTCTAATACGACCTACTACTGAAAATGATGCCGAATTTATTCTTGTGCTCTTAAACACCCCTAAATGGATCAAATATATTGGTGATAGAAACGTCAAAACAATGGTCAGTGCAAAAGCGTACATTGCTGAGAAAATGCTACCCCAACTGAAAAGACTTGGCTATTCCAATTACACTGTAATTCGAAAAGAAGATAATCGGAAAATAGGTACTTGCGGACTTTATGATCGAGAAGGGCTGGACGGGATTGATATTGGATTTGCTTTCCTTCCGGATTATGAGGGACAAGGATTTGCTTTCGAAGCCTCCAATAGAATTAAAAATGCGGCCTTCGATGAATTTAAGATCGCATCAATTAGTGCGATTACGACAAAGGATAATGTTTCTTCCCAAAGGCTTTTAGAAAAACTTGGCCTAAAATTTACGGGAACAACCAGGCTTCCGAATGACGACGAAGAATTGCTACTCTATAGGATTGAAAAGTAAACTGACTAGAACACCGTGTATCGTTAATTGGGTCAACTTGACAACAGGCAGGGGCTGAAATTTCAAGCTTCGACGAGTGCAATACGGTGTCTACATAAGTACTCAGCTTATATGAAAAGTTCACAACAAAATATGCACAAAATCGTTGTGTGTCATTAGAAACGAAGACCATGAAAACAAAGTTTATATTCCTTTTATTAATCAGTTTGTGCAATGTAAATACATTTGGACAAAGTGACAATTTCAAAAGGTGGACAACAATGGCGGAGACCGATGTCTCACTACAACCTAAATATGGGAATATCGAAAGGACGGTAAAACAAAAAGAGTCGGATGAAAAATTCAGGAAAGATATCTTGGACCACTATAAAGGAGACACCATTGCAGCAAGTACGAAAATGAGTGACTTGGGATTCACGTATTTATATGATAAAGGAGATTTTGTGACCGCGATGCGTAGGTTCAACCAGGCCTATCTGTTAAACTCGCAAAACTCAGATGCTTATTACGGATTTGGAACAATTTATTTCAACTTGGGAGCGATGGACAAAGCCAGGGAACAATACGATATCGGACTCAAGATTGATCCTAAACATAGTGCTATACTCACCGATTACGGGACAACCTATCTGAGAGATTATTACAATGCTATGGAAAAGGGAGCCAAGGACTCCAACAAACATCTTGAAATGGCCAGTGAATACTTAGGAAGGTCATACGAAATCAACAAAAAAGATTCGAATACCGTTTACAAGCTTTCAATAGTCAAAATGTATTTGGGAGAATGCAAAGAAGCCAGGTCATTACTCAAAAAAGCAAAAAACATGGGAAACCGTAATGTAACCGCATCCTATGAATCAGAATTAAATCAAAAATGCGAATAAATAAACCCCAGAACCCTGGTAATAACCCACCCGACTAAGTTTCAAACGGGTGCATTGCTGCCATTATATTTCTTCCAAATATTCCTACAATTGGGCTAACTAAAAATTAAGCTTGATTTCACACCTATCTGTCTTCCTCTTACTACCTTTAGTTGTTCATCGGAGGCTGTGTTTGTTGGCCTTTGGCAGAAATACTAGCTACACCGTTCTGGTAATTAAAACAACCGAAATGATAATTGATGTACTCAAAAAAACCGATATAAATCCTACTGTGCAAAGGCAGGTATCCGATTTGTTCCAACAATTAGGAGGAGACAAAAGACAGACGGATTTAAACGAAATACTTGATGGAACTAACCCAATAACTTTTGCGTATTGCAGGGAGAATGACGAAATAATCGGAATTGCACTAATGTGTACCTACAAGGTGATTTCAGGTAAAAAAGCCTGGATTGAGGATGTCGTGGTAAATACAAAGTATAGAGGCAAAGGGATTGGAAGAAAACTGATGCATACACTACTTGAAGTTGGAAAAGAAAAAAAGCTGTCAGAAATTCTTCTTTTCACAGAGGATCATAGAACATCTGCAATACATCTTTATACGGACCTGGGATTTAAAGTTAAAAACAGTCGGATGTATACCCTAAAAATGTATTAAAAAGCTACACGCAGCAAAAACCACAACCTACCTCACTATTTTATTTCGGAAGGGTCAACTTTCTCCTTATCCCACAAATGAAAAATAGTAATTTTAATCCCGACAGTCATTTGAATGGGAGGGCTCATCGGAGGCAGTGCTGGTCTGCCTTTAGAGAAAATCCGGGACAGGACAATTAGGTGCTATGAATCTGAATGCATATGATAGAACGTAAAAAAGTTACTCCAGAACATGTTGAGGCTTTAGGTCAATACTTTAATCAGCTGTCTGAGGAAACAAAAGAATATTTTGCTCCACATCCCTTTGACATTGATACCATCATCGCTATCTGCAAAGGAAGTTATAAGGACTACAAAGCATTTATCTGTATCCTGGACGGCTTGATTATAGCGTATGCTGTGGTAAAAAATGCTCCGACAGCAAGAGAATTAGAGCGATTTGCCAATTCCTCAATTGGAATAAACATTGAAAACAACTATATCCTGGCACCTTCCGTCGCAGATGCCTTTCAATCTAAGGGTATAGGAAGTATATTATTAGATTTTGTCGAATCAGAATTACGAAAGCTAAAAGCGGAAAAGATCATATTGTGGGGTGGCGTTCAACTAAGAAATAAAAGAGCGGTACATTACTACCTGAAGAATGGTTTTAAAACGCTAGGAGAGTTTTCACATAATGGATTGGACAATCTGGATATGGTCAAATACCTCAATGAAGAGCATACGTAATGTCTTAAGGTAAGTGGTCTGAAGTTTGGACTTCGGGTAGTATCGAAAAATGGTTGCTTGAAAATCCAACCCTATTGGAATTCGAACCAATCCGGAAATATGACCGGTTCATCAAAACTGCTTCGAGGAAAATTGAAAATGAAAATTATTGCAACGATGAAAAATAAAGCCATATCACAACAATGGCCGTAACCGTTCAGGCGGGTACAACTTCCTTTTGAACCCAAAACAAAATAGTTAACTTTATTCCGATAGCTATCGGGACGGGGTCGTCAGAGGCAATAATGACCCGCCCGAACGTGCCGTTCGGTATGGGCGGGAATCATAGCCAAGGCCGTTCTACAACACTCTATCAAAATGAGAAAATTATCTGTAAGCAGAGAACCAATCTATTTAAATTAAGAAATCTTGAAATTAATTACTCTTTTTTCAGTTGTATTTTTATTCGGACAGACGCTATCTGCTCAGGATGACGAATTAATAATGAACCTTTGTTCAGGTAAATGGCACAAATCTTATTGGTTAAGTGATATTGATGGTCATGCAAATATTTATCCAATGCCTGTAAGCTTAGGCCACTGGATAATTTTTTATCCCGATGGCACAAGTAGAATAAACGATGGAACAAATGAATACAATGGTGAATGGGAATTTAATCCAAAAAAAAGGACTCTAACTACCAAAGACAGAGAAGGATTAATTCATAGAAGAATAGTAAGACTATCTGAATCTGATTTCGTTTATAGAATTAGGGTTCAAGATGGAGAAACTGAATATGGATTCAAAAAAATTGAATAAACAGTTAAGCCCCAATATCCAATAATTGAGGATTCAGAATATCAATGAAAAACGTTGTACAACAATGGCGATAATTCAACTTTCCTTTTGAACCCTTAACAAAATAGCTAACTTTAAGATGGTGCGATTTCTCTCTTGAAATTTTCTAATCGAAAATTCCCAAGTCGAAATCATACCTGCCTGCCGGTTTACGTATCTTCGGCATGTAGGCAGAAATCATAGTGAAAACAACTACAGGTAATCATATAGAATTATAATATATGATAAGTAATCAGATACTTGACAAAATAATTAATTACTTGAATACAGCAGCCAATTACAAATGGGCCACAGCAAATACACTTGTTAAACGATTGAATATTGAAGACAAATTTTCGGCTTTAGCATTGGACGATGCGTTGATGCGCTATTATCAAAATTCCAATGATCCAAAAATTAGGTTTTCAACCTTACCCTCCGCAACCAACCTCAATGTTTTGTGGGGAGCTGTTTCAAGAGTAGGAAGAAGAAATGTTACCGATATCCGCAGAACAGATACTCCATTGAGAATAAAAGAATTCAACAGCTCTACCGATAAAAATATGTTTCTCTCCTATAGCTTCAAAGACTCTGATTTAGTATTGGACTTAGCCAGGAAGCTACTTAAACATGGTTTTAATCCGTGGATCGCGGAAATAGATATTCTGGAACGTGCTCATATTAATGAGTCGGTAATTGGTGCAATAAGCGCGTTGCCCTATTTTGGAACTTTGGTAACAGAAAACATATTAAATTCCACCTGGTCAGCTAAAGAAATTGACTTCGCTTTCCACAATAAGAAAGATATTCACGGGTTTCTTCATTCAGATACTTTAGAGCTTCTTGTTGAAAATATCAATGACATACAAGCTGGAATGAACACAGGTAGGCGAATTGAGATTTATAAGAAGTTATTTGACACGCATGTTAATGATACTATTAAATTTCTTTTATATCCATTAGAAGATGAAGTGGATTACGTAAAAGGAATTGGGTATGACAATGTTTTGCGTTGGCAAGAGTTGAACAAGAAAAATTAGAAAACAACTAAGTCCAACAACAGATGGGGGCTAAATATGACCGGATAGGGATTGGTTACAATATCACTCGAAAAGCGGACCCTTATATCGCCGAACAGCTGCTAAAACACTTATTGCCGACATCAGAAGGAATTTACCTCGATATTGGCTGTGGTACCGGAAACTATACCAATGAATTCCAAAAAAGAGGCTTTCAATTTATAGGCATTGACCCTTCTGAGGAAATGCTTGAAAAAGCGCGACAAAAGAATAAAAACATAGACTGGCGAATAGGCGCTGTAGAAAGCATTGCACTTTTAGATAAAACGGTTGACGGAATTGTTAGTAGCTTAACCCTTCACCATTGGACGGATCTAAAAAAAGGCTTTTCGGAACTGTATCGCGTGCTAAAACCCAACGGTAGAATTGTCCTTTTTACAGCTATACCAGAACAGATGAAGGGCTATTGGCTTAACCACTATTTCCCAAAAATGCTATCCGATTCAATAGCTCAAATGCCTGGCCTGGACAGCGTGAAAAATGCGATGCTGAATAGCCGTTTTCAAATTTTAGGAATTGACAACTACTTTGTCCAACCTGACCTTCAGGATAAGTTCCTGTATTGTGGGAAACACCACCCGGAACTCTACTTTGACGAACACCTTAGAAATGGTATTTCTTCTTTCTCCTCGTTAGGGAATCGAACCGAAGTGGAAGAAGGGTTATCCCAACTTAAAACCGATATTGACAACGGAAGCATCAACTCCGTAATCGACGCTTACACCAATGATTTGGGTGATTACCTATACATAATTGGGAAAAAGCCGGCCGCTGACGAAGAAAATAATTCGGTGTTAACAGCCTCATAAATCCCATAAGATCAACTACAACAAATGCTTAGTTCCTGGCAATAGATAAGTACAGGTGTACTACAGGCATTGCTCTTTGGGCCTAAAACGAAAAGTCAAGGTGTTCCCAGGACTACTACGAAAAATAAAAGCACAATCTTTCGATTGTGCTTTTGCTAAATAAACTAACTCAAACTAAATAATCTGATCTATGAAAAACAAACTACTTATTTTTTCCAATCGGTTGTATTATTTCGTAATCCTTTGTTTTGCAAATAGGCTAACAAGGCTTTGGGGCGGTCGGTCATAATACCATTAGCCCCATTGGCTATTAACCAGCCCCAGGAAGCATCCGGGCCTTCTAGCAAACTCATCTCATCCGTGTGACCTGCCACCAGGGCATCCCATAAAGCAATATGCAGTACAAAAATGTCCTGTTCCTTCAATTTTAAGATCTGTTTATAGTTTTCGGAGGTTTCTGAAGCAAAAGTGACTTCATAGGCCAACGGTGACAGTTCGCGGTTGTACTCTTCCACAAACCGGGAAGGATTTTTGGTATTGTCAATTAAGATGGGCATATAAATGATAGAATCCAACAGGCTCCCGTATTTCGCACGCATAAACGCTACGGTTTCCCGCCCCTTGAAAATGGCTTGTTGTACGGTCCCTGTTTTTTCTAAAACCTGGTAGACCTCCCTTACGGTTTCACCTTCTACCTTGTCCAGGTTCACCATTATCTTGTCTTTGGTCAACTGCATGACCTCCTCCAAAGTGGGTACTTGTATCCTGGAACCCCGTACCCCGCAAGCATTTTTCAGCCGTAATGATTTGATCTCTTCCAGGGTAAGTTCGCTTACCTTTCCCGAACCATTTGTGGTACGATCCACTGTGGTGTCATGCATAGCCACCAGGTGACCGTCTTTCGTCAAACGCACATCGATTTCTACAATATCCACACCTAAGTCGATGCACCGCTGAATAGCGGGCAAACTGTTTTCCGGGGCATAGCGCCAGTCCCCCCTATGGGAAACCGCTAATACATAATCCTGGGAAGGGTTTTGTAAATGCGCTAAGATGGTATCGGTTCTGCTAATCTCCTGAGCTTGACCCACTAACGCAAAACAAAGGGCCCATACGGTGAATGGTAAATACTTTTTCATGTTGGTGTTCTTTTAATAATGCAGATTTCTGGCCCGCAAATAGTCTAGCAATAGCTGCGGTCGATCGGTTTGAATAATGTCTATATGGTTCTCAATAAACCAATCATATATCTCGGGGTTGAGCGCCGCCTTCTCATCGTCATGCCCGCCATTGTGATGGGGCCAAAGCGCATTGACCCAAACCGAAGATCCCTGCTGCCTTATATCATCAAAGTATTCGATCATTTTTAACGTATCCTGTGGGACCGTAAACTCAAAGGCAACAGGTTGTAACCGGCTTAAGTAGTCGTCCACAACTGTTCTTGAATCGGGTTGGTGCAATCGTACAATTGGCATAAAAAAGACGTTGTCCAAATAGCTGCCAAACTCCTTTTTGACCTGGTCATAAGGAATAGCGCCCTTAATCACCACCTGATTTTCTGTTCCCGTCTGTTTTATAATTTCATAGCATTTATTGAAAATGGTGTAACTCTTATCCAGGTTGACCAGAATATTGTCTTTGCACAACTCAAGAGCCTCCTTTAAGGTAGGGATCTTATGGTGGATTTCATGCCCTATCCCATCCCGTAAATACAGCGTTTGTAAATAGGCCCAGGTCAATTCCTTTACCTTACCGGTTCCTGTAGTAGTACGGTCAATTGTTTCATCGTGCATCAGGATCAATTGCCCGTCCTTCGTTTCACGGATATCAATCTCCACCATATCCACCCCCATGGCAATACAGTTTTCAATAGCTTGTAAAGAATTCTCAGGGGCATTCCGCCAGTCGCCCCGATGCGCTACTACAATCACCTGATCATTATGGGCGTTCTTTAAGTTGCCAATCAGACTGTCAATGGGAAGGGGATAAAGTCGCTTTTCCACTTCCCTACCCTCCTTCACTACAGTACTAACGGTTTCATTGCTCTCTTGCCTGCATCCGAAGAGTATCCCAATTACAAAAAACAAAATACCGAGGACGTTTACCTTCATCGTAGCTGCCATTTTTAGGGAATGGGAGGCTATAAATAGCCTCCCATCGATTTAATTAATACCCGGGGTTTTGTGTAATTACTCCTGGGTCCGTATCGATCTGACTCTGTGGGATGGGCAATACCAAATTATTCTCATTGATCCGGGTGATCGCTCCGGTAGTCTCAAAAAAGGCATTCATCACTTCAATGGCGGTACCATAACGCTTGAGATCTAACCATCGTTTCCCTTCCCCAAACAGCTCAAACCGCCGTTCCAAACGGATAGCCGCGCGTACTTCTTCCTGTGAACTTGCCGTGGTTCCTGCTAATCCTGCTCTTGTACGGATTCGATCAAGTTGGGTAATGGCCGCTGCGGTCTGACCATTTTCATTCAAGGCTTCGGCATATTGCAAGACCACATCCGCAAAACGAATGATAAGGTGATCGCTCCCTCCATCATTAACCCCGGTTGCCGAAACTTCATATTTTGTGGTAAAGTAGAAGGGATTGGCTTCAGCTTCAATAGCTACATAGTCATTCAGCCGGGTATCCGTCGCATCATAAGAATCAATAAATGTTTGTGTAGGCAAGTTGTGGCCCTTTGCATTAGCCGTAGTGCCCGAAGGACGAAACTGCGAGCCGGCTGGACTCCCCTCTATTTCCCCTTCAACATTAAAGCCACTGGCAAACTCTACTTCGAAAAGGATCTCTGCATTCCCTTCATTGACTACTCCAAAGATCTCTGCAGTTGTGGGCATCAATTCATATACTCCGGAATTCACTACGGCCGCCAGGTTGGTCAGGGCTCCCTGAAAATCACCCTGGGTTAACTGCACTTCTGCCAGCAACGCTTGCGCCGCGCCTACCGCCGGTCGTGCCGGAGATTTTTCTGTAGGAAGCTCCTGGATGGCCTCCAGAAGATCAGCTTCGATCTGCGCATATACCTCGTCAGAGGCCGTTCTCCCTTGCCCAAAGAAATCGAAAGGGCTTACTGTCTCTTCCAACACCAAGGGCACATCCCCATACAAGCGCACTAAATTGAAGTACAACAGGGCTCGTACAAACTTCATTTCCCCGATCCGATTACTTCTTAACGCCGGATCTTCATATTCAATATCTGTAATGCGGTTCAGCACCACATTGACGCGTTGGATGCCCTCATAGGATCTTCCCCAAATATTAGCCACCAGTGTATTTTCTGGATTGGTAGAAAAGTCATCCAACTGCCCAAACCGTCCCCCATCGTTAGCGGCGATCTCTTCAAAAGAATCCTCTCCGGAGATCTCCCCCACTCCAATAAGGTCCAAGCCATAAAGCCCCCCATCCTGTAGCCGGGCGTAGACACCATTTACTGCACTTTCCATCTCCTGTTCATTGGAAAAAAAACTATCCGCTGCTTTTTCCGATATCGGTAAAATATCGAGTTCATCATCACAAGAAAAAAACACTGTAAGTACAATTATTAGAAATAAGAATCTATTCAATTTCATCTTGTTCTTTTTTAGCATTAAAATTTAACGTTTAACCCCAGAGCTACAAAGCGTGTCACTGGACTTGCGGAATTGATCCAACCCCTGGTTAAAGTCTGTCTCCTATTACTTCTGGTATCCAAACCATCGGGATTGTAGCCGCGGTAATCCGTAATATTAAAAATGTTGTTCCCGGTGGCATACAGTCTAAGCGCATCCACTTTTAAGAAGTCGGTAATATTTTGTGGAAAATTGTATCCCAACTGAATACTTCTCAACCTGAAATAATCACCGTCATAGACCGAAAGGCTAGAGGCCCGGGTAATTCTCCCTGCAGAAGAAAAGCTTGAGAAATCGGGACGTCTGAAAAACCCATCGGGATTGCGATCCGAAAAGTAATTGTCAAAATAGTATTTTGAGGGCACAAAGAACCCTTCGCCACTTTCCGAATCATAGACCATATTATCGGCTACTTTTCTCCCTTCTATTCCGATAAACTGAGCATTCAGGTCAAAGCCTTTGTAGTTCAATGAAAATCCGAATCCGTAGGTAAAATCCGGGTTGTAATCTCCCAAGGTAACCCGGTCATCCGGGGTAATTTGCCCATCACCATCCGCATCCCGCACCACGTAGTCTCCAACTTCCGTGCCGGCTAAAGGGGTAATGGTTTCGGCATCTAGCTGTTCCTGCGTCCGATACACTCCAATAATATCGTAAGTATAGAACTCTGCTATACTGCCTCCTTCTCTGGTCAAGAAATTCATACCGCCATTACTTTCAATGATCTGGCCCTGATCATTAGGAAGTGACAACACTTCATTTTCATTGGTAGTCAGGTTGGCATTAAAGCCAATACCTACTTCTCCTATTCTAAAATTGGCGCCTCTGATCTCCAACTCAAAGCCCCTATTTTCCAATTCTCCAATGTTCTGCAGGGATTCTGTAAATCCGGATTGCTGTGGTACCGGAACATCCAGTAGCAGATCTGTGGTTTTGGAATTGTAATACTCAGCCGTCAACAATAGCTTATTATCCAAAAAGCCCAGGTCCACACCCAGGTTTAGTGCAGTATTGGTCTCCCAGGACAGATCCGGGTTAGGTGAAGTCTCCGTAAAAGATCCCGGAACTAACTGTCCGTCAATTACATAGTTATCCGGCTCTACCAGGGCAATAGAAGCAAAATCCCTTATCTGGTTGTTCCCGGTCTGCCCCCAACTGGCCCGCAATTTGGCAAAGCTCAACACCTCATTTTCCGGAAAAAAAGGTTCATTACTCAGTGTCCAACCTCCGGATAAAGAAGTAAAATTTCCGAACTTGGTATTGGCTCCGAAACGGGAGGAACCATCCCGTCTGTAGGAAGCAGAAATTGAATAGCGCCCGTCAAAATCATATTGTAAGCGGCTAAAATAAGAGACCAGCGCCCATTTACTTCTTCTCGGCACGGCTGACACGGTAGTAGCCCCCGTAATATTCCGCAGGTTGTCATCCGCGAAATTGTTACTTTCCAAACGTGTTTCAAAAAAGCTTTCTTCCTGGTAGCTAAACCCAAATAGCGCATCCACGGTATGCTTTCCAAAAGCCCTGTTGTAGGTTAACAGGTTTTCTGTGATAAAGTTTTCCCTTCTGACGTTATTTTCAAAACCCTCCGCCAGACTATCTTCTATGGGGGTTCTATAATTTCCAATACTGGAAGGCGCAAAGAACTCGGTAAAAATGGTGTTGTAATCCCCTCCGAAGGATGTTTTAAAGCGAATCCCATCCCATATATCCACTTCTACATAAGTATTTCCAAACACGCGTAATTGACGTTCAAAGAAATCGGATAGGCCTACTTTGGCTACAATATTTTCGGAAATGGGACCGTCCCAATTATCGTTGTTATCATCTACCTGATTGGAAAGTGCAAAGGTACCGTCCGCATTGAAAATAGGATAGTAGGGATGCATCAACACAACCGCATAGCTAGGATCGGGTTGCTCTCCTCTTCGGGAGGAATGCGAAGACCAACCTCTTTCTCCGGTGGGATTGGAATTGGCCAAAGAGATATTGGAGGTGATACCAAAACGAATACGATCATTGATCTGGGAATTCAACTGAATGTTAGCCGTATATCTTTTATAATCGGAATCAATAATGATGTTTTCCTGATCCAAATAGCCAAAAGAAACGGAGTAATTGGTCTTTTCGGTGCCTCCACTTAGATTGAGATAATGATTTTGTTGGATTGCAGTCCTAAATACAGCATCCAACCAGTTGGTATTGGTCAAACCGGGCTGGCGATCGAGGTATCCCTGCAAAAAGTCCTGGACCCTGCTCCGTTTTCCGCCGCCGTTGGCATCCCGAGTGGCGTTGTCATCCGTAATACTTCGTCCAGGACCTCCTGAAACGTACCCAAAGTTTCGGGCATCAAAATCAAAAAGCGCGGTTTCGTAGGCATCTGCCAGTTCAAAATTGTCTATACGATCCTGGATGCCAAAGTAAGTGTCATAGGTCACCTTTAGGTCGCCTTGTTTCCCTTTCTTGGTGGTGATCAAGATAACCCCGTTCGAAGCCCGTGATCCGTAAATAGCGGCGGAAGCTGCATCTTTTAGAATATTTATAGAGGCAATATCCTGCGTACTGATGGAGCTGAAAGAAGAACCTTCCGTAAGTGGATTGCCATCCACAACAATTAGCGGGTTAGTACCTGCCGTTAAGGTATTTAAACCGCGAATTTGAATCACCGAGTTTTCTCCGGGATTTTTTCCATTTCCAATGACCTGTACTCCTGCCACAGTCCCGGCGAGCGCCTGTTCAAAATTGGCGGAAGAAAAGGTGTTCAATTTTTCAGTTTCCACTTTGGACACGGCACCATTAAACTTTTCCTTAGTACCTGTCCCATAGCCATATACAATTACTTCCTGAAGTTGGTCTACATTCTCATTGAGGGTAACGGTTAACTCACTTTGATCTGTGATATTCACTTCGGTAGTGGTAAAACCGAGATAGGAGAATATCAAAATGTCTCCGGAGGCTACTTCAATACTAAAGTTCCCGTCAAAATCAGTAACTACACCGGTTTGACTTCCTTTCACGAGCACATTGGCCCCGGGAATAGGACTTCCCTCATCGTCAACAACTTTTCCTTGTAATACGCGCTGCTGTTGGTTTTTCTTTACTGAAATATTGTCTCCGGAAATTCTATAGATAAGCCCTGCCCTGGTGCTGATATCATCCAGAATGGTTTTGAGTAGCGTATCTTCATAAGTAAGTGAGAATGTTCTTTTGTCATTTAAAATGTCCTCTGCATACCGGAAAGAATAGGTCGTTTTCGCTTCAATCTTTTTGAATATCCTATCTATAGTCTGGTGCTCTGCCTCAAGGTTGATCTTTATATTTTCAACACCTGGTTTATTGGCCTGTGCTTGTATTGAAATCCCCCACAACAGCAGGGTTACCCATAACTTATAAATGGCCAGTTGTCGTTTGCCATAAAAGGTGGTTTTCATATGTTTGTAATTAGAGAGATTTAGTTGCTTAAGTAAATTTCTTTGTTCTGGGTTGGGACCATTGCACTGGTCTCGACCCATCTTTTTGGATTCGGTTTGCCTTATTCTATTTGTTCATACACTAATGGTTTTAGGGTTATCTCGTTGTTGGTTTCATTTTGGTTGTAATCAAAATTTATCATGAATGCCAGATCACTGAGGATGGTATCCAAGGGTTCATTTTGGTAACTTGCTCTGATCCTGGTGGCTAGCAAGGTGGAATCCTGGCAGTTGATCTTGACGTCAAACTTTCGCTCTATTTTCTTGATTACCGTAACGAACTCCAAGTTTTCAAAGCTCAAAATGTTGTTTCTCCAGGAAGTGCTTTTGTCGGAATCTGTAGTTACTTTAACCATTTTCTCCAATCCCCTGTCAAATAGGGATTGTTCATTTTTCATCAGGGTGACCTTCGAATTTGATCCGGTATGGGACACTTCCACTTTACCATGCGCAACCGTTACTTTACTTGGTTCATTTTCATAACAATACACATCAAAAGCGGTACCCAGCACTTTTATATTCAGCTTACCCGTCTCAATGACAAAAGGCTTTAAGGTATCTCGGGTTACATCAAAAAATGCGTTGCCTAGCACCTTCACCCGCCTTTCCGTTACCTCAAATTCCTTTGGGTAGCTAATGGACGATCCATTGTTGATCCACACTTTGGTACCATCCGGCAGAATCACCTCTTTAATTTGTTCCCCGTACGCGACACTTAGCTCCATCCTATCGTTCATGCTGAGCTGTAGGTAGGCAAAAATTGAAACAGCTACCAGGGCAGCAATACTTGCAGCTATACCCAAGCGGGAGTAACTTTTTGTCTTTTTCGTATCCAGTTGCAGCTCGGCAAAAAGTTGGTGCTTTGCCCGTTGTAGCTCTTCATCAGCTATCGGACGTTCTTTAGCGTCCTTCCAATGTCCGTACAATAACGTATCAAGATCAGCATCTTTATTTTCAATGGCACGCACCAGTGCTTTTTTGTCTTCTTTTGAAGCTTTACCTCCTATGTATTTCTTCCAGATTTCCCTGATGGATAGCATAAATCACAATTCTTATGTATCTGGTATAGCAAATTCTTGGCGCCAGCACCCTGAAAAAACAGGTTAACAAATTGTTATGAAGTGGTAATTTTTTGAATTTCAGCCCCTAAGAGCAAAAAAAGATGAGAAATAAGGTCAGGATTTCTAATTCTTTTTTTAAAGTGTTCAGGGCCTTGTTCATGTAATTTTCAACCGTTTTTGGGGTTATGCCCAGGGCTAGGGCTACCTCCTTTGTGGACATCCCCTGATAACGCTTTAATTCAAAGACCGCTTTGGGTTGGGGAGGTAATTTGTCCAGAGAAGATTTGATCCGTTGCTCCACATAAGGTAGGTCAATCAATTGGTCAATGGTTGGGGAAGAATCCTGAATAGTAATTACAGTAGTATTGAGGTCATTGATGATTTCTTTTCGAAGCGCCTTCAGTGCATAGTTTTTAGCAATCGTAAACAAATACGCATCAAAGGATTTTGTGACGTCCAGGGTTTCTCTCCTGTTCCAAACCGTGATAAAGGTTTCCTGAATAACATCTTCAATGTGATGGGTCAGGTGTGTTGCGATTAAAAAGGCCTTGATTTTGGGGTAATAGCGTTCAAAAAGCCTGGAGAAAGCTTTGCTATTCGAATTTTTCAGGCCAATTACCAACAGCTTGGTTTCCATCTATTTTCCCTAAAATGTTTTTGGCTATTCTTCCCCGAAAATTAGTAAAAAAGGATGTCGGCCTATCGGAATATCAAAAACATAACTTTTAATTAATCCCATTACCAAGCTCATCCACTCTATTAGGATATCCATCAAAAAGCTCGTTTCCGTTAACACCATTTATCAATGGTCTCAGGGATTCAAGGCTTTCACTGGCACAATAACTTTGATTCCGCAAAGCAATGCAAAAATTGGATATATTTTTATCTTTTCAACGGGTTCATCGTAATACATTTGGAAATAGAATTAACTATGAGGACAATCACCTGGAAATTACATCTGAAATCCGATCCTAAAGCGGTCTTTGGTTTGCTTACTACCGCTGGGGGAAGAAAAGGATTCTGGGCTGAAAAAGCGGTGGAAGAAAACGGCATAATTCACTTTGTGTTTCCCAATGGCCAAACTTATGATAGTCAAATAACAGGACAGATTCCCAACAAAGAGCTCTGTTTAGACTATTTTGACAGTTCAGTGAAATTTCTGTTAGCACCTGCAGAAAATTGGGGAACGGACCTTACCCTAATTAATGAGAACGTGCCTGAAAGTGATTTTGCTGAGGTAAATGCCGGGTGGGTTTCCGTACTGATGAACCTTAAAGCAGTAGCCGACTTTCAATGTGATTTACGGAATCATGACCCAAAAAGGACCTGGGATCAAGGGTATGCAGATAATTAGGCAAAAAATACGGTATAGGCCAGTATTCATTGTTTCCTCATACACAAAAGAAAAAAGTAACTTTAATCCCAAGCGTTATCAGAACGCCAGATTTACTAACCCAACTGTGCTGTAGCCAATGAAAAAAATACGACCCTATGTACTTGCCGATACCAATTGGAAACATCTAAAAGAGGCTGATTTTGAATTGGCGGTCCTTCCCTGGGGCGCTACAGAAGCCCATAATTATCATCTTCCCTATTCGACGGATGTTATTGAAGGAACGGCAATCGCCGAGGAATCCGCGAGAATTGCCTGGGAAAGGGGCGCAAAAGTTATTGTACTACCTACAATTCCCTTTGGGGTGAATACCGGACAATCGGATATCTATCTGGACATGAACCTCAACCCAAGTACACAGTTCGCTATCCTGAAAGACGTTATTGGCGTACTGGACCGACAAGGGATTACTAAGTTTATGATCTTAAACAGCCATGGTGGTAATAATTGGAAATCCATCGTCAGGGAACTTGGTTTATTATTTCCCAATATGTTTCTATGTGTTGGAGAATGGGTGAAAACTGTCAACCGTCATGACTTTTTTGATAGTCCCGGAGACCATGCAGATGAAATGGAAACCAGCCTTTTACTTCACCTTGCCCCGGATTTGGTATTGCCGAAGACCGATTGGGGGGCAGGAAAAGAAAAGAAGAATAAAATAGCGGCCTTTAGGGAAGGTTGGGCCTGGACGGAAAGACCCTGGTCACAAATAAGTGAGGACACAGGAGTCGGTGATCCTGAAGCCGCAACCCAAAAAAAAGGGGAACTCTTCTTTAACGCCATCTGCAACAAGTTAGGTGCACTGTTTTTGGAGATCTCAAATGCAGATCCCAACACCCTATATGAATAAAAATGCTCCACAATAATGGAACTAGAAATAAGGGACTGGATACATCAATTAAATACTTCGGAAAGACCAAATTCAGATATCATAGCCTTCCATTTTGGACTTATTGAAAAACCTGAAGGGTATGGCATGTATTTAATAGGTTCAAAAGAGTTTGATGAAAACGATGATGATTGGGCATGTAACGCAGATTTTGAACCTAAACGCAAATACTTGGACTTGTCAAATACCGCAACAGGAGGAAAGCAATGGAATGATATTCTTACGGAGGTTACTGAACTACTAAAAAAATACTCCCGCTCGGCGCATTTTTCAAGCTCTATATTCTCCGATGCTGTCGCCATTACAACCGGATTTGATGATGGCGATTTAGTGCGGATCACATAGCGCTGGTTTCCCACTAATAATGATAGGCTACACCTTTGATCCATAGTGAACAACACTTTACCTTAAACTATTCCTCAAAAAAAATTGCGCAAGTGAAAACTTGCTTATATATTTGCAAGTAAATACTTGCGTATTAAACTGTATTCATGAAAAGAGATGTGTTTAATGCTATAGCTGATCCTACGAGAAGGAGTATTCTGCTCTCCCTGACCAATGCATCGCAAAACGTCAATACCCTTGCAGACAAGTTTGATATGACGCGGCAGGCGGTATCCTTACATATTAAGTACCTCCAGGAGTGTGGGGTGATCACTATAAAAAAAGAAGGCCGGGAGAGGTATTGCAATCTTGAAGTAGAAAAGCTCGCCGAAGTTGCCGATTGGTTGGAGCCTTTCAGAAAGATGTGGGCAGGAAAACTCGATCTACTGGAAGAGCTATTGGACGAATTACAGGCTACCCCTAAAAAGGAACTATAGAACAATAGTACAATGGAACAGCAACCCCTGGTACTGGAACGAGAATTCAATGCGCCCATAGACCTCGTATGGCGCGCCATTACCGAAAAAGAGCTCATGAAAAAATGGTATTTCGATATCGCTGATTTCAAACCTGAAGTGGGCTTCAAGTTTCAATTTGAGGGTGGACAGGAAGACAAGCGTTATGTGCATTTATGTGAGGTTTTAGAAGTAATTCCACAGAAAAAACTAAAGTATTCCTGGAGGTATGAAGGTTACGAAGGACTTTCCTTTGTTACGTTTGAACTATCATCCGTAGGTGAAAAGACCAGAGTACAACTCATCCATGAAGGCCTGGAAAGCTTTACACACCCGGATTTTGCTCGTGAAAACTTTGTGGGCGGATGGAATTACCTGATCCACGAGTCCTTAAAGCAGTACCTGGAAAATGGCAAAGCACTTAGATACTGGTAGAAAGGAAAATAATGGATACAGTACTAGGGTAAAGTAGTTCCAAAGAAGGGTATCCCTGGTTATCCGCAAGAATTCATCCTACTTCAAGCTGCTAAAGTGGCACATTGAACAACGAAAATAACCACACTATGAAATATATAAAGTATGTTCTTGGAGGTATCCTCATCCTGGTCCTCGGATTTTTCCTTGCCGGGGTGATCAAACCTGATCTGTCTTACGAATGTGAAATCCTCGTTGAAAAGCCCCTTGCGGAATCCTGGGCGGTCACCCAGGATGAAGCGAAACTATCGGAGTGGTTGCCCGGACTTCAAAAGATCGAACAGGTGAGTGGTACTCCAGGTACTGTCGGAGCTGTAACTGATGTTTATTTTGATGCCAATGGAGAGGAGATGGTGATCCGGGAAACGATTACAGAGCTGGTACCAAATGAATCCATAGCAATGTCCTATACGTCAGACTTTATGAACATGGAGTACAAAATGACCATGACTCCCTTCAATGGGAAAACCCAGATCAGCTCAAGTACCACCGCTGTGGGAAACGGAATGCTCTCAAGATCAATTATGGCTTTTATGGGCGGCTCTATTAGCGCTCAGGAAAAGACGAATCTCAGTAATCTCAAGAAAACGATTGAACAAAATACAAAGGACTATTTTCGTGCCGAACAAGAAGTGATTGAGTAAAACGAAGACTAAATTTTTGCTTGAAACGACGATGAAAATTCTATCAATACGAGAAAATCCCAAGTACAAAGAGGTGGCGATACACTATTTTCAACAACGCTGGAAAAGCGTTTGGCCTATAATTTACGAGGACTGCATTACGCATTGTATTCATGCAAGGAACGATTTACCCCAATGGTATTTGCTGGAAAAAGAAGAAACCATAATTGGCGGTGCAGGACTGATCACCAACGATTTCATTAGCCGCGGAGATCTTTATCCTTGGCTGAGTGCACTGTTCATTGACGAAAAAGAAAGAGGCAATGCCTATGGGGTAGTATTGATGAATAAGGCAAAACAGGATGCCAAAAAATTCGGGTATGACTATCTGTATTTGTGCACCCAGCACATCGGGTATTACGAAAAATATGGGTTTGAGTATATTGGACAGGGATATCATCCGTGGCAGGAGGCTTCCAGGATTTATCAAATTCAATTGAAATGAAAATCAAAACACATCCCTTACAACTTTTCTCCGAATGGTTCCAGGAAGAAATGACCCTGACAAAAGTTCAGATCCCCTCTGCCGTCTGTTTATCTACTAACGGCATAGACGGTTTTCCAAATGCACGATTTGTTTCCTTCAAAGAATTACGCAACGATACCTTTATAATTACCGGCCCGTTGAATTCCAGAAAAGGTGTTGAAATTGAAAGTAATGCTAACGTCGCCCTGACCTTTTGGTGGACCGAAACAGAACGACAAATCAGAATTCAGGGGGTAGCAACAAAAATATCCGAACAACTTGCGGACAACTACTTCAATGAGCGCGATGCATATTCCCAGGCTGTATCCTTAATTTGTGAGCAAGGAAAAGAAATTGACAATCTGGAACTACTTGAAAAGCAAGTTGCAGAAAGAGTAGCCGAAAAGACCAAGATCACAAGACCAAAAAACTGGGGTGGATTTGGTATTACACCCATACGAATTGAATTCATGGAATTTAAAAAAAACCGGTTTCACGATAGAAAACATTACCAAAAAGACAATGACACATGGATCCTAAACCAAATTCAACCGTAAAAGGCCAAAGCAAACTTTTGGTGGTATCACCGCTCCAAATGAAAGCAGTACTTTTATCATGGTTGTGATGTAATCATCCGAAACAGGCTATGGAGGTATTACGATTTGTTGCTGTGGACCGATCAAATTGGAGGGACTTGGAACAGCTATTTGAGAGCAAGGGTGGGCCACATAACTGTTGGTGCATGGTATGGCGGAATATGGTTAATGGAGGAGACCGATCCAATAAAATGGACAAGAAAGCATCCCTTAAAAGTTATGTTGACAACGAACTTCCTATCGGTCTTCTTTGCTATCGACATTCCGAACCTATAGCCTGGTGTTCCGTTGCACCCAGAAATTCGTATAGGGAACTACATGGAGAAAGCACCATACAAGGAGTATGGGCACTGGTTTGCTTCTTTATAAAAAAGGAGTATCGAGAAACGGGGATGGTACAGCTTCTAATTCACGAAGCGGAAAAATATGCCGGGAAAAATGGGGCACAATATCTTGAGGCCTATCCGGTCGATACCGGGTCTCCGAGCTATCGATTTATGGGATACAAATCGACATTTGAAAAATTAGGTTTCAACTTCCGGCACAAGGTCGGAAAACGGAGGAACGTGATGGTTAAGCAATTACAGCAATAAAAAAACAGCTAAACAAATGGGCAGGCCTGATTTTGAAAACATTACCTCCGGAGCGGAATTCAATACGTGGTATTGGTTGAAAGAAGAGATGGTAGCGATTTGCAAAAATGCCGGCTTACCTGCAAATGGGCGAAAGTTTGAATTACGCGACCGGATCATGTATGCTTTGGACAACAACGGGAAACTGAGGCAACAGGCTAAACCGAAAAAGCAATCGAAATTCAATTGGGTGAAAGCCACCCTGACGCCAGAGACCGTTATCACGGATAACATTTCATTCGGCCCCAATTTTAGAAACTTTATGAAACATCAAATAGGAGATAAATTCTCCTGTCACAGCGACTTTATGGATTGGGTGAAAGCCAACGAGGGTAAAACACTGGCTAAAGCCGTCGAACAGTGGTTTGCTCTTGAAGCAAGAAAGGAAAATCCTCAATTCAAAAGGGATATTGCCGATAATAATATGTTTAATCAATACACCCGGGATTTTCTTGATGCCTACCCGAAAAAAAACCTTAAAGATGCCCGCAAATACTGGCTGCTAAAAAAAGCACTTCCTATGCAAAATGGATTCGTACGATTTGAAAAAACCGACCTGGATTTGGAGGGTTAACCAACAATTGCGCGGATTTCCACAATATTCCTTTTATCCCAGCCAAGTAGTGGAAGTTCACTTTTTTCTGGAAATGCAAGGGGGGTTTTATTTCTCTAGTACTATAGAAAATAGGGTTAAAGTCCTGGTGCATTTGGAAAAGGAACGCCGTAATAGGAGCATTGCGCATTACCACAAATTGTAATCCAAACGGGATTTTTCATAGCAATCATTTCCCTAAGGCCAATGTCCGTTCCGACGTTCCGAGTCCTATACCTGTGGTACACCTTTTAAGCGCTTATCAATTTTCCGCTTCTTCTCTGTAATCCTCTTCATGATATCCATCAAAGCCACATCCTTGGTTTTTTTATATATTTCGTTTATGGCCAGCACCAGACTTTTGGCTTGTCTGGACGCCTTTACACGATCACTTGTCGACATGTGACTCATTTTCATTTTTTCAAAGTCTTCCACTTCTAATGCCAAATGTTGATTCATTTTTGTTTAATTAATTTCATTATTTATTAAACAGATGTATTTTTTGCCAATGGTTGCTTCGCAACGCGTACAAATGTCGATAACTTTTATGTTGTTCGTCATACAAAACGCTACCTTACCAATCATTCGACCATTTCAACTCCGCACGGTAATAATGAATATCCTCGCGATTTTCCTTTAACGTAATAGCGTGATTCACCAACTCATAGCGGAAAGAAATCCCAGCAAACCTGTTTTTAACGGTGCTGATGTATTCCTTAATAATAAAGATGAGATCTTGACTCCAAACCGCAAATGAAGCCGTAAGTCGTTGCCTATCCTGACAGACATCGGGATACATTTTTATCACCACAGGAGGTCGCAAATGTCCATTTAATTGTCTTTGCCATGCCTCCCTGAAGTTGTAGGTGATGGTTATACGATGATCATTGATGGTTAATCGTTGTACGTACTTACTATGCATTTTTTTATGCAAAGGTAAGCATGAATCCTTTTTGTTTAATATATTTTAGCTTTTATTAAACAAAATTTGTGGATGTGATCAAAGTATTACTTTTCAAAGGGATCTTACAGTTAAGTCCTGCCCCCTATTGGGTTACATTACAAAATCGTTATTCTTCCATTTTCCCATACCGTTCACTCCATACACCTTCAATCTCCTCAAGTGTGCGTCCTTTGGTTTCCGGAAGCAACTTATGCGTAAACCAAAGGACGCACACTTGAGGAGGAAGTAGGGAAGCGAACCGTTCCATACTCCTTCCAGATTTGCTTTGCTTTCTGCCACTATGGGAAAGGATTGGGACACGAGGTAATTGGCCGCCCATTGTACAGCTACGGCAATGGACATCCCCACCGATCGCATATTGTTGGGGAACATTTCGGCAAGTACCACCCAAACCACAGGGCCCATGGAAATGGCAGAAAGGTCCACGAAAATAGCAAAACGACGGACAGCATATCATGTTTAAAAGGATACTCAACGACATCCTTGAATATATGAGCATATTTAAGTTACTACTAATACAGGTTACGGAAATCTAATCTTAGAGCTTACAAGTTTACTCTACTCATCTGAGGCCTTAAACATAAAAATGGCATAGTCTTAGATAAGTCGAACGGTGTTTATTCCAAAAAACCATATTTTTTTTAAGGCAATTATCCAATTCACTTCTTCTTCTAAACACTAACTTGTGCATGCATCTTTCTGTTAAATTGAAATAGTAACTTCGAGAATTGGCCTTACAACAAATTCTTATTCATGGGTCTTACATATTTATTTTACTTATTGGTGTTTTGGTATACTATTCAGCTTTTAATCGGAAACAAAACCACTTTTCCGGTATTGCAATTCGTGGGACTCTTATAACATTAATTAACCTTAAAGAAAACTGTATGGATATGGCATCTGTTAAGCACATAGCACTACTTAGAAACTCTTCCTATGTTGGTAATTACAAAACTCCCTTACTCTTTATACCTGAATAATGGATATTGACGTATATTAAAAACCAAATATGGATCTCATTCAATTCATTGAAAAATTTGATATAGTTGGGATTTTGGGTGAATACACTGTTACCAAGGTCCTTGATAACATTTTAAAAAAAAATAATCGGGAAGTTTTAAAAAGCTCAAAGTACTCCGTCGACAAGACCAAAAGAGAGTCGTTGGAAAACGCAATCTTGAATGAGTTGAGAAAGACCTTTAATTGGTTTTATACCATAAAGGACAATCAATTTAATATTTCAAACTTTCTCAACACTGTTTATGTTGACCTAGATATTTTGCTAGCGCCAATTACATCCGTGTTAGGAGGAACGAAAAACCTTCCTAAAGACAAATTTGAAAATATATATCAGCAGTATCAGGGAAATATAATTGTCATAGGTGATCCAGGTGCAGGAAAAACTACTTTGATGAAGAATTTTTCTTATTCTTTAGCTCAACGAATAAAAGAAGGTATAAGCACCCAAGTACCTATAGTTATTTTGTTGAGGGATTTGGATAAAGCAATTTTTGACACCTCAAATGATCTTTTCTTATTCAAATACTTGCTGAATCTTTTTAAAATTGATATCGAGTTCGTTGCTATTAAAGAAAGAGACATTATTCGAAATACAATTCGAAAATGCGTGAAGAATTTTCTTGAAGAATGGAATATTGTTTTAATACTTGACGGATATGATGAGGTCGTAAGTCAAGAAAAAAGAGATCTTCTCAAAGAGGAAATTTTAAATTTAACCAATGATAATCGGAGGTACAGAGTAATACTTACTTCAAGATTTGGAGAGGATCTTCCCTTTAGTGAAAACACTTCTGCATTTCAGATATCTAGTTTGAGTGATGAACAAATCGAACAATTTATAGCTAACTATTTACCGGATAAAGAGGAAAAATGGGAGGACTTCAAAAATAAAATTAAAAAATCAAGTTATTCCGGTACGGAAAGAAGACCTTTAACATTAGCTTTTTATTGTTATTACTACAATCACTACGGTTATCTTCCAGAACAACCAAGCTCATTGTATTCCAAGGTAACACGCTTGTTACTAGAAGAATGGAGTAAATTGAATTCTGTACAAAGATTGTCTACCTTCTCAAACTTCAATTTTGAGATCAAAGCAAAATTTCTTAGAGAATTTGCTTTTTTTCTAACTCATGAACGTAACAGATTGGATTTCAATAAAAGAATATTCGATATTTTTTACGAAAGAGTATTTGAAAAGTATAGGCTAAAAGAAGAAGATAGTCAGAAGGTACTTCAAGAAATCCAATCTCATAACGGATTGATTACTCCAATTGATGGAGAAACGTTTTCGTTTGCGCACAAATCAATTCAAGAATTTTTTGTAGCAGATTACATTATACGACTAGGAGAAACTCCTAATTTCTATCTAGTTGAGATCCCAAACGAAATTGCTATTGCGACTTCTATTTCGGATAACCCTAATAAATTCTTCTTTAATGTAGTTCTTCATCATCGAACAATAGGCCTAAGAAAATTTTCCAGAAGATTTTTGAATAGATTAGTAATTGAAAAGCCTATTTTCTTTCCAGATCCATTGTTGGGCTTAGCTTTAATTAGCTTATACAACGATTTAAAAAAAATTGAACTTTATGATACAAGAAAGAAGAATATCCACTTTGATGATATGGTTCTTTTTAAATCTGAAAATGATGTACTGTTAGAATTATTTGAAAACCCCATCTTTACAAAATCAATTAAATCACTTTTAGATGATTTCTACCCGTATTCTTCACAAAAGATGTATTCTGAAACAGATTGTAATATTATCTACTTCAAGCGGAAAAAAGATTTTATCGGAATTAACAATGATTTGATTCCCAAATATATAGCTTTGACCGACAAGTATGTATTGGATCGGTTAAGTTAAAAAAAGAAAACTAACTCTACTATTTGGGTAAACTGATTTTCGTAAATCCAAAGAGAACACCATTATCATTGATTATCGCATATATTGGATAGGATTACCGAATTCTATATATCATTAAATTCGAGTACTAGTTAGTTCTGATCTATTTTCCCATACCGTTCACTCCATACACCTTCAATCTCCTCAAGTGTGCGTCCTTTGGTTTCCGGAAGCAACTTATGCGTAAACCAAATAATGCAAAGGATAAAGAACATGAAGAGGAAGTAGGGAAGCGAACCATTCCATACTCCTTCCAGGTTTGCTTTGCTTTCTGCCACAATGGGAAAGGATTGGGATACGAGGTAATTGGCCGCCCACTGCACCGCTACGGCAATGGACATCCCCACCGATCGCATATTGTTGGGAAACATTTCGGCAAGTACCACCCAAACCACAGGCCCCATAGACATCGCAAAAGAGCCCACAAATACAAGAATACCTATGAGTGAAAGAATGCCCACGTTACCCGTCATCAACGTTATCCCAAGAAAGGCAAACCCAATGAACATTCCGATTGATCCCGAGATAATCAATGGTTTCCGGCCCCACTTATCAACGGTTAACATGGCTAAAACGGTAAAGGCTACGTTTACGCCCGCCAACAATATCTGTTGTGCCAACACATCCTCCTGACCAAAGCCCAGGGCTTTTTCAAAAATATCAGCCCCATAATAGAGTACGGCGTTAATTCCGGTAAACTGTTGTAAAAAAGAAAGCACACTTCCAATAAGGATAATGGGTAATATCCCCTTGGCAAATACCTGACCAATGCTAATGGAAACATTTTGCGCAATGGACTGCTTGATCTCCTCAGCAGTGGTCTTGGCATGATCCAAACCATGGATTTTTGCCAATACTTTAATAGAATCTTCCTCCCGCTTTTTTAACAAAAGCCAACGTGGACTCTTGGGAACAAAAAACAGCAACAAAAGAAACAGTATACAGGGCACCAATTCTGACCAAAACATTACCCGCCATCCGGTTTCCGTATTATATTCTTCTGTTTGACCACCTCCAATTTGATAGGTAACCAGGAATACGATAAAGAAACCCAGTACGATAGCCATTTGATACAAGGTCACCATTTTTCCCCGGATATTTGCCGGAGAGATCTCAGCGATATACATAGGGGCATTCATGGAAGCAATCCCAATACCCAAACCTCCAATTAAGCGGAATACCACCAGCATTGGAACCGTTTGGGGCAAAAACTCGGGCAGTCCTGAACCCCAGGCAGAGATCGTAAATAGTATTGCGGAGAAGATTAAGGAAACTTTTCTTCCATACTTCCTACTAACAGGTCCTGCCACGATGGCTCCTACAAAACAGCCTAATAAGGCGCTACCCACAACCCAGCCCTTTGTGGCCGGATCAAGATCAAAAAATTTGCTGAAATAAAATTGTGTCCCATTGATAACCCCAGTATCGTAGCCAAAAAGAAAACCGCCAAGGGCGGCTATAAAGCTTACAAAAACCAGGGTAACCATGTTCTTTTTTTGGGCGTTTGCCATGATATTAGTATTAGTCGGTTGCCGTTAAAGGTAGAAAATCTTTTTTGGTATGACCAGAATATATTGATTGGTTTCCGTTTATGGTCCGGAAAAAATCCAAAACTACGTCTCTCGTTCCACGATTAACCTTAAAACTTAAATTCCGCAGTGAATACGGTATGAAACAGGATATCATCCAGGCCGCTTTCTTTCAGAAATGCACCGGGAAAGATCAGGTTGGTTTCTAACTCAAGCGCAATGTTTTTGTTGAGTTCAATTCCCGTGATGGTCCCGATCTGATGTCCGATAAACTGTTCCCTATTCAAGGAAGGATATTCCAATACCAAGGCGGGGTTATAGACCCCATCCTCCCCTGAAAACCGCCAAAAGGCGACATAGTCCAATTCCACAGAAAAACGCCCCCATGAAAAATCGACATAGGGGTGAATATCAATCAAATTGGAAGGACCAAAACGTGCCACCCTACCAAAATAAGCACCACGAGGATACAAAGCATCAAACGTGTTCAGTGTGGAATCATCCGGATCGCTATCCCCACTGATCGCTTCCGTTTTAATTCCCATAGTAAAGGGCTGATCCCACCAATTTAAGCTTGTTTCAATAGTAAAAGAGGCCGTCCATGCGGTAATATCCTGTTCCCCAAAATCCCCCAATTGGTACACAAATTCATTGTTGAAACGAAGTCCCTTCCATTGACCAAAATGTCTCACTCCCAACGAAGTTCTACGGTCATCCGCGGTTCCCAGATTCCACGTTTTGCCGTCCTCCCGTTTATACAAAGCGTATACATCAAAATTTAGGGCCTCTCCCCACCGTTGCGTGGCATAAATACCCCCAATACTTTCTGTAAATTTTAAAAAGTCATTGTCTAAGATCCCGGGTTGCTGTTGTACCGGTACGCCAAAGAAAGCCTTTACACTTGTTTTTTCCGATTCAAAATCCAGGGAAGCCATGTCAAAAGATAATCGGACATTGGGACCTTCCCGCACATCCACCAAACGACCGCTACCCAAACGCAGGTTTTGGCGCCCTACCAAAAGTTCCCATTGCTTGTTAAATCGGTATTTCGCAAATAACTGGTTCAAGGAAAGTTCATCCTTATCAACTGGAGAGAGGTTGTCTTTGCTGGTGATAGTGCTGGAATTTAATTCGGCAAAGAATTCAAACGTATCCCCAATGCGAAGATGGGCATGGAACATCAACCGATTCAGAAACCAGACGTCAGATTCTTCTAAATCTGCACTAAACTGTTCGTTTACAAAGGATTCCGTTTGGAAGCGATAGCTTCCCCCCAGGCTTAAACTCGTGTTTTCGCCCAATTCCCACCATTTTAATCGTTCGTAAAAGTTTTTGTCTTGCTTTTCCTTCAGTGCGACCACATCGTCATACTGGCGTAGTAAACTGAAACTTATCCCTTCTTCTTGCGACCTGGACATCCAACAAAACAACACCGCCACTATATAGACCCACCGTTTCAACTTAAAACCTCCGAATAAGCAATACGCCGGCCACTAAAAAGGCAACTCCTAAAAGTCGTTGCCAGTTAATTTGTTTTACCGGTAAGCCCAGTAAGCCATAATGATCCAAAATCAGGGAGACGCCCATTTGCCCGGCTACCACCAGAACAAAGGTTAACGCCACCCCTAATCGGGGTGCGAGTATGATTACTGCTGCTACATAAAACGCCCCCAATATTCCGGCGATCCAAACTACCGGGGAAACACTTTTTGTCTGTGCTATTGTGGAAAAATCAAATTTTAGCATATACAGGTAA
>JANQRG010000022.1 GCA_028284665.1 Croceivirga sp.
TATTGGCGTAGAGAATCCTCAATTTCTAACCGTAGTGGGTGTCATTAAAGATTTTCATTATGAATCCCTTAGACGGGATATTGGGGCATTAAGTTTGACAATAGGAAATTCAACGGGGGCTATGGCGGTAAAGCTAAATACCGGCAACTTTTCTTCAGCAATTACCGCTATTGAAAGTATATGGAATACTGTTGCCCCAGGGCAGCCTTTTAATTACCGCTTCATGGATGATGCCTTTAACAGCACCTATGAAGCCGACCAAAACCTGGGAAGAATCTTTATCGCTTTCACGATATTATCCATTTTTATTGCTTGTCTGGGACTTTTTGGGTTGGCTGCCTTTAATGCGGAAAAAAGGATAAAGGAAATTGGTGTACGCAAGGTACTGGGAGCAACTGTTGGTCAAATTACGTTTAGGCTAACTAAAGACTTTTTGAAGTTGGTGAGTATTGCTATTCTGATTTCCGTACCGGTTGGTTGGTTTGTTATGAACAAATGGCTGGAAGACTTTTCGTACCGCATAGAGATCAATGGGTGGATCTTTTTGTTGGCTGCAGTTATGGCCATTGCCGTTGCGATACTCACGGTAAGTTATCAAAGTATTAAAGCGGCTATTGCAGATCCGGTAAAAAGTTTACGCACAGAATAATCAAAAACGAACGATCATGCTTAAGAATCATTTCAAGGTTGCTTTCAGATATCTAAAAAGCCATCCCTCGTTTACCATAATCAATGTTCTTGGGCTAACCCTGGGGTTCTTTTGTTTTTTTCTGTTGAACTCCTACGTTTTAAAGGAGAATTCATTTGATAAAAATCAAGAACGAGTATATCGGCTGTTACAAAAAACCACTGATGAAAATGGCGAGGTACTGGAAACCGCGCAGGCTCCTCCCAAAGTTGGGGTCGAATCTAAGGAGTTATTTGATGAGATTGAAAATCAAACCCGTATTTTTTACATGGGCCGCAGAAATATCGGCAACGATCCGGAGAACGTAACCCACCAGGAAATAGCAATACTGGATAATAGTTTTTTGCAGGTTTTTGACTTTCCACTGCTTGAAGGCACTACTAAAACGTTATCCAATAACCCAAACGGGTTTATTTTGACCCAATCCACCAAAGAACTGTATTTTGGAGAAGCCCCCGCTTTGGGAAAACTATTGAAAATAGATGAGGAAGAATATCCGGTAGTTGGTGTTTTAGAGGATTTTCCCGAAAACTCCCATTTAGAAAACCTGGTGTTCTTAAGCTATCAAATGGCTACTGAGCGTTTTGAATGGTTTGACGATTTCATGACCTCAAACTGGTCTAATAGCCAACCTATTACCTACTTCAAGATTTTACCGGATACGGACATGACCCTTCTGGGGCAAAAGATTACCGCTTTAGCTCAGGAAAACTATCCGGAAAACAGACCGTTCAATAGTAAGTATTCCCTTCAAGCTATAAAGGACATCCATCTTTATGATGCCGAAGTACGGGGTGAGATTAATAAGAATAAGGGTAACGCACTTTATGTGAACTTGTTTTTCTGGGTGAGTATTCTCATTCTCTTAGTTGCTTGTTTTAACTATACTGGCTTATTGAACATTGCCTTTATAGATAGATCTAAAGAAATTGGGCTTCGCCAAATTGTAGGAGCAAAAAAATCCCACTTACTACGGCAATTCATTGCTGAAAGTCTGTTGTTAATTTCCGCTTCCATGCTTTTGGCTTATACTTTCCTCTGGATTTTACAGCCACTAGTCCAAAAATGGTTTAGTACTTCTTTGACCTTAACAGAGGTGCCGCTTATGGGAATGGTGTTCATTCTAATTTCAGGTTTAGTTGTAGGCCTACTTTCTGTAGGCTATCCCTTTTGGACAATTATTCGTGCTAAGAAATCATCCTCTTTAAGAAACACAATTGCTGTAGGTTCAAAATTACCCTTTAGAAGGGTTATGTTAACATTTCAGTTCATAGCGGTTATTTGCTTTATCACAGCCTCCGTTGTTTTTCGTCATCAGATGAGTTTTTTAGAAAGCAAGGAATTAGGCTTTGAAAAAGAGGGATTGGCAACAGTGGATATTAATAGTGGAATTTTAAGAAGGCAGTTTCAAGCAATAAAAACCGAATTTTTAAGAATCCCGGAAGTAACGGCAGTTTCGGCCAGCTCCAGAGTGCCGGGGGAATGGAAGACAATTCCCGTAGCTAAAGTAAATCGGGACGGACAAGACCTTTCGGAATCACAGGATATGCTTTTTTTTGGTGTGGATGAGCACTTTTTGGAAACCTACAACATCACACTTTTAGAAGGGGTTAATTTTGATGGCACGCCCAATGACAGTACCAAAGTGCTTATCAACAAAGCAGCGGCATTGGCTTTAGGCCTGGATGCCACAGTAGGACAGTATATAGAAATACCCAGGTGGAGTTTTGGCGGCAGTAGTGGAAATTTATCAGTGCCTTTTAGAGGTCAAATTAGCGGCATTGTTGAGAATTTTCAAATTGAGGATTTTAGAACCAATGTTAAACCCTTAATTATTGGGAATTGGAACAATCCAATACATTCAATCGACTATTACACGCTTAACATCTCAACACCGGATTGGTCAAAAACCTTAGCCGCGCTAAAAGAGGTCAATGATTCCTTTGATCCTTCCACTCCAATAGAAATCAACATTTTAAACGATAAGTTTTCACGCTTTTTTGATAAGGATATAGAACATTTCAGGCTATTAAACTTCTTTTCCGTAATTGTGATATTTCTTTCATGTATGGGGCTTTTCGCCATGAGCGCATTTATTGCAAGTAGCAGGACCAAAGAAATTGGTATCAGAAAAGTGTTGGGCTCCAGTATTCCGGAACTATTGTATCTATTGTCTAAGGATTTTTTGAAATTAGTACTTATCAGTTTCCTGATAGCTACACCAATTGCCTGGTATTTAATGACCCAATGGCTTTTACGCTTTGCCTATCGCATCGATTTTGCGTGGTGGGCCCTGGCCATAGCAGGTATTGCCTGCCTAATATTGACTTTGCTAACCGTTAGCTTTCAGTCACTTAAATCGGCTACTGCAAATCCGGCAAAAAGTTTACGTACAGAATAAACCATCAAGAAAGGAACCATCATGTTTAAGAACTATTTAAAAATAGCTTGGCGTAACCTGATCAAAAACAGGGTGTATTCCACCATTAATATTGGTGGTTTGGCTATTGGGATAACAGCATGTCTGTTAATCCTGCAATATGTAATGTTTGAGTTCAGCTATGAAAACTTCCATGAAAAGAAAGACCGGATTTATCGAGTGCATCAGGACAGGTATGATAATGGAAAACTGTCTACCCAATGGGCAGCCGGTGCTTATGCGGTTGGAAACTCCTTTGCCGAAAAAATTCCGGAAATAGAAGCGTACGTAAAGGTGGTTGAGACCGAAGACATTGTTGTTGAAGTGGAAAATCTCCCTTTGAAAATTGATAATGTTCTTTTTGCTACAAATTCTTTTTTTACCGTTTTTTCTTATCCTCTTCTTCAGGGTAAAACCGAAGGTCTTTTAACAGAACCCTATACGGCTGCTATTTCTCAAAGTACAGCACTTAAGATATTTGGCTCAACAAACGTGGTAGGTAAAACCCTCCCTGTTAGCGGGGAGAGCGCTTATAGGATTACAGGAGTATTTGCCGATATGCCTCCCAATACCCAGTTACAACCTAATTTATTAGTTTCCTATACCACTTTTGTCGATCAGGTATTATCTGATTCTAATGGAGAAAATACCCCTGAGGAGGCTTGGACCTGGGATGGGTGTTTAACCTATGTGTTGCTTAAAGAAGGGGTAAGCCCTGCAAATGTGGAGGTCAAATTTCCACCTATTGTAGAGGACGAAGTAGGTGAAGTACTTCAACGATTTAATTCTTCGGTATTCTATTATCTAAAGCCCTTGACCAGTATACATCTATATTCTAACGATATAGGAGAGCCCGGTCCCACTGGGGATTCGAAAACTACGTATTTGCTTTTAGGTGTTGCCATATTCGTCATCGTTATTGCCTGGGTAAACTACATTAACCTGGCTACATCAAGAGCGATAAGCCGAGCCAGGGAAGTTGGTGTTCGAAAATCTGTTGGATCTCAGCGCAAACACTTAATGGTACAGTTCTTTTTTGAATCTGCCTTGTTCAACGGTTTGGCTGTAATGCTTGCTTTGCTATTAATAGGGCTGACGTTACCCGTCTTTAGTAGTTTATCCGGCCAACAGGTCTCATACAGCTTGTTTTCGCATTATTATTTTTGGTTAGGCTTATTCTTTCTGTACGTTGTTGGTGTCTTCTTGTCTGGGTTTTATCCTGCCTTGGTCCTCTCTAAGTTCAAGCCCGTTGAAGTATTAAAAGGTAGTATATCCGGTGCTAATAAAGGCGTCGGATTGCGAAAAGGGTTGGTAATATTTCAATTTGCCGCTTCACTTTTTTTGCTAATAGGCTCATTGGTAATCTATCGACAAATACAGTTCATGAGGAATCAGTCTTTGGGTATTGATATTTCCCAAACAGTAGTACTTCCCCCTCCTATTGAAGTGGATTCCACCTATTCCAACAATAAAACCGCCTTTAAGGAGGCACTTTTACAATATCCTATCTTTCAAAATGTAACCGTATCCTCCTTTGTTCCAGGAACGGGACCAGGTGATAACGCCGGAGGAATACGCTTACTTAGCCAAGATGATACAGAACAAAAACAATATCGGTTTATTCGGGTAGACCACGACTTTGTAGATCTTTTTGATGCCACAATTGTTGCTGGCCGTACATTTTCAAAAGACTTCAGTTCGCAAAGAACAAATGTAATTTTCAATAGAAAGGGGATTGAACAGTTGGGATTTACTAACCCGACAGAAGCTATTGGAAAGCAGATCGAATTCTGGGGAGACCAATGTGAAATTGTTGGTGTAATTGAAAATTTCCATCAAGAATCACTTCGAGATGCCTACGAACCCCTTATTCTTGTTCTAAATCCTGATGTTTACGGCTTTTTCTCTATTAAAGTCCAAACCAGCCAACTGGAAAGAAGCCTCGCTTTGGTCCAATCTCAATGGGAAAGGTTCTTTCCGGGAAACACCTTCGAGTATTTCTTTCTGGATGAACGGTTTAATGAACAATATAAAGCAGATCAACAATTTGGAAAAGCATTCGGAATTTTTACTTCCCTGGCCATTTTCGTGGCTTGTCTTGGCTTGTTTGGATTGGCTTCCTACACCACATCCCAACGTACAAAAGAAATTGGAGTACGAAAGGTGTTGGGAGCTTCCGTAACCCGGATTTTAACCCTTCTCTATAAGGAATTTGCCATGTTGTTGTTACTGGCATTTGTTATTTCCATTCCCCTGGCATGGTACATTATTACCAATTGGCTTAATGGATATGCTTTTAGAATTGATCTCCATTGGACCTACTTTGCAATTCCATTTATGGTTATTACAATTATCGCACTGCTAACGGTAAGTTTTCAATCCATAAAATCGGCTACTGCTAATCCAGTGAAAAGTCTAAGAACAGAATAATCAAAAACGAACGATCATGTTTAAAAACTATGTAAAAATCGGGTGGAGGAATCTCCTTAAAAACAAAGCGTATTCTTCCATTAATATTGGAGGTTTAGCGCTCGGCATGGCGGTAACCCTGATCATTGGGTTGTGGATCGAAGATGAGATTACCCATAACGACTATTTTCAGGACGGTGACCGGATCGCCCAGGTATATCAATCTCAGACCTTTAATGGGCAAACCGGAACCGGCCCTGCCATTCCCCGTCCACTTGAAAATGCCCTTCGGGAAGGATATGGTGACAATTTTGAGCACTTGCTTATGTGTTCCTGGACAAGCAGTCTTTACCTAAAATACGGAGAAACCAATATTTCCAGGGCAGGAAATTACATACAACGCCAGGGACCTGAACTTTTGGAATTGAACGTTACCAGGGGCGAAAAAGACGGGCTTCGGGAAATAAATTCCATCATGTTGTCTGAATCCACTGCTGAGGCCCTTTTTGGAAACCAAGATCCAATAGGAAAAGTGCTACAGGCAAGCAATCAGTACGACCTTATGGTTACCGCAGTGTATGAAGATATTCCTGTAAACAACTCCTTCAACGATACCGATTACCTAATTCCCTGGGACCAGTATGTTTCTACCAGGGAATGGGTACAAGAGGCAGAGGACAACTGGGGAAATAACTCTTTTCAGCTGTTCGTCAAAATTGCTGAAAATACGAACATGGAAGCGGTAACGGCCAAAATCAGAAACGTTAAAAAAGACCTCAATGAAGATACCGCCGAATTTAACCCGCAGATTTTTCTTCATCCAATGAAAGATTGGTATCTGCGTGGTAATTTCGAAAACGGCAAACAGGTTGGTGGTCGTATCAAGTACGTTTGGCTTTTCGGAATTATCGGCATGTTTGTTTTACTGTTGGCATGTATCAATTTCATGAATTTGAGCACTGCCCGATCTGAAAAGCGGGCTAAAGAAGTAGGGATCCGTAAATCAATAGGTTCTCAGCGAGGCCAATTGATAAATCAGTTTTTAAGTGAGTCGTTTCTGATTGTGCTCTTTGCCTTTTTTGTAGCCGTATTAATTGTACTCTTATCATTAAATGGTTTCAACGATTTGGCTAGAAAAGAGATTGCATTCCCCTGGACAAAGCCAGCCTTTTGGTTACTTTCTTTGATTTTTATCGTGTTTACTTCTTTACTGGCGGGCAGTTATCCTGCCCTGTACTTATCCGCCTTCCGGCCTGTGGAGGTCCTGAAAGGAACCTTTCAGGGTGGAAAGTACTCCGGGCTACCGAGAAAGATATTGGTTGTACTTCAATTTACCGTTTCTGTGGCATTTATCATCGGAACAGTAATTGTCATGCAACAAATCAATTACGCCAAAAACCGTCCTATAGGATATGATAAAGAAGGCTTAATACAGGTGCCCACCTTTAGCGCTGACTTTGAAGGTAAGACTGACTTAATGCGAAACGAGTTTATAAACTCAGGGGCCGTAGTGGCCATGGCTACTTCCAGTAGCCCAACCACCCGGATATGGTCAAACAGGGGTGGATTTACATGGGAAGGAAAGCCCGATGGTTTTCAGGAAGACCTGGCCTGGACCGAAGTGTCCGCGGAATATGCTAAAACCCTCAATCTCAAAATTATAGAGGGCAGGGATTTCTCTCGTGACTTTGCTTCCGACTCCCTGGGGGTTTTGATCAATGAGACCGCGAAACGGTATCTTGGCATGGAGAATCCGGTTGGAAAGCTAATAAAAGATGACGATGAGGAGGATCCGGACCCGCCATTAAAGATCATTGGCGTTGTAGAAGATATGATTGCCCAATCTCCTTATGAGCCTGTAAAACAGGGAATGTATGTGTATGATCGTTTTGAGAATTTTAGCTATTACAATTTAAGGCTAAATCCCAAGCAAAGTGCTAGCCAAAATATTGCTGTTATCGAACGGGTTTTTAAACAACACTTCCCGGATATTCCTTTTGAATACCAATTTGTGGATGAGGAATATGGCGAAAAGTTTGCCGCGGAAGAACGTATTGGAAGCTTGTCGGGCATTTTTACTTCTTTAGCCATTTTGATTAGTTGTCTGGGGCTATTTGGCCTTACCTCATTCGTCGCCGAGCAACGTACTAAAGAAATTGGGGTACGTAAAGTACTGGGAGCATCCGTACTGAATGTTTGGAATATGCTCTCCAAAGACTTCCTGAAATTGGTTACCCTCTCTTGTTTTATTGCCATTCCTATTTCCTATTACGTCATGAATGGCTGGCTTCAGGATTATCCGTATCGGGTCATCCTGGAATGGTGGATTTTCGGATTGGCCGTTGTGGGAGCACTGGGCATTACGGTGCTTACGGTAAGTTTTCAAGCGATTCGGGCAGCAAGGCAGAACCCTGTGAAAAGTCTTCGGACGGAATAAAAGACCCGTTTGATCAAAAATCGTCAGTCATGATAAAGAGCTATGTAAAAATCGCTTGGCGGAACCTAAAAACAAACCGGTTGTTTTCGCTGATCAATATCATCGGTCTTTCCATAGGATTGACCATAACAATTGTATTGTTTCTGTTTATTTCAAACGAACTGAGTTTCAATACCATGTATCCCAAAAAAGACCGGATCTATAGGGTATTAACAGAAACGGACAACCAGTTTGACAACGAAATCTGGGCAACCTCACCACCCATTATGGCCTCTGCCCTAAGGGAGGAAATCACCAATGTTGAAACAGCGGCAAGGATATACAAGCACAATTTTGGCAATACCGCCGCTATTCGGGCAAACAACCAGAATTACACGGAAGATATGTTCTTTTGGGTGGACCAGGAACTACTGACCATTTTTGATATTCCATTGGTCAAGGGAAAAGCTGCGGATGTACTTAGTAGACCCAACACTGTAATTCTTTCTGAATCGGCGGCTCAAAAGTACTTTAACGGAGCAGATCCCATAGGTAACACCCTTCTTGTAGACAATCGCCAACAACTTGAAGTCACAGGTGTGTATAAGGATTTTCCCAAGAATAGCACTTTAGATGCCCATATTATGGCCTCCAGCAACGGTTCCTGGTTTTATGACAGAAAATCCTGGGGCAATTTAAGCTTTGAGACCTATTGTCTGTTAAAGCAAAACGCCACTATGGAAGCGACCCTAGCTCAGATGGATAAGATGTTGGATACGAACGTTCCCAAGGAAGATCAGTGGTACGGTTTATCCCTACAGCCTCTAGAGCGCGTACACTTATATTCCGCTTCATATCAGAATTCCTATGCTTCAAAAATTGGAGATATTGCCGAAGTTCAAAACCTCGGTTTTTTGGCTGTACTTATACTCCTAATTGCCTGTATGAACTATATGAACCTTACCACGGCAAGATCCCAAAAACGATCAAAGGAGGTAGGCATCAGCAAAACCCTGGGAGCGCTGTCCCAGTCCCTGGCCCTTCGGTTTTATGTGGAAACCGCATTGATAACAGCTATGGCAATGGTATTGGGAATTCTATTGGCTATGCTATTATTGCCTGCCTTTAATGCCCTAACCAACCAACAATTGACCATACACCTACTTGCAAACACTACCTTTTTATGGGTTGTGTTGGGCATTTGGTTGGCAACCACTTTAATTTCAGGCCTATATCCTTCATTATACCTTTCAAAGTTTTTGCCCAGGGAGATCCTATCGCCATCATCAAAGCAAGATAAAGGTAACGTATGGCTTCGAAAGGGATTGGTTGTATTACAATTTACAGCTTCCGCCGCTTTAATTGTTGGGGTTTTGGTTATCTATCAACAAACCCAATACATACAAAATAAAAAGTTGGGGTTTTCCCCTGAAAACATCGTGGCAATTTCAACCCGGGGTTTACGGGGAAATGAAAACCAAAATGCGTTGATCCAAGAATTCAGAAAAAACGTCGATGTAAACGCTGTGGCTTTTGCCCAGGGATATCCCGGAATGGATGTTAGCGGTTATGTTTTACAAAAAAATGTGTCGGACGGGGAGCGCGGCTTGGGCATCCAAACCAACACCACCGATGCCGGCATCATCAATGTGCTGAAATTGGATCTTTTGGCCGGAAAGACCCTGCCCGGTCAAAAAAATCCAAACGACACCATCGTTGATGTTATCCTGAACGAAACGGCTATCGATTATTTGGGGTATTCCCCGGAAGAAGCCATCGGTAAGGATGTAAGCATCTTTAATCGCAAAACCAGTAGAATTACCGGTGTGGTCAAGGACTTCAATTTTGCTTCTTTGCACCAACCTATTGGGGCATACGCCTTTCACAACAACACCTATGAAGCAAAATCCTACATATTGGTCAGATTTAATTCGGGTAGTTTGACCAATACCTTGGAACAGTTAAAAACGTCCTTTTTAAAAATAGCACCGAACCTTGACTTTAATTACTCTTTTTTAGATCAGAATTTAGAGCGATTGTATGCACGGGAGAAAAGGATTGCACGCGTAAGTGTTATGTTCAGTTTGTTGGCTATTAGCGTAGCCTGTCTGGGGCTATTTGGACTAACGGCCTTTATCGCTGAGCAGCGAAAAAAAGAAATTGGTGTGCGCAAGGTGTTGGGTGCCAGCGTAATGAACATCACACAAATGCTATCCAAGGATTTTTTAATGCTAGTACTTGTGGCCCTGACCATAGCTTTTCCTTTGGCTTTCTGGATTATGTCTAACTGGTTGGAGGGTTTTGCTTACAGAATTAACATCGGGTGGATGGTTTTTGTTTTCGCTGGAGCTATAGCATTGGTTATTGCCCTGTTTACCGTAAGTTTTCAGGCGGTAAGTGCTGCGATTGCCAATCCCGTGAAAAGCTTACGGACCGAGTAGGCTCGTTCTAACCACCTAAGACAGACTTCATTTCGTTGGTCAAGAGCTGCTTACTACGGCGAGTCCTTGTATAAATAATGGACGGCTTTGTCAAAAATTTTGACAAAATCGTATTCCATCTATTTGTAAAGTGCTGTTTTTTAACAATTTATATTGTGGCATGAATATCGATTTACCCAATTACCATCAATTCAAAAACGGCTATCATGTTTAAAAACTATCTAAAAATTGCCTGGAGATCACTTCTCAGCCAAAAAGGGCATTCTCTTTTAAATATCCTGGGGCTAACGATTGGAATGGCAGCCGCCCTGCTGATAGGCCTTTGGGTGTATGGAGAGCTCTCTTTTAATACAAAATTCAAAAACTACGACTCCATTGTACAAGTAATGCAAGACCAGACATTTGGAGACGAGGTCAGTACCGCAGTGTTTCAACCTATGCAATTGGCTCCTGCACTCCGAGATAGTTATGGAGATTATTTTGAACATGTGGTCACCGCTTCATTTATTGGTGATGAACAATTATCAGTTGCCAATCATAAGGTATCCCTGTCAGGAAATTATATGGAACCTGGAATTGCAGATATGTTATCGCTACAAATGATCAAAGGTACCCGAGATGCACTGCAAAACCCGACTTCAATGCTTATATCGGCCTCTACGGCAGCAACTCTTTTCGGAGAGGCCGACCCTATGGGTCAAATTGTAAAAATAGGCACCAGCATGGAGGCAGAAGTGGCTGGAATATATGAAGATTTGCCTCAAAACAGCACCTTTTCGAATCTCGGTTTTATAGTGCCCTGGCAACTACTTAGTACTACTGCAAATTTCGAGGAACGCCTTGAATGGGGAAATAATTGGTTTCAAGTTTATGCGCAAATGAAGGAAGGAGCAGATTGGGCACATGTCTCCGAACTGATCAAAGATGTAAAGTATAACAATATTAAAGACGGCCCCAACACAGTTACAAACAAACCCGCGATACATCTCCATCCTATGCGCAAATGGCACCTGTTCTCCAAATTTGAAAATGGTATCAATACCGGGGGAGCCATTGAGCGTGTATGGCTATTTGGGATAATAGGCATATTTATTTTGTTGCTGGCCTGTATCAACTTTATGAACCTGACCACAGCTAAATCGGTAAAAAGAGCGAAAGAAGTAGGGATACGAAAAACCATAGGCTCCATAAAAAATCAGTTGATTACACAATTTTTGTTCGAATCCTTTTTGGCTGTTACTTTCGCTTTCATCACCGCTTTTGTTTTAGTAGTACTCGTAAAACCCTATTTCAATGCCCTTACAGGTAAAACGATGGGTATTCCTTGGGATAGTACTCCCTTCTGGGTGGTCTCACTATTCTTTATTTTATTAACCGCTATTGTTTCGGGCAGTTATCCTGCATTTTATCTTTCCTCTTATCAGCCAGTCAAGGTACTAAAAGGCTCTTTTCATGGGGGTAAAGGTGCAGCTCGACTACGAAAAGTCCTGGTAGTTTTTCAGTTTGCCATTTCAGTATTGCTCATCATAGGAACCATAACTATTTTCAGACAGCTGGAGCATGTAAAAAACAGGCCCGTAGGCTACGATCGGGAACAATTACTGTATGTTCCTATCAACACTCCGGAAATCATTGCCCGTTTTGATACGTTGCGAGATGAGTTATTGCGTTCAGGTGACATTAAAGAAGTTGCCGCCTCTGACGTACTGATCACGGGAACATTTACAACAAACAGCGGTTTTAGCTGGAAAGGAAAAGATCCCAACATGAGCGAGGAATTCAACACCTTAAGGGCGACCTATGGTTACGGGGAAATGGTAGATTGGGAACTAAAGGAGGGGCGTAACTTTTCTCGTGAGTTTAAGAGTGATTCCCTCGCCTTTATTGTCAATGAAACTGCAGTAGATTATATGGGCCTAGAAAATCCCGTGGGAGAAATGATACAATGGGGCACTATGGGAAGCTTCAAAATTGTAGGTGTCATAAAAGACATGGTCACACAATCACCCTATGACCAGGTGCGCCCTATGATATTTGTACTCCATTATGGCGGGTTCCTAAACTTTGTGAACATCAAAATACGCAAAGGCGGAAACACCAGGGAAGCACTGACCCATATAGAATCTATTTTCAATAAATACGACTCCGAAAGTCTATTCACCTACACCTTCTTGGATGAGGAATATGAAAGGAATTTTATCAACGAAGAACGAACTGGAAAGCTCGCCAGCTTTTTTGCGTTCTTAGCTATTTTCATAAGCTGTCTTGGCATTTTTGGCCTTGCATCCTATGTGGCCGAACAACGAACCAAAGAAATAGGGGTGCGAAAGGTGTTGGGGGCATCTGTGTATAGCCTTTGGCACTTACTTTCCAAAGACTTTGTACTGTTGGTGCTCATTTCGTGTATTGTTGCCATTCCGTTAGGATACTATTTTATGCAGGGATGGATTGAAAATTATGCGTATCGGACAGAAGTAAGTTGGTGGATTTTTGCGGTTGCCGTATTGATTGTATTACTCATCACCTTATTAACCGTTAGCCTACAGGCCCTTAGAGCAGCGGTGGTCAATCCCGTAAAGAGCTTGAGGACAGAATAAAACAACACATCAAAAAACCAGAGTCATGCTAAAGAACAACTTAAAGATTGCCTGGCGCAACTTATGGAAACGAAAAGTCTTTACAGCGATTAACGTTTTAGGCCTCTCTATTGGTTTTGGTAGTGCCATCTTGATCTTTCTTTTCTTAAACTACCATCTTTCTTTTGATAATTTTCACCCTAACCAGGATCGCATCTACAGAATGGCTACGGAAGAACATATGGATGGCATTGGCTATACGGCCAGTGTCCCTCCCGCTTTTGCCAAAGTATTTCGTGAAGATTACGCCTATGCTGAAAAAGTCGCCAAAATTGCAGATAGGGAAGGTTTGGTTATCGATGTTGAACGGGATGGGAACATCAATAAATACAAAAGAGATATCCGATTTGCCGAAGAGGATTTTTTCAAAATCTTCAATTTTCCCTTGGTTGACGGTAGCAATGCCATTTCCCTTTCGGCGCCTAACACAGCGGTAATCACAGAAAGTGAAGCGCTTGAGCTATTTGGGAGTTCTGATGTTGTTGGCAAAACCTTTGTTTTGGAAAATGAAGAAACCATAGAAATAACAGGAGTGCTGAAAGACATTCCCAGTGCCTCTTTCCTGGAAGGCGATATCTTTATTGCCTTTGACAATCTTGAAGCGTATTCTTCATTTGCCCATGGTGAAAATTGGGGGGGTATTACTACCAATTTACAGTGTTATGCCCTCTTGAAACCCAATCAAGATATTGCTACTATTGAAACCGCACTGGTCGAGCTTCCTAAAAAACATCGGCCAACTAGTAAAAACCTACATATTTATAAGCTGCAGCCCTTATCAGAGATTCACCTGAATTCAGATTATGGTGGCTTAAACCCTGTCTTTTTAATCATATTTGGAATAATAGGTCTGTTTTTGATCGTCATAGCCTGTATCAACTTTATAAACATCTCTACGGCACAGGCTTTTTATCGGTCTAAAGAAATTGGTGTTCGCAAAGTCCTGGGCAGTTTTAAAAAACAGCTCTTTTGGCAATTTTTAAGCGAGACCTTTCTCATCAGCCTGTTTGCCGTTGTCTTAGGTGGTATTATTTCCATACTCTTTCTACCGGCTTTTAACGCTCTCTTCGAAATACAATTGACCCTAGAAAGCCTTTTAAGTTTCCAGTTTTTTGGTTTTTTGCTGGCATTGCTCATTGTGGTTTCCTTTTTGTCAGGAAGCTATCCTGGACTATTGCTGTCCAGAATAGTTCCCATTTTAGCACTAAAAGGAAAGCTCAATCACAATGATGCTGGCGGAGCTCGTACCAGAAAGGTATTGGTGGTGACGCAGTTTGTCATTTCCATCTCCCTTATTGTAGCCACCCTGGTCATTTCCAGGCAAATTAAATACGCTACTAAAACGGATCTGGGTTTTGATAAGGAGTCCATTGTAATGTTGGAAGTTCCTGAAAACCTGGATTTTGAACGGTTCTATAGCCTAAAAGAACGCTTGAAAAATGTGGTGGGTGTCCAAAAGGTTTCAGGTTGTCTGACTAGCCCTGGTGGTGCCAACAACTTCTGGGATACGTCCGTGAAATATAACAACAAGCCAGAACGCGAGGATTTCAGTATTTCGATAAAAGTGGGTGATGAAGATTATCTAAATGCTTTCAACATCTCCTTGGTTGCAGGTCGTAACTTCTTTAAAGCTGATTCTATTACCGAAATGCTGGTTAATGAAAAGTTTATAGAGAAAGTTGGCGGAGCTTCTGCTTCTCCAGAGGATGTATTAGGGAAAACACTTGCTGTGAACGGCGAACGTATTCAGGCTACCATTGTGGGGGTGGTGAAAGATTTTCACGATGGTAGTTTTACCGATGAAATAAAGCCCATTTTCATCGCACCAAGGGTACAATGGTACAACGAAATAGGGATAAAGATCAACCATTTAAACACCAAAGTTACCCTGGAAGAAATGGAGAAAGAGTGGTCGCAGACCTTTAGCAATCACATTTTTGATTATCGCTTTTTAGATGAGCGGGTAGCCGAACAATACGAAACAGAGCAACGCTACTTGTCCTTATCTAAAGTCTTCTCCGGATTGGCGATTTTTATTGGGTGTATGGGACTATACGGACTCATTCTATTTTTTGTAAACCAACGCACAAAGGAAATTGGCATTCGCAAGGTGCTGGGCAGCAATATAGGGAATCTCCTTGCGTTGTTTTCGGCTGACTTTCTTAGGCTCGTCATAGTGGCAGGGGGTATTGCTACCCCCCTCACCTGGTATGTGATGGAACAATGGCTACAAGGTTATACCTATAGGACTGAGATACATTGGTGGCATTTTGCTATTGCTATTTTGGCAATTATGTTCGTCACCCTCGTAACCATCAGTTATCAGACCATAAAGGCGGCATTGGCTAATCCCATAAAAAGTCTTAGAACGGAATAGTGATGTAAAGAATCATAAACAAACCGCTATGTTAAAAAATCATCTAAAAACCATTTTACGCCGTGCGACAAGGGATCGTATGAATACCGTGATCAACCTTTTTGGCCTTTCGGTAGCCATAGCCTGCTGTATAGTAATCTTCTTGTTTGTAAATAATGAATTGCGGTATGATTTGTTTCATTCCGATGCTGATAACATCTATAGGATCACAACCCATGAAATGTCCGAAGATGGTATTAAACGCGATTTTGCAAATTCATTCATGGCCTATGCCCCGCTTCTGGAATCGAAACTTTCTTTTCCCAACGAAACCGTTCGCATGTTACCACAAAGTGTAAGCATCGGTAATCCCGAAAACACTTCAGTCTTCCAGGAGTCTCGCTTTTTTTACGTAGACCCTAACTTTTTCGATGTGTTCACCTTTCCGCTTGTTCTAGGGGATAAGGCTACGGCGTTAGAAGCACCAAACAACATTTTAATTACCGAGGCTACAGCCCAAAAATATTTTGGGGATGAACCTGTTCTGGGTAAAACGCTGCAGGTAGAAGAAACCCATGTATTTAATGTGGTTGGAGTAATTGCGGACCTCCCGGAGCAATCCAGTTTGGAGTTTGATTTTATCGTCCCGATGAAAGCCGCAGAAACTATCATTGGGTCCTGGATAGCAGATTTAAGTAATACCTGGTATTATCCTCCTGTTTACAGCTTCATAAAGTTTAGCGCAAAGGTCAAATCCCAGGATATTGTGCAAAACATCAAAGCCCTGGAACCAGATATCCTTCCGGAAAATGTGGCCCGGACCCGATCACATTCAATTCAGAACCTTAAGGAAATTCATTTTTCAGATTTGGAAAATCAGCTTCATCCCACTATCAAAAAAAGTGTGCTTTACCTGTTTGTTGGGGTAGGTATTGTAATTCTATTAATTGCAGCGTTCAACTTTATCAATTTATTCCTTGCAAAAATAGTTTTGCACCTTAAAACAGTTGGAATTCAAAAAGTATTAGGAGCACAAAATAGCAATATTTGGAGGCAAACACTCCTGGAAAGCCTCGCTTTTCTATTTATATCCCTATTAATTGCCGTTGGCTGGAGTGCGCTATTTCTTCCGGCATTCAATGCGATTATGGGCACACAACTTGAGCTTATCCCTGTTTTGACCAATGGCCTGATCTTATACATCATCGCTTTATTACTTTTAATTAGTCTTCTGATTTCTGCTATTCCCTTGTTGGTGATTTCCAAGTTCAAACCCATTGCCTTTTTAAAAGGGAAAGGGGAATCCATTTTCAGGGGCAAAAAAACATCCTCCGTCCAATCTTCATTACTGGTCTTTCAATTCGTTATTGCCGTCATCCTTATCATTTCAACGGTAATCATGCAATCCCAATTGCAATACATTAAAAACAAGAACCTGGGAATACAGCAGAATCAAATACTTGTGATTCCTGTTCGCGACGATGCTATTCAAAACAGCTTTGCTACAGTTAAGGACAAGGTCCTTGCAATAAATGGTGTAAACGCAATTTCAGCAATTTCAAATTTTCCTTGGGAGAAGGGCTTTTATGATTTCAATACCACTGTAAAACACAAAGGCGAAGTGATTCGATCTAATGCAAATACGTTGATGGTAGATGAGAGCATAATCCCCACCTTGGATATGACCGTGGTAAAGGGAAGAGGTTTTTCCACAGAACATGGAACAGATTCCACGATGGCTTTCGTTATGAATGAAACTGCAGCGGCTAAATTTGGGATTGAAGACATCGAAAATGTGGAAATTACGATGCTTGGTATTTCTTCCTCTGGTCAAAAGAAGGGCAATCTAATTGGTGTTGTTAAGGATTTTCATATTCAATCCTTACATGAAGAAATTCAGCCGTTAATCCTCACTATTTCTCCCGAAACCTATTTTACTGACAATATTTTGGTACAGCTTTCCGGGACTAATATTACCGAAACATTGGTACAGATTGAGAAGGAAATCAAGGCATTTGCTCCAAACAGGCCTTTTGAATTCTTTTTTTTAGACGAAGCGTTTGAAAGGTTGTATCTAAGAGAATCCCTGATCGGTTCTTTGTTTAAGTATTTCTCTACTATTGCTATTCTAATCGCCTGTTTGGGTCTACTCGCCATAACCACTCTTACCACGGCACAACGTCTCAAGGAAATCGGTATTCGTAAAGTGCTGGGTTCCTCAACACAGGGAATAGTGCGTTTGTTGACCTCTGGTTTTCTCAAACTGGTTTTGGTTGCAATCGCAATTGCTACGCCCATTGGATGGTGGATGATGAACAAATGGCTGGAAGACTTTGCCTATAAGACCACTATTCATTGGTGGGTGTTTGCATCTGCTGGAAGCACCGCTTTACTAATTGCCATGATAACTGTGGGCTGGCAGAGCTTTAAGGCAGCCTCAACCAATCCTGTTGAAGTCCTGAGAAGTGAATAATCAAAAAACAAATCTTCATGTTTAAAAACTATCTAAAAATCGCTTGGAGGAGTCTTAAAAAACAACCTTTCTTTACCTTTCTGAACACCTTTGGTTTGGCTATTGGTATGGCCGGGGCTTTACTTATCGGACTTTACATTTACGACGAGCTGACCTATGACAATATGTTCGTTGATGCTGCTCGAATCCATCGAGTAAATGCAGACATCAAATTTGGAGGGGAAGTGACCAATACGGCCGAGGTCTCCGCTCCCATGGCCAAAGCCTTAATGGATAATCTACCCCAAGTAGAACTAGCCACCCGTTTTCGTGAAGTCGGTAGTGTATTGATCAAAAAAAGTGATACCCCAAACAACGTTAAAGAATCTGGTGTGACCTTCGCCGAAACCAGTATGTTTTCGATGTTGGGTTTGGATCTACTTCACGGCGATAAAACAACGGTCCTGGACGAACCCAATACCATGGTAATGTCTCGTAGTATGGCCGAAAAGTTCTTTCCAATAAATGAGGCCATAGGTCAAACCATGGTGCTGGAAGATAATCAAACGTATACAGTAAGCGGCGTCATCGAAGATTTGCCAAAAAATTCCTTTTTACGTGACCGTCAACTGTTCTTAGCCATGCCTGGCTATGCAGATGCACAGGAAGGCGCCTGGACAAGTCACAACTACTATACCCTAATCAAAATGAAGCTTGGCAACCAACCCGCTGACATTCTAAAAGGAATGGACGATATGATCGATACCTATGTCATCCCTTATGCGCAACGGTTTTTTCCCGGAGTTACCAGAAAACAGTTCGAAGCTTCAGGCAACTACATTAAATACGGTACCATTCCACTGACCGACATTCACTTGCATTCCCATCGGTATCCGGAATTCAGTCAAAATAGTGACATCCAAAACCTCTACATTTTGGCTGCGATAGGAATCTTTTTGGTTGTTTTGGCCAGCATCAATTTTATGAACCTTTCCACGGCACAATCCTTAAAAAGGGCTAAGGAGGTCGGCATTCGTAAAACCTTGGGTTCCGCCAAATTAGGGTTGATACGGCAGTTTTTAACAGAGTCAGGTCTTATCGCTTTTGGTTCCTTGATTTTGGGACTACTCGTTGCTTTTACAGTACTCCCATTTTTCAATAGCTTATCAAACAAAGCATTACAAATTCCACTTACAAGTCTTGCTTTTTGGGCAATTCTCATCTCTGCTACCTTTATCTTAGGGCTGTTTTCAGGTAGTTATCCGGCTTTCTTTATGTCTCGCTTTGTCCCTATCAAAGTACTGAAGGGCAGTGGTAACCACAGTATTGGTGGGGGAAAGACCAGGAATTTCTTAGTCATTTTTCAATTTGCCATTTCAGTCTTTTTGATAATTGCCACTCTGGTGGTTTATCAGCAATTGAACTATATAAAAAGTAAGGATGTAGGTTTTGGTAAAGAGCAAGTGCTGGTTATTGACGATGTGTACAGTTTAGATAATGATAGGCGACAATCTTTTAAGGAGGCAGTAAAGAATTTGGCCCAAGTACTAAATGCCACCTTAAGCAGTTATTTACCCACTCCGTCATCACGTAGTGATACCTCTTTTTTAAGAGCTGAAAATCGAGACCAAGAGAAGGCGATTAATATGCAGGAATGGCGAGCAGATTATGATTATGTGGCCACCCTTGGGCTTGAAATTATTGCCGGACGCAATTTTGATCCTCAGTTTACCTCAGACTCTACAGCCATACTACTGAACGAAACTGCCGTTTCTGTTTTGGAAAGTACCCCTGAGGATATCTTGGGTAAACAATTGGTGTATAATATTGTTGATCAAGGTCAAGAGCGGATTTATACCGTTATCGGGGTCATTAAAAACTTCCATTTCGAATCTTTACGAAATGACATTAGCGCCCTGAGCATTATGCCTGGTAATTTTGCCAGTCGATTGAACATCAAGGTCAAACAAGGAAACCTTAGCCAGACCATAGCACAAATTGAAGGGATCTGGGACGAGATGGCTCCCGGCCAACCCTTCTCTTACTATTTTTTGGATGATTCCTTTAATAACAGCTATGAGGCAGAACAACGCTTGGGCCAGATTTTTATGGCCTTTACGGTACTATCTATTCTCATTGCCTGTTTGGGCTTGTTCGGTTTAGCGACCTTTAATGCCCAAAAACGGGTAAAGGAAATAGGGGTTCGCAAAGTTCTGGGTGCCAGTGTGGGGCAAATCACCTACCGTTTATCCGCTGATTTTCTAAAACTAGTGGGCATTGCAATTCTGGTTGCTCTACCCTTAGGTTGGTTTGCTATGGACCGATGGTTGGAAGATTTTGCCTTTCGCATTAACATTCCATGGTGGGCATTGTTATCAGCGGCAATGCTAGCCATTATTATAGCTCTTATTACGGTTAGCTGGCAAAGTATAAAAGCAGCAATGGCCAATCCGGTGAAAAGCCTAAGAACAGAATAAAGATCAACTTGTGCTGAACGACCTTTACTGAGCTGACACACTGAATTCGTGGAAGTGTTGTCGAAGTAAGGCGAAGCATCAAAAAACTAACAATCATGTTAAAGAATTATTTAACGACCGCTTTGAGAACTCTTAAAAAGCAACGTTTCTTCACTTTCATTAACGTATTTGGATTGGCGATTGGCATAGCGGGTTCATTACTCATAACACTTTTTATCCATGATGAACTCAGCTATAATACTATGTTTGAAGACGCTGATCGCATCTACCGCTTGGATATCGATCATAGACAGGGTGGAGAGACCAATTATTATGCCGCCGTATCGAGTCCAATGGCCGGAGTTGTAGAAAAAGACAACCCACAGATAGAGATGGTGACAAAGTTTAGGATGGTGGGAAGCACATTGCTCCATCAAAAAGATGCCATAAAAAATATCAAAGAGAAGGGAGTTGTAGCGGCAGAATCCAATTTTCTAAGCATGTTCGGATTGCGTCTTTTAGCAGGCGACCCAAAGACCGCGTTATCCGATCCCAATACTATGATTCTAACAAAAACCGCCGCTGAAAAGCACTTCGGTACCAAAGAAGCCTTAGGAGCAGTAATGGTTCTGGACAACTCCGAATTATTTACCGTTACGGGTATTATGGAAGACATGCCAAAAAACTCCCTGCTCCGCAACCATTCTATTTTCCTGTCTATCAATAGTTTTGAAGATGCCCAAAGTACAGCATGGAACAACTGGAATTTTCCCACTTTCGTGAAGTTTAAAAAAAGGGCCAACCTCAGCGATTTTCAAGCATATTTGGACACCGTGCTGGAAAACTATCTTATTCCATGGGCCATGACCTTTATGCCAGGACTAACCAAGGAAAAAATGATGGAAGCCCAAAAGGCTTCAGGGGATTTTATGAAGTTTGGAACAACCGCCCTAAAAGATATTCACCTTTATTCTGAGGTAAGACAGAACGAATTCAGTCCTAACAGCACTATCCAAAATATTTACATCTTAGCTTTCATTGGTCTTTTTCTCATAGTACTTGCCTGTGTAAACTACATAAACCTGTCCACTGCTTACTCCCTTAAAAGGACAAAAGAAGTGGGGATTCGAAAAACATTGGGATCCAATAAATCATCCCTAATCCGTCAATTCTTGACCGAATCAGGACTTATCTCTTTGGGGGCTACACTGCTTGCCCTACCCATAGCAATGCTTGCCCTTCCGCATTTCAATTCCCTAGCGGACAAATCAATAGCCATTCCTTTTGCGAACCCTGTTTTTTGGGTAATCTTGGCTGTTGCTCTACTCTTATTGACCCTGTTTTCAGGTTTCTACCCGGCATTTTTTATGTCGCGATTTATTCCTGTCAAAGTCCTCAAGGGAAGTGGTAACAGCAATATTGGGGGAAGCGGCATCCGTAATCTTTTAGTTATCGCCCAATTTGCCATTGCCATCGTATTGCTCATTTGCACTTTTGTAGTGTATAGGCAACTGAATTTTATACAGAATAAAAACTTAGGCTTTCAAAAAGACCAGGTATTGGTGTTGGAAGATCTCAATGCCTTGGGAAACCAGATCGAAGTCTTCAAAGAATCCGTCTCACAACTTGGTAACGTGGAAAAAGTTTCTGTAAGCAGTTATTTGCCCACCCCATCGGCGCGAAGCGGAATAACGTTTTTTCCAAAAGACGGTATTGAAAACCCTGAAAAGGCGTTGGTCATTGAAAACTGGAAAATTGACCATGATTACCTAACTGCCTTGGATTTGGAAGTTGTTGCGGGACGGGATTTCAACAGGCAGTTTCCGACCGATTCTTCTGCAATTATTTTCAATGAATCAGCAGTTGCGATGATGGGCGTACAACCGGAGGAGGCCTTAGGGATGCAATTGACCAGCGATTTTCATAGGCCTGACAAAGAAAATATGGAATATCTGACCATTGTAGGTGTGGTTAAAGACTTCCACTTCGAGTCACTTCGTGATGAAATAGGAGCATTGAGTCTAAACCTTGGTGATATCAATAATGCCAGCAAAATGATTGTAAAATTGAACTCGGGCAATATTCATACTACGGTAACCAGTATTGAAGCACTATGGAGCACCTTTGTCCCCGACTTGCCCTTTGGCTATTATTTTATGGATGATTCTTTCAATGATACGTATAGCGCAGAATTACGGCTCGGGCGTGTTTTTATGATTTTCACAATGATCTCTATTTTGATTGCCTGCTTAGGCCTTTTCGGTCTTGCTGCCTTTAATGCAGAGAAAAAAATCAAGGAAATAGGCATCCGAAAAGTTTTAGGTGCAAGCGTAGGCCACATTACCTATAAGCTCACCTTCGATTTTCTTAAGTTGGTGGGCATAGCCATTTTAATTTCTCTGCCATTGGGTTGGTATGCTATGAATCGTTGGCTTGAAGATTTTTCATATCGTATAGAAATTAATTTTTGGGTTGTTGTCCTTCCAGCATTACTGTCCATTTTGGTAGCTATCCTAACCATAAGCTACCAAAGCATAAAAGCTGCAATAGCCAACCCTGTGAAAAGTTTGCGAACAGAATAATAATCAAAAACGAATTTGTCATGTGGAGGAATTATCTTAAAACCGCCTGGAGGAGTTTAAAAAAGCAACCCTTTTTCACCTTCCTGAACATCTTCGGATTGGCCATTGGTATTACCGGTGGATTGTTAATTTCCTTATACATCTATGATGAATTAAGCTATGATACCATGTTTGCCGATGCGGATCGTATCCACCGCATCAATATCGATGTAAAATTTGGCGGAACCGAGTCACGTGCTGCGGTTACTTCGGCCCCTATGGGACCAACCATGGAGCGAGATTTCTCTCAGGTTGAGCTCACTACACGGTTTTGGGATGTAGGAAGTCTACTCCTTCGACGAGAAAGTGTCAAAAACAACGTAAAAGAGCCCCAGGGAGCCTATGCCGATGCTACCTTTTTCAAAATGTTTGGCGTACACCTTCTTTATGGGAATACTGCAACAGCCCTTAACAACCCAAATACCTTAATATTAACACGAACTGCTGCTGAAAAACACTTCGGAATCAGTGATGCAGTTGGGCAAAAAATGATGTTAAATGATACGGATACCTATACCGTGAGCGGTATATTGGAAGATCTTCCTAAAAATTCCTTTTTACGAGAACATACTGTCTTTTTGTCCATGGCTGGCTATACCGAAGCAAGTGAAGAAAATTGGGGCAGTCACAGCTTTGTCACTTTTGTTAAGTTATTACCCGGCACCAACGTTACAGCTTTCCAAGAACCGCTCCAGGGCATGTTCAACGACTATGTAATTCCCTACATCCAACGCTTTTTTCCGGGAATTACAGAAGAGGAGTTTTTGGCGTCCGGTAATTACTTGAATTTCAATACCATTCCCCTTACTGACATCCATTTGTACTCTGACAGAGATGGCGAAATGAGTGCCAATAGCAGTATACAGAATATTTACATTCTCTCGGCCATTGCCCTCTTCCTGATCATCCTGGCTAGTGTGAACTTTATGAACCTTTCTACTGCTCATTCCCTAAAACGCGCTAAGGAAGTAGGGGTGCGCAAAACCTTGGGTTCTGAACGCTCCGGTTTAGTACGTCAATTTTTGGTGGAATCAGGGATGATTACACTATTTGCGGTAGTCCTGGGTCTGGTCATTACTATTGTGGCCCTTCCCTTGTTCAATGCATTAGCCGATACCGCTCTGAAAATTCCCTTCAGTACTCCGTTGTTTTGGACAATTTTGCTTCTTGCTGCCACTATCCTGGGAATCCTTTCCGGATTGTATCCCGCGTTTTTTATGTCCCGATTCATCCCGGTAAAAGTCTTGAAGGGAAGTGGCGATAATTCAGTTAAGGGGGGGAAGATCCGAAATGCACTCATCGTTTTTCAATTCGCCGTATCGGTCTTTTTGATCATTGGCACCTTAGTGATCCGTCAACAGTTGAATTTCATCCAAAACAAAAATCTGGGATATTCTAAAGAGCAGGTACTGGTTGTGCAGGATATTCCGGCACTTGGGGAAAGTGCCTCCTTTTTCCAGGAAAGGGTTGAACAGTTAAGCACAGTGCAAAATGTCACACTAAGTAGCTTTATGCCTACACCCTCAAACCGCGCCAATACTTCCTTTTTTCAGGAAGACGCCCCTAACCAGGAAGATGCTATTAACATGGAAGCCTGGCGGGTGGATGACAACTACATTTCAACCCTTGGGATGACACTAATTGCCGGACGGGATTTTGACCGCAATATTTCCACGGATTCTACTGCAGTGATCTTGAACGAATCGGCGGTGGAAATCCTCGGTGTTACTGCCCAGGAGGCATTGGGAATGCGAATTTCCGATGATCTACAGGGGGAAAATGCCGTTTACAATCAAATCATAGGAGTGGTAAAAAACTTTCATTTTGAGTCATTGCGACGAGATATTGGCGCGTTAAGTCTTTCTTTGGGAGTAAGCGCCGATTTTATGGCGGTAAAATTGAAAGCAGGCAATTTTTCTCAGACGGTTGCCGAAATAGAGACTATTTGGAAAGACATCGCACCTGGTCTCCCATTCACCTATCGCTTTATGGATGATGCTTTTAATAGCACCTATGCTTCCGAACAAAACCTGGGACGTGTATTTACGGTATTCACCCTATTGTCCATCATAATAGCCTGTTTAGGACTTTTTGGGTTAGCCGCCTTTAATGCGGAAAAAAGAACCAAAGAGATTGGCGTTCGAAAGGTACTCGGGGCTAATGTTAAGCAGATTACGAGTACGCTAACCCTTGATTTTCTAAAGCTTGTGGGCCTTGGAATTCTTGTTTCAGTACCTATCGGGGCCCTGGTGATGAACCGTTGGCTGGAAGATTTCTCCTATCACATACAGTTAGGATGGGATGTTTTTGTCATTGCCGCCTTATTGGCGATCACTATCGCAGTACTAACAATAAGCTACCAAAGTATTAAAGCGGCAACAAGGAATCCAGTAAAAAGCCTAAGAACGGAATAACCTTCTTAATAAAAAACGACATCATGATAAAGAACTATTTAAAAACCGCCTGGCGAAACATCATAAAGAATACCGTGTTTTCAATTTTGAATGTCGTTGGACTGGCAACCGGCCTATTATGCAGTCTATTAATTTACCTGTGGGCTTCTGACGAACTGGCCATTGATACATATCACGAAAACATAGATCTTCTATACTCGGTGTATCAAAAACAAATCTTTGAAGGGAGGACAGATGCTTTCTACTCCACCCCGGCACTACTTTACAGGGAACTTAAAAACAAGATCCCCGAAGTTGATAAAGCTTCCCCCATGACTCGGAGAGATACCAGAACGTTTACTGTGGATGATAAAATTTTTCGGCAAGAAGGGTTTTATGTGGGTGAAGACTATTTTGATATGTTTTCGTACGACTTCCTGGAAGGTACTGCACTATCGGCAATGGATTCTCCTGGAAATGTGGCTATTTCTGAAGAAATGGCGCGGTTGTTTTTTGGAAGTGCCAAAAATGCTATCGGTAAATCGATTCTCTATGAGAACAGCCGCCCGCTAAAGGTATCTGCTGTGTTTAGAGATGCTAGCCCGGCCAGCTCCAAGAAAGGTGATTTTTTCCTGCATTGGGATATCTTCCTGGAAGAACATAGCTGGGCAAACGACATTACCAATAGTGGCCCGCTCACCTACATTATGCTTAAAAAGAATATCAATGTCACAACCGTAGATGCTAAGATCAGGGATTTTCTTATGCCGTATAGAACGGAAGAAGATTCCAATTACACGGTAGAGCTAAGGCTACAACCTTTTGGGCAGAGTTATTTAAATAATAATTTTGAGAATGGCGTTATTTCCGGTGGTCGTATCGAGAATGTGCGCATTTTTGGATTTATCGCGTTTTTCGTTTTGTTAATTGCCTGTATCAACTTTATGAACTTGGCTTCTGCAGGTTCACTAAAAAGGGCCAAGGAAGTTGGGGTGCGGAAATCTCTGGGTGCAAAGAAAGGAAGTTTGATCTCCCAATTTTTAGGAGAGGCCTTGCTACTTTCCTTTATGAGTACCCTTTTATCATTAGTGCTGGTTGCACTTGTTTTACCCCTATTTAATGAGCTTGCTGGAAAGGATTTAGACCTTTTACGTCTCTCATCCTTGTCTTGGTTGAGCATTCTTGGTATTACCTTGTTAACGGGCTTTGTATCCGGAAGCTACCCGGCATTCGTGCTTTCCTCTTTTAAAGCGATAGCTATTTTCAGGAATAATAGTAACGCCAATGCCAGTTCGCGATGGATCCGCAAGGGGTTGGTAGTTTTTCAGTTTGCCTTGACCGTCATCCTGATCTCAGGAATGCTGATCACATCCCGTCAAATCCATTTTATACAGAATGAGAACCTTGGTTTTGACCGTCACAATGTTGTCCTTTTTCTTTTTCAAGGTGACTCTACGCGCACCTTTACCGGACTAAAACGAAGAGCATTACAGCTTCCCGGAGTAGAATCCATGTCTATTACCGATATAGGACCCATGCGGTTTTCGAATGGTTTTGATGATGTGGTCTGGACCGGTAAACCCGAAAACGATCCAACGATATTTAAAAGTATGGCCGTGGGATCGGATTTTGCAAAGGCTTGGGGCACCGAATTGCTTATGGGTATGGATTTTTCCACGACCCGTGTTGCCGATAACTCGGGCTACATCGTTAATGAGACCGCTTTGAAAATAATGGGGCTAAAAGATCCGATAGGTAAACCCCTGGCGATGTGGGGCAGAGAAGGCGAGATCATTGGAGTGATGAAAGACTTTCCCATTAATACCCTAAAATCTACAATTCCACCATTGATTATCCGCAATGGCGAACATCTGAACAGGGGAGCAGTTTTGGCACGTATCAGTCCTTCAAATGTTGTACAAACGGTAGAAGCTTTGGAAAATTTGTACACCGAAATATTTCCTGAAGTGCCGTTCGAACATTTCTTTTCCGATGCATGGTACGATGATATGTATAGAAGTGAGACCATTTTTTTTAAACTCTCCCAATACTTTTCATTCATGGCAATATTTATTTCATGTCTGGGGTTGTTCGGCCTCGTCATATTTTCGGCTCAGTTACGGGTAAAGGAAATAGGAATACGAAAAGTACTTGGTGCTTCAGTTAGTAAGATTACGCGGCTGTTAATAAAAGATTTTCTGAAGTTGGTGGGTGTGGGTATTGTAATTGGCCTTCCCGTTGCCTGGTATTTTACGGACAAATGGCTAACGAACTATGAATATCGTGTTGATATGCCTTGGTGGGCTTTTGGGTTAGCAGGAAGTTTAGTAATCGCAATAGCATTGTTAACGGTCAGTTTTAAATCGATAAGTGCGGCTATGACCAACCCGGTCAAAAGCCTGCGGACGGAATAACCTCAACCATCAAAATAAGGAGATCATGGTAAAGAACTATTTGAAAATCGCCTGGAGAAATTTAATTAGGAATAAAAGCTTCTCACTATTAAATATTCTGGGCCTATCCATAGGTTTAGCGGTAACCGCTCTTATTTTGTTGTGGGTAAGTTTTGAATTGGGCTTTAACCAATTCCATGAAAAAAAAGACCGGATTTACCAGGTATATAACAAATACACCGTGGATGGGGAAATCTGGACCTGGAACTCTACGCCCAAGATCATGGCTTCAACGATCAAAAAAGACTATCCCGAAGTGGAGGAAGTCTCCCGATATTTCTATGAAAATGTCTTTTTGTTTAGTCAGGGGGATAAGAACATTAAATCAAATGGAACGATAGTTGACCCGAGTTTCTTAAAGATTTTTAGTTTCCCCTTGGTAGAAGGAAACGTAGAAACCATTTTTGAAGACGTAAACTCGCTGGTGGTTACAGAGACCTTTGCAAAAAAAATGTTCGGTGATGCACCCGCGGTGGGCCAGATAGTAAAAGTTGATAATACCGACAATTTCAAAGTAACCGGGATATTAAAAGATCTCCCGGGAAATACAGAATTCAACTTTGAATATCTAATACCATGGTCCTATTTAAAGCAAAAGGGGTACGATGATGAACACTGGGGCAATAACTCCATTGCCACCTATGTGCTTTTGAAAGAAAGCACGGATTACCAAACGTTTTCAGAAAAAATAAAACCCCATAGAAAGGCGTATGACAAGGGCACTCCGGATATGGTCACCTTTTTATACCCCTATACAAGATCACATCTATACTCAGAATTTGAAAATGGTGTGGAGATAGGAGGCCTGATTGATATTATTCGATTGTTCGGAGTCATTGCGATCATCGTTTTGATCATTGCATGCATTAACTTTATGAATCTAAGTACCGCCAGAAGTGAAAAAAGAGCAAAAGAAGTTGGGGTTCGAAAAGTAGTGGGCGCACGAAAAAAGGCATTGGTTTGGCAGTTTTTAGGAGAGTCCGTTCTCATCTCTTTTCTCGCCGCAATTGTTGCCTTAATTGTGGTAGTACTGGCACTTCCTTCATTTTCAGAATTAATTACTACGGAACTTACCATAGATTGGAAAAATCCATGGTTCTGGGGAATTACTTTAGGTATTATCCTTTTTACCGGTTTCCTTGCCGGGAGTTATCCGGCATTGTATTTATCCGCCTTCAAGCCTTCGGCTGTTTTGAAGGGCACCTTTAAAAAAATCAACGCACTGGTTACCCCTAGAAAAGTTTTGGTTGTTATACAATTCTCCGTGGCGATCACCTTGATCATAGCTACCATAGTTGTTAAAAAGCAAATCAACAACGTTCAAAACCGTAAGCTCGGTTACAGCAAAGACTATTTGGTGTATGTTCAAATGGAAGGGGATGTTGAAAAAAACTATGCCAGCATAAGGTCGGAACTCTTGGAGGGTAGCATCGCCGCTTCTGTCTCAAAAACAAGTTCCCCCATCACCGAAAGCTGGAGCAATTCATGGCATTTTGAATGGAAAGGTAAAAGCCAGGAGGACAAAACCCTGGTGCATCGTTTGATAGCTGATGATGCCATTATAAAAACATTGGGGCTACGGCTTCTGGAGGGACGCGATTTTAATCTCAAAAAGTACCCTACCGATTCTACCGCTGCCATTTTAAACCAATCCGCCGTAAAACTAATGGGATTCAAAAGCCCCCTTGGACAGACTATTAGGGACAACGGTATTGATTGGCACATTGTAGGAGTGGTCGAAGATTTCGTATTCAACTCGCCATTTCAAAAAATCGAGCCCATGGTCATAGAAGGTGCCAAAGCCTGGTTTAACATGATTCACATTAAATACAACCCGCAAAATAGGTTGGCAGATAACTTAGCGGCAACGGAAGCTATTTTTAATAAATACAATCCAAACTACCCGTTTAACTATGAATTTGTGGATGAGGATTATGCCAAAAAATTTGCTGATGAGCAACGCATTGAAAAGTTGGCCAGTCTTTTTACCATCTTGACCATTTTGATCTCCTGTTTGGGTCTGTTTGGACTGGCGAGCTACATGGCTCAAAACAGAATTAAAGAAATTGGTGTTCGTAAGGTATTGGGGGCATCGGTAAGCGGTATTACTGCCCTTTTGTCTAAGGACTTTTTAAAGCTTGTAGGGATAGCACTTTTGATTTCCATACCCATCTCATGGTACGCCATGAACCAATGGCTACGGGAATATGCCTATAAAATTGAACTTTCCTGGTGGATTTTCGCCATTGCCGGTCTTTTGGCTTTAGGTATTGCATTCGTAACAGTGAGCTATCAAGCGATCAAGGCGGCAAAATCGAACCCGGTCAAAAGCTTACGGACAGAATAGGTTCATCCAGCCCATCTTTGATGAATAGCTCCTTACAAGGAGCAGTTGTAGAATAATGCTAAAGTACTTTCCTTCTTGTGCTTTAAATTTGAAAAGCCAGGGGAAGACCAAAAAAAGATCATGTTTAAAAACTATCTGAAAATCGCATGGCGAAATCTAAAGAATAACCCGCTCTTTTCAACAATCAATATTTTCGGGCTTTCTTTAGGCGTGGCCATAGCCTTAGTGCTTTTTGTTTTTGTGCGGCATGAACTGGGCTTTGACCAACAACTTAATACTACCGTTCCAGTATACCGGGTAGTATTGCATACGACTGAGGCCTCTTATGAAGAGGTTTGGGCAAACGTCCCTCCTGTATTGGCACCAACACTAAAAAATGAACTTCCCGGTGTAAAGTTTGCAAGCCGTATCTTAAAAAACGGCTTCGGAGAAAATGCATATATACATGTGGGTAATACCAATTATGTGGAGGATGAACTGTACTGGTGTGACCCGGAAATAGTTGACATCTTACAAATTCAATTGCTAAGAGGTAACTCAAATGAGCTACATCGGCCAAATACTATTGCACTCTCGCAGTATGCCGCAGAACGATATTTTGGTACTATTGACCCCCTTGGAAAGCGTTTAAAAGTGGACAACAGGACCGAACTTGAGGTTGTCGCAGTTTATAAAAATCAACCGCAAAATAGCAGTTATCGTTTTAACGCTATTGGATCTTTTAATACGACGCCGTTTTCGCGAAACCCGGGCTGGGGTAACGCCAGCTTTGAAACTCTGGTAGGCTTTGAGAAAGCGATTTCTCCTATTGCTGTGGCAGAACAGCTTCAAAAGATTTTGGATAAACACGTACCGAAAGAAGAGCAATGGTACTCCTTCTCCCTGCAACCCTTCGAAAAAATACACCTTTACTCAGCAGGGTTCTCTGACTCTTACGCTGCCCGAATAGGTGACATTCGCGAAATTATCAACCTGTCGCTTTTGGCTATCGTCATCTTGTGCATTGCTTGTATCAATTATATGAATCTTACCACTGCCCGCTCCCAAAAACGTTCCAAAGAAATTGGAATAAACAAAACCCTGGGAGCAAATAAGAGCGCGCTTGTTGCTCAATTTTACATTGAAACCGCAGTGATTACCGTTATCTCAATAGGTATAGGAGGATGTTTTGCAGTATTGGCACTACCCTGGTTCAATCATCTTACGGGTCAACATCTGGAACAAGCACTGCTGTTTAACGGCGCATCCCTTTTTGCGTTAAGTATCCTTTGGATTATCTTAACCCTTGTAGCCGGTTCGTATCCTGCGTTGTACTTATCTCGTTTTTCCCCCAGATCTGTGCTTTCGCCTTCCCAAAAACAAAGTGGTGGTGCGCTAATAGTGCGGAAAGGCCTGGTAATCCTCCAGTTTACGGCCTCAGCCATTCTTATTGTTTGTGTAACGATTGTATATCAGCAACTCGGATTCATTAAGAACAAAAACCTGGGTTTTGAATCTGAGAATGTTATTGCCATTTCAACAGCCAGCATTAAAGATCAAAAACAATTTAAAGCCCTTAAAAGCCAATTCGAAAACCTGGGGCAGATCACTTCAGTTGCACTGGCACAAGGATTTCCCGGAATGGGTGTTAGTTTGAATTCCCTTTATAAAAATGAGAATGATACTAAAGGACTCGATATTCATACCAATATGGCCGATTCAGAAATAATTGATGTTTTGGACCTAAAACTTCTGGCCGGCAAATCACTAGCAAACATAAAGCACGAAAACGATACTACCCTTCAGGTAGTTGTAAACAAGAAAGCAATCGCCTATTTAGGCTACAGTCCTGAAGAAGCCATCAATAAAGAGATAATGATCAATAGAAAACATACCATTGTAGGTGTTGTTGATGACTTCAATTTTGCCTCTTTACATGCTCCTATAGGGGCCTATGCTTTTACTAGTAGCAAAAGAGAACCCAAGTCATATCTTTTGGTGCGCTTTAAGGGTTTTTCACCAGAGCTTTTAACCCTCATGGAAACCGTATTTAATCGTGTGGCTCCTGATGCAGTATTTGATTACTCCTTCTTACATAATAACATAGAAAAGCTGTATGAAAAAGAACAAAAAATTGCCAATACGGGTATCTTCTTCTGTATACTAGCTATTGTAATAGCTTGTTTAGGACTCTTTGGCCTGGCCGCCTTTATGACAGAACGAAGAAGAAAGGAAATAAGCATTCGCAAAGTTCTTGGGGCCACGATAACCAATATCATAAAAATAATCTCCATAGATTTTGTAAAACTGGTTCTGATTGCCTTGCTAATTGCCTTCCCTATGGCGTTCTGGCTCATGGACAACTGGCTGCAAAATTATGCGTACAGCATTCATATAAGCTGGTTTGTATTTGCTTTTTCTGCATTACTTGTCTTTGGTATAGCATTGGCCACAGTTGGTTTGCAGGCGGTAAGGGCCGCTATTGCCAACCCTGTTAAAAGTTTACAGGCAGACTAATTGCAAAGCATCTTTATCCAAGTGTAAACATATTATACAGATTTTGTCAAAATATTTGACATTTTAAGAGGTGCTTTGATCATAAGCTGTTGTATATCATTTCTTTACATTTTGGCATGATAATCGAACTGCTTTTTTAAAGCTTAGTGGCTAATAACAGCAAATACCAAAGCAACGGCCATCATGTTCAAAAACCAGCAGTTCGTTTTTTTAAATTTCCTCAGCTTTAATGTAAGCTTTTCCAGCATTTTTGCCGTACCATCTTCGGTTCTTTCCTACTATACCACCGGTAAACACCTTATCAAAATACTTTGCCGCTTTAATCCTGTTCTTCATGGCCCGGTATTTACTGAAGGCTCGCTTGAGCACCTTTACGCACAGTATCTCTATGGAAGATCGGATGTTTGCATTGATAGGGCTTGTCCTTCTCATTACAGTATTTATCCCTCGCCTTCAAGCGGTAAAATCGAACCCAGTCAAAAATCTTCGGACAGAATAACATCATTAATCAAAACAAAGAGATCATGGTAAAGAGCTATTTAAAAATCGCCTGGCGGAGTCTAAAAAAGAACAAGCTGTTTTCTTTCATCAATATCGGGGGGCTGGCCATTGGGATGGCCGTAGCACTTTTGATTGGACTTTGGGTAGCCGACGAGGTTACCTACAACCAGTATTTTGAAAGCAAAGATCAAATTGCCCAGGTGTATCAAAATAGGACAAGAAATGGCAACGTAGAAACCGGAAATGCTATTCCGAGACCCTTGGAATTTGTACTTCGAGAACAATACGGGAACCTTTTCAACCATATTGTAATGGCTTCCTGGGAATGGACACAAAGCCTTGCTTACGAAGAAAAGGTTATTTCAAGTGTTGGGAATTTCATGCAGGCCGGAATCACGGAGATGCTGGATCTTAAAATGGTGCATGGGCAGCAAAATGGCCTTCAGGATATCGACGCCATAATGTTGGACCGATCCACAGCCCTTGCCCTATTCGGATCAGAAAATCCGATAGGAAAAGTAGTTCGTGTGAACAACGAGTTAGATGCTACTGTAACCGGAGTATATGAGGATATTCCTTACAACAACTCCTTCCACGGACTGGGATTTTTAGTCCCATGGAAACGATACGTGTCCTGGCGTGAATGGGTTTCGGAGGCAAGAGACGATTGGAATAACAACTCGTTTCAGATGTTGGTACAACTTGCTGATAATGTGACTATGGATGGGGTAACCACCAAAATCAAAGATGCTAAGAAAAACCAACTTTCTGAAACACAAAGTAATCCGGAGGTTTTCTTATTTCCCATGGAGGATTGGTATCTGCGAAATAATTTTGAAGAGGGCCGTCAGGCAGGGGGGCGTATAACCTATGTAAGACTGTTTGCTATAATTGGGATCCTTGTGCTGGTTCTTGCATGTATCAATTTCATGAATTTGAGTACTGCACGGTCTGAAAGAAGGGCCAAAGAAGTAGGGCTACGTAAAACTATCGGTTCTAATAGGGGACATCTGATCAATCAGTTTCTGGGAGAGTCTTTTTTGGTAACCCTACTATCCTTCCTGATAGCGCTGGTTCTAGTGCTGTTTTTCCTGGAGGATTTTAACGCCTTGGTACGTAAAGAAATACAGTTTCCATGGAACAAAGCGCTGTTTTGGATAGCTTCGGCGCTATTTGTTGGCATTACCGCTTTAGTATCCGGAAGCTATCCGGCACTATATCTTTCCTCTTTTAAACCTGTAGAAGCATTAAAAGGCACGCTCTCGTTCGGGCGGTTTTCTATGCTTCCCCGAAAGGTATTGGTAGTGGTCCAATTTACAGCCTCAGTTGCTTTTATCATCGGAACCTTAGTGGTGCTGCAACAAATCCGTTTTGCAAAGAACCGACCCATTGGCTACGATAAAGAAGGACTTATTCAAATTCCTGCCACAGGCCAGGAATTTGCCCTAAAAAGAGATATTGTGCGAAGCGACTTAATCGCGTCGGGAGCAGTTACCGAAATGTCCACTTCCAGCGCGCCAACAACCGAAATATGGTCACGCACCGGTGGTTTTACCTGGGACGGGAAGCCTGATGATTTTCAGGTGAGTTTGGCATTTACCCTTGTATCTCCGGAATATGCGAGATCATTGGATTTAGACATTATCATGGGAAGAGATTTCTCCAGAGAAATGGCTACGGATTCCAATACGGTGCTAATCAATAAAGCAGCGATGAACTATATGGGTTTCACCAATCCGATAGGGAAGTATCTAAGGGACTCGAATGGCGAAGACCCGGATCCTCCTTTGAAAATTATTGGGGTAATAGAAGATGTGGTCGTACAATCACCTTTTGAACCGGTAATGCAAGGTGTGTATGCCTTTGATAGATTTGGTGTTGCCAATTTTTACAATCTTCGGCTAAACCCACAAAAAGGTGTGGAACAGAGTCTGGCCATAGTTGAGACAATATACAAACAGCATTTCCCTCAGTTGCCTTTTGACTATCAATTTGTGGATGATCAGTACGCGATCAAGTTCCAATCTGAGGAGCGTATTGCCGATCTTGCTGGTGTTTTTACAGCACTTGCCATTTTTATCAGCTGCCTGGGTCTTTTGGGGCTTACCGCTTATGTAGCCGAACGACGTACAAAAGAAATTGGAGTGCGAAAGGTATTGGGAGCCACTGTTATGAGTGTATGGAAACTATTGTCTAAAGACTTTTTGGCGCTGATCTTAATTGCCTGTTTCGTTGCCGTTCCTATTGCATTTTATGTAATGGAAGGATGGTTAGAGAACTATGATTATAGGATTAACCTGAGCTGGCCCATTTTTGCTACAGCCATCTTTGGAGCATTATTACTAACGATAATTACGGTAAGCCTGCAGGCCGTTAAAGCTGCCCGCACCAATCCGGTCCAAAGTCTGCGAACGGAATAATTTAGTATTCAAAAGGGTTGCCCAAATTAACTTATGAAAAACGAAAATCATGTTTAAGAGCTATCTAAAAATTGCACTGCGAACCCTTTGGAAAAATCGACTTTTCACCATATTGGGAATTGTGGGTCTGTCAGTAGCCTTTGGAATTGCGATATTACTCACAATGGATTCCCTTCATGAGCTTTCGTTTGATAAATTCCATACGAATCGGGATAATATCTATCAAGTCTATATTAAATGGCAGACTCCAAACGGTATGGAAGCCGGGATTAGTCAGCCTACACCATTTGCTGAAACATTGCAGTCGGAAGTTTCCGGGGTGGCTAAAATTACGCGCCACGTTGAAGAAGAGGCATTGACCTTTTATAAGGAAAAAGAAATCAATTTGGATGCGCTTTATGTTGATGACGCTTTTTTTTCCATGTTCAGTTTTCCCGTAGTACAGGGTAGTAAAAGGAATCCTTTGGATGATCTCTCTTCGGCGGTAATTACGGAAACAACGGCACAGAAATTATTTGGTGAAGAAAATCCAATAGGCAAGACGATAAACATTCAAATTAACGGCAAAAAGGAACCCTTCATGGTAGGAGCGATTTCCATTGATCCCCCGCAGGAAAGTTCCATAGAGTATGAAATAGCACTGCGATTCGAAAAAAATCCTGAGTACGCCGAAACCAAGGAACGCTGGAACGCGCAATACCACGAAGTATTCTTGCAGTTGGAAAAAGAAGTTTCAGCTGAGGTTTTTGAAAAAAAGAGTCAAGCCTTTACCAATCTTCACTATGAAGGGTCGATTCAAAATCTGAAACGTGATGGCGCCTTACCGAACAAGGATGGTAATTATCTTCAGCTTGGTCTGGTCCCTCTTTCAGACATAAACTTTACAAGCTATGCAAAAGGGTTTGCCGAAACGAGTCGCAGTTCGGTATACCTTGTTTTGGGTCTTGCCTTTCTTATCTTGTTCATTGCTTGTGTCAATTTTATCAATATGAGCGTTGCAAAGAGTTCGCAACGCCTTCGAGAGATTGGTATGCGAAAGACCCTGGGAGCAGAGAAAAGGCAGCTTTTCATACAATTCTGGGGAGAAAGCCTAATCATTTTCTTGGTTTCGATAGGCATCGGTATTTTGTTAAGTCTATTGCTACAAGAAAGCTTTCAGACCCTATTTCGCTCTAGTGCTTCTGTAACTATTTTGCTTTCCTCAGAAGTACTGCTTGCCGCAGTATTGTTGGTGGTGGTCATAACACTTCTTGTTGGAGGATATCCCGCCTTACAAATAAGTCGTCTAACTACTGTACAATCGTTAAAAGGTAAATTGGAAAGTAATGGTAAAAACCGTTTACGAGACGGGTTGATCGTTGTTCAATTTGCCATTGCCATAGTATTGATCAGTGGCACTTTTATCTTAAAAGGACAGATCGATTATATGCGAAATAAAGATTTGGGCTATAACAAAGAGCAGGTACTTTCTTTTCCTTTAACCGGAAAGAGAGACAGCTACAGCGCAGTCAAATTGCTTCGCAATGAACTTGCCGGGAAGCCCGATATTTTGGATATAACCGCGTCCAGTAATAACCTGGGAAGGGGGAAGGATGGTAGTCAGTATTCCAGTGTCTGGGGATTCGATTACAAAGAACAAGGGGTTCGGACAAATACGCTGACCGTGGACTATGATTATATCAAAACCCTTGGTTTGGAGCTTTTACAGGGAAGAAGTTTTGATAGTTCAAGGAAAAGCGATGAGCTATCGGCGATCATTAATGAAAGCATGGCGAGACAACTTAGAGAGGATAATGTATTGGGTGCTCAACTTCCCGCATCGGATAGCCTGAACTATACGGTTATCGGAGTGGTTAAGGACTATAATTTCCAGGATATTTCGAAGGCTATTGAACCGCTCACCTTATTGCTTAACAGAGAAGAAGGGTTATTGTATGCTTATGTTAAAGTGGCTTCATCCAACATGGCGAATTCGGTCAATGCCATAGAGGCTGCCTACAAAAAAATAGAACCGAATGCAGAATTTTTAGGTTCTTTTTTAGATGAGAACGTTGACCGGACTTTTAGACGGGAAAAAACCCTGGCCGCCCTTATTACAAGCGGATCAGTAATTGCCATCCTCTTGAGCTGTATTGGTCTGTTTGCCATGTCCATGCTAATAACAGCACAGCGTACCAAGGAGATAGGTATTCGAAAGGTAATAGGTGCCAGTGTGGCTTCGGTAACCTATTTATTGACCAAAGACTTTCTGAAATTGGTCCTTATTGCCTTTGTAATTGCCGCTCCTATTGCATGGTGGTTTGGCCATAACTGGCTTCAAAACTACGCAAATCGGGTTGAGTTGAACTGGTACTTTTTTGCTTTTTCCGGTGTGTTGGCCCTTGTTATAGCTGTGTTGACCATAGGCTTAAGAACTATAAAATCGGCTTTGGCCAATCCAGTGGAAAGCCTTAGAACGGAATAAAGGAAACACTATGTACAAACTATTTCTAAAAATCGCGACAAGGTATTTGCTCAAAAACAGGCTTTATTCCTTCATAAATATCTTTGGCTTGGCTGTGGGCACCGCTTGTTTTATCCTCATAATGCTCTATGTCAACAATGAAAAAAGCTATGATACCTTCCCAGGTTCAGAAAATATCTATCGCGCATATATGGATTACCTGGAAGGGGATAAATGGGTTGCCGGAGATGCGAATAGCTATATCGTAACAGGGGAAACCCTAAAGGAAAACTTTCCTGAAATACGTAATTATGCCCGGCTCCGCTATTTTACCAACCTTGTGCTTATCAAAGAAAATGAGGTTTTTGAAAACAATAAAGGTTCATTGGCTGATCCTTCTTTTTTAGCGCTTTTTGACCTTAAACTAAAACAGGGGAATGCGAAAGGTGCTCTAAATGAGCCTTATTCCATTGTACTAACCGAATCTTTGGCCAAAAAACTATTTGGCAAGGAAGAACCCATGGGTAAAACCATTAAACTGTTTAATGCAAACAGTCCTGCTTTTACTATTACGGGAGTTCTAAAAGAAAATAACCGGAAAACCCATATCCCGAACGATTTCTTGGTTTCGTTCAGCACTTTTAGAGCCTGGGATGCTTTTGAGGGGGACTGGGAATATACCTGGAATCAAAATGTCTACTATACTTATTTGAGCTTAGCTCCTGGTACTAATACAGTGCAACTGCAACAAAAGATAAAGGATCTCAAAATTGAAGCCCTACCCTACGAAAGGCATAATATTGAACCTTTAGAGGATATTCATCTGTATTCTAATAAGCCCTATGAGGCTCAGGCAAATGGTAGTGTACAAAGAGTACGGTTCCTTTTTGCGATCGGGCTAATCATCATTATCCTCTCCTGGTTGAACTATATCAATCTTTCTACTGCCAAATCACTGGAACGGGCTAAGGAGACAGGGATACGCAAAATTGCCGGAGCACAAAAGCCACAGATTATAATGCAGTCACTTTTGGAGTCATTAGTATTGAATGGCATTGCCGTTGCCATTGCTTTTGGTATCGTATTACTGATTTTACCCGCCTTTAGTGTTTTTATTAACCAGGACTTGACTTTTGGAATTGCTAACCTTTATCAGGCGCTTCCACTATTTGGTTTCATACTGCTAGGGGCCATAGTTTCCGGAATATACCCCGCTTTTGTTTTAAGCAATTATACTCCTGCCAAAACCTTAAAAGGAAAAGTACAGACCTCCCCAATGGGCTTAACCGTTAGGAAAGGATTAATTATCGGGCAGTTTTTTGCCACCATTATCCTGATTGTAGGCACCCTTATCGTAAACAAGCAGATCAGGTTTTTAAAAGAACAGCCCATTGGTGCGGATTTGCAACAAGTAGTAGCCCTTCACTGGCAGGTTCTTGATGTCGCACCGGATGCTGATTCAACCCTTGTGAGCGGGATAAAAACGTTTAAGGATAAACTGCAAAACCTCCCTTTTGTAACAAAAATGGCGACAGCTAACACTTTTCCGGGAGGTCGATACGAGGACCTGGGATCCAGTGCCGGTATCATTTTTCCAAACGGAACCCTTGATGAGAAAAGAATAACCTACAATTATGCCGTTAGTCCGGAATTTTTTGAATTGATGGATTTTGAATTTGCCGCCGGGGAGCCGTTTAAAGCAAATTCACGCGGTTCTAGTAATGAGATTGTCATGAACGAGAAATTTATCCGGTTCATGGGTATATCCGACATGGAGGCGGCCATAGGCAAAACGGTAAAATTCTGGGAACAGGAATGGACCATTTCCGGAGTGCTGAAAGACTACCATCATTTTGGACTGAAAACGGGTATCGAACCAATATTCATACGATACAGCCCCAGCGCTGATAACATTCTCATAAAACTAAACGAACGGGCAGTTACTTCTGGTGGTTTGGCAGCAGCCATGACCCAAATTGAAACAACCTGGAAGGAACTATTCCCTCAAAGCACTTTCAATTATACCTTTCTTGATGAAAATTTCGAAGCCCAATACAAGGAAGACAAGGCTTTTGGTACCGCATTTCAAATTTTCACAGCATTGTCCATTTTGATAGCGTCATTGGGGCTGTTTGGACTCACGTCCTATACCGTTGTTAGGCGCAAAAAGGAAATCGGGGTACGAAAAGTAAATGGCGCAACGGTAATCCAGATATTATCTCTTTTGAACAAGGATTTTGTAAAATGGGTAAGCTTTGCCTTTACGATTGCCGTTCCGGTTTCATGGTATGTTATGAACCAATGGTTGGAGGGTTTTGCCTATAAGACTAATCTTAGTTGGTGGGTTTTTCTAGTATCGGGACTCTCAGCACTTTTGATCGCATTAATCACTGTGAGCTGGCAAAGTTTTAAAGCTGCAATCGTAAATCCTGTTCAAACTCTTAGAGACGAATAACGCAAAAATAAATCTTACAAACCGACGACATTTCTTTAAAAAACAATGAACACTTTTTGAGCCATAATCCTAAACCCTGAAAAATGTTTAAGCACACTATTCTTTTGTACCTAAGGAAAATTCAAAAACACAAGAGTACCTTTTTCATCAATTTGATAGGTTTATCATCGGGTATGGCCTGTGTACTGCTTGTATACCTCTGGGTATCCGATGAACTTGCAATGGATACGTTTCATGAACACGATGAGCGACTGTATCAAGTGCGTAGAAATGTACCCGTAGCTCCGGGAGAGCTAGCCACCTTCTCATCCAATTCAAGCTTAATGCTCACGGCCCTGCAGGAGGAGGTTCCCGAAGTGGAATTGGCAACTGCAGTCTACGAATCTGACAACAACGCCCGCTTGGAAACCAAGGACAAAAAACTGAGTGCCTTTGGTGTAATGGCCAGTGCTGACTTTTTCAAAGTCTTTTCATACCCTTTACTATCGGGGGACAAAAATACAGTCTTGACAGAGGTGAATTCCGTGGTCATTTCGAGTGAATTGGCAGCCAGTTTTTTTGGTGAAGGCGTTGACCCGATGGGAAAAACCCTCGCTATTAAAGAAGGTGAAGAAGAAATTGATGATGTTTTCACTGTTTCCGGGGTTTTCGAGGTACCAAAAAACTCTTCTCAGCAATTCGACTTTATCCTACCCTACAAAACCTTTCTTAAGTTTAGAGATCCTGATGATATTGCATGGTATAGCAATAGCTCAAGTGTATATGTGCTGTTAGCCCCCGGAACGGATATCAATGCCTTCACTCAGAAAATGGCCGATTTTGTATCAAAACGGAACCAGTATCTCAAGGGTGAACAGGTTGTATTTACCAAATACAGTGACAATTACCTAAGGGGGAATTTTGAGAACGGAAAACAGGCTGGTGGGCGAATCAATTATGTAATTCTATTTTCAATAGTAGCACTATTCGTATTATCAATTGCTTGCATCAACTTTATGAACCTATCCACGGCAAGGGCCACAAGACGGTTGAAGGAAGTAGGTGTTAAAAAGGCGATTGGTGCCAACAGAAAATCGTTGATCCTTCAATTTCTTTCGGAATCCCTTTTACTGTCTTTCTTTTCTTTGGGCTGTGCCGTTCTTATGGTATTGCTATTATTGCCCTGGTACAATACCATTACCGGTAAGGAGCTCACATTTGCTGTTGAACCTCAAATAGTGCTTACACTTTGCTTAATTGCCCTAATGACAGGGCTGGTTTCCGGAAGTTACCCAGCCCTATATTTAACAAAGTTCAGCGCTGTGAAGGTCTTGAAGGGAAAAATCAATACTTCTTTCGGCGATCTTTTGGCTCGAAAAGGATTGGTCATTTTTCAATTTAGCATCTCTGTTTTATTGATCGTGGCCGTAAGCGTTATTTACATGCAATTGGATTACATTCAATCAAAAAATCTAGGTTATGATAAAGACAACGTCATGATCTTTGAGATACAAGATGGGTTAATCGACAAGGTGGATGTCTTTCTTGAACAGGCGAAGCAGCTACCAGGTGTGGTCAATGCGACCTATATGCAAGGAGGAATGACAAATTTCAGTAATTCCTCAAGAGGGCATTCCTGGCCAGGACAAACGGAAGAGTCCAAGCACATTAGTTTTAGACATGCCCATGTTGGTCCGGAATTCATAGAAACCATGGGAATCGAATTAAAGGAAGGCAGGACCTATAGCAATGAAAAGCCTAACAACGAATCAAAAATTATATTGAATGAGACGGCCGTTGAGGTCATGGGGCTTGAAAATCCTATTGGAACTGTAATTGATATGCGGGGGCCTAATAGGGAAATAATCGGTGTGGTAAAAGACTTTAATATCCAATCCCTATACAATGAGATCGCCCCTATGGCACTATTATGCCGAACAGAATGGATCAGTAATTTAGTAGTCAAAATCAAAGCAGGCGAAGAAAAAATTGCCATTGCCTCCCTGGAAAAGCTTTACAACGAATTTAATCCCGGGCTTACCTTCGATTTTCGCTTTTTGGACAATCAATACCAGGAGCTGTATCAGTCCGAACAACGGGTATCAACACTTTCAAAGTATTTTGCCGGAATGGCCATTTTAATTTCTTGTCTGGGCCTTTTTGGTTTGGCTGCTTTTTCCGCAGAACGTAGAAAAAAGGAAATCAGCATTCGTAAAGTTTTGGGGCAAACGGTTTCACAAGTCACGGTAATGCTTTCCGGTGAATTCATGAAATTAGTTTTCATTTCGATAGTAATCGCTCTGCCCATAGCCTACCTTTTAGCAACAAATTGGCTTTCACAATTTGCTTATAGTATTTCACTGCATGCAGGGTATTTTATTAGCGCTGGGGTTGTGGCTATCTTGGTGGCGGTACTAACTGTTGGAAGCCAGGCTATGAATGCAGCCAATAAAAATCCGGTTCACGCCCTTAAAGACGAATAATCACCTGTTTATGTGAAAGCTATGTTTAAAAACTATATTAAAGTTGCTTTTAGGAATATTCTGAAACATAAACTGTTTTCAGTAATTAATGTTTTAGGACTATCTGTAAGCATGGCCACCTGTCTATTGATTATCCTTTTGATCTATAGCCAAAAGCAAATGGATGGCTTTCACGAAAAGCGGGATAGGATAGTGCGTATCATAAGTGAGGATGAAGGTTTTTCTTGGGCATCAACCCCACTGCCATTAGGTAAAATGCTTTCAGAAAACTACCCCCATATAATAGAAGATGCGGTGCAGATAAAGTCAAGTTTTGTGGGTGGCGACATGATATTTGGTGAAAACAGAATTCCTTTGGCCGGTCGCTATGCAGATGACCGCTTCTTTGCTGTTTTTGACTTCAACTTGATTGCAGGGGATGCAGCAACTGTTTTGAAAGCGCCCTTCTCCATTGTACTTACCAAGACATCAGCAGAAAAACTGTTTGGAGATACCAATCCTATTGGCAAGGCCGTAAAACTGAATGATATCGGTTTGAATGCAATGGGTATTGATCTCATTCTTACCGAAAACAAAGAAACCGTGTTGGGTGATTTTGTGGTTACCGGTGTCACGGACAATACTTTGCCTTCACATATTCAGTTTGATTTTTTAGTTTCTATGTCTACCCTTCCTTCCCTGGTAAAACAAGGGAAAAGCGATGCCATTTTTGATAATTGGGAAAACTATTTTGATGCGTATCTCTATCTGTTGTTGAAAGAAGGGGTTTCCGAAAAAGATTTGGAACCTATCCTAAATGATACCGCCTCAGAAAAATATGCTCGCCTTGAGGATGTCAATATTACGTTTGACTCGGAAAAACTATCTCAAATCAATTTGAGCAGGTTTCATCAAAATCCACTAAGTCTACGAATACCTGTAGAAGTTATTTATGTACTTTCCTTTTTAGGTATCATTGTCCTTTTTTCTGCCTGTTTTAACTATGTGAACCTATCTTTTGCCCGATCCCTTACCCGGTCTAAGGAAATTGGGATTAGAAAAACGATGGGGGCCGCACGTTACCAGGTATTTGTCCAGTTTATACTGGAATCCGTGATTGTTGGACTGCTATCGTTGGCCATCGCCATCGGATTACTCCAAGGGTTAAGCCGAATGTTCCTGGACCTATGGATCAACCAATTCTTGATTTTGGACTTTCGATTTGATATCGTTCTTTTTTTGGTATTTGTTGCGTTCAGTATTGTGGTCGGGCTGATGGCAGGTCTACTTCCCGCCTCTTTTTTATCTTCGTTTTCGCCGATAAAGACCCTTCGCAATTCCAAAGGGGTAATACTTGGAAAAGGCAAGGGCTTGCACCTCAGAAAAGGTTTGGTGGTCTTACAATTCTGTGCCTCCCTCCTCTTTATAATTACGACACTGTTGATTTTTTCGCAACTCAATTATTTAATGGAGAAAGAATACGGATTTGACCAAAACCATGTCATCAACCTAAAGTTACAGGGTGTGGATCATGAAACTTTAGCTGATGAACTTTCCAAAAACCCAGCCATTCAGAGCATTTCGGCAAGTTCTTTTGTTCCCGGCACAGGTGGGTATAGCGGTGGGGTACTGATTAAAAATAGGTTCTCTGAAGGTGATCCTGATTTATCATCAAGTTTTATTGCCGTAGATCAGCACTTTATTCCCAATTTGAAAATAGAACTTAAAGCCGGAACTAATTTCCCATCCGAGATGCCAGTGCACAATGAAGAATACGTCATACTCAATGAAGCAGCTGCAAAATTGTTGGGCCATAGTCAACCAAAAGAAGTGGTGGGCGAAACGGTCCTAATAGGAGAAGATCAAACCCCAGTAAAGGTAATTGGGCTAACGGCCAATTTTATATATGACCTGTTGTCGGAAGCAACGTCCACCGATCCCCTGGTCATAAGGTATTTACCAAATGAATTTGCGTATTTGAACATTCGTTATACCCCAACAGCAAGTACAAAATCCATATTATCATATGTTGAACAAAAATGGAAGGGGATGGATAAGGTGCATTCCCTTAAGTATCATCTTTATGAAGATGAGTTAAAGGGGACCAATGCCATCTTTTCGGATATCATGTACATCTTAGGGTTTATTTCCTTCTTAACCATTACCATATCAACACTTGGCCTTTTGGGTATAGCGGCCTTTACTGCTGAATCAAAAAGGAAAGAAATTAGTATTCGAAAAGTACATGGGGCAAAGACAAAAAACATTACTTATTTATTGTCCAAAGGCTTTTTGCCACTGTTTACAATTGCCATTGTGGTCACAATCCCCCTAAGTTATTTCGTAAATGCACTTTGGCTTGAAGAGTTCGCATATAAAGTCAACTTTAGCCCATGGATTTTTGTTGTAGGGGTTGGAATAATGTTTACCACTGGTTTTGGAACCATTTTGTCACAAACCCTTTCTGTAGCTAACGATAACGGTCTTTTAAAAAGATTAAAAGAGGAATAAAACAAACAATTTCTGCCTGAAAATCAGTCAGATGCTCAAAAATTATTTAAATTAAAATTATGCTGTTAGAATTAAAAAACATCTTCAAATGGGTCAACTCAGGAGGCCAACGTATCTTCTTATTAAAAGACATTAATCTCTCCATAGAGGAAGGGGAGTTTATTTCTGTGATGGGGCCTTCCGGTTCCGGAAAATCCACCTTATTAAATGTTATTGGGATGTTGGACACCTTTGATGAAGGTGAATACCATTTTTTGGACGAATCCGTGCATACTTTGAAAGAAAAATATCGTTCCAATCTCTACAAAGAATACATAGGTTTCGTATTTCAATCCTACCATTTACTCGACGATCTTACCGTATACGAAAATTTGGAAATGCCACTACTTTATAAGAAGTACAAAGGAGCAGAGCGCAAAGCGATGGTTGCGGATATGCTGGATAGATTTAACATCGTAGGGAAAAAAGACCTGTTCCCGGCACAGCTTAGTGGCGGACAACAGCAATTAGTAGGGGTAGCAAGAGCCCTGATTGGTAAGCCAAAACTGATCCTGGCGGATGAGCCTACCGGGAATCTAAACTCGCAGCAAAGTGAAGAAATTATGGGTTTATTTAAAAAACTGAATGAAGAAGACAAGGTAACCATTATCCAGGTAACGCACTCCGAAAAAAATGCAGCTTACGGTTCCAGAATTATTAACCTTTTGGACGGTCGCAGGATATAATGCTTAAAGTAGTCCTGCCACTTCACGACCAATGACGCTGCCAATGGCCACCCCCATACCGCCAAGGCGTACCCCGCAAAAAACATTGTTCGAAAGTTGTTTGACTATTGGCATCTTTTGCGGTCCAACACCCATGATCCCGCTCCATCGCCTGTCTACTTCAAAATCCACTCCCGGTACTATTACTTCATGCAGTAATCGCTCCAGTTCGGACTGCACCCGTTCGGTTTGCCCAAATGTTGTGGTTTTTTCCGTTTCAAAATCCAGATTTCTGCCTCCTCCCAACAAAATTCGGTTGTCTACATTCCTGAAGTAATAGTACCCCTCATCCAAGTGAAATGTCCCTTGAATGGGCAGGTTTTCAATGGGTTTGGTGATCAGGACCTGGGCACGGGCGGGTTGAACGTCTTCTTCAACAAGCTGCCGGGCAAAACCATTGGTGGCAATGAAAAGTTTTTTTGTGTCAAGTTCAAATCCATTGGTCCTTACATGAACCCCTTGCAGTCCTTCAGAAAATGTCTCTACTTCCACAGCATTTAACAGCAAAATCCCCTGTTGGCGTACGCGCTTCAAAAAGGTATACATCATTTTGCCGGTATCCAATTGGCCTTCAAATTGATGTGTGATATACTGCTCTTGGATTCCCTGAAACTTAAAGTTGTTTTCAGTCAGGATAAAGGCATCCTTCTTGAAAATGGAGCGTAGTAATTGATTTATACGCCCAAGTTCGGCAATACAGGTTTCAAAAAGACCGGCATTGGTATGTAAGAACACCTCATGTCCTCCCCAGTCCTTATAACCAATAGCCTCATCTCCAAGATTTTTCCGCAACAACTGAACTCCCTGCCATCGTAGCGCAACCAGTTCGTTAACTGCTTCTTCAGAATGGTCTCTCAGATCAGATAGTATTTCCGAAATGCTACCAAAACAGGCAAATCCAGCGTTTTTAGTACTTGCCCCCTGAGGCAAAATTCCTTTTTCAAGGATCAGGATTTTTGCTTTGGGAAACCGCTTTCGTAGCTCCAAAGCTGTACTTAAACCGACAATACCGCTTCCCACTACGGTAAAATCTACGTTACTTAACCACGTCTTATATTCCCAATAACTAAGATTCATTGCAAAAAAAAGCCCCATAAAGGGGCATAATCAGTCTTGATATTTCGGATCCATTACGAAATCCTCCATAAACTTTGTTGTGTAGTTTCCAGCCAGATAATCCGGATGCTCCATGAGTTGCCTGTGAAATGGGATTGTGGTTTTAATCCCTTCTATAACAAACTCATCCAGTGCTCTCCGCATCTTGTTAATAGCTTCTTCCCGCGTTTGCGCTGTAGTAATCAATTTGGCAATCATAGAATCGTAATTAGGTGGGATGGTATAGCCGCTATAAACGTGCGTATCCAAACGAATCCCATGTCCGCCAGGAGTGTGTAGTGTTGTAATCTCCCCCGGGGATGGCCTGAAATCATTATAGGGATCCTCGGCATTGATCCTGCATTCAATAGAATGTAGTTTTGGTGTGTAGTTTTTTCCCGAAATGGGTACACCGCCCGCCACCAAAATCTGTTCCCGGATTAGATCATAGTCGATCACCTGTTCTGTAATGGGATGCTCCACCTGAATTCGGGTATTCATTTCCATGAAATAGAAATTCCGATGTTTATCTACTAAAAACTCAACCGTACCTGCTCCCTCATATTTGATAAATTCGGCCGCTTTTACCGCTGCTTTACCCATTTGATCCCGAAGTTTATCCGTCATGAATGGGGAGGGCGTTTCTTCGGTTAATTTTTGATGCCTTCGCTGAACGGAACAATCCCTCTCGGACAAGTGGCAGGCTTTTCCGTACTGGTCCCCGACAATCTGAATCTCAATATGCCTGGGTTCCTCAATAAGCTTTTCCATATACATACCACCATTCCCAAAAGCCGCTGTCGCTTCTTTTACCGCACTTTCAAAATTGCTTTCCAGATCTTCCTCATTCCAAATAGCACGCATCCCTTTTCCTCCACCACCCGCAGTAGCCTTTATCATAACAGGATATCCCATTTTTTTGGCTTCTTTCTTCGCATGGTCAACATCCTTTAAAAGTCCTTCGGAACCAGGAATTGTTGGTACTCCCGCCTTTCTCATGGTTTCCTTTGCGGTAGCTTTATCGCCCATTTTTTCAATCTGCTCCGCAGAGGCACCTATAAACTTTATTTCTGATTCAGCACAGATCTTAGAAAACTTTGCATTTTCGGAAAGAAACCCATAGCCCGGGTGTATTGCGTCAGCATTGGTAATTTCGGCAGCTGCAATAATGTTAGGTATTTTTAGATAGGAATCACTGCTCGGGGCCGGACCAATACATACGGCCTCATCTGCGAAACGTACGTGTAGACTTTCTTCATCGGCCTTGGAATAAACGGCAACGGTTTTTATCCCCATTTCCTTGCAAGTACGAATAACCCGAAGTGCAATTTCCCCCCTATTGGCAATTAATATTTTTTTGAACATAATCGTAAAAATTACAAATCTCAAATTACAAATCCCAAATTGGATTTTGGTGCCTGGAGTTTGGAATTTTCAATTAACTAGGATCCACCAAAAACAAAGGCTGGTCAAACTCTACCGGTGAAGAATCATCTACTAAAATCTTTACAACCTTACCGGAAACATCGGATTCTATATCGTTAAACAGCTTCATTGCCTCAATTACGCAGAGCACATCGCCTTTTTTGATATCCTGTCCAACTTCAACAAAAGGCGGCTTATCCGGCGAGGGCTTTCGGTAGAAGGTGCCGATTATAGGTGACTTGATCGTAAGGTACTTGGAATCGTCACTTTCCGGAGTACTTTCGGTTGGGGCGGCTTCTTTAACCGGTTCCTGAACTACCGGTGGTGGTGGTACCATTGGACTCTGTGCCATTGGGATTTGCTGCACAAATGTGGTTTCCGGGGTAGACGGGGCAGAGCCTGTTCTAATGGTAATTTTGAAATCTTCCATTTCCAACTTCACTTCGCTGGCTCCCGATTTGGCCACAAACTTTATCAGGCTTTGAATTTCTTTAATATCCATTGATGTACGTTTAGTTGATCCTAAATTTATGAATTATATGCCCATTTTAAATAAATGGCGCCCCAGGTAAAGCCTCCGCCAAATGCCGCAAAAATTAGATTGTCTCCTCGTTTCAATTGCTTTTGGTAATCATGAAGTAGAAGCGGTAAGGTTGCAGAAGTAGTATTGCCATAACGATGAATATTCATCATTACCTTTGCCTCTTCCAGACCCATCCTTTTTGCTGTTGCGTCTATTATTCGTTTGTTTGCCTGATGCGGCACCAACCAATCTACATCTTGATGCGAAAGCTGGTTCCTTTCCATGACTTTGGCAGCAACATCCGCCATATTGGATACCGCAAACTTAAACACCGACTTTCCGTCCTGGAATACAAAATGCTGTTTGTTTTTGACCGTTTCGGCTGAAGCAGGTAAAATGGAACCTCCGGCATCAATTTTTAAAAACTGTCTTCCGCTACCATCTGTCCTTAGATATTCATCCTGAAGCCCAAAGCCTTCTTCATCTGGTTCAAACAACACGGCCCCTGCGGCATCTCCAAAGATAATGCAGGTGGTACGATCTGTGTAGTCTATTATCGAAGACATCTTATCAGCACCTATTAGCAATATCTTCTTGTACCTCCCGGATTCAATATAACTGGCGGCGGTAGACATACCATATAAAAAACTGGAACATGCCGCCTGTAAATCATAGGAAAAGGCATTCACCGCTCCAATCTCAGAGGCAACATATGCCGCGGTTGCAGCAACAGGCATATCTGGAGTAGCGGTGGCCACAAGCACCATATCAATTTCAGTTACATCCAATCCTCTTTTTTGGATAAGATCTTCTGCCGCTTTTATAGCCATGAAAGAGGAGCCTTTTCCTTCCTCCTTCAAGATTCTTCGCTCTTTTATGCCGGTTCTTGTGGTAATCCATTCATCTGTGGTGTCTACCATAGTTTCCAATACTTGGTTGGTTAACACAAAATCCGGAAGGTAAGCCCCTACTGCCGTAATGGCTGCCGTAGTTTTAGCCATCTAAATATTTTGTTTTGTCAAAAAATATGAGAAAATGACGAAAAATCGTCGAAAAGTAGTGAATTTCTTGGACTTTTAGTCAAATGAAACCCTTTTACGTTTTTGTTCCTACTAAAAAAAACTCTCGCAAGGGAAGGCCCCGAACGAGAGTTAATATTGTAGTGATATGAACCTTTATGCTTCCGCTTCTTCAACAGTCTTGTCGATCAATACCTGGCCGCGGTAGTATAATTTTCCTTCATGCCAATGCGCCCTGTGGTACAAGTGTAATTCCCCGGTAGATGAGTCCTTGGCAATGGTTGGCATTGTGGCTTTGTAATGGGTCCTTCTCTTGTCCCTTCTGGTCTTTGAAATCTTTCGTTTAGGATGTGCCATCTTTTCCTATTTATCCGTTAATAATTTTTTTAATCCATCCCATCTGGGATCTGTGTCTTTTGATGCGTTATTTTGTTCTTTTGGCGCTAATTCCTGAAGTTTTTCAAGTGCTGCAGACTTCAAGGTTCCGTCGAGGACTCCAGGATGAATTCGCTTTGCCGGCAACGACAATACCAACATTTCATAAATGTACTGGGCAATATCCACTTGATGCTCTCCATAAGGAAGGATCAATAGTTCATCGTCTTCATTGTTGAAATCTTCACCGAATTTAATAACCAAATCCAAATTAGAGTTGACGGTTTGATCATAGGGTTCGTTAGTCAAGTCACAATTGACATTTACAGTACCTGCAGCCGTAATGGACAACTCCATCATAGTGGACATTTTATCTAATGTAGCGGTGATTGCGATGTCTGCTCCATTAAACTCAGTATAACCAAAAGAATCAAAGAACGTATTCTGTATTTGGTATGCAAACTCGTGTTTCCCCAGCTTCAACCCGCTGAAAGGAATAAAAAACTCCCTGCTCTTCATCGTTTAACTCACTTGCTGTTGGCGTACCAGCCTTCTTTGGCGGGTGCAAAGATACTATTTATTTGGTGAATAGCAATCAAAAATCAAATGTAGGTATTCCTGCTATGCGGAACGCTTTACACTTTGTTTTTTAAGAGGGTTTTTGGTTATCTCTTTATAATCCAATCGTTTCCTGAATATTCTTAATGCAGCAAAAATGGCCTCCTTAAAGGAACTTTCATCAGCTATGCCTTTTCCGGCAATTTCATAGGCCGTGCCGTGATCCGGAGACGTTCTTACTTTAGATAGTCCCGCGGTAAAATTTACCCCTTTTCCAAAGCTCAGGGTTTTGAAAGGAATAAGGCCCTGATCGTGATAGGCTGCCAGTATCCCATCAAAGTTTAAGTAGGTCTCGGAACCAAAGAAACCATCGGCAGCATAAGGGCCATATACCAAATGCCCTTCCTTGTTGAGTGCTGCAATTGCCGGTTTAAGGATCTTTTCATCTTCCTCACCAATTGTCCCGTTATCCCCACTATGGGGATTAATACCCAATAATGCGATCTTAGGTTTACGAATTCCAAAATCCTGAACAAGGGAGGTGGTCATGAGAAAGACCTTATCCCGAATTAATTTGGTAGTGATGACATTAGCGACATCTTTAACGGCAATATGATCGGTTAATAAGCCCACTTTGATCGTATCCGAGATCATAAACATCAAACTATCCCCCTCTAACTCCTGAGCGAGGTAATCTGTGTGTCCGGGAAAACTAAAGGTGTCCGATTGAATATTTTTCTTGTTGATCGGAGCGGTAACCAAAACATCAATCTCGTTGTTTTTTAATGCCGCAACCGCTGCTTTAAGGGATCGAATGGCATATTTTCCGGCATCCGGAGTGGCTTGTCCAAATTGAATTTGCGGGATCTCCTTCCACACATTCACCACATTGATCTTACCCGGTACCGCGCTTGCGGCTTGCTTGATACCGTTAAAGCTGATATTTAACCCTAAGGCACGCTTTTGCTCGGAAATCGTTTTATTGGATGCAAAAAACAAGGGTGTGCAAAAATCCAACATACGATCATCCTTAAAAGACTTCAGGGCAACTTCACAGCCAATCCCGTTAAGATCTCCCACAGAAATGCCTAACCTTATTTTATCTCCTTCTTTGCGCTTCTCCATAAATGAATCCCTACATTTACACTACAAAGCTAGCTAATTTAGGTTACAGATGTTTACAGGAATCATTGAGGGTATTGGTGAAGTGAGTGGGTTGGAACAAGAGGGTGAAAATTTACATATCACGGTTACCACAGAAATTGCTCCAGAACTTAAAATAGATCAAAGTGTTTGTCACAATGGCGTCTGCTTAACTGTGGTTGCCTTGAAGGACCAGGAGTACAGGGTGACCGCAATCAAAGAAACCCTGGATAAAACCAACCTGGGAAACCTATCTCTAGGGGATAAAGTGAATTTGGAACGTGGCATGATCCTGGGTGCACGATTGGACGGACATCTGGTTCAAGGCCATATAGACCAAACTGCAACCTGTTCTCAGATCATCGAAGCCGATGGAAGTTGGCTATTTACCTTTGCGTACGATATTGATAAGAATAATGTTACTATAGAAAAAGGCTCAATTACGGTTGATGGTGTTAGCCTCACGGTTGTAAACTCGAAAAACGGAACCTTTTCAGTAGCTATAATTCCCTATACCTATGAAAATACTTTGTTCCATACGTATAAAGTGGGAAGTCAGGTAAACCTAGAATTTGATGTTATTGGAAAATACGTGGCGCGTCTAATACACGCTGAGAAGTAATAGCTCATAACCCATCCGCCATAACTCTTAGCCGTCTACCCTTTAGAAAATCAAACTTTTATGAAGATCTTCCGTCGATATAACTCAAAAGCCAAAAGGCAATAAAACCCGGTTACGGCTAGCGCGTACAATAGCGAAGACATTTGACCCGAAAGAAAGTCGTGCACAAAAATATTTTGAAAGAGCCAACTGTGAAGTGAAGTATCTTGATCAACCTGTATCAGATAAAAGACCTTGGTGATAAAACTGGACAGAAAATAGACAATTATAGCGTTTGCCCCTGCGTAGCGGAATATGCTTCCAAATTGTAGCTTTCGCACATCGGTGAGGTAGTAAATCAGTGCTAAAAAGACGTTTCCCCAACCTGCGGTAACCAACACAAAACTACTCGTCCATAAGGCCTTATTAATTGGAAAGACCAGGTCCCATAGGTGGCCTACAAGCAAAAGGCTTCCACCAAGCCCAAATATCAGTGTCGCTTTTTTTTGCTGTTGGGACACCAGAATATAGCCTGTAAAAATGCCTAATAGAGCACTTCCAATAGCAGGAATAGTACTTAAGATCCCTTCGGGATCATAATCGGGTTTCCACATATGTGAGCCCAATACATTCAGATCAATATAGTTGGCCAGATTGTTCGGAGCCCTTTCATAGGTAGACGGTTCGCCGGCAACCGGTATCAGGGCCATTAACAGCCAATACCCTACCAGAATAGTGACTAGCACGCCGATCAATTGTTTCCAGTTTAAATTGAGAAAGAGGACCGCGGTAAAGAAAAAAACCACGCCTATACGCTGTAGTACCCCCGGAAACCGGATCTCCGCAAACTCCTTAATAAAGGGAAAACTTAGCGTAAACACGCCTAAAAAAAGTCCTAACCCAATAAGTTTCAAACTACGGATCGTAATCTTTTTGTATACCGCTTTGCTCGCTTTTTTATTTCGGTAGGCAAATACGATGGAAGTCCCCACGATGAACAAAAAAAACGGAAAAACCAGATCTGTTGGGGTATACCCGTGCCATTCCGCATGAAGTAAGGGAGCATACACATCAGACCAGGTCCCGGGAGTATTGACCAAAATCATCAATACTATCGTCATGCCGCGAAAAATATCTACCGATACGATCCTATTCTTCATGCCTACAAGATGTTATCCTTCATTTTATTCCAAACCCTGACCAGTAGAAAGCCTGAAAGTGCAGCAACTGCTGTTAAAACAAGTGCACTAGTGGTTTTACCGTAAATCCAATATCCGGTGGCGAACATAATGGTATAAATCAATACAACTCCCAAAAGCATGGCCGTAATGCCAGAAGGAACGCTCCATTTTTCATCAGTTAGCACAACGGGATCTTTATCTACTTCTGCTTCTTCCACCACTTTTTTCCAGCCTGGTCCTCCTGGTTGTATCTTCTTATAAAAATCCCGCAGGACTGCCTTGGATTCGGGTTGAGTCATAAATGTTGCGGTCAACCAAATAATAGAAGTAACCACCATGATAAAGGGCAATTCGGCCCAATCCGGTAAAAGACCGGTTTCGGGAGCAAAAAGAAATGGCCTAAGTGAGGTTGTTTCCAGTAAAATGGCCAAAATCCCGGAAGAAAACATGGCCGTTATCTCACTCCATGCATTGATACGCCACCAAAACCAACGAAGGATAAATATCAATCCGGTACCAGCACCAAAAGACAATAATAAATTGAAAATTCCCATAGCATTTTGCATGGCCAAGGCAAGAAAAGCACTCAAAACCATCAACACTACAGTTGATAATCTCCCTACGGCTACCATCTGCTTTTCCGTAGCATTGGGGTTGATCTGCTGTTTATAAAAATCAAATACCATATAGGAAGAACCCCAGTTCAATTGCGTGGAAATGGTACTCATGTAGGCAGCTACCAAAGACGCCAATACAATGCCCAGCAAGCCGCTGGGCAATTTGGTCAACATGGCGGAATACGCCAAATCATGCCCCAATTTATCTGCTGGCACGTTCGGAAAGGCCTGCGAAATACTCGCAACATCAGGATATACGACCAATGACGCCAGAGCCACCAAAATCCAGGGCCATGGACGCAGGGCGTAGTGCATGATATTAAAGAAAAAGGTGGCACCAATAGCGTGGTTTTCGTTTTTTGCAGCCAACATTCGTTGGGCAATATAACCGCCGCCTCCCGGTTCACCGCCAGGGTACCAAGAACTCCACCATTGCACCGCTAGTGGGATAATAAGCATTGTAATTAGGGCTTTTTTATCGCTAAACTCCGGAAGGATACTTAATTTATCCTTCACATTGTCATTTTCCAAAATAGCGCTCATACCCCCTACTTCAGGAAGATTCACTAAATAGAATGCCGCTCCAATGGCGCCTGCCATGGCCACGAAAAAAAGAAGAAAATCGCTATACACAACCCCTTTAAACCCTCCAAGAGCACTAAAAATCACCGTAATCAAGCCTGCTGCCACCACGGTCACCCAAGGCTCCAAACCTAGCATTACGCCTCCTATCTTTATAGCCGCCAGGGTTACTGCGGACATCGTGATAACATTGAAAAGAACGCCCAAATAAACCGCCCTGAATTTTCTTAAAAAGCTTGCTGGTTTTCCACCATAGCGAAGTTCATAAAACTCCAAATCGGTCTTAACATTTGACTTTCTCCAAAGCTTTGCGTAAACAAATACCGTCAACATCCCTGTGAGTAAAAAACACCACCATCCCCAATTTCCGGAAACCCCATTGGTCCTCACCAAATCGGTTACCAGATTGGGGGTGTCTGTAGAGAAGGTAGTTGCCACCATAGAAAGCCCCAACAGCCACCATGGCATGGTCCGACCAGACAAAAAATACTCCGAAGAGCTTTTGCCCGATTTCTTTGAGACATAAATTCCGATAAAAAGTACAATGGCAAAAAATCCAAAGATGATGAAATAGTCGAGGGTTTGAATGTCCATAATTTGGTTTTGGCTGAATCTTAAAGATATTATTTTTTTGGAACCCCCTTATTTACACCTTTCTATTTGGAATATTAGTAGTAAAAAATGACAAGATTCTATACTATCGCGGGTTGTAATACGATGTTGAGCCAGACCTTCCTTCAAATTAAGACTATTTTTGAAGTAGCATCCTCTGTATGATTTTATCACTATCCGCAAATGTTCCGATATCCGGCTGGGCCTTGGCCGTCGCGGCAGCGTTTCTGATTGGGATTTCAAAAGCCGGACTTAAAGGCTTATCCCTGTTTAATGTGACATTACTTGCCTTGGGTTTTGGAGCCAAATCCTCTACAGGTATAATTATGCCCTTTCTCATACTCGGGGATATTGCTGCCGTATGGTATTATAACAGACATGCGCAATGGAAACCCATTTTTAGAATTTTACCTTGGATGGTATTTGGGATACTAATTGGTGTTCTAATTGGCAAAGACTTGCCGGAACGGCTCTTCAAAATTGCTATGGTCGCCATTATTTTTACCAGTCTCGGTTTGATGGTTTTTTGGGATATTAGAAAATCCAAAACCGTTCCCAAGCACTGGACGTTTGCTTCGGGAAGCGGAATTCTTGCGGGATTGACCACCATGATAGGAAATATGGCCGGGCCCTTCACCAACCTCTATTTTTTAATGCTTCGATTACCCAAAAATGAATTCGTAGGTACGGCGGCCTGGCTATTCTTTATCACTAACCTGTTTAAAGTACCTTTTCATGTCCTCGTTTGGAAAACAATTACTGCTGAAACCTTAATGCTTAATTTAAAACTGTTCCCTGCGCTGTTGGTGGGCTTTTTCCTGGGAACTAGAATACTAAAATATATCAACGATGCGGGCTATCGCAAATTTATTATTTTGGTAACGGCAATTGGGGCTGTTGCCATCCTGTTCCGATAACAAATAACCCCTTCCATTGCGCCTTATACCTTCCTCGTAAACCGTGCGCTTCTTTTTTTTATCTTGTAGAAGTGACCGACCATGAAACACTGTTGTTCTATATGTATTCTTTTTGTTGCGCTATTGGGTACACCGTCTTTTGGCCAAAACTTCCGGTATACCCTCTACCATGGTAAAGACACTCCTTTTGAAAGCGTCAACCAGACCTTAGAAGACCATAAAGGTTTTGTCTGGATCGCTTCGGATAGTGGCCTGTATCGCTTTGACGGGAAGAATTTCCAAGACTTCAATAGTTCCCTGAAAAGCAAGCACATTCATCACTTTGTGCGGGATGAGGATACGGTTTACTTCTCGAACGATTCCGGTATTTTTAAACTATACTACGAAGGCGAACAAGTCACGCTTGATCCTTACCTGAACATTGGAGAGGGTACCGAAATTGGGTTCACCAATGCATTGTTTTTAGATACGCAAAAACACCTTTGGGCAAGCTCATCCAAAGGAACTGTTTTCAAGATCAACCGTAGCAATAAAGAAGTTAGCAGCTACCACCTGCCTTCAGATGTCAAAGCCAGAAATACTTTTTTGGGCGAGGATAACAATCAAACGCTATGGGCCCTTTCCCCCGGAAACGGTCTTTTCTATCTGGATCCCACTCAAAATGCTTTTGTCAAACTTCCCGGCTTTGAAGATGCCAGACATTTTTGCATTACCAACGATTATTTGTATGCAGTAGGTTCGGGGATTCAGGGTTTTTCCATTGTATCCAAAAACACCCTGAAAAAACAAATGGAAATTCCCTTTGGAAAAAGTATCATTGAGCGAATCGCCAGGGACAGGGATGGCACCTATTTTGTTGCTTCAGGACAATCGCTATTCACCTACACCCCTGGAGCAAGTACACTTAAAAAAGTATTTGGATCTAACGATCCGCATAGGGTAGAAGAACTTCCCTTCAGTCCGATAAACAGCATTGGTTTTTCGGAAGATCAACTCCGCAAAGGAGGAAAAATATGGGTCGGCATGCGCGCTGGAGTGGGACTGCTGCAAACGGCCTTTTTTAGTAGCGTGGAAGGTATGCCTCATGATAATATATTAGGAGTAGCCACCAGTACCCAGCAAAAAGTATTGATCTCCCAGGGAAGTGTCTTTGAAGTTACTACCAGTCAGGAACACAAGGTATTCAGTACTATTCCGGAGGTGAGAAGAGCAACAGGAATCAGTATGCAAGGAAACACGCGTTATTATGGTACAGCAGACGGCAAAATTTCAGTTTTCGAAGATCGAATTGAGGCACAAACCTATGATTTGCAAGCCCGGGGCGGGGGTATATTTTTCACGTTTCCCGATTCTTCTGGCGATCTATGGTTTTGTCAGGCGCCATCGGATAAGCCCCTGCAAGGTGTAGGTAAATTACAGGCAAATGGTCAATTGAAGTTCTATGATGCCAAACAGGGGTTGGACAGCCGTATACTGGTCATTCGGGAAGGAGGTCGTTCCGAAATCTACGCCGCGGGAATAGGTTTGGAATCGTATCTTTTCAAGTATAACAGGGCTGCTGATATTTTTGAGCCAAAGAGTTTACCCTTGCCGGACGATGTAAGTACGAATTTTGAGGTACACGATCTTTCTGTGGATGCCCTCGGGATTGTCTGGATGGGCTCCACGGATGGTTTGCTCAAGTACGATACGGAAACTGTTAAAAGGATTGATCTGGGACCCTTTACAAACAATGAAATCCGCGCTGTGCAGGCAGTGGAAAATGGCGGGGTTTGGGTAGCCACTGACACCGATGGATTGCTCTACCGCTACCCATCAGGAGCATATGTACAATTTGATGAAGATAGTGGGACCCCCTCCAAAATTGCGGCTTACAGATGCCTCTCTCGAGATACGAACGGCACACTTTGGGTAGGTACTGCCGAAGGCGCTGTGTTCTCCTCAATGAACCGTCCGGAACCTCTTGCTACAGCACTTCCCAGAATTGAAGCAGTTTATGTCAATAAAAATAGTGTAGCCCCGTCAGGGCTTTCACTTTCGGATCGTGATGCCGTTCAATTCAAATTGGCAACCATTTCCTATCCCACAAAGGGGCTCCAGTACCAATACAAACTGGTAAGTGATGCGCTATCCCAGGAAGCTGTTGATGATGCGCCATGGTCCACTGCCTTCCAGGTGCCGGAAGTGCATTTGCAAAACCTGACCCAAGGGCAATATGAGCTCCTTGTTAGAGCACAACAACCCGGAGGGCATAATTGGAGCGCTCCCGTTTCACTACTTTTAACAGTGAGCAAAGCCTGGTACGCCACCTGGTGGGGGATCAGCTTCATCCTAGCAACAGCATTGATCGTCTTCTGGTATATTACTTATCGATGGGGGCATAAAAAAACGAAGTCCCTCTCCGCTGCGCTTTCTCAGAAACAGCTAGACCTGGACCACAAGCATGCCCAATTAACCGCAAAGTCAGACGCCCTGACGTTGCGGGAGGAGGAATTAAAGAGTACCGGGGCCAATCTCTATATGCTCAACCGGCTCTTAGATCAAATCCCTAAAGGTCAGTCCTGGGAGGAAGCATTACCTATTCTTAAAAAATTGGTGCAATTACCCACCCCATTAGATGCTTTTGAGATAGGTTTTATAAAAGCCACCGAAATCCATTACAAGGGCTACACGCGAAATGAAGGGCAATACTTTGAGCGCAAAGATGAATTCAACGAAAAGGAAAACCTTCAGAGTTATGCACTTTGCGGTAATATTCCGTTACTAATAAGCAATTTTGGTGCCGAAGCTGCACAGTACATTGGCACAAAAAAAACTAAAGGCTACCCTTCCTGGATAGCGGTACCATTTAGGCAGCTCGAAGGTGATGAAGCTATTTTTTGTGCTTATGCCAAGGAAAAAGGAAGGTTTTCCCGAAGGGACCTTACTTTGGTACAGGTCCTGGTTAAATATTTATCCACTACGGTAAAGGATATATCTAAATGAGTAAAGCCAAAAATATAACCATTGTTTGTTTGCTGGTGGTGGTAGTTATAGGCGCGGTAAATGCACAACGCGGTACGGATACACTTCAGGTAGGCGTATTTGTAAACCCTCCTTTTGTAATTGAACAAGAGAAGGATGCTTATTCGGGGCTTTCCATTGAGCTTTGGGAACAACTGGCGGCAAAAATGGACCTCCCCTTTCGGTACGTTCGATTTAGTGATCCTGTTGGTGTAATTCGATCCCTGGATTATGGCGATCTGGACATTGGCATTAACCCTTATGCCAACAGCCCGCTCCGAATGGAAAAGTTTGATATCTCACAGCCTTTTCATGTGTCGAGTATAGGAGTGGCCATAACCTCATCTACCCAGAGCCAGTTTCAGGTATTTGTATCCAACTTTTTTTCAAAAGAGTTTTTAAATGTAGTGTTGCTGCTGTTGCTCATTTTGTTGTCCTTTGGGACTGTTCTCTGGTTTGTGGAACGCAAAGCGAATAAATATCAGTTCCGTCCTGGTATTTTGGGGTTGTTTGACGGACTTTGGTGGGCTGCTGTAACTATGACTACGGTAGGATATGGAGACAAAGCTCCAAAAACGAACGCCGGCAAGACCATCGCCATCATTTGGATGTTCACTGCTGTAATTATCATTTCAAGTTTTACCGCTACTATTGCGTCTACCCTTACCGTAAACAGCTTAGCAGGACAGGTGAATAGCCTTGAGGATCTGAGAACTGTGGATCGAGTAGGTGTGGTAGGCGGGAGTACTGGAGAGGACTTTTTACGAGAACAAGACATGCTTTCGATTCAGCGGTATCGAAATACGGAGACGGCACTATTGGCATTGGCCCGTAAAGAAATTGAAGTATTGGTCGACGACAGAACCGCGATGCTGTATTTAATACGAAACCGACAACTGGAAGCCAATGCAGAACTCTTACCCCTAACGTTTAGCAAACAATATCGCAGTTTTATCGTGCGGAAGGCACATCCTTTATTTACTACCTTGAACCGACACCTGGTATCAGAAATCCAGGGTATCGATTGGAAAAAGCTTCGGGGCGACTATAATCTTGGCGAGGAATAATCGTGTAGAAGTTTATACTTTTTGATCGCATTTCGTCTATAAGAAAACATAACCTTTTGCTAACTTAGCGTTGAGGCTTCGCATAGTATCTTCACTATCAATCCGTTATAATGGGGGGTATCGTAAAAAAAATAAGCTGTTTTTACTTTTTCTTTCTTCCTTTTCTTGTTAGCAGCCAGTTCAATGGTTTACCTTTCTATAGGGCCTATGAACCCCAGGAGTATCAAGCCCATAGGCAAAATTGGACTGCTGACCAGGCGGAAGATGGCACGATGTATTTTGCCAATACTAAAGGGCTTTTGGTCTATAATGGTGAAAAGTGGAAACTGGAACGATTGCCCAACCTAGGGCATATTCGTTCTTTAAAGGTAGTGGGCAATAGGATTTACGTTGGTGCCAACAATGAACTTGGATATTTCCAAATAGATAGCGGTAGGTATAGCTTTCATTCTTTTTTGGAACATGTACCTGAAAGCTCAAAGAACTTTGGAAGGGTTTGGACCACATTGGTTGATGGAGAAGATGTGTATTTCCAGACAGATACATTCGTTCTTCGGATTAGAAACGAAACCCAACCTCAACTGTGGACTTTTGAAGAAGGACGGATTTGGAAGTTAATTCAACAATCAAACAAAATTTACGTCATCGTATTGGAAGAAGGACTTTTTGAACTTGATACTAACGACGTCTTTGTTCCCCATGTGTTTTCCAGTGAATTCAAATTTGCCGGTTCTGAATTCTTACTTCCGGTTTCCAACGGATGGGTATTTGAGCAAAGTGACGCCCTAACACTATTTGATGGAATAAGAGCTATACCTTTTGAAAACGAGGCTTCAGAAATTTTTGAAGAGTATGGCATTAACACAGCCATACTTACTTCTTCGGGAAAGATAGTTGTGGCTACTTTACGAAAAGGAGGGGTGGTGATCTTAGATCAAAATGGAAAGCTGGAAAGACATCTTACCGCCGAAAATGGCTTCACAAACAATATTGTACGTGGGGTTTTTGAAGATCAGCAAAATGCGATCTGGTTTACCTTGGAGAATGGTTTGTCACGACTAGACATAGATTCACCTGTAACATTTTTTGATACACGAATGGGATTGAATGGCACCATCATGGACATTCATGTATTTCAAAATAGATTGTACGTGGCCACCTCAGACGGACTGATGATGCTAAATGATGAGAAATTTGAGCGAGTTAATAATATTAAATCTATTGTATGGGATTTGGATACCCTTCAAAATCAATTACTTGCGGTTACCAGTTTTGATGACACCTATGCAATAGACCGGTTGGGTAATACAAAAGCGCTTCCGCATCAAAAATCATTGGCTAAAGACGTAAACCGAAAAGTGCTTCCCCTAAAAGAGAACCCTAATTCGGCTGTTATTCTGTTTCATACAGGTCTTTTCCAAGTCCATTGGAATGGAAAGGAATGGATTACTGAAGACAGAATGGAAGATTTGTACGTAAGTGCCACAGGTATTGAACAACCAAAACCCGGCACTTTTTGGGTGGCTACAAATACTAATGGGATCTACCGAATTGATTACACCTTAAACGAAGAAGGAATTATAAATAGCGCTGCTATTTCTGTAAAGAATTACAGGAAAGACAAAGGTGTTCCGGAAGGTTTTAACCGAATATTCAGTGTTGGAGGAGAATTCTATTTTAAATCCGCTAAAGATGAATTACATCAGTACAATGCTGAAATAGATACTTTTGAAAGAACGAAAAAGTTGACGAGCCAATTCCGAATTGAGAATGACACCATAAATGTTTTGGAAACCGAACTTTATGGTACATCGTGGTTCAGTTCCGAAAAAAACCTAAAAAAATACATCTTCAAAGTTTCCCATGAAAAAGAGGACTATGTCGTGGAGCGATATCCTATGGGAAACAAAATATTAAGTATTCGTGATCCTTTTAGCACCTTACAATTTCATGCATCCGGGAATACCGCATTCTTTGGAGGCTCTAAGGGATTGGTTTCTTACGATCTTTCAAAACTGGATGATATCTCCAATAGTGTATCCGTCCAAGTACATAGGGCTAAAACCAAAGATTCAATCTTTGATCAACCTGTAACTTCTCAAATACTTGTAGCTCTACCTTATAATCGGAGTGAAATACGTTTTGAATTTGCCTCAACAAAATACAAGGATGCTGAGCATAAACAATATCAATATAAGCTTGAAGGTCTTACTGATGAATGGTCAAAACCACAACAAAAGAATTATGCGGAATATACAAGTTTACCTCCGGGAGACTACACTTTTAAGGTCAAGGCCCTAAACGATTACTTTGTTGAGAGTCCCGAGGCTTCCGTTAGTTTCACTGTAAATCGCCCCTGGTTTTGGAATTCTATTTCCATTACGCTCTATGTTCTGACCTTAATTGGTTTCACTTACCTATTCAGTCTATGGCGCAATAGAAATTTGAAGCTCAAAAACCGGCGGCTGGAGGAAGCCGTAAACAATGCCGTAGTTGAGACGAAACGGCAAGCGGAAGAAATTGAAAAACTCTACCAGGTAAAAAACCAATTCTTTTCCAATATCTCCCATGAATTACGAACTCCTTTAACGTTGATCTTAGGCCCATCAACGGATCTCCTAAGTGACGAAAGCTTGAGTGCCAAACAAAAAAACGGTCTCACCTTTATCAACAACAATGCAAAACGCTTATTGCGGCTTATCAATCAACTGTTGGACCTCTCCAAACTGGAAGCCGGCAGACTCGAGTTAAAAGTAAGTCAACAGAATATTGTAAAATTTGTTTCAACCCTTACCGAATCCTTTGACTCCATGGCGCTATCTAGAGGTATCCGTTTACAATTCCAGCCTATACTCAAGGAGTTATTCGTCTTTTTTGATCCGGACAAGTTGGAACAGATCATGATCAACCTGCTCTCTAATGCGTTAAAATTCACAAAGAAAGGGGGTAAGGTGATCGTTTCCATAGAGAAACAAAACCAATTGTGTCAGATTAAGGTAAAGGATTCCGGAATCGGCATCAATGAAGAACAGTTGCCTTATATTTTTGATCGATTCTATCAGGCAGATAATAGTGAATCCCGGGAGCACGAAGGTACCGGGATTGGACTGTCGTTGACCAAGGAGCTCGTGGAACTCCATGGCGGGACTATTCGTGCGAGCAGTACTGTAGGAGAAGGAACCACTTTTCATATGGCAATTCCCCTTGGAAAAACCCATTTTGAGACGCACCAATTGGCAAAACTCCAACCGGTACCACCAGATGTTGGTGTGCCGAAAATGGAAGTACCTGTCGCGGAAGGTTTTTCCGAAACTTCTGAAGCTAATGAAGACGTAGTGCTTTTGGTAGAAGATAACACCGAAATGCGGACTTATATCAAAGGATTAATGCAGCAAGAATATCACATTCTGGAAGCCGCCAACGGTCTGGAGGGATTTAATATTGCTCAGGAAAAAGTACCTGATTTAATCATTTCGGATGTGATGATGCCCAAAATGGATGGTACCGAGCTTTGTAAAAAGCTAAAGAACCATAATGTAACCGCCCATATCCCAGTCATCTTGCTTACTGCCAAAGCCTCTAAACAAGATCGTATTGAAGGTTTAAACATAGAAGCAGATGCCTATTTGGCAAAACCTTTTAATAAGCAAGAACTACAGGTTAGGGTAAAAAACCTGATCCTGAACCGCAAAAAACTACAGAAACGTTTTGCCAAAAGTACATTGATCTCCCCAAGAGAGATTGCAATTACATCCATGGAGCAACAATTCCTTGAAAAATTGATTGAGCACATCGAAAAAAATATTGGAGATGAAAATTTTGGGGTAGAGCAACTGGCCCAAGCGGTACATCTTAGCCGCTCGCAATTGCACCGTAAAATGATTTCCATAACCGATCAAACCCCTAGTTTGTTTTTGCGCAAATATCGCCTGGAGCGCGCCAAACAATTGTTGGAAAAGGGAGCAGGCCGGGTTGCGGATATTGCCTTCCAGGTAGGTTTTTCAAGTCCTTCTTACTTTACGAAATGCTATGTGGAGGCTTTTGGACAAACCCCAAAAGAAACCTCAAAATCAGAGGGTTGAGACCTGGTTTATAGTTTTTGCGACCTCATTGATAGTTTTACTTTTTTCATTTCTTTCCCGCTACAAGAGTTATTGTTTTTGCCAGAATCGTGCTAGTAGGACGCCTGCATTGCTCATTCCTTTGTCCCAGAATTCTTTACCGAAGCAATTGCTTTAAAAAAACAATCATCAATCAATAATTAAAAGTAAAAACATGAAAACAACATTCAAGAAGACCCCAACAGGGGAAAGAAGGTTCTGGTACTTTTCTAATATGACACAAACGAGAAGAGTACGATGGGCAGGACAACGCAGATTTGACAGTACGGCTTTCTTCAATTAGAAAACGTGCAAGAGTAACAATCAATATCAACAATTAAAATCAGAAAAATGAGAATATTAAAATTAATAGTACTGGTGGCCCTGGCTTATACTTCCTGTGCAAATGCTCAAAAAAAGGAGCCCAAGTATGAAGTGCTAGGAAACAATGTGATAAAAGCCACCTATTACCATGATAATGGTTGCATTGCCCAAAAGGGGTACTTTAAAGAAGGTAAATTGGATGGCGAATGGATAATGTTTGCCGAAAATGGAAAAAAGATCGCTATTGGCCATTATGTAGAAGGGAAACGCAACGGAGCATGGTTCTTCTGGAAGATCAATGGAGAAGCACTCCGGGAGGTTACCTATGCCAATGGGCAGTTAATAAACGTGATTGAATGGAGCAATGCTAAAGATATCTCGTTGTAAAGAATTCTGTTGACTAAACAAAGGAGGCCAAAATGGCCTCCTTTTTCATTCTTATTCGTACCAGCAAACTATTTCGGTTTTTTTGCATCTCCCAAATACTCCAGTTCATTTAAAGGATAGAGCTCTTCCAAAGCAAAGCTATTCAACTGTAATTGGTTTATGGATATGCGGTGGACAAACCGTTTTTCTTTTTTCAGTTTGTTTAATTGTATGGTCATGGTGCCGGGGTAGGTAATCCCGTTTCCTGCGGTTTTTCGGTTGGAAAATCGAATAGAACCGTAAATACTTTTGGGAGTTGGCAAGTATACTCCTCTTACCGTATAGTTTGCGAAATCGAGTTGCCCCGTTTCGCGATTGATATAGAGCAAATATTGATCGTTTTCCTTGTGAGGCTCCAGTTGTTGCCAAGTAACAAAAACCAGGTCATAAGAATTCCCTTCTACAAATGTAGCTCCCGCATATTTGACAATAGGGGCATGCTTTAAGCGCAAAGGCAGTTCAAAAAAGTATTGCAGGGCAGGTAATGAAAACACGATGCTTTTCTTCCTTCTTACCTTTACTATCCCGTCGTCTTTTATCTTGTAATACTGGAAGGATTGTACACCATGAACGGTTTTGTTTTTGGCCCCTACATATTCAAATTGTCCATCAAAGGAATTAGGCCGAAATCGTAGTTCCATTAGCGTATTGTCCTTGGGAAGGGGGTTTGCCAGAGCCAATAGTCCTTTCCAATTATCGATGGCTTCTAAAGAATAGGTCCCGGCCGTTGCCAACTTTTCCAAACGATTAGTGGCAATCACCTTTTCCAACAATAAAAGTGCTTTTGCTTCACGGTCTGGAGATGCTGTAGCTATCTCGGTCGTCCGCAGATCAGCAATTTTACAACCTTGTGCAATTACAATAATCAGTACCCACAGCATGGGGAGCTTTTTCTTTTTTAGCAACATGATATGTGGAAAGACGTAACAACCAATGAGACCTGACAATCCCCCGATAAATAAGATAGTTTTGCTAAAATTTTGTTAATTCTTGCTTTTTTATTAACTTGTCTTTAACATTCTAAACATGCATCCTTCTAAAAACAACCTGGGTCTTCGAATTGTAATTGGGGCATTTATTGTAAGTTTTTTAATTATGGCTCTGGCTTGCTACCGTACGTATGCTGAGGACATGAAGAAGGAACTTTCCGAGAAGGTTACGGAATATTTGCCGGATATGGAAAGTAGTCTTGCCCAACTTTAGTATAAGTACTCTGATTTTTCTTGAAAATTGGTTCAAAAATCCGTTCGAATAATCAAGTTGCAGCATATCCTATCTATTTGATTTCTTCATTCTCCGTTTCAAATCTGTTTTTTTTCAAGAAGCGCTAATACCTTTTGCTTGTATAAATTTCCCAGGGGAATGGATTTTCTCTTGATGACAAGATCTGTATTGGAATAATTCTCAATGTGGTGAAGATTTACCAAATACGACCTGTGAACCCTCATAAAAATATCCCTTGGCAGTTTGTCCTCCATTTTTCCGATGCTGACCAAAGTAATATAAGTGTCATTTTGTGTGATGATTTTCACATGGTTCTTTAAACTTTCTATATAAAATATGGATTGCAATTCTACTTTAATATTCTCTCGTTCACTTCTTATAAAAATGTAAGAGCTGAACTCCGGTTGAACAATTTGAGAACTATTCAACGGTGAATCTTTCTCGATTTTTAGTCTTTTTGCTTTCCTAATGGCCTGCATTATCCGTTCCAGGGAAATCGGCTTTAGCAGATAATCCACCACATCAAGTTCAAATCCCTCCAATGCAAAATCCCGATGGGCGGTAGTCACTATCACCATCGGTGGGTTCTTCAAGGATTTCAGAAAGGAAAACCCGTCCAGTTTGGGCATCTCAATGTCCAGGAAAATGATATCTATAGCTTCTTTTTCCAGAATTTCAAAGGCCTGTATCGCACTACGGCACTTCGCTATTAGCTTTAAATCCTTAAATTCTTTTAAGTGCGATTCAATTACTTTAATGGCGATGGGTTCATCATCTACTATAAGACAGTTCATGCTTATATATCGTTAATTCCACTTTATAGAAATCTTCTTGCGTAATATTGAGATTAAAATCCTCCCCGTAGATCAACTCAAGGCGTTTTTCAACATTTGAAAGTCCAATGCCACTCACCACTCTTGCCTCCTTTTGATCATTCTCCAAATGCTCTTTATCGATACTATTCTCAACTACGAAACGAAAGGAATCTGCTTCAATAGTAGCCGAAATATTGATCCAACTATTGACCAATTCATCAGAAGGGCCGTGTTTAAACGCATTCTCAACGAACGAAATCAATATTAAGGGAGCAATTTTATGATGTTGTGGGGAACCTTGAACAGTGTAGGTTATCGTCAATTCATCCCCATACCGCAACTTTTCCAATTCTATATAATTCGATAAACAAGCCAATTCTTTTTCAAGTGGTATTTCGGTATCATTCGAATCGTACAACATATAACTAAGTATTTCTGACAATTTTAATACCGACTCGCCGGCATTTTCATCCTTGGTTATGATGAGGCCATACAAGTTATTCAGGGTATTGAACAAAAAATGGGGTTGTAATTGATGTTTCAGATAATTCAGCTCAGTTTGAAGGTTTTGAGTAATCAATGATTTTGTCTTTCTCTCCTGTTCTATTTGCCGCTGAATAAATTTAATTAGCAAGACCAGGGCAACAACGAATAACAGGTCAAGGGCTTTATATACAATTTTAAAGGATAGAAATTCTGTAAAATAGGCTTTATTCAAATAGACTTTAGAGGTGAGATTAGTATCACTATGATAATAAATTTCTATCGCGCGAAATATGAATCCGCCGATTACGACAAGGCCTATAACCCATATGAAAAAAATCGGATATTGTTTGTCTTTAGCATATCTTGGAAATAGAAAATAAATAGTGAAGTACGTAATGGAGAGTTTTAGTGGCAAAATATGAAGCTCAAATAAAAACCACGGACTATAACTGCCATTTTCATATAATCCAGCATTGACTACAGTATAGAAAAGCCACCAAAATGTCCAGTAGGCAATGTGCCGTGCAATCCGTTCCCAGGACCACCTTGTATATTTTTTAGAAAATATTAACATTTTTCAAAGGTAGAGGCAAGACACTTACTTTGGTTTGATAAAAGGATATATATGGAACAATCCTATACCAAACCCCCTAAATGCCGTACTAAATTCTAATTGAAAAGTTACGAAAACTGAACATTGCTATGCTAACCCCGGAAAAATAGGGGTAAAGCCCCTATTCCGGCTTGCTACAACAGCCCTTTTTATGATTAGTACTGCAATTTTTGCTTTGTGTACTTCAATCAAGCGCACTTAACACTATTTTTCTGATATGCAACGTTTTAGCAATAGTTTTGAGTAGTATTCATCAATAAAATCATAGTACTATGAAAGCAAAACTAAAACTATTTATCATCGCTGGAGTAGCCTTTCTTATTCAGGGCTTGTTTAATCCACTATTTGCCCAGGAAAAAGAAAACCAAGATCCAAGAATTCAAGTGAAAGACAACAAGGTCAAAATATGGCTTTTGAATTCCGAACTTTCCCAATTGTCAATCAAAATATACGACGAACGACGAAACATAATTACTAAAGTGAACTTAGGTGATGACTTGACTGTTGGAAAAATTTTAGATTTTAATGGCTCTAAAAATGGGTATTACCGACTCGTTGTGTTCGAGGGAAAGGAGGTGCTGTTTCAAGACAAGGTGAAATTGGGTTCTTCTTGATTTTTACAGACCTTTAAAGGCACCCAGAATTGGGTGCTTTTTTGTTTTAAGTTCTTCTACCCTTAGATGAGAGTATCCTTGGCTTTTCTACAGAAATTGAAATAGGTACGAAAGATAATTAAAAGCAGCGGTGGCAATACAACCGCTAATTGATTCCTTAGCCTGTAATTGGGTCAATTTGTGCAGTTAACAATTTTCCTTTTGGGGAGTTCATGATCGTGAAAAACTTTGCTAAAGCAGTATGTTCTACATTGGGGTAGGAATGTTTCGCTTTTTTGGAGTTATACCGTATTCTGACCATTTCTCCATTACCAAAGAATCAATATTCAATTCCAGGAGATCGTTCTTTCTCATCGTTTTTGAAAACAGATTTCCATTCTGTTTCTTTTGCCTCTCAAACTTCAGAATTGCATTAGGCCATGAAAACGGTTAAATTGTCTTAACTGTTAGTACAACGGTGTTCGAAAAATTTGATTTTCAATCCCGTTCTTTGCCACAACCAATCATTCATAATAGGTTTCCTATTGTTTGCGATTAAAGTATCTCCTTAAACAATAATTTCTGAGAATACTCAAAAGGGTTAAATAAGTTGTTATCAAAGTGTTTTTACCGGAGTTGTTTTCCATTCCTAAAAGTGGAAATAATATATGTAATGAAATTATCGTGATTAAAAACCCAACGGTCACATTAGCTAAACTTTCAATAAGTGTTTGTTTTCTAGTCTGCATTGTTTAGAAACCTAACATTTGACGAGAGTTTGTTACTTCCTAGTTGAATAATTCTGTAGCCAGAAACCGCGGTATCTATTTCTATTTTATCAATTTCTTGCTTAATTTGAAAGGCTGCTGCCGGCGTAATACATTGTTTAATATTTTTATAAACTATAGTATTCTCCATATGATAGTGACCACAATAAATGGTAATCTCATTTGGTACTTCTACTAGTTTTTTAACGAGATCTTTTCTGTTTTTCAACTTTCCTATTTCATCCACTTTTAAATTGAGCCCAATAATCGGATGATGAATGAAAATAATAATGGGTTTAGGTGATATAAGCTCTTTTTTAAGCCATTCAAGTTGTTTGGCGTCAATGACTCCGGAAGAAGAATCTAGATAAATTAGCTTAAAGTATTTTTCAACCTTACTACGATACATCTTATTTGAACCATAATCTGCTCCCAAATTGTAATACTTGCAAATCTTTATGAAGTTGTCATGGTTGCCTAAAACAATTGATACGCTCATTTTTTTTAATTGGTCAAAGAAATATGGAATGCCTCCATTTTCTCCAATGTCTCCCGTGCATACAATACGATTGATACCACTCTCTTTTATGTCCTCTAAGATTTGATCAAATCGCTTTCTTGCGGACACTTCATCACCGAAAGGGAAGTCCTCATCAAGATGTAAATCGGTAATGTGAGCTATTTTTCCAATCATTTACTTTTAGTTTTTAAACCCCAAAGTGTAGCCTTTTTTGTTAAAGCGCTCCCCACTCCATTTTAAAAGCCAATGCTTTTACTTTTTCCAGAGTATGCCCCCAGAAATGACCCGCCAAGAAGAGCTTCCAACTATTGGTTTGATTGATCCTTGCCATAGTCTTTGTGTTCAGTTTGGGGAATTCAGGCCAATTTTATTTCCTTCCGTATCCAAAAACAGGGCAAAAAAACCACTATCATCGGCGTGAGCCGTTTTTGGTGTAATAATTCTTCCACCATTTACTTCAACCTTATCCAGTTGGGTTTGTAGATCATCCCCTCCGTTAAAGTATAAGGTCACCCCCTTGGGTGAAGGTTGGTAACCTTCCCCGTCAATAATAACTCCTGTTACTGTTTGATTTTCGTATGGGAATATCCCCATTACCATCCCTGGGATTTCCATTTGCTCAATTTTGATATCCAAAATTGCTTGATAAAAATTAACTGCCCTTGAAATATCGGTTGCTGGAATTTCAAAGAGGGAAATAAAACTCTTCATATCATTTCGTGTTTGTTTTTGTTTGGAATCTATCTTTTAGGGTTCTGAAATTGATCTATTTTGTCCGGCACAAATAGCAAAACCCAAGGCCACTATAGCCGTAAAAAGGCTAGGAATTAGTCTTATCTTGCGTATGGATTAAAATGCTGTCACCGGTACTATTTCGCTTTTTCATTTTACAATGCAGTTGAACAAGTCCGTTATTAGAGTTCTTTGCCGAGAGCAGTTGTAGTCCTTGTTCGGGTATTCCCTTTTTAAAAGTTTGTAGGGTAAATACTGAATTATGATCCAACCCATACGCTATCCACAGCATGTTTTTTAATTTTATAAAATAGGGTGGGTCTGTTATTCTCAATTCGTTTTTCCACAAATGACATCCCCAATCGTTGTGCCACTCTTTGTGAATCCAAATGGGGTTCATCAGTAGCAGCCGTCAGATACTCAAAACCCAATTGATCAATTGCATATCTGATTATTACCTGGCTTGCCTCAGTGGCATATCCTTTTTTGGTATAGCGCTTCAATAATGCATAGATCAATTGGGGTTGGGGTTCTTCAAAAAAGTGCCATAGCCCAACATAACCTATTGTCTTTTTCGTATTTCTTAACTGAATTTTCCAAAGGCCATATTGATTCTCTTCAAAATGCCGTAGGTTTTGTTCCATGATATCGTCTGCCGTCATGGCATCAATGGGTTCATCATCCCAGAGGTACTTTCTTATAAAGGAATCGTTGTTCAAGCGTTGAAACTCCTCGCTTTCTTCCAATATATAGGGCAATAACTGCAGTCTTGCCGTGCTTAACTTAAAATCTTCCATCTTTGAACTATTAATCTCTTTTCAATTTTGATCTGTATTCACTTTGGATAAAATGCGTATCAATTCTTTATTGAACCGTTCTGGCTCTTCAAAACATGGGCTATGGCCCGATTTTTCAAACTTTATGAACTCTTTGATGGGCGCTTTGATATTCCCATGGTATTCCTCTACCAATTTCCAAGGGGTATTATAATCATTGGTCCCAGAAATGAAGAATACAGGAACTTCAAATTCCTCATATTTCTCCGGGATGTTATAATTATTGAAATCAGGGTCATAAATGATATTTCCGGCAGAAAAGCCTGAGCTTTTGCCGTACTTTACCAGGTCTAAAAAGGAGTACTCCCGGGAAAACCAGATGTTCCGGATCCAATCCGAATAATTCCTCCTTCCATAGCGCTCCCCTCCCAGTTTTAGAAGCCAATGTTTTTGTCGTACTAGGCCCCAAAAACCGTTTTTGTACATGGTTGGAAAATCTCCGGATTGTGGTGCACCACTTTCATTGAGATCTCGCAGTGCTTTTTTATGGTTCATAGCCCTGGCTTTTTCCAGGGTGTACTGGTACGAAAGCAATTCCCCCCTGTGAGCCTCCAACTCCTGGCCAATACCCACGTAGGCCATAAAATGGTTGGGATTTCGTTGCACGGCATAAATACCAAGCCGAGCGCCCCAGGAATGCCCTACCAAGAAGATCTTATCTCTTTGAAAGCGTTTTCTCAGATAAGCGACCAGAGCGTCTACGTCTTGATTGTAATAGTCAACTTTTATCTTATCTGCGGGAAAGTCCTTTTGATAGGATTTTCCGGCATTCCGTTGGTCCCAATACACCATAGTAAAATCTTTCTCTAAATCACTGTTATACTCCCGCAGCAATGCAGTTGCAGAAGCTCCCGGGCCACCATGAAGAAATAGCAATACTGGATTATCCTTATCCTCTCCTCTAATTAGAACATATTGCTGGGTTCCGTTGATATCCAGATTATTGATCTCTGATATCCCATTGTCTGTCTTTATCTGTTTTGTTGAAGAACACGAACCCAGGACAAGCATAATGCATAACAACAAAAAGCGTTCTTTCATTTTAAGTGCTATTATGGAAATTCTACATTTCATTGTATTCTCGCTTTTAAGACTTTGAACATTCCTTGACAACTGCTTTTCCGTTCTATAAATCCATACTTTTTATAGAATTCTTTTGTGCCCTTTGTCGCTATCAATCCAATATACGCGTACCGTGTTGCAATCGATTCAATATAGTGCTCAATATGACTCAGAATCAGTCCACCTACACCAATTCTAAGGTGTTTGGGATGTACTATGATGTCCTCGACATAAAAATAGGAGACTAAATCACCAACAACGCGACCCATGCCTACTAGGTTGGGGCCATCATAAGCCACCACGCTATATATGCCATGATCCAGATCAGTTCTAACATCACTGTCCTCAACCATTTCCCAATTGGTGTAATGCTTTAAAGATTGGTACTCTTCCACTGTGGGAGACCGTTCTTCAATACGTATATTTTTTAATTCCCGGGTCTTCATTTTCGCTACATTTCTCTTTTTCAAGACCAGGGGAGACGGTAACATGCCACCCCCGGTCATTGATCAACTAAACACTGATTCGCTACTTAAACAGAGTTTCATTATTAGGGTTGGTTATACTGATATTGACGTTGACCACTATGCTATTTGGACTGAAATTTCATAGTAAAGGTCCCCTCAACGATTTCCGTAACATCATCGGTATCGCGGACCACACTTGGATTCACTCTGATATGATAGAGTTCCCCTTCGAATTTTCCGCTAATAGTATTGTTCTCGATCTTATCTATGGTAATTTTAACCTCATCCACACCCACACCAGAATAGAAACAGAGAATATCCGGGGCGGCACAGGGAGATTGTAAATTTTTCACCGATTCGTCCACCCAAGTAACGGTACCCTCAACACCTGTCAATGAATAGGGTAATGTTAGGTTTTCAATATCCAAACCAAGAAACCTAATGGTCCAAAATCCTTCACTATCATCTTTACCATTTTTGAAAACCTGCAAATAGAGTGTCTTATCCGTGCGATTAAACACATTGACATTTCCATTACTTCCTCCATCAAATACGGTTTGTTCGTATTCAGCGGTAGTATTCCCTATTTTGGCCGCTATTGAAAACTCTGGCAGTGACGGAGGAGACCCATTATCATCATTTTCACATGACAAAAAAAGGCCCGCGCTCAATAAAACGATTGCAAAATTTCTAATTTTCATTTTTCACAGTTTTAAATCAATACTTATACTGGTGGGGTCAAACGCAGATATGGTTTTACTTCAACAAATCCCTTGGGAAACATTTTTTCTGCTTCCTCATTGCTAACGGAAGGAAGAATAACACAGTCTTCTCCATTTTTCCAATTTGCAGGAGTAGCCAAGGACTCATACTGGGTGAGCTGCAATGAATCGATGACCCTTAATAATTCTTCAAAATTCCTTCCTGTGGAAGCCGGATACGTCAAGATCAGTTTTACCTTTTTATCCGGGGCGATAATGAAAACCGAACGAACGGTCATGGTGGCATCATCGTTAGGATGGATCATACCGTACAGTTCTGCAATTTCACGTTTTTCATCAGCAATCAAAGGAAAGGCGACACTGGCATTCTGTGTTTCCTCAATGTCCTTGATCCACTCAAAATGTGCTTCCAACGGATCTACACTGATTGCCGCGACCTTAACATTCCTTTGGTCGAATTCTTCTTTGTAATTGGCCATTGCCCCCAATTCTGTGGTGCACACCGGGGTAAAATCCGCCGGATGGGACACCAACATACCCCATCTATCGCCTAGCCATTGATGAAAATCCAATTTTCCTTCGGTGCTTTTCCCAATAAAATTTGGGGCAGTATCCCCCAATCTAACTTTGTTCATTTTTAATTGATTTTATGATTAATTCGTTTTTAATTGATGTACTCTATTTTAGGTTCATGCAGCAAGTTATCGCCGTTCTATCGCCAATAACTCAATCCCGGGTAACGCACTCACTGTACCACATGGATGGCTTATCCCTTCCACAAGGTCATATACAATTTTTACCCTCAATCCATCAACACGATATGCTTTATCCAGGCTTAGTGGAAATAGTGTGTTGTCGTTTGCGGTTTCTATAATAAAATCTCCACAACCCTCGGGAGGAGCAAGTAATTTGATAGTTGCACTTACCATAAACACTTCCGGAGAATCATCGATATTGATGCACGAGGAATATACTATTCCCATTGCTATAACCAAGATTTTACCACACGCTCTCATTTCGATTCCTATTTTCTTATTCTTTAAAAATTTGGTTGGTTTCATTTTTGGGCAAAGTTGTAACGCCAAATTCTTCTGTAAAAACATTGGTTGTTCAGAATACGGTATCTGGGACAAATCATAAAACCTCAAAAAGGTCACTCTTGCCTTGATCCGGTTCATCTGGTACCAACAGAAAGTTTCTACGTTCAAAAAGAGCTAGAAACATTGATTTTTCCTTTGCCTCATATTCCAGGCTATCCTCAATACCGAAATACCGGATTACCATTTTCGCATTCTACAGCCCTGGGTTCAGCGGCTAAGGCGCAATTGCTTACCACATCCCATCGCCTATTGAATTCTTGCTGTGCCATTCTGTGTGCTGCTACTTTTTCCAGAAATGCAGTTGTATCAATGGTGGTCGGATATGCGATGTAGCCAACAGGGCCTCCACAGGCTTTGCTCCCGTAACTGGTATACGTCCAACCCGAGGGGTCGGTACAACTTTCCGAATTGGCCAAGTTTTCGATCTCTACCAAGAGTTCGTTCAAATTCTGTTCTTCTCTTTCCCGATCCGAATCATCATCATTACAGGACGTGATTAAAATTGAAATCAACAGGACGGTGAAAAATCTAAAATGGCACATAGGTTTTTTATTTAAGTGTTATTTCTTTGGGGTTGCTTGTATTAATATTTTATTGTTCCCTATTCTTAGAGACCATGGCAAAAAGCCTTTTTAGTTTTTCAACGTATATTGAACCCCTAATCGAATAGAGCGATTGTATACTTTTTGAAAATCTGCTTGTTCTTCAACATTGAGCAAGCCCAGATCGTATCCCAATCGGATACCAATATTTTTATTGAAGTCATACCCCAATCCTATGGTTCCGGCCAGGTCAAATGTTCGGTAAAAATCCTTTACACTTCTACTGGATGATTCTCCGTTCACCTCGCTCTTCATATTAGCCCCAAGTAATATCGACGGCTGTAGCCCTCCAAGTATGGACCACTTTGGTGTAATGCGATATTCCAGTTGTAGGGGAACATCGATATAGCTCAACCGCGTAGTGTTGGAGGTATTGGCATTGATTTCGGTCTTACTTCCTTTTCTGGTAAACCGAAGTTCCGATTTTGCCGCTAGTTTTGAACTTAAGGGAATTGTTGTCCCTACTCCTGCGAAATACCCTAAAATGGCATCTTGTGATTCCCCGCCAAATGGGCCCGAGGCATTGCTAGCAACCAAGTTGCCGGATATCCCGTTTTGATCTTGAACGTGTTGTTCGGAAGATGCTTGCAGGGGAACCATGCTTTCCCCATCCGGAGAGTATTCGTCCTCTATGCTCTGATTGGCTACGTTGACCCCTGCATTTACAAATAATGAGTCGAAGAAAGCCGCACAACTTGTGTTTAAAAGGATAAAACCTCCTAATAAGACTACTTTAGAGGATACAGTTTTTAATTTCATTTTGTTCGTTTTTTGATTGTTTTAATTGTTATTGATCACGTATTGATGAGTACGTGTATAATTGATAAATTACTTTAGTTGCATCTACCGGTACCGGTAGAAAAAACATAGATGGTATTACCAACTTTCCATTTTCCGGCCAGTAAATTTTGAACATATATTGGGTAATAGTTTTGGGTTCCCAAATAATCCGTTATCTCCAGATAATAGGAATTTTGATGTGCCACAACTCTCCAATCCCCTTGATTTTCTGCCACTCCGGCCCCGTAGGCCCTATTGTTTTCGTTACTGGTATGCTTGGTGCCCTTAACAGTAAAGGAACCATCATAAGAATAGCTATACCTGCCATTAGGGCAAAAATCAATATAGGTTATGGCGCTTGCAGTATTATCCGTCATATATGACGATTCGGAATACATAACCAGCTGGCTACCATTAATGTGATTGGTCAATTGTTCCAAATCACTTTGCGCTGTAACCTTAAAACAGGTTCCACCTAAGAAGGCAAAAAGTAGTATGTTATAAATGTTCATTTTCTTGGTTTTTAATTTGTCTGCAACCGATTTTCTAACAGGGGCAATCTTATTTTTTGAGCAAAGTTTGGGTAAGAAATAATGCCAAAAAAACAGGGGTTGTTCAGAATACTGCATCCAGGACAAGCTGCTGGACTTTTTACTTTTTCATTTTTTGATTATGACAATTATGCTGTTTTAAGTTTTGGAGACAAACCTAAATTGACCATGCCTAAAAAAGAAGGGCTAAGTTGTCAAACCGGGAATCCATGTTGTAAAAGCTACAATGTGCTTTCTGTTTCGTTACAACCTTTAAATGAACTGGACCGTTTTTCTAACACTGAGATTCAACGGTGCCCATCTTTCCTATTGCTGTTTCAGGAACTTTCTCTGATTTAGATTTTGCCTCATCATCATTGCCAAATTGCATTATTGTTATTATCTGTCAAGCCATTTTTTAAAATCAATTGATCTAACTCTGCTAACAATTAACTCCCCGTTAAAGGTTGGTTTTAAATCAACTTTTAAACGACTATTAAAATATCGATGAACAGACACAATAGACTCAATATTGATTATGCAATTTCTTGTTATGCGAAAAAAGACATCCAGATTTATTTCTTGTTCCAAATCTGATAGGCTATGGTCAATTATTTTACGCTTTCCGTTTTTGAGCACCGCAAAAGTTGCCGTCTCCTCTGATAGAAAATAGGCAACCTCATTGATGTTGATAAAACTAATTCTATCCCCCATTTGTATAGAAATACGTTGTCTAAAACTATTCTTTTGATAATAAGAGACCAGTTCTCGCAAATCAATGTTCGGCTTTTCCCGAGTGAACAGATTTTTGTATTTATCCATAGCATTTTTCAACTTGGCTCTGGAGATAGGTTTCAACAAATATCCAATTGAATTTTCCTGAAATGCCTGAATAGCATATTTGTCATAGGCCGTAGTGAAAATAACCGGAGCTTCAATTGAAACATGCTTAAAGATTTCAAATGATAACCCGTCTGATAATTGAATATCCATAAATATCAAATCAACTTTGTTTTTCTTTAACCATTCAATTGATGATTTCACTGAAGCAGTTTCACCAATCACGGTGATATCTGGAAAATGCTTGTTTAACTCTGTTTTTAAATGATTCCTTGATAGTTTCTCATCCTCTATTATTACTACTTTCATATCAGCGGAATTTTCACAATGAATCTGTCACTTTCGTTCTTAACAATAATCTCCGAACCATTTACAATCTTATATCGCTTTCTAATCATATTCAACCCTATTTTACTTCCTTTTGAAATAACAATTTTTTTATTGAGCTTGTTGTAAACAATAAGCTCATTTCCTTCTGATTTTATATCAACCACCAATGGGGAATCTTCATCAACTATATTGTGCTTAACCGCATTTTCAATCAACAGTTGAAGCGTCATTGGAATTATTTTTTTACTTAATGCTTCATCATTAATTTTAAAATTAACCTGCAGTCCTTCATCATATCTGAATCTGAGTATTTCAATAAAACTCTTTATGAATTCAAGCTCCTGTTTCAATGGAACTAAGTCCTTTTGATCCTGAAAAAGCACATATCGATAAATGTCTGAAAGGTTCTGAATAAACAATTGGGCATTATCCTGATTAGCTTTGACTAACGCTGATAGAATGCTCAAGCTATTAAACAAAAAATGAGGATTGATCTGGTTCTTAAGCTGTATGTATTTTAAGCTCAAGTTCTCTTGATTGAGTCGTTCATTTTCAATTTCCTTTTCGTTACTCGCCCTTATTTGAAAATGTATTTCAAGAATCGTAAGGGCAAATACTCCGATAAGTAGTGCCATCACAAAAGTGTCACCATAAATGTTTACATGCTCCTTCAGTTCAAAGCCATTGATGTTTTGAGTAAGCTCTATTAAAACACCTGTTGCAAACACCAGTGCTGCTGTAATGAAAAAAATTGATACGATTTCCAATAATAGCCTTAGGTAAACCTTTGTGGGAAAAAAACGATTTAACAACCTAACCACCTTGAAAATAAGGAAGATGTCAATGAGTAGTACAGGTAAATTGAAGAAGAACTCTTGAACTAGTTTTGGAAAAAAACTTGCTTCATCCTCTGTCAGTAAAAATCGAAAATATAACAACAAAAGAAAGTATAGAGCAACTCCTATAATCGAAGTTGCCCATATCATTGTTTTATTTGATTTCATGAAATTTTTCATTTAACAGTGTAACATATTCAAAATTAAAGTGCTATAGCAACACCTAGATTAAACCCTATCCAAGCGCTTATCATTCTTTCATCATTGACATCTTCGAAAATGGTGTACGGTATGTTTAGAGTTCCGAATTTTCCATCAACTTCTTGATCCGTGATATAGGTGTTAAAAGATGGCCCCGCAAGTATTTTAAATCTATCATTTAGGGAATATTGAAAATTAACATCAAGTTTGCCTAAAATATTTAAGCCATCCCATTTACCTTCATAAAGAATGTTATTTCCGCTCAACTCAAATGAAATTCCATGCCTTTTGGCAAACGAAAACAACGACCCGAAGCCCAAACCCGCGCTATAAACATTCTCATCTCTAAATCGGGAATAGCCTGTTTTGAGAATCGTATAGAATTCTCTTACACCAAATTTAAAACTTGCATTCGCTAACAATGTTTCTCCACCGGAAACTTCTACGGCCTTATAACCATTTTTTATAATGTTAATAAGTCCAATCGGAGTTCCAGAAGAAATTGAATCTGAGACATTAATTAGTCCAAACTGTACGCCATTAAGTCTCTTCGAATAATTGAACAATCCTAGTTGCAACCCTTTATATTCACCATTAACGATATTTGTTAATCCCATTTGAAATCCTTCCGAGTTTTTATTCGCTATATTGGCTATTCCGGAAATCTGAATTCCTCTCGCGCTTTCGGCAGTTACATTAGCCAATCCTCCAAATTGAAATCCTCTGACATCGCCTTTGTTGTAATTAACTAACCCTCCAAATTCAAATCCATTCACCCCCCCATTGAGCCCCACCAGAAGATTAAGTGAAACATTGTTAGTATGGTCCAAAGAATTTGCTCCACTAGTCCCTAAAGGGTAAATAAATGTAATTTGTGATTTTTTGTTTTCCACTTTGTCCTGAGCCGTAGTTGAAACGCTCCATCCTAATAAAAAAATAATGATTATCATTCTTTTTAATTTCTTGTGCAATCCCATTTTGTTTTTTGATTAAATGATTATTCCGACAAAAGTCATGGGATTGACAATGATTAAAAAACACTAATTGATCAACATAAGAATCGGGGTTACGAGCTTTAAAATTCCTCGAATGAATTCAAATCATCTTGGCTATTGATACAATTAGTAATGGATAAGTAATAGTAGTTCATAAGTCTTCAAAAGGATATGGGGGCAAGTGTTAATAGAGGAGTTTATATCTCGAAAACAGGGGGTTTCTCAATTAAAGGTTTCTAAGTTCGCATAGCGATAAAGGCATTGGCCGCTGCAACCACCTGAGCTTGTAGAAACACTATAGGACGTAGTTGTTAAAAAACAATTGTGCTGATCATGCAACTATAACAGGCTAGTAGGTATCTAGTAAAGGCTTTCAATTGATATCTTTGATATAATATCCTCAAAAAGAATGCATTCCGCAATATACTTTATTCTTTGGGCTGCTCTATTACAAGGTTTTTTCCTGGCCTTGATCTACATTTTTTCCAAACGACACAGAAGTGTTGCAAATACTTTGTTGGGGCTCTTCTTAATCACAATTACGGTTGAAGCGTTAAAGGCCAATTTACCGGTAGACCGTATAGTGAATTACAGTATCGCCGAGTATTTTTCGCTCCCAGAAGTAAAATTGTTTATCCCCTTGTTGTTTTTTCATTTTGTGTTAGAGAAATTAGGAAACTCCGGTAGGTATCGCTATTTCTTGAAAGTCAACTATTTGCTCGCGGTACTCATTAGTGGTATTACCTTATATAACCTGTATTTGTTTTTGACCGAATCGTCCTCAATTGTAAAAAAGTTAGACTTCTCCCTGGTGGATAGTGCACATTTATTGTTACAGTCCTATGCTTTTTTAATAACCGTGTTTGTCTTGTTGACCATCTTCAAGGAGATTCGTAAATATCAACGCCTGGTTCAAAACGAATTCTCCGATTATGCTATGCTGCAAATTAAATGGCTTTGGGGCTTTACATTAATGCTAATCCCTGCTACTTTATTCTGGGGAGCCGAATTGTTTCGTATCGTGGTATGGCCGGATAGGCAACCCAATCTTGTGGTATTCATTCTCCTGGGTGTTGCCCTATTTCTTTATTATCTGAGTTACCAGGCCTACGGACAACCTAATTTTTTTGATCAAATGCCCAAAAGTGTTCTTGATAATGAAAAAACATCCTTGGGTATTTCCCGGGATAATTACCGCTGCGATGAAGAAGACAGCTTCAGAATACAACAGCTTATGGCGGATAACATGTATTATCTGGATCATAATCTTACCATTACCTCTTTCGCGCAGCAGATCGCAATATCACCCAGGTTGATATCGGCATGTATTAATCAAAACCTTGGGCAAAACTTTAATGAGTGGGTAAACGGATTTCGGGTTAAGAAAGCGCAAGAGCTTATTCAAAATGATAGGAAAAACAAACTTTCAATTGAGGGTATCGGTCAGGAGTCAGGTTTTAAATCAAGGTCTGCGCTCTATGCTGCATTTAAAAACAAACTGGGATGCTCTCCGGGAGAATTCCGAAAAAGCAATGTATCTATTCACTAAGAAAAACTCAGGTGGTTTTTGGGTGGTTTTTGATTATTGCTATTTATCGGGTTATTATTTAGGTGTCATTGAGGGCCAAATAACATCCTATTTGGATTCCTGCATTGACAAATGGGCCTTTGGATTGGATATATTTGAGGAATTAGTAAAAGTAGGTAGATGGATTCTATTGTGTATTTTATAGTTAGGGCAGCTTTTTTACAAGGCTTTTTTATGTCCCTCATCTACATTTTTTCAAAAAAATACAGAAGTGTTGCCAATACATTTCTAGGACTGTTTCTGCTAATGATTGTAATAGAAGCTTTAAATTCTGGCATACTGCCTTTTGATACAATTGGAAACTATACAACTCGTGAATACTTTGCGCTACCCGACGTAGTATTATTTATCCCTATTTTTTTTCTGCGATTTGTTCTTGAGAAACTCGGGAACTCCCACAAGTATAAGAGGTTCTTAAGGGTAAATTATTTTATGGCGTTTTTAATTTGCCTTATCACCCTTCTCAATTTGTACTTATTTGTCTTTAAATCTTCATCGATAGCCCAAACATATGGTACGGAATTGGTCTATTGGACGCATTTTGGTATAAAGGCATTTGCTTTTGTCATCACGGCATATTGTTTCTTCCTGGCCTTGAAGGAGATCCTTGCGTATCGAAAACTGGTTCAAAATGAGTTTTCTGATTATAATCTACTTCAAATCAATTGGTTGAGTAATCTAATATACCTGCTGTTACCGGCAATTCTACTTTGGGGTATTGCAATTGTGTTTGCAGTGGTTGCTCCCTATCCTGAGGATCTGGATTTGGGGATCTTTGGAATCGTCGCCATATTTCTATATTACCTAAGCTATCAAGCCTATGTAAAGCCCAACTTGTTCGAACGGTTGCCTGATAGTATTTTGAAACAGGATACCAATTTTGATGATGATAGATGCTCTCAGGAAAAGAGCAGTAGAATAGAGTCGTTAATGGTTGAGAATGAGTTTTTTTTAAATCAAGACCTCTCATTGCATTCCTTTGCGAAGGAAGTTAATATGTCCCCAAGAATGATATCCGATTGCATCAATCAAAACCTCGGTAAAAACTTCAATGAATGGGTAAATGGGTTTCGGGTAAAAAAAGCGCAAGAACTGATCAAAAATGACAAGAAAAACAGCCTTTCCATTGAAGGTATTGGACTAGAATCAGGCTTTAAGTCCAGATCATCGCTTTATGCTGCCTTCAAAAACAAATTGGGTTGCTCCCCGGGGGAATTCCGAAAAAGAAACTTACCTGTCCATTAAACCCTATTTTTTACTCGTTTATCCCTTCATATACCTTTTTTATGTCCTGAATACAGTATCACGTACAGGCTTTGTTTTTTAGGCTCACATCATCTTTAGAGTTTTGATGGTGAACAAATTGGTGATACCTGCCTATGAAAAACTTTGCTCCAATAATCAAAACCTCCAGAATACAGGTAGTGGACATTTTAAGGGGGTTTGCTCTTTTGGGAGTGTTGTTGGCCAATGTGCCTTTCGATCGTACAGCGACGCCCCAAAACGAATTGAATGAAGTCCTTGAGTTCCTGTATGACATGTTCATCAATAGAAAATTTATTACGCTATTTTCCATGCTTTTTGGATTTGGGTTTTATATTCAGTTCACCCGCGCACAACAAAAAAGGATCAACTTCCAAAGCTATTTTCTCAAAAGAATGGGACTATTGTTCCTAATTGGAACAGCACATTGTTTTCTACTTTGGAATGGCGATATTATAATGTCCTATGCTATTGGAGGTGTTTTTCTTTTATGGGTGAGGAATTGGTCCCTGAAGCAATTAACGTGGCTTACGGTGGTATGCAGTGTGTTTTTAACAGGTGTCCTTTTCATAGGTAATGCGGTGCTAGGTTGGCAACAATATACCTACGCTTTTGATAGGGTTTTGAGGCACCCTATTGCAGATTCCTACTTTGAATACCTCGCCATTAACCTTCGAATTGCCCCATGGGTGAATTTCGTACAGGATATGCCGGTAACATTGGTATTTACTTTCGGGAATATGTTAGTTGGTCTCATCCTTGGCAAGCTCAATTTTTTTCGCAATCCAAAGGCATTGCAACGCACCTACCGTATTATTATTCGCTTAGGCCTTGCTCTGGGATTGCCTTGTAGCTATTTGTTTTATTTAGTCAATACCGGTAATCTGGAGCTGAATATCTCGTTGTTTTGGCTGCCCTTTATAGTAATCGGAGGGATGATGCTGCAAACCCTTGCCTATATGGCGCTCTTTGTGAAGTTGAATACCATTCCGCTGTTTAAAAACATGACCTCCTGGCTTACATATGTCGGACGAACAGCATTATCCAATTACATTTTTCAGTCGGCATTTTACGTATTTGTAATTTTTCACGCCTTTCATAGTAATGGGCTTTATGGTACACTTTCGCAAGCTCAAACCTATATGATTGCCGTATTGTTCTTTGTCATGCAATCCTTAATCAGTTATCTCTGGCTAAGGAAAAACAAACAAGGGCCAATTGAGTATCTCTGGAAGAGGTTGTCGTATCAATAAAAAGCTCCGGCTATAACAAGGGCTTATGGTTATCCCGGCTGGGTTAATTCGCTACGCTCATGGACTAGAGATGGCTCTCTCTTCGGCAAATAGAAAACCATGTTTTCACTTGTTTTTAATTGATTTCTAGGAAAGGCCCGTTTGACCAGTCTCGGGAATATTAAAGAAAAAGAAGAAGAACTATTCCGGAAATTTCTTAAAAATTTCCTTTAACATTCGATCCATTAACGTTTGGTCAGAGATGTGGGTCTTAATATTTTCTGCGATACCCACCCAAACTAATTCCTTTGTTTTTGTATTGTACATTTCAACTACGAGACTTCCCTTCTTATACGGTTTGTTATCTGTTGTGCTTTCGTCGTTTGAGAGAAATCGCTTGCCACCAGATGTGCCCGTTGAGGAGTAGTTTGGACTGCTCCCGGCAGAACCTCCTGAAGAGGCCTGCTCGTATTTACTCTTCGTATTTTCATTACTGTTTAATTCCCTATTTGTCTTTAGCAAAAGCAATAGGTCGGGATCTTCATTATTGATCGAATACCCTTTTCTGATCATTTCGTTGTTCATGGAAGAAACTAAAGCAGATTCCACGGAATTGTCAGTATCACTATTGAACTCATTGATCTCAAAAGTTGTATTTGGCAAATAAGCGAAGGTCTGGAATTCATTAAAGTTCCCTTCTACAGTTTTTTTTGTTTTAATGTTTGTTGCACAACTTCCCAGAAGTACTAATCCTAGAATAAGTTGAATTTTTATGATATTTTTCATAGCTGTCGATTTAGCATATAAGATACTATTTTGTTGTGTATAAACCTATTAGAATCACTAATCTTCTACCCAAAAAGGGATATTAGCATGTGCCGAATGATCATGACCGTCTTCTACGTAGATAAACAATCTATAGGCCCCTTCTTCTGCTGGAGCGCTGAAGGTGGCAAAATCCCCGAGAGGTCCTTCAAATAGCCCGTTCAATTTTTCCGGAATGTATTCTGCATCCCCACCGGTTTTGGTAGACTGGCTTTCCCGCATAATTTCCCAGCGATAGGTCAATTCATCATTATCCGGATCTTTAACAACTACCTGGGCCTTGTAGGATGCATTGGCCGTTAACCTAATATTGTTTTTAGCGCTCTTTCCATCCAGGGTAAAATCTTCCAATTGCGGGCTTCGGTTTTTGGGCCAATCGCCATTCCAGGCATAATGCATCACGTCCACTGATTCCGTTTCCTTACCGTCGGGCAGGAACATGCCAAACCAGGTAGGGGTACGTTCCTGTTTCTGACCCCATAAGAATACAAAGGAGCCCATAACCTGTTTTGATTGCCCCAAAATGGACTTTTGGTATCGCTGCAGATAAAGATCTGCCTTTTTAGAACTATTATTTTCCAGGGGAGCGCCCCAATCTGTTTTTTCGACCTCCCAGTAACCAGTGGCGCCCCATTCGGTGACCAATACGGGTCCCTTATAACCGGAGTCCTTTATGAGTTGAGGAAATATATCCATGGGGCCATACAGTTGAACACTTAAAAAATCGACCTCAGGTGCTTTTTCGCTCACCAGGGTTACGAGTTCCTTATCGATACCTGCCAAAGGAGTAGTCGTTACATGTTTTGGGTCGATTTCATGGATCATTTTGGCAATATCGTTCACCGCATCCCAAACTTTGGGGTTTTGGGATTGTAAATTCATTTCGTTGCCAATACCCCATAGTATGAGTGCAGGATGGTCCTTAAGGGTCAGGACCCGCTCACGGATACGCTCTAATTGCGTCTTGACTGCTTTTTTGTCGTTGTAATCAAAGCCATGGCGTTCAAGGCCTACCCAAATACCCATCATCACCTTTAATCCCAATTCGTGGGCTTTGTCCAAAACCTCTTTTCCGTTTTCCGTGCTCCATGTCCTAAGAGCGTTTGCGCCATGCCTGGCCAGGGCCTCTAGATCCCCGTTGTCAACACCGGCCCCTTTTACATAAAAGGGCTCCCCATTCAAAAAGAGGCGGTAGCCATCATTGGTTATCCGAATTTCGGATTTGGTTATCTGCGCATTCATATTTTGAATAGTAAGCAAAGGGTGGGAGAACAAAAAAATCAATGAAATCATAAAGGGTTTATAAACCGATCTGGAGTGGTCAATTTTCATGTTTGGCTTTATTACGTATTTGTAACTACTTGGTTAGAAAGATTTAAGCTTCCCTATCCTCAAGACCAGTCAGATTTCTTATCCCCTTCATTCCACTTCGTACGAAACCCTTAGGTCACCTTCATTTTCGGCCACCAAATTATCGATACCTCGTGGGTGATGTGGGCTGATTTTGGCTTTTCAGATCAATTCAGCTTTACCTTCCATTAAATGACAAAACTACTTAACGCAAGACACTTCGGTAGCTATTTCCTTAAAAATGGATATCGAATCCTCGCCCCTAAAAGCCGTTATTCCTCAATAGGTGGAAAGTCTACTGACCCTATTTTTCCCAAAGCACGGTTGACTTTCGCTCCATCCTTAGCAATGATTTGCTCCATCTCCCCAAGGTGTTGGGTCAATTCCGCGGAGAGTTCCTTAAAGACCTTATAAGCTCCATCAGTAGGCCGGGCATCTCCGTTCTCAATACTGCGTCTTAGCGACGCTAAACGGTTATTGAGCTTAATAGGGAAGTTCAATGGGTCCTGGTTGGACTGGTTTTTCACCTGGTAAAGCTCCTGTTCAATTGCTGCAAGCTTGTCCAAAAAGGGTTGGGCCGTGCTATCGTAAGTAGCCGTGCCTAGCGCATCCTTATTTGCTTCCAAATGTGCCCGTATCTTGCGAATATGAATAACTGCCTCGTTAGCAGCACTCGTTTTTTGGACAATTTGCCGGGAGAGATCGAACTGCTCCTGCAAGTCTGCTTCAGTTATACCCTTCAAATTGGGATCCATCAAAACGTCAAATGAATGCGTCTGGGTTTCCCCTCCGACTTTCATCCGCACCTGGTAGGTGCCTAATGGTGCTTTTGGACCTCGTTTAGGCCTTGCACTCCAGATAATCATCCCTTCAAAATCTGTTGCACCTTTATAGCGTAGATCCCAGGAAAATGTATTAAGGCCCTGTGCGATTGTAGGCTTCGTAGACCCGCCTTTTCTCCACCAGGGGATATCCGGATCTACTTCATATTCCCGCTTACTACCCGTAAAGGTATCTATTAGCTTACCTTCCCCATCCAGGATCTCAAAGGTGATAGTGTCCAGTTCTTCCTTCAGGTAATACTGCACATTTGCATCGTAGACCCCGCGAATCACATCGGCCGGTTCAAATAAAACCGCCTCCTTTTCCTTCATCTCCGGCATGTATTGGCGTAGCGGTCGAATGTCATCCAAAATCCAAAAGCCGCGTCCGTGGGAGCCCACTACCACATCATTATCCTTTACTACCAAATCCCGAATGGGGGTGTCCGGCAAGTTGCCTTGCAGGGATTGCCAGAGGGCCCCGTCATTCAGGGAGAAATACACCCCGTGTTCTGTTCCCAAGTACAGAAGGCCTTCCCGTATCGGGTCTTCCCGAACGGCCCGCGCAAAATGCCCCTCTTCAATACCATTTATAATTTTTGTCCAGGTCTTGCCATAATCGTGCGTCTTAAAGACATACGGCTGGCGGTCATCTACCTGATAACGGTTGGCTGCCAGGAACAAAGTCCCCGGGCGGTTCCGGGATTCGTCAATAATACTAATACGCGAAAACTTTGGCAGGCCTTCGGGGGTAATGTCTTCCCAGGTGCCTCCGCCATCACGCGTAATATGCATCTTCCCATCATCCGAACCGGCCCAGATAGTACCGATGTCGTGCCAGGAAGGCGCCAGGGCAAAGACCGTAGCGTAGATCTCTGGCCCATTCATGTCCATTGTAATCACTCCGCCTGTCTTGCCAAGAGTACTGGGGTCTGCATAGGTGAGGTCCGGGCTGATCTTCTCCCAGGATTGCCCATCATTCGTAGTCTTCCAAACATGCTGGGAACATGTATACATCACGCTTGCATCCTGTTTTGCAAACATAATGGGGAAGGTCCATTGCCAGCGTTCCGGTAGGGCGTCGGCAGGTTCCCCGGAGAAGAAACGCGGATATACCTGGATGTCACGAATCTGTCCATTGCTGCGGTCATAGCGCGTCAATAATGCCCCCTGACTACCTGCATAGAATATATCCGGGTTCTCAGGGTGCTGGGTAATCCAGCCACTTTCGCCACCGCCCACGGGATACCACCATCCGTGGTTGGGCCCGCGGGCCTGCATATGACTCCAGCCGTCGCTGGGCATGGCCAAGGTTGAGTTATCTTGCTGAGCCCCTGCCACATGATAGGGTACATCGCTGGTCGCCATCACATGGTAGAACTGCGAGGTGGGATAATCCTGTAATGTCCATGACTTACCGCCGTTGATACTTACATTCCCCCCTCCGTCATTAGAGTTGATCATCCGCTCCGGATTGTTCGGGTCGATCCACAGGTCGTGGTTATCCCCGTGCGGTACCTTAATGGTAATGTCGAAAGTTTTGCCCCCGTCTGTGGATTTATAAAACCCTGTGTTTAAACAGTAGACTGTTTCCTTATCCACCGGATCGGCATAGATGCGGGAGTAGTAAAAGGCCCGTTGCCGCAGCTTACGTTTGTCATTGGTGCGTTCCCAGGATTTCCCCGCATCATCCGAACGGAAGACTCCGCCCTCATTGGCTTCCACAATGGCCCACACGCGGTTGGAATCTGCCGGAGATACGGTTACCCCAATCTTTCCGATAGGCCCTTCCGGCATCCCGGGATTGCCCGTCAGATCTGTCCAGGTATCCCCCCTGTCCGTGGATTTCCACAACTTGCTATCACCGCCTCCTCCCCACATTTTCCAGGCTTTTCGGTAGACTTCCCAGGTAGTGGCGTAGATCACCTCCGGGTTATTGCGGTCTATGATCATATCTACCGCTCCCGCCTTAGGGCTCACATACAATACTTTCTCCCAGGTGGTACCCCCATCCGAACTTCGGAAGACGCCACGCTCTTCATTCTCTCCATAAGGATGTCCCAGGGCCGCCACATAAACCAGGTCCGGATTCGTTGGGTGGATACGGATGCGCGCCACTGCCTGGGTTTCCTTTAGGCCAATATGCGTCCACGTTTCCCCAGCATCCGTGCTTTTGTACACCCCATCTCCCTGAGTAATGCTCCCACGGAGCTGTACCTCCCCCATACCGATATAAATGATATCCGGGTTGGATTCGGACGCCGCCACAGCACCTACGGAAGAGCTGGTTACCTGCCCATCTGTCACAGGTTTCCATTCATTCCCGCCATCTGTCGTTTTCCAGAGACCGCCACCGGTAGCCCCAAAATAGTATTCATTTGGCCGGGTCGGACTTCCTGCACATCCCAGGGATCGTCCGCCACGGTTCGGCCCGATGTTTCGCCACTCCAAGCCTTCGTAGAAACCGGCATCGATGGGGAATTCTGGATTTGTATCCTGCGCGATGGTTGCTTGACCACTTAAAAGTGTAACAATGCAAGTGAAAATCAAAGATGAGATGGTGTTGGTTTTCATGGGTTGGTGGCTTTAGTTCGAGAGAGTCAGGGACTCCAATACATTCATTTTAAATGAAGTAGTAAGATAAGGAAATGTTGGTAGCCGAAGGAAAACGGATTCCTTTTATTGAACTGAGCAGTTGTCTGAAGCATTAGATGCTGAAAAAACCCAAACATTTTTCTACCCATGTCGTACAGATTCCTATTGTGGTCCCACCTAGACTTTGCTAAATCAAGGGTAGGCAAAGCTACTTTCCTTTGATGTTAATCATAGTTGATCCTGTCCCGAATGGTACCATCCTGTCTATGGATAATCACATCAGCTTTGTACTTTCTAGCCAGGCGTTTGGCTTTTCGTATGGCGGTATCCTGACGTCGGTGTTTAGAGGTGATACGTTTATTTCCTTCTCGCCGTACCGCCCACCCGTTATTATAAGGTACTACGTGTTGGTGCCAGGTTCTTCTCCGACTGCCCTGACGTGCACTTTCAAAAAAGACGGCTACAATTTCAATTAAAATGGCTATCCAGGACCTGGATTTACTGCTTTTAGCCATATTGCCTTATTTCCTTTTACCGAAGATACTGTTTTCAAAAAGTAATAGCATTGGTTCGGAAATGCTATCTGAGCCGGTTCCTTTTGTTGAAATGCAAAAACCCACGCAACAATGCGTGGGTTTTCTACTTGATATGGTCCCACCTGGGCTTACCTCGGCTCCACTCGGTATAAACCTGCCCGAACATTCAGGCGGGCCTCTCGCCCATGTTCATTGCATGAAAAAAGCCTCCACTTCTGTGAAGGCTTTTTGACCACTGCGTGGTCCCACCTGGGTTAGATCGCTATGCTCTTGGACCAGAGAAGTCCCGCTACTGCAAATGCAAAACCCATGGCTTATGGCCATTATGTTTTATTTTTTTGATGCTCAAGAAACCTAAGGGTCTTCTAGTGTTCAAAAAAATAAAACCCACCCTCCTAACGGAGCATGGGTTTTGCACTTGATGTGGTCCCACCTGGGCTCGAACCAGGGACCAACTGATTATGAGTCAGCTACTCTAACCAACTGAGCTATAGGACC
>JANQRG010000034.1 GCA_028284665.1 Croceivirga sp.
TCCGCCGAAACAGATAAGGAAGCAAAGTCTTTGTTAAGCGAATTGGGATTACCCTTTAAAAAGAATTAATATGGCCAAAGAATCAATGAAAGCCCGCGAGAGAAAGCGAGCAAAAATGGTAGCCAAATATGCTGAAAAACGCAAAGCCCTTAAAGAGGCTGGGGAATACGAGGCTTTACAAAAACTCCCCAAAAATGCTTCGCCGGTTAGAATGCGTAACCGTTGCAAGCTTACGGGTAGACCAAGAGGATATATGCGAGATTTTGGTATTTCCAGGGTAACCTTTAGGGAAATGGCCAATCAGGGCCTAATTCCTGGTGTGAAAAAAGCAAGTTGGTAATAATTGAATGAAGAATGCAGAATTCAGAATGTTGAATGTAAACAGATGTAATTCGTAATTCGTAATTCGTAATTCAAAATTTAAAATGTTAACAGATCCAATTTCAGATTATTTGACCCGTATCCGCAACGCCAATAGAGCGGGGCATAGAGTGGTAAATATCCCAGCTTCCAACTTGAAGAAAGAAATGACAAAGATTCTTTTTGATCAGGGGTATATCCTTAGTTATAAGTTTGAAGATGATTCGGTTCAGGGAAATATTAAGATAGCCCTTAAATATGATAGAATGACCAAAGAACCGGTGATCAAAAGGTTACAAAGAGCTAGTAAACCGGGATTGAGAAAGTACGCCAATGCGCAGGAACTCCCTAGAGTATTAAATGGTTTGGGGATAGCAATTATTTCTACATCCCATGGGGTAATGACCAGCAAGCAAGCCAAAAAGGAAAATGTTGGTGGGGAAGTATTGTGCTACGTATACTAAATAAAAAGTAAAGAAATGTCACGAATAGGAAATAGTCCGATTTCAATTCCTGAAGGAGTAACGGTAGAAGTAAATGAGAAAACCGTTGTAGTTAAAGGGAAGTTAGGGGAGTTGTCTCAAGAGTTTTCTGATGTGGAGATCAAAGTGGAAGACGGCACTTTGAACATAACCCGACCTTCGGATTCAAAAACACATAAAGCCAAGCACGGGCTATATAGAGCATTGATCAATAATATGGTAGCTGGCGTGTCACAGGGTTTTACAAAAGAGTTGGAACTGGTAGGGGTAGGATATCGAGCGAGTAACCAGGGACAAAAATTGGACCTGGCATTAGGATTCTCACATAACATTGTGATGGACATTGCTCCTGAGGTTAAGATTGAAACGGTTTCTGAAAAGGGGAAAAACCCGAGAGTGAAGCTAACCTCCCATGATAAACAATTGGTAGGTGCTGTAGCGGCTAAGATCCGCTCATTCAGAAAACCAGAACCCTATAAAGGAAAAGGGATCAAGTTCGTAGGAGAACAGATTAGAAGAAAAGCAGGTAAATCAGCATAATAGCATACTAACATGGGACTATCAAAATATGAAAGAAAGACAAGGATAAGGAGACGGATCAGAAAGGTTTCTTTTGGCACCGAATCCCGTCCTCGATTGTCCGTTTTTCGAAGCAACAAGGAAATTTATGCCCAGTTGATTGATGATATTAGCGGTAAGACGTTGGCAGCAGCTTCATCCAGAGACAAGGATATTGCTACTCAGGGAACAAAAACTGAAATCGCTGGTGCAGTGGGTAAAGCTATTGCTGAAAAAGCAAAAAAGGCAGGTATTGAAACCATTGCATTTGACAGAGGAGGTAACCTGTATCATGGACGAGTTAAAGCTTTGGCGGAAGGAGCCAGAGAGGGAGGACTAAAATTCTAAAAGAATATGTATCAAAAGTATAAGAACGTAGAAATCGTAAAGCCAGGCGGTTTAGAATTAAAAGATCGTCTAGTTGGTGTACAACGGGTTACCAAGGTAACCAAAGGTGGACGTGCGTTTGGTTTTTCTGCTATCGTAGTAGTAGGAGATGAGAATGGTGTTGTAGGACACGGTCTTGGTAAATCCAAAGAAGTGGCCACGGCAATTGCTAAGGCGGTAGAAGATGCTAAAAAGAATTTGGTACGGATTCCCTTGAATAAAGGAACACTTCCCCATGAGCAAAAAGGAAAATACGGAGGGGCTAAAGTGTTTATTAAGCCTGCTTCACAAGGTACCGGGGTAATTGCCGGGGGTGCTGTGAGAGCAGTACTGGAATCTGTTGGGGTACACGACGTGCTTTCAAAATCGCAAGGTTCATCAAACCCTCATAATGTGGTTAAGGCTACTTTTGATGCCTTGTTACAACTGAGAGATGCCAGGACTGTTGCGCAACAGCGAGGTATTAGCATGGAAAAAGTTTTTAAAGGATAACAGAGATGGCGAAAATCAGAGTTACGCAGGTAAGAAGCGCTATAAAACGTCCGCAGAATCAAAAAAGGACGCTAACAGCACTGGGACTTCGTAAAATAGGTCAGGTTGTTGAGCATGAGACTACGCCCAATATCCTTGGAATGATTAGTAAGGTAAAACATTTGGTTTCCACCGAGGAGGCTTAAAAGAACGTTGAAGCATGGATTTAAGCAATCTAAAACCGGCAGAAGGATCTACACGTAGAGAAGGAAAACGATTGGGTCGTGGGCAGGGCTCCGGAAAAGGGGGTACTGCAGCACGAGGACACAAAGGGGCTAAATCAAGATCTGGATATTCCAAGAAAATTGGGTTTGAAGGAGGGCAAATGCCATTACAACGGAGAGTGCCAAAGTTCGGGTTTAAAAATATTAACCGAAAAGAATATCAACCGGTGAACCTGGATAAGCTACAAGCCTTGGTAGATAACAAGGTAGTTAAAAATGAGATTACCTTAGATACCTTGATAGAAAACAGGTTAGTAGGGAAAAACGATTTGGTAAAGATATTGGGTAACGGTGAGGTAAAGGCCAAGCTTAAGGTATCGGCACATAAATTTAGCGCTTCTGCCAAAGCAGCAATTGAAGCAGCAGGAGGGGAAGCGATAAATTTATAAGCGTATTGGACTATGAAGAAATTTGTCGAGACCATATCAAATATTTGGAAAATTGAGGAACTGAGACAGCGTATCTTGGTCACCTTAGGACTGCTTTTGGTATATCGTTTTGGAGCACAGGTAGTTCTTCCCGGTATTGATACGACTCAATTGGCTGAACTTAGCGCATCTGCCGGAGATGGTATATTGGGCTTATTGAATGCGTTTACAGGAGGTGCATTCGCCAATGCCTCTGTATTTGCGCTTGGGATCATGCCATATATCTCGGCTTCTATTGTGGTCCAGTTAATGAGTATTGCCATACCGTATTTACAGAAACTGGACAAGGAAGGAGAGAGCGGTAGGAAAACCAAAAATCAGATCACGAGATGGTTAACAATTGCTATCTGTATTGTTCAAGCTCCTGCCTATTTATATGGTTTAGGGGCGTTGGGAGTACCGGATAGCGCGTTTATTCTTGGAAAAGGCTTGGATTTTATAGTGCCTGCCGTGATTATATTGGTTACCGGTTGTGTTTTTGCCATGTGGTTAGGGGAAAAGATTACCGATAAGGGTATCGGAAATGGAATTTCCTTATTGATCATGATCGGAATTATTGCCACAATGCCACAGTCTTTTGTTCAGGAATTTATCTCCAGAACTACCAACAATACAGGAGGTTTGATGTTCATGTTGATCGAAATTATCATTTGGTTCCTGGTTATATTGGCAAGTGTGCTCTTGGTAATGGCCATTCGGCAAATTCCCGTGCAATACGCACGTAGGAGCGCTTCAGGAGGATACGAAAAGAATATGATGGGATCCCGGCAGTACATTCCACTGAAATTGAATGCCTCCGGAGTAATGCCGATAATATTTGCCCAGGCGATTATGTTTGCTCCCAGTTTAATAGGCAGGACCTTTAACAGTACTGCTGCGGGCCAGTGGATGGAAGTGCAGTTTGCAGATATTTTCGGGTTAGCCTACAATATTCTCTTTGCAGTTTTGATCATTATTTTTACCTATTTCTATACGGCTATTACGGTGCCTACTAATAAAATGGCAGATGATCTAAAGCGGAGCGGAGGGTTTATTCCGGGAATACGTCCCGGTAAGGAAACGGCAGACTACTTGGATAAGATCATGTCGCTGATCACATTTCCAGGATCAGTTTTCCTTGCGGCACTAGCCGTACTCCCTGCTGTTGTGGTAAAGTTAATGGATGTTCAAGCCGGGTGGGCGTTGTTTTATGGCGGTACGTCATTGCTGATCATGGTGGGTGTAGCCATTGATACGGTACAACAGGTGAACTCGTATTTATTGAATAGACACTATGACGGGTTAATGAAAACCGGAAAAAATAGAAAAGTAGCGTAAAATATGGCAAAACAACCAGCTATAGAACAGGACGGAACGATCATTGAAGCATTGTCAAATGCCATGTTCCGGGTAGAGTTGGAAAACGGGCACATTGTTACCGCTCATATCTCTGGTAAAATGCGCATGCATTACATTAAACTATTACCAGGAGATAAGGTAAAATTGGAAATGAGCCCTTATGATTTGACCAAAGCTAGAATTACTTATAGATATTAAGAAAACTTAGACATGAAGGTAAGGGCGTCAATAAAGAAAAGAAGTGCAGACTGCAAGATTGTGCGCAGAAAAGGAAGGTTGTACGTAATTAACAAAAAGAATCCTAGATTCAAACAAAGACAAGGATAATTATGGCAAGAATTGCTGGTGTAGACATACCAAAACAAAAAAGGGGAGCAATAGCGCTCACCTACATTTACGGCATTGGGAATAGCCGTGCCAAAGAAATTTTGGAAAAAGCTGGTGTGGATGAGGATATCAAGGTTTCTGATTGGAATGATGATCAAATCGGAAAAATTCGGGAAGCTGTTTCCGCATACACTATTGAGGGAGAGCTTCGCTCAGAAACTCAATTAAACATCAAGCGATTGATGGATATCGGTTGTTATCGTGGTATCCGTCATAGATCTGGATTACCCTTACGAGGACAACGCACTAAGAACAACTCCCGTACTAGGAAAGGAAAACGTAAAACAGTTGCTAACAAGAAAAAGGCAACCAAATAATAGCTAAGTCATTATGGCCAAAGCAAGTACGAAAACTGCAAAAAAACGAAAGGTGGTTGTGGATGCCACCGGGGAAGCACATATTGTGGCCTCATTTAACAACATCATCATCTCTCTGACCAATAAGAAAGGAGATGTTATCTCCTGGTCCTCTGCTGGAAAAATGGGGTTCAGAGGTTCTAAAAAGAACACGCCTTACGCCGCGCAGGTTGCGGCCGAGGAGTGCGCGAAGGTAGCCTTAGAAGCAGGTCTAAGAAAAGTGAAAGTATATGTGAAAGGACCCGGAAATGGTAGGGAATCTGCAATACGCACCATTCATAATTCCGGGATTGAGGTAACAGAAATTATTGATGTAACCCCATTACCACACAATGGCTGTCGGCCACCAAAAAGAAGAAGAGTTTAATTTAGAATAAAACCCTTAGGAATAAGGGATTTTCACCGAAAGTGCATCAGGATTATCGAAGGATACGCCTTAATTCATAATCGCACTTTCTAAAAATGAGAAAATGGCAAGATACACAGGACCTAAAACTAAGATCGCCCGTAAGTTTGGCGAACCTATTTTCGGCGATGACAAATCGTTCGAAAAGAAGAATTATCCTCCGGGGCAACATGGTAATAGCCGTCGTAGAGGAAAGAAGTCAGAATACGCAATTCAGCTTCAGGAAAAGCAAAAGGCAAAGTACACTTATGGTATTTTGGAGCGGCAGTTCCGAAACCTTTTTGTTGAGGCAAAACGCCGCGAAGGCGTTACCGGGGAAGTATTATTGCAACTTTGTGAAGCACGATTAGACAATGTGGTGTACAGAATGGGGATCTCCCCTTCCAGAAGAGGCGCCAGACAGTTGGTATCGCACCGCCACATTACCGTTAATGACAAAGTGGTGAATATTCCTTCCTATTCCCTGAAGCCAGGGGATGTTATAGGGGTGCGTGAAAAATCCAAATCCCTTCAATCCATAGCAGATTCACTGGCGAATAACAGCAGCGTTTACGAATGGATCACCTGGAATGGTGATAGAAAACAAGGTACGTTCGTTACAATTCCCGAGCGTATTCAGATTCCTGAGAATATCAAGGAACAATTAATTGTGGAGTTATACTCAAAATAAAAATCAGATTAATCCGATTATGGCATTACTTAATTTTCAAAAGCCCGATAAAGTTATAATGATAGACTCTACAGATTTCGAAGGGAAATTCGAATTTCGCCCTTTGGAACCTGGTTATGGATTAACTGTAGGGAACGCATTACGACGGGTATTGCTTTCTTCTTTGGAAGGCTTTGCAATAACATCGGTAAGAATGGACGGGGTAGAGCATGAATTCTCGGTAATTCCGGGAGTAGTGGAAGATGTTACCGAAATCATCTTAAACCTAAAACAGGTACGTTTTAAAAGACAGATAGACGATGTGGAAAGTGAGACCGTTTCTGTATCCGTTAGTGGCAAAGAACAACTTACCGCAGGGGATTTCCAGAAGTTTATTTCTGGATATCAGGTATTAAATCCGGACTTGGTTATCTGTAATATGGATGCCAAGGTGGCGATCAATTTGGAGATAATCATCGAGAAAGGACGAGGTTATGTTCCAGCTGAGGAAAATAAAAAATCCAATTCACCTTTGGGCACTGTAGCTGTTGATTCTGTTTTTACTCCGGTGAAAAATGTAAAATACAGCATTGAGAACTTTAGGGTAGAGCAAAAAACCGACTATGAGAAATTGGTTTTTGAAATAGCTACTGATGGTTCCATACATCCTAAAGACGCTTTAACAGAGGCGGCTAAAGTGTTGATTCATCATTTTATGTTATTCTCTGATGAACGTATCACCCTGGAAGCGGATGAAATTGCGCAAACGGAAACCTATGACGAGGAATCATTACACATGCGTCAGTTGTTAAAAACCAAGCTGGTGGATATGGACCTGTCTGTTAGGGCATTAAACTGTTTAAAAGCTGCTGAGGTAGATACTTTGGGAGATCTCGTGGCTTTTAACAAGAATGATTTGATGAAGTTTCGAAACTTTGGTAAAAAATCACTAACTGAATTGGAAGAACTTGTGATTAACAAAGGCCTTCAATTTGGTATGGATTTAACCAAATATAAATTGGACAAGGACTAGTTGTTCAAAAACGTAGATAGCAGATGAGACACGGAAAAAAATTCAATCATTTAGGGAGGACCGCATCGCACAGAAAGGCAATGTTGGCCAATATGGCCTGCTCCCTGATAGAACATAAGAGAATTAACACTACAGTAACAAAGGCCAAAGCGTTAAAACAGTTTGTAGAGCCCCTGATCACAAAAGCGAAGTTGGAGAACAATCAAAGTTCTGAAAAGGGGATGCATAACCGAAGAGTTGTGTTTAGCAATTTGAGAAATAAATATGCAATTACTGAGCTTTTTGGTGCGGTGGCTGAAAAGGTGGGTGACCGACCCGGAGGATATACGCGAATTATCAAGTTGGGGAACCGTTTGGGGGATAATGCTGATATGGCAATGATAGAGTTGGTAGACTTCAACGAGACCTATAACGCTGGTAAAACCAAGAAGAAATCAACAAGAAGAAGTAGAAGAGGAAGAGGAAAATCTGCAGCCGTAGCTCCTGTAGCTGAGACGCCGGTAGTAACCGATGATTCTGAAGAATAAGATGTTGATTATTCGTTTACAATAAAGAAAAGGATACATGAAAATGTATCCTTTTTTTGTGTTTTTTTGTGAAATTTTGAATGCATTATGAAATATCAAAAAAAGAAGAAGGCGCTTTTGCTTCTGGAAGACGGCACTATTTTTTATGGAAAGGCGGTTGGAGATCAAGAGGGTACTGCCTTCGGAGAAGTATGTTTTAATACCGGGATGACCGGATATCAGGAGATTTTCACAGACCCTTCCTACTATGGGCAATTGATGGTAACTACCAATGCTCATATCGGTAACTACGGTACTATGGAGGAGGAAGTGGAGTCGGATAGCATAAAGATTGCAGGCCTTATCTGTAAGAATTTTAGCTACGAGTATTCCCGGCCGGGAGCCGACAAAAGTCTACTTACGTTTTTGGAGGAGAACGGACTCTTTGCGATTTCCGATGTGGATACCCGTGCTTTAGTTAGCTATATAAGAGATAATGGAGCAATGAATGCCGTTATCTCTACGCGGGTAGACGATGTGGATGCCCTCAAAAAGGAATTGGAACAGGTTCCAAGTATGGAAGGGTTGGAGTTGGCGTCCAAAGTGTCTACCACAGCACCCTATTTTTTTGGAGATGAAGAAGCAACATTTAAAATTGCTGCCCTGGATATTGGGATCAAAAAGAACATTCTAAGAAATCTCTCTAAAAGAGGAGCGTACATCAAAGTCTTCCCCTATAATGCTACTATGGAAGAAATGGCAGCCTGGAATCCTGACGGCTATTTCATTTCCAATGGCCCGGGAGACCCTGAGCCGCTTACGGAAGCCATAACAACAACGAAACAGATATTAAAAAAGAATAAGCCGCTGTTTGGGATTTGTTTGGGACATCAGGTATTGGCTTTGGCTAATGGCGTATCTACCTATAAGATGCATCATGGGCATCGTGGTATTAACCATCCGATTCTCAATCTCCTTACGGGTAAAGGTGAGATCACATCACAGAACCACGGCTTTGCTATTAACAGGGAAGAAACGGAAGCTAATCCCGATCTGGAAATCACCCACACCCACTTGAATGATGGAACGGTTGCTGGTATCCGGATGAAATATAGAAATGTATTCTCCGTTCAGTACCATCCGGAAGCAAGCCCGGGACCCCATGATGCGGAATACCTTTTTGACCAATTTTTTGAAGCCATAAAGGCCAGCCGGAACTAATAGCCATTAGTTTATATTTTAGTTAATAGGGCCCAGATTATGACTAATATCATGCGGCTTTACGCTCACGCTTTTGTATTTTCGTTGCTTTAATTTCAACCACTAAATCGAAGAATATGAGTAGTATCATCAACATTCACGCAAGGCAAATATTGGACTCCCGGGGTAATCCTACGGTAGAAGTTGACGTAGTTACCGAAAACGGTGTTCTGGGCCGAGCTGCGGTACCTTCAGGAGCCTCCACGGGGGAGCACGAAGCGGTGGAACTGCGTGATGGAGGAGACAGCTTTATGGGGAAAGGCGTAGGAAAAGCGGTAAACAATGTAAACACCGTTATTGCAGAAGAGTTGATCGGAACCTCGGTTTTTGAGCAAAATTATATTGATGCTACTATGATTGCACTGGATGGTACTTCCAACAAATCAAAATTGGGAGCCAATGCCATCCTTGGAGTATCGTTAGCGGCAGCAAAGGCGGCTGCAGAAGAATTAGTTATGCCCCTTTATCGTTATGTGGGAGGAGTAAGTGCCAATACCTTACCGGTACCTATGATGAACATCATTAATGGTGGCTCGCATTCAGATGCGCCCATCGCTTTCCAGGAATTCATGATCATGCCGGTAAAAGCCAAGGATTTTAGTCATGCCATGCAAATGGGAACTGAAATATTTCACCACCTGAAAAAGGTACTTCACGCAAGGGATTTGAGTACAGCGGTAGGGGATGAAGGAGGATTTGCCCCGGCATTGGATGGTACGGAAGACGCCATTGAAACTATTGCCAAGGCTGTTGAAAATGCCGGGTATACGTTTGGAGACGACGTAATGATCGCTTTGGATTGCGCTTCTGCCGAATTCTATATTGACGGAAAATACGATTATACCAAATTTGAAGGGGATAAAGGAGCGGTCAGAACCTCAGAGGAACAGGCAGACTATTTAGCCGAACTTTGCGATAAGTATCCAATTATATCTATAGAAGATGGGATGGATGAAAATGACTGGGATGGTTGGAAAGTGTTAACCGAAAAAGTGGGAGACAAAGTGCAGTTAGTGGGGGATGATTTGTTCGTTACCAATGTAGAGCGACTGTCCAGAGGTATTGAAAACGGTATTGCGAACTCTATTTTGATCAAAGTAAACCAGATTGGAACCTTGACTGAGACTATTGCAGCGGTAAATATGGCCAAAAATGCAGGTTATACTTCAGTAATGTCGCACAGATCCGGAGAAACTGAGGACAATACCATCGCAGATCTGGCAGTAGCACTGAATACCGGCCAGATAAAAACAGGATCGGCCTCCCGAAGCGATCGAATGGCAAAGTACAATCAGTTGCTTAGAATAGAGGAAGAATTGGGAGAGGTCGCTTACTATCCCCGGGAAAAAGCATTTAAGGTAAAACCATAACATTTTTTTAGCATCTAAAAAGCCTTTCTAACCCAAGAAAGGCTTTTTTTTGCGCTGTTTATAGTGTAACTTAAACCAAGCCAAAACAACTCAAGTACGTTCAGTAATATGAATAATTTCCTTTTTGCGGCAGCAGAAAATGATGCCATTCCCCACTGCAAAGCCGGTGGGATGGGAGACGTTGTGCGAGATGTGCCGCGACAGATTTCAGAAAAGGGTGATAAAGTCCATGTTGTAGTACCCTCTTATGGAAGATTGCACCAAAACGGTACGTTTCTAACCAATCTCAATTTTTCACTCAGAGGAATACCCTATACCGCCGAGCTCTATGAGGTCCCGGGGAAAAAGCACTTTGATGCTATTCATCATTATGTGATCCACCATCCCGAGATTGAAGCCGGTAGTATTGCTCATATTTACCATGATGATCCGGAAGAACCTTTCTTTACGGACTTTGTCAAGTATGTCATTTTTTGCACTGCAGTTGCAGAGGCAGTAAAGCAAAATGCTTTTGGTGCGTTGGATGTAATTCATCTCCATGATTGGCATGCCAGTTTGTTGTTGTTTCTTCGGGAATATGATCCAAACTACAACAAACTTAAAGATATCCGTTTTGTGTATAGTATTCATAATTTGGCCATTCAGGGAATACGGCCATTTCATAATAACTATGCTTCCATGCAGAACTGGTTTCCTTATGTTCCCTTGGATTATGAGCGTCTAAAAGACTACCGGTACCAGGACTGTATTAACCTAATGGCTGTTGGCATACGTCTCGCGGACGCGGTGCATACTGTATCTCCATCCTATAAGGAAGATGTAATGCGCCCTAGTTCACCACCCGAATTCATTGGTGGAGAGGGATTAGAGGACGACCTGAAACAAGCCGATACGGAGGGAAGGTTGTTTGGAATACTAAATGGTTGTAACTATAAAAACATTAATGTAGAAGCGAAGGGACAGATTTACCGGAACACGGTAAAAGCCCTTTTTAGATGGCTACAGGATGAGAACAAAAAATACAAAGCGGACTTCCTGGCACATACGGGAGAAAAAATAATGCAGTTTGTAGGGAATCGGCCTAAGTTTATCGTTTCCAGTGTGGCCCGATTGACGGAACAAAAATTCTATTTCTTCAAACGCTCCCCGGAGGCCTTCATTGAAATTCTTAAAAAACTGGAAAAAGTAGATGGTATTTTCATGCTATTAGGAACCGGGGCTCCGGAGTATGAAGAGTTATTCCGCAAAATAAGTTATGAAAACCGGAACTTCATTTTCACTAACGGGCAGTCGGAAAGTCTTATCGATTCCATGTACCTGGAATCTGATTTGTATTTTATGCCTAGCCTTTTTGAACCTTGTGGGATTAGTCAAATGCTAGCCATGCGGAATGGTAATCCCTGTTTGGTGCATCATACGGGAGGATTGATCGATACCGTAGACCCTATGAAAACAGGTTTTGCTTTCGACGGGAAGACCTATGACGAAAAGATTGCTAATATGCTCAAGGCCTTTGATGAAGCACTGGACATTTTTCAAAACGACAAGCCCACCTGGAAGAAAATGCAAGCGGCTGCCAAACGCAAGCGTTTTACCTGGAAAAAATCAGTAAATAAATACTACGAACAGCTTTACAACCTGTAAGGAATACAACCTACAGCACTATTGTTAAGAATAATTCAAATCTAGCGGTTTGAATTGTTAAAGGCTTGGCTTTTTCGTAAATTTATGGACTATACCAAATAAATAATTTAACTCCATGTCCGACACTGCAACAATAGAATTTGAAGGCAAAAAATACGACTTCCCTGTGATCATGGGAACAGAAAATGAATTGGCAATTGATGTAAAAACACTTCGAGGTACCACGGGAATGGTTACCATTGATCCGGGCTATAAGAATACCGGTTCTTGTGAAAGTGCCATTACATTTTTGGATGGAGAAAAGGGTATTTTGCGGTATAGGGGGTATGCTATAGAAGATTTGGCGGAAAAAGCAGATTTTTTAGAAGTGGCCTACCTTTTGATTTTTGGGGAATTGCCCAATTCCGAACAACTGTCCAAATTTCACACGGATATCAAGACGGAATCCCATGTAGACGAGGAAATGAAGAAGATTTTGGACGGTTTTCCAAAATCAGCCCATCCTATGGGAGTGCTTTCTTCCCTGACCAGTGCGTTGGTAGCGTTTAATCCATCGTCTGTTGATGTCTCTTCGGAAGAAGCGATGTACAATTCTATTGTGAGGATACTCGCAAAGTTTCCGGTCCTGGTGGCCTGGACTATGCGTAAGAAAATGGGTCTTCCACTGGACTATGGGGACGATTCCCTGGGGTATGTTGAGAACATCCATAAGATGATGTTTAAGCGACCCAATAAGGAATACGCCAAGGATACCATTGCGATTGATGCTTTGGATAAACTTTTGATCCTGCATGCCGATCATGAACAGAACTGCTCTACATCAACGGTTCGTATCGTTGGCTCTTCTCATGCCGGATTGTTTGCTTCATTGTCCGCCGGGATCTCAGCACTTTGGGGACCCTTACATGGCGGTGCCAACCAGGCAGTTTTGGAAATGTTGCAAGCCATTCAAGATGACGGGGGAGACACTAAAAAATATATGGCGAAAGCCAAAGATAAGGACGATCCGTTCCGCCTTATGGGATTTGGACATAGGGTCTATAAGAATTTTGATCCCAGGGCCAGAATTATTAAAAAATCAGCGGATCAGGTGCTTGGGGCACTTGGTATCGAGGATCCTATTTTGAAGATTGCCAAAGGATTGGAAAAAGAAGCTCTGGAAGACCAGTATTTTGTAGATCGTAAATTATACCCCAACGTCGATTTCTATTCCGGGATTATTTACCGTGCTTTGGGAATTCCTGTTGACATGTTTACGGTAATGTTTGCGCTGGGGAGGTTACCCGGATGGATCGCCCAATGGCGAGAAATGCGCTTGCGTAAAGAACCCATCGGTCGTCCCAGACAGATCTATATTGGTGAAAATCACAGGGCCTTCTTACCGTTGAAAAAACGTTGAGAAAATCACTGTGTAGTAATAACGTCCATTTTCACATATGATGAGAATGGACATTTTTATACCCAAACCGAAAAAAAAGGATGTTACACCTCAATATTGTTGACGAAACTGCTCCGTTAAAGGCCGTAGTGCTGGGCACTGCCGAAAGTTCCGGTCCGGTACCCAAGCCCGAAGAAGCGTATGATCCCAAATCATTGCAGCATATTTTGGCAGGAACCTATCCCAAAGAAGCGGATATGATCAAAGAGATGGATGCTTTTGCTGCGGTTTTTAGAAAGCATGGCGTTGAGGTATTTCGACCGGAGGTAATCAAAGATTGCAATCAGATCTTCTCCAGGGATATTGCCTTTGTTATTGACGATAAACTCGTTAAAGCCAATATCCTTCCCGACAGGGAGGAAGAGTTCGATGCGATTCTTCATGTTTTGGAATACATACATCCTGATACTATTCTGTATCCCCCGGAAGAGGTGCATATTGAAGGCGGCGATGTGATGCCCTGGAACGACCATGTTTTTATAGGTACCTATACGGGTCACGATTATCCGGATTATATCACCGCCAGGACAAATAGGGAAGGTGTGGAGTACATTCAAAAAATGTTTCCCAATAAGAAAGTGAAGTCTTTCGAGCTACGAAAATCTATTGAGCATCCTAAGGAAAATGCCTTACACCTTGATTGTTGTTTTCAACCTGTGGGAAAAGACAAGGCAATCATACACAAGAATGGGTTTTTGGTAGAGGAAGAATATCAATGGCTGGTGGATCATTTTGGAAAGGATAAGGTTTTTGAGATTACAGCTGATGAAATGTACCACATGTTCAGTAATGTGTTCTCAATTTCTCCGGAAGTGGTAGTGTCCGAACGCAATTTTACGCGTCTTAATAACTGGCTGCGAGACCAGGGCTTCACCGTTGAGGAGATCCCTTACGGCGAAATTTCCAAACAGGGAGGCCTTTTACGATGCAGTACTATGCCCCTGGTACGGGAATGACCTTGCTAAAGAAACAAGGCCATTAATACGTCCATTTGTAAATTTTCCGCTTCTCTCAGGATTGGAGAGTCCATCATAGTATTAAAATTTGTAGCCATGAATACCACAGAATCTAACTCAGGTAGGTACAACAACACGCAGCCGGCGCCTATTCCACCTCCGGAATGTCCCAGGGCGTAGGTAGTATCCAGATCATAGTATTGGATACCAAGACCATACCTTTTATTGCCTTCCTCATTACGTACAAACTCCTGCATTTGCTCCAAAGTTTTTGGTTTAAGGAGCTTTCCGGAAACCAGTCCTTTCATAAAAAGAACGGCGTCTTTGGTGGAAGCAACAAGGCCATCGTCTCCCTTCATAGAAGCTACGTTAGCTCTTTGGATTTTGGAAACATTAGCAGGGAGGCCTACCAACAATACGTCCCAATACGCATCGGTAATATTCATGGGATCTTGATAATTCGATTTGGAGAGATACTCCGTAGCATCAAGTCCTAGCTTTTTAAAAATGTGTTTTTCCATGTAGGCCACGTGATCTCCTGTAATGGCATCTGCAATTAAGGAAAGGAGCTCATAATTGGTGTTGCGATACGTGTATTTACTGCCAGGATCAAATTCCAGGGGTTCATCGCCAATGTGGGATAACAGATATTCAACAGACAGTACCTTCAGCGGATTATGGATAATCCTGGAGACCAAGATCGGATCCGTATTATATTCCGGAAGTCCGGAGGTGTGATTGAGCAACATTTTAACCGTAATTTTTTCCACACCTTCTTTATCCTTAAGCCAGGGATAGTGTAAATATTCTGTTATAGGGTCATCTAATTTTAGTTTACCCTTTTCATACAACTGCAGTATGACAACAGCCATATACGTCTTGCTTACACTTTGAAGGTAAAACAAGTGTTCTGGTGTTAAAGGTTTCTTTTCTTCCATGTTGGACCAACCTTCAGTAGTTGACCAAAAACCAATATCCTTATTGTACACTGTTAGTGCCAGGCCCGGAATTCCCATGGCCGTGTATTTTTTGAGCACCGCTTTGACCTTTTCTTGTCTTTCAACAGGGAATTGGCTTTGCTGAGCTTTTACTGTGATTATGCTCAGTAATAGTAGGGGAAATAGTATTCGTTTCATGATTGATCTTTTCTCCAAATATCAGCCAGGGAATTGGCGTGGTTAGCATAATATTGGTTGAAAAAAGTGTGAAGTGTAGCGTTTTTGTGGTTGAAATGTAGCAGGTAACGGTTCAGGGTTGCTGAACAGTAGGGCGAAACCATCGTTTAAATTGAGGAGCAGTAGTTCTACTCACAATTTGTTCTTCCGGTTTTCCATCAATTTTGATTTGAACCGCCAATTTCCCATTTATTTCTTTTTTGTAGCCGTCAATACTATTTCGGTGGACAATAAATCGACGGTTTAATCGAAAAAAATACTCTTCCGGTAGCCTTGGTAAGATCTTGTTCAGGGAATCATCCAATGCATAAAGGCGGTCATCCAATGTATGTAAATACGTTGTTCCTTCATCTACATGAAAATGAAGGATTTTATCAAAAGCAATCTTTTTTAGCTGATTCCCAACTAATACCTCAAATCCTGTATCGCGAAGCTGCTTGTCTTTATCCCGAAGTTCCTGTACTTTTTTCCACTCATCATAAAAATAGATCCCAATGTAAACCCCATTGATCACCAGAATTCAGATAAAGAAAATAAACAGGTTATAGGTGTAAAACTTGGTAGGTAGTGGCCCATCCCCAAAAAAGGCATTAATGATCTCGGTAGATGCGATGATAAATCCCTGGACAAAAATGGTTGTCCAGAGAATTTGATACGTCAGGCGTTTCCCTAAAGATGCCTTGTAGGGCATTCGCTTGTCTAAATAATCGGTGATTTTACGGATCAACCACCAACAGATAAAGCCGGAGGCAGTATCTATGGCATACGTGGTGTAGGTATACCAATCCCAACGTATACGGGCATAGGTAAGATGATAGTTTATGGTGTTAATAATTGGAACCAATATCAGGCATAAGAGTCCGTCATTGTATTTCCCAAGGTATTTCGACCACATGCTTTCCCGTTTGTTCTTAAAGATACCTATCGCTTTTTTTTGTTACAAAATGACAGGGGTATTTGCTACTTTTGTGCGGCGATTTTTTCACTCCATGCAAATTACGAATACCATACTTATGATCCGTCCGGTTGCGTTTCGAATGAACGAACAAACTGCGGTGAACAATTACTTTCAAGAAGATCCCGGACTACAGTCCCAAGCCATAAATACCAAGGCACAGCATGAATTTGATCAATTCGTGAAAGTATTGCGCGACTACGGGGTGAATGTGCTGGTGATAGACGACAACAAAGAAAATGATACTCCGGATTCTATTTTTCCTAACAATTGGGTGTCTTTCCATGGGACTGGAACAGCAACCATATACCCGATGTTCGCTGAAAACCGAAGAAAAGAACGTCGGGAGGATATTTTTGATTTTCTGGAGGCTCAAGGTTTCCGTATCGATAACATTATGGATTACACCTCGGCGGAGCAGGACGGTGTTTTTTTGGAGGGCACGGGCAGTATCTTAAAGGACCGGGTGAATCAAAAAGCTTATTGTGCGTTATCCGAACGGGCGCATGAAGCACTCTTCCTGGAATTTTGTGAAGATTTCAATTGTTTTCCGGTCATCTTTACCGCCAACCAAACCGTTAATGGGGAACGCAAACCTATTTATCATACCAACGTAATGATGGCCATGGCGGAAACTTTTGTGGTGATCTGCCTGGATAGTATAGACGATAAAAAGGAACGTAAAGCTGTGGTGGACCACATAAAAGCAGACGGCCGGGAAGTAATTTCCATTACAGAGGAACAGATGCATCATTTTGCCGGGAACATGCTCCAGGTAATCGGGTCGGATGAGCAACGCTTTATGGTAATGAGTACCCAGGCATATCAGAGCCTTCGGCAAGATCAGATTACAGCTATACAAAACCACTGTGCGATTATTCACAGCCCGTTGGAGACTATAGAGACATGTGGCGGGGGATCTGCCCGTTGTATGATGGCAGAAGTTTTTTTGCCTCAAAAATGAAGAAGCACCATTGGCCCGGTAATTACTCGTTCCCCCAGTGCTTCTCTCTCTAATATCAGAGAAAACTCTTTAGAGACAGTTTATTGTCTCAGAAGTACATAAGTTCTTTTAAGTTTAAATAACCAAAACTGTAAAAAGGTGCGACCACATCGGTATTGTGGTTCCTTTTAATTATAACAAAACTTGCGCGTCTTTATGAAGAGTGTTGTTCTTATAACGGCTCTTCATTGGGTACATACTTATGCTACCCTCGACAACAATCATTGGAGATGATTGTTACAATGAGCACTTACTTCAACGGATATGAAGGATACTCTTAATTCAATTATAACCTACAGCTTAAAGAACTTACAACTCAAAATTAGTGTAAACAAGGCAAAGGCTGTTATCTTCATAGAGAAAAGTTATTCACTTTATATAAACAGATAGCACTTAGTTATTCTTTTCATGTTTCCTACGGAGATTGACATTCACTTCAACCTAGAATTATATCGAAATTCATAGTGAAAATAACTACCTTAAATTCCGTATGAAACACGTAATAATTTTAGACACAAATATTCTTAGAAAAGATTTTCTTTTGAAATCTAATCATTTTAGGATTTTGAAGGAATTCATGTATGCAAGTCGATCTAAGCTGGTATTGCCTTCAATTGTTTTTCAGGAATTGATTCAATTGTATAAAAAGGAAATTGAATTCAAACACAATGAACTTAGTAAGTTAACGGAATATGTTAATCGTAATTTGTTGGTTAGTGAAGTGCCGGATTATAAAACCAAGTATAAGTTAGACATTGATAAATCTGTTTCAGAGTATAAGCACTACATAAAAAAACAACTTAATCCTTTTGTTGAAGAGATTTATTATGAGAACTCATTCTTGCCTGAATTAGTAAGAAGATCTGTAGAAAAAGTAAAACCTATTTCTTCGAAAGGAGAGGAATTTAGAGATGCCCTTTTATGGTTAACTATTTTGAATTATGTTAAAAAACAAAAATCTAAAATAGAAGTCTCTTTTATCACAAATAATATCACAGATTTTGGGGACAAAACAAAAAGGAATTTACATCCTGATCTTCTAGAGGAAATTAAAACTATTAATATATCTTTTCACTTCTACACTTCGCTCTCAGATTTTATACAAAAAAGTGCAGTCACAATAGCTAATGTAAATAAGCAGTGGTTAAAACAGAATTTGGATTGGAAACTAATTCAGGAAAGTGCTGAGCAAGTTGTTAATGGAATTGATCCTTCCTTTTTTTATGAGTACTATTATGGCAATAAAATTGATAAGTCTGCACTGGACGGTTGGGATATTATTTACACCCATTTCTATGAGGAAGTGAATGAATTTCACATTTATCGGAATGACAAAGAAAACACTTATACTGTTGAAGTGTTTCTTAACGGGAATGTTGAATTAGAATTCGAGAACACAAAAAATCAGTTTTTTCAAAGGGACGTCGATTTTTATACTTCGGTATACCTAACGCTTAAAGAAATGGAAATAGTTGATTTTAGTACTTCCCGTTTCGGTGGCGAAGAATCTGGTTTGGATTTTGGACCAACTTACGAATCTACTCGGGAACCTGATAAGATAAACATTTGGTAGAAAGAAAATATCGAGTTTAGAGTTAGAACGTTATCACTTATTCCACACTAAATTCCCGTATCGCCTGATTGGGTTCCATGATGTTGTAGCCCTTCCAAAATTCCGGATCGTATTTGGGCAGGTAGGTAGCTTCCAAGCTTTTGTCTTCGGTAAAAGCCTCGAATTGGGAAGTTGTGATCAATTCGTTGTCAAAGACTACCAGCTCCCATTTGTTGCGGTTAGCCAGTTGAAAATCGATATTTAGTCGCAGTTCATTCTGCTTCCGGCGGCCTCTAACGTTTTTGTTTTTTTCGATCACGTCCAGAGGGCGGTCCATCCGAAACCACCGGCCAAAATTGAACTCCATAAATGTAAGCTCATACCGGTCATTAGGGAGTTTCGTGAACTGCATACTTCCTTTGTAGAGGGTTTCCCGATAATAAATCCCTAATAACCTAAAATTTCTTAGGTTTTTAAGGTTCTCAAAATCAATGCGCATCACCGCAAAATCCTCGATATTGATATAGAGTCGACCCTTAAAATCCGCACCTCCTTTGGGGAAAAAATCGACGACGTATACCCCCGTACTGTCAATATCGGTATATCCCGCCAGTTGGAATTTATATTTCCGGGTTTTAGGGATAAGGTCCAGTTTGCTGTCTTCCTGGTAAAAAACTTCGCCCAGGATCTCGTCGAAAATGGATTTCTGACCATCCACCAGGCCGGAAATAGTGTCCCGTTGTAGTTCTTTTTCTACCGTCTCTGCCGCCTCGTCATCTACTTCCTGTATGAGGGAATCCAGTTGGACCTTTTGACTAAAAAGTCCCGATTTGATCTTTAAGTAGGAATCCGGTTTTACATTGGCTTTAAAAATGGCTTCCATACGTTGCCCGAGATCTTCTATTGAGTTCACATCCGCCTTGTCATAGAGTTCAGCAGCCTTTAAGACATTTACTTTGTATTCCTTGTTGGTCTTGAGAAAATCACCCAGGGTTTCGGTATAATGATAAGAGTTCCTGGGAATGGCGTCGGCAATACTGTCCACCAGTGCTTTGTCTAGTTCGGCAATCGAAGATTTTTCAAACCCCATATCAATTTTCTGTACGTTCCCAAAAACAGATTGCCGTAAAAAGTAACGTTGCTTCACCGGTTGGGTGTTCACATTCTGTGGAAGCCGTTCCTTCATTTTCGCTACGATTTCTTCCACCGAGAGTTCTTTGTCAAAAAGATATACGCCACTTAATGCTATGGCCTTGGGTGTAATGCGAACCACACTATCCTGCAACTGCTCAGGACTCAATCCTGTTTTAGTGTAGCCCATACTGGACACATAGATAGAATCCGGAAGTTGTTCACTTTCTTTCAGTAAAAAAGAGAAGCGGCCTTCTTCGTTGGTGACCACCCCTAGGTTTTTGCCATATTGTACGGTAGCGTAAGGGATCCCCTTTCCGGTTTTAGCATCCACCAGCCTGGAACTATAGGTTTGGGCCAGAACAGGGACACTGCATAAAAAAAAGAACAAATAGGTTAATCGATATTTGGGCCACTTCATTTTCGGAATGTTGTGTTTAGATATAAACGTTTTTAACACGCTTTCAGTTGTCTTGTGGACGATTTTTATCGGATTTTGTTTCAATCCCGGCTAAATAGTTTAGGCTTTTGCTATGTTACGGATCATCCCGCCAAAAATAAAATAATGAAAAGGTAAGATGCTGTACCAGTACAGTCTTCCTTTTAGACCTTTTGGCCGAAAGGTAGCCACCTGATGCAAAACGTTGTCCTGGTCTATCTTAAACTCCAGCCAGGCTTCTCCCGGGAGACGCATTTCCGCAAACAACAACAAACGTTTTGCTTTCTTATCGGCCAGAAGTACCCGCCAAAAATCCAAGGCATCGCCTGGGAATATTTTATCCGGGTGGGTACGACCCCGTCGCAAACCGGGTCCGCCATTCAGTTTGTCCAAAAAACCACGGATCTTCCACAACCAACTACCGTAGTACCAACCCGTTTCGCCGCCAATTTTCCAAATATTCTCGATGGTTTTTAGGTCATCTTCCACTTGAATTTGCTGAATGTCCTTCAGTACACCATATTTAGGTACCTGGATATACTTTTCAAGGTCTTCCTGAACCTGCCCGCTGGCAATACTGTCTTTCCAACTACTGATCACCAGATTTTGTTCAATTTTTTTGAACGCCATGTCAATAGCTTCCTGGTAGGTATGTGTTTGTATACCCAAAATTTCCTGTAGCCGGTTATCCCGCGCTACTACTTCCATTTTCATGCTATCTACGAGGTTCACGGCTAACTTATAGGAAGTGGAAGTAACAAAATAGAGCCAATAAGAGGAGAGTTTAGGGGTCATGACGGGAACCGTGAAAATCCAGTTTTTAAACTCCCGGACTTTTGCATATTGATGTAACATCTCTTTATAGGTCAGCACATCGGGACCGCCAATATCAAAAGACTGATCATAGGTTTGCGAATTACCCAGTACCCCTGTCAGGAACTGAATAACATCGCGAATGGCGATGGGTTGACTTTTGGTTAACACCCATTTTGGAGTAATCATTACCGGTAATTTTTCGCAAAGGTCCCGTATGATCTCGAAGGACGAGCTTCCGGAACCAACAATAATTCCTGCACGAAGCACGGTTAGGTTAAATTTTCCCTGATACAGGATGTCCTCTACATTTTTTCTTGAGGAAAGATGCCGGGATAACTTTTCTTCATTAACTATGCCGCTGAGGTAAATGACCTGCTGGCATTGGGTTGCCGCTACGTATTGATTAAAATTTCGGGCGGCATACGCTTCTTTTTCGTCAAAATCGGAGATCGATGAGGTCATCGAATGAATAAGGTAGTAGGCCGCATCAATGTCCTTGGGGATAGTTTCAGCTTCCACATCTTCAAGGAAATCAACCTCAATTACGTTCACTTTTTTTCTCGTAGCCCTGTCAATAGAAAGACGGTTTTCGTCCCGCACCGCACAAACCACCTCATGACCCAATTCCAATAAACGGGGTAGTAACCGCATCCCGATATAGCCATTAGCACCGGTAAGCAGGATTTTCATAAGTCCTCAATTGATGTAGGGGCGTTATCGGCTTTATAATCCAGTAGTTTTTTGAAGAATTTTTGGATGGCTTTAGTATCTGACCGCACCTTTACAAAATAATTATCCTTGTAAATTGAATATACCGCAAAGTCCCCTTTGTAAAGGGTAAGCTTGTAATAGGGAATAATCAGGGCATAGGATTCCAGTAGGGAACGGAAACCCAAAATAATCCCCTTCGGACGCATTTCGATATTGCAAGTGTTCGCATTGTTATCTAAAATGAGCAAATTTCGGATCTCTACGCTGGCCGCGGTAATTTCCAGTTTCGGGGAACCGATCCCTCCCATTTTAAAACGTTCTTTTAGGGTAAAAGGTTTTCCGACTTCGTTGTCGATTTTTCGGGAGATGTTCTTGTCTGAATACGAAACATTCAAAAGCATTGTCTAAAATTAGTGAAATGCCTCTGGTTCCCTCTTAAAACTTCGCTAAAACACTATAAAAAATGTAGTTTTGCTGCCGAAAATTATCCTACAATGGAGTTACAGCACATCTTGGAAGAGAAGGTAAAAGAAGCAGTGCAAGCGCTGTTTTCGGTGAATCTACCAACCATTGAATTCCAACCCACACGTAAGGACTTTGAAGGAGACATCACTGTGGTGGTATTCCCCATGCTAAAACTCTTAAAAGGAAACCCGATGGCCATTGGTACGCAGATAGGGGAGTATCTGGAACGGGAGGTAAAGGAAGTTGCCAAATTCAATGTGGTCAAAGGATTTTTAAATCTGGTGATTTCAGACGAGAATTACCTCGGTTTTTTCAACGCCATTGCTAGGCAAGAACATTATGGCTATGCCCCTCCGCATTCTCGGGAGGCCATTATGGTGGAGTATTCCTCTCCCAATACCAACAAACCCTTGCATTTAGGACACATTCGAAACAATTTACTAGGGTATTCCGTTGCTGAAATTCTCAAAGCAGCGGGGCATAAGGTCTACAAAACCCAAATTGTTAATGACCGGGGTATTCATATTTGTAAGAGCATGTTAGCCTGGCAGCGATTTGGCCAGGGAGAGACACCCGAATCTTCAGGTTTGAAAGGCGATCATTTGGTAGGAAAGTATTATGTGGAGTTTGATAAGGCGTATAAAGCAGAGATTTCAGATTTGATAGCCGGGGGAATGGAGAGATCAATTGCTGAGAAGGAAGCTCCAATTTTATTGGCAGCGCAAGGAATGCTTCGAAAATGGGAGGCAGGCGAAGAAGAAGTAGTGCACCTGTGGAAAAAGATGAATGGTTGGGTCTATGAAGGTTTTGCTACTACCTACAAAAATTTAGGAGTAGACTTTGATACACTCTATTATGAAAGCGACACCTATCTCCTGGGAAGAAATGTAGTACAAGAAGGCTTGAAAAAAGGCGTATTTTTCCGGAAAGATGATGGGAGCGTTTGGATTGATCTTACCGACGAAGGCCTGGATGAAAAAATAGTGTTACGCGCTGATGGAACGGCGGTGTATATGACTCAGGACATTGGAACAGCAATACAACGGGTAACTGATTTTCCCGATATCCAGGGCATGGTATATACGGTAGGCAACGAGCAAGATTACCATTTTAAGGTACTATTCCTGATCTTAAAAAAACTGGGCTATACCTGGGCAGAAAAATTATACCATTTAAGCTACGGTATGGTGGACCTGCCTTCCGGAAAAATGAAAAGCCGCGAGGGCACTGTGGTGGACGCCGATGACCTTATTGTGAGTATGGAGGAAACAGCGGAAGGGATTTCCAAAGAACTCGGTAAACTGGAGGGATATACTGAAGCAGAGAAAAAAGCATTGTATCGGACCATTGGCTTAGGCGCTCTGAAATACTTTATTCTTAAAGTAGATCCTAAAAAGCGGATTTTATTTAATCCTGAAGAGTCGGTGGATTTTCAGGGAAATACAGGGCCTTTTATTCAATACACCTATGCGCGAATTCAATCCATCTTACGAAAAGCAGCGGGAGAGGAGTATGATATTGCGGTAAGTCCTACGTTGGAACTCCATGAAAAGGAAAAGGAGTTACTGAAGTTTATTGAATTTTTCCCGGGAAAGGTGCAGGAGGCTGCTGAAAATTACAGTCCGGCACTGGTAGCCAATTATGTTTACGATCTGGTAAAGGAATTTAACTCCTTTTATCAACAGGTATCTATTTTGGGGGAAAACGATGCAAAAAAACGAAGTTTCCGGATTGCCTTGTCCCAAAAAGTGGGAGAAGTGATTCGGGATGGTTTTGCGTTGTTGGGAATTGATGTTCCGGAAAGAATGTAGAAAAGCCCCTGCGCAAACAAGGGCTTTCCCAATTACCAACTAAATACATATGTTTCTACGAGTCTGCACTGGCAGTAGAAGAAGTTGCGGCAACGGCTGCCCCGTAGACTACAAGTCCGAAACCGATTTTGTTAATAGCATCACCAATATTGTAAACCACATCCATGGCTAGTCCTCCGAAAATACCTTCATACCAACCTGGGGTTCCCGCCATGTAACCAATAGGGTAAATGGCCCACCCTACTAATACAAACCAACATAACGTTTTGTGCGCCTTTAAGATAGAGCCACCTGCGGCTTCAGCCAATTTTTTGGCCCCACCAAACCATATCTCATACACAATGGCAAAATACGCGATACCGGAAATAAGGCCCCATAACCATGCTGCATCCCTGTAGACAGCTTCACCAAGATATCCGGTTACCAACATGATAACGGAAAGGAAGATCAATTTCCACATTAAGGACTTTTTGGCTCCCGCAACGCGCAAAATAAGATAGAATTCCACACACATTAACGGAACGGTAAGCACCCAATCTACATAACGGAAGAAGGTGGGGGATTCCCCAACTCCGGCCCAATAATCCCGCATGTACCAATAGTGTACTGCAGCAATAAAAGTGATCAATCCTGATACCAGGATAGAAGTTTTCCATTTCCTGTCGAAACTATTCATCGACAGAAAGAAAAAGGCTGATGCGGCCATCATAGCCATACAGCCTACAAAAAAGGTAAAACCAACATAGTCATCGTTGGCGATTTTGGAAACGTCTGCAAACAACGGCAAACTGGATAAAAAATATTTCATATAACAGGAGTTAATTGATTTTTGTTTAGCGAATATATAAAAAAGTTGAACATAAAAATATAATTTTTGTATAATTTTTTTGTCATATCTTTAAACAAAATATCCTGAAATTACGAATGTGAGAAATTGGACAGTTGTCAGTACCTTCTTTTGTCTTTGGCTTTCTACTCAATTAAGTCCCGCCTTGCAGGACGTTGTAGCCTATAGCCTTATTTTAACTTTTGGGGTGTTACATGGGGCAAACGACCTTACACTAATTGCCAGCTTACGAAATGAAAGTCAAGGGTTTGTAAAATCTCTGCTGCGCTATCTTGCTGTCGTTTTATTGGTCTCTTTGGTCTTTGTGCTCTCCAGGGTAGGGACATTAATTTTATTCATTATGATCAGCGGATATCACTTTGGCGAACAACATTTTGGCGGCAATCTCAAAAGCATCTCCTTTGAGAGGTCCATGTTCTTTCTTAGTCACGGATTGACTATTTTGTTCATGATATTTTATATAAAGATGAACGAAGTTGTTCCTATTGTTAACGAAATAACAGGATTTTCGATAGGGGAGGCGTTCTATGGTTATGGACTCTTGGGTAGTGCTTCGGTATTCCTTGTGTTGTTGATTTATTTTGTTGTACGACAACAAATGCAAGTCAATTATATCCAAGAGCTTTTTATGTTTCTGGTACTGGGAATTGTTTTTTATATCGCTTCACTGATCTGGGCTTTTGCGATTTACTTTGTCTTTTGGCACAGTCTGCCCTCTTTACGGGATCAAATGCATTTTTTGTATGGGAAGGTGAACAAAGTTACCTTTTTGCGGTATGTGAAGTCTTCCTGGTGGTACTGGTCCGCAGCCTTAGTGGGTTTAACCCTATTGTATCTTATACTTCGGGAAAAGGTAGATTACTTTATTACGATCCTGTTGTACTTATTGGCGGTAATAACGTTTCCACACGTACTGGTCATGTCTAAGGTAGAGTCCCTTAAAAACTCACGCGAAAGTTAACATTAGGAGTAACGCCCAGGGAAAGATTTTCTACCGACTCCAATTCATCCTCTTCTGAAACTCTAAAATAGCGATTAAGGATGTTTTTGCGGTTGGTTAGATTGAGCAAAGAAACCCCGGCAATAGCCTTTACCCTTTCTCCTAAACTAAAGCCATACGTAGCAGAGGCGTCCAGGCGGAAATACTCTGGTAATCGACTACTGTTTGGGGCTTGATAATTGATCTCTATGGGGAAAACACTGGTGTCCAGTGGCGTCTCGTTGTCTGGTTGCGTAAAAGGCCTTCCCGTGCGATAGTTAAGACCAAACCCTAGCTTTAATTGGTCTATTTCATAGGTGGAAGCAAAAGTAAGTGTGTGTCGTACGTCCAGATTGTTTGGAAATCGTTGTGGAACAATACTATCGTAGGTGTAGTCATTTTTATTGTAGGTATAGCTTAACCAGGTACTGTAATTTTTTCCTTTTTTGTTGATAAGAAATTCTATTCCCTTCGCCTCGTAACTGCCAATTTCACCACTGAACTGATTTTGATTCTGGAATCCCTGTGTGCGTGTACTTACCCCGTCCACCTGTTTATAGAAGGCTTCCAGCCCTACGTAAAATTGTTTTCGTTCATAATTCAGACCTAATGATCCTTGCTTGCTTTTTGTTATGGGTAAGTCCTCTTCATTAGACAAGATCCAGCGCCGTTTCTCGATACCCAAAAAGTTTTGTTCCAGGTCAATAACCTGGTTGGTACTCTGACTTTTGAATTCCCCCAAAACCTGAGCTCTTAAATTTCTGGCCAATCTTACGTTAATATTAAGACGAGGCTCAAATACCCATTCCGAAAAAGTACCCAGATTTTCAATATGATTCGCCCGGACACCCAAATTGGCGATAAAGTTGTTATTAGGGGTGAAGAAATGAATTTCCGAATAAGGTGCCTGGATGCGAACCACACCTTTAACAAACAGATCAAATTGTGGCTCAGTCACCCTTGCTTCGTTGGTAATTCCCGTTTCGATGTATTGGTACCCGTTGATCCAGTGAAAACGGTCTGAAAACCGATACCGGGAAGTAAATTTTGCCTGACGTTCCTCTACGGTGTTGTTTTGAAAGAGCCGCTGCACTAGATTGGGAAAAAAGCTTTGCGCATCCAAATTATACCAGGAAAAGTAGACGTTTGCATAGGTGGAAAAACGTTCTGACCAATTCCCATACCATTGTAAACCAGCAGATAGGTTGGTTTGATCTAAAAAACTTCGGGAAGTTTCGTCTATTTCAAGGTCGGTTTCTGAAAAATCCAGGTCATTGTCTATCGCAATAAAGCTGAGTCGAAACTTATGGGCATCATTAAGATCGTACAACAGTTTTCCGGAGACATCGTAAAAGAAAAAAGCTTCGTCCTGTTCCAGGTTTTCCTGTACTTCCTGATTTTGTTGGTTAGTGATCTCGGTATCCTGAAATGCCCGGTCCGTAAAACTGTTATACGCGGGAGTATCCAGGAAATCCGTGGTGGACCTTCTTCCTGAGAATTGAAAGGCCAAATTTTCCTTGATGGGGATCTGCCCAAAAACATCACCGCTAATAAAGTTGATACCCGCGCCCCCGTAGAAAAAATCATTGATCGTGTTGTTGGTTTCCATGCTCATAACACTGCTTACCCCATCTCCGAACTCCGCTGGGGTCCCGTTTTTGTAAATCGAAACGGACTCTGTGAGATAGGGGTTAAAAGCGGAAATCAACCCGAAAAAGTGTCCCGACTGGTACATTTTAATGCCATTCCACAGGATAAGGTTTTGGTCGTTAGTACCGCCGCGGACGTTAATATCGGATACGGTTTCGTCAATGCTTTTGATGCCCGGTAGCGCCTGTACCCCAAAGAGCACATCCGGTTCTATTAAACCCGGCAATATCCCAAGTTCTCCGGGATTCAGCGTGATGCTTCCGTCGGTCTCCTTGGTGATCCCGGAAGTCAGGAATTCGTAAACCACAACTTCATTCAAAACTTCCCTTCTCTCGGCCAATAAAATTTGTGGGCAATCCCCTTTCTCAATCAGATCGAGTACCGGAACAATTTTGGTGTTGTATCCCAAAAAACGAATCTGAAGAGAAGCTGTACGGGGAACCTCTTCCAACTGAAAATAACCCTCTATGTCGGACACCACGGCGGTATCACTGCCCAGGATCTGAACTGTTGCTCCGGGAACGTTGTTCTCAGCGTAATTGTCCAAGATGCGACCGCAAACGGTAACCCATTTGTTCTTGCTTAAGGTGTAATACCTATTGTTGAGTTGTTGTATATCGATCTGTGTCTGCGCCGAAATGGCGTTTAGGATGACCCGAAGTGATTCGGTTTGCGGAACTGCTATTCGAATACCTTCGATATCCGAATCGACATAGGAAAACTTAATATCAAACCGATTTTCTAGCTGGGCAATAACAATTTTAAGCGCCACAGAAGGGTTTTCCTGGGCAGTTATGGTTGGTAAAGTGAGCGAAAACAGTAGGATCGCTACAAGAAAAAATGTACTACGGAGTGTCCGCTGCATAGAAAAGTACCTTATCCCCTTCTAATTTATAACGAATTTGGGAAGGTGTACTAATACTTTCTAACGCTAAATGAAGATCAGTGTTGTTAAAGGTACCGGTAAAAAGTTGTTCAGTGTTCACATTTTCTGAAGAGATAATAACATCAAACTGTCGCTCCAGCTCTGCCAGCACATATTTTAAAGGGATACTTTTGAAGCTACTTTCATTTTCCATCCATGAGGGCTGTATAGCAGCTACCGCATCAGTGGTAAGAATATCACCATCAATTGCTACAAAAGAGTCCCCAGCCGGAAGTTTGTGTTCTTTACCCTGGTAAGCGACACTGACCAGGCCTTCATAGCAAGTGACTTCAAAGAAACCGTTGCGGTTTTCCACATTGAATTCGGTACCTAAAACCGCAACTTCCCCACTTTCAGTAATAACCGTGAACTTTTTGCCTTTTGCAACTTTAAAAAAGGCCTCACCGTTCAGTTTTACCTCGCGGTTTTCCTCCCAATTCTTATCGTTAAAGGAAACTTTGGAATCTGCATTCAAGAATACTTCGGAATGATCCGGCAAAGCAAGTTGGGTTCGTTCCGCGAATTGTGTAGAAAACTTTTCTTCCGCGGAATTGAGATAGAAATAGGCACCTGTTAGTAATACGGCAATAACCGCAGCCACACGCAAAAATTGCCTAAATGGATTTAGCTGTACCACTTTAGTCCCTTGCGCCATCTTTTCTGCCTTAAACGTGGTCCAGGCGTGGTCAACATCAAACTCGGGCGCTTCTAAATGTTGGGAAGCGTCCAGAATCTTCTGATAAGAAGCATATTCGGCCGACTGCTTAAATTCGGCCAACTCCTCCTCAGAGAGTTCGTTGTTCAACCATTTTGCCAGGTAATTTTCTTGCATGATTTCTATGCTTTACAGGGGTATAACAACTGACTGTTTAAAAACCCTACTTTCTGTAACAACCAACTACTTAAAAACCCTACTTTCTGTAACAACCAACTACTTAAAAACCCTACTCTTAAATAAATTCCAAATCTCAAAATCCAAATACCACATTCCAAGAAAACTATTTAACCGATAAATAGATCTCAACTTCCAGAATTTAAATCGAAAATGAGAAATCCGAAATCCCTACTTAGTAATTCGTCCTTCCCACTTCGTATTTCCCACTTTTAAATCTCAAATCTCTATTCTCTATTCTAAGAACATTACTTGACCGACAGATAAATAACCGCTTCGGAATTCTCCCCTTGATTAGCCTTTTCCCCGTACACTTCAAAGTCGGTATCGTAAGCCCTGTGCAATTGCGCATCGTTGTCCCAAATTTCCTTCCAGGCATCCACCACAGCCTGAGGTAATCCACCCCTGGCGATACGCTTTTGGTAGTTGCCACCGGAAACCTCTATACCTATTAGCGCTTCCGAAAGATTTTCAAAGGATTTTACCTTATGACCAATAATGGCCAGGTATTGCCCCGTATAATCTGATTCATATTCCGTATAAACAACATAGACGGCATCTGATACTTTGTCCGGAATCGTGTTAGAAACATTTTCCGAATAGAATTTACCCCAGAGTTCCCCCATATCCGTGGCCGACTTGCCGTTTTCGTTCGTGGTGGTTATGGCAATACCAACCACATAAAAGGGCTCCATTTTTTCTACCATAGTATCCTGTGCATTACACCAAAAGGCTAAAAACAAAAGTATGAACGGTATCTTTTTCATCTCAACGAAACTAGTTTTATTTAACACCAAACACCAAACACCAAACACCAAACACCAAACACCAAACACCAAACACCCAACACCAAACACCTAGCACCCGACACTATATTCCATCAATCTTCTCACGTAGTGTTTTTAAGGCCAGGTGCATTCTTTTTTCTATCGCCTTTACACTTACTCCTTCCATCGCTGCAATCTCTGTATATTTCTTGCCGTCTATTCGATTTAGTAAAAAGGTAGTACGCTGATTTTCCGGAAGTGCGTTTAAGGCATCATCCAGTTTTTTTTGAAACTGTTTCTCTTCAAGGACATATTCCGGGGACTCCTGAGTTATACTGTTGGCGTGTTTATCGGCATACTTCAATCGTACCTTGTCTGCTTTAATAACATTTAAATACAAATTATTGGCCACCGTGTATAAATACGCCTTGGCTTTTTCCGGAGGTATCTTTGTACAATTTTCCCAAAGCTTCACAAAAGCTTCCTGTACAGCATCGTTCGCTCGTTCTTCATTACCGAATTTATAATAGATGTAATTGAAAACCGTTTTAGAATTGTCCTTAAAGATGGAGTTAAAAACAGCTTCCTCACAAACATTGCTCATGTAAAGGTTTTTGCCAGTATTGTCAAAGATATTTTAAAAAATGTGAAAATTCAGGTAGGGTATTTTAACAATTGATTGTTTTAAGGGCATACTAACAGAAAAGTAATCCAAATCGTTATGAAAAAGTTAATACCAAATGTGCTGCATGCCGGATTCGTTGCTATGGCACTGTTGTTCACTGCCTGTCAAGATGAATTTGAAGAGGTAGGGAACAATGACCAGGAGACCTTAGAAGCAGGGTCTACCACTGCTGACCTGATCGTTAAAACAGCCTCAAATGATGGCTCTTTTGACAATATTGTGGATGAGGCCAGTTGTATTGCGGTACAATTTCCGTACACTGTCGATGTTGGAGGTGTTCAGATCACCATAGACAGTATTGAAGATCTGAAACTGATCGAAGAGATCTTTGATGAGTTTGACGATGATGAAGACATCTTGGAAATTATCTTTCCTATCACCATTATTCTTGCTGATTTTACAGAAGTAGTTATTGAAAATAAAGAAGCCCTTCGTGAATTGGCAGCAAGTTGTCTTGAAGGAGGCGATGATGATGATATTGAATGTATTGACTTCGTTTATCCTATTACGTTATTCACTTTTGATATTGATGGACAACAAGCAGATAGTTTTGTTATCAATAGTGATAGAGATCTTCATAAGTTTTTTGATGATCGGGAAGATGATGAACTAGTAAGTATTGATTTTCCTGTAACGCTTAAGAAATTTGATGGTACTGAGGTAGTGGTAAATAGCAATGCAGAATTAGCCCGCGTACTGGAGGCTGCAGAAGAGGAATGTGATGAAGATGACGATGACGATTACAACGATGACGATTTTGACGATGAGCGTTTTGTTGAGTTCCTAACGGAATGCCCATGGGAAATCCGTGAGTTTATCCGACTAGAAATGGATGCAACCGAACAATACCTGGAGTATGTAATAGATTTTGATGAAGATGGGGAGGTTGAGATTAAAGATAGAATGGGTGCTGAAGTTGAAGGAGAGTGGAGTGTAACGTTCACCGATCGCGGACCGTTATTAACGCTAGCCTTTGATAACCTGGTTGATTTTAACTTGGAATGGCTCGTATATGAGATTGGCGAAGGTAAGATCAAGTTCTACACTGAAAATGGCAATAGGATCATTTTGAAAAGACGTTGTGACGATGATGATGACGATGATGATGGAGATGACGATGGAGGAGATGATAATGGAATCATCAGCATTGAAACGCTTACCAATACGTTACTGGAGTGTGAGTGGATCATTGAAGAGCTAGAATTGCAAGGAGAAGATGTGGACAGACTTCTGGGATATGAGTTCATTTTCGGAGCGGATGGAATGCTTACACTTGGAGATGGTATCACAACCTTTGACGGTACCTGGGAAGTTGGTGCTAACACAGAAGGCAAAAGAACCTTATTTATAGAGGTCATGAGCGAACCTGCAGTAAATCTTCAGTGGCCCGTTGTGGAGATCGATGGAGAAAGCATCGTAAAAACCAGCGAGATAGTACTGGAAGATGAAGCTTCTGACTCTGAAATGGTGCTCCAAAAAGTATGTGATGACAATGCGGATGACGGAGATGTAACTGAAATTCGAAATACTGTTTTAGGTGGACTTTGGAATGTAGCCATGCTTGATGATGAAGGTGAGGTTTTGACCGACGAATTCACGGGGATGGATTTTAGCTTCTCTATGTTTAACCAGGTGGAGGTTTCGGTTAATGATGATCCTTTTTTAGCAGGTGTTTGGCGAGTACTTCGTGACACGGATGGCAACCTAAAGTTCTTCTTAAATCTGGGCGATGATGATCCGTTAGATGAATTGACCGAAGCATGGTATGTTTCCATGGTTACGGCTGAACGAATAGAATTAGTATACGAGGATGAAGAGGTCACAAATAAAACACTAGTCTTCGAGAAAAAAATGTAACCTTTTTTTGCTCCAAATCTTTAGTTGAAGAGGACGGCTCGCCCCAAGGCCGTCCTTTTCTTTTTATACCCCCATGTTGGTTTTTATTTCTATGGCCAACAAAGGAATGCGGCAATATCCGTAAATTTGCTTTTCTCCAAAATGATGAGCACGGATGTTTGATAGTTTAAGTGAAAAGCTGGACAAGGCCCTCCATTCGTTAAAGGGACATGGGAAGATCACAGAGATCAATGTTGCCGAAACGCTGAAAGAGGTACGCAGGGCATTATTGGATGCTGATGTCAATTTTAAGATCGCCAAAGAATTTACGAATACCGTAAAGGAAAAGGCGCTAGGTCAAAATGTACTTACCTCGCTCCAGCCTGGCCAGTTGATGGTAAAGTTGGTAAAGGACGAGCTTACCCAACTTATGGGTGGAGAAGCAGAAGGGATCAACCTTACCGGTTCCCCATCTGTGGTGTTGATGTCTGGTCTTCAAGGTTCCGGTAAAACCACCTTCTCCGGAAAATTAGCCAACTACCTCAAAAACAAGAAAAGTAAAAAGCCCCTTTTGGTGGCTTGCGATGTTTATCGTCCTGCTGCGATTGACCAGTTGCATATCGTAGGAGAGCAAATTGGAGCGGAAGTCTATTCCGATCGCGACAATAAAGATCCCGTTGAAATTGCCAAGGCCGGGATGCAACATGCAAAGTCCCTGGGATGTAATGTTGTGATCATCGATACCGCCGGACGCCTTGCGATTGATGAGGAGATGATGGCGGAGATTTCCAATATTCACAAAGCAGTATCCCCTCAGGAAACCCTGTTCGTGGTTGATGCCATGACCGGACAGGATGCCGTGAATACCGCCAAAGCATTTAACGACGTACTAAATTTTGACGGGGTGATCTTGACCAAATTGGATGGAGATACCCGCGGAGGTGCTGCTATTTCCATTAAATCAGTGGTCAATAAACCCATTAAATTTATCGGGACCGGGGAAAAAATGGACGCTATAGACGTCTTTTATCCCTCCAGAATGGCCGATCGGATTTTAGGGATGGGGGATGTGGTGTCCCTGGTAGAGCGTGCCCAGGAACAATTTGATGAGGAACAAGCGCGTAAGATCCAGAAAAAAATCGCCAAAAACCGGTTTGGGTTCGATGATTTCCTCACGCAGATCCAACAGATCAAGAAAATGGGCAGCATGAAAGATCTGATGGGAATGATCCCTGGGGTCGGCAAAGCAATGAAGGGACTGGATATCGATGATGATGCCTTTAAGCATATTGAAGCTATGATCTACTCCATGACTCCGGATGAGCGTGCCAATCCTTCAAAACTCAATTCTAGTCGGAAAAAACGCATAGCCGCCGGGAGTGGGCGTAGCATTCAGGATGTGAATCAGCTTTTAAAGCAGTTTGACCAAATGAGTAAAATGATGAAGATGATGCAAGGTGGCAAAGGCAAACAAATGATGCAAATGATGAGCGGCCTTGGCCGCTAGTCTGCAGTTTTCAGAGGCAGAAAAAAAAATCGAATGAGTTTTAAAAAGTTGTTGGCTTATCAAAAAGGATTTGATTTGGCTATGGAAATTTTTGAAGTTTCCAAGAGTTTTCCCTCCGAAGAAAAATATGCTCTAACGGATCAAATTAGACGTTCCTCTCGTTCTGTTTGTGCCAACTTGGCCGAATCATATAGGAAAAGAAAATATCCAAAACATTTTGTTAGTAAATTAACGGATTCGGATGCAGAGAATTCTGAAACACAAGTCTGGCTAGAATTCTCATTTGCGTGTAAATATGTTAACGGAGCCAAGTTTGAATCCCTTACTAATGCTTCTATGGAAATCGGAAAATTAATACAATATATGATTGCTAACCCCAGTAAATTTGGAGCATCATAGACGGTAAACTGCCACTATAAACTGTATACTAAAGATGAATATACTAGACGGGAAAAAAATAGCCAACCAAATCAAAGAAGAAATTGCCGTTGAGGTAGCACAAATACAGACTCGTGGAGAAAAAGTGCCACATTTGGCTGCGGTTTTGGTGGGAAATGACGGTGCAAGCCTTACCTATGTGGGCAGTAAAGTACGTTCTTGTAAAAAGATTGGTTTTGAGTCCACGTTGATCCATCTTCCGGAGGAAACCTCTGAAGCGGTTCTGCTACAAAAGGTTGCCGACTTGAATGCGAATTCCGATATCGATGGGTATATCGTACAATTACCGTTGCCCAAACATATTGATGAAGAAAAGATATTAATGGCCGTAGATCCCGACAAGGATGTGGACGGCTTTCATCCAACCAACTTTGGGAAGATGGCGTTGGATATGGAAACCTTTATTCCCGCAACACCTTTCGGGATTATGGAACTCTTCCGCCGGTATGATATAGAAACCGAAGGTAAACATACCGTGGTCATCGGAAGGAGTCATATTGTAGGAAGGCCAATAAGCATTCTAATGAGCCAAAAAGGGAAGGCGGCCAACGCTACCGTCACAGTTACCCATAGTAGAACTAAAGATCTTGAAGAATTCACCAAAAAGGCGGACATCATTGTATCTGCGTTGGGAGTTCCGGATTTTCTAAAGGCAAGTATGGTTAAAGAAGGGGCAGTGATCATTGATGTAGGCATTACCCGGATACCGGATGCCACTAAAGAAAGAGGTTACTATATTACAGGGGATGTGGATTTTGAAGAAGTCGCACCAAAGGCTTCCTACATTACTCCGGTTCCTGGCGGGGTTGGACCTATGACAATTGCCATGCTATTGAAAAATACCCTTTTGGCCCGGAAAAGAAGACAGGATTAGTCCCTGTAGCGCTACTTTCATGGGTTGTCGTTCACAAAAATGTCCTATCTTGAAGGAATTGTAATCAACCTATCCTTATAACGATGAAATTCTGGACACTCGCCCTATGCGCTTTACTCTGTTTGAATTCTTGTAAGCAGAAGAAAGAAAACGAAACTTCTTCGGAAACTGATGCGATACCCTTTTCTGAAACAGAAACAACTGAAAACGGAGAAGGGGGCGATGAAAAAATCAAAGACTGCGACGATTTTATAGACCAATATGAAGAATGGTCTGAAGAATATATCGCCTTTATGACGAAATATAAGGATAACCCTGTTAAAGCAGTAACATCACCGGAATATTCGGAAATGATGCTAAAAGCGTCTTCCTGGTCACAGGAATGGTTGTCGATATCGGTATCCTGCGCCCAGAATTCGTCCTATCAGGAGCGGGTAGAAGAAATAGCAGATAGGATGGACCAAAAGATAGAGGAGTTAGGCTTTAACTAGCAACTCCTTTAAATACTATCCTTGAGCCCTGGCCATTGTCTGGACTTTACTCAGTATGATCTGTTTTTAGGGATTCCTCTATCAACATTTCCTCATCGTCATTGGGGGTAAGGACATCCAGGTCTTCCCCTTCATCGTTGGTACAGCTGGAGACTGCCAGACTTGTAAAAAAAACCGTAAGCAAGAGTAGTATTGTCTTCATAACATCGTAAAATTTGGGCAATTGCTACCTTAACTAACGTGTTTCCAAGCGTTAATCGTGTTTTCAGCGCAAGCTATTCGATAAACTGCAATCGTATACCTACTAGTAAGAGAAGTGACCTTCTTTCCATTAAAAAGTTAAATTTCCTATCTTATTCAGATCAAACACCGATTATGAGATATCCAATTTTTACGTTAGTTGGGTTGCTTTTGGTATTAGGTTGCCAAAGCGAAAATTCCCGAGAGGTTCAGATCGCGGTTTCCTTTTCCGATGCCGCCAGTGCCGAAGCTTTGGATGGGCGGCTTTTACTGATGTTATCCACCGATGCTTCAAAGGAACCCCGATTTCAAATCAACGCGGGGAAAGACCCGCAACTCATATTTGGTATGGATGTTACAGGAATGCAACCAGGGGAAGCAATGACCTTTGACACTTCTGTTTTTGGTTTTCCTTATAAGAGTCTGGAAGATATTCCTCCGGGGGAATATCAGGTCCAAGCCTTACTTCATGTCTATGAGACGTTCAATTTGTCAACCGGGCATACGGTAAAACTGCCTATGGATAATGGTGAAGGCCAGCAGTGGAACCGTTCACCTGGAAATGTATACAGTACTCCCGTTAAGGTGGTGATCGGTCAAAATGGTATACAGAGCGCAGACATCGTTATGGATCAAATGATTCCTCCCCTTCCGGAACCGGAGGATACCAAATGGATAAAGCATATAAAAATAAAGTCCGAAAAGCTTTCGGAATTTTGGGGCAGGGACATGTATCTGGGGGCGCATGTTCTATTACCCAAAGGTTTTGAAGAGCACCCTGAGGCCAACTATCCGTTAATGATCTTTCATGGGCATTTCCCTGATGATTTCGGGGGGTTCAGGACTACGCCACCGGACCCCAATTTGGAACCGGATTATTCGGCCCGGTTTGATGTAAAGGGTTACAACATCATTCAGCAGCAGGAGGCTTACGATTTTTATAAGCGTTGGAACGATCCGGATTTCCCGAGGTTTTTGATCATTGAGATCCAGCATCCTACACCCTATTATGATGATTCTTATGCGGTAAACTCTGCTAATCAGGGGCCATACGGCGACGCCATCACCTATGAACTGATCCCTTATATTGAGAAAGAATTCCGTGGGATCGGGGAAGGTTGGTCACGGTTCCTCTACGGTGGCTCTACAGGAGGTTGGGAAGCGTTGGCCGTTCAGGTGAAATATCCGCAGGACTACAACGGTTGTTTCGCTGCCTGCCCAGACCCCATTGATTTCCGTGCCTATTGTTTGACGAATATCTACGAAGATGAAAATGCGTATTTCTATCCTTCGGAGCACAAGCAACTGGAGGTACCGGCACATCGGGATTATTTAGGACATATTCAAACTACAGTTCGGGAGTACAACCACCTCGAATTGGTTTTGGGGACGAAATCCAGATCAGGGCAACAATGGGATATTTGGGAAGCCACTTATTCTCCTCAGGGAGAGGAAGGCTATCCACAACGTATCTGGGATAAAATAACGGGAACGATCAATCCCAAAGTTGCGGAATATTGGAAAGAGAACTATGACTTACGGTATATTTTAGAACGCGATTGGGCAAAACTGGGAGAATCACTTAGGGGAAAGATCCATATCTATTGCGGTGATATGGATAACTACTATTTGAATAATGCGGTATATTTAATGGAGGATTTTTTGGAGAGCACTACCGATCCGTATTACGATGGAGAAGTGGATTACGGGGACCGTGCAGAACATTGTTGGAACGGAGATCAGGAAAACCCTAATCATATAAGCCGGTTGCGGTACAATAGCATGTATGTTCCTAAAATTATGGAACGGATTGCTGAATCTGCTCCAAAAGATGCGGACCTAACGAGTTGGAGATACCAATAGCATGACAACAAACAAAGTAGCCTGGTTTGTATTTGCCTTTTTGGCCATTGGTGTGGGACTTTATCCCTTAATGTATCTATTTGCTACAGAAAAAATCGGGTTGCTGTTTTCAAAATCCGATCTGCTTTTGGCAAATGTCATTTGGAATATTGGGTTTTACGGACACATCACTTTTGGGGGCATTGCTTTAATGACAGGATGGTCCCAGTTCAGCAAAAAGCTACGAACGAAAAGGTTAAGGCTGCATCGAAATTTAGGGAAGATCTACGTGGCTGCAGTGGTAGTTAGCGGGATATGTGCGGTATATATCGGATTCTACGCTACCGGCGGATGGATCAGTTCCCTGGGGTTTGTGCTCTTGGGCCTCGTATGGCTCTACACCACGCTAAAAGCGTATGCAGCAATTCGCATTAAAGACCTTACGTTACACCAAGGGATGATGATCTATAGCTATGCGGCGTGTTTTGCAGCTGTTACACTTCGACTCTGGTTACCCCTACTTCAACTGGCTTTCGGCGAATTCCTGACCGCCTATAGGATCGTAGCCTGGTTGTGCTGGGTGCCCAATCTCATTTTTGCACACCTTTGGGTCAAAAGAAAAGGGTTGATAATAGGCTGATCGTTTAAAATACCAGAACCATGCAAATTCATCATCTTAGAAATGCAACCATGGTTATTGCCACCCGGGACACGGTAGTTTTGGTAGACCCTATGTTGGGCGCTAAGGGGACCCTTCCAACATTCACGTATTTTCGATTTAAAGCCCAAAAAAATCCAATTGTAGCACTACCTGATGTAAGTAACGCTATTTTGGACAAGGTGACGCATTGTCTTATTACCCATAAACATCCGGATCATATAGATGCTGACGGGGAAGCGTTTTTAATTGCAAACAACATTCCGGTTACTTGCAGTATCCTGGACGAAACCTACTTCAAAAAGAAAGGACTCAATGTGGTCCAGGCTATCGAGTATTGGAAAAGGACCCCTTTTTTGAGAGGGTATATTGAAGGCATCCCCGCACGCCACGGCTACGGTTTTGTAGCGAAGCCTATGGGTAACGTTATGGGATACTACCTTGAACTACCCGGGCAAAAAAGTGTCTATCTGAGTTCGGATACCATTTATACAGACGATGTGGATAAGGTTTTACGGGAATATCAACCGGCAATTTCGGTAGTAGCTTGTGGTAGTGCGCAGTTGGACATTTTCAAGCCGCTATTGATGCATATGGAAGACATTATTCGATTTGTGAAACATGCACCCGGGCAAGTCATTGCCAATCATCTTGAGGCGGTGAATCATTGTCCAACCACTCGCGATAAACTCAGGGAACGGTTAAAAAAAGAGGCACTTTTAGATAAAGTAGTTATCCCGGAAGATGGAGAGGTAATAGAATTTACTTCTTAAGTGTATTCTGGTGGTTTAGGAAAAGAAGAGTATAGCATTGTGCTAACCCTATGATCACCTAGCAAATAGTTGCCCCATATCTCTAAAAGCTTTGAATTCCAATGCATTTCCTGCAGGATCCAAAAAGAACATGGTAGCCTGTTCTCCCGGTTCGCCCTTAAAACGGATATAAGGCTCGATCACAAATGTTATCCCCTTAGCGGTGAGTCCTTTCGAAAAAGATTGAAACGTATCCCAGGGCAGTACCACTCCATAGTGCGGGACGGGTACATCTTTTCCATCTACCGGATTGGTATGTAGATCTTCATTGCTCTTGGGTTTGTAATGAATCACCACCTGATGCCCAAAGAGATTAAAATCTACCCAATGATCACTACTTCGGCCTTCGGAACACCCAAGGACTTCGCGATAAAACGTTCTACATTCTTCGAGGTTATGCACGGGAATTGCAACATGAAAGGGAGTGATATCCATAACGGGTAAACATTTATGAGCTTTAAAATTATAATATTGAGCGGTTACCTACAATTATCCTTCTAAAAACGAAATAATGCTTTCGTTTACTTCGTCTTGATGCATGGAATGTCCCAGTCCTTTGGTTGTTATGAAGGTGCTGTCTTTCCAGTTAGCATGGACTTTCTCCGAGGCATGAAAAGGAGCAATGGCATCCAGTTCGTCATGGATGAGCAACCCTTTTTTGGTATTTGTCTTCACGAATTCTGAAGTGGAAAACTCTTGAATGGTAAAACCAAAACGCTCGTGGATAAACCGATCCAATGTGCCTAAGACCCTATTATTAAAGTTTAGAAGCTTCTGAAAATGCTTCATGATATCAAAGAATTCAGAAGGCGACCCAATGGTCACGATCTTTTCTATAGAAGAATTCGGGTTTTTGTATTCGTTGTAAAGCGCCGTCATACCCCCGACAGAGTGACCTATTATACATTGAGGGCGGTACTTGGTAATAATATGTTGTGCGCAATCAGCATAAAGTGGTACGTGCATTTTCTTTCCGGAAGAATAGCCATGTCCCGGCCCATCGAAAGCGATGATATCAAAATCAGCAGCCTGTAATTTGGTAATAAGGTTTCGCCAGCGAAAAGTGTTGCTTTCCCACCCATGAAGCAAAAGCACCGTATTCTTTTTGCCTTCCCAACGATACGTTTGGATGTCATGGTCGTGGATAGTTTCTATGGTGTATTTGGCGGCTTTCAAATAGGGCATTTGCGGGGGCTGTATGCGGCCTTTTCTAACGATACAAAAAACGTCAAAAGCGCTGGTGGCAGCCATTTTTCCGGAAAACAACCCTAAGAGATTAAAATATTGGCCGTACACCAGGGGCACAAATTTGGCTAGAAATTGTTTCATTATGGTTACTTTTTGTAACTTACTCTTAATTTGTAACTAAAGTAGACAATTCTCAACGAAAGGAAAGAGGTGTTTAAAATAAAACCAGGTGTATTGATGGAAACTGTAACTGAAAATCAGAAACTTACCATGATTAAAAAATTGGAAAAAATGTTCGGGCATCTGGATTACAAAAACCCTCCCGAACTCTGTCCTGTTCGGGATGTTATGTCTGTTGCTTCAGATCAGTGGAGTATTTTGATCTTACTTTGGTTAGGGTATTTTCCGGTACTTCGGTTTAACAAGCTAAAAAAATACGTGTATGGTATTTCCAACAAGGTGTTGAGCCAGCGGTTAAAAGTACTCGAAGCCGATGGCTATCTGGAAAGGAGGGCCTATCCTGAAGTACCGATACGTGTGGAGTATAACCTCACCGAGTTTGGAAAGAGTTATGTGGAACGTTTACTGGAACTCACTGAGTGGATGCAAGAAAACAGTCCCAAGGTGTTAGCCAACCGGGAAAAGTATGGGCTTATTCCCAACCAATCATCAAATACTTGATTTTAGCTTCTTCCGGGATTTGAACCGCCTCGATAGTAGTCATGGAATAGCGGAGGTTGGCCGGAAGTTGATCTTTAGCTATAGTGAAATACATATTGGTCTCGTTCACAAAAACGACCACATTATTCAGTGCAGTAACAATTTTTTTTATCGTATACTGTTTTTGAATATCACCAAAAGTACTGCTCAACCCAATGCCGCCCTCAGCGGTAAAACGCGAATCCATAACCTGGATGTTTTCCACAGTAGGGATGCTATCCTGACTTGGGGTTAGTGTTAGTAAATGCTTGCCCCCCTTTTCGAACACCTTAATCTTGCGCGTTCTGGCGCCTATTCGGGAATACATGGTGTCTTTTACGATAGAATCATCTGCATAGATCAACTCCAGGTCCCGGACCAGGCTTATTTTATCCAGTTTGCCTACGCTTTCCGGGCTTATTAAAAATGTGGTATCCTTTTCGCCACAGCCGATGAGCAACAGCAAGGTCCATATACTAAAAATGAAAAAATGCTTCATGGGGTTAAAAACTTTCTTCGGTTCTGTCTTCAAATGTACTGGGTTCGGAGATAACCAAAAAGTGTAATTCCTGTGTTGAATGATTTTTGATTTGATGTTTGATGCCGGATGGGACTAAAAACCCTTCATTTGCCTTTAGTTCAACCGTTTGGTCTTCCAGGACTATTGTAGCGTAACCGTTAAGAACATAGAAAAACTGCTGTGATAACCTATGAAAATGTACTTTTTCAAAGGTCATAGGGGGCATTAGCTCCTGCTTTACGCTTAACCTTTCCGTAGCCACCAGGGGCCAGGCGGTACAATTATCCCCCCAGGAGTAACTCTTGCTGTTCCAAATACTTTTTTTCATTACCTAACACCTAACACCTAACACCTAACACCTAACACCTAACACCTAACACCTATCGTATCACCTTCTTTAACACCCCCAATACACCACGAATGAAAGTAGCGCTGGTCAATACCTTTACCACGGGGTTCATTCGTGTACTGCGCCTTCTGGTGGATGTCCTACGGCTTGCCTTCTCTCGTTCTTCTTGCGCCTTCTCTTTTTCCGCTTCTTGCTCAGCACGTTCAATTTTTTCGTTGAGAATTTCGTACGCACTTTCCCGGTCAATGGTGTCATTGTATTTTTTTGCCAGTTGCGATTTGCGGATCGCTGCTTTGAGTTCGGCATCGGTCAGTACATCCATACGACTCATAGGAGCCCGTAATAAGGTGGCTGCCAAAGGGGTAGGACGGCCTTTTTCATCAAGGGCCGAGATCAGGGTTTCCCCAATTCCTAAAGCGGTTAGAATTTCTTCGGTTTCGTAGAACTCCGAATCGGGATAGTTCTGTGCGGTCAGCTTAATTGCCTTTCTATCCTTAGCCGTGAACGCGCGCAACGCATGTTGCACCTTTAAACCCAGTTGGGCCAGCACCTCATCAGGAACATCCGTTGGGTTTTGCGTAACAAAATACAAGCCAATTCCCTTAGAACGAATGAGCTTGACAATGCTCTCAATCTGGTCCAGTAACGCCTTGGAGGCATTGTCAAAGATCAGATGCGCTTCATCAATGAAGAAGATCAGTTCCGGTCTGTCACTATCTCCCTGTTCCGGGAAAGTAGCGTAGATTTCGGCTAGTAAGCTCAACATAAATGTTGAAAACAACTTTGGTTTATCCTGGATGTCTGTCAGACGGACGATATTGATATAGCCTCTGCCATTTTCATCGATCCGACACAGGTCTTCTACTTCAAAAGACTTTTCTCCGAAAAAGAGATCTGCTCCCTGCTGCTCCAATTCTATGATCTTTCTGAGAATAGTACCGGTAGAACTGGTGGAGATCCGTCCATAGTTCGCCTGAAATTCTTTTTTGCCTTCCCCGGTAGCATATTGTAATACCTTTTTAAAATCCTTTAGGTCCAGTAAGGGAAGCTTGTTATCGTCACAATACTTAAATACTACGGCCACAATACCTTCCTGGGTTACCGTTAGATCCAGTATTCGGGAAAGGAGCACCGGCCCAAATTCTGAAACCGTGGCCCTGAGACGTACGCCGTCTTGCTCGGACAAGGAGAGCATTTCTACAGGAAAACCCTGGGCTTCAAAGGGGAGCCCAATTTTCTCATGACGCTCATCAATTTTGGGATGTCCCGGACTGGGTTGTGCTATCCCGCTTAGATCACCTTTGAGGTCCATTAACAATACAGGGATGCCTTTATCTGATAAATTTTCCGCGATTACTTGTAGCGTTTTGGTTTTTCCGGTTCCTGTGGCCCCAGCGATCAACCCATGTCGGTTTAGGGTTTTTAAGGGGACCTTTACAAAAGCCTTAGTAACCGTTTCTCCATCTACCATTCCTGCCCCCATGGTAATAAACTCACCTTTCATGGTATAGCCTTTTTCTATATGTGCCAGAAACTTTTCTTTTCTCTCCATGTACTGTTGTTTCCCATAAAAATAGCCTAATTTGGTAGAAGAAGAAAAGCCTAAAGAAAATAGTCATAACCTCATGAAAACCTATATCCAACTTTCCCTTTGTGTAATAAGTAGTCTCCTGTTTAACGAATTAGCGGCCCAGGAAACTACCGAGATCATTTTTCATGCCCCTGAAAATCCGGCAAGGGCTAAAGCGCCTTTTAGTGAAGCGGTACAAGCCGGGAACTTATTTTTCCTGGCGGGACAGATTGGAATGGATAGGACTGTTGGAAAACTGGCAGAAGGAGGGATACAGGGGGAGACGGAACAAACGATTAAGAACATACAAGGGGTGCTGCAATATCATGGGTTAACATTGGATAATGTAGTAAAGTGTACTGTGATTTTAAGTGATATCAATGACTTCGGGGCTTTTAATGAGGTATATGTTAAATACTTCACCAAAAAACCGGCAAGGACCACCTATGCAGCAGCAGGTTTAGCTGCGGGAGCAAAAATTGAGATTGATGTGATTGCCGTCAAGTAGCTTTGGAATACTCTCTGGCCCCCATAATCAAAAGCCATAAACAGGTTCCAATTTCTCCAATGCTGGCCGGCAAGGTCATATAGTCAGAGATCCCGAACTGTCCGTAATCCGGAAAAAGGATTCTCCCTAAAAAATCCAGGTAATACCCAATGCTTCCTACCATAAGGAACACCCCTAAGATCCTGGGGAGTATTCCTGATCTGTAGACCAACCATCCTAAGGGAAAAAGCCATAAGGCCCAAAAGTTCTGCCCGATCAGGTTCCCGTTATTAAACTGATGCAGATAAAACATGATGTCATTAGGGAGTTGCGCAGCCGTGGTATCCCCATTTTCAAGTAATTCTAAAATGGCGAATTTATTGAGGAGATTGGAAAACAGCAAAGGAACGCTGGGTACCGCAAGTGCTACCATGGCCACGGCATAATTTCGGCTTACCCGCTCCAATAGTTTATATAGCACCAACGGCAGCAACAAAAAAGCGGTGAAGCAAAGGCTTTCTGCCACAATGCCCCATCTGAATAGCGTGTTGAAGTCTTGAATGTTAGTGTAAGTGCTTACAGGATTGTCCCATTTTACAATTGCGGAGGGCACGTACATTAGGCTGAAAATCCCGGTAAGCACAACAATCAGATAGAGAAGTCCCGCTAACCGGGCAGTTTTTTTATTGGAGGTCATTAGAATAGTTTTTCCTTTTGACGAATAGCGAGCGCGGTTGTTACGTGACAGCCTAAAAATAGTTGAAAACCTTTTAGGTAATGTATCTTTGCGGTATGGTTAAGGAAGTAATGGATTTGGTAGATCAAGGCCTTATGCTCCCCCTGATGGAGGAATTCTACACCATTCAGGGTGAGGGCTATCACAAGGGTACTGCAGCGTACTTTATTCGGGTGGGAGGTTGCGATGTGGGGTGCCATTGGTGCGATGTGAAGGAGAGTTGGAATGCAGAACTTCATCCTCCAACCGCTATTGAAGATATTATCGAAAATGCCTCCAACTATTCAGATACCATTGTAGTCACCGGGGGGGAACCGTTAACCTGGGATATGGGTCCACTCACTAAGGGATTAAAGGATAAAGAATTAAAGATCCATATTGAAACTTCTGGAGCTTACCCCCTAACCGGGATCTGGGATTGGATCTGCCTGTCCCCGAAAAAGGTAAAGCTACCAACAGGAGATATCCATCAAAAGGCTGATGAGCTAAAGGTGATTGTATACAATAAACATGACTTTCAATTTGCCGAGGAGCAGGCCAAAAAAGTTCAGGAAGATTGCCTTTTGTACCTCCAACCGGAATGGAGTGTGCGTGATAAAGTAATGCCACTAATTGTAGATTACGTAATGCAACATCCGAAATGGCGGGTATCTTTACAGACCCATAAATACCTTAATATTCCTTAATTTAACGACCACCGTTGTTCTGAAGATCCAGCACGCATTCGTCATCCAATATAGGTACTATGGGCATATTTCTGGAAGCACGAGCGGTTAACATTTCCAGCATACGTTCTCCGGATAACGTGCAGGCAGATTGTAGTACCGGTTTGCCCATTGCAAAAACTCTTGCTGTACCACCAAATTCCAATTGTGCTTGCATTAAACAACCATCAATAACACAGTGGTTCTGCGCTTCAGGATCTTCATGATCATTTATGGCAACCGTCCCAAGGTTGACTAAGCCAAAGAGATGTCCAAATTCATGGTTTAAGGTAGCAGTCTCTACGTCAGTTAAAGTGATTCTGGAGCTTCTGGCGGCCAGGGTACGAATGGTGCGTTCAAAGATAACCATGGATGTATTACGGTAGACCGCGCCTAAGGTGACCAGACCCTCATCTTCTTCATCGCCGTCAGAAGGGGCATCTGCGAAGTAGATATACACTGCCAGCGTCGTACCGTTGTTATATGCAGTCCGGTTCTCAGTTTCCAAATCTGCGATCTCCTGTAGCGTAAGGGTCTCTTCTTCCGGGGAAGGGAGTTCCAGGAAGTTAACATCAATGTTTTGTTTAAAAGTATGCTGTTGCAAAAAGGCAATGAAATTGGTCATTGTCTGCTGTGTTGGTCGAAAACCTTCTACGTAGGCGGCTTCAATAAGGATGCGATCAAAATTAGTATTGGAAAGCAGATCGTTGGCGGAAGCCCCGGTAGCCAGCAGGTTTTGAGAACGGTCTACCTCCTCAATAGGATCATCATCTTCAATCGAACCAGTCTCACCATTCTCATCTGAGGAACATGCCGTTAGAAAGACAAGGGCTAACAAGGGGACGACAAAAAACTTTTTCATAGCAATGTATCTTTTAACAACGGCAGTATCCTGGTAATAGTATTTATGTTACTCCTAGTCTTGCCAAATAGTCGTAGTGATCCCCTTCACTTATCAATTGACATGTAAAATTATTTGCTTCCGCATACCCCGCAAGGGTTTCGTAATCAAGATAGAGCCAATCAAAAACCGGGCCTTTTTTACCGCGATATTCCATTTGAAAGCGCACTTCGCCATAATAGGTGACATCTCCCGGAATCCAATACCCGCCGTCATCATCCTTGTCAAACATGTAGAGGATGTTACTGGAATCTAAAAGCAGCTGTCCGTTCGGTCGAAGTAATGTCTTACAATGGGCTAGAAATTCCGGTAGCGCTTGCAGACTTCCCGCCAGCCCAACACCGTTCATAAGGAGTAACAAAGTGTCAAAAGTTTCATTGGAATAAGACAAGAAATCGGTCTGAATGGTACTTTGGAGCCCCCGTTGTTGGCAGACCTCGATCGCACCTTTTGAATGATCCAACGCGGTTACCGTGAACCCCCTTTCCTGCAAATACAATGCGTGGCTTCCCGAGCCACACCCCACATCCAAAATCCTACCCTTACATAACTCCAGCGCCTGTTGTTCCAATTTTGGCATCTCATCATAGGAGCGAAACAGGTAGGGAAGCGGAAGGATTCCGTTTTCCTCCAAAGAAGAAATCGTAGTGATGTCCTCCGTGTATCTTCCATTTTGATAATCCAGCAAAGCCCTTCCTAAAATATCCATGATCCAAAGGTAAGATGTGTGTTTTGTAAAAAGGTTTAATCAAGGGTTATATTGATCCTGATAAAAGGTTTTAAGGCCATTGCGAAGAGCTGTGGGTAATGGTATCAGGGTTTTGAAAATTGGAAGAGTCTTGAATACGGTAGAAAATTGAAAAACCGGAGATGAGCCTTGAGAGAAAGAGAACATGTATATAAGGAAATCCTTTCACTCAGTATTTGCTGATGGGAATCATAGCGGAATGGACCTCCTTGCACTAAGTTTGACTATCAAAAAAGCAAGATTGAGAAAGTCGTTCCTGAAGAAAAGCATAAGTTTTGCTCTATGAAAGGACTCAGCGTGAGTAAGAAAGTCGGTATGAGAGATGATTACTATGTTCGTATTAATAAGGTGCTAAACCATATACAGGCCAACCTGGAAAAACAGTTTTACCTCTCTGAACTTTCTGCTATTGGGGATTTTTCTCAGCATCACTTTCACAGGGTCATTTCGGCCTATTTAGGAGAACCTCTGGGCGCTTACATTAAACGGCTAAGAATTGATAAGGCCGCCCAACTACTTCGGTTCTCCGATACGTCTATAACCGAAATTTCGGAAATGGTGGGATATGATACACTTTCTTCTTTGAGTGCGGTATTCCGTAAACGATTCAGTCTTTCCCCTACGGACTACAGGAAAAAGTATGGTGCTAAAAAATCTTCCGATATCATACAGCTCCCTGAGAAAGTGAATTTTGATTTTAGCCCAATCATCAAAACCATACCTACGATCAAAATTGCGTTCCTTCGGATTTTTGGAGAATACGCCCCTGAACCCATTGGGAAGGCTTGGGACAAATTATTCACCTTTGCCAAAAGCCATTACCTGATCAATGATAAGACCAAAATGTTTGGTATTTCCTACGACAATCCCGAGATCGGTGAAAATGAAAAACACGAATACAATGCGTGTATCAGTATTGAAAAGGAAATCCGTCCGAAAGGGGAAATAGGAACAAAGGAATTAAAAGGGGGAAAGTATGCGGTATTCACGTACAGGGGTAGCTACGACAACTTTCCACTTATATATCAGCTCATCTTTAAAGAATGGCTCCTTAAGAGCGAATATGAACTTAGGGATAACGAGATTTTTGATAGATACCTAAACACACCTTTAGATACCGAACCCGATGCGTTGCTAACCGAAATACATTTACCCTTGCGATAGAGTATAAAAAGACAGTAATTTCAGAATAGTGGTATTATGGAAAAGATAGATTATAGAAAACAACTAAAGCACCTATACAAACCTTCCCCTAAAAAAGTAGAATTTGTGGAAGTTCCGGAGATGAATTTTTTGATGGTGGACGGAGAGGGAAATCCCAATACGGCGAAATCCTACAAGGAAGCAGTTGAAGCACTCTACGCCGTATCCTATACCTTAAAGTTCATGGTAAAGAAGGGAAGCATCGGGATAGATTACGGAGTGATGCCGCTTGAAGGCCTTTGGTGGATGGATGATATGTCCAATTTTGACCCGGACAACAAGGATGAATGGAAATGGACATCCATGATGATGCAACCCGAATTGATAACCGAAGACCTTGTTAAAGAAGCCGTAGAACAGGTAAGGAAAAAAAAGAATCCCAATGCTTTAGACAGACTACGATTTACCGCCTTCCATGAAGGTAAGGCAGCCCAACTAATGCACATTGGACCTTTTTCCGAGGAGGGGCCCAATATTGAAAAAGTGCACAACGCCATTGCAGCTAACGGTTTTGAAAAAACGGGCAAGCATCACGAGATCTACCTTTCCGATATTCGCAGAGATGCACCTGAGAAGTGGAAGACCGTAATCCGACAACCGTATCGGTAGTACTTTCCGCGCCGGGCGGAAAGCAAAGAGGATCAGGTTATTGTGGAGCGTGTTTCATTACTGTTGAATAATTTTTGTCGCCCCTTGGCCGGACTATATATTTTAGGTTATCATTGCATACCATGCAGCCACAACTTAAAAATCTCCCGCAAAGAGCGTTGGATAAACAAGCCGAAAACAAAAAGTTCTTTGCCAAATTAAAAAAACGGACGCCCAAAGATCTGGATTACCTAATGCAGGAACTGCATGAGGAAGAATTTGAACGCACAGATTGCCTCCAATGCGCGAATTGCTGCAAAACCACAGGACCTCTTTTTACGGATGCCGATATTGACCGAATCGCAAAACACCTGCGGTTAAAATCCTCTGATTTTATAGAACAATACCTTCGCATCGATGAGGACAATGATTATGTATTGCAAGAAGTGCCATGCGCTTTTCTTGGCGCGGATAACTTTTGCAGTATCTACCCGGTACGTCCAAAGGCCTGTCGCGAGTTCCCCCATACCAATCGAAAAAAATTTCACAAGATCACGCACCTTACCCTAAAAAATGTAGCCGTTTGTCCCGCAGCCTTCAACATTGTGGAAGCAATGAAAAAACGGATACCGTAGGGCTTTCCTATTCCTGGAATTTGTGATTTGGAATTTGTCATTTGCTATTTGAGCTTTGTATTTTGTACTTTTAGTCTGCTATGGAAGGACTAATGCACTATTTTGAAACTATTCCCCCTTTACACCGAACACTTATCTTGGTAGGGGGGATCACTTTTTTTTGGATTTTGGAGGGTATCGTCCCGCTCTTTTCTGTTAAATACAAAAAGTGGCGCCATGCGTTGCCTAATTTCTTTTTTACACTAACTACAATTATTGTCAACTTCCCTTTGGCGTTTTTGCTGTTAACTACCTCAGATTGGGCTGTAGCCAATGACTTTGGGATCATCAACTGGTTGCCGCAAATGCCACTATGGTTGTATGTGGTACTCGGAGTACTTTTGCTGGATCTAATAGGGGCGTATACGGCACATTTGGTCGAACACAAGGTAAAACCGCTATGGATGGTTCACCTGGTACATCATACGGACCACAATGTGGATACCACTACGGCCAATCGCCATCATCCTTTGGAGAGTGTTATTCGTTATATTTTTACCCTGATCGGCGTTTTCGTGGTAGGTGCTCCCATCGGGATTATTATGCTATATCAAAGCCTTTCTGTGGTACTCTCTCAATTTAATCATGCCAACATTAAATTACCCAAAAATGTTGACAAGGCGTTAAGTTGGGTCATTGTCTCCCCGGACATGCATAAGGTGCATCACCACTATGTATTACCCTACACCGATTCCAATTATGGCAATATCTTTTCTATTTGGGACCGCTTATTTGGGACGTATATGTATTTGGAACCGGAGAAGATCACCTACGGCGTGGATACCTTCCCGGATAAAAAAGAGAATGCCAGTATTTGGGGGTTGTTAAAACAACCATTCCATAAATACAGAAGGCCTACAACCGTTCAACTAGAGAACGATTAAGTGCTTGGCGAGACGATAACCAGATCATTGATATATAAGATACTTTCTCCTAATTTTTTGAAATTGGGCTAATTCCTCTTGCCAGGTGGCTTTGATACCGGCTTCGGAAACCCCTGCTTCAATCTGCTGCTGCAATCTGGCAGTTCCGGCATGCTTAGTAAATCCTGAGGTATTAAAGAATTTTGATTTGTCTTTGCAGTTGTGATAGGCATTGATCAACCATTCCAAGGAGACCGCGCTCATCTTTGGGTGCGAAGACAGGTCTTCACCGAAACAGGTTTTCCCTTTTTCCTTGGGATGCTTTGCTCCAAAATTAGGTTGCGGGACATAGCTAAAATCGTACGCCGTACTATCCAAAAAAGAAGCGCCATAGCGCTGAAACTGGAATTCCGTACCGCGGCCGGCATTGATGGTAGTACCTTCAAAAAGCCCTAAACTAGGATAGAGGGATATTGCTGCAGCATTCGGTAAGTTTGGGGAGGGACGAATGGGTAGGACGTAGGCAGTATTATGGGTGTAGTGCTCCAATGGAATTACCGTCAGTTCGGCTTTTACGTTGTTTTCTAGCCATCCCTCTTCATTCACCATTTGCGCATATTCGCCAATGGTCATTCCATAAACCAATGGAATAGAGTTCAAACCAAGGAAACCGGTATGCGCCTTTTCCATGGTCGGACCGTCTACATAGTGGCCGTTAGGGTTGGGGCGGTCCAGTACCAGCATCGGAATGTTTGCTTCTGCGCAAGCCTGCATCACTAATTGGAGTGTAGCAATATAGGTGTAGAAGCGTACCCCTACATCCTGAATATCAAAAACCATGATATCCAGGCCCTGCAATTGTTGCCGGGAGGGTTTCTTGTTCTTCCCGTATAGAGAGGTAATGGGCAGTCCGGTTGTAGCATCCTTGCCATCCTTGACCGCTTCTCCGGCATCGGCCTGTCCGCGAAATCCGTGTTCCGGGGCAAAGACCTTTTCAACAGTAATTCCCAGGGTTAGCAGCGAATCTACCAAATGAACGTACCCTTTTTCGTTAAAAATAACGGAGGTATGATTGGCGACAACACCCACTTTTTTGCCTTTCAAAAGGGGTAGGTAAGCCGATGTGCGATTTGCCGCAACAATAATCTCTTTTGGTACTTCTTTCGAATTTGAGATTTGAGATTTGGGTTTTATACCGGTTTGTTGTCCACATGCCACTAGACAGACGCTAAACCATAAAACCGTACTTTTGAGACTAAAGAAAAAGGGCATCCGTTGAATTTAGAATTGTTTATTGCCAAACGCCTGATTTCAGGGAAGGAACATAAAAGTAGTATTTCCGCTCCTATAATTAAAATAGCTATCGCAGCTATTGCCATCGGTTTGGTCATGATGCTTATTGCAATTGCAACAGGAGTAGGGCTTAAGCTCAAGATTCGGGAGAAGATTGCCGCTTTTAACGGGCATGTCCAGATCTATAACTACGACAATAACCGCTCAGATGTTTCTGTACAACCGGTTTCGCTGAACCAGGAGTTTTATCCGGATTTTGAAACGGTAGATGGCGTGGAACATGTACAGGCTGTTGCCGTTAAAGCCGGGATCATACGAACGGAAAAAACGTTTGAAGGTATCCTGGCAAAAGGGGTGGGGAAGGATTTCCTTTGGACCCCTTTTGAAGATTTTTTGGTAGACGGGCGATTGCCTTCTTTTTCAGGAGAACTGCAGGAAGAAGCCCTGATCTCGAGAATTTTGGCCAATAAACTGCAACTAAAGGTAGGGGACTCCTTCATGTCTATCTTTTTAAAGGATGGGGATCTTTCCAAAACCCCCAACAACAGAAGATTTAATGTGATTGGGATATACGACAGTGGTTTTGAAGAACTGGATGGCGCTTACATTTTTGTAGACCTCCGTCACCTGCAACGTATGAATAAATGGCATGCGGATGAGGTAGGGCATTTTGAAGTATTCCTGGAAGATTTTAATCAGTTAGCGGAAAAAACCAACGAGATCTACGGAAAAACAGTATCTAGTCTGGATACGCAAAACTTGAGAAACAAATACTTCAGGATTTTTGAATGGCTAGGCTTGTTTGACTTTAACATCGCTTTGATCATTGGAATTATGATCGTGGTTGGCGGCATTAATATGATCACCGCCCTGCTGGTGCTGATCTTAGAAAGAACACCGATGATAGGTACCTTGAAAGCTCTGGGGGCTCAAAATTGGAGTATTCGGAAGGTCTTTTTGATCAATGCGGCCTATTTGATCGGATTAGGACTGTTTTGGGGAAATTTGATCGGATTAGGAGTGATATATCTGCAGCAGAAATTTCAGTTTTTAGCTTTCCCTAATCCGGAGGAATATTACGTCAAATATATTCCGGTACATCTTTCCCTGTCGCATGTCCTGTTGCTGAATATTGGGGTGATGTTGTTATGCTTGTTCATGCTGTTATTCCCTTCCTATGCCATTTCCAGGATTTCCCCGGTAAAAGCCATAAAATTTGAATGATATGATATGCGGTCTCTGAACTGCAAAACAATTGATAAAGCACCGCATTTAAAGTCCCAAAAACCTACCTTTGCAGCAACTATGGAATACGCAGAGAACATCCTGGAAACCATTGGTAATACCCCATTGGTAAGAATTAACAAGCTAACAGCGGATTTACCCTGCCTGGTATTGGCCAAATACGAAACCTTCAACCCTGGAAACTCGGTAAAGGATCGCATGGCGCTACAAATGGTGGAAGACGCTGAAGCTGATGGTAGGCTTCGACCCGGAGGAACGATTATCGAAGGAACTTCCGGAAATACCGGAATGGGACTTGCCCTGGCGGCTATCGTGAAAGGGTACCGAATGATCTGTGTGATCAATGATAAGCAATCCAAAGAAAAGATAGATATTCTCAAAGCGGTAGGTAGCGAAGTACATGTTTGTCCCACAGATGTAGCCCCGGATGACCCAAGGAGTTATTACTCAACAGCGCGCCGGCTTTCGGAAGAGATCCCCAATTCCTGGTATGTAAACCAGTATGACAATCCCTCTAATTGCAAAGCGCATTTTCTCACTACTGGCCCGGAGATCTGGGAGCAAACAGCAGGAAAAGTGACTCATTTTGTGGTTGGCGTGGGAACCGGAGGTACTATTTCCGGTATCGGGAGCTATTTGAAAATGAAGAACCCTAAGGTAAAAGTTTGGGGGGTAGATACTTATGGATCAGTATTCAAAAAATATCACGAAACCGGGATTTTTGATGAGAATGAGATCTATCCCTACATCACCGAAGGGATCGGGGAAGACATCCTACCTAAAAATGTTCGTTTCGAGATCATTGATGGATTTACTAAGGTGACCGATAAAGATGCTGCAGTGTATACCCAGAAATTGTCTAAGGAAGAAGGGATGTTCCTGGGTAACTCGGCAGGAGCGGCCATTAAGGCCGTACTACAATTAAGAGAACACTTTACCAAGGACGATGTTGTGGTAGTCTTATTCCACGATCACGGTAGTCGCTATGTGGGGAAAATATACAATGACGATTGGATGAGAGCTCAAGGATTTCTGGAGGACGAGGCAGTTGCACTCGTAGAGAAGGATCAAAAATAGTCCTTTACCAGATCCTTATCGTCTTTTTTAATTTTCGGTGGGTTTTTGATGCGCTTGAACCTGAACTTTTGACCACCAATTGCGGCTTCACCCATTAAACCTTTCTTAGACCTCACAAATACCAGTATGCCATCGGCCATTTTGATATCTGTAGAAGCACTTTTTGAATCCGCCAAAGCAGCTGCCTGGGCACGAAACTCTACCTTATTTGCTTTAAGACGACTAAACGCTTCGTCACTATCGTAAAAAATTACCTGACTGAAGGCTTGCCCACCTAACTGCAGTCCAAAACTTACTTCCCGTAATTTGGCTGAACCGATTACTTTTCCATTTTGCCAAACCATCCCATTACCGGCAGTCACCCCAAGTACGAAGCCACCTTTGCCCAAATTGGGAAAAATGGCGTATCCAAAGGAGTTGTCAAAAAGGTCGGCCATATTGGGATCTTCCGCTATAAAGGCTTCCTTGGCCGCATCCGCATCTTCAATGATCTTCAGTAGTTTTTTTTCCTGCTGTGGATAGGCAATCGTGGCATATAGCAAGGTTAAAAAAAATAGTATACCTCCCCGTATGTGTAGCGGATGAGTGTGAGATGGTTTTTGGCTTGAAAGGATCATTGTAGTATGGCTATAATAAGGGCATTGCCCTTTTGTTTGGTAGTTGCTCAAAAATCGTTCCAATCGTTTATTATCGAATGATCCCATATCGATTAGGGGGCTTTTTTTAGCGATGATCTTGATCAACGAATGTTTAAGCTGTCCTGGAATATTCCGGTTGTTTAAATGAAGCAATAATTGTGGAATTGGTGACCTCCACGTTGGGAGAAACCGTACATTTGAATACAAGAGGCCACCTGATAAAAAAACGATTTGGCTATACTGATACATCAATAAAAATGACACGATTACACTTAGGCGATCATTCTGTGCGAATTGATCAGGGCGAACTGGTAGGATATGAAGTAGCAGGGCATGAATTTATTCATCAGAAAGGTAGCCCGGGATGGGGCAGTTCGGACACTGAAATGTTTCCGATTATCGGTCCTGTTAACGAAGCAGGCTTTCGGGTGCAGGTTCCCCGGGGTAACGCTATCCAGGACCAGCACGGACATTTGCGGCAATTTGGGTATGAATACATTGAGGCCGCTGATACACAAGCAGTATTCAAAAAGACGTACAAAGCCGGGACACCCATAAAAAACTCAAAATTTCCCGAGAAATCTACTGAGCAGTGGTTGGTATGGCCCTATAGCTTTGAATTCGAAAAACGGTTCGCTTTAAAGGAAAATGCCCTTGAAGTTTCTTTTGATATCTCCGGGGAACGGGACATGCCTTTTATGCTGGGATATCATCCGGCGTTTAAATTGCATTCGGACACCCCCGTGATAAAGACCGACGAACGCGAGATTACATTGGATGAGGTATTGGCAGTTGGGAACCGCGCATTACAAGTAGCCAACTGTGCTGAGATCACCTTGGTGGATGAACGAACGCTGACCATAAAGACGGAAGGTTTTGGACATTTTATGTGCTGGACAGAGGTGCGGAATATGGTGTGTATTGAACCCATAACATTTTATCCCTATGCCGTCGCACAGCGCAACTTACATCAGGGATTTGACCAACTGGTGGCACCTACACAGCTTAAAGTAGTACTCCAACCGGGTGTCTAGCTATATTTTGCTTGTAGGGTAGCTACCACGGCAGCGATGTTTTTATTCTTTTCTTCCTGAAGTAGCATCGTGGCAGGGGCCTGTCGTACGTCGCAATCGGTAATGGCACAGCGTTCGCAGGTGATGCCTACATTGGAGGTTGTTATTGCCGGATCATCCAGGAAGTTGACTTTTTTCCGTAGGGCATCAGTGACCTGCAATCCTATACCTACGCTGCGATAGGTGTCCGGTTGAAACGGGTCCCGGGTGGCAGAAGCAAAAACGAGATAGGAAAGCCCATCGTCGGGATAATGTGAGATCTGGAGATCCATATGATGTTCGCTATCCGTTTTGGCGATTTCCTGAAGTACGCGAATGGAAACCCACCTTCTGCAATACTTTTCATTGGTAGCGTTGCCATGAGGAGAATGTTGGTGGGTAAGATGTAACTCTTTGGTAATGTCATACCGATTACTTCCCTTTTTATGTCCAAAACGCAAAAAGAAAAGGTTCTCCAGGAGATAGTCGTTCGGAAGAATATTGGTCAATCGTTGATACAAGGACTCCGGAGAGGCGTTGTAATTGTTTTTGATCCCGGTGAGAAAGGTCTTGTCAAACCGCGGTTTAGCCAGAAAAGCATCGATATGTTTCTTCAAATGCTTTCTCGGAATAGTAAGCGCTCCTGCAAAATACGAAGCGTAAAAATTATTGAGGACCTGATCAAAATTTTGAAAGGCAATCCAGGTAAAGGTGTACAGCCGTTCCTGTATTCCCATAAAATTGTAGCCAATCTCCTTGGCATAGATAAATGTGCGTTGGGCTTCATCTATATGATCTGCGATCAGGAGCGTTTTGGTTTTGGGCACAAAAACAGAACGAAGCGTACCCAGTGCCTTGTAGGTCTTTAAATCATCATTATTGATGGTGTAGCCGTATTCCTCTGTAAGCACTTCTTCCAGCTCCTGGGAAGACACCGATCCGGTTAAGTTGATTTGATAGGCTTTGGCAAAGTCCAACACTGCTTTTTCAAGTTCAGGGAAAAAATTGTTATTGGCTTCCTGAAAGGATCGTACGGCCGCTAAATAGAAATTTTCCTTGCCAAAACTATATTGCTTTGCAATCTCGATGATGGTACTCACAAAAGCGGTTACCTTGGTCGGCGCATTGGCGACAATGTCAATGAGGTCACTCTCCTTGATACCAAAGAGCTCCAGGGGGAGCTCCTTTAAAACTTTGGACTGGAGGAGTTCACCTACCGGGGCCAGGTTTTTATCCAGTTTTAAGGAAACCAGGCTGTCATAAGGGACGTCCAATTTTTCCGCCAGTAAGGCGATCTTATCGGTCTTTGGATATTTTTTGCCCTTTTCGATCTCATTCAGGTAGGATTTGGACAGGCCTGTGAGCTTGGACAACCCAAAAAGAGAAAGGTCTTTCTTTAAACGTATTTGCTTGAGTTTGAGCCCAAACACCAATTTTATATACTCTTCTTCCATTTTTCGCAATCAAAGATAACATATTTTGCGAATCTGATAAAAATAGCGAATAAATACAATTTAGCGAACGTTCGCTTGTTTTTCTAAAACATTTATTCTATTCTTGTGTGCACAAAATTTTGAATGTTATGGAACAGCTACTTACAACCAATACCCGATTGCAGTTTGCTAAAGGGGTAAAGAATTATTACCCGGAGCTGCTTACCGATGAAGCTTTGGAATTTATGATTGCTTTGCATACACGATTCAATCGGGGAAGATTGCTTTTGCTGGAAGAGCGGATAAAACGCCAGGCGCAGTTGGATACCGGAGTGTTTCCTTCTTTTCCGGTAGAGACCACAGAAACCCGAAATGCCGATTGGAAAATTTCCCATATTCCCGGGGACTTGCAGGACAGACGGGTAGAGATAACAGGTCCCGTCGAGCGAAAAATGGTGATTAACGCCTTAAACTCAGGTGCGAAGACATTTATGGCCGATTTTGAAGACAGTAACGCGCCCTCCTGGGATAATTGTATGCAGGGGCAACAAAATCTGATTGATGCCAATACGCGTACGATTGATTACTACGATGCCAAAAAAGAGAAATCCTACAGTTTGAATGATGAAATCGCGGTGCTTTTGGTGCGACCACGGGGACTTCACCTGGAAGAACGACACCTGATCATTCAGGAGGAAGAAGCTTCCGGCAGTTTGGTCGATTTTGGCTTGTATGCGTTTCACAACGCAAGGACGCTTATGGAAAGCGGTAGCGCGCCTTATTTTTATCTGCCCAAACTGGAGCATTATCTGGAGGCCAGATGGTGGGATGAGGTATTTACCTTTACGGAAGAATACCTGGGCATCCCGGTGGGCACGTTTAAGGCTACGGTCTTAATCGAAACGATTACCGCAAGTTTTCAGTTGGATGAGATTATTTATGAACTAAAGAATCACATTGTCGGATTAAATTGTGGTCGCTGGGACTACATCTTTTCCTACATCAAAAAGTTTAAGAATCATCCTGAATTCTTGCTCCCTAACAGGGATCAGGTCACTATGGCAGTTCCTTTTATGGATGCCTACTCCCGATTAGTGATTCAGCGGTGCCACAAGCGTGGTATTCATGCTATGGGAGGTATGGCCGCACAAATACCTATCAAAAACAATCCGATAGCCAATCAGGCAGCACTGGAAAAAGTGCGGTTGGATAAGGAACGTGAGGTCAAAAATGGCCATGACGGTACCTGGGTAGCCCATCCTGCTTTGGTAAAAATTGCTATGGATGAGTTTGATAAATACATGCCTGAGGCCAATCAGTTAGATGTACTTCGGGAAGGGGATGTTATCACAGAATCGGACTTGATCGCTGTTCCGGAAGGTACAATTACGGAGGAAGGTATCCGAAAAAATATCAATGTCGGGATACTCTACCTGGAATCCTGGCTCCGAGGGAATGGTTGCGTGGCGCTGTATAACCTTATGGAAGATGCTGCAACCGCTGAGATCTCCAGGACACAAGTGTGGCAATGGCGAAAGTACAATGCCCGCCTGGAGGACGGCAGAATTTTTACCGACACCTTGTATGAGCAACTTTTTAAAGAAGAGGTAGAAAAGATCAAACATCTGGTGGGAGCGGGCAATATGAATACCACCCAATTTGAGAAGGCCTTTGCGCTTTTCGACGAGTTGATCAAAGGAGGGGAGTTCCAGGAATTCCTTACACTAAAAGCCTACGACGAGATTTAATACAATCGATATAAAATCACAATTCAATTTAATTCAAGAAAAAAATCCCAGGAATGGGCAAACATTACAAGGGATTTCAATTCAATATTCAACGTTAAAATTATGGAAACAAAAGAGAAAATTCAAGCATTGGTTACAGATTGGACAATTAATCCAAGATGGAAAGGTGTAGAACGGCCCTATACAGCAGAAGAAGTGGTGAAATTAAGAGGGTCGTATGAGATTGATTATTCCATCGCCCGAATAGGAGCTGAAAAACTTTGGGAAAAACTTAAAGATCAAGACTTTGTAGCCGGTTTAGGCGCTTTGACAGGGAATCAAGCCATTCAAGAGGTTGAAGCAGGTCTGGAAGCGATTTACCTAAGCGGATGGCAGGTAGCGGCGGATGCCAACCTGGCCGGAGAAATGTATCCGGATCAGTCCTTATATCCTGCCAATAGTGTTCCCATGGTAGTGAAGCGCATCAATAACGCACTATTACGCGCCGATCAAATTCAAACCGTCAATGAAACTGAAGATAAAAAAGACTATTTGGTGCCCATTGTAGCAGATGCAGAAGCTGGTTTTGGGGGGAATCTCAATGCTTTTGAACTCATGAAGTCCATGATAGAAAGTGGGGCTGCCGGGGTGCACTTTGAGGATCAGTTGAGCTCTGCAAAAAAATGCGGGCATTTGGGAGGTAAAGTACTTGTGCCCACCCAAGAGGCCATCAATAAGTTGATCGCAGCACGTTTGGCTGCTGATGTTATGGGAGTGCCGACTGTTATCATTGCGCGTACGGATGCCGATGCAGCGAATCTACTCACCAGTGATATTGATGAAAGAGATCACAAGTTCATTACCGGAGAGCGTTCTCCCGAGGGATTCTTTTATGTGGAAAACGGCTTGCAACAAGGTATTGATCGCGGATTGAGCTATGCCCCCTTTGCAGATTTGATCTGGTTGGAAACCTCCACTCCGGACCTGGAACAAGCCCGATTATTCGCTGAGGGGATCCACGCCAAATTCCCGGGTAAAATGTTGGCATATAACTGTTCCCCATCCTTTAACTGGGCAGCGAAACTAAGCGTTGCGGAAATGGAGACTTTCCGGGAGGAATTGGCTAAGCTGGGGTACAAGTTCCAGTTCATCACTTTGGCAGGGTTCCATGCGCTGAACACCAGTATGTTTGAACTTTCCAAAGCGTACAAAGAACGTGGTATGGCCGGATACTCTGAATTACAGGAACGTGAGTTTGCCCTTCAGGATGCTGGCTTTAAAGCGGTGAAACACCAAGGCTTTGTAGGCACCGGTTATTTTGATACCGTACAAAACATTGTCACCTCCGGCACTGCAAGTACAGTGGCAATGAAAGGAAGTACCGAAACTGCTCAGTTTTAAAGTACTTTGATTTAGTTGGTTAGGAAATGCCCCCGTTATCGGGGGTATTTTGTTAACAATTATTTAAACAGAAATGTTAAGAATATCACAATATTTTGATCAATTTTAACGTTTTTCTAAGTAAATTAGTAGGCAAAATAGTACAAGTTCTCAATAAATGTTGAAGAATTTCATTAAGCGGGTGGGTGTAATGAATTGTATTATGCTCTTGGTGGTGGTCTCGATTATCATTGTCGCTGAAGCACTTTTCCTTAGTGGAAAAAAACTGGATGCTATTTTTATTGCATTCTGGGCACCAACCATTTTGGGTTTTATGAACTACCTGAAATACAAGAAGTGATGGATTTTATCCTGATTTATTCCATAGTTATCGCACTGATCTTTCTGGTGTGGTTGGTCTTTATTGCCCGGATGTACAATAAAATGGATGAATAGCTTACACCACTCCACGTAACCATTGCTTAAAGCTTTTTACCCTTTTTCTACTTACTATTAACGCTACCGGAGCCTTATTTTTTAGCTTGATCTTAAGCCGGTGGTTAAAATGATCCTCAATACTGCTGATCTGATCAATATTTACTGTCACCTTACGGTTAATTCTAAAAAACTGCCCGGGATCCAGCAGTTCTTCGAGACGCTCCAGGGTAAAATCAATGGCAAATTGTTTTCCGGAGGCTGCTACAAGGAAACTGCGACCGTTTTCGGAATAAAAGCAGAGGATAGCCCCAATCCCAATCAATTGTAAGTTGACATCTGTACGTACCAGGAAGCGTTTTTTGTATTGGGAGGGATCAAAAGATGCAGTGGAAATCCTGGAAGACGAAAGAATACTATCTTTCCTGGATTGCACCACAGCGCTGTATTTTTTCAAAGCGACTTGTAAGCGCTTTGGAGATATTGGGGGGATCAGATAATCTATACAATGGTAGGTAAAAGCCGTAAGAGCATATTTCTCATCCTTACAATAGAGAATGACCGGCGTAGTGAGGCCTAAGGTATCTAACAAGGCAATCCCCCTGCCTTTTTCCCAATCCAGGTTCAATAGCACGAGGTCATAGTGGGTGGGACTTACAAGAAAAGAACGGGCTTCGGTTTCTGTGGTTAGCGTGCACATAACTTCATGAGGAATTTTGGTGCGTTGCAGTAATGCTTCAAGACGGGCTGCGCCAACCTTATCTTCAACCAGTACAATTTTAAGACGATCACTCATAGGAACGGGAGTACTATCCCATAGATAGTTAAGTATTACTTTCATACCTTAAGACACCGGCTTTTGGCTCAGGTCACATTCCCTTTGAGAAAACAGGCTTAGGGTGCTTGCAACATTGGGGACTTAAGAGTATTGGTATTGTTGTAGGCATTGATAATTTGCCGGGTCTCCAAGGTATCCTTTTGGGAAATAAGATAGGCTTCCAGGTCTTCCATAGCGTTTATTACATGCTCAGTTGGCACAAAACCATAGCCTTGGTAACTACCTTGACGGATCAGGACAAACCCCTTTTCTTCCGGGCTGCGTCCATTTTGTTCAATAATGGCATCTTCTTTTGCAGAGTTCATAAAGGTGATCGCCTTGTCCACTTTGGTATTATAGTGGTCCCTTTCCTCCGTGCCAAGGCAGATACCCTCACATTTTGGAAGCGAAGCTGGTGTACAAGAGGTAGCAGAAGGGCGAAGCTGACAATATTTGGGACATAGTGAGAATGCTGTACAAAGCTGCGCCAGAAAGTTTCTGCATGCGGTAGGGCTACTAAAAACAGCAAGCGGCTCCCTAAGCTTTTGTACCGGCCCGAATCCGAGATGTCGTATTCCCGCCCGGTCTTCATAGTCAAAGATCCCAAATCGTTTTGTCGTCTTTTTTTGTGCCCGGTTAAACTTTGGCCAGTACTGTTTAATGGCTGCTGTTTCCATAAGTAAGGCAATTAGCTCACTCCCGGATAACTCAAAAGTAATATCCGCCACTTCACGGCAAAGTTGTATTTCATGTTCCGATTTGTCATAAAAATGTCCCAATACCCTTTTTTTAAGGTTTTTGGCCTTGCCCACATATATGACTTTTCCCTGTTGATCATGAAAAAAGTAAATGCCGGATTGATAGGGGATTCGCTCTAAAACCGTTTTATCCAGATGGGGAGGCAGTGTAGCTTCCTGGTTCCGGGCGTTTAAAAAGCGTTGCACCACCCCTTTGGAATTAGGGGTTTCTAGAAGTTTTTGAAATAGGGTCACTGTTGCCCTGGCATCTCCGCGGGCACGGTGCCGGTCCGTTAACGGAATTTGGACGGCAGCGCAGAGTTTACCCAAACTGTAGGAGCTCAGTCCAGGAATGAGCTTTCGGGAAAGCCGTACTGTACATAGTTTTTTCCGTACAAAATCCCTTCCCAATTGCCGGAATTCCTCTTTTATAACGCCATAGTCAAAATTTACGGCATGGGCTACAAAAACAGTATCTTGTGTGATCGTAAGGATAGTGTCCGCTATTTCTTCAAAAGTGGGTGCCAGAGCCACCATTTGGTCGTCTATTCCAGTTAGCCCGGTAATGAAATTCGGGATGGGGCATAGGGGATTTACAAGACTGGTAAATTCGTCCACCACCTGTTGCCCATCAAATTTGAAAATGGAAATCTCAGTGATTTTATTTCCCTTTATCCCGTTCCCGGTGGTTTCTATATCAATAATCGTATACAACGGTAAACTGAAGTGTTAGCAATTAAAGTTAGCGATATTTAAAAAATCGGGGCTATGGAAATTTGTTTATAAGCAGCTATTTACAAATTTAGGGTGAAAAGCCATTTTGACATTTAAGTCAATGGGAAAACCTTAATTATTTCGAGGTTTTCGAACAAAGCTTTCTGTAAAAATAGTTGTACTTTAATCAAGTAAAAATCTCCTCCAGACCCCATCGCAGTTTATATAAAAAACCATTACGGTAAGACGGTTACGATGGATGACATTGAACCTTAGCATCGATAACAAGACTATTGCTTAGGTGTGATTTGTGATTGATCAAATTATTGGAGTCGATGGTTTTTTGAGATAAAAAACCAATTTGGCTCCATTCAAAAACCGAAACGAAATGGCCACTATTTTTTTAGGAAGTTATGATGAAGGAAAACGACCCAACGACACCAAAGCCTTTTTGGCACCCTATCACTTTTTAGGGGTACTAAAGGGTACACGTTCCTTCCGGGATGACGATCGTAGCAAATGGCGTCGGTTTCGGGGGATTTCCGGGAATGAGGTTACGGAACTACAGCAGTTCTTGTTTAAGTCAGGCTTTATGCCAAGGGGGGTAATAGACGGTGTTTTTGATTACGTTACTCAAGCCGCTACACGACTTTTTCAGGAATATGTGCGCACTGTAGAAGGGGTTGCCGCAATGATTCCCGATGGCATTGTGGGTTCCGGGACCTGGTATCATGTCAATACATGGAAAGCCGCGGGAAAGGTTGCCGATTGGGGTAAAATCACCTCGGAAAAACCAACTGCCGAGTACCTCCGGTGGATGGAACTGTTCAAAAAGGCAAAATCCCATTATGCACATAGAAATGACCCCATTTTGTCCCAGGTAGATGCTTTTCATGGGGTAAGTGATACCCTAAAAGCTAAGGAGTGGAATACCAGCGAAAAGGAGATCCACCTTATTGGAATTCGTAGAAACTTTGACAAAAAGGCAAGAAGGCGAGAAAATGATGACCTTTTTATCCTGTTGATCAACGGAATGGTGTTCAAATTTTGGGGATCAACAGATCCCAGCCAACATATGGCGGGCCGAAAAGATGAGGCTTTTTTGGTAGAGGGGCAACATAAATACCGATTTGGATGGCATAAGATCTCATCTGAAGCGAAAGTGTATCGTGCCTTACGGCCTTATAACAGCGGCGTTTTAGTATTTCGGGACCGTGATGATGACAATGCGCTGAGCCAGGCGGACTTGAAAAAGGGATTGGATAAACGACCCAATCCTACGATTAATATTCACTGGTCGGGTATTGGCCATGCTAACTGGTCCGCAGGATGCCAGGTGATCGTGGGCAAAAGCTACATGAACCACCTTGGGAAGGTCATTGACTGCTCCAAATTTGCGGCGACCAACTACGGTCAACTAAATGATACCGCGAAGAAAACCAAAGGGGCTTACAACATCTGTGCAGATTTGATATTGTGTTACGCGCCTCCCGGGGTAACTCATGTGTATTATACCCTGGGAAGAGAAGAATCTTTGGCTCTGGATGGTGGTTTTGAAGCTGGGTATGCCAATACTGTTTTGAAAAAACTAAGGAATTAAACCTCCAGGGTTTCGACCAATTTTGCAATAAATAGTTGATCGTTGGCCAAAATAGTATTTGTTAGTTTGAAGTTAGATCCATTCCACCACTTCAAATACCTTTCTATCTGTAAACGAGTGGATTTAATATGCTCTGTTTTGTCCGGCTTGGCATTTTTAACAAGTGTCTTGGCAAATTCTAATATTTCATTTTTGTGCTCCTCCCCGGAAGTATTCTGCTTAATCAGATAGAGTTCGATTAAAGTTCCGAAAGACCAGGTGGCTTTGGAGTTACGGAGTATTTCTTCCCTTGCAGCTCCCCGGGCTGCATACCAATAGTCCTTATCAATTTCAGATAAGCTGCCGGTAAGAATGGTTTTCAAACTTAAATACTGTATAACGCTCCAGTGATGGGACCGATTTCGCTGTGCCGCTTTATAGTACCATTCCTTTGCACTGTTGAGATGTTCTATTTGTGCTGCATTAGTGTCCGAATCAAGAATATCTCCTTCTTTAAAAGCAATTTCGGCCAATCGTTTATGTGCACTTCCTAAAAGGCCAGCGTATTCCAAAAATTCTTTGGATCGGGTTGAATCTAACTCAATGCTTTCCAATGACGTTGTAAGATCCTTTATAGCCAATCCTATTTGGTATTTTGCAACAATAAAATCATCTTCAGTAAGCAAACTATCGCCTCCACTATCTCTTATCTGATTGAGGATATAGAGCTGGCGTCTGGTTTTTAGGTTCAATAGCTGGTACCCGTAGTTTTCCGGTAGATTGAGGTAATTTACCAAACTGATCCAATCATGTGTATTTTCCTGCTCTTTGATGTCGAATAGTTTCTTCCGAATAGTCCTTAAGGTATTCCGAATATCATCTCCTCTGAATAAGGGTTCGTATAGTTCGCGCGTAATAATTTCGGATCCTTTCATTGTCAAGGGAAATTGTGAACCTAAGACTATAGGAACACCAGCGTCGAAAGTGACCTGCACTGGACTTCTATGGGATAAAGCACCGTTGGCAGCATTGGCGCCATCACAAATCATGTAACATGCCAAAACAGGAGTGTCATTCCCCAAAGATTCGAAGACTTCTTTCATTTCTTTGGCGGAAGTGGGGGTATATTCTTCCGGATTGTTCTTTTCCGAGTTAAAGGCGATTCCATATTCAAAGAAGAAGGTATCTAAATCTTCGATAGGTTCACCATGTGCTAAGACATGTATATGCGTATAAGGTTTTCCTTCTTCTTTAGCGGTTAACAAAGCGTTCTTAAAATCGGAAAACGTCGCATTTTCTAAAACGGTTAAATTCTCCTTACCCCTGTCCCAGTGCCTTAGAGAATAGGTCAAGGAATCTAAATGACTTTTATGCGGTACGGGATCAAGTTCCAGTCCTGTCTTATTTTTCTCTGGATTGGAATAGGCAAAAAGCACTCTCGGTTGCCCTGGTAATTTAAGATTGGGATGGTCGGTGGCTCTCCTATTATTTCGGCTTAGGATCAATTCGGAATTGACAAAATAAGGCTTTTGATTGTCATCCAATAAAAGCTCAAAAGGGAGCAGGCCCAATTCTGAGGGATTTAAAAAAAGTTCAAGCTGGCCAATTTCTTTGGGTAGCGCTTCCATGTCCACAAAAAAAGAGCGTAATGTAGTACTCATAGCAACGATCATATCCCACTTTTCTTCATAAGAAAGTGTATCGTTGTATCGAAAAACTCGTGCGAGTTTTTTTAGAAAGGGGAAATGGTCCTCCGGGGTGCTGACGGACTGAATGGGACTGGAATCCCCCTGGAAAAGGAGATATTCATCCCCGTACCGGAGTATTCCAGTATCCAAATTTTGAAATCTTAAGTATTCAATTTTTTTCTTTTGAATTCCCATCAGAAATCATCTTCGAGTTCTCCAGTATCTTTACCAAAATCGTCTTCGATGATGATTTGCTCTTTCGTTATTTTGGGTGATTTCAATAGTTTTAACCTGTTGAGCCAATTGAGTTTAAACAGTTTAAGTGCAATAATTCCAGTATCCCCAACGGAATCATATGTACTTGAATTGGATGCAGTGATCTCGAATCCGCCACTAGCTTTACCCACCTCTATTTCCCTGAGTACATCTGCATTTGCTGTGATTGCAAACTCGGATTCGGCTTCACGAGAACACACTATAAAGCAATTCTTGCCTGTGTAAGCAGCAGATACTACTTTGTATCTTTTACGCCACGAATCTTTTTTGACCAAAGCCATTGCCACTTCCTCAATATTTTGAAGCTGCTCCACATCAATTTGGTCAACTTTTATTACTACGGAATTGGATTTGCTAAATTCAAATTTTAAAGTGGCCTGAGCGTTGCCTAAACTAGCAAAATTAGTGGTAGCTTTTCCGTCTGCATCAAACTTAAATGTTCGTGTACCTTCTGAGGTGAAATTGATACTTGCGGGCTTTCCCGAGGCAACCGTCAAAGTAATATCTGGATACTTGTCTTTTATATTTCCAATTTTTCGAAAGACTCCTGCTTCAAAAAAACCAAAATCACCAATTTTAAAGGTATTCGCTATAGGTAACCACGCCCCATGGGCAACCAGTTCCTTTCTGATAGCTTTTTGATAGCTCTTTGCTAATCCACTCATTTTTTAAAGTTTTGATTAATTAATTAGATAAAAAAGTTGCCTCATTTCCCAAACTTTAAGTTGAAAACAAGAAAAAAAAGTTGAATAAAATTAGGGGGAGTAACTTTTGATCAAGATAAGAAAATTACTAATAAAGCTGTCGTTGTTGTCCCATTTTTTTTGGAATTAACAAAGAATTAAAGTACCTTACCAAGTGCGTCTTGGGGCAGTATGACCTCAAGGTGATATCGGCCCATCTTCCCCCATTCACAACACGAAAAGATTTGATGTTTAGTTATTATCTGTTCAAATTTCAAACAACGAACCATGGAAAGTATTTTTCTTTCACATCACTTTGATGATGACGTTGAACCTGTTGTAGAAAGCTTTACCCGACTCATTAGGAGCCATGATCTCGAAGTCATAGATGGACGGAGGCTTCAAGGTCAACTGGTATTAGCAGCAGTCCAGAAGAAAATTGAAAAAGCAGATGCCGTAGTGGTCTTCCTCTCAAAGCGGGAATCGGGTAAAACCAACGATTGGGTGCAGCAAGAGCGCATTATTGCGCAAACCCTGGGAAAACCCGTAATCGCCATAATAGAAGATGGGGTGGCCAATACGGCTCCTTTTAGTGGTTTTGAGACCTTGCAATACCATGCCGATGATCTGGTAGAGACACTTTTGCAACTTTCCGAGACAATCTTCGGATGGAAAATGGAATTAGGAGAACAGGTTGAGGCTCATTTAGAGCCGGATGATGTAGTAGCAACGGTTATTGAAAATGCCAACCTTCAAGGGGTGGTACAATACAGATTTCTCAAAAGGCGGAGTTGGGGAGAATGGCAGGAAGCCATGGTCGTTCCAAGACCTGGAGGAGTAAGTCTGCTATTAAACGGGGTTACAAGGGACTCGCAAATGCAGATTAGGGTCAGCACGAATAATGGTACCTGGAATTCTGCAGTGGTCAATAGGAATTTAAGAATATTGGTGTCATGATATACTCGGATGAATACAAAATAGGCCAAAGTTCGGCGACAGATTCCAATAGCAAAGGCTATTATAAATGGGCGATCTGGATGGAACCGGGAACAAGTCCACTCTCGGAAATAGCATCAGTAGAATATCTTTTGCACCCTACCTTTAAGAACAGACTGAGGACGATCACCGATGTGGAAACAAAGTTTAGGTTGGAATCTAAGGGCTGGGGAGAGTTTTTGGTGGAAATAACGGTCAATAAAAAAAGTGGAGAGCCCTTGCGATTGACCCACTGGCTGACCTTAGAGGATAACTACACGACCGTTGAGGAGGAGGTGGAAGGTCTGGATTTCGAGGGAAAAAATGTGTATATCTCCTATTCCAAGATAGATAGTCGGAGGGCAAAGATGTTAGAATCCTTGCTAACTGATTTGGGAATGCTGGTAACCTCTGGTTCTCATTACCAGGCGGGGGTCCCTATAGAAGAGTACATTGAAAATTCGATTAGTGCAGCTGATTTTATCGTAAACATCGATTCTTCTAGGCCAACGGCCTGGCACCAATCCGAGTTGGAGTTTGCCCATAAAAAGTCTAAAGAAGTAGTATCGGTAAATGCTATTCTGAATACCGAGGACCCGGAGTCTTCCCTGAATCTTAAGGGCTCTTTTGGCAACCTATCCAAAACGAGTCTCAAAACTTTGGGGAATAATATAAGTAAACTGAAATCATAATTATGAAACCCCTCTGTTTTGTCCTGATGCCCTTTGGTGAAAAAGTAGATCATAAAGGGCGAACCATAGACTTTAACGAGGTGTATGAGGTATTGATCAAACCTGCTATCGAAGCCTGCGATATTGAACCGATCCGTGCCGATGAGGAGTTGTTAGGTGGAGCTATCCATACACCTATGTTTGAACGCTTAATTCTATGTGATTATGCTATTGCCGATTTGACCTCGTTGAACGCCAACGTGTTTTATGAACTTGGTTTACGCCATGCGATAAAAGCACATACGACACTACCCATTTTTGCCTTCGATACAGATCTCCCTTTTGACCTAAAAATGCAGCGTACTTTACCATACGCTTTGGATGAAACAGGAAAACTTACGGCGGTAGAGAAAGACAAGGCCAGGCTAATAGAACACCTGGAATACGCCAAGGAGCATAAGCATACGGATAGCCCCGTTTTTCAATTGATAGATGGCTGGCAAATCTCACATAATCTGTCCCACGAAAAAACAGATGTCTTCAGAAAGCAGGCGATGTATGAAAATGACCTAAAGGAACAACTTTCCGATGCAAGGATTGAAGGAAAGGAGGCGGTGCTTAAGATGATGGAGGAACTAAAGCCTATCAAAGAAAAATCCGTTGGAGTGATAATTGACCTGTTTTTGTCTCTGCGAGGAATAAAAGCCTGGGATGAAATGGTAAGCTGTTACAACGCGATGGATAAGCCGCTGCAAAAAACCAAAATGGTACGGGAGCAACTGGGTCTGGCCTTAAATAGGAGCGGAGCTTCCGAAAAGGCGAAGGAAGTTTTAGAAGGGGTACTGAAGGATTACGGTGCAGACCCGGAAACTAATGGAATTCTAGGAAGGGTGTTCAAGGATTTATATGAAAAGGCCAAAAAGAATGGGGAAGCGCTGAAGGCCGCCGGATATCTAAAACAGGCCATAAAGAGTTATAAAGAAGGATTTGATGCCGATTGGCGTGATGCCTACCCAGGGATAAACCTGGTGACCCTATTGGAACTACAGGGGGATGATAAACAACTACAACAGTACTTACCTATAGTTCAGTTTGCCAATAAACGTAAAATGGAATCAGGGCAACCGGATTATTGGGATTTAGCTACTGATACGGAACTTTTTGTGCTTGGCAGCCAATACCAGCAAGCATTTGAAACATTATCCGAGGCGATAACCTTAATTCCGCCTAATGAAACATGGATGCTGGAAACTACCTTGAAGAACTTGAATATCATCCTTGAATGCAGGAAGGAAAAAGGGAATAACGATACCGCACTGGCGGAACTCATAGAAGAATTTAAAAAATATAGCTGATTTCAACTTTACACCATGGCAAAAACACTTAAAGAACACTTCGCCCCGGATAATGGGCCCAAGCGCATTTTAGCATTGGATGGCGGGGGAATACGGGGAGCTTTAACCCTCGGCTTTCTGGAAAAAATCGAAAAGACGATAAGGGAACGCGAAAAAGATGATAGTATTAAGCTGTGTGACTATTTTGATCTCATTGGTGGTACAAGCACAGGAGCCATTATTGCTTCAGGACTCGCGATAGGTATGGACGCGGTTGAAATACGAGATCTTTATTTGGACCTGGGCGATAAGATCTTTGGCAAAAAGAGGTCTTGGCTGCTCAACCCATTTAAGCGATACAAAGCCGAATTTGATTTTAAGCCCTTAGAGAATGCTTTAAAAGCCGTTTTTGGGGAGATAACTATAGGGAGTGATGCCATTAAAACGGGGCTTTGTATAGTCGCGAAACGCGCAGATACCTTGAGTACCTGGCCCATAATCAATCACCCAGAAGGTAAGTTTTTCGATCACAATAAAGGTATGCTGTTGCGTCAGGTGATACGGGCTAGTGCGGCTGCACCCAGTTATTTTATTCCCCAAAAGGTGGATGTTGGATTTGGAGAGGTAGGCGCTTTTATCGATGGAGGAGTAAGTTTGGCCAACAACCCTGCCTTGCAATTATTTTTGGTGGCAACGCTTAAGGGATTTCCGTTTCATTGGAAAACTGGAGAGAAGGACCTCTCGATACTGTCCATAGGCACAGGTACCTACACAAAAAGATTCAATCCTCATAAAATTGCCAAAAAAGGCCTATTGGGCTGGGCCAAGATGATACCTGAATTGTTTATGGAAGATGCCAATTATATGAATCAAACCATTTTGCAGTATTTGTCAGATTCGGAAACAGCACAGAAAATCGATATAGAAATAGGGGATTTAAAAGGCGATTTACTACACAAGAAAAAAGCATTTAGTTATACTCGATATAATGTATTGCTTGAAACCAATCCAATGCAGGAACTAGGGTTTAGCTTTTCACAAAAACAATTAGAATCGCTTCGTGAAATGTCCGATGCGCATAATAAGGATATACTCTATAAAATTGGGGCAAGCGCTGCCGAGAAGAAGGTTTTGTCCAAACATATTTTTTAGTCGATCGTTAATCGAATGGGAGGAAATGGATACATACTACTGGTGTTGTTCCTTATTTTTTCTGCTTTTATAAAGGGATCAAGATTTCTTGAAAGAAAAAAATTGATCCTTAAGCGAGCAGAACTTGCAGAAAAGGAATTGGAAAAAGAACTTTTGGTCAACCTTGCAAAAAAGAATAAGCGCTGGGCCTACTTATATTTTTTAATATCGTTGCTCGGGATTTTTTCATTTGCACTAATTCCATTAGAACCATGAGAGCAGACCCCATGGTCATAACACTTTTGTTGCTGCTGCTCGCAGGGCTTATCAACCTGATAAACTGGGCCCGAAGATCGAACCAGAGATCCATAAAATATAAAGCGCTAATTAACGAACAAAAACCATTTTGCTTGTACCTCCGTTCATTTGCCGATGACGGTACCGGAACAATAGCACCCCTGAATGCGACCTGGGTAGATATAAAACTGGATACTTTTGAAAAAAGGTTGTCCAATCACCTGTTCGGGAAACTATTGGTAGCGGTTGGAAGACCGGGTGAAAACCTACCCAACTTGGGAGCAAAAAAAATGTATTTGGAAGATTCCGAATGGAAACAAAAAGTTGCAGCTTTAATTTCAAAAGCCGCTATGGTGATTCTTAAACCGTCAAACACATTGGGATTGCAATGGGAATTGAAGCATCTTATCGAATCGGGTAGCATGGATAAAACAGTGTTGTTTCATACGTTTAATGATTTCGGGGACAGAAAGCTCAAGGAATACTATTACAATGAATTTGCGAACAATATGAAGAACGAGCTGGGATTTGAAATGGAACCCTTTAATCCCAGGGATAGCTATAGCTATTTCGACGAAGATGGATTGCATCAAACAATAGGTCCGTTTAAGTTAAGGAAGTATTTCGAAAAGTTGGTGGAAAGATGGGAAATGGAAAGTCCATTGGAAAAGGCTATGAACGTTGGCGCGAGTGAAGAATTTGGTGTTGGGATCAAGGAAGAGCAGGCGTTCGAAACGGATCCGGAAGGGGAAACAACGGAAAACAAGCTTTTTGGTGCGTTAAGTACAATTTTTTCCGGGATTTTTGTTTTTGCCGTCAGCTATGTAGCTATGGTAATGCTAATGGACCTGTTTAAGCTTTTTTAGCTCATAACCCCCATGTGATACTGTTTTATCTCTGTATGGGTAACGGAAGGGCTGTTGATATTTGGTTTTTGTTCGGGAGTTTTGCTGGAGTTTTAAGAATTTAACCTGGGTATTGAACAGGCTTCCTTCCTTGGTTTTTTGCAATTTCATTAATGGTCTTGACCAATTCCTTTTTAAAATCCTCCTGCGAATTCCAAAAAATAATGGGAATGTCCTTAGCATCAAAATGTATTTCGGTGCCCTCTTTTGCTGTAGCAATTATTGGTTTTTCTAAAGCTTCTGCGTAACCTAATTCATAATAAACATTTGGTCTTCCAAGAGTTAGGTCAACAAAAACAAATGCACTTTGCTCGATATGTCGAAGGATTTCCGGGAATATTCTTTTGATTCCTTTTTCCTCATCCAAACGTATGCATCTATAAGGAGGGTCATAAATTTTGCATACCGTTTTAAATGAAGCATGGGTGTCTTTTAAAGAAGGATCGTCTTTAAAAGACATTATGACGAAGGCATTCCCTGATGATTTTACACGTTCAGCAAGGTTGACTACTCTTTGTGCCAGTTCTTCGTTAGAAGAATTTATACCTGCTAAAATTTCGAAATCTTGCAGTTCAATCCTATAATTTTTATTCTGTGCAATCTTTTCTCGTTCAAAGTCATAAATCTGGCTGGAAGCCCCTCCAAATCGTGCAACGGGTAGCACCGTTTTTTGAGCAATCCTGCCTAAATTGGCAGCCATATTTGTTCCGTCATAACCTCCTACACAGATAATCGCATGTGCTTTTTCAACCGGCTCTGGAAAATTAAGCTTTGGGTCAACCATTCCCCAGTTATTAACTTTGGATTGAATGATGTTACCATTGTTATGTGAAGGTTCTACTTTTCTCGGTAAATAGCTGACAACCTTTCTATCGATATCAGCCGCATTCTTTTTTTTCAAATATTGAACGGCACTTTCCGTAATAACTGCATCAAAATCTGTCATGCAGCCATTTAGAAGTGTATGTCCTTGTTTTACAATTTCTTTACCAAGATACCGTGTAAATTCTTCTGTTACTTCTTTTTTCTTCGGATCTTCGGCGTCAAACCCCCCAACACATAAGATGTTCATTGTATTGTTTTTTGTAGTGTCCTAAATTTAATAATTAACTATCTAAATCCTGTGCTAATCGAAAACCTAGATTCGCATATCTAAACATAGTGGTTTCACTTCCTCGAAACTCCGAACTACAATAAAAGTCTCCTCCATCATAACTTCCTCCTCTGAACGCCGCTTCATATCCGCTATGATTCGCTGTTCTTGCTTGCCGGGTTTTAAATGAATCACCTATCCATTCACAAACATTACCCAACATATCATAAAGATCCCAACTATTGGGTTGTTTCATGCCAACAGGTTTTGTGGTGTTTCCCGAATTATGTGCGAACCAGGCATGCGCTTCTAAACGCTGCGGGTTATCAAAAAAATAATATCTTCTCATTTCTCCAGCGCTGCAAGCATGAACCCATTCTGCTTCGGTTGGAAGGCGGTATTTTGGCCCATCCAGGTTTTGGTTTAATTTTTTTAGGAAATCTTGGATAGCTATCCATGATATACTTTCCACTGGTCTATTAGGATTCCCGGTATGATGACTGGGGTTGTTGCCCATTACCCGCTTCCATTCCTCCTGGGTAACCAAGTATTTTCCGATTAGAAAACTATGTTGGGTATCTTTCGTATTATCCGCAATGGTCGGGGGGATGGAGACCATTTCTGGTCTTATAGTAAATTTTGGCAGGATTGCCCTCAATACTTCATCGATTCCTTTTTTCCCAAAGTCACCATAAACCGGGATGGCGTGAAAATCACTTAATATTTTGGAACCAATTTCCCTATCCGGTACTTTACAATCGGAAAGTAAAACAGGTAATAACCAGGAACCGTTTTTAGTTGACAGGTGTTGAGCAGCAATTTTAAGTTCTTCCCAGACATAGCTCTCTTCTTTTTGAAGCAGTTCTTGAGAAAGTACAAGCAAAAAATAATCGTCCGACTTAATTTCTTTTTCAATTACCTTTCCCCATTCTTTACCTATGGTCAGATTTTTGTCCCACCATACATCGACCTTGTTCCGGATTAAAATCTCTACAAGATTACTTACCTCTTTTTGATTCTCCCGGCAATAAGAAATAAATACGTTCATCCCTATAGTTATTTGTTTAATTCCCCTCAAACAATAGCCCCTAGCACCTTATCTAACCCACACGCCTCAATAAACTTGTTGTTAAATACCTCCAATACGGGAGGCGTAAGCAACTGGTTCCGTGCATCGATCCAGGCGTCCACCGCCGTATCACTATACATATTCCTAACCCGTGTGGTATTCAGGTTAAAGTTTATTTTCCCCCAATGCAACGTATACGGGATCCCTTCCTGTTCAAACTTGTTCCAGACAGCTTCATAGAACTCCCTGGCCTTATCGCCATCTACCCCGTCCATCTCCAATACACAACTATTTGGGAATTTCGTAAAACCAAGTGTAGCCTGGGTCCCTTTTACATAGCGTAAGGACAGTCCACCAGGAAAGGGCTTCTGTTTATTCACTTCAACAATGGTTTCCAGGGCTTTTGGGGAATCCGCAATGTCAATACCGATAGCCGCACTGGCTACCTTTCCCCTGAATTTAGTGTAATTGAAAATTTCGCGTACGGTTCCCTGTACCGGATCTTGTGCTTCAAAAGCCAGCCCAAACATGGCGTTGACCAAGGTAGGGATCAGCAATCCCGAGCCGGGTAATCTATCCAGCACCGTAGAGATGATCCCAAGGAGATCGTCACCGTAGGTGAAGTCATTGGTACGCAGAATAGGCGGATGTGGCTCCACCGGCTTTTTGAACATATATTTCAGGAAGGCGCCTTTGTCCGGGTCGTTTGGCGCGAAATCATGGATGTTAAACAGCACTTCAAAATGGTAGAGCTCACCATTCTGCCCGGTTCCCGGAAGCTGTAGTCCTGCAAAATCCTGTTGGGTCATCGCTTTTTGCAAGGTGGCATCGTAAGGAATTTTGGCCACCCGATGTTCTGTAAGTAAAAATTGCGGTTCGGTTTCTATCATTACCCCATGAATAAACCCAAAGCTGCCAAAGGAAACCAAGGCAGCATAGAACAAATCGTCGTCCCGTATCAAAGTAGCGTCCAACCAATTGACAAACTCCTGGGAAACCGCGGGTGAGGAGGCGCGTTCCAACCAGACATGGGTGTCCGGGCCGGTTACCAGATGCAAACCCACTACAAAATCCGGGATTGCACCGACGTTGAAAGCAGCACCATGGGTACCCGTGGAAAGGGCACCGGCTACTGTTTGCCCGTTACTGGCCCCTGAAGCTTTAATGGATCGCGGTGGATTTTTAGCATCCAGCCGGTTGTTGATCTCATAAATGATAGTGCCACATTGCAAAAAATATAGATCTTCCGGGCTGTTTTGGTAATTGGGATGGACATACTTTTGGGTCAAGGGGAAGGAAAAATTCAAAGAGGCTGTATCAATCAAACCGCCTTCGGTCACCCCGACTTTGGTAAACGACCAGCCACTGCCCATGGCACGTAGGCGCAGGTTGTTATCCAAGGCGTGTTGGATAAGCCATTGAAAATTTTGGGTTGTTTTCCGGTAACGTTCTTTATGGCTTTGCCCTGGGGGATTTCGTAATTTAAAAGAAGCATCCTGAACCAGCGGATGGGTAAAATTCTCATGCTTGTTGGTCCATTGCTGTATGGGTAACTGGGTAATTCCTTCGGGTAGCATGGGTATTTCATTTTAGTTATCCAAATCTCCTTCGCCGCCTTGCGGTCGGGCACAGCCATAACTTACGGTTCTATGGTTCACGATACCTAAGGTCACTATGCTCAATAGCACATCCGTAAAAGATGTTTTTACCACCACCCAGGACATGGATCTTTCCGTGCAGGGGCATTCGGTGCCTGCAATTTCGGGATTGGCACTTACCATTTTAGTGCTGCCAGGGGCCACACCCCACCAATAGCTCCAACTGGATTTCTTTTGACATTCCAGGTTCTCAACGGTATCCTGATAGGGATTGGCCTCAACACGGGTACTCACGCAAGAAGATGCCGCAAAAGCAATGGGAAGAAGGTATAAAAAATGGATAAAAAGGCTTTTTCTCATGTCGTATTTATAGTTGGTCAAAAAAAGTAACCTATCTGGAGAAGCAGATAGTATAAGGTAGGACTTAATCAGAATTAATAGGAATAGATTTGTATAGATTGTAAGTATTGGTGTATAAATTGAAGGTGGCATTTCCGAAACAATAAGTACATTAGTAATAGGTAAAGGCGGTATCACACGAATGAATGTAGAGAAGCCTATTCGGTACGTCCTTAGCACAAGTGTAGCATTGTTAATGATTATTTGGAAACCATCGGTAGCATGCTAAGGGCATGGTAGCCAATTTTGATCTTCCAGAGGGATATTCGTCAATTTCCTAATTTAGTTGTGCTATACAGCCAGGATGCATAAAAAAGTCTACATATCATCTACATATAAGGATTTAGTGCCTTATAGAGATGCCATTCGGGATATGTTTCAGCACAAGGGCTTACAAGAGGAATACCTGGTGATCGGTATGGAGGGCTATGTGTCCGAGAATGGCAAAAAACCGATTGAGGTATGTCTTGAGGATGTTAGGGAAGTTGATATCTATATCCTGATCCTGGCCCAACGGTATGGCTCAATAGTAGAAGGGGAGGGGATTTCCTATACCGAAATGGAATACCGGGAGGCAAGGAGAATACAGGCTGCCAATCCTAACTACACCATATTTGTATTCTGGAGTGAGGCGGACAATGAAGAGGACGATTTTGGAAATGCCCAGGGACCTGAAAATCTGGCGCTGGAACAATTTTATGAAAGTGCAAAAAGTGAGAATGCGTCCTTCATTCATCCTTTTACTACACCGGATAACCTTTGTAAGCAAATACTGCTGACTTTCAACTACAATTTTAAAAAGCCGTCGAGTCTCAATGATTACCGAGAAGCATTACTCTTGGTAGATCGAGTACATCAGTCATACAAGTTTTCAAGGCAGATCCGTCAACGGGTAAATTCTTTTTACTTCAGTTCCCTTTACCAGAACTTTCCCAATGATTTCATTGAAAGGATCTATAGCTTGGAAATGGGAGGGAGCTACAATAAATGTAATCTTGAACTCGGTCAGATCAATCAGATCACTCCGGCAAAGTTCAAGGTGGCCTTCTATGACCATTTATCGTCACAATGGGGTAAGGAGCGGGCGACCCAAACCTTTAACTATTCCGAAAAGCTATTTTTAAGCATAGAACTCAATTCCGTTCAGATCCAAAGCGATGTTAAACTCGAACATTTGCATGCTGTGTTGCTCGACCTGCTTCCTGACTTTTTAATGCAAGATCCCAACACTTCCTCAAATAACGTTTTTGTATTGTTCTACAGCTATGTTCCGACGGATGAAGCAGGTATTAAAAAGTTTGATGCCTTTACCAAAAAATTGAGTAAGGATCTTAATATACCCGGATGTCTTATTCCCATTAGTGAATTAAACGACATTACGAAGACCGATGTACGTAATTGGCTGGAAAACTTTATCAGGAGTCATAAGTTTGACCAGCACGATTTAGACGAGCTTTTAGACGTTGGGGATAATCCTTTTGCAAACTTTAAAATGAGTAAGGTAAATAAGTCAATAAAAGATTGGCTGAAAGAAAACATGTTAACCAATTAAATATTCTTCATGCTACAGATCGATGCTATCGCCAAAGACCTTTACAAGCCGAGCGATGACTTGTTGGCTGCCATTAATACGGCACTTTTTCTACAACGACCCCTGCTATTATCGGGTGAACCCGGAACTGGAAAAACAGAATGTGCAGATTTTGTAGCCCGCCAGCTCAAAACGGCGTACCCGGAAATTTTTAAGGCGGAAAAGGCACTGCGGTACAATACCAAATCGATATCCCAGTCTACCGATCTTTTTTACCAGTATGATGCCGTCGGGCATTTTGGGGACCGGGACAATAGTCCCAAAGAGTCCTTCATTTCGTTCAATGGTCTTGGAGTAGCCTTATTGAAAACCCATGAAATCAATAAAGACTGGATGGTTTTCCGCAATTACCAATCGGATGTAGTGGAACAGGGTATAGGCCATGGTTCCGTGGTACTTATTGATGAAATTGACAAGGCGCCCAGGGATTTTCCAAACGATTTGTTAGCAGAACTGGAAAAACCACCATTCAAGTTCAATATTAAAGAATTGAACGACACACAGCTCACACAGAACAGGGAAAAGCCAATTGTGATCATCATCACCAGCAATAACGAAAAAGGCCTTCCGGATGCTTTTTTAAGGCGCTGCGTTTTTCACCATATTAATTTTCCGGGGCCAGAGATTCTAATGGATATCATAAAAACAAAATTAGCGGGCGATGATTTGCCGTTCGGTCATGCCATCGACATGTTTCTACAATTTCGGAATATGAAAAACATAAACAAGCCGCCGGCAACTTCCGAATTGGTCGATTGGATAAGCTGTTTGAAGGAGAATAAACTATTGGATTCAGATCTCGGAAATTGGCAGAATGCCACTCCCGAGTATCGCGAAAAGATTATCAAAACACTAGGTGTTATTGCCAAAAATAAGGCGGATTTTAAATCCCTAAAAGACGAGATTGCAGGAAGATAAAGCACATAGTTCAACAAAGGAAATAGCTACTCGGAGTCTACCACTCTACGATTTCTTTATAGCGTTAAAAAGAAATGGTTTCCTGGTTACTCCGGAACAAATTGCTGACGCAAATCACGTTATAAAGCAGTATTCCGATACTATAAAAGATGAAACGGGACTGTGTGCTTACCTTACTCCGATCTTTGCAAAAAGCGAAGGCGAACAAATCCATTTCCAACAGATTTTTGACGCTTTTTTTTCACCAAGAAGTAAAGGGGGTGGCGGTAGCGATGATGACACTATCAAAAGGATCCTGGTAATTGTAGCGATACTCCTTTTAGTGCTTATGGGTTTGATCGTGTCAGATTACGTCCGGTATACGTGGTTGGATGCGAATCCCCCGGAGTTATTAATGGAAACGCACCTTTCTCCTCCGGAGGCACAACGTAGGCAAGTGTATGTAACCTTAACACCCCTGGATGCTTCAAAGGCGCTATCGCTCCAGTCAAAAATAGATTGGGGTGATGGTACTACCACAGATTCCCTGCTATCCCATTCCTACACCCGGCAAGGTGTTTACCAAATACGCGCTACTATTCAGATTAGCAATACTTGGGGAGTAGTATATGCCGATACTACCCTGCAAAAAAGGGTTCGCATCTGTCTTAACCCTACTTCCGTTCAGATTGAAAAAGCATTCGATTCGATAGAAATCGGCCGGAGGTTTACCTTACAGGCCACGGTAACAGGGCAAGTTCCGGATAGTGTAAGTTGGTCCGTTCCAGATACTGCGGTGTTTGAAAACAAAACAACAAATCAGCTAATCGCGAGGATAAATAAAGAAGGGACTTACAACTTTACTTTCCAAACCTTTTATGATGAGGATGATGCAGCCTGCAATGCACAACAAAAAGTGGAAGTTATGGTGTATAACAACTCCCCTAAACCGGATGTACTTCTCGCTTCCGCCGGCAATGCGTCCACAATTCTCCTGCAAAGTAAATTGCACTGGTATCTCTTCGGTATTTTAGCGGTTTTGGCCTTGCTCTCCGCTTATTTTGCATATAAACAACATCAGATACGGGAGAGTCTAATTGATAACTCGGAAAAGACAAAGCAGCGATACAATGCTATGCTTACGTCGTTTGAGGAAGGTAAACTTGGGAGTGCCGATGTCCCTTTTCATGATAAGAATTTCTTACCCCTATCGGAATCGGAAATGGATGATGTAGCACAGACGATGCGAAAACGCATCGGTGATAGTGCTACTTTTTTGCATATCAAAAAAACCATTTCAAAAACCGTAGATAATGCCGGTTTCTTTGAACCGGTATACGAATCACGGACACAGCAAATGGAGTTTTTGGTCTTAATCGATCAGAAAAATGCCCGTGATCAACAAGTTAGATTATTCGATTATTTGATCGAGCTGTTAAAAAAGCAAAACGTTTACATCCTTAAATTTTATTATAACACTTCCCCGCTACTTTGTTACAATGAAAATGGCAGAACCAGCCTGGAGAAACTGAGCTCACAATATCCTGACCACGTGCTGCTCTTGTTTGGAGATGCCTATCAGTTTATCTACAAGGATTATCATGCTATTGACAAAAACATGCTTCAGTTCCTGGAGAGATGGCCCCTTAAGGCAATCATGACACCAGTGGCCTTTTTGGATTGGGGATACCGGGAACAGGAGGTACTGCTGGAGCATTTGCCTGTTTTTCCGGTTGATATAGCAGGACAGTTGCTGTTGATGGAAAAACTTTTTGATGAGACCGTAGACATTCTGATCGTATTGAAACGGCATAAGAATTCCTTCTACGGGGTGGATATGGTGGATTTTGAAGATTATGCCGCGCTATATGACTATTGTGCCGAAGTAGAATGGGCCAATATCCCCGAAAGCGAGGAATCTTCCAATTTGTTGGTAGAATGGGTAACCGACCTTGGGAGCACCTTACTCCCGAGAATAGGCACACCTGCAAAAAAGGCCAAAGCTTATCCCAATGTGCTTTTTCAATGGATAGCGGCATTGGCCGTTTACCCAAAACTACATTGGGAACTGACCCTTGCTATTGGAAAAGCCATTTTGGAAAAAGAGGGTTTGGCACAACACCTCAATTTCACCACACTGTTACGCCTGGTCCGTATAGACTGGATGCGTTCCGGTAAACTCCCTGATTATATTCGGTTGGACCTGCTCAAACATCTGTCAAAGGAAAACGAAGTCCTGGCCAGGGAAACCATTTTAGCGATGCTGGACGAAATTGAGGAACCCGAATTGAACAGCAGTCATTATGCCTATGAGGAAAAAGAAACGCAGCAACTGATCAACCAATTCAATTTGTATGCGCATGATCCGGTAAAATATGCCGTGTATCAACCGGCCAAAGCCTTATTTGAAAAGTTGAGCAGTACTAATCTGATCACAGATGTCGTTACAAAATCCTACCTGGAAAACCCTGACTTAAAATGGAAAACGCTGATTAGCAAAGAGGAGGGGAAGGGCATACTTCGGACGGTCACCTTAAAGGAGTATTTGAATACCACATCCGAAGAAGAAACCGCGGAATCCAGATTCTTTTTTTTAGCAGCCCTGGCCACCTCCCTGGGGTTTATAACAGTTATTGCCGGAATTCTGGCATTGCCCTTTATGCGAGCCGCAGGAATGGATCGGTTCACTTCATTTGAAAATACGCAAGCCATACTCAAGAATATAAATTTCTATTACCAACACAATGCGAATTACGACTCGGTGACCACTTCATTGCAGTTATGGGTAAATGACGTTCCCGGGGATCTTATGGGGGGACAACCACAATATGGGTTAAATCAATTCAAGGATACGCTTCAATTCCCGATTCGCGTGGATGGCAACCCAAAAGAAGTGCGGTTAGATTGGAACAATATTACCGTATTAGATACCAGCCTGGTCATACAGGAAGATGCATATGATATTTCCCTTACCAATATTAAAGCCATTGATAGTGATGCTGATGGTATAATAGATGTCAGGGACGCTTGTCCGTACCAACAGGGGCCAGTTGAAAATAGCGGTTGCCCATGGCCTGACAGGGATGGTGACGGGACTCCTGATAAAGATGATCAATGTCCAGATCGTGCAGGTCCTGAATTGAATGCCGGATGCCCCTCCGATCCCGAAGTTGATGATCGTGATGGAGACGGTTTACCAGACAAAGAAGATGCTTGTCCGGATATTGCAGGACCAAAAGAATTTAACGGTTGCCCCCGGGATAATTTGGATTCATATGTTATCGGGTTCTATTTCTATCCGGAACAAAGGAATGAGGCCGAACGTATTATGAAATACCTGAGAGGAAAAGGATTTAAAGGGCGTACACAACTCTATCCATCAGATGATTCCTTTTTTTCGGCGGTAGATGCTGCTTCTGGATATGAGATTCGGTTTGATAAAGAGTTTGAATTGAATATTGCAAGAAAACTCAAGGACTTGTTGGATGGTTATACAAAGGAATACAATTTCACCATTCGCAATGTAGGAACGGCAACACCTGGTTTTATTTCTGTTTTTATCCCATTTGACAGTGGTGGAGATTTTGATCAGGACGGTATTTTGGACAGCGAAGACAGATGTCCCAAAACCAAAGGGCCAAGAGCGAATGGTGGTTGTCCGAAGATTACAAGAGGTGATGGGGATGGGGATGGTGTCCCGGATTTTGGCCAGGATCGGGATCAATGTCCTAACGAGTTTGGCCCGGCTGAAAACAATGGATGTCCTTGGCCCGACCGGGATGGCGATGGAATTCCGGATAAAGATGATGACTGCCCTGATACAATTGGGGAGCTGGAAAACGGGGGTTGCCCGGAGACAGCAGTATCATATCAGCAAGACTACTTAGAAGAAGACGTACAAGAAACGCAAAACAATCAAAACATCCCATACGACAGCGACGGAGATACTGTTGCTGATGCCAATGATCTATGCCCCGATGTTCCGGGATCAGTGGCAAATAACGGTTGTCCGGAATTTACAGCAGCTGTTCAAAGGCAATTAAATGATTACGCTGAAACAATAACATTTGATCGCGGTACCGCGGTCATCAAAGGCGATTTTACCGCCCAAATGGGGGCCATTGTTCAGCTACTCAATGAACATCCTGTGGCAAGGTTTACTATTGAAGCATATACCGACGATATAAGCAATTCCAAAACCGATCAACAGCTTTGTGAGGATAGGGCCAATGCCGTTCGTGATTTCCTAATAGCTAATGGAGTCGCGGAGGACAGGCTGGAGGCTGTTGGTTATGGTGCAAGTAGTCTCCAGGTCCAGAATACAACAAAAAAAGGTAGGGCAGATAACGGAAGGATTGAGATCAATCGTGTGCCGGAGAAGTAGGAAAAAAGGAATTTCCAGTCACCAATTACTTTGCCGGCAAACAGTACTTTTGAAGGTAATTGGGTGTTTAGCCTGGATTTTGAAAAAAACCGCTCTAAAGCCTAAAAGCGGCCAGCTACTGCTACTTCCGGGACTTTGGCTATTATATATCTGTTACGAAATACCCTTCGCAGGCATCAGGAAATTACTATTTCTCCATACAACAGTTGGACAATAGTGACTATAGACAGAAAAAGACCGCCCTCCCCCAAGTGCGGTCTTTTAAAATACTATTAAACAAGCCGTGCCGCAATTCCAATTGAAATTCGCATGGAGCGCATTTACAAACTTGTTTAAGTCACAAACCTATAGCGGTCGTAACATTTGATTTTACGGTTTACCATAAAACCAGGGGTACTTAGCAAAGGTTATTTGTAATTCGTTTACGGAGTTCAGGGAAAGCATCACAAAATGTCAGATTAATCCTAAGTCTTTGGCGTTGGCCACTAGTTGTACGTTGTTACTTGCTTTAAGGACGTCTTTTAATTTATTCAGTCGTTTTTCAATGGAGCTCAAACTATTCGGTGAGATCCTTTTGGTTTTAAAAACATCGGAAATTTGTTCTTGTGTAAAGCCGTTGGAAAGATAAGACAACAAGGAAACGTCGTATTCTTTTATTTCAAAAGCCATTTTTTTTCGGGTTAAACGCCGCATTTTATCCGAAACAAAGGATTGTCCTTTGAAGACAGATTCAATGGCTGTTTTGAGATCTTTTAACCCATAGCGACCTTTAAGCACATAAGCGGATATCATCTTTTTATCCATAAGTTGCTTTACCATACCAGGATTTTCATCTACTGTACAAATAATGATTGGGGTGTGGTGTCCTTGTTCCCGGATCTTGTGAATTAGGGCTCTACCCGAATTCAGGGTTAAAGGCCTATGATCCTGAACAAAAGAAAGATCCGTAATAATAAGCTCAAAAGGAAGCTGGTTATGCAATGCCTTTTGGAACTTCAGATACCCTTCATCACAGTATTGCGTCAATACTACCTCAGAAATGCCCAGTTCCTTTTGCAACATTGTTGCAATGCCATACCCAACGGTATCCAAATCTTCCACAACCAGAACTTTTTTGAACATTAGTATGATGCTTAAATTGGAATGGAGAAGGTGATCTGTGTTCCCTGTTCTTGTTCTACATCAAAAATAGCAGTACCACCCACAGCTTTAATACGGCTTTCCGTACTCCGCAGACCCATCCCTAGGGATCTGTTGGGATCAAACCCTATGCCATTGTCGCTATAGGCAATAACAAGCAGGTTCCGTTGCATTTCAAATTGCAACAAGGCTAAACTTGCCTCGGCATGCTTCTTCATGTTTACCAAAAGCTCTTTAATGGCGCGGTGCACCACTATACATTTATGATCGTTAAGCAAGGTCCAGTCTATTGTGGTTATACCTTTTACCAGTAGGGTGGTGGACGTGTCCTGATAGGTATCGATCAACGTGTGTAGTTCCTCTTTAAACCGAGCACCGGTTTTTACCGGGGCATTTTCATGTGAGATCCTTCGAGAGGTTTGGTAGATGCTTTCCAAGTGGTCTAAAACCTCCCCGTCAGGTTTCTTTTTACCCTGGATTTGGGTCATAAGCCCAAATACATCATTGGCTAACCCATCATGTAATTCCTGGCTGATGCGTTTTTCTGTGTTGTATACCACTTTAAGCTTTTCTCTCCGGTGTTGTTGCTTTACTAAAAAGAAAAGTAAAAGACTTCCCGCTAACACCAGGGCACCAAAAGAGATGGATATGATTTTTTGGGTCTCCTTGCGGGCCAACTCAGCTTCTTGTCGGGCGGTCGCCGCCTCCAGTTGCAGTAATTGCTCCTTTTCTTGCTGGTCCTGATATTTTAAATAGGCAAACTGGGTTTTTACCTGTAACTCCTGTTCATACAGGCTATCGCTAAGGTGAATAAAACGGTCTTTGTAGGCGATATTCTTTGGAGCAATTTTCATAAGTAACTCCAAAGCATCTTGCTCAAGTCGAGGCCGTTGCATCGCCTTCGCCAATGTAATTGCCGTATCCAAATACTGTATAGCCCTGGAGGGCGACGTACTACTGTAATATTCGCCAAATCTTTTATGGCTGAACGTCAGGCCGTTGATATCGTTGATGGTTGTACTTATCGCATAGGCCTCCTCCAAATCGTGCAAGGATCCGGGGTCCTTCATCTTCCATTTGGCATAGCCCAGGTTCTGAAGGGCTCTTGCCAATTGTGCAGAATCGTTATGAATGAGGGGATCCTTAAGCAAAGGGTCAAATACGACTTTTGCCTCGGCGTATTGATAGGCTTCCAATAGGGCTACCCCATAATTGTTTTGGTACACCAAACGATCCCTTGGGGAATTAGTAGTGGCTATTGCTTGCGAATAGAATTTTTGGGCTTCCGGAATGTTTTCCAGTTCCATATGTATAATGCCTAACTGGTTAAAAAGGCTAGCGTAGTTGTTGTCTCGGTTCTTCTGTTGTAATGACAGGGCCTGTGTTAAAGTTTCCTTTGCCCCGAAATAATCCCCCTGAAACCGTTGCAAGTATCCTAATCGCACCATTCTTCCAAATGCCCTGGCGGTATCGTTATATTGGAGATACGCCTTCCTGGCTAAATCGTGATAATAATAGGCACTATCAAACTTTGCCGTATGTTGTTCATGGTAATACCCCTGTAGGTGGTAGTATTTCCCCAGGTTTACTAAATTTTCTTTGGTTTTCTCACCGGTAATTAGCACCCGGCCGTAATAGCGTACACTGTCGTACTGTTGTAAGCTATAGTAATTCCAGCATAAGGAGTACAGCGCATAGGAGCTGATAGTATCGTTCTGCTTACTTTCGGATATAATGCCCTTTAGGATAGGAATACGTTGCTCAGGAGGGACATCTTCTTTTTGGCTTTCCAGATATTGTAAGGCTGTAGCGTCAAAATTTCCGGCATCCTCAATGGAGGGCGAAGGTACACAAGCCAGGCACCCCATAATGATGATCCGTGCTACCCATTTCCCCATTGTGCTGTTTTTATTGTGAGACAAAATAAAGAAAGTGGATAACTTTTTATCCACTTTCTGCAGTATTTCGGAAAAGTTACTTTTTTCCAGGTCTCAAATGACTACTTTTTCGGTGGTGGATCATCTGTGGAACCCGTATTTCCAGTGTCGGCTTTTGTTTCCAAGGTAAGTTCATTCAAATCAAATAAAGCTTCCTCATTTTCAACAAGATCCTCCTGGGTGCAGGAAACGGCCCCTAGTGTCAGTAGGGCAATTAACATTACTGTAAACGATTTCATAGTTTTCGTTTTTAAATCGGTTATGAAATCGGCAGTACTGCACGGACCATCACTGCCGCTGATGGTCTGTGAAATGATTGCAAAAGCGCTTTAGGTTTTCCCGGTTATTCCCTTTCCCAAGACATCATACATGCTTGCTAAAGGACTACGGTGAAATTTTTGGAAAAGTAAATCAGGGAACTAGGTGTCGCTATCCCCATTGATAGGGATTTCTTGCAGAAAAACCCCAATTTTTTTACGGTTTTCCGTAATGGTATTGAGAAGTCAACTATTAATTTTCAGTGCCTCTTATTTCGAACTACTATTCTTTCCGCTACTTTGTCTTGGTTAAAATCCCCAGGGATGGGGATAGATAGTTCTATTCAGTAAAGATATTTTTGATCCTAAATTTTTGAGTGATGTCGATTCTATCTAATGCGAAGCGAATCAGAATTGATTTGTCTGTTAAAATGACGAGTAGCTCATATAAAGGCTTGTCCATTAAACATGAAAGTCAAATCTATGATAATTGGTGTTGGGCGGCATGTGGCGTAATGCTTCTGAACTACCATTTAGCTTTAGGCAACAGAACAAAACCTGTATCCCAATGCAACTTTGCATATACTCATAAAAAATTAGCACATATAAAAAAAGATTTATGTGTTCCAAAGAATGAGAATTACAATGTAAGGATGCATTTTAAAGAAATGGAGTATACATTGGAATCAGGTTATTTTTCACAAAGCAGTAGCAAAATTGATTTTTATCTTCATCACGATAGCCATTTAGAAGACCATGTTGATTCCATAATCAACGATTATAAATTACCAATTCTGGCTTCATTAGAGAATTATCCGGATAGTCCAGGGGGTCACATGGTTGTGGTTTCAGGATATGAAACCAAGAGCAGAAAACTACACTTGCATGATCCGGACTTTGGTTTTAGAACAAGGTCTTTTAATAATTTTAAAACAAATTACCTGGGTAAAAGAGGTAAATGGCGGTATTCCTGGACGTAAAAACGATCAATTAGTATGAGAATTAATACAGACGATATTGTAAGGGAGCTTCGAGCACTCCAATACATAAATTCCTTTAAGAAAAATACTGAGTGGTTTTTAATCGACTATGAGCTTTTTATTTGGGATTTAATTTGGAAAGATTCAAGTTCATTGGAGAAGGCCTATGCCGGTGAACCTAAGTTTTGGGCTTATTTTTTAACGAGTTCGAGATCTCCGGATACCATCCCGGATCTGATGATAACGTTGAAATATGATAATAATCAAGAAATAGAAATATTTGAAACATCTAAGCCGTTCAACATCCAGTTGTTATGGATAGGGTTGAAAAAGTTAGAAGAAAAGGGTTGCTTGAATCAAGTAGGTGTTGATTTATTTAGGTTTAATAATCTTGACTCGTTCTTTTTAAAATCAATCGTTGATGAAGATGAGTATTACGTAGAAATTCCTACTCGCATTGGAGAGATTAATCCAGAGCAGTTTTCAAAATCCGAAATTATAACTTCTACTGATCAGTTTTTCGAAAAAATGAATAACAAAGAAGCTATAAAAGGTATTGTAATGAAATAATAACAAAATTTTTACCATGCACGAAAACTTAAAAATGAAACTAGACCTGGTAGTAGACAGCAAAGAACCTCCTACTTGGCAAGCTATTTCCGGAATTCAGAGATACGGAACTTTCTATATGATATATGCAAGATTTAAGGGCTATAAGCAGAAAACCATTGGAAAACCCCCCTTACCGGTTCATATTTATACTTTTGATTTTAGAATACAAAATTTCTCGGGCCCAGTAACTTTTGGTTTGTCCACTGAAGACATCGAAATAAAATCAAATAAAACATATTTAGATGAAATTTCTAATAAGTATTCACCTGAAGTCTTCAAAAAGATTAGAGATACGGAAAACTGGCATTATCAACTAAATGTTAAAGTTTTACCCTTCTTTGTTAACCCCGAGTTACATGATGTAGAATTGAAATTCAAAGATAAAATTGAAGGAAAAGAATTAGATATACATCTTTATGATTTCATTTTGGAGGGAGGCCTCTACAATCCTAAAGATCTTGATGGGTCAAGATACATTGATCCCATGAGTTGGAGAAGGGATGGGGAAAATTGGCTTAAAAAAAGTTATAGGTTGGTAGATAAAAAATACAATCCAATACCAGATGGAGATGGAGTGGTAGATGGGCTTTGTTACCCAAGACGAGTAGATGTAATCAAAAGTGATACTATGAAAAGTGAATAAAAATATCCACTTTTTTATTGTGTTAACGGTATTTTCTATCTCTTGTCAATCACAAATTAAAAAAGCCTTTGTGTTAGAATCGGATAGACGCTTTTCTGAGATGGACCAGTTCGTCAATTCCATCAGTGATAACTATATTAGAAATGAATTACGAGTATATTTTAATTTTATCAAGAATGGCTATCTAGAAACAGCCTATGATACGACAATTAAACCTGAATTATCGCTGCGTTTAAAAAGCCTAAAACATCTTAACAGGGGACATTATTTTTACTACAATTTTGAGAACAATATCAGAGCTTTACAGGAATATGAAAAGAGTTTGAAAATTTCTGAAAGTACGAAGGATTCTACATTTGTTTGTGCATCATTAAAATCAATACTGACCTTATTTACTTATTACGACAATCAATCTGATGATTTTCAATCATTTCAAAAGTACTTAGCAAAATACAATCATTTCGCCAACAATAAACTTGAAAAAGAGCTTAGTTTGTTATTTAGATTTAGACTTTACCAGAGGCTTAGTGTAAAGGAAAACAAAGATGTTCACGCTATTAAGCAAGAAGTCAACAAACTTCTTAGTAAATCAAAAGAAGAGTTTGTACTAGGAAACCTGTATATGCTCAATGCTTTTTATTTTGTAAGACATAGTAGAAATATAGATAGTGCAAACCACTATTTTGAAAGAGCTGTAAGGTTTTTGGATCCACCTGAAACGATCATTGAAAAAGAAAGAGTTTCAGCATACTACACAAGTATGGGAGCAATCAATGTAGAAAATCATGACTACAAAAAGGCATTAGAGTATCTAAATGTTCGCAAAGTAGACTTTTCAGGTCAGTTGGGTAAGTATGCTAGTAGATACAGATCTTATTGGAAGTTTAAGGCTTTTGAATCTCTTGGAATAACAGATAGTTTGTGTTTTTATAAAAATGATTACTTGATGAACGAGTTGAGGTCAAATAAGGCAAAAAGCAGAGCACAAATAGCTGACTTGGATACCAAATATAGAACTGAAGAAAAAGAAAAACAGATTTTAATAGAACAACAACGAGTAAAAGAGCAGACACAAAAGGCCAAAGCCAACCGCAATTGGCTTATAGTAGCAACTGTAGCCTTGTTGTTAGGGGCTGGAATCGCCTTACTCCTCCAAAAAAATACCACCAAAAAGCGGCAATTAGCGGAGCAGGAGGCGCTACTAAGGCAACAGCGGGTGGAGAATTTGTTAAAGAAGCAGGAGTTAGTCAGTATTGATGCCATGATCGCCGGGCAGGAAAAAGAGCGCCAACGCGTAGCCAATGAATTACATGACGACTTGGGCAGCCTTCTGGCCACGATCCAGCTCCATTTTGATAATGCCAGGATCTCCAAAAAAGACCCGGCACTTAAGAATGCGCAAAAGCTGCTGGAAAAAGCGTATCAAAAGGTGCGCGGGATAGCCCATCATAAAAACTCCGGGGTGATGAGTAACCAGGGGCTGCTTCCTGCTATCCAAAAGATGGCTCGAACCATTTCGGAAACCAATGCGCTGGAAGTTACCGTGGAGGACTTCGGTCTCGGGGAACGTATGGAAAATTCATTGGAGCTGATGATCTTCCGAATGGTCCAGGAATTGGTGGCCAATGCGATCAAGCATGCCAAAGCTACTAACGTAGACATTCACCTAACGCAACATGATAAGAGCCTAAACATTATTGTAGCCGATAACGGAAAGGGGTTTGATCGTACGAAACTGGGCCCGGATCCCACAGGGATTGGGCTTACCAATGTGGAAAAACGGGTAGAACACCTCGAAGGTAGCTTTACCATAGACAGCGTTTTGGGAAAAGGCACCTCCATCTTAATTGATATCCCGGTATGAGGATCACGGTAGCTATAGCCGAAGACCACCAGGCACTGATCGATGGGATCAAGTCCTATGTGCGCTATGAGGAGGATATCAGCATTATTGGAACGGCAAATCATGGAGAGGAGCTGCTTAAACTAGTACGCCTCAAGCAACCCAAGGTCGTGCTTTGCGACATCCGTATGCCTAGACTAGATGGAATTGAAGCCACAAGAATTATCCTAAAGGAATTTCCCTACACCAAAGTAGTAGCTTTTACCATGTTTGATCAGGAAGAAGCGGTACAGCAAATGCTGGCTGCCGGCGCAAAAGGCTATATCTTAAAGAATAGCAGTCTGGAGGTGGTGCTGGAAGCGATTCGAACTGTAGCTTCTGGAAAACCCTATTACGATAAAAAGATTCACCTGCCCCATGCCGAAAAGAATAGCTCCAAAAGTGTCTTGTCTTCCCGAGAGCGGGAGATCCTGCAATTGATTGCCAAAGGCCATACCTCCCACCAAATCGCAGACCAACTCTTTATCGGTAAAAGCACGGTAGACACCCATCGCAAAAACATGATCCGGAAGCTGGGGTTAAATGGGGCAGGGGAGTTGTTGCGCTATGCGGTGGAGAAGAAGTATGAGTTTTAAAATCCCTAGGAATGGGAGGCTAGTAAAATTGTTAATTGGCAAAAGCATTTCCCTGAAATTCATCACATCATCTTCCCCTCCTTTTCATACTCCTTCGCAATTCCTGAGAGCAGATGGTGGTAGGAGACTTCCAATTCTCCGGCGTTTAAGGTCTGTAAGCAGGCATATTGAATAATGTTGATGATATTTGCTCCATTGATCTCATAGGTTTTGGAGATGATCTCCAGGTCTATGCTAGTAGACAACGAGAGATGTTCCAGGAGATTTTTTTGCCACAGTTCCAGGTCCTGGACGGCTGAAGGAATTTTAAATTCGATGATGGATTGAAAGCGACTGGTAAATGCCGCATCAATATTGCTTTTGAGATTGGAAGCTAGAATGACCAAACCAGAATGATTTTCTATCCGTTGTAACAGGTAGGAAACCTCCTGGTTGGCATATTTGTCATGAGCGTCTCGGGTGGTGGTGCGTTTCCCAAAAATGGAGTCGGCCTCATCAAAAAAGAGGATCCAATCCTTGTTTTTAGCCTTGTCAAAGAGTTTGGAAAGGTTCTTTTCCGTCTCTCCAATATACTTGGACACCACCAGGGAGAGGTCAATGCGGTAGACATCCCGCTAGGTGTATTTCCCAGTAGGGTGGCGGTTAGCGTCTTACCTGTACCGGGCTATAGAAAGGTATTCAATTACTAGCCTTATCAGAAGAATAATGTATAACAGGTAGTCAAATCTGTACAGATGACGATATGGTTTTGTACGCTAAATAAGAATACAAGGTGAAGGAAGTCTTAGCGAGGATAGCCCTATTACAAGGCCGTACTAAAGGTATGAATTTGATTTAGTGGCTTTGTAGGTAAAGCCTTTGCGATTTGATTGATTTCATCAAAGACAGCTATCCCTCAAGTACCGTCTTTATGGTAGTTAACATATTACATCCCCAAGCCCTTCTAAGCCGAAAAGCTCCCTGCAGTTCGTGCTTTGACACCTTGTCTATTATACTATCTCTTAGAAAACAACCCCCATTAGGTTCCATAAGCATGTGCTGATATCTCAATATCCTGTTCAAATGCATAATCATGAACTATGGTTGCCCTGCCGGGATCAACTTGGATTTTATCCCCGGGAAAGGTATATCCGCGTCTGGGTGTTTAGCATGGATATTAGGGTGCATAGGACGTAGTTCGTAGTTAACGATTTTACTCCCTCCTCAGATTCTTCATGGGATCTATCAACGCAGATGAAACCGCTTGGAAACTTACCGTTAGCAATGCGACTAGTAAAGCGATGGAGCCTGACAGGAGGTAGATGTTCCAACCGATGTTGATACGGAATGCATAATCCTGTATCCACCTGCTCATCAGAAAACCTCCTAAAGGAATTCCGATGACCACTGCCACCAGGACAATTTTCATGAAATTTATGCTGAGCAGGGTATAGATATCCCTGAACGTCGCTCCTAAGACAATCCTTACACTGATCTCCTTTTTTCGTTGTTCCGCTAAATATGTGGATAAGGCCAGCAGTCCCAGGCAAGCAATAATAAGAGCGACTAAGGTGAAACCGTCCAGAATTTTGGCCCTTTGCTTTATGTCGTGATGCATCTGGGCATATCTTGCATCCAGAAAGGAGTATCGTAGATCTTGATTGGGTATAAACTCGTTCCAGATAGTGTCAACATTGCGTATTACGCTTTCCATGTCATTGGTATTGATCCTTACCAGTACCATATTTTTTTCGCGTCCCAGTACCATGGCCAAAGGGCGAATGACATCCTTAAGATTGGTGAAGTGAAAATCCTCCACAACCCCTATAATAGTATAATAAGTCCTACAGTGCACGCGCTTGCCAATTGGGTTTGTGAATCCTAATGCTTTTACCATACTCCGGTTGATAATGATCGAGTTGACACTATCGCTTGCGATTTCCCTTGAGAACTTACGTCCATCCACGAGACGCAATCCCAGTGTCTCTATATAATCGTAGTCAGTCCACCACAATTGAGCATCTACACCATTATACCTATTGGAGGGATCCATAACCTTAAACGGCATCTGGTTTCTTTTGGTCCCCTCAACCGGTAGAAAACCGCTAGCCGATACATTAGTAACCTCACTGATTGCATTTATCCTTTGTTTAAATGTTTCCAATCTATCCCCGATTTCTTGGGTTCCTGATACGATCAATACCTGTTCTTTGTCATAGCCAAGATTTTTGTTCAGTATATAGTTACTTTGCTTATGAACGGTAATTACGCATAGTATCAATACCACCGAAGTGGCAAACTGCAAAACTACCAGGGACGTACGTAAAAAGGATTTTTCGGAGGTTGGGGGTGTTCCCTTTAAGGTGACACTTGGTTTAAAGGAGGAAAGATAAAAAGCTGGATAAAGCCCCGCTATGAAACCTATTACTACTGTACTAAGGATAAGGACAGGGATCAGCCATAGATCGTCATACCCGATTTCTATGTTCCTATCGGCAATCGAATTAAATAACGGTAGAATGGCTATTGTGATTAGTACTGCAAAGCAAAATGCTATGAAGCAAAGAATTATGGATTCAGAGAGGAATTGTACTATTTGTTGTTGCCTGGAGGATCCCAAAGTCTTTTTTACCCCTATTTCTTTTGCTCTTTTACCTGCCTTGGCAGTGGACAGATTCACGAAATTGATACACGCCAGAATAAGTATGAAAACCGCTATGGCGGAAAACAGGTATACAAACTGTATATCACCATGGGAAAAAGTATCAAAAACTATTCCACTTCTAAGATGAATGTCCTTGACACTTTGCAACTTGAAATTTAAACTCCTCACAAATTCACCATTAGCCTCTCCTGTGCTGGCAAATGTCGGATTATAATAGGTTTCCTTGAGTCCCTGTATTTTGTCCTCCAACCCTTTTGGTTGAATCGATGGTTGGGTCCTTATATAGGTAAAAAAATTATGCGGCATCCATGAATGTTCCTCTCCCGGGTACAACTCCTTGCCTTTCAAAGTGAAAATGAAGTCCAAATCCAGGTGCGAATTACTTGGAAACGCCTTGAACACCCCCTTGACCACCTTGGGATTTTCATAATCGTTGTCAACGACCATGATTGAATTAATAACCTCCCGGTTGGAAAAATATTTCTCAGCCACCCGATCTGAGATTATCAAAGTATTGGGTGTGGTAAGGGCGTTCCTTACATCGCCGTCGATCAATTTTACTTCCAGTATTTCCAGTAAACTATTATCCCCATATGCAAATTTTTCCTCAAATTCATTTTTAGCACTCTGTGCTTCCCTTACCTCAATACCTCCTGTGCCGGAAAGGTCCCTTAACAACAGCCTTCCCGTCAAATCAATTTCAGAATATGTTTCCTTCAGGACACTCGCTGCCGGGGCAGGAGTCATTGCATCTGCCCTATTTGTTCCGTTCATGTCATAATATCTAACCAACCGAAAAATATTATCCTTATTGGAATAGTGGCTGTCATAGCTAAGTTCACTTTTAACAAATAAGACAATGAGCAGGCAGCTACTCAGGCCGATGGAAAGGCCGAATATGTTGATGAATGAAAAAACCTTATCCTTTTTTACGTTCCTCCAGGCAAAAATCAAATTCTTCATGTCTTCTTAATTTGGTGTACCAACATGATCCCAACAAGATGTCACATATATAAATACTTAACTATCAATTTTTGCAATTAAAAATCTATTTAACGCGCAAAGGTTTTGGGCAAAATCTGGATATGTTATCTAAGTATATTTTGCAGCTTGTTTTGCTTTCACTTTTGGTTTTCTATCGAATGGGTTTTGCACGGGTCATTCATCACCTCAATTATCGCTATGCTAATTTCCCAATCACACGCCTAATAATAATTGGATTCCTCCTTTTCTCGAATTCTAACCATAAATAATGAACACTCCAGCTCCCAACGTATTCTTGCTGTTGGTTACGAGCCAACCTACAAACCGCTGCTATCCAGGTGTTCATCAAAATGAAATTAGAAATGGATGTCCTGTCCTTCCCTTTTGCATTATTCGTTAAAAGCTGTTAAAATAACGTAGTTGCTCTTAAAAACATCTCCTGATTTGTAAAATCAATAGTTGATTATCCGCGGTTCGTTTGAAATTAACCTCTTTAATTGATGACCTTCAAGGTGCATTTAGATTAAATAGAAAAGGAACATCCCTCAAGAATAAAATAATACGTTAGAATTCCGGAGGCGGCCGTGATGAAACACTGTTTGATTTAGCGCTTTTGTTTTTTGGGAATGTTGTCTAGCCCATCAAAATCTGAAAATGAAAGCCTTTGGCCTTCACAACTTCTGGCAATACAATTTGTATTGAAACTGCCGATGTAAGCACTAAATAAAAAAATGAAGAGCACATAAAGGTCACTGCTAAAACCAAGAATTAATGCAAGTTAATCCGTAATTGAAGACTATAGGAAATCGTTATCCATAATCCAAAATGAAAAACGCAAAGAACATTCTACTTACGTCATTAACAATCTACCTGTTACTAGGATTTAATCAAAAATCCAAAAATGATCGAAACAAAGAGATAACAACGAAGAACAGGATAGCCTCCAAATATTTTTTGAAAATTACGGGACACATTTCTCCATATATGGCTTTTAAACCAAGGATCCCAATTACAGAGGAGGAAGCCAAAAACACCAATCATTTTAAAGTGGACTATGATGCATTGGGCAGAATTACTAAAATAATGCATTATTCGATGGGCTTGTTAAACAACAATTCCTATTTGGGCACTGCTGTCGTCTCATTGGAATATACCAACACACAACTCATCCGGAGGTATTTTGATCACAATAACAAACCGGCAAGCGTCAAAAGGCATTTCTATGGCCGCGGAGAAAATCAGGGGATTCATAAGGAAGTCTTTGAACTGGACGCGAATGGAAACAGGAAATCTCTGGTACTTTTTAATAAAAACAATGAGCAAATCGAAACAGAGTATGGCACATGGAGATTTGAGTGGGAAACACTGAAAGATGGCTCATTTATTCAAAGGGCGTTGAAGAAAAATGGAGAGGTCAACATTCTGATGGACTATTTTGATTTTCTCGTTACCCATATAACGTATGACAAGAATGGATGTCTGGATTTGGTCAAAAATTATGGAAAGGATGGGAACGAACTGGTGTTGAGTGAAAAGAAAAAAGCAGCCTATGTTGATTTTTATTTTGATGCATACAGTAATGAGGTGTCCTATAGCTTTCATGATGAAAATGGCAATCTTGTAAATCGACAGGATTCAGGCTATGCATCTTTTGGATATGCGCAGGTCAAATATGTCCGCAATACGCCGGCCAAAGGGGCGAATGATGGGTATGAAACCCTATTTTTTGACAAGGACAATCATCAAACCACTGCGAGTGATGGCATTGCAAGACAGGTAGACTACTTTAATGATAATGGAGATAGAACCGCTACGGAGTACTATTCAATCACCAACGAAAAGATCGTTCCTCCGGACCTTGGCTACTTTCGACGTGAAATTTATTATAACCAGGATGGGGATATCAGTGAGACAAGGTTCTACGATTCCGATGGAAGCTTAACTAATAATCTAAACAATGGAGCTGCTGTAGTTAAATACATTTATGACGAAGCACGAAATGTACAGCGTATAGAGAAACAGAATAAAAGTGGAAAGGTATTGAAAGAGTAAATCCTTTCTTATGGTACCTCTTACAAAAAAGTGATTTGACGAAAACAATACTGGGAAGGCGACAATCCTGTAAACAATTCAATCCAAACAAATGCTAAAGGCTACTATTAGTAAACATTTTTTGATCCTATCGTCCTGTTTTTTGACATTGCTATCCTGTCAACCTAAATCTGAAAAGGAAAGTATTGCCCATGGAGAAGAAGTATATATCACGCATTGCATCAGTTGTCATCAGGTGGACGGCAAGGGGGTTGAGGGGATATATCCTTCCCTGGTAAAACCCGATGATATTACCATGGATCAAACCCGAAGGGCTATAACGCTCATAAAGCAGGGCTCTGCATTTGAGGCCGGAATGAAACCCGTGGCCCTTACAAATAAGGAAATAAGGGATGTGGTCAATTATATCCAGAACACTTGGGAAAATGAGGCGGCCTTTTTAACAAAAGCCGAATTAGAACAAATTCAAAATCAATAAATGATGGCAAACTATTCATTAAAAGTAAATGACAGG
>JANQRG010000039.1 GCA_028284665.1 Croceivirga sp.
CGGATCGTCTATCTCATCATTCACATCAAAACCATCGGCTACATCACTACCTTCATAACCATCATCTAAGCCATCTTTGTCCGTATCGGTGCCTGTTGGCATCTGATCCGGAACACCATCTTCATTAAAGTCATTCCCCTCATTGTTGTCAGGTACAAGATCGTTATCACTATCATCATCACGATAGTCGGGAGTGGCATCCCCGTCCGTATCCTCAGGGGTAATCCCTTCATCACCTGTGCCTTCATAGGCATCGTCCAAACCATCGTTGTCTGAATCATTCCCTGTTGGAGGGACATACCCATCAGTGGGTTGCCCTTCTACATTGTCAGGAATACCGTCGTTATCACTATCGATGTCCAGGCTGTCCGGACGACCATCACCATCGGTGTCTATTGTACCGTCTCCTTCTACGGTATCCAAAATACCATCATTGTCATCATCGATATCGACTACATCAGGTACGCCATCGTCATCGGTATCCTCGCGATCATCCACAGGATCCAAATAGTCCGGGGTGCCATCTTCATCGGTATCGTCATCAGTGGGGTCGCCATCACCATCGGCATCTTCATCGGGCGTGTCTATGCCATCCCCATCATCGTCAATATCACGGTAGTTTACATCTCCTTCACCATCAGTATCTGGCAAATCATTTGCCGGATCGTCGATCTCATCATTCACATCAAAGCCATCGGCTACGTCACTGCCTTCATAACCATCATCTAAACCATCGTTGTCTGTATCGGTACCTGTTGGGGTCTGATCCGGAATCCCATCTTCGTTAAAGTCGTTCCCTTCATTATTGTCCGGTACCAGATCGTTATCACTGTCATCATCACGATAGTCTGGAATAGTATCTCCGTCGGTATCCTCAGGATTCAAGCCTTCAAAATCTCCGTTATCATAAGCATCGTCCAAACCATCATTGTCCGAATCATTCCCTGTTGGAGGAATATAGCCATCGGTAGGCTGCCCCTCAACATTGTCTGGAATACCGTCGTTATCACTGTCAATATCCAGTCTATCCGGAAATCCGTCGCCATCAGTATCAACATCCTCACCAAAACTGGTGGTTTGCGGATCAACAAAGTTTTCCAGGCATGAGAATTGAATCCCGGATTGACGGACTATGGTTTGAAAATTATCGTTGGTAGTGGTTTGCACCCCAAACCGAAAAACAAAGGTAGAAATATCAACAAATTCAACAGCAACATTCACCGAGGGATTCACATTGGAAATCCCGCCGTATTCCTGAAAACCACCATTTATAAGAAGCCCCCCAGAGGTATTATTCACAATTACCTCGGTTGGATTATCTACTGTAAAATCTATGGGGGTATCAAACCGGTTAAATTCCTGATATCGATCGTTACCATCAACATCCAGAAAATTGGCAATTAACTCTTCTAGAACAACAGGAGTAGTTGAGTCCTCGACAACTAACGAAATTCGAAGATCAACAAAAGGCCTTCTGACATCATCTGTGAACTCAAACTGAATCTCCGGTTTAAAAAACTCAGGATCTACCGCGTTCTGATCCAAAACATCTATGCGCCCGTTAACTATAGTTTCTACAGTAATAAGAGCATCAATGCCCTGGAATACCCCGCCTATACGATAGACTGCTCCCTCTTGAAACGCTTGACCTTCCTCCAAAACAGGAGCATTGCTAAAATCTAAGTTAGGAATGGTATCACAGTCAAAACTTCCCTCAACAAAACTGGATTCGGTTTGATCTAAAATACCATCGTTATCGGAATCAATGTCTACATAATCGCTTACTAGATCCGCGTCCGAATCAATAGGTTGAAGTCCCAGGGTAGTTCCATTTTCATAGATATCATCGAGACCATTCTGATTAGCATCTGATCCCGAAGGCGGAACAAAATTAAGTGGAGATTGTGCCTCGACATTGTCAAGAATACCATCGTTGTCAGAATCAATGTCTAAGTAATCGGGAATACCGTCACCATCGGTATCGGTAGGATTGGTGGAGGGATCATTATCCTGGTCAGCATTCAAATCTTCAACCGCATCAACTATTCCGTCGTTATCCCTATCCAGATTTTGCGTTCCAAAATTGTCGTATTGCCACTGACCAACCGGAATACCGCTAATTAGAAAACAACTAATAGCAAGTAATACTACTATGGTATTTCTTCCACCCCATTGCGTATTGCCTGAGCCCTGTAAAGTACACATAAATGATAGTTTTGTTGAAACATATCACCATGGCTGTTGTAGGCTTTACAAATCTAAGATTGGGGCTAATCTAAAGTTTGCAAGATATCCATTTCCGAAAATTATCGGAACCCTAAATACAGTATATTGGTGTAAACTCCCGTTTTACTCGATTAAGTGCTGTTTTTTATTCATATCCTATTTACGAAGGTTACCCAATAATGGATGGCTTGTCTTAAAAAAATCGACGAAATACATGATTATGTGCCGAAAATATCCCTTTCGTTATAAGTAAAATCGTATTCTTTTAACAATTTATCCCCCATATATTAACAATTACAAGGCTGTTCTTCCAGGACGTAGGGTTTGCCGTATTTTTGCACAAATTTTTTGAATGGTTTTTGAAAAAGAAATTGCAAAAAGGCGAACTTTTGGAATCATCTCCCATCCGGATGCGGGGAAAACTACACTAACTGAAAAGCTTCTTTTATTTGGAGGAGCCATCCAGGAAGCCGGTGCCGTTAAAAGTAACAAGATCAAAAAATCGGCAACCAGTGACTTCATGGAAATTGAGCGTCAACGGGGAATCTCTGTGGCAACCTCTGTGCTTGCCTTTAACTATAAGAATAAAAAGATAAACATCCTGGATACCCCTGGTCATAAGGATTTTGCGGAAGATACCTTTAGAACCCTAACCGCCGTAGACAGCGTGATCGTAGTAATCGATGTGGCGAAAGGAGTGGAAGAGCAGACTGAGAAACTGGTAGCGGTTTGCCGGATGCGTAAGATCCCAATGATCGTCTTTATCAATAAACTGGATCGGGAAGGAAAAGATGCCTTTGATCTTCTGGACGAGGTAGAACAAAAACTAGGTCTTTCTGTAACCCCTTTGAGTTTCCCGATAGGAATGGGCTATGATTTTAAGGGTATTTACAATATCTACGAAAAGAATATTAACCTTTTTAGCGGCAGTAATAAACAGCAGGTTGAAGCGACCATCGCGTTTGATGATATCGCCCATCCTGATTTGGAAAAGATCATTGGCGAATCTTCTGCCCATGAGTTACGAGAGCATTTGGAACTGGTAGAAGGCGTTTATCCGGAGTTTGATCGATCGGCCTATTTAAGTGGCGAATTGCAACCTGTCTTTTTTGGATCAGCGCTCAATAATTTTGGCGTACGAGAGCTTTTGGACTGTTTTATTGAAATTGCACCTCCCCCAAAAGCGAAGATGGCAGAGGAACGTCTTGTAAATTCTAACGAGGAAGACTTTTCCGGTTTTGTGTTTAAGATCCATGCCAATATGGATCCCAAACACAGGGATCGGTTAGCCTTTATCAAAATTGTTTCTGGAACATTTGAACGGAATACGCCCTATCTTCATGTCCGATTGGATAAAAAGCTTAAGTTTTCCAGCCCCAATGCCTTTTTTGCTGAAAAGAAAGCCATTGTGGATGTCTCGTATCCCGGAGATATTGTAGGCCTTCATGATACAGGGAATTTTAAGATTGGAGATACGCTCACCAGTGGTGAAAAACTGCACTATAGAGGAATACCGAGTTTTTCCCCGGAACACTTCAGATACATCAATAATGCAGATCCTTTGAAGGCTAAACAACTAAATAAAGGTATTGACCAATTAATGGATGAAGGGGTAGCACAGTTATTTACCCTGGAATTAAATGGCAGAAAAGTAATTGGCACGGTGGGGGCCTTACAATATGAAGTAATCCAGTATCGCCTGGAACATGAGTATGGGGCAAAATGTACTTATGAGAACTTTCCCGCCCATAAAGCTTGTTGGGTACACCCTGACGAAGACAATCCTGAATTCCAGGAATTCAAACGGGTAAAACAGAAGTTCCTGGCTAAGGATAAAAGTGGACAATTGGTGTTTCTTGCAGATTCTGCTTTTTCGCTACAAATGACACAACAGAAGTATCCATCGGTACAGCTTCGGTTTACTTCGGAGAAGTAAGTACCGTTTATCTGCCGAATTATTATACCCGTTTCCTCTCGGATTTTTGTACATTGTTGGTAATTAACCAATTAAACCAATAATTATGATAACAAACGGAATTAACAAGCCCCCTGTTTGGTTTTGGGTGGTGAGTGCAATTGGTCTTTTATGGAATTTGACAGGTGTTTACAGCTATCTGAATTCCAAATTAAATAAGGTGGCTATGTTAGAAGCGCTGACCCAAGAGCAGCGGGAGCTTTTTGAAGGTATCCCTGCCTGGGCAACGGCCGCTTTTGCCATAGCTGTATTTTCAGGAGCAATAGCCTCAATTGGATTGCTGATACGAAAAAAATGGGCCTACCCTTTGTTTATCGTATCTCTCATTGCAGCCGTACTGCAGTTCATCAACTGGCTTTTTCTGCAAAATGCGGGAGAAGTATATGGAGGGCAAGCTTACGTAATGCCTGTTTTAGTGGTGATAGTCGGAGTATTCCTGATCTTCTTTTCCAAAAGCGCCCGACAAAAGGGTTGGTTGGGTTAAACTTGAAGTAAAGAAAAAGCCCCGATGGGTCGGGGCTTTTTTCATTTATGCTTCTCCTGTCGGACCAAAATTCAGTGGAATAGCAGGCTGTTCATAATCCTTAATAGTACCATGGGCCTGTTCGAAACGGTTGACATTATCATTCAACGCTTTCAGGAACTTTTTGGCATGCTGCGGTGTTAGTATTATCCTACTTTTCACCTTGGCTTTTGGTGCTCCCGGCATCAGGCTAATAAAATCAACCACAAATTCAGATACAGAGTGGTTGATGATCGCCAGGTTGGAATACGTTCCTTCTGCCAGCTTCTCATCCAACTCTATATTGATCTGTTTTTGATGTTGCTTTTTCTCCTCCATCCGGTCTATTAGAATTTGAACTCCTCTTTCCGGGCCATGATCTCATCATATTCCTCTTTGGAACCGACAATGATGTTATCATAATCCCGCATTCCTGTTCCGGCAGGTATTTTGTGACCAACGATCACATTTTCTTTCAAACCTTCAAGTGTATCTACCTTACCACTTACTGCAGCTTCATTCAATACCTTAGTGGTTTCCTGGAAGGAAGCCGCAGAGATAAATGATTTCGTCTGCAAAGAAGCCCGGGTAATTCCCTGTAAGATAGGTGTCGCTGTTGCCGCAACAGCATCCCTTGCACTTACTAAGGTCTTATCGGATCGCTTCAGCAAGGAATTCTCATCCCGAAGTGCCCTGGCGGAAATTATTTGTCCTGCTTTCAGGTTTTCTGAATCACCGGCATCTTCCACGACTTTCATACCAAAGATCTCATCATTTTCTCTAATGAAATCATCTTTATGAACCAATTGGTTTTCAAGGAAAATCGTATCACCCGCATCTTCGATTCGAACTTTTCGCATCATTTGACGCACCACAACCTCAAAGTGCTTATCGTTGATCTTAACGCCTTGTAAACGATATACTTCTTGTACTTCATTCACCAGGTACTGCTGCACTGCAGAGGGTCCTTTTATCGCCAAAATGTCTTCCGGCGTAATGGAACCATCTGATAATGGCATTCCGGCGCGTACATAATCATTTTCCTGCACCAAAATCTGGTTGGAAAGCTTCACCAGGTACTTCTTAACTTCTCCCAGCTTGGACTCAATGATGATCTCGCGGTTCCCTCTTTTGATCTTACCAAAAGAAACTACGCCATCAATTTCTGATACCACGGCTGGATTTGAAGGATTTCTGGCCTCAAACAATTCCGTAACCCTTGGCAAACCACCTGTAATATCTCCTGCCTTAGCCGACTTACGTGGAATTTTGACCAAGGTTTTACCTTCTTTGATCTTCTCTCCGTTGTTCACCATTAAGTGCGAACCAACAGGAAGAGTGTACGAACGAAGGGTTTCCCCTTTTCCATCTTTAATAAGTAATGTAGGAATCAGCTTTTTATTTCTACTTTCCGAAATTACTTTTTCCTGGAAACCGGTCTGTTCGTCAATTTCTACCTGATAGGTTACCCCTTGTTCAATATTCTCGTAGGCAATTTCTCCTGTAAATTCCGAAACAATAACACCGTTATAAGGATCCCATTGACAAATAACATCCCCTTTCTTGATTTTACCACCATTTTTTACAAACAGTTGCGATCCATAGGGTATGTTATTGGTACTTAACACTATACCTGTCTTCTCATCTACAACTTTGATTTCAGAAGTTCTCGAGATTACAATGTTGGCCTTTTCACCTTCACTGTTTTCACCAACGACAGTTCTTAGGTCCTCAATCTCCGCAACACCTTCAAATTTTGCCTCAAGTTTATTCTCTTCAGAAATGTTCCCGGCAATTCCTCCTACGTGGAAGGTTCGTAACGTAAGCTGAGTGCCTGGTTCTCCAATGGACTGAGCGGCAACCACACCAACTGCCTCACCGCGTTGTACCATTTTATTGGTTGCTAAATTCCGGCCGTAACATTTGGCACAAATTCCTTTGGAAGCCTCACAAGTTAAAGGCGAACGCACTTCTACCTTATCTATAGGGGAAGCCTCTATTTTTCGTACCTCCTCTTCGGAAATCTCCTGGCCTGCAGCAACTAATAGTTCCTCAGTCAACGGATCGTAAACGTCATGAAGTGAAACCCTTCCAAGGATACGTTCCCCCAAGGTTTCCACAATTTCTTCGTTTTTACGCAGTGGTTCCACCTCAATGCCTCGAAGGGTCCCACAATCCTCGATGTTAATGATGACATCCTGGGAAACGTCCACCAACCTACGGGTTAAGTATCCTGCATCCGCAGTTTTTAAAGCGGTATCGGCAAGACCTTTACGCGCTCCGTGTGTAGAGATAAAGTATTCCAAAATTGAAAGTCCTTCCTTAAAGTTCGAAAGGATAGGGTTTTCAATGATCTCCCCTCCACCTGCGGTAGATTTTTTTGGTTTCGCCATTAGGCCACGCATACCAGTCAACTGGCGGATCTGCTCTTTAGAGCCCCTTGCTCCGGAATCCAACATCATGTACACCGAATTGAAGCCTTGCTGATCTTCACGGATCCGTTTCATCGCTAACTCTGTCAACATGGCGTTGGTTGATGTCCAAACGTCAATGACCTGATTGTAACGCTCATTGTTGGTAATAAGACCCATGTTGTAGTTCATCATGATGCCATCTACCTGTTCATTAGCGTCAACGATCATTTCATCCTTTTCTGCAGGTATGATAATATCCCCAAGACTAAAGGATAATCCTCCTTTGAAGGCAAATTCATATCCCATGGTCTTAATTCTATCGAGAAACTCTGCGGTACGTGGTACATCCGTAACAGCAAGGACATCTCCAATGATGCTCCTTAATGCTTTTTTCGTAAGCACCTTATTAATATACCCGGCTTCTTCCGGCACTACCTGGTTGAACAATACGCGGCCGACAGTAGTTTCAATGATTTGATTTACCAATTCTCCATTTTCATTGAAATCTTTGGTCCTCACCTTGATACTGGCATTCAGTTCTACTCTTTTCTCGTTAAAAGCAATAACAACTTCTTCAGGAGAATAGAAAGTTAGGCCCTCGCCTTTAACCGTATATTTATCATCGGTCAGGCGTTTTTTAGTCATGTAGTAAAGCCCTAAAACCATGTCCTGAGAAGGTACCGCAATAGGAGAACCATTTGCAGGGTTCAGAATGTTTTGGGAAGCGAGCATCAACATCTGAGCTTCCAAAATAGCTTCTGGCCCTAAGGGTAAATGCACCGCCATCTGGTCACCATCAAAGTCCGCATTAAAAGCGGTACAGGCAAGCGGGTGAAGACGGATAGCCTTACCTTCGATCAATTTGGGCTGGAACGCCTGGATCCCCAGACGGTGCAAGGTGGGGGCTCTGTTCAATAACACAGGGTGCCCTTTAATGACATTGTCCAGAATATCCCAAACTACGGGCTCTTTTTTATCAATGATCTTCTTGGCAGATTTCACCGTCTTGACAATACCCCTTTCGATCAATTTACGGATCACAAAAGGTTTGTACAGCTCGGCGGCCATGTCTTTGGGAAGACCACATTCATACAAATTCATTTCGGGCCCAACAACAATCACAGAACGCGCAGAATAATCGACACGTTTCCCTAACAAATTTTGACGGAACCGGCCTTGTTTTCCTTTAAGCGAATCTGAAAGCGACTTTAGTGGTCGGTTAGACTCCGTTTTTACTGCAGAAGCCTTCCTCGTATTATCAAACAAAGAATCTACAGATTCCTGCAGCATCCTTTTTTCGTTCCTCAAAATCACCTCAGGCGCTTTGATCTCCATTAACCGCTTCAATCGGTTGTTCCGGATGATCACCCTTCGGTAAAGATCGTTAAGATCAGAAGTCGCAAAACGACCACCGTCCAAAGGCACCAGGGGTCGTAATTCCGGTGGAATTACGGGAATAACTTTCATGATCATCCATTCCGGACGATTCTCCCTATTGTCCTGAGACTCCCGTAACGCTTCTACCACCTGAAGTCGCTTTAACGCTTCAGTTTTACGTTGTTTGGAGGTTTCGGTATTGGCCTTATGGCGAAGTTCATAGGACAGTTGTTCCAAATCGATCCGGCTCAGCAGATCGATCAAGCACTCTGCTCCCATTTTGGCAATGAACTTGTTTGGATCGGTATCTTCCAAATATTGGTTTTCGGCAGGAAGGGTATCCATAATATTCAGATATTCCTCCTCCGTTAAGAAATCCATTTTTTTGATTTCCTCTCCTTCCGGACCTTTTGCTATTCCCGGCTGGATAACCACATACCGTTCGTAGTATATGATCATATCCAGTTTCTTGGAGGGAAGACCCAAAAGGTATCCTATTTTATTGGGTAGGGAACGGAAATACCAGATATGGGCTACGGGTACTACAAGATTAATGTGTCCGACACGATCCCGACGTACCTTTTTCTCCGTTACCTCAACCCCACAACGATCACACACAATACCCCTATAACGGATTCTTTTGTATTTCCCGCAGGCACATTCGTAGTCCTTTACAGGACCAAAAATACGCTCGCAGAAAAGACCATCACGTTCTGGCTTATGCGTACGATAGTTGATAGTTTCAGGCTTTAATACCTCTCCTCTGGACTCTGCAAGAATTGCTTCCGGCGATGCTAATCCAATTGAGATCTTATTAAACCTTTTAGGTGTGTTATTATCTTTTAATCTAGCCATGATGCTATGTAGCTAATGTTACTATGTTTACTATAAAAATTATTCTTCCAAGCGAATATCCAAGCCCAATCCCTTGAGCTCATGCATCAACACATTGAAAGATTCTGGTAATCCAGGTTCAGGCATGGTTTCACCCTTAACAATGGACTCATACGTCTTGGCCCTACCGATCACATCATCCGATTTAACGGTCAATATTTCACGAAGGGTAGAAGATGCGCCATACGCCTCCAACGCCCAAACTTCCATCTCTCCAAAACGCTGACCTCCAAATTGTGCCTTTCCACCAAGTGGCTGTTGCGTAATAAGGGAGTAGGGTCCGATAGAACGTGCGTGCATCTTATCGTCCACCATATGACCTAACTTCAGCATGTAGATAATCCCTACAGTTGCTGCCTGGTCAAAACGCTCTCCGGTACCTCCATCATATAGATAGGTGTGGCCAAATTGTGGCACTCCCGCTTCTTCTGTGAATTTGTTGATCTCATTCAAAGAAGCACCGTCAAAAATAGGTGTGGCGAATTTTTTGCCAAGATTAGCCCCTGCCCATCCAAGCACTGTTTCATAGATCTGACCTATGTTCATCCGGGAAGGTACACCTAAAGGATTCAAAACAATATCCACAGGAGTACCATCTTCAAGGAATGGCATATCTTCCTGACGGACGATACGTGCTACGATACCTTTATTACCGTGACGACCCGCCATTTTATCTCCCACCTTAAGCTTGCGCTTTTTGGCGATGTATACTTTGGCCAGTTTCATAATACCAGCTGGTAGTTCGTCCCCAACGGAAATGGTAAACTTATCCCTTCTTAGGTTTCCTTGTAAGTCGTTCAACTTGATCTTATAGTTGTGCAGCAAATCCGCAACCAACTCGTTCGTCTTGTCATCGGTAGTCCAGGTACCACTAACCAGGTGGGCAAAGTCGTCAACAGAATTAAGCATCTTAATGGTGTACTTTTTGCCTTTTGGCAGCACCTCTTCGCCCAAATCATTCTGAACACCCTGAGAGGTCTTTCCATTTACCAGGGTAAATAGTTTCTCTACAAGGACATCTTTGAGTTGTTGGAACTTCACTTCATACTCCATATCAAGCTTGGAAAGCGCTTCTTTATCTTCAGAACGTTTCCGTTTGTCCTTGATAGATCTCGAGAACAACTTTTTATCAATTACCACACCCGAAAGCGACGGTGGCGCTTTCAAGGAAGCATCTTTTACATCTCCGGCCTTGTCTCCAAAAATTGCACGAAGCAATTTTTCTTCAGGTGTAGGGTCAGATTCTCCTTTTGGTGTGATCTTACCTATCAGGATATCACCAGGTTTTACTTCCGCTCCAATCCGGATCATACCGCTTTCGTCCAAGTCCTTAGTTGCTTCTTCTGAGACGTTCGGAATATCGTTAGTTAATTCCTCGGCGCCCAGCTTAGTATCCCGAACTTCTAAAGCATATTCGTCTATATGGATGGAAGTAAAGATATCTTCCCGTACAACCTTCTCAGAGATCACAATAGCATCCTCAAAATTATATCCTTTCCAGGGCATGAACGCTACCTTCATATTTCGACCTAAGGCCAATTCGCCATTTTGCGTAGCATATCCCTCGCAAAGCACCTGTCCTTTGTTCACCTTATCCCCCTTCTTTACAATGGGTTTTAGGTTAATTGAAGTGCCTTGATTGGTTTTTCGGAATTTGATCAAATCATAGGTCTTATAATCTTCCTCAAAGCTGATCAATTTCTCTTCTTCCGTTCGGGTGTATTTGATAACGATCTTTTCCGCATCCACATAATCCACTACTCCATCTTCCTCTGCATTGATCAATACCCTGGAATCTTTAGCCACTTGTAGTTCCAGTCCCGTTCCAACGATTGGAGACTCCGGACGCAATAGCGGTACCGCTTGTCGCATCATGTTAGAGCCCATCAAGGCACGGTTTGCATCGTCATGTTCCAGGAAAGGAATCAAGGAAGCAGAAATGGAAGCAATTTGATTTGGAGCAACATCGGTGTAATTCACTTCAGATGGATCAACCACTGGAAAATCCCCTTCTTCCCGTGCAATTACTTTTTCCTGATCTATTGCGCCACTATCTTTTAGTGGAATATTTGCTTGTGCAATCTTCTTTCCTTCTTCCTCCTCAGCACTTAGATAAATGTGTTCTTTCACATCTACCTTTCCGTCTTCCACTTTGCGGTATGGCGTTTCCAGGAAGCCCATTTGATTGACCTTAGCAAATACCGATAAAGACGATATCAAACCAATGTTTGGCCCTTCAGGGGTTTCTATCGGACACAACCTTCCATAGTGGGTGTAGTGAACGTCACGAACCTCAAAACCTGCACGTTCCCTGGAAAGACCTCCCGGCCCAAGAGCAGACAACCTTCTTTTGTGCGTAATTTCTGCTAGTGGGTTGGTTTGATCCATGAACTGAGACAACTGATTTGTCCCAAAGAAAGAATTGATCACAGAAGACAATGTCTTGGCATTGATCAAATCAATTGGCGTAAATACTTCGTTGTCCCTAACATTCATACGTTCCCGAATGGTTCGTGCCATACGTGCCAATCCAACACCAAATTGTTGCGATAACTGTTCTCCAACGGTTCTTACCCTCCTGTTGGAAAGGTGATCAATATCATCAATTTCCGCTTTGGAGTTGATCAACTCAATCAGGTATTTTATGATGGTAATGATATCTTCTTTGGTCAAAACCTGCTTGTCCATTCCGATATCCAACCCTAACTTCTTATTCATTCGGTACCGACCGACTTCTCCTAAATTGTATCGTTGGTCGGAGAAAAATAACTTATCGATAATTCCACGAGCCGTTTCCTCATCGGGCGGTTCGGCATTACGCAATTGTCTGTAGATATGCTCTACGGCTTCTTTTTCAGAATTGGTAGGATCCTTTTGAAGCGTATTATGGATAATTGCATAATCGGATTGGGAACTATTCTCTTTGTGAAGTAGAATGGTTTTTACATCGGCATCTGTGATTTCATCAATATGCTCTTTCTCAAGAACGGTATCCCTATCAAGAATGATCTCATTCCGCTCTATGGAAACTACTTCCCCGGTATCTTCGTCCACAAAATCCTCATGCCAAGTATTCAGGACCCTTGCCGCCAGTTTTCGTCCTAAAACCTTTTTTAGACTGGTCTTAGATACCTTAACTTCTTCAGAAAGATCAAAGATCTCCAAAATATCTTTATCCCGTTCAAAGCCAATCGCCCTGAACAAGGTAGTTACCGGTAATTTTTTCTTCCTATCGATATAGGCGTACATCACGCTATTGATATCTGTAGCAAATTCTATCCAGGAACCTTTAAAAGGAATTACCCGCGCAGAATAGAGTTTTGTACCATTGGCGTGGAACGATTGTCCGAAGAAAACTCCGGGAGAACGGTGTAATTGCGAAACCACAACACGTTCGGCCCCATTGATCACGAAAGTCCCACTGGGTGTCATGTAGGGGATAGTACCCAAATACACGTCCTGTACAATAGTCTCGAAATCTTCATGCTCAGGATCGGTACAATATAATTTCAGTCGCGCTTTTAAAGGCACGCTATAGGTCAAGCCCCGTTCAATACATTCTTGAATGGTGTACCTGGGAGGATCAATGAAATAATCCAAAAATTCCAACACAAACTGGTTACGTGTATCTGTAATCGGAAAGTTTTCCATGAAGGTATTGTACAGTCCTTCATTACCACGTTCGTCAGATTTGGTTTCCAGTTGAAAAAAGTCCTGGAAGGACTTGATCTGGATGTCCAAGAAATCCGGATATTCCGGCATGTTCTTAGCCGTTGCAAAGTTTACTCTTTCTTCAGTATGATTATTGAACATCTACGGACAATTTTTTAGTGAATTCTCAAGGGGGGAAGCGTACTGCTTCATACGCTATCTATAAACAGGCTAAGGTCTTAGCCGATTTAACGGTAAGACCTTAACCAAAAAATATAGTTCTGCTATTATTTAAGCTCAACTTCTGCTCCTGCTTCTTCCAAAGATTTTTTAATTCCTTCAGCTTCGTCTTTGGAAACTGCTTCTTTTACGGCTTTGGGTGCGCTGTCTACAATCTCTTTAGCGTCTTTTAACCCTAGGCCTGTTAATTCTTTAACCAATTTTACTACGGCCAATTTAGAACCTCCCGGAGCTTTCAAAATTACATCAAATTCTGATTTTTCCTCTACTGCTTCAGCTTCGCCACCACCGGCAGCAGCCCCGCCGGCAACTGCTACTGCTGCTGCGGCTGGTTCTATACCGTATTCTTCCTTTAAAATGTCGGCCAATTCATTTACCTCTTTCACGGTAAGATTTACCAACTGTTCTGCAAAATCTTTCAAATCTGCCATTTTTCTATCGTTTTAATAGGTTCTTTAATATTTAGTTTTAGTGCGTACGTAATTATTTCTCGGACAGTGTTTTAAGGATGCCAGCTAATTTGCCACCTCCGGACTTCAATCCGGAAATTACATTCTTAGCAGGTGATTGTAGCAATCCAATAATATCGCCAACGAGTTCCTCTTTAGACTTGATGCTTACCAACGTCTCAAGGGTTTCATCACCAATAAAAATAGCTTCCTCGATAAAAGCTCCTTTAAGCAGGGGCTTGTCCGATTTTTTCCTAAAGTTTTTGATCAACTTCGCCGGAGCATTTCCGGTTTCCGCCAACATTAAGGAAGTATTCCCTCTTAAAACTGTTGGCAGCTCACCAAATTCTTTATCCGATGCTTCCATTGCCTTAGCCAGCAATGTATTCTTAACTACTGCAAGCTTGATATTGGCTTTAAAACAAGCCCTTCTCAAAGCTGAGGTAGTAGAAGCGTCTAATCCAGAAATGTCTGCCAGATATATATTGACGTTATCCGCCAACTGAGCAGTCAAATCTTCTATTACTGTTGCTTTTTCTTCTCTTGTCATTGTAAAAACTTTGAACTACTCCTGAATTAAACTGCTTTCGGATCTAATTGTACACTTGGGCTCATGGTACTACTCAAGTGAATACTTTTCATATACACGCCTTTAGCAGCAGCAGGTTTTAGCTTTACCAACGTATCTATCAGTTCCTTGGCGTTTCCGGCAATTTTATCCGCAGAGAAGGAGACCTTTCCAATAGCGGCATGCACTATCCCGGTCTTGTCTACTTTAAAATCTATTTTACCACCTTTCACATCAGCGACTGCCTTACCCACGTCCATGGTCACCGTACCCGTTTTTGGGTTCGGCATTAGTCCACGGGGTCCTAATATCCTACCCAATGGTCCTAACTTTCCCATTACACTCGGCATGGTTACGATGACATCAACGTCCGTCCAACCGCCTTTGATTTTATCAAGGTATTCATTTAACCCTACATAATCCGCTCCGGCTTCTTTCGCTTCGGCTTCTTTATCCGGGGTCACCAACGCCAAAACTTTTACGTCTTTACCGGTTCCATGAGGAAGGGTAACCACACCACGAACCATTTGATTTGCCTTTCGGGGATCAACTCCCAAACGAACTGCCAAATCTACAGATGCGTCAAATTTTACATTGGTTATTTCTTTTACCAAAGCAGAGGCTTCTTCCAGAGAATACATCCTATTCCTGTCAATTTTAGCGTGTGCCTCCTTTTGATTTTTTGTGAATCTTGCCATTTTAAATTGCTTTCTGATTTAAAAAGGTTTTGGTCCGGAGACTTTAAGCCCCATAGAACGCGCAGTACCGGCAACCATACTCATCGCAGATTCTACGGTAAATGCATTCAAATCTACCATTTTATCCTCCGCTATAGTTTTTACCTGATCCCAGGTCACAGTACCGGATCTTACTCTGTTAGGTTCGCCAGATCCTTTTTTAATCTTAGCTGCCTCCATCAATTGAACGGCCGCAGGTGGTGTTTTTACAACAAATTCAAAAGATTTGTCTTTGTAAACGGTGATCGCAACAGGCAATACTTTTCCCTGTTTATCCTGGGTCCTCGCATTAAATTGCTTACAGAACTCCATGATGTTAACACCAGCAGCACCTAAGGCGGGTCCAACCGGTGGCGACGGATTCGCAGCACCTCCCCTAACTTGCAGTTTTACAACCTTATCTACTTCTTTTGCCATTTTTAAAAATTAAATTTCAATTGTGTCATAGTTTGGAAGCAACACAATTCTAAATGTAACAGCTCTTTTATTTTTTGAGTTAAGAATTAAGAACCACGATGATAAGACGAAAAAACACCAATTGAATTTTAAACTGTCTTGTTTCTTTGATCCGTATTCTTGTTTCTCTTTTATATCTTCTCTACCTGCATGTAGCTCAATTCCAAAGGTGTCTTTCTGCCAAAGATCTTCACCATCACTTCCAGTTTGCGTTTTTCTTCGTTGATCTTTTCGACAGTACCATTGAAACCATTGAACGGGCCATCGATAACTTTCACAGTTTCTCCCAACACAAAGGGAATAGCTACATTATCCGTGCTAACCGCCAACTCATCTACCTTCCCTAGCATACGGTTTACTTCCGTCTTTCTTAAGGGCACAGGATCTCCACCTTTAGTTTCACCCAGAAAACCAATCACATTGGTGATAGACTTAATAATGTGCACCATTTCCCCGCCGAGATTTGCCTTTATCATAATATATCCGGGAAAGTAGGTACGTTCCTTACTTATCTTCTTCCCATTTCGGATTTGCACCACCTTCTCCGTAGGAACCAACACCTCATCCAGATAATCCCCGAATCCGGCACGTTCTACTTCACTTTCTATGTAGCCTTTTATTTTATTCTCCTGGCCACTGACAGCGCGTACTACATACCACTTTTTTTCCAACACCTCAGACATCTCCCTAACCTATTAATCTTTCAAAGTACAATGCAATTAACTTACTAAAAACTGTATCCACCCCCCAGGTCGCTAATGCAAACAAAATGGAAAACACAGCTACAACTACCATCAAATTAGAGGCTTGTTCACGGTTCAACCACGTGACCTTGTTCTTCAATTCTTCCCAAGATTCCTTAACGTAAGTCAGCATATCAATTCTTCTTCTTTCTGGCATGCTTCGGCTTCGCTCAGCATAAACTTCGGAGAGACCGTCATGCCCTGGTTTTCGTCAGCACGGGAGGAGAGACTTCCCTCGACTACGCTCGGGATAAACTTCTCGTCTCACCGTAATTTTGTCATTTTTTCTGGCACGGGAGGAGAGACTCGAACTCCCGACACCTGGTTTTGGAGACCAGTGCTCTACCAACTGAGCTACACCCGTTTCTATTTACACTGAAAGGTATCCCGTTTAACGGAACACCCTCAGTATAAGCTATTTAGATCAAAAATTTAGTCTAGTATTTCAGTAACCTGTCCAGCACCTACTGTTCTACCTCCTTCACGAATAGCGAAACGAAGTCCCACATTTAATGCAATAGGTTGGATCAAGTCAACATTAATGGTTAAGTTGTCACCAGGCATTACCATCTCAACTCCGTCAGGTAAATTAATGTTACCTGTTACGTCAGTTGTACGTACATAGAACTGCGGACGGTAGTTGTTGTGGAATGGTGTATGGCGACCACCTTCTTCTTTTTTCAAGATATAAACCTCTGCCTTGAATTTAGCGTGAGGAGTAACAGAGCCTGGCTTACAAATAACCATACCTCTTTTAATGTCAGACTTTTCAATACCTCTCAAAAGGATACCAACGTTATCACCCGCTTCACCTCTATCCAAGATCTTACGGAACATTTCAACACCTGTGATGGTTGATGTCAACTTTTCAGCGCCCATTCCGATAATCTCAACAGGATCACCGGTATTGGCAACTCCAGTTTCAATACGTCCGGTAGCTACCGTTCCACGACCTGTAATCGTAAATACGTCTTCAACAGGCATTAAGAAGTCTTTGTCAATATCACGCTTTGGCAATTCAATCCACTCATCTACTGCCTTCATCAATTCCAAAACGGTATCAACCCATTTTTGCTCACCGTTCAAAGCACCAAGTGCGGAACCAGCAATAACAGGCCCATTATCTCCGTCGTATTCGTAGAAGGTCAACAACTCACGAACTTCCATTTCTACAAGTTCTAATAGCTCATCGTCATCTACCATATCCACTTTATTCAAGAACACAACAATCCTTGGAATACCTACCTGGCGACCTAAAAGAATGTGTTCCCGTGTTTGTGGCATAGGACCATCGGTAGCGGCAACTACCAAAATAGCACCGTCCATCTGAGCCGCACCAGTTACCATGTTCTTTACATAATCCGCGTGGCCAGGACAATCTACGTGAGCGTAGTGTCTGCTTTCTGTTTGATACTCAACGTGAGAAGTATTAATGGTGATACCCCTTTCTTTTTCTTCCGGAGCATTATCAATAGAATCAAAGCTTCTAAGCTCAGAAAGCCCTGCATTTGCCAAAACCGTAGTGATAGCAGCAGTCAATGTGGTTTTACCATGATCCACGTGTCCAATAGTACCTATATTAAGGTGTGGTTTGGAGCGATCAAAAGTTTCCTTTGCCATTTTAATGAATTTTAATCTTAGTTTATATTAGTGTCTTAATTTCTATCGAGCCAACGACGGGAATTGAACCCGTGACCTCTTCCTTACCAAGGAAACGCTCTACCCCTGAGCTACGTCGGCGTAAAGTGTTCAATCTA
>JANQRG010000048.1 GCA_028284665.1 Croceivirga sp.
CGATGCGCCCTTTTTCAAATGCTCGATGGCCTTTTGGTACTGCCCGCTTTTGAGATGGGCAAGCCCCAAATAATGGCTATCCTCGTTATTAGGGGCAACGATTTTTTCGAATTCAAGGGCAGCCTCATCAAAATCACCGTTATTAAAAGCAACTATGCCCCTGGTTCTATTCACATCGGATGCTGCGGCCCCCTTGAAACCTCCAGGGTGCTGTATCATTTGGGAATTAAGATATTGTGTTGCCAGTGCATTTGGGGTTATATTGTTTTGATTGACCATGTACAGGGTTATGATTAACGCCAGGCTGGCAGCTGTGGCTAAAATTGGGCGGATGTGCCGCAATACGAAGCTTTTACCAGCTGTTCTTTTAACGGCATATTTCTCATTTAGGGTCTGAGTCAGTTCGTCACGAAGTTCGTCATCCATGGTCTGGGTAATCCAGTTTTTCAGCGTTTTGTCCAGTGTCTCCATATCGGTCCCTTCGTCCAAAAATGCTTTTATTTTTTTATCCTCTTGCATATTCAGAAATTTCTAACATTAATTCCCGTAACTTTTTGATACAACGTTCTTTTTGTTTTCTTACGGTTGCAGGGGATGTTGACAACTCGTTGGCGATTTCTGTCATCCGCATTGCACCGTAGTAGTGCTGGGTCAATAACTGTTTACAGCTGGTTCCCAGGGATTGCCATGCCGTTTTGAAACTTTGCGGGACCTGTGTTTCAATTTGTTCCTCAGGAGTTTCTGTTGCGATTTCCAAATCTCCAATCACGGGCGGTTGCTTTTTTTTGTTTCGTAAATACATTTGCGTACTCATTTTAGTGAACAAAAAGCGAAGATTGCCGTATTGTAATTTACCCTCAACAAACCGTTTTCTGAACTCCAGAAGAGCATCCATAGTGGCATCATACGCATCCTCCTGGCTTGCACCGTATTCCCGTTTTATATAGCTCATCGTTTCCTTAAACTGTTCCAAAAAAACTTTTTGGAAAAAACGGGTGTCGTTCGCTTTTAAGTCCAGAACCATTTGCCCAAAAGAGGCTTCGGTCAGACCAAAGTTCTTACTTTTCATGCATGCAGTTTTTCCTTATTGTCGTAAAAGGTTATCCAAAGTAAGGATAAGTTTAACATACATTCTATTTATTCGTTTATCTTCACTTCTTTATCCTAATAAGCGAGAAAAACAAAAAACGTGACATTACAAGTGAAATTTTTTTGATTTACGGAGGGTAATTACCAAATAAAACCGAATTCTTTGTAGATGTTACATTAACTTGTTCAATCTTTAATAAAATCTTTTTCTTTACAGCTAGTGGAAATTCATACTACCGTTTCCATTTTGGTACTTTGTAAAAAGTGTAGTTCAAAAAAGTTCCAATAAAAGTTTCATTTACAGCACTGAAAAAAATTACTGCCAACGTCCCGGCTATAACTCCGTGGCCAGCGCCAGACATTTTTTAGTTAATTGAAGCTAAGAAAAAATGGCCAAGCGTTAGCCATGGGTTATAGCCCTTGTTGTGCCCAGTTTTTTTATAGTTTTTCAGCAAAAAGTTTTATCATATCATAACCCCATCCACTTAATACAGAAAATTTATCGATATCATCTCTTTTCATATTTCGAACATGTTGATATCCTTTTAGAATTAGAGCGTCTGGTTGAAATCCAATTTGACTTCTTTGCATAAGGGGTTCAATACCTCGGGTTTTCAGATTAATATTTCCAACGACCTCTTTTCCGGTAAATGCAATGGTTTTAATGTGAGCCCTACCTTGTTTTATTATTTTCATATTAGATAAATCCTCAATTTCTGGTATTTCAGGTTTTGAGTAATCAAGTAGCCCAGCTATGAATTCCATTCTTAATTTAGCGTTGGGGTCAGGTATATCGACGACAATTCCAACCGCGTGGTTTCCGTTATTCAGTTTAATTATCCAATAATCACCTATACTAAGGGATTTATTTGATTTTGGAGTGAAAGGATAATTCATTGATTGAAATTGAGCACAACTACTGGATATCCGGACAATACCGCATAACCATGTAGTTATGGAATAAAAATAGTACTTTTTCACGGTAAATCGATATCTTCACGTTATTATGTCATTGCCCGATTTTGTGAAAATACTGGTGGTTAAGCGGTATAGCAAGAATACCATAGAAAGTTATTCCGCAATCGTAAAGATGGCCAGACATTTTTTCGAAAAGCCGCTGAACAAGATTGATGAAACCGAACTCCACAGGTACTTTTATCATATGGTGCACACCAAGAAAGTATCCTATTCCTATCAAAAGCAGATAGCAATGGCCTTGAAGCTCTATTACAGGGAAATTTTCGGTCAAAGCATTAACCTGGAATATCTGTTTCCAAGTAGAAAGCCGGATAAACTTCCCGTGGTCATCGCAAAAAAGGAAGTTCTAAAAATTATTGAAAAAGCGAACAACATCAAGCATAAGAGCATGATAGCCCTGGTCTATAGCGCAGGCTTGAGGGTAGGCGAGTTGATTGCACTTAAAATCAAGGACATAGATTCATCTCGAATGGTCATACATATTAAATCAGGAAAGGGCAACAAGGACCGGATAGTTCCCTTATCTGGAAAAACCTTGTCAATGCTCCGTGAATATTACAAAAAATATGCTCCCAAACAGTATTTATTTGAAGGCCAGAAGGGAGGTATGTATTCTTCGTCAAGTTTCAATAAGCTTCTCCAGGCCGCTGCCAAGAGGGCCAAAATAAATAAAAACATTACCGCGCACACCTTGCGACACAGCTACGCAACGCACCTATTGGAAAATGGCATCGATATCAGGGTCATCCAAAAACTTTTGGGGCACAACTCCATTAAGACGACCATGATCTACACCCAGGTCACCGAACCTACTTTGTTGAATGTTGCAAGTCCTTTCGATGATTGAATAGCTCCATAAAACGGCCCTTTTAAGATGATTATTACTGAATCAGTTTCTAATTAATTGATGTTTCACATTCTTGGTCTTTTTCAGTATTCTCACTCATAGACCTTTTATGCGACCTCCAATTTGATCAGAGATCGGAGGTACGTGTGCCTTTTAGACGCTTACTGCCTTACTCCCCCAAAATATCTTGAATGATCTTTATGTGGTGATGGGTATGGATCTCCAGAAACCGTTGGCTTTGTTTTCGGTTTAAGACTTTAAAATATGGGTGTTTAAAGTGGGCGTTTGCCGGTAATTCCTCCAACTTTTGGATGTTCTTTCTCGCCGCTTCCAACTGCCGGTATAAACTATTAGTGCGAATCGTATCCGGAGGCCTTACTATTTTAGGGGACTCTGCAACGCCTCTTGGGAAATCGCCCCAGGTGTAGATCAGGGTTCGCGATAAGCTAAAACCAGAAGTGTATTCCTTAGGATCTGAATCTTCCAGCCGTTCGTAGATACGATTAATAGTTTTTAGGCAGTGATCTACATGCCAGGCGACATCAACTTCGGAGATTTTGGTACTTCGCGAATTGCGTTTTTCAATAAAGTACTCAAATTGGCTCAACTGCTTTTCCAAACGGGTGGAAGACGGATTAGAATTTCTCACCAGCACTATCCCTAATACTACCAGGAGTAAAGCTAAGCATATCAGGATAATTTTTCGCATGGTAGGGTATTATACTGCCTTCCAGCCCCACCAAATGAACGTTGGGTGGGTTGCCTTTCTTTTTTTCAGAGTAAAGGACGTTGGCTTTAATTTCTTCTCTTTTTCCCGATGTTTTATTTCGCCTTTTTTCATGATTATAAGTTGTTTTTGATTGATGTCAATTGGACGCGTGAAACTGAAATATGTAACCAAAATTTATCATAATTCGTTTTGCTCGGCCTTTTGCATAATTTCCTCCAACCATATTTGGTGCAACTTTTCCAGTTTTTTCGGTTGAAATACCTTTTGCATAAAGGTTAAAAAACCGGTCTGTGATTCTTGTGTAATCAATTTGCAACCGTTGGCAGTTGGAACAATCAGCCATGCGTGATACCCTTTAATACTGTTCTTTTTAGATTCCCAACTTAGTCTTGAGTACGGTTCGTATTCCTTGATCACTGATTCAAAATTCAAGCCCATCGTCTTCCATGTAAAAGCGGAGTTGTTTAGAAGGGTATTTGCGTTATCAGGGCGTAGTATGACAACATTTTTTGCGCCTTCATACCAATTGGGCCAGGTTTCGGCCTGGATCAGAATATTCCAAACTGTCTCCGGAGATGCCTTGATGTCTATTGCATTATGGACAAAAAAGCCAGCCTCCTCCGGGTTGTAGGCTTCTGGCCAATTGATTTGTTGCGTATAGGGCTGCCCTGCGTCCACTTTCTTTTTTGTAGACACACAGGAAACCAGGCAAAATGCAATCGCGAGTAATACACTGTTCTTTTTCATCGCAAATTATTTTTTAAAATGTCTCTTATAATCTTTAAATGATGTTCTGTATGTATCGCTATAAAGCGCAAGGCCTTCTTTTTTTTTAGTCTACCCAGATAAGGATGCGTAAAAAATGCATTTTTGGGGAGTGCCTCGTAAGCTTGAATATGATCTCTGGCGGTAGCAAGTTGTAGGTAAAGGCTATCCGAATAGATCGTATCCGGCGGAAGGACAATTTCAGGAGCTTCTGCCCGACCTCTTGGTATTTTGTTGATCAGCAACAGAAAGGAACGGCCTAAATTAAGGTCGCCTTTATACTCCTCAGGGTCAGAAACGTGGAGGGCTTTGTAAATTTCATTGATGGTCCGTAAACTATGGTCCAAATGCCAGCCCACAGCGACTTTGGAAACTTCGGGATGTATACTATCCTGTAACGGGATATAGCTTTCCAATTCGTTGAGCGCATTTTCAATAGCATCCCTATCCGATGTGGGCGGCAGTGCCAGGAATGAGATGAAAAACAGCGAAAAAAGACTGCCGGAAGTTAAAAGGAGTTTCATTTTTTGTCTATTGCGCATGAGCATTTTGATGTTTGGTCATGCCACCCATCACCATTTTCATGATTCTGATTTTGCCCCAACGGGGTACCGTCCGTAAACCAAAAACCAAGATCTTGGTGAGTGTTCCGGGAAATACCGTAGATCGTTTTCCTAATGCCTTTATAATAGGGCCAGCCACTTCTTCCGGAGACAGCGCACTCCCCATTTGCATATTGGCTACTTGTGCAAATCCGGAATTCACGGGACCTGGAGCTGCCGCTAGCACATCAACGCCATAGGGTTTTAGTTCGTGATACAATCCTTCTCCCAGGGATTGCACATAGGCTTTGGTGGCCCCATAGTGCGCCGCGTTGGGGGTACCTTGAAAACCAACAATAGAACTCATTAGAATAATTCCACCATGTTGTTGTTCTGCAAACTTTCTGGCGAAATAGTGGGTAAGCATCATCAAGGCCAGGCAGTTTACTTTTGCCATTTTGATCTCATCCTCTATATCAGCATCCATAAATAGGCCGGAAGTGCCAAAACCGGCCGAGGCGACAAATAGTCCAATGGGGATGTCCCGAATTTCTTCTGCCAGCCGATGCACTTCAGGGGTAGAGGAAACATCAGCGGTAACTACCTCGGTTATTATATTGTATTGCTCTTCCAGGTGATCGCTAAAAGGAAGCAGCGATTCGGTATTTCTTCCGGATAGGATGATGTGCATTCCATTAGCTGCGAGTTGCTCGCATAAGGCTCTTCCAATTCCGGAGGAGGCTCCGGTAACTAAGGCCCATGGGCCGTACTTTGCTTTAAAAGTTTTTTTGAAACGATTTGAGAATGCCATGATCGATGATTTAAAATTGAAATTTGTATCCAAAGTCCGGAAAGAAGCCAATTTGATTTACCTGGTCCACCTGGTTGGTCAACCGGTTATAGCGCCGAACAAATACATTTTCGTTGTCCGTAACGTTTTGGAAGTCCAGGTAAAACTGGTGCGATTGCTTTTTGGTTTTGCTGTTCAGCCGTATCCCAAACTTCACATCCCACCGGAAGTAGTTGTCAAAGCGTTCACTGAAGGCCAGATCTTCCTGCAGGACCTCAAAACCGGCATTTTGAGAGGCTTCAAGGTCCACTGGAGTAAAGTATTGCCCTCCGGAAGTAGCCAGGCGCGTATCGACAAACAACACATTTTGACCCGCTCCTATTTTAAATTCTCTTCCGGTTAAGAAGTTAATAACATAACCGTTGTTAAAAGGGGTGTTCCGTTCAATACCGTCGCTACCTTCGTATCTGCTTTCAAAGAAAGAGCCGGTTAACAAGCCGTAGTACCCTTTACTAAAGAATTTTTCTAAGGTAAACTCTACCCCCCGGTTGAAGCCCGTTCCGTCGTTTACCAGGGATACCCGATCCGTATCAAAAACAAAATCGGAACCTTCGGTCAGGGAAGAGTAACTGGATGGGAAGGGTTCCACCGCAGCATTATCAATATCCTGGTAGTACACTTCCACTTTAGCACGCCAACTAGGCGCAAGTTTAACATCATACCCCAACACGTAATGCGCACTGCGGACAAAATCCAGGTCACGATTGGTTTGTACAGCTTCACCATTGACGTTCTCGTTCAGAAAGAGCAGGGGTAAGGGAACAGATTGATGATGCAAGCCATAGCCCAGACTAATGCTTTGTGCGTTCGAAATGTTATACTTAAGTCCGGCCCTGGGCTCAAATACAAATTCTTCGTTAAGGGAATTGTACAGACTGTGCAATCCTGTATTTAGCGTCAGTTTTTCGGTCAATCGAAACCGTCCTTGCAAATAAGGTTGCAGCACCAGGAAGGATTCGTCCACATCCCGAAGGGTAACCAGATCCGGGTCGCCATCCCCATCAACATCAGCTTGTTCTTCACGATCACGCAATAAGGTCTCTATAATGAAATTCTCCGCCACGACTCCTGTTCGAAGGGTCACCCGACTGTTTACCTTAGTATTGAAAAGCGTTGAGAAAGTAAGTCTTCCCTCCAGGTTATCTGTTTCAAAGTAATCCAAGGAACGCTCCTGTGGAGTATCCTGGTCAATGAAACGATCTGCATTAATTTGATTTTGTGCCGCAGAACCTCCAAGTATGGTCTTCAGATAAGCATTATCTCCGATGTTTATACGGTGCTTTACACCCAGGACGCCAATTTGGGAATCCACAAAAAGATTTTCATCTTCAGAGGCAAATAAGTCGGTTTCTTCAATTTCATCCCCAAGAAACTCGATGTTTGAAGTTGCCAATATGCCAAAAACGGAAAAATTGCCAAGCTTACCTTTACCAAAGTCAAGGTTAAACGACAGGTCAAAGTAATCAGGCACCGCGGTAGAGGCGCCTCCTGCCCCTGCCCCAACCAGTGATGCAAAGGAGTACCTTGCAGCGAGTAAAAAAGAGCCTTTGTTTTCCCCCATAGGCCCTTCTGCGGTAGCTTCTATACCGGTAAAAAGGCCTGCCTGGGCGGTGAATTCGTAATCATCAGGATTACCGGTCCTAAAACCGAGATCAAATACCCCACCCAGGGCATTCCCGTATTCTGCGGGAAAGGCTGAGGTAATAAAGTCAGAATTCTTCAATAGGTTGGGATTCACAGCAGATACTGGTCCACCGGTAGTTCCGAAGGCCGCAAAATGATTGGGGTTGGGGATAGGAATGCCCTCCAGTCGCCAAAGCAGTCCTGTTGGGGAATTACCACGAACTACGATGTCATTTCGGCTATCATCCGGGGTGGAAACTCCCGCGAAATTAGCCGCTAAACGCCCAACATCGCTACGCCCCCCGGAGAACCGCGTTACTTCTTCGATCCCGAACTGTCTCGCTGAGACTGTAGCCGCTTTGTTCAAAGGTCTGTCTTTTGTAGTCTCTGTAGTCAGTACTATTTCATCGAGTTGATTAAAGGATTCCAATAAGGATACAGTAAGACTAACATCTTTTCCGGAGGTAACCACTACATTTGGAATTGTAGTACTCTCATACCCAATAAAGCTCACGCGGATCGCTTGTCTTCCCACGGAAACATCCTTTAGAATAAATCGACCGTCAAAATCGGTGATCACCCCTGTAGCGATCTCGGTGTTTAAAAGCTCAATAGTGGCACCTTCCAGGGGATTTTCGGACTGTTTGTCCAATACCACCCCTTTGATAGTGCCGGTTTGAGCGAGGACTAGCCGCACGGCAAATAGGGATACGAATACAATTAACTTTTTCATGATTTTTGATTTGTTTTCTCAAAAATTCTAAAGAAGGCCAGGATTGGGAGTACACCATTCCTTTGATTGTTGATTTTACGATTGAAGGGTACTTTAATCACTTGAATTGCGAAAGGAATGCTTTGTGCAACAGCAATCAACTCAACCTTTAAATCGACAGCTTAAACCGCATTTTGGCAATTCAAGAGACGTTAAATTCGGTTGGTGAAAGACTTGTTTATCTTTATGGTTGATATGAAAGCGATTTTTTCAAAAAAGGCGTTGCGAAAGTTCTTTTTCCGTTGGATGGTGGTCAACGTGGTTTACCTGATGATCAAAGCTAGCGTAGAACATGAGGGAATTGGGTTTTCGGACTTTCTTGAACCAACGCCTATTTTCTATTACATCACAGCTTTCCTGTTCTTTATGGTCACCTGGGAGTATAACGATCGGCTAATAAAGGAACAAATGAAGCCCGGAAGGAAGGGCCTCAATTTAAAAACCAGTGCTATTGTTTTCGGCAAAACGATGCTATTTTTGGTCCCCCTAACAACAGGGGTCTATTATCTTGCGCTTTTTCCATTGAAGGAAACGATAGGGATTATTTGTGAAGACCCCGTTACAGAGTTTTTGGGAAATATATTCAGGGCCTGGCTCCTGGCGGTTGCGGTCATTTTTGCCAATTTGTTTTATTTCTCATTAAAGCAGAAAGAAGCATTGACCCAGCAAATGGATGACTTGAGACGTGAAATGATGGCCTCACAATATGCAACATTAAAGAACCAAATAAGTCCTCACTTTTTATTCAACAGCCTTAATACCCTAACGTCTTTGATGTATGAGGATCGGGATCTCGCTTCGGATTTTGTAACCCGACTGGCCAGTAGCTACCGCTATATTTTGGATAATCGGGAACATGATTTAGTTCCGCTTCAGAAGGAATTGGCTTTTTTGGATGCGTTTATTTTTATGATGAAGGTGCGACATAAAGAAGCTGTTCAAATTGCTCTGAATATCAATACAAACCGGGAGATGCATGTAATTCCTACCCTTTCTTTACAAATGCTGGTCGAAAACGCTTTAAAGCATAATGTGTATAGTAAAGAAAAACCGCTCAAGATTGTGATATCTTCCATACAAGATGATGCTTTGGCCATACGGAATAACCTTCAAAAAAGGGAGTTAAAGGAGGCGAGTACAAATGTGGGTATTCGGAACATTAAGAAACGCTACGCATTTTATACGAACAAACAGGTACTGGTTCGTGAAGAGCAGGAATTCTTTGAAGTTATTATTCCCTTGCTGAATGAGCATATTACCAAAATTGATTTAAAAGCGATTTCCTGATGAAGGCTGTTATTGTGGAAGACGAGGAATTTGCTGCACGGAGATTGGGACAGATGGTCGCAGAACTTGCCCCCGAAATTACAGTAGAGGCTACGATCAGTTCAGTGGAAAGTGGTGCCAGGTGGTTTTCGCAGCACGGACCCCCTGACTTGATTTTCCTGGATATTCAGCTGAATGATGGTTATGGGTTCGATATTTTGGATGCGTTGGAAGATCATCCCCCGGTAATCTTCACTACGGCATATAACGAGTTTGCAATTCGGGGATTCAGGTACAATGGACTGGATTATTTGTTAAAACCCATAGTAAAGGATGACTTAAAAAGAGCGCTTGAAAAATTTAAGAAGAATATCACGCGGAATGGTCAGGGAAGTGCAGAAAACCTGGAACAATTAAAACAACTCTTTCACAAAGAATACAAACATCGCTTTATGGTGAAGGTGGGCAATATGTTTAAGTCGTTCAATGTAGAAGATATTGCGTATTTCAAGTCACATGAAGGGCTGATTTGCCTATACACTCATTCCGGGCAGACCTATCCTATTGAATACACCATTGACCAGTTAGAGCACATTTTAAACCCCATACATTTTTTCAGGATCAACAGGAAATTTATGGTTTCGGTACAATCTGTGGTAGAGATCCACAGCTATTTCAACAGCCGCTTGTTACTAAAAATACTGCCCAAAGAAGAGGAGCAGGTGATTGTTTCTCGCGAACGCACCACCAATTTTAAGCGATGGTTGGATATGTAAAAACCCCCGCAATATTGCAGGGGTCTTTTTTCTTTCTTCTAAAAGCGAAGCGTTCTAAATTCTAATATCTATAATACTCCGGTTTGTAAGGTCCTTCCACTTTAACCCCAATGTAGCTGGCCTGGTCTTCTTTTAATTCCGTCAGCTCCGCTCCTAAACGCGCCAGGTGCAGTTGCGCTACTTTCTCATCCAAATGTTTAGGAAGGGTGTATACTTCGTTTTTGTACTTGTCCCTGTGGTTCCACAGTTCAATTTGTGCCAAGGTCTGATTGGTAAAAGAATTACTCATCACAAAACTGGGGTGACCGGTGGCACAACCAAGGTTAACCAGCCTTCCTTCGGCCAATACGATGATGTCTTTTCCATCAACAGTGTACTTATCCACTTGAGGCTTAATTTCGTCCTTGGTATCCCCGTAATTTCCATTTAACCAGGCCATATCTATTTCATTGTCAAAGTGACCAATGTTGCAGACGATGGCCTTATCTTTTAACACCCGAAAATGTTCCTCTCTCATGATATCCTTATTGCCTGTAGCGGTTATGACCACGTCGGCATTACCCACAACGGTTTCCAACTTTTTAACCTCGTACCCATCCATACAGGCCTGTAATGCGCAGATCGGGTCTATTTCAGTAACGGTAACAATTGCGCCGGCTCCCCGGAAGGATGCTGCCGTACCTTTACCCACATCACCATAGCCGGCAACCACTACTCGTTTTCCAGCTAACATGGTATCGGTAGCCCTTCGTATGGCATCCACAGCACTTTCTTTACAGCCGTATTTATTGTCAAACTTGGACTTGGTCACCGAATCGTTAACATTAATTGCGGGCATAGGGAGCGTTCCATTTTTAAATCGCTCATACAAGCGGTGCACCCCGGTGGTGGTTTCTTCCGAAAGGCCCCGGATTCCTGCGGTCAACTCCGGATACTTATCCAGCACCATATTGGTCAGATCCCCGCCATCGTCCAGGATCATATTTAATGGTTGGCGTTCTTCTCCAAAAAATAAGGTCTGCTCTATACACCAATCAAACTCTTCCTCTGTCATTCCTTTCCAGGCATAAACGGGAATTCCGGCGGCTGCAATCGCAGCAGCAGCATGATCTTGTGTTGAGAATATATTACATGAACTCCAGGTAACTTCAGCGCCGAGGGCAACCAGTGTCTCAATTAAGACTGCGGTTTGTATGGTCATATGTAAGCAGCCCGCAATTCGAGCTCCTTGCAAAGGTTGCTGCGCTTTGTATTCTTCCCGTAAGGCCATTAAGCCAGGCATTTCCGCCTCGGCTAACCTGATTTCTTTGCGGCCCCAATCCGCTAAGGCCATATCTTTTACCTTAAACGGGACGTAAGGAATGGTACTAGTGCTCATATTGTTTTTTTTGATTTAACTTATAGCAATTTGCGAGTGCAAAGATACAAAATTGCCTAGGGAATAGCCGTGCCACTTTATAAAACCATAACAGTCTCCGAAAACACCACACTCTACATTTGGAAAGTTGAGGAAAGTGAATCGTATTTGGCGAAGAACGTGGTATTAACCGCACATTGTAAAAGGCGGATGGAAGGAATGAAATCCCAAGTGCATCGCAGGGCGTTTTTGAGTATCCGTCATCTGTTGGCCTTAGCAGGTTACGAAGACAAACACCTTTTTTATGACCAATTTGGCAAGCCGCATTTGGTGGATGGCAATCATATCTCCATAACGCATTCCCACGAATTTACCGGGATCATTGTAAGCAAAACCCATGAAGTGGGGATCGATATTGAGAAACAGCGTGAAAAAATATTACGGATTGCGCATAAATTCACTCCTGTTGAAGAGTACCGGACCATTGCAAATACCTCAGCCCTTATCCAAAAACTGACGATCGTTTGGGGGGCGAAGGAATCGCTTTATAAGATCTATGCACAACCCGGGTTGAGTTTTTACAAACATATTGATGTGAATGACTTCAGCATGGACAGTGCGCAAACCACTGCAGAAATCAATTATAAGGGAGCTATTTCCCTTTACGAAGTATTCTTTCTGGAGTTCGAGGGATTTACCTGTACCTACGCGCTTCGTTTTACTTAATACTTTTCATTAGTTTAGCCCGGCACTTCAAAACAGGATTATGGAAATATCTGTTGAACTTACCTTAACCCCATTGCAGGATGATTTTGAGCCCCCGATCATCAATTTTATAAAAGCACTTCGGGCTTCGGGACTTACGGTTTTGGAGAACCCGCTGAGTACTCAGGTTTTTGGATCGTTTGATGCAGTAATGCAACTGTTGACTGCAGAAATAAAAACAGCTTTCGAAGCAACGGATAATGTAGTGTTGCAAATGAAGGTGGTTAAGTCGGATAGAAGCGATTATGAACCCCATTTTTGATTTTTTCCTGGAAACCTATAGGGGCAAGGAAACCTACATTATTATACTTGAGGCGGTCGTTTTTGTAGCAGGGATACTAAGTGTTTGGTTCGCCAAAAAGGAGAATATTTGGGTATATCCCACAGGCCTGGTGGCAACGGTCATTACAGTATACCTCTTTCTTAGGGATGGCCTTCTGGGGGACATGATCATGAATTTTTATTGGTCCGTTATGAGTGTTTATGGGTGGTGGAACTGGGCACGGAAAAAAGACGATGAAACAATCGTCAAAATTTCAAGAACCACAACAAGGGAAAAAATAATTGGGGTTGGACTATTTCTAGTGACTATGATGATCAACTACACCGTTTACAGGATTTTTGGCTATGCCATAGGCCCTTCAAACTACGTGGATATTTTTACTTCTGGGATCTTTTTTACAGCAATGTGGTATATGGCGATCAAGAAATTGGAAAGTTGGACATTATGGATCTTTGCTGATATTATAACAGTGCCGTTATATGCGTATCGGGGCTGGGGCATGTTATCTTTACAATACGTAATTTTCACCGTTTTGGCTATTCAAGGCTATAATGCATGGAAAAAAAGCTTGGGCAAGCGCCCTCAGACCTTGTTAAAGTAGTCCTTTTTGGACCGGAATCTACCGGTAAGACAACCTTGTCTCGGGATTTGGCCAATCATTTTGATACGGTTTGGGTACCGGAATATGCTCGGGAATATCTCCAGGAAAAATGGGATAAGGAAAAAAAAGTATGTGAACCTCAAGACCTATTACCTATTGCGTACGGGCAGATGCGGCTGGAAAACGAATTGGCCAAAAAAGCAAACAAGGTCCTGATCTGTGATACCGATCTATTGGAAACCAAAGTGTATTCAGAGGCCTATTACGTAGGGCATTGTGACCCAATTCTGGAAGAATACGCACTACAAAATCAATATGACCTGTATTTACTGACGTATATCGACGTGCCATGGGAAAAGGATGATTTGCGTGATAAGCCGGGGGAACGGGAGCGGATGTTTACGTATTTTAAGGAAACGCTCGAAAAATATGAGCGGAATTTCGTTACTTTAAAAGGAGATAGGGAAAGGCGCCTACTGGCCGCAATTCAACATATCCAAAAACTAATAGCACAATGATCGACTTTACCGCAAAAGATGTACAGCAGCTTGAGGAAAAAGGAATCTCTAAGGAGAAAATAACCGACCAAATAGCCACTTTTAAGGAGGGAATTCCCTTTGTTAAGCTAAAAAAAACAGCCATAGTAGGTGATGGAATACACCAGTATACCAAAGAAGAGCAAAATGCACTGATAACGTTTTTTGAGACGCATAAAAGGGAGTTATCACTGCTAAAATTTGTTCCGGCATCAGGGGCTGCCTCCAGGATGTTCAAAGCGATGTATAATTTTTTAGAGGTGTATTCCCCGGATCAGGGATCACTGGAAGAGTATCTAGATACATCGGGAGATAAAGCGGTAAAGCAATTTGTAGAGCAGATAACACATTTGCCGTTTTATGATGAGATTATGATGCGTATAACCGGTAGCTACAGTTCAGAAGGTGAAAAGGTGTGCCAATTTGTTAAAACGATGCTTTCCGAAGATGGATTGAACTACGGTTTTTACCCTAAAGGCCTTTTGCTTTTTCACAGGTACGATGAAGGTGCGGTAACCCCATTTGAAGAACATTTAAAAGAAGCTTCCTATTACGCAAAAACGCAGGGACAGGCCCAACTTCATTTCACCATTTCCGTGCAACATGAGGAACTGTTCAAAGTAGAAGAAGCCAAGGCAACACCTAAGATCTCGGAGAAAACAGATACTACATTTACCGTTTCCTATTCCAATCAAAAGCCGTCTACCGACACCTTGGCGGTTACCCTGGAAAATGTGCCTTTTAGAAATGCAGATGGCACTATTTTGTTTCGGCCGGGGGGGCATGGAGCACTAATTGAAAATCTAAATGACCAGGAGGCCGATGTCATATTTATCAAAAACATCGACAATGTCGTGGTGGAGTCGAATCTGAATGCCGTGGCCGACAGCAAGAAAATGTTAGCGGGCGTTCTCCTGAAAGTGCAACAAAAAGCATTCACTTTTGCAAAAGCACTGGAGGAAGAGGAGGTAACGTCTCATTTGCTGAAAAATGTAAAGGGGTTCCTGGAACAAGAACTAAATGTTCGCCTTCCGGAGAACTATGATTCGTTCAGCGTAAATGATCAAGTAGCAATATTGAAGGACAAAATCAATAGACCTATCCGGATATGTGGAATGGTCAAAAACGAAGGCGAGCCCGGGGGAGGGCCATTTTGGATCCAGGACAAAAATGGCAATATTTCGTTGCAGATCATAGAATCCGCACAGGTTGATATGGATAATCATGATCAGGTTGCTATCTTCAAAAATTCTACGCATTTCAATCCGGTAGATTTGGTATGTGGGGTAAAGAATTACAAAGGGGAGAAGTACCAGTTGCTAAACTTCGTAGATGCGAAACAAGGATTTATCACCGAGAAGACCAAGGAGGGCAAGGCATTAAAGGCACTGGAACTGCCCGGGCTGTGGAATGGGGCAATGGCCTTTTGGAATACCCTCTTTGTTGAAGTGCCTTTGGTAACCTTTAATCCTGTAAAAACGGTAAATGATCTGCTAAAACCGTCTCATCAGGTGTAACGAAGTTTCTTAAATTCTCTAAGAACAGGCCGTGTAATTTTTACACAGGTCTTACCTGTATCTATACATTTTTACACAGCTATTCCCAACTATTTATTTTTTAATCTGCTGAAAAACAAATGATTATGTTTTTATTGTTAGGTCCATGACCTTTGGCACCATTTTCACGCCATGTAGGGAAATGTTTAATCTAAAATTCAATAGACATGAAAAAACTATTTATTACCATCGTTTTGCTAAGCTGCGGAATACTTACAGAGGCTGCTACAACACCAATTTTGAAAACTGAAATAGTCAAAATCGAAGTTGAGCAGGATTTCAAGGAAATCAGTGTTTCTGATCTACCTGGGGCTGTTACGGAAGCATTTGCGAAGGATTACGCGGGAGGAACCATTAACAAAGCCTATGTGAATGATGCCGGTCAATATAAATTGGAAGTATCTCTTGAAGATGGCTCCACAGGGGCTTTGTATGCTGATGCTGAAGGGAATTGGATAAGTATGTAAATCATTTGGGCAACAATTTCAGTTCATCGGACGGGTAGGGTGTTTAACACACCCTACCTTTTTTTATGAATTTTTTAGAATGTTTCCGGGGAGGTATCATCGTATATTTAAGGTAACCCTAGATCAGTAAAATGCCAGAAATCTTAATCATTGAAGATGATATTCCCTTTTGTAAACTATTAGAGCGTTTTCTACAGCGACACGGCTTTAAGATTACTACCACCCATTCCGCTAAAGATGCTAGCAGTAGACTTCAAGCTACTATGTTTTCTCTAATTATTACTGACCTAAGGTTGCCGGACCTTAGCGGAATACAGCTTTTAGAAAACATCAAAAAAACACATTCAAATGTCCCTGTTGTGGTAATGACCCTTCATGCTGAAGTAACCTCAGCGGTTACCGCAATGAAAAAGGGTGCTTTTGATTATATCGCAAAGCCTTTTACCCCGGAAGAATTGCTCCTTGTTATAAAGAGTGCTCTCAGCTCTGGTCGTGGAACCCAATCTATTCAAAACAGCACTGATCGGATAGCAAATAGCAATAGACAACATTCAGTAGGAATCTATGGGATCAGTGAGGCTGCAAAACAACTTCAGGAATATGTGCAACTGGTAGCTCCTACAAACATGTCGGTATTAGTTTCGGGGGAAAGCGGTACAGGAAAAGAAGTAATTGCCAGGCAAATCCATGATCATAGCAAAAGAGCGGGACAAGAATTTATAGCTGTGGATTGTGGGGCAATTCCCAAAGAATTGGCGACCAGTGCGTTTTTTGGTCATACCAAGGGAAGTTTTACCGGAGCGACCGAGGAAAAATTAGGGCATTTTGAAGCTGCCAATAAAGGAACTCTCTTTCTGGATGAGATTGGAAATCTTTCGTATGAAAATCAAATTCAACTGCTCCGCGTGCTGCAGGAACGAAATATAAAGCGTCTTGGAAGTACTCAGGAAATAGCGGTTGATGTCAGAATAATTGCCGCTACCAACGAAGACCTAAAACGGCGGGTGTATCAGGGTAAATTTAGAGAAGATCTGTTTCATAGGCTTAACGAGTTTTCCATTGAGATGCCCAGTTTGAGGGATAGAGTAGATGATTTATCCCTTTTTTGTTATCATTTTCTCGAAAAGGCCAACGAACAACTACAACGAGAAGTTCAAAGATTCTCTCCCGAGGTTGAAGTGGCCTTTAAAAAGTACAGATGGCCCGGTAATTTGAGAGAATTACAGAATGTAATTAAGAGAGCAGTTTTGCTAACGCAAGGTACAACCATTGAGAAGGGGGTGTTACCTGATCCCCTGATTTCGGAAACAGAATGGGATGGAAACGAAGAGAATGCTATATTTTCCAAGATGGAGTATGAAAAAAAACAAATCCTGCGGGTACTGGAACATACCAATTTTAACAAAACAGAAGCGGCCAAGCTATTACAGATAACCCGTAAGACGTTGTACAATAAGATTAATCAATACAATATGGATGTTTAGTTAGCACTTCCATTAGCTCTTTTTCCATATGTCCAAATTCTTGCTCCAGGGTTTCCAGACGTTTTTGAATATCTTCTCTCTTTGTTTTTTGGTCTAAATACTCAAGTTCCTTGAGAATTGTAGTGATTGGCGTGGCCCTTAAATGATAGAACATTGGAAGCATACGGTGCGCTGTGAAAGAAATTTTCTCAATTGCCCCGGATGCCATATACTCTTTAATACGTCGAATATTAATTCGGCTTTCCTTCAAAAAAGGCATTAGTATTTCGGTAATTTCTTTCTTTTCATTTCCCAGAAAGGCTGAAAAATAAGAAAGATCAAAAGTGGATGTATCGCCTGTTTTTTTGGGTTTAGTGTCCGGGGTTATTTTTGGACGTATCGGGAGAGATGGTACTGCCACATTCTCTATTGCATGAGCCAGTTCCCCCAAAGTGAAGGGTTTTCTCAAAACCGAGGAAAATCCCGCTTTGAGATATACTTTTTTGGAGATATCCCGCCGTCCCGTCATGGCAATAATCGGTTGTTCGGTGTAATGGGAGTAGTTGCCCGCTTGCAGCATCTGAAGTACCTGAAAACCATTATTTCCGGGCATTTGAATGTCCGTAAGCACCACATCATAGTTCAATGTGCTGTCTGGACCTAAGGCTTTAAAATGTGGTAACCCAATAACCCGTAAACCCAGACGACGGCAAAAAGCATTTAGCAATTCAAGATGGTTGGGATCATCTTCAAAAACCAAAAGTGTCGTTTCTTTCAAGGGGGTAATTGGCTGCTGTGATGAGAACGACTTTTCTTTTGCAAATTCCAGGGGAAGCATCAGGGAAAACCTACTGCCCAGACCCTCTTCACTTTCAATATGGAGAGTACCATTTAAATGCCTGGCTATTCTACGTGAGATAGCGAGGCCTAAACCGTAACCGGTATATTTTTTTTCTGTCTCGTCGCCAGATTGTACAAATTCTTCAAATATGCGTTCGTGTTCCTTTTTGTTAATACCAATACCGCTATCACTTACTTCAATTTTTAGAAAGGGTTTTTTACCGTTTTTAAAACAGGGTATCGCATGAATTTTTACAAAGCCTTTTTCGGTAAACTTAAAGGCGTTGCTGATGAGATTGTCAAGTACTTGTTTAATTCGCAATGGATCTGCAAAAATTGGATGGGACAGATCCGGATGAACTTCGATGAATAAATTAATAGGTTTGTTTGCGTACTTTTTTTGATTTTCGGTAGCGGTTAATTCAATCAATTCCGGAAGCAGAAACGATTTTTTATTGATTTTGATTTGCCCGGCTTCCAGCTTGGAAGAATCCAATAGGTCATTGACCAACGATATGATATAGCCGGAAGCGGTACTAATACGTGCCAAATGTTGCTTTTGTAAGAGATGCGTAGCGCCTTGCTTGCAAAGTTCCGTATAACCCATGATCGTATTTAGCGGGGTTCTAAGATCATGACTTACGGTGGCGATCAATTGCTCCCGACTTTTTAGCAGTGATTCGGAGTATTGCTTTTCCTGTTCTAGTTGTTTTCGGTACCGCTGCACTTTCCAAAAGTCGCGAGAGATCAAAAAAGTGAATAGGATAACCACGCACAAACTGGTAAGCGCAAGAAGTCCTATCCATTTTGCACTGCGCTTTAGTACTGCTTGTCGCCGCTCGTTCAGTACTCTGGTATCTTTGTAAATCCCTTGTTCAATGGTTGAGACTAACTGCTGCAATTTTTGTGATAGTTCAAGACCTGTTTTGGCAATCTTCAGTTCTCGTTGCAGTAAAACATGTCTGCTTTCCAGCTGTGTTTCTTTGGCTTGTCTTAGAATTTCGCGCAATGCAACGATTGCGGAATCCATCTTTTTGTTAGCAGTCTGTACATTGCCGTCATTGGGAATGTTCTGATTTAGTAAAGAGGTATATTCCCTAATGGTGTTTTGTGTTTTTGTAGACAGGCTATCAAAATCCGGTACTAATTTTTCCGGGATAATACGTCCTAAAGAGAGTTCTACCCGATTAAACTTCTCCTGCAAGGTATCTATAGAAGTGTTTTTCTCAATTTGTATTTGCAATCGGCGAAGCAGTCTTACATTCTCTACTTTTTTGTTCAAAAGGATCTGAACGCTATCAAACATTTTACCTTGTGCTCTGGTGGCAACCATGGGCTTCAATAGGTCAATTTGAGCAATTGTAGTATCCACTTTAGCGGCATATGCTATAAAACGGAGCTTAGATCTTTCGTTCAGTGCCAGTTTAGAAAGGTGTTCTCCTTCGTTTATCCCGGTGAGTAGCTCGTTGGTTGACAAAAGGATCTTATCATTTTCAGTGGAGTTGTCTAAAGAGAGATACGCTTTTAATTCTACCTTGATGAACATACCAAGAGTAAACACCAATAGGGCCATACTCAGGTAACCCATTGCTATTTTTATGGTAATCTTCTTTTGGGGCCTGGACTTCATAGGAAACCCTTTTCTTATGTACGGTTAAAACGAATAAAGCGATAGGGCCAAATTGTTAATTATTCCTAAAGTGTGACTTTTTTATATAACCAGTGTCATAATAAGTGAAAGAAAGAAAATGAGGAATTAAGATCACAATAGTGGTTCTCGTTTTTCAGGAAGTAAAAAAGACGGGTCTGTACTATATAACAGATAGATAAATTTTGGTTGGTTGATTTGGTTGGAAGGGCCGCGTCCCGTAAAAGGGCGGCCCTTTTATTTAACAACATGGAAAACACATTACATTATATTATGGTTGCGGTAGGTCTCCTGGTTTTTTTGGCGGCAGTGCTTTTGATAATTCAGGGATCAACAAAATACTCCAAAATGAAGAGAAAGGACAAGGGAAATGGTATAAAGGGCTAATGCCCGCTAACACTAACCATGTTTTCCCAGGACATCTGAAGAATGATGTTGCAGAGCGTTTCCCCACAATGATGAGATTAGATGTTAACAAGGCTACTACGGTAGCCTTTTTTGTTTAAATAGATGCTAAAAACGTCCGGTTCAAGATTTCCTCCGTAGATAGCTAAACATAGTAATTAAACGAAATAAGTAGATGAAGAAGTTGTTTTTTGCCCTGTTGATCGTAGCGTTTGGCATTCCGCAAATAGGTAATGCTACTGTAAGCACAACTCCTGTGACAGGCGTTCTGATAGATGAGTTTAAAAAGATAGACCCTTCAGAACTACCTCCGGCAGTGGTGCAAACGCTTATTAAAGATTATCCAACTTCCCGATTACGCCAGGCTTTTAAAAACAAGCAGGGAAAATACAAACTGATCATGGTTTTAAAAAGTGGTACACAAAGAACCGTTTACATTGATGCGTACGGTAGATGGATCACTAAAAAATAGTCGCATTTTATAACAGCTCCGGGACGCATTTTCTGGATCTTTTTGTTTTTTCAAATTTCCACATTATTTTTGCCCTTATCTCAAAAGGGGTGCTTCCTTTAGTTTAGGAGGCTGAGATTATACCCATTGAACCTGGGCGGGTAATGCCGCTAAGGGATGGCCAATCGCCAAGGCTGTGGCCTGTTGGTGTTTGGAAAAGAGGGCAAAAGACCGGATTTTGCCCTCGCAAACAAATCATGTTTAACCAGAATAATAGCCCCTTTTATTCGTAAAAATTTTACGGATGAAAACATCTATGTTCACAATTTTGGCACTGTGCGGCCTTTCCTTTTCGATAAATGCACAAAATCAACAACAAGATTCTACGCAAAACAAGCAAATTGAACTGGACGAGGTTGTAGTTTCTGCTTCCCGTGCCAATGACAAGATCCCAGTCACCTATTCCCAATTGGAAAAAGGAGAAATCCAAAGGATAAATCTCGGTCAGGATATCCCTGTCCTACTCAATTATCTACCCTCTGTGGTTGCCACTACATTTGATGGTACAGGGATAGGACCAACGGATTTCCGGATTCGCGGGGCCGACAATTCCCGGATCAATGTCACCATAAACGGTATTCCGTATAACGATGCAGATAGCCAAACCACCTTTTTTGTGAATTTGCAAGATTTTGCCTCCTCTATCGAGAATATCCAGGTACAACGTGGGGTGGGAACATCAACTAACGGGGCTGGCGCTTTTGGTGCAAGCATAAACGTACTGACAGATAATGTGTCCGAGCAAGCATTTGGACAAGTGGCAAGCAGTTTAGGGAGTTTTGGAGCGTTTAAAAATACAGTACGCTTCGGGACAGGGTTATTATCAGATCATTTTGCTTTTTCAGCTAGACTTTCCAAAATTGACTCGGATGGTTATGTAGACCGTGCCTTCTCGGATTTACGTTCCTACTTTTTGGATGGTGTATATAAAGACGATAACACCTTAATAAAAGCTGTGGTGTTTGGTGGTGAAGAAATTACCGGGCTGTCCTTTGCCGGACTCAATGCTGCTGGCCTGGAAGAAGACCGCAGATTTAATAACGATGGCGTGTTTTTAGATGCAGAGGGGAATAGACAGTTTTATGACCGGCAGACCGACAACTATAAGCAAGACCATTTTCAATTGCATATTACCCAAAAACTGAGTGAAGATTGGACCGGGAATGTGTCTTTGCATTATACTAATAGTAGAGGATTCTTCGAGCAATATCTTGAGTCTGACCCTGGCTTTTTTAATCCGGATCTTTCGTTTTACGGATTGCCTTCTTTTGAGGCAGATGGTGAAACAGTGAACCGTTCGGATCTCACCACAAGAAGGCATTTAAACAGTGACTTCTATGGAACTGTATTTAGTTTTCTATACAACAAGAACAAACTAAATGCTGTAATTGGAGGCGCCTGGAATAGGTATGACGGAGAGCAATTTGGTGAGATAACAGCAGCGGAATTTGCGCAGTTGCCCGATATCCCTTTCCGCTTTTATGATAACGCTACCGATAAAAAGGATTTCAACGTATATGCCAAAGCAACACTGGAACTCAATGAACAATTCTCACTGTTTGGGGACCTTCAACTGAGAACCGTAAACTATGAAGCCAACGGAGACCTGTTTGATCCTACGGTTCCTTTCGGCGTAGATGAAAACTATACTTTTTTTAATCCAAAGGCCGGACTTACCTATCGCCCCAACAATAAGAACAGCATTTACTTTTCCTATGCCCGGGCAAACCGGGAACCTGCTCGGGTGGATTTTGAAACGGGAACCCCTGAGGCCGAAAGCCTAAATGATTTTGAGTTGGGATGGCGGTATGTTTCCCCTAACTTTCAGTTCAACACCAATGTGTACTACCTTGATTTTGAGAATCAGCTCGTGCTTACAGGAGAATTGGATAATGTAGGCTTTCCGATCCGGACCAATAGTGGACAAAGCTATCGCCTTGGTTTGGAAGTAGATGCTAATATTCAGCTGGAAAAGTGGCGGATACGTCCAAATATTGCGGTAAGTACCAACAAAAACCGGGATTTTCTGGTAGAAGATGGCGCCGGGGGATTCACCAATTTAGGGGATACGAATATTTCCTTTTCTCCCGAATTTATTGCTGGGAACGTACTTACTTTTCAAGCTTCGAAGGCGTTTAGTGCGAGTTTGCTCTCCAAATTTGTCGGGGAACAGTTTATGACCAATGAGGACACCAATCCACTGGATAGTTATTTTGTGAATGATATTAATCTACAGTATACCATTCAAGGGGGTCTAATCTTAAAGTCTATCGTAATAACCGGTCAGGTGAACAATGTTTTGGATGTCGAATACGAAAATAACGGTTATGTATTTGCGGGAGAATCCTTCTTCTATCCGCAAGCCGGGATTAACTTTCTTCTGGGAGTAATAGTAAACTTTTAAAAATGAAACTGTTGAAATTAGCCCTGGATTGGACACCCAATAGCAATCATTTAGGATTTTTTGTAGCTAAGGCTTTAAAATACTATGAGGCGGCGGGGTTAGACGTCAAACTATTAGATCCCTCCGAAGACAATTATGCCCTTACTCCCGCTAAGAAAGTTGAAGTAAACAAGGCTGACATGGCCCTTTGTCCATTAGAAAGCGTAATAAGCTATCGCAGCAAAGCACAACCTTTTGATGCGGTAGCACTCGCTACCGTATTGAAGGAAGATTTGAGTGCAATTACAGTTTTGGGTAACGGTAACGTAAAACGGCCAAGAGATTTAGACGGAAGCTCGTACGCTTCCTATAACGCCAGGTATGAAGATGAGATAGTGCGCCAGATGATAAAAAACGACGGAGGAAAGGGTCAAATTAAGCTGGCATATCCGGATAAATTAGGTATTTGGGACACCCTGCTGTCGGGACAATATGATGCTACATGGATCTTCCTGAATTGGGAAGGTGTGCAGGCAGAAGGACGCGGCATGGAATTGCGTCATTTTAGACTTGCGGATTTTGGTATTCCCTATGGGTATTCACCGGTTATTTTGGCATCCCAAAAAGCGGTTAAACAAGATGAACCATCCTTTTCAGCTTTTTTACAGGCTACAAAAAGAGGGTTTTTGTATGCAAAACAAAACCCTATGGAAGCCATTAAGATTTTAGCACCTTTGGTTGCCGAGCAGGATAAAGATATTGACCTGTCCAAAAGCCTAGAGATAACTATAGCGGCTTATGGCAATGATGCGGATTGGGGAAAACTAGACCCGCACCGCGTAGATCATTTTTTGGACTGGCTTAAAGCAAGAGGATTGGAAAAGTCAACCTTATCTGCAGAAGAACTGGTGTGCCAGAGGCTTGTTTTTTAGAGTGGTATATATCTTGGGGACTCTAGTTTAATTCCGCGTTGATGTTTGGACAATGTTGAAAAACAAGGGTTTCCCGTCCATATCGATAGTAGGAAAATCCGATTGTTCCCTTCAGGGCCAGGGAAAAGTAATCGGATTTTCGACATTTTGCTCTTTCCCTGGCCCTAAAGGGCGACAAAATGTCGAAAATTGAAGCTTTTGGTACCATAACGATTTTAAACTAGACCCATCTTGGGTTACAGGGTTTGTTACCACAATTTGTAATTGAGGTTTCTTGTTATTTTTGAGATAAACTGCAAACATGGGGATTTCAGCGTATTTTAACCAAAGACCTATCCGATGGGGCATAATTGGTTGTGGCGATGTCACGGAAGTTAAAAGTGGCCCTCCCTACAGGTTCACCAGGGATTTTGAGTTGGCCATGGTGATGCGCAGGGATATAGACAAGGCGAAAGACTATGCCACTCGTCACGGGGTTCCGGCGTACACATCGGACGCAGCGGAAATTATCGAAAACCCTAATATCGACGCGGTTTACATTGCTACTCCTCCGGATACGCATAAATCGTATGCATTGCAAGTCGCCAAGGCGGGTAAACCCTGTTGTATAGAAAAACCCATGGCTCCCTCCTACGCAGATAGCCTGGAGATAGTTAACGCTTTTGAGGAACATCAGATTCCGTTGTTCATTGCGTATTATCGCCGGTCGCTTCCCCGGTTTAATAGAATTAAAGAATGGCTGGGTCAGGAGCGCATTGGAGAGGTACGACATATCCATTGGATTAAAACCAGAACACCAAGCCCCTTGGATAAAAGTGGGACCTATAACTGGCGTACCGATGCCGCTATTGCTCCCGCCGGATATTTTGATGATCTGGCGAGCCACGGTCTTGATCTTTTCACCTATTTATTGGGGAACATAAAAGAGGCCCATGGGGTTGCTTCCAACCAACAAGGATTGTATACGGCTTTGGATAACGTGAGTGGAAGTTGGATCCATGAGAATGGGGTAACCGGTTCAGGGAGTTGGAATTTCGGGAGTTACCGCGCTCTGGATGTCGTAACAATTTATGGTGCTAAAGGAGAAATACAGTTTTCAGTATTAGATGAGGCACCGTTGGAGCTATATACAGCAAAAGGTAAGGAATCAGTGGTTATTGCGCATCCGAAACATCTTCATGAATTTCATGTGGAGAATATGCGCAAACAGCTGTTTGGAGAAGCGTTACACCCTTCTACCGGGGCTTCAGGGTTGCATACCAGTTGGGTGATGGATAAAATTTTAGGGGTGATTTAGTTTGAAATTATCACCGAATTACCTGCCAAAACCGCCCGATACGGCTTCAGATTAAAAAAACGACTCCCATCGTCAGGAGGGTTGAGCAATTGCCCAAAGAAAAGATTGTACTCAAAATCGTCACAGGGGCAGCGCACATTTTGACCTTCCAATGTCATTGTAGAACAATCATTTGGGGCATGGTTGGGGCAGTTAGCTTCCCATGCGACAAATTGATCAGACCCAGTTTTCATAACAAATACCCCTCTTATGCCAACACCGTCATTACCGACATAAATAGGGTTTCCAATATTGTTTAGGTCATTGTATAGGGGAAGGTTGAGATTTAGGTCAAACCTGAAATTTGCTTCGGGGAGAAAAGGATTTCGATCAGTTCCGTCATTTTCACAGGAAAACAATAACAGTGTGAAAATCAGGCAAGAAACATATTTCATAGGGCTAATTTTGGGTAAAAATGCCCAAAAAATATGTATCTTTGCGTTAAATCCTCGCTAAAAGCCATGACGGATGGTGTAAAGTGGAGGATTTTTCAATTAATAAAGTGGAACCATTGGGAAAATTTCATTTTCTCCAGTGGCGCTTTGCATTAAATCTCACGAAAATGACAAAGGTTTCATATTATACCCCTGAAGGACTAAAAAAGTTGAAGGATGAGCTAGATCACCTAAGAGATGTAGAAAGGCCTAAGGCTTCCCAGGCCATTGCAGATGCAAGGGACAAGGGGGATTTGTCTGAAAATGCCGAATATGATGCGGCTAAAGAAGCACAGGGGTTGTTGGAAATGAAAATTGCCAAGTTGGAAGAAACTGTTGCCAATGCCAGGATAATTGATGAGTCCCAATTGGATACCTCAAAAGTGCTCGTTTTATCTACGGTAAAGCTTAAAAACCAGGCGAATGGGATGCAAATGAAGTATACTCTGGTAGCAGAAAGCGAAGCGGATCTAAAATCCGGCAAGATATCAGTTACTTCACCAATTGGAAAAGGGTTGTTGGGAAAATCTGTTGGAGAAGTGGCCGAAATACAAGTGCCGAATGGTACCTTGAAGTTTGAGATCTTAGAAATTTCCAGAGATTAATAATGAGTGCTTTAGTGTTATATGCATATAAGTGGCCAATTTAATTTGCTTTGAAAAAGTCCGTGGTTAATATTTTTATTGACTCCACTGTTTTATATAAAGATCCATTTTGGACACAAAATTTTGGTAAAATCCTTTTAGAATTAGGGACTAAGTCGGAAGGAATATCAATTTACATTTCTTCTGTTGTATTGGATGAAACTCTGAACAATTTCAAAAAAAGACTTAAATCCCTATCGGATCGAGTTAATAAGGATATAAGAGAGTTTAATTCAATAGTTTCTGACTCCCATAATCTTTCTCTGGGACTTCGGGATCAAAAATCATACTTAAAGTCACTGGAAGAATTCTACGATGAGTCTTTCTCTAAAGGTGCCTTTGTTAGAATTCCTCTTAATAATAAAATACTTCCTGAATTAGTAAATAGAGCAATTAAAAGAAGGGAACCTTTTTTTACGGAGAACAAGAATAAGAAAAAACAGGAATTCAGAGATGCAGTTATTTGGCTCTGTTATACCGAGTTCATTAAAGAGAATCAGTTAGCAAACTGTTTTTTTATTTCTGGTAACAAAGGAGATTTTTGGGATAATGAAAACTCCGAATTGCATCCAGATTTAGCTAAGGACTGTGAAGGTATTAAGATATATGATTCGTTGAGGGACCTAATACTGAGAGAGGAAAAAGTCTTGAAAATTAAAGGCAGGCAGGAATTTCAAGAATGGTTTAAGAAACAAAATTTAGATGCGAAGAAAATCTCTTTATACCTAAGGAGTGTTTGGGGATCATTTATTAAGAAGTTAGAGGACTCTGTTGATTACACTAAACCCTTTAAGTATTTTGATGACGAAAAAATATCGTGGTTTGAATTGTTTTCATTTGAGGAAGATTTTGAGCTTAAAAATTATCATATTAGTGTAATAGAAGATTCAGCTTTTATTAATATGACTATTGTATTAGATTCATCATCCAAAATTTATAAATTGGAGTTTTTTGATCCGGAGTTGAGGAAAGTAGCGCCTCTGGTATATTTCAATCAAATAAGCTGTGATCTAACTTTGAAAGTCAGAAAAGAAGAGACTATTACAATTGAAGATTTGAAGGTTACCAAAATTACTCTTGTGGATGAACTTTTTTAAAAAAGGCTGAGTTCAAATCCGAATAATTTAATTGAATAAGCAGAAATGGCTTCAATTTTTACAAAAATCATAAGAGGTGAAATTCCTGCTTACAAAATTGCAGAGGATGAGCACTTCTTCGCCTTTTTAGATATCAATCCTAATGCCAAGGGACATACCCTTTGTGTTCCCAAAAAGGAGGTAGACAAATTGTTGGACCTGGATGAATTTACGTATATGGGCCTTATGGCATTTTCACGAAAAGTTGGGAAGGCTATAGAAGCCGCTATTCCTTGCGATCGGGTGGGTATGACGGTAATAGGTCTGGAGGTACCCCATGTTCATGTACATCTGATACCACTCCAATCGATGAAAAATGCCACCTTCCAATATAAGGAGCATATGACACCCGAACTATTTGAGGAAACTGCGGAGCAGATCAGAAAAAAGCTCTAGATCATGTCTTCCAAATATAAATAGGTAAGTCCGACTATCAGGATAAGGAGAACGATCAAAACCCCATAAAACAGCAGTGTGAACCGTACCGCCGGTCTGTCCGGTTGCACCAATTTATTATAGTAGTCAAAAACGCGTTCTATATTCGAGTTCCAATCTACCGGATAGATAGTGGAATGGCACTTATTACACTTGATTTCGTGTGTTACCTGGTTGGTGGTTCTATGATAAAATGCGTTAAAAGTATGCTTTTGATAAAAAGTGAGTTCCAACTCCTTGTTGAAGCATACAGGGCAGTTGTTCTTAATCGGAGCTTTCTTTATTACAATTTTTTTTTCACCCTTCATTCCTAACGTATTCTCAAAGAGATTTGCATGATTGTTCCCTCTTTACTTGACGAAAGTACTTTAATTTTTCCTTTATGATACTCCTCTATAATTCTTTTTACCAGGGATAACCCTAAACCCCATCCCCTTTTTTTTGTGGTAACTCCAGGATTAAAAATATTCTGAAAATCACTTTTGGGAATACCGTGTCCGGTATCTGAAACCAACACATGCACAAAGTTTCCCGCCTTTTCAATTTGGATAGCTATATTGCCCTTTCCCTTCATGGCATCAATACCATTTTTTACCAAATTTTCAATACTCCAATTGTAAAGTGGTGGATTGAGCAGCACAATCAGTTCATCAACGTGAGTAGAAAAGGAAAAGTGGATCAGCTTAGAACTTCGCTTTTTAAGATATTCGTAAGCCTTTTGGGTTTCCTCCACAATATCGTGTGCTTCCAGGTCTGGGATAGAGCCTATTTTGGAGAACCGTTCGGTGATGGTCTGCAATCTGGAAATATCCTTTTCAATTTCTCTTGGGATTTCCGGATTGATTTTCTCCTCTTTGAGCAATTCGTTCCAGCCAAGCAAGGAAGTTAACGGAGTTCCAATTTGATGGGCTGTTTCTTTTGCCATTCCCGCCCATAATTTGTTTTGTTCCGACGCCTTATTGGTTTTAAAAAAGAAAAAAATGACTGCCCCAAACAGAAAGATAATTAACAGTAGCGCAACGGGGTAGTATTTTAGTTTATTCAACACTTCAGAATTACCGTAATATAATGTTTGTAATAAATCACCGTCTTGCACAATTTGTATCGGCTCGTTCTCACTTTTAAACTTATTTATGAGTGCCAGGATTTTTAAAGAATCTTTAGCAATATCTTCCGGAATATTATGGGTTTTTACGGAGCCTTCTTCATTCAGGAGTATCATGGGAGTGGAGGTATTATTTCCCATTACAATGAGCGGTAAGTTACCAAGCTCCTGATCAATTGGGGATTGCAATAACTCGGATTCTGCCGCAGCCCAAATCTCCATTTTATTTCGTTCTTCCTGTTTGAACTTTTCAAAAAAGCTATTGGTATTCCACAAAATAAGGCTCACAATAACAAATGCGGAAATGAGCAAAATGACGTTGGATGTGCGTTTCTTGGGGTCAAATCTCATACTCGGAACGATTGGATTAAAGATACACCAAAACAAAATGATTGTTGAAAAACACCCTCTTCCGGATCACTTCAAAGCAGGGCATTTTGTGTATTTTTGACAATACCTAAAGTAACAACTCATGGAAATACAAGGAAGGATTAAAGTGATAGACGAGACAAAAACCTATGGAAGTAATGGTTTCAGGAAGCGGGAGGTGGTGGTAACGACAGAAGAGCAATATCCGCAACATATTTTGGTAGAGTTTGTTCAGGATAAAACGGATCTTTTGAATTCCTACCAGGTCGGGCAACTTGTAAAAATTAGCATCAACCTAAGAGGGCGAGAATGGGTGAATCCCCAGGGCGAAACCAAGTATTTTAACTCCGTCCAAGGCTGGCGAATTGAAAATATGGAAGCCCAGGCCAATGCCGAAAATATGCCTCCGGTACCTCCAATAGAAGCCTTTGAACCCGCTGAAGATTTTTCCGAAGAAGATCATGACGACCTGCCCTTCTAGGCAATGGGCGTATTGCAGGCGATAGAAAAACTCTTTGAAAGGTATCTCCCTTCACCCTTTACTATTGCAGTTGTACTAACAGTAATTACGCTGTTGTTGGCGCTCGCTTTTGGGGAGGGTGCTCCAAACACTAGCAAAGTTGCTTATGTTCTTCGTCTATGGGAACAGGGTTTGTGGAACAACGGCCTTCTGGTATTTGCCTACCAGATGATGCTGATCTTGGTTTTAGGTCATGTTTTGGTGCTAAGCCCTCCCATGGAGCAGTTGATCCTGAAACTTACTCGAGGGGTTAGGAACACCTCCCAGGCAGCTGTTTTGGTGGCGGTGAGTACCATGCTGGTTTCCTTTTTTAATTGGGGTTTGGGACTAATATTTGGGGCACTATTCGCTAGAAAAGTTGGGGAGTATGCTCAGGAAAGGGAGATCCCTCTGAATTATCCTCTTATTGGTGCTTGTGGCTATAGCGGTTTAATGATTTGGCATGGAGGAATAAGCGGATCTGCACCAATCAAAGTGGCGGAGAAGGGGCATTTACGAGAGCTGATGACTGCTGCTGGAAATCCGGACTTTGCTGCTACGCTTCCCGAAGTTGTGCCTACTTCACTTACTGTTTTTGGATGGAGCAATCTGATCGTCTTTGGCGTTGTTCTACTTTGTCTCGCCATTCTGATCCGCTATTTGGGGAAGAAGGCAACACCCACCAGGATTGGACTCAAACGGTATACGTTCACGAAAGCGGAAAAAGCAAGCTTGAAGGGCGCTGAAAAACTTGAATATTCCAAACTGCCGGCCTTAATTTTTGGAGGAATACTGTTTTGTGCATTTCTTACTCAGTACTTGCCGGCCATCCGATCTTTGAACATTACGCCTAACTTACTTAATTTTTTCATGCTCGGATTGGCTATTATCCTTCATGGAAGTTTTAGAAGCTTTTTAAACGCTGTTGAAGAGGCCATTGGCGATGTCTCGGGAATTTTGATACAGTTTCCACTGTATTTCGGAATAATGGGGATTATGGGGGGAAGTGGAATGATCGCCCGGATCTCTGATGTATTCGTAACTATCAGCGATGCAACCACATTACCGGTGTTTACATTTTTTAGCGCTGCCCTGGTCAATATATTTGTGCCCAGTGGTGGGGGGCAATGGGCGGTACAGGGCCCCTTAGTCTTGGAATCTGCAGTAACATTAGGGGTTCCCTTGCCTAAAATTATCATGGCGTTGGCCTACGGAGATCAGCTTACCAATATGCTACAACCTTTTTGGGCTTTGCCATTGCTGGGAATTACTAAACTTAAAGCTAAGGAAATATTACCCTATACGGTAGTATTTATGATGGTGGGGATACTAATTTATGTAACCGCACTACTTCTCTTTTAACACCGTTTGCAATAATTTTGTAAAAAAATGCGCTTATGGAAAATCAAGGGAAACACTTGCCTTTATTTTTCCTGGATGATCGGTTGATATTTCCACCGGTGGAGAACGCCAATTCTGAAGGACTTCTGGCCGTTGGAGGGGATCTCGCTCCGGAACGGCTTTTGCTGGCCTATCAAAATGGGATTTTCCCATGGTTTAACGACGATTCCCTTATTCTTTGGTGGAGTCCTGACCCGAGAATGGTGCTGTTTCCGGAAAAGGTAAAAATATCGAAAAGTATGCGCAAAGTACTTTTGGGAGACCAGTTCAAACTCACAAAGAATAAAAGCTTTGACAAAGTAATAGAGCATTGTGCCCTTCAGAAAAGAAAGAACCAGGAAGGTACCTGGATAACCGATAGGATGATGGAGGCCTACAAAGAGCTCTATGAAAAAGGATTTGCCAAGTCCTATGAGGTTTGGAAAGACAAAGAGTTGGTTGGAGGATTGTACGGAGTTGACCTGGGAAATGTTTTCTGTGGGGAAAGTATGTTTAGCCTGGTTTCAAATGCCTCCAAGTTTGCTTTTATAAAAATGGCTCAGGAACTCCATGCTAAAGAGTATGTAATGATAGATTGCCAGGTGTATAATGAGCACCTAAAGAGTCTCGGGGCAGAAGAGATGGCACGAGAACAATTTATTCAGATCCTGAAAAGAGCAGGAAACTAAGGCATCCCCAGGAGCGCCGGCAAATGGAATGAGGTATTCCCGCTCCATCGTTTCTAACGGCCTGTCTAGGAAAACACGAAATAAGTACTTATTACAAGAAGTGTTATAAATCCACCTACAACGAAGGCATATTTCCAAGGCGTTATATCGATCACATCGGTATGCTCTACTACGGTAATCTTCTTTTTGGGACGTAATTTTCCGAAAAGTAACATTACCAGAATGTTGAAAACAAACAGCATACCCATGACGTGCAAGTAATGGGGGTAGGCTTCCGCTTTTATGACGCTCAATCGGGCTGCCTCGGTAATTCCTTCGGCCTGGGCCGCTGCTACTGCAGCTTCCCTGAAGTAGGGCTCTACAAAAAGCAGGCTGATCAAATACAGCAAAACACCACCTATCATCACGACTTTAGCACCAAGTGCGGGAACTCTTTTGGTCAAGACACCGGTCATGACCACGGCCAGGATAGGGACACTAAGACTTCCCAATGATTGTTGTATATAGCTAAACAAACCATCCGGAGCAAAGATGATAAAGGGCGCAATAACCATGGCGATCACACCGAGTATGGAACCGAAAATCTTCCCGGCCCTAACCGTCTCCATATCGGAGGCTTTTGGATTAAAATAGAATTTGTACAAATCAAAGCCAAATAAGGTTGCGCTACTATTCAAAAGACTGTTGAATGAACTTAACACAGCGCCAAATAAGACAGCTGCAAAGAACCCTGTAAGCCCTGCCGGAAGTACTTTCGCCACTAAAGCGGGATAAGCTTGATCCGCATTTTCTAACTGACCATCAAAGACATGCCAGGAAATAATACCGGGTACCACTACAATCACGGGAATAACAAATTTTACAAAGGCCGCGAGTAGAACCCCTTTTTGTCCTTCTTTAATGCTTTTAGCCCCAAAAACACGCTGCAAAATAGATTGATTGGTACCCCAATAGTATATTTGGGCCAACATCATACCGGTAAAAACCGTGCCGAAGGGAATGGAAGAATCTACTGCCCCTTTCATAACAAACTTCTCCGGGTTAGTCTCCCATAAAGTATTCAGGCCTTTGCCAAAATTTCCTTCCCCAATCAGGAATAACCCAAATATCGGGATCAAAAGCCCTCCTATTAGTAATCCGATAGCATTGATTAAATCCGAAACGGCAACTGCTTTGAGTCCACCGAAAATGGCGTAGATCATTCCTATTATACCAATGGCCCACACACATATCCAGATCACAGTCCAGGAGCTTATCCCAAGAACGTTAGGAAGATCGAACATGGTGCTAAACGCCAGTGATCCCGAATAAAGGATGGTAGGAAGTAACACCACCCCATAGGCAAAAAGGAAAAGGATAGAGAGCAATGCTTTTGTCTGTTTGTCAAATCGTTTTTCAATGAATTCAGGAATTGTAGTGATGCCTGTGGTCATGTATTTAGGGAGCAAATAAATTGCTGTAAACACCATAGCAATCGCCGCCAGGGTTTCCCATGCCATCACCATTAACCCCTCTTCAAAGGCTTGACCGTTTAATCCAACAATTTGTTCAGCGGAAAGGTTGGTCAGTAATAAAGACCCCGCGATGGTAATCGCACCTAAGCTTCGCCCTCCCAGGTAATAACCATCTGCTGTTCTCTCATCCGTTTTTCTTGTCGCGTACCATGCAACTACTGCAACGAAAAGTGTAAATCCGAGAAAAGAAGTTAGTGTGAGGATACCCATGAAGATTGGCTTTGATTAGTCGGTTGACGCTAAAATAACGAAAAGATCGCTACTTTGTTCTTTGCCAGTTCCCTGCGCTCTTACGGCTTCCGACAATGATGGTCCGCCTAAACTTGCTCGTATCGAAAACAGTCCATTTCGTGATCGTTAACTATTCCGACAGCTTGCATAAAAGCATAGACCACCGTACTGCCAACAAACTTGAATCCTCGTCTTTTAAGGTCTTTGCTAATAGTATCGGAAAGCGGGGTGTTCGCTGGGGCGTCTTTGTAGTGCTTCCATCGATTCTTTATAGGCTTTCCGTTAACAAAGCCCCAAATGTAATTGCTAAAACTTCCAAATTCCTTTTGCACGTTAAGAAAAGCCCTTGCATTGGAAACCGTAGCATGCACTTTTAGCTTGTTTCTAATGATTCCCGGGTCAGTTAAAAGCGCATCGATTTTATTTTGCTGGTAATTTGCAATTTGTCGGTAGTCGAAATGATCGAAAGCAATCCTAAAATTTTCACGTTTCCTGAGAATGGTAATCCAACTTAAACCGGCCTGAAAGGTTTCCAAAACCAGGAATTCAAACAAAACGGCATCCTCCTTTACCGGAACACCCCATTCATTATCGTGATAGGCTTCGTATAGGGGATCCCCAACACACCAGCCACAGCGATGTTTAGCCATAAGATTGTACTACTAGAAGTTTTGCACAATATACAGATAAAGGGGCATGCCAAGGGTAATGTTAAAAGGGAAGGTGACCGCTAACGCCATAGGTAGGTAAAGACTTGGATTAGCTTGGGGAGCAGCCAATCGCATAGCGGCCGGAACAGCGATGTAGGAAGCACTTGCGGCCAATATGGCAAAAAGAAAACGATTCCCTACATCTGCTGTGATGTACTGGGTAAACCAGGCAACGAAAATCCCGTTGATGATCGGAACAATAACCGAAAATAGGACGGCAAACCAGCCTTTTTTAACAAAGTCATTGAGTTTACGCCCACTGGTGATCCCCATATCCAGAAGAAAAACCGCTAAAAACCCTTTGAAAATATCCGTGGTAAACGGTTTTATACCTTCAGCCTGCTGCTCGTTAGCAAGGAATCCAATGGCCAGACTTCCCAATATGAGCAAAACACTGCCGTTGGTAAAAGAATGATGAACCGTCTTTTTGAGGTCACCATTTTTAGGTTTTTGTTTGCTGAACAAAGCCATTAACAGTACCCCTACAATTATGGACGGGGCTTCCATCAAGGCCATAACGGCTACCATATGGCCTCCAAAGTGGATTTGTTCTATTTCCAAAAAGGAAATTGCGGTTACGAACGTGACCGCACTAACAGAACCATATGCTGCAGCAATGGCCCCGGAATTGGCCACAGAGAATTTTCTGCGTAAAAGGAAATAAGCATAAAGTGGTACTACTACTGCAAGCAGGATACCAAATAAAAGTGACCAAATGATCTCCATATTCAGCGTACTATGAGAGAGTTCTAACCCCCCTTTAAATCCTATGGCAAATAACAGATATAGCGATATGAATTTAGAGGAGTTTTGAGGGATCTCAAGGTCACTCTTAAGTTGTACCGCTAGTATCCCCAGGAAGAAAAAAAGTAGTGCGGGATTAGTAAGATTGTCAAAGAGCAGATGTAGATCCATGAAGACCTATTCTTCCACGGAGATTTCCAGAATGCCATTAATACGCAATTTTTTTCCCATATGTCGTACCTGAGTTACAAATTCTTTTGTAACCACTTTTTCTTTTTCTAATTCGGCGATCCTACCATCTGGATATTTGGTGTCTGCATCGGCACTACCTTCACACCAGGAAATACGTTGTAATTTGTGAAAATTTATTTTTTCATTGAGAAGTGCCAAAACCACATCTGCAGTTTCGGAAGGGGTAAACGTGCCATCTACCAATTGTATTTTCTGTGTTGTTTTTATTTGCGATTCCATCTGATTCAATCTTTAGTGCTTTTATATCTTTTTGTTTGTTGCTCGCCTATGGAATGAATAGTCAACAAACCAAAAACGATTGCTGAAGCGATGGCCATCCATCCAAATAAGAGAAAATCGTTGAGCGCAGATAAGGTTAACATTCCTCCAAAAAGTAGTCCTACTAAGGCATAGCCAAGGGGGCGAAAGTCGGTTTTTACTATTTTTCTCTCCTCGGTCCTGGCTTCGGATTTGGCAGTAATTCGATCAAGCATGTTTATTCTTTTGCTACAAAAGTGCAACAAACATATCATTAAATTTTATTTATATTTATTATGTAAATCATAAAACAAATTAATGAACTATACTTTACATCAGCTAAGGGTATTCCAAAAAGTGGCGCAATATCGCAGCATTACCAAGGCTTCTGAAGAGCTACACTTAACGCAACCAGCAGTTTCAATTCAGCTAAAAAATTTTCAGGACCAATTCCCTTTTCCCCTCACTGAGGTTGTAGGGAGGCAGCTATTTTTAACGGATTTTGGGGAGGAAATTGCGACAGCCGCGGAACGTATCTTGGATGAGGTGAACACCATTAGTTATAAAGCCATGGAATTTGAAGGCAATTTAGCCGGGCGTCTTAAAATAGCTGTGGTCTCTACCGGAAAATACGTGATGCCGTATGTACTCTCCGGATTTATGCAGGAACACCCGGGAATAGACTTAATTATGGATGTTACCAACAAAGCAACGGTCATCAAAAACCTTGAAAAAAATGAGGTTGATTTTGCCTTGGTATCCGTGTTGCCCAAACACTTTGCGGTAAACAATACACAGCTGATGGAAAACCGGCTATACCTTGTTGGTAATGAAGGCAAAAGCTTGTCTTCCTTAGCAGAGTTAAGGCAGGCCCCACTGATTTTTCGTGAAAATGGTTCCGCTACGCGCATGGCAATGGAGAATTATTTGTTTAGCAATAAAATTGGAGCAACAAAAAAGATAGAACTTACTTCAAATGAAGCCGTTAAACAGGCGGTAGTAGCAGGTCTTGGCTTTTCCATCATGCCGTTAATCGGGATAAAGAACGAATTAAAGAATGGCGACTTGAAGATCTTTCGTCTAAAGGGATTACCGATAATAACCAACTGGAACCTGATTTGGATGCCAACCAAAAAGTTTTCCCAGGTAGCCCAGGCTTTTCTGTACTATGTAGAAACCAAAAAGGACGAAATTATAGAAGACCAGTTCAAGTGGTTTAAAGACTACGCTCAGGAAACACTTTAGGGATTTTGTGGTAAAATTTGAATGTTACCTTGAATTCTAATAGGCTGCCCGGTATCCCTGGCCTCCAGAATTAGTTGCGTGACCCTGTTTTTGGCGGCTTTTAACTCCGCAATCCTCCTTTCGGACTTTTCGTGCGAAAGTTCGTCCTTGTCCGTTACATTTAATAGTTGGACTGTGTGAAATTTTATTTTGTAGTTGATTAATGAAAGCAACACATCGGCTGCTTCAATTGGAGAGAAAGTGCCTTCAATCAGCTGAATTTCATCCAAAATACAGGTCTTGTCATCAGATGGGTCTTGGGTTGGTTTGAACCACTTACCAAATTTCGTGATCATTATGGTAATTATGAATTAGTCGCTGTAGTATAAAATCTGCCCACCGGAAACTTATTTTGAACATGACAGTGGGCAGATACTTGGCAGAGAACAAAGTTATTTTGCGTTTAAATAGGCAATTATTATTTAGTTAATTGTTGCGGTCTGCGGACCAGCAGGCAGACTTTTGGTCAATATAGCCTTAATTGTTGGCCGATATCCATAAAAATTACGGCCATCTTCTCGTCTTAGGATCAACTGCATTTCCCCATTTGGTAATATATCCATTTGGTCTACAACTACCACCGTTCCATAATAATTAAAGGTAGCACCCAGGCCCGATTTGGAATTCAAAGGGTTGAACAGCTTCACAGTTTCCTCATAGGGTAGGGTTAAAATCTGATCATTTTCAGAATTTCCCCGGCTTTCGTTGAAATGCTCATAACTCTTGACAAATTCCGTTTGCTGTGCGAAAACAACAGGAGACATTATCAATAAAAACAATAGCGTAATACTTCTCCTCATAGGCACTTCTTTGAGTAAATATACTTTTTCTCAAACGATTGAACAGCAAAACTAGCGTTAAAAAAAGTTAAACTATTATTATTTAAAAGCATTACTATTATATTTGAGCCGTAAAAGTTATAAAATATTATGGAGCGCTTACTACAATCGGTAAAAATTGCCATCAATGAAAACGTCTTTTTAAAGGATCCGGAGTCATCGGACCTGGGGAAGCGAATTGTTGAGAACAGTATTTTATTAATAGATGAAATTGGTTTTGAAGCATTTACTTTTAAAAAACTTGGAGACAAGATTGGCTCCAATGAAAGTTCTATTTACCGGTATTTTGAAAATAAACATAAGCTGCTCGTATATCTAACTTCCTGGTACTGGGGGTGGTTGGAGTATCAATTGGTATTTGCCACCAACAGTATTGCAGATCCTAAAGAAAAATTAGAGAAAGCCATAGCCATAGTAAGCAAAAACACGGTTGAGGATCAAACATTTACACATGTAAATGAAGTATTACTGAATAAAATAGTAGTAAATGAGTCATCAAAATCCTTTTTGACCAAGGAGGTGGATAAGGAAAACAAGGACGGTTATTTTATAATCTACAAAAGGATGGTCAATCGTTTAGAGGAGATGATTCGGGCTGTAGATGGGGATTACATGTATCCCTCAAGTCTTGCAAGCACCATTTTAGAGAGTACCTTGCATCAACATTTTTTAATAGACCATTTTCCCACGCTTACGAGTTGTAACAGTAACAACGCTCCGGGTGAATTTATCGAGGACTTGGTATTTAGAATATTAAAGGGGTAAAATATATGGCAAGTAAGGCAAATAATGTAATGACCGCTTGGCAGCGGCTGGTAGGCCTATTACAAATTGATCGAAAAGATATTCTTCAGGTATTTTATTATGCGATCTTTGCGGGGCTTCTAAATCTCTCGTTACCTCTTGGAATTCAAGCGATAATTAACTTAATCCAGGGAGCTCAGGTAAGTACGTCCTGGATCATCCTGGTCATTTTGGTGACTTTAGGGGTTGCCTTCGTAGGTGTATTACAGTTAATGCAGATAAGAATTACAGAAAACGTACAACAAAAAATATTCACCAGGGCTTCTTTTGAGTTTGCCTATCGCTTTCCGAAAATTAGGATGAGCGCAATTAGTAATTATTACCCACCGGAACTGGCCAATCGTTTTTTTGATACGTTAACCGTGCAAAAGAGCCTGGCAAAGATTCTTATTGATTTCCCGGCGGCACTTTTACAGATTATTTTTGGACTGTTACTATTGTCGTTTTATCATCCTTTTTTCATTATTTACGGAATTTTACTACTACTACTCATATACATTGTATTTAAGTATACGGGGTACAGAGGTTTGGAAACAAGTCTTGCAGAGTCTAAGAATAAGTACAAAGTAGCGCATTGGATCCAGGAAGTGGCCCGCTCCATCGTAAGTTTCAAGTTGTCCGGAAAAACCGAACACGCCATGAAGAAGAACGATACCCTGGTTGTTGGTTATTTAGACGCAAGGGAAAGTCACTTTAGAGTATTAGTGCTCCAGTTCATTCAGATGATTGGATTCAAGGTATTGGTAACTGCAGGCCTATTATTAATTGGAGGGCTTTTGGTACTTAACCAGGAAATGAATATTGGGCAGTTTGTTGCTGCGGAACTTATTATTCTTTTGATCATTAGTTCGGTTGAAAAGCTGATACTTGGGTTGGAAACCTTTTATGACCTACTCACCTCACTAGAAAAACTGGGGCAGGTAGTAGATAAAGACCTGGAACCCCAGGAAGGTGAGAGGCCCTTTAAAGAGAATGAAGGCTTTACGGTAGAGCTGGATAAGGTCAGCTACTTTGTCCCGGATCGTGACAAAAAGATTATTGACGATGTTTCGCTAACGATTACCCCTACTTGCAGCATATTACTGCAAGGCCCAAGTGGTTCGGGAAAGACCACATTATTACGACTTATTGCGGGCATTTTAGAGCCCAATAGCGGAAGTATTTACATAAACAACGTTGCCTTACAAGGCATTAATTTAAACTATTACCGCGCACATTTGGGGCAATCCTTAACGGAAGAATCCCCGTTTGAAGGCACCATTATGGATAATATCAGTTTTGGAGATCCTAACATTACAGTAGAAGATGTGTACTGGGCCTTAGACAAAATAAAGTTGACACAATTTGTAAAGGAACAACCCTATGGATTGAAAACCATTCTTTATCCTGAAGGGAAACAGATCCCTTACACGGTTTCAAAAAAAATCGTACTTGCCCGGAGTATTGTTAGAAAACCAAAGTTGCTGATTTTGAAAGATCCGCTGGATCAATTTACTAAATCAGAGGCCGAGGATATTATGGATTTTCTAACTGACCCTGCCAATGGTTGGGCCATAGTGGTGGTCAGTGAGAATGAAAGATGGTCAAAAAGATGTGGTAGAATTATTACCATGGACAATGGTAAAATTGTAAACGAAACTCGTGCATAATGCTGAACATTTCTCCCGTAAAACTAAATAAGAAGGTTAAGCTTACCCGTTTCAATGCCCCTCAGAAGGTATTTTACAGGAAGCACTACAAGCACTTCAATCGGTTTTTGCTAACCTTTGCTATTGTCTTTTTGATCGTATTGTTTCTTCCCTGGACGCAGAATGTAACCGGTGATGGATTCCTCACTACGTTAACCCCGGATCAACGCCCGCAAACCATACAATCTCCCATTCCGGGACAGATTGAAAAATGGTATGTTAGGGAAGGGGATTATGTGGAAAAAGGAGATACCATTCTACATATCTCAGAAGTCAAAAATGAATATTTTGATCCGCAATTGGTAGAACGAACAGGGCAACAGATACGTGCCAAAGAGATGGCGGTGACCTCCTATCAGGAAAAGGTAAAAGCCCTGGAAACACAAATTGGGGCCTTAACCAATGAGCGGGAATTGAAATTGGAACAGGCCAACAATAAACTGTATCAATCCAAGCTGAAGGTGCAAAGCGATAGTATTGACCTGGAGGCGGCCAAAACAAATATTATGATTGCCGAGCGGCAATATGACCGTGTGGTGCAGCTGGAATCCGAAGGATTAAAAGCAATTACGGATGTAGAGGAAAAACGTTTGAAATTACAGGAAACTCAGGCCAAACTCATTTCCCAGGAGAACAAATTATACGCAAGCAAAAACGAAGTGATCAACGCCCAGGTTGAGATCAATAGGGTACAGGCAGAGTATACAGACAAGATCTCAAAGGCGCGCAGCGATATGTTTACCGCGCAGTCCAGTCAGTTCGATACCGAAGCACAGGTTACTAAACTCGAAAACGAGTTTACCAATTACTCCATTAGAAACGATCTGTATTATATCCGTGCCCCACAAAATGGCTTTATCAACCGTGCACTTCAGGGAGGTATCGGCGAGACGTTTAAGGAAGGCGATCAACTCGTAGGGATAATGCCTGCCAATTTTAATATGGCGGTGGAAACTTTTGTGGATCCCTTAGACCTTCCGTTAATGCATTTAGGCGAAAAAGTACGTATCCAGTTTGATGGTTGGCCTGTAATAGTGTTTAGCGGATGGCCTAACCTTTCCTATGGTACCTATGGAGGTGTGGTAGTGGCTATTGAAACTTTTATTAGCCCTAATGGGAAGTACCGTATATTATTGGCTCCGGATCCCGAGGATCATCCGTGGCCGACGGAATTAAGAGCAGGATCCGGGGCACAAACCATTGCCCTTCTGGAAGACGTCCCTATTTGGTTTGAACTGTGGCGACAGCTCAATGGTTTCCCCCCAAATTATTATCAACCCGAAAGCGAGATGGCTACGGCCAAGAAAGAATAACCATGAGACACTATTTGGTTTATTTGGCATTTTTGACCCTTACCTTCTCAAATGCCCAGCAAGACTCGCTTGTTCTGGGGTTTAATGAGTATTTAGGGTATGTAAAGAAATACCATCCGGTAGCCAAACAGGCGCAATTGACCATATCTATTGGACAAGCCAATTTAATGAAGGCCAGGGGAGGTTTTGACCCAAAAATAGAAGTAGATTATGACAGGAAACGTTTTTCAGGCGACGAGTATTGGGATAGGCTAAATGCTACTTTCAAAATACCAACCTACTACGGGATTGAAATAAAAGGGCAGTTTGAACAGGCGGAAGGGGACTTCATCAATAGGGATGAATCTTTCCCTGCTGATGGACTTTATAGCGCTGGGGTTTCTGTTGCCCTTGCTCGGGGATCCTGGATCAACGAACGTATGGCCACTTTACGCAAAGCCAAGTTTTTTAGGGAGCAGACCAAAGCGGATCAGGATTTATTGGTGAACGAAGTTTTATATAATGCCTCCTTAGCTTATTTTGAGTGGCTAATGGCCTACAATGAGGCAGAGATATTTAGAAACTTCTTAGGGAATGCCACGCAACGTTTTGAAGGAATACGAAAAAGCGCTTTGGCCGGGGATATTGCTATAATTGATACGGTGGAAGCCAAAATTGCGGTGCAAAACCGGGAATTGAGCCTGGTACAGGCAAGGGTTAAGCTTATGCAGAAGACCCTGGAGCTTTCCAATTTTTTGTGGATTGACGAAGTTCCCGTGGAATTACAGCCCAATGTTATTCCGGATCCCGATCCTCAAAGAGATATCGATGTAACTTTGGAGATTGATGGAAAGCCTCTGGACAGCTTTACGATTGAGAACCATCCAAAATTGAGATCACTGGGATTTAAAATAGATGGGCTACTAGTGGACAAAAGGTTGAAGGCCAATAAGCTCTTGCCGCAAGTCGATCTCGAATACAATTTTTTGACCGATGCGCCGGATCAGATCAATTCTTTTAACACCCAGGAATACAAGGGAGGTATAAAGTTTTATTTTCCATTGTTTCTCAGAAAGGAACGGGGGGATCTGAAGTTGGCGAAATTCAAGTTACAGGATGCGGAATTTGAGCGGGATAACACGGAGTTGGAAATTCAGAATGAGGTTTTGGCGATCTATCGGGAGTTGGATTCATTTAATGAGCAGAACCCTCTGATTGATAATATAGTTTTCGATTATAGAACCTTATTGTCCGCGGAAGAACGTAAATTCAGTTTTGGGGAAAGTTCTATATTCCTTATTAATGCCAGGGAAAGTACTTTGATTGACGCGGAATTAAAGCAAATTGAAGTAAAGAACAAATTCTTTACCACCAAAGCGAAATTGTTTAAAAGTCTGGCTATTAATCCTGAGAATCTTTAACATGTTATGGCAACAGGGGAAGAGCTTGGGAATAAAAATCGGTCGAGACCAAATCGTCTTCCGGGAATAGCACGTGGCACGGTCTTTAAAGACTCACTCTTTATCTTTATCGGAATATTTTCCGCTGCCTTTGGTCTAGAGAGTTTTTTGTTACCCAACCGCTTTATTGATGGTGGTGCTACCGGGATCTCCCTCCTGGTCTCAGAAGTCACCCAGGTTCCTTTGGCCTTACTGATCATCTTTGTCAATGCTCCTTTTTTGATTCTTGCCTATACCACCATTGGTCAGCAATTTGCCATAAAGGCATTACTGGCAATTCTGGGGTTAGCTATGGTGTTAGCGCTTATTGAATTTCCCGAAGTCACCCAGGACCGACTTTTAGTGGCTGTTTTTGGCGGATTTTTCCTTGGGGCCGGAATAGGCATGTCCATTCGGGGAGGAAGTGTCCTGGACGGGACAGAAGTACTGGCAATTCATTTGAGTAAGAAGTTGGGGGTAAAAATCGGTGATGTCATTATTGGGATTAATGTTTTCATTTTCCTGGCAGCTGCTTATTTACTCTCTATAGAAGCGGCTTTGTATTCGATGTTGACGTATCTGGCAGCTTCCAAGACTTTAGATTTTGTAGTCGATGGGATTGAAGAGTACACCGGTGTAACCATCATTTCCCTGCAAAGTGAAGCAATTCGAAAGATGATTACAGAAAAACTGGGTAGGGGCCTGACTATCTATGAGGCAAGGGGAGGTTACGGGAAGAAAGGAGAAAGCAATGAGTATGAAGTCATTTATACCGTAATTACCAGATTGGAAATTCGAAAGCTAACCGTTGAACTGGAAAAAATAGATCCCAATGCTTTTGTGGTAATGAGTAGTATCAATGATACCAGAGGCGGGATGATCAAAAAGCGTTCTTTCAAATAATTAATAGTAAAACTATTGATTTAACAATGTTTAACTTTTATGGAAAGGTGTTTTACTTTTAATTTTATGCTTTCTATCGTATATTTGGTAAAAATTGATAATGGGAAGAAAACGCTTGAAAAGGGAAGACGAACTTCCGGTACTTTTCCCCATGGAAAGAGAGGGGAGAGTACCTGAAGTTCCTACAATGACTATCGGAGCAATTATCCGTATCGGAGCCCCTTCTAACCGGTATTATCAATACATTCATAGTTCCCTTGATTTTTTTAATCATAGTTTGAAAGACCTTTCTGCAATACTCGATCTGCAGGGAGTAACTGCCCGGGTTATGGGAATGGTAAAACTCAATGGGGGTAACCACTATGCAGTAATTGAATGTGAGGAAGATCAGGTGTTTTCTAATGACAGCCAACGATTGTTTGTAGATGTATTTCCGGCACTCAAAAATCGTGAGGTAATCATAGAAAAAAATGCGGATTGAAAAGCCTTAAGCTATCTTAACTATAAAAAAGGACTTTCGGAATACTTGCACTGCTACTTTGCACTTACCTTATTACCACCGCCAATAGCTCAAAACAAAATGGGAAATTGGCAAGGAGCACGAAGCTCAACTATTGGCCAGCATTGATTATATAGAAGAAGATGAAGCCCTGTTTGATTTGAGGTTTGATCCTTATCAGTACCTGCCGGAAGATTTTTATCCTTTAAAAGGAATAATTTATACCCTGGATACCATTGAGTACATTGAAGAAGAGATAGAAGCAATTGAAATCGGGGACGAAACCTTTTGGTTTCTGTTGTAATGATCACAGTTTTGGAACATCAAAGCCTGGAAATTTTCCGGGCTTTTTTTATTGTGTTACGTGATCCTTAAGATTGGGAAAAATTAAAGTTTTTTTGCTGCTAAAACCTAAAAACTTAATAATCAAATAATCAAGAGCTAAAGTGCAACTGACTAAAAAAAAGAATCTTTAAGAAATGCCTAAAACCTCTGTTCACTATGAAGATTCAATTTACTAAAGTAGCGGTACTTTTCTGTTTGCTAACACTTGGCGCATGTGAGGCCCTGGATGATTTTTTGGGAAATACTGGTGATGATGGAAAAGTGCTGAGGTATATTGATGAATTTGTTCTTCCGGATGGACTACAATTTGAAAACACCGTAGTTGGGGGGTTGTCCGGAATTGATTATGCCAACGGAGTTTGGTATATGATTAGTGATGATCCCAATACGGCTCGATGCTATACAGCTACATTGACCTATGATGACGAAGAGTTTTCTACAGTTGATATTCAGTCGATAGTGGAGCTCAAGGACCAGGGGGGAGATGCCTTTGCAACTGGAACGGTAGATCCGGAAGCCCTTAGAGTCTTTGGAGGGAATATTGTGTGGACCAGCGAAGGAAACGTTAACAACAGTATTGATCCGTTTGTTCGCAGAGCGACATTGGGAGGAGATTTTATTAATGAAATACAGCTTGCTGAAAGATATAGCGTTACCGATGAAGACGGAAGAGGACCACGGCAAAATGGAGTCTTTGAAGGGATCTCGCTAAGCACAGATGGACGAGGTTTTTGGGTAAATATGGAATTACCGCTTGTTCAGGATGGCCCGGCACCTACCCTTCAGGATACGGATTCCCCAATTCGAATCGCCTATATTGACAAAGCCACTGGACAATTTGGAAGAGAATTTGCTTATGAATTGGATCCTGTGGTCCGCCCCGCAGCCAACGGTACTTCTTTTGAACTAAACGGGGTAGTAGAGCTTCTGGAATATGCGGAGGACAAATTCCTAGTCTTGGAACGCTCTTTCTCTACAGGATATGATGATGGTGGCAATACTGTGAAGATTTATGACGTAGATGCTACCACCGCCACTGATATCAGCGGTGTAGAGGCGCTTGTAGGAACGGACTATGAACCTGCAAAAAAGGTGTTGCTTTTTGATTTTGAGGAGATTCGGGAACAACTGACGGATGGTGTTGTAGACAATATTGAGGGAATCGCATTTGGACCTGACTTGAGCAATGGGAACAGGTCTTTAGTCCTGGTGGCAGATAACAACTTTAGTGCTTTTGGCCCCCAATTGAACCAATTTGTAGTATTTGAGCTTGTAGAGTAAAATAACTTTGATGCCATTTGAAAGCCACCTTAACAGGTGGTTTTTTTAGTATGCCAACACAACTATGAGTAATGTCAGCTTTTTACTGGTTTTCCGACAATAGTTTTGTGGAAAAGCGTTTTTAAAATGAATACACTAGCAGAAAATCCGGTGAAAACTATAAAATCTATCATTCAAAACGGACTTAACAATGCAATGTCCTACGAGGAATATCGGGCATTGGTTAGCGAGTTGGCTGTGCTAAAGTCCAATTCCGGGCCGGAAAAGACAGATGCCCTGGCCAACTATACCCAATTGAATGACAAACGTATGAACCGTTGGGATAAAACGGTAAAGGTCCCGGAAGAAATAGCACAAAAAGCACGACAGTTAAATAGGAAAGTTACCTGGCTGGTGCTTACGGAAAGCTGGTGTGGTGACGCCTCGCCAAGCCTTCCGGTAATGAATAAATTAGCAACATTATCCCCGAATTTGGAGCTAAAGATCATCTTGCGGGACGAACATCCGGATTTGATGACATTGTTTTTGACCAATGGTACCCGCTCCATACCAAAGCTAATCGCTTTGGACGCTCATAATACAACGGTTCTTGGAGAATGGGGACCGCGATCTTCGGTAGCTACGGCTATGGTCAATGCGTTTAAGGCCGAACATGGAAAACTTAGCCCGGAATTCAAGCAAGACTTACAGGTGTGGTACAATAAGGATAAAGGAAAAGATATTTTAAACGATTTAGCCGCGTTACTTGCTCTGGAATAAGTAAGTAATAGTGCCAATTTGTCCCGAGCGGGGAGCGGCACTGAATCGGGCCTTTAAGGCATAGGCTATGGCGTTATCAATGAGACAGTAGTCATTGGTTCCTGAGCTTTTCTCATTGAAAGTGGCTTCCTGAACGTATCCGTCTGCATCTACGGTAATGTTTATCACTACTTTCCCTCCTCTGATACAGGTGTAAATTGGAGGAGGTAAATAGTACGCGTTGCGATCAACCAGCGAGTAAGAAATAGAAGTGCGTTTATCCTTAAGGGTATTCGTGAACTCTTTTTTGTCAGCGTCACGCTCTCCAAGTTGCTCTTTTCGTTCCTGGCGTCTTTTGGCTAACTCTTTAAGGTTCGCCGCATACCCGGCATCATTTTCCAGGAACTCATTTGGACCACTCCCTTGTTCACGTTCTTCCATTAATTCTTCAAGGGTCTTTAGTGGCTCTGGGGCCCCTACACTAGGTTTGGCGGTTTCATTGAATGCCCTGTGACTTTTAATAGGATCGTTCTGCGCTAACTGTTCCAATTGCTCTTTTTTTTCCAACAACTGTTCGATGTCTTCATCCAAAAGGGCCATTTCAATAACATACTCGTCTTCTTCCCTATTCACTAAATGCACATTGTACGCCAGTAATAGAACGATAGCCATTGTGAAAATGGTGATGATTAACGATAACTGTTTGTTATTGAGGTTCATGGTTTTTTAATAACCGGTATTTATCAAAATTATTTCATTTCTCCCACATTTTACAGCTCGGGCGCCCCTAGCCATTTTTTGAACTCCTGTGGTGTATGGGCTTTATTTACGTGATAATCCCCTATTCTGGTTCTTCTAAGCTCGGAAAGGTGGGCTCCCGAGTCTAAGGCTTTGCCAAAATCGTGCGCTAAAGATCGGATATAGGTCCCTTTGCTACAAACCACCCGGAAACTCACTATAGGAATCCTAATGTCCGTAATTTCGAACTCGTGGATTTCCACAATTCTCGGAGGTACACTTACGGTTTCTCCCTTTCGGGCGAATTCATACAGCCGTTTCCCTTCTTTCCTAATCGCGGAGAATACCGGAGGGGTTTGTGTTATCTCCCCTAAAAACAAAGCTACCGTTTCATATATTCTGGCTTCGGTTATATGCGTGACAGGATAGGTAGCATCTGCCTCGGTTTCCAGGTCATAAGAAGGTGTGGTCTCCCCTAAAGTAAAAGTGCCCGTGTATTCTTTGACCTTTGCCTGCAGTTCCGGGATCTTTTTGGTGGCTTTCCCTGTACAGATGATTAGTAGACCTGTAGCCAGAGGGTCCAGTGTTCCGGCATGACCAATCTTAATCTTTTTGAGGGCAAACTTTTTTCGAATGGCCCATTTCAAAGCATTTACGGCCTGAAAAGAACTCCAGGTCAAAGGTTTATCCACCAATAGGATCTTACCATCCAGAAAATCCTGCTTTGTAAAGCTATCTACAGCCATAGGTCAAAAATCATTCCAAACCTATCCCCAAACGCTCCATCCTATGGCAATCAAGCCAACGATAAAACAATAGATAGCAAAATACGTTAATTTACTTTGACGAACCAGTCGGATCATCCATGTACAGGCCACTAAACCAGCAAGAAATGCCGCCAGGAAACCTGCTCCCATGGCGCCCATTTGTGTGCTTTCAAAATTGATTTCCCCGCTAAGGATGTCTTTTGCTACTTTTCCCAGGATAAGGGGAACGACCATTAAAAATGAGAATCGGGCAGACTTCGTTTTGTCAATCCCTAACAATACCGCAATAGAAATGGTAGCACCACTTCGGGAAATACCGGGTAACATTGCTACCATTTGTGCCATACCGATGACAAAGGCGCTTCTGTAGGAGACTCCTTTATCAGTGGTTTTAGCCATATCAGCCAGATAGAGCAAAATAGCTGTGATAATCAGCATTATGCCCACAATGATAATTGCACCATCAAAGAAGACTTCCATAAAATCCTCCAGGAAAAAACCAACCAGGGCCGCCGGGATCATCGAAATGACGATTTTGAGCGAAAACTGGGTTTCTTCGTTCCATTGAAATTTGAATAAACCCCCAATAATTTCCCAAACGTCCTTTCGAAAAACAACAATAGTACTTAGTGCTGTGGCAAAGTGCAATACCACCGTGAATAAAAGGCTTTCCTCCGGAATAGAATTATCTCCAAGAATGGCTTTTCCCAATTCCAGATGTCCGCTGGAAGATACCGGTAGAAATTCTGTCAATCCCTGAATGATGCCCAGAATGATGGCGTCAATCGTATCCAATTAGCTCTTTGTTTTATTGGGGTCCAATAAAATCGCATAAATCTGAATTCCCAAACCTAGCAGTACCAACAACGGTGCTAGCCGAATCCTGCGGAAATTATAGATTTCCGGGTTAAAGACATTAGGATCATCACTGCCACCACCGCTCATCAGAATAAAACCTAAGGCAATACACGCAATTCCAATGAAAAGAAACAAATAGTTCCTACGCTGAAAAATAAACTGGGTACTCTTTTTTTTCTGATTTGTGCTCTTTTTCTTACCCATATCACTCGGATTGATAACGCAAGTTAACTATTCTAAATTGTTAGCGGAAGAAATATTTTATCCTATTTGCGAAACGATCAAATTCAATAGTACAGGTCATTTGTACGAAGGTTAAGGAACCGCTGGGTGGCAACGTAAGTGCTAATGTAGGAGATAAACACACCAAGAAAGAGTATGCCAATAAACAATATGGACAGCAGAACGATATCCTCAAAAAGATTCAACTCGGGAAATGCACTATTGACATAATAAAGCACTACTGCCAAAGCGACAAGCGCAATCAGGGCACCGTAGATGCCGAGTTTAATATTAGTGGTCACAAAGGGTTTTCGTATGAATTTTTTAGTAGCGCCAACCATTTGCATGGTCTTGATGATAAAACGTTTGGAATATATAGAAAGGCGTATGGAACTATTGATGAGCAATACCGCTATTACGGTAAATATCGCACTAGCCATTAGGATCCACCAACTAATTTTTTTGACGTTATCACTCAATAAGGACACCAACGGCTGGTCATAACTTACTTCATCTATGTAGGGCTTTTCGGAAAGTGAAGCTGCGATTTCGGCAACCTGTTCCGGGGAAACAAAATCTGCCTTTAAATTGACATCAAAAGAGTTTTTTAAGGGGTTATAGCCCAGAAATTCCTGAAAATTTTCCCCGATATCTTCACTGTATTGTTCTGCAGCATCTTCTTTGGAGACATAGACGGAAGACTTTGTGTAGTCGGCCATGGCCAAACTTTTTTGCAATTGATTTATTTCTACCGGCTTTGCAGAATCCTTCAAAAACACGGAGATGGTAATCTGCTCCTTAAAGTGGTCTGCCAGTTTTTTCGTGTTCAGTACTAATAGTCCCAGCGATCCCAATAAAAATAGCACCAACGCGATGCTTAATACCACGGAAAAGTAGGAGGAGATCAAACGTCTTTTCTGATACCGTTCTATGTATTGACTCATAGATAAAATTCAATGCTTAAAAATAGAAAAGTAATTTGTCAAAGCTAATAGATTTAATTTTAGAATTATCTTTTCAAAGCAAAATGTCCTTTAACAATGGCATCATCTAACCTAATGTAGTACCAATAATCTGATGCTGGAAGAGGCTTGCCATTAGAGGAACCATCCCAAGCAAAATCTGAATTGTTCGAGGACACAATTAGATTTCCGAAACGATTAAAAATGGAAATTTCATATTGAACAGCAAATTCAACCCCCTGCGGTTTAAAAGTGTCATTAAAGTTATCACCATTCGGGGTAAAGAATTTAGGAATCACAATATGCAAATACTCCTGAGTTAATGGGGGGCAGCTAGCATCGCTCCTCACATAAATGGTGTATCTACCACCTTCAATTGACTCGAAAATGGGGGATTCATTATAAAAAGTCCCATTCAACGAAAACTCAAACGCTCCTTCATTAACGATACTTACTACTATGTTTTGGTCATTTGAAATAATTGTTTCGATTACCGGCGCATCGATTTGATTTACAACAATCGTCTTTATGTTTGAACATGCTTGTGCATTGGTTACCTGAACTGTATAATTCCCAGGCTCTTGAATCGATATGCTTTCTGATTCTTCACCAGTACTCCACAGATAAGTGGCATTTTCAAAATTTGCTGATAATAAGACACTTTCACCTTCGCAAAGTTCTATTTCTTCATCAATTAGTTCTGGAGCCTCAAAAATAACGACCTCAATTTCTGTACGACCGGCAGAAATACATGAGGTCAATGTTGAACTGGCTTCGGCGTACAAAAAGCCTGATGTTTCCGGTTCAAATACTAGATTGCCTTCAAGAAGTAAATTGCCGCCAATAGGAGCGTCATACCAATTAACGGTTACATTTTCTGGTACTTCGGCCGATATTGAGCGATTCTCATTTTCGCAGAATACGGTATCCCCAGTGATAATAGGTACATCAGGTATGGGTACAATTAAAATCTCAAAGACATCGGAAATTACATTACAAAATGCATTTGACACATTAACCACATCTTCAGCAACTTTTACTCTGTAGTACCGTGTGACATTAAGGGTGGGAGTCACGAATATTGGATTGGTTTCCCCTGGAATATCCGACCAATTAGTAGCATCAACACTTTCTTGCCATTGATAAAAATGAGTGCCGAAAACCGAAAAATCAGGACTGGCTGTCAATGTTACCGAAGAGGGAGCTATATCTTCACAAATGGCAGTAAAAGATTCGTTTTGTGCATCCGTAACTTCTATAAAATCACCACATGATTTAAACACAATATCGTCAATGGCAAGGTCGTTTCCACAGCCTCCCTCACCATTGTTTAGCATCTTTAGAATGACCGAGGTTTGGCCAGGTTCAGTTTGGAAAACAAGACCATATTGTCTCCAGATAGGACTGGAAGTTCCTGAGATATCACCAGTATCACCCGACGCTAATAGAATAGTATCCGTATCATCCCAAATTTGAAATCTAACATTTATCGGAATACCTCCATTTGGACATTGAGTTGAGGATGGTAAAAGATTAAGCAACCATGATGAAAATTCATAAGAAGTATTTTCACATAAACCATCAATAGTTCTTCTGAAAAATTCGCCTGGGGTAAAGTCCGCATTTACAATAAAAGCTTTACCATTGGTATCACCAGGCGTATGGTCTGTGGTATTAAACCAATCAAAATAATTTGTTCTGCTCGATATAGTATAGTTACCATCGATAGGCTGTTGGGGCCCACCATTGACAAAGGTATACGTGGTAGTTCCTGGAGGTAAAGGTGGTCCATCCTGCAGTCCGGTACCAAAAGTTTCCGTAAAAATGGGATTTCCTGAATTCCCACCGCAAAACCCTAGTTGCCCATTAATACATTGTATTGAAAGGCCAATAAGAAATAGTAAGACCAGGGGGGTATTTTTTTGCATTTCTACAAGTCTTAAAATTTAAAGTGGGCCCTTACTTAATCTTTTTATGCTCTGACGGATTAAACCTATTTTTGCCAGACCATTGGAGAAATATATAAAATGAATTATAATTTCAGGAAAATCGAAGATAAATGGCAAAAGTACTGGGCCAAAAACGAAACCTTTAAGGCAGATAATACAGCGCAAAAGCCCAAGTACTATGTGTTGGATATGTTCCCTTATCCCTCGGGAGCTGGCTTGCATGTTGGTCACCCGCTAGGCTATATTGCCAGTGATATTTACGCAAGATATAAACGACACAAAGGATTTAACGTGCTCCACCCTATGGGGTACGATTCGTTTGGTTTGCCCGCAGAACAGTATGCCATTCAAACCGGGCAACACCCTGCTATAACTACGGCAGCCAATATTAAACGCTATCGCGAACAACTGGATCAACTCGGATTTTCTTTTGATTGGAGCCGGGAGGTTCAGACGTCGGACCCCCACTACTATAAATGGACCCAATGGGTGTTTATACAGCTGTTCAACTCATGGTATGATGCCGCTTCGGATAAAGCAGCCCCTATCTCCACCTTGGTCTCCATTTTTGAGACTGAAGGAAATCAATCGGTGGAGGCGACTTGTGACGAGGACACTCCGGTGTTTACTGCAGCAGCATGGAAGGGATTTTCCCCTGCGGAACAGCAGCAGATTTTATTGAAGTATCGATTGACCTATCTGGCAGAGGCTGAGGTCAACTGGTGTCCGGCTTTGGGTACCGTATTGGCGAATGACGAAGTCGTGAACGGGGTTTCCGAACGTGGGGGTCATCCCGTGATCCGGAAAAAAATGACGCAATGGATGATGCGTATTACCGCCTATGCGCAACGCCTTTTGGACGATCTCGATACCATAGATTGGCCGCAACCGCTAAAAGATTCTCAGACAAATTGGATTGGACGTTCCGAGGGGGCTTCCGTAACATTTAAAGTCCTTCCGAATGCAGGGGTTGAGGCTCCCGAAATAACCGGTGATGTGGACCCTTCGAGCACCTCAGCGTCCCATAAAATAGAAGTCTTTACCACCCGTCCGGACACCCTCTTTGGGGCTTCTTTTATGACCCTGGCCCCGGAACATGACTTAGTGGCAAAGATCACTACCCCGGAACAAAAGGCAGTGGTAGATGCCTATGTAACCGCTACGGCCAAACGCTCGGAACGCGATCGGCTTTCGGATGTAAAAACCATCTCAGGGGTGTTTACCGGGGCCTATGCAGAGCATCCCTTTACCAAAGCCCGTATCCCCATTTGGATTGGGGATTATGTATTGGCGAGTTATGGTACCGGCGCAGTAATGGCAGTACCCTGCGGCGATCAACGGGATTACGATTTTGCCAAACACTTTGATATACCCATCCCTAACATTTTTGAGGGGGTAGATATCTCCGAAGAAGCCTTTGCCGATAAGGCGAATACGGTTATTGCCAACTCCGATTTTTTGAATGGGTTGGATTATCCAAAGGCTACCCGAAAGGTAATCGATGAACTGGAGAAAATAGGCCAGGGAAAAGGTAAGGTCAACTATCGTTTACGCGATGCGGTTTTTAGCAGGCAACGGTATTGGGGAGAACCCTTTCCAGTGTATTATGATGCTGCAGGGATGCCACAAATGCTGGAGGAGCGTGATCTACCTTTGGAATTACCCGAGGTAGAGAAATATCTTCCGACCGAAACGGGGGAGCCACCTCTGGGGAACGCTACCACATGGGCCTGGGATACGAAAACCCGCAAAGTGGTGGATAATGCACTTATTGATAGTACAGCGGTGTTTCCTTTGGAATTGAATACTATGCCGGGTTGGGCCGGCAGTTCGCAGTACTTTAACCGCTATATGGACCCCCACAATGCCGAGGCCATTTATTCCAAGGAAGCTATTGAATACTGGCAGGATGTAGACCTGTATATCGGAGGGAGTGAACATGCTACCGGACATTTATTGTATTCCCGGTTCTGGCAAAAATTTATGTACGACCGCGGTTGGGCGCCTAAGCCGGAATTTGCCAAAAAGTTGATCAACCAGGGAATGATCACAGGGACAAGTGCATTTGTTTATAAAGATTTGAACAAAAACCTGCTTTACTCAAAGGGCCTTGTCCAGGACAAAAAGGTGATTCCAATACATGCGGATGTAGCATTGGTAAATGCCGCAGATGAATTGGATATCGACGGATTTAAAAATTTTCGACCTGAATTTCAGGATGCAGAATTCATTCTTGAAGAGGGAAAGTATATTGTTGGAAGGGAAATCGAAAAAATGTCCAAATCCAAGTACAATGTGGTCAACCCCGATCAGATTTGCGAGGACTATGGGGCGGATTCCTTACGGCTCTATGAAATGTTCCTGGGACCGTTGGAGCAATCCAAACCCTGGAATACCGCCGGGATTACAGGAGTGCACAGTTTTTTGAAGAAACTTTGGAAGCTATACCAATCCCCCGATGATAGCACTCCAACGCAGGAGAACCTTAAAACACTACATAAGACCATTAAAAAAGTGGAAGAAGATATTGAAAACTTTAGTTTTAATACTTCGGTTTCCACTTTTATGATCTGTGTCAATGAACTAACAGCACAAAAATGTGCCAGCAAAGCGGTGCTGGAACCCTTAACGATTCTGGTATCGCCCTATGCGCCCCATATCGCAGAAGAGCTATGGGAAAAACTAGGGTATACCGGGTCGATTACCTACGCGCCCTTCCCTCAATTTGAGGAGCAGTATCTGGTGGAAAGCACTAAAGAGTATCCGATATCATTCAACGGTAAAATGCGCTTTACTCTTGAACTGCCATTAGATATGGATAGACCGGCTATTGAAGCTGCGGTTATGGCCCATGAACGAACGGCAAAATATTTAGAAGGACGCACGCCTAAGAAGATTATTGTTGTACCGGGAAAAATCGTCAATATTGTAGGTTAGCACCTTCTGATATAAAAAACGAAACCGATGTAGTTTTTCTCGGAAAATGGAGAAAGCACTATGGCTTTCTGTTAATTTCTAATAGCGAAGCGATCTAAACATGCCTACCATAGAAATCATAGGTCTTATCGCAGCTACGTGCACCACGGTTGCCTTTGTGCCGCAGGTGTACAAAGCAATGCGGCATAAGTCCACGGCAGATATTTCACTGACAATGTATCTGGTATTGTTCATTGGACTTATTTTATGGCTTGTATACGGGATACATCACCAAAGCCTGGCAATTATTTTGGCCAATGCTGTTACAGGAATTCTAGTGATACTAATGCTGCTTTTGAAAATAAGGCATAAATAAAATGGGGATCAGCAAGGTATAAATTAAAAAATTTATGATACACCCCCTAGTTTTAGGGGGTGTGCTCATGAAAATCATTACTTTTTAAAGTTAGACCCCTACTTTTTATCGAATTTATTTCTTTTCTTTCAAATTTTTAGTGCACTTTTGAGAGCACTAATCCAGTAACAGCAACAGTCATGATCGTAGGGGTACCTAAAGAAATTAAAAACAATGAAAGCCGGGTGGGGATGACCCCTTCGGGAGTTTTCGAATTGGTAAAGCACAAGCATACAGTGTATGTCCAGTCCAAAGCGGGAGAAGGAAGTGGATTCTTTGATGAGGACTACGTAGATGTTGGTGCCCATATTTTACCAACTATCGAAGAGGTTTACGACAAGTCGGAGATGATCGTCAAGGTCAAAGAACCTATTGCCAGTGAATATGGGTTGATCAAAAGTGGTCAAATCGTGTTTACGTACTTCCACTTTGCTTCCAGCGAGTCGTTAACCCGGGCAATGATCAACAGTAAATCCATTTGTATTGCCTACGAGACGGTGGAAGATGAAGAGGGAACCTTACCACTACTTACCCCCATGTCTGAGGTAGCAGGTCGCATGGCCATTCAGCAAGGCGCCAAGTATCTGGAAAAACCGGTAAAAGGAAAAGGCGTGCTCTTAGGGGGTGTTCCTGGAGTAGCGCCCGGAAGAGTTTTGGTCTTAGGTGCCGGTACAGTGGGTATACAAGCGGCAAAAATGGCTGCAGGCCTGGGCGCTCATGTTACGATCATGGACGTTAACATGAAACGCTTACGATATGTAAATGACGTGATGCCAAATCATGTGGTAACCGATTTTTCAAATGAATATAGGATAAGAAAGCACATTAAAACCCACGATTTGATCGTAGGGGCGGTACTGCTAAAAGGAGCCAAAGCGCCCAACTTGATAACACGCGATATGCTAAAAGAAATGCATCCCGGAACGGTAATTGTTGATGTGGCGGTAGATCAGGGTGGATGTATTGAGACTTCAAAACCTACTACCCATGAGGATCCCGTTTACATCATTGATGATGTGGTGCATTATTGTGTGGCAAATATGCCCGGCGCTGTGCCTTATACTTCTACTATTGCACTCACGAATGTCACCTTACCCTATGTGGTGAAATTAGCCAATCAAGGGTGGGAAAGTGCCTGTCGCGGAGATAAATCCCTTGAAAAAGGGTTGAACATTGTGGCTGGGGAAGTGGTCTATAAAGAGATTGCGGAGGCCTTTGAATGGGACACTCCTGTTTTAGTATAAAACGTACATTTTGTCAGTATATAAACCTCGTCATAAATTGGCGGGGTTTTTGCTTTAGAGTAGGTATATTTAAGTAAAATTAAAATCGAAACGTCATGATGGGATATTATATATTGATTGGTGCAATTGCGCTGGTGAGCTGGCTGGTAAGTGCACGACTAAAAAGTAAGTTCAAATATTATTCGAAGGTCCATCTCCGAAATGGCATGAGTGGAGCGGAGATCGCCCAAAAAATGCTGGATGATCATGGGATTCGGGATGTGAAGGTGGTGTCAACCCCGGGAATGCTATCTGACCATTATAATCCCCGGAATAAAACGGTAAACCTGAGCGAAGGAGTGTACAATCAACGCAATGCGGCGGCGGCGGCGGTTGCTGCCCACGAAGTGGGGCATGCTGTGCAACATGCACAAGCGTATGAGTGGTTAACGATGCGTTCCAAACTGGTGCCGATAGTAAGCGTAACTTCCGGAATGTCTACCTGGATAGTTTTTGGAGGATTGGCCCTCGGAGCGGCGGCAGGGGTTGGACTCGGATATTGGATCGCGGTTGCCGGCTTGGTTATGATGGCCATGGCTACCTTATTTAGCTTTATCACCCTTCCGGTGGAGTATGATGCCAGTAAGCGGGCTCTGGTTTGGTTGAAGCAAAAGAATATAGTAACGCAACAAGAATACAAAGGCTCTGAAGACGCCTTAAAATGGGCCGCCAGAACCTACTTGGTAGCAGCCATTGGTGCTTTGGCTACGCTGATCTACTGGGGATTGCAAGTGTTTGCAGGAAGGGATTAGCAGTGGGATAGCAAAAAATCAAGATAAAAGAAAACCTGCCGGAGAAGGCAGGTTTTTTTATTTTTAATGCTATGGAAGTGATGCAACCCTTATTTCGTAACATCGAACGCTACGTGGCCTTGAATCAGTACGAAAAAGAATGTATCGCAGACATTGCACAACCCAAAACAATTCGACGCAGGCAGTACTTAGACCAACCTGGTTTTATCTCTAATTATCGGAACTATATCGTAAGGGGAAGTTTTCGTTCGTTCTTTCTGGATTCTGAAGGTAAAGAGCATACAGTGCAAATTGCCCTGGATGATTGGTTTGTCAGTGATTTTTACAGTTATATCACTCAGACGCCGGCCACCCTTTTTGTGGAAGCCCTGGAAGATTCGTTGATCCTCCAAATGGCCTATGATGATATTGAACCATTATGCCGCAAACTTCATGTTTTAAGCGAATACTTCAGAGTGACTACAGAAAAGGCCTTCGCCTTTTCCCGGAATCGGGCATTATCCGGCTTAAGTAAAACTGCGGAAGAACGTTTTCTGGAATTGCAACGACTGTATCCGGCTATGATACAACGGGTTCCGCAAAAGGTGATCGCTTCATACCTTGGGATGACCCCTGAGTTTTTAAGCAAGATCCGAAAGAAACTGGTCTCCGAATCTTAAACTGGTTCAACACTTTTTCCTATACTACTTCATTTTTTGTAGTATGGCGTATCGTCAATTTTGTATCCATAATTAATCATTAAAATTTTAGGTATGGATGTTCGAATTAAAAATTGGGTCTTTTGGGTATTGGGGATACTGATGGTCATTTTTGGGTTGAATAAATTCTTTGGATTCATTCCCGTTAGCCCGCCGGGGGATGCCACGGCCCAACAGTTCTTAATGACAATGTTTGGTTCTTATCTTTTTATGGTAGTCGCTATTGTGGAAATTTTTGGAGGAATATTGCTCTTCTTCCGGAAAACCCGGTTTTTGGGATGGCTGCTTTTGACTCCTATTGTTTTTAACATAGTGGTTTTTCATCTGGCGCATGATTTTATTGGCAATGGAATATGGTTACTACCGTCAGCACTGTATTTGCTGGGCGGGTACTCTTTTAAAAAGGATATTCTTCATTTTTCAACACAAGTGTCATGAAAAGGGTTTGGTTTATTACTGGAATTTCCAGCGGATTAGGAAAGGCACTGGCCAAAACAGTGCTGCGTCATGGAGATCATGTGATCGGTACTTTTCGCAAGCAGGAGCAGGCGGAGGATTTCAATCAAAAACACCCCGGTAGCGGGCGTGGAATAGTGTTGGATGTTACGGATCACAAGGCTATTGAAAATGTCATTAGGCCAATTCAAAGAATCGATGTGTTGGTAAACAATGCAGGGGTAGGCTTTATTGGGGCCATTGAGGAAGCGACCCTTGCTGAAACCCGAAAAGTATTTGAAGCCAATTTTTTTGGAGTGTTAAAGATCACACAGGAAGTATTGCCCAAAATGCGGGCACAACGGAGTGGTCATATTGTACAAATCTCCTCTCACGGGGGAGTTATTGCCTTTGCAGGATTTGGCATTTATAATGCCAGTAAGTTTGCCCTTGAGGGTTTTAGTGAAGCATTAGCACAGGAAGTAGCGCCTTTAGGTATCCGGACTACTATTGTTGAACCCGGCCCTTTCCGGACCCAATTTGCAGCAACTACCCTACCGGAAGCGCAAAAAGTTATCTATGACTATGCCGATACTGCAGGAGCATTCCGTGCCAAACTGAAGGGAGTGCACGGGAAACAGGAAGGGGATCCGGAAAAGGCTGCAGAAGCGATTATTGCAAAGGTAAATTCGGACAATACAAGTTTGCGTTTACCGCTGGGTAAAGTACCACTCGTAACAATTCAAATGAAGTTGGATAGTATAAAATCCGACTTGGCAGCGAATAGGAATATAGCAGAACAGGCCGTTTTCGAATAAAAGCGCACCACAGGAAACAAATACAGTTAGCGAAAGAAACCAATAAAAAAGATAGGTTTTTAAAGTCGTGCAACGATATCAAAACCTATCTTTTAATTAAATGGTTCAAAGAGGAATTACTCCTCAATCCATTTCTCAATATTGTTGTCAATAATTTGCTTACCAACACCTTCCATTCCTGTAAGTTCAATCATGTCCAAAATATCACGGATGGTGTTTTCCTCTTCCACTTGTTCCAGCACAAACCAATCCAAAAAACGCTCAGTGGTAATATCCACAGAAGCTCTCGCTTTTTTTACAATGTTTTTGATAGACTCAGTTACTTTAACCTCGTGCTGTAATGCCGACTCGAAAACATCTTTTATGGAGGAAAACTCGTGGTTAATGCCTGAAATCTCAGGTGAAATTGGACTTCCACCCGTATCAATTAAGAAATTGAAAATTTTCATCATATGCTCTCGTTCCTCATCACTTTGCTTAAAAAAGAATTTGGCACCGGTGAAAAATCCATTTTGCTCACACCACGAAGCCATAGCTAAGTAAGCTGCGGAGGCATGTGCCTCTGTTTTTATCTGTCCGTTGAGCAGATCCATTGATTCAATTTGAATACTCAACTGTTGTCTTGCAATATCATTCATAGCTTTAATAAGTTTTATCTATTAAATTTACGCAATCCATAGGTAGGTGCAGGCGACACATCTAAATTTAAAACCGGTTTTAGACTGGATAAAAATAAGGCATCATGCCCCTCTTAAAAAACAACGGAAAAATCAGCTGAGTTCAAATACAAACTGATTCTTGAGTGGAGGAAAGACCCATACTCACAAATGCCCGTAGCAATAATTCCCTCAGGTCTACAATTTCTTCGATAGTGAGCACTACTAGATGCTGTTGGTTGCAAAGGGTCAAAATCTTGAAGTTATGCGGGCAAGACTCTTCATAAAACAAAGATGCGATTTCAAGGGAAAAGATTTTTTCTCTTACCGCCAACAATTCACAAAAGCGTAAAGGAATCGATTTGTGCTCAAGATTTAGATGAAAAGCACGACTCTTAGTATCTTGGTGGAGGGAACAGAACCTTGAATTTGCAACAAGCATAGTCGCAAATATAAAGCTTATTTAGACTTAATACAATTAAATCTGTATTTGGCGATCAATCTGTTGATTCAGTGAGATGAAAGTTTCGGTGCGGGAAACTCCGTCAATCTGTTGTATACTCTTATTGAGCACCTGCATAAGGTGCTCATTATCTTTGCATAACACTTTGATCAGGATGGACCAATTTCCTGTGGTATAGTGGCACTCCAATACTTCCGGAATTTTTTCCAATGCTGCAACTGCCCTCGGATTACTCATCGCTCTGTCCAAGTAGATGCCGATATACGCCATCGTAGTATAACCCAAGACCTTAGGATTGATGATGAACTTGGAACCCGAGATTACCTTAGAAGCTTCCAGTTTCCGCAACCGTTGGTGGATGGCCGCCCCGGAGATACCAATTTTTCGGGCAATTTCCAAAATAGGCTTACGAGCATCCTCCATGAGATGTCTTAGAATTTTTTTGTCAATGCCGTCTAATTCGAACAAATTATTACCAGTCTTCATGATTTATACAAAAAATAGAAGTTCAAATATAGTTAATGCTCCTATTCTTTAACCCGCCACAGTATCCGGATTGTACCCCAAATAAGGCACCTGGTATTCTTTAAAGGTAATCCCCTGCGACTGCAATTCGGAAAGGATGGGTTGGTATACTTCTTTTGAAATAGGAATCTGTACTCCTGGAGTTGTTATTTTTTTATTGAGGATATTCAGCGTGGCAATAGCTACGGGAAGCCCCACCGTCTTGGCCATTGCCGTGAAGGTCCTGTCTTCACCAAGTACCACCATATTGGCATCGAGCTGGCGCTTTTTTCCGTTTAATTCATATCCAAATTTGTGGTACATCACGATCATATCTTTTTCATCTTCCCCAAGGGTCCAGCTATTCTCTAAAATATGTTGTAATGCTTTCGCTGGGGTAGCATTCGCCAGGGGGATTTTTTTATTGGGATTGAAGATATCCAGTTCTTCCAGTTTTTCCCACATAATATCGTCCTGGTCGATTTTTAAATAATGACGAAGTTTTAGTTCAACAGAATCCGTTGGAGAGTACGGTAAAAAGAGATTTACAAATTCCCGAAAGGACATGCCTTCGGAGTTTTCGATGTGGTAACTATCATCTGTCATACCAAGTTGCACAAAAATATTCCAGGCTCTGGAAAAGCCTACCCTTCGCATTGTGCCGCGATATAATGTCAAAACATCTTCCAAACCATAGGCCTCCCTGTACCATAACGAGTCTCTGTTGGCATAGGCCTCAAACCTTCCATAGCCTTCGATGTCCAGGAATTCTGTCCTACGGAATAACTTGTGATAGGGGATGTACTTGTAGGTGCCTTCCTGTATGAACTTTGCGGCTCCTCCTTGCCCTGCGATTACCACATTGCGTGGATTCCAGGTGAACTTATAGTTCCAAAGGTTGGTGTCGCTTTCCAGAGCGACCAACCCCCCTGTAAAGGATTCGAAAAGCAACATTTTTCCCCCCTTACCACGGATACGATCTATTATTTCCATGGCACTCATATGATCGATACCCGGATCCAGGCCAACTTCGTTCAAGAAAACCAGCCCGTGTTTCCGGACATCATTTTCCAGTTCTCGGATCTCTTTGCTGATGTAGGAAGCTGTGACAAGATGTTTTTGATATTGAATACAATCCTGTGCTACACTAAGGTGCATACGAGCAGGTAACATAGAGACCACAATATCACAGTTAGAGACGGCTGCTTTTCGGGAAGGGGGGTCGTTGACATCGACTGGGATTACCCGGCAATTCTTATGTGCTGCAATCGCTTGGGGAATTGCTTTTGGGTTGATATCGCCAATGGTTAACAGCAATTGCTCTGATATCGATTTCTTTAAAAAATAATCCAATAAAAATGAGGTGGATTTCCCGGCACCAAGCACCAAAATTTTACGAACCATAGGATTAAATTACCTTTGTCACTGAACACTGCTAAAGTATCAAATCGTTATATTTTTAAAAGATTGACACCTTTAAGTTATGAACAAAACAATTTTGATCACAGGATTACTCTTTGGAATGTTGGCGGTAGTATTGGGGGCTTTTGGCGCACATTCCCTTAAAAAAGTCCTTACCATAGAAGCATTGGATACCTTTGAAACAGGAGTGAAGTATCAAATGTACCATGCACTTTTCTTATTGGTGCTAGGCGGAATTACGACCCTACCGGATACTACTAAAAAAGTCGTCTTCTATCTTATTGTGATAGGTACGGTATTGTTTTCCTGCTCTATCTATCTGTTGGCCACCAACAAACTTACTGGCTTTGATTTCAGAAAAATTGGTTTTGTTACGCCCATTGGGGGTACCTTGCTCATTTTAGGATGGGGATATTTACTTTTTGCGATTTTGTCCAAAAAATAGCGCAAACAAAACGCTGAAGGAGTATACACAGGAGCTATAATTTTTTAGTTTTGTACCCATCTTAAAAACCGTACTATATGGCAAATGCTTCCCAGGAATCGAAAACGATTTCGCTGGCAACTTATGGAATCCATCACAACAATTTTCATTACCAACTTACTCCTGATGAGTTACATGACATTACCCTCAGGAAGGGAATGGGTACGGAATCGTCTTTAGGAGCGATTGCAGTAAGTACCGGTGAATTTACAGGACGGTCTCCATTGGATCGTTTTATTGTAAAGGACGATATTACCAAAGATAAGGTGTGGTGGGGCGACATTAATATTGCTTTCGAACCCGATCAGTTTGATGCATTATATGCCAAGGTAGTTGCCTATATGAACGAAAAGGAGCTTTTTGTTCGGGATGCCTACGTATGTGCAGACCCGGAGTATACAATGAACCTCAGAGTGATTAATGAATACCCTTGGTCCAATATGTTTGTCTACAATATGTTTCTGCGGCCTCAGGAAAAAGAACTGGAAAATTTTGAACCGGAATGGACGGTTTTGAATGCACCGGGCTTTATGGCCGACGCTAAAGTAGATGGTACACGTCAGCATAATTTTGCTATTCTGAATTTTTCGAGAAAGATCGCGCTGGTGGGAGGAACGGGATACACCGGTGAAATTAAAAAAGGGATATTTTCTGCGCTAAACTTCATTTTGCCTGTTGAGCACAATGTACTACCCATGCACTGTTCCGCCAATTTGGGGGAATCCGGTGACACGGCTTTGTTCTTCGGTTTGTCCGGAACAGGAAAAACCACCTTATCTACAGATCCGAATCGAAAACTGATTGGGGATGATGAACATGGATGGACCCCTGAAAATTCGGTATTCAATTTTGAAGGCGGTTGCTATGCGAAGGTCATTAATCTTTCTAAAGAAAGTGAACCGGAGATTTATGCCGCAATTCGGAAGGGAGCTATCCTGGAAAATGTGGTCATGGATGATAAGGGGAGCGTTGCTTTTGAAGATGCTTCTATTACCCAAAACACCAGGGTAAGCTATCCTATCTACCATATTGATAATATTCAGCAACCTTCCATTGGAAAAAACGTAAAAAACATTTTCTTTCTGACGGCAGATGCCTTTGGGGTATTGCCTCCTATCTCCAAATTGACCCCGGCTCAGGCTGCGTATCACTTCATTTCAGGATATACGGCAAAAGTGGCGGGTACCGAAGCTGGTGTTGTGGAACCACAACCTTCTTTTTCAGCTTGTTTTGGTGCACCTTTTATGCCCTTGCACCCTACGGTATATGCCGAAATGTTGAGTAAAAAGATGAAAGCTTCCGGGGTAGATGTCTGGTTAATCAACACCGGATGGACTGGCGGGCCTTATGGCGTAGGAACACGAATGAAACTAAAGTATACCCGCGCAATGATCAGCGCTGCCCTGAGCGGAGAATTGGGCTTGTATACCTATGATACGTATCATATTCACTCTGTTTTTGGGGTAGCACAACCACGGGAATGCCCGGGGGTACCTACTTCGGTACTCAGTCCAAGAGCCACCTGGAATAACGATGAAGCCTACTACAAGACAGCATTTAAACTATCCAACGCGTTCAGGGAGAATTTTAAGAAGTTTGAAGCCCATGCCAACGAAGAAATTCGCCGTGGCGGACCACAGCGATATGCATTTTAATAAAAAAAGCCCCTTTTGATTGAGGGGCTTTTTACAAAATCTTAGCTTTTCAGTTTTATTTATTGGCGTCTGCAATATACTTCTGAAGCGCCATGGTCATAGAAGGTGTTTCCGGAGTTGGGGCTTTGATATCGATTCGTAAACTCGCCTCTGTTGCAGCTTTAACTGTGCTGTTTCCAAATACAGCGATGCGTGTATTCTTCTGTTCGAAGTCCGGAAAATTCTGTAGTAAGGATTCAATCCCGGAAGGGCTGAAAAAGACCAAAATATCATAATATACATCTCTCAAATCTGAGAGATCGCTGATAACGGTTTTATAGAAAATGCCGCGCTTCCAACTAAGTTGAAGGTCGTCTAAAACTTTGGGTATCTCAGTTTTTAAGGTATCTGAAGACGGAAGCAGGAATTTTTCATCCTTGTATTTCTTGAACATTGGAATCAGGTCGCCAAACAAGCGCTGTCCCACATAAATCTTACGTTTTCTGTACACCACGTATTTCTGAAGATAGTAGGCAACAGCCTCTGATTGACAGAAATACTTCATGGTATCGGGAACCTTAAAACGCATTTCTTCTGCAATTCTAAAAAAATGATCTACAGCATTTCTGCTCGTAAGAATTATGGCGGTATATTCGTTAAGGTCAATTTTTTGTTGGCGAACACTTTTTGCTGTTTCTCCCTCCACGTGGATGAAAGGCCTAAAATCTACCTTTACCTTTGATTTTTCAATTAGTTTTGAGTAAGGGGAGTTCTCCATTTTCGGTTCTGGCTGGGAAACCAAAATCGTCTTTACTTTCATAGATTTCAACTGTTTAAATAGCTGATAAAAATTACTAAGGGTGCAATTTCGAGAGTGCAAAGGTACAAAATAAAATAGAATATATTAGGCATTATTAATTTTTGGTAGTTGCGAAAAATGGTTCCCAAACCGATAAGATTTATTAAGAGGATCAAGAGCACAAAAATGTATCCCAGGGGTAAATAATTACGAAAAACATAGATGAGGAAAAGATTTCCCAGGAATGCGACAAGTCCGCTGTAGTTCAGGTAACTTATCTTTTCAAAGATTAATTCCATCATTAAAGAGGAGTTTTCAAAGAAGTACCCGTTGCCCAATTGAAGCGCTATTTTGACTAAAATAAAAGCGCATAACATTCCAACAATGATCCAAAACATTGCCGGGAAGTTGTTAGGGTTTTGACCCAACCAATAACTACGGGTCAGAAAAATGAATAAAGAAATGTTGAGCACTTGAAAAATGGTAATTAAGATGTGGAAGCCATTAATGAGCTTAGCCTTCTTTTTGTTTAGGGTAATGTATTTACGATTGAATGGCAGTGTAATAAAGGTGAAGAAGGAGGTCTTAAAAAAATATTTTCCCAGGGTGATAATTACCAAACCGGCAATCAGAATTAAAGTAATCCAGTCCCAATTTGGTATGTTTCGATAGATGGCGTCCATTATTTCACCTTTATGCTTTCGCTGTTGATACCCGGCTGTAATTTGTTTTCCGATATACTGAACTTAATATACTTAGGATATTCTTTTGTTGGTTCGGGGAATCGGCTATCAAAAAAAGTCGTATCCTGGGGGGCTAAAAAATCATCTTTTGATGAAGTAACCTCCAATGGAAGTAGCTCTATGATGTCCTTGTATTTGTCCAAATAGGCCACCTTCACCTTAATTTTTTCGAAGGGGATGGTATCGGAATACGGGTTGTAGATCTTTAAGGTCTGTCTTTTCTGAGCGAGATCCAATACTTCTGTGTCCAGAAAACACCGAAGCTTTCGATACGATCTGAAATTGTCAATGTACCATCCAAAATACCTGTTGCTTCTGAAAGGAACATAAGTAAAGTCTCCTGAATTAGCAAAAGGAGTAATATATGCAATACGCTCGCCCTGTACCTCAGCTTCAGAGTTATCTATACTATATTGGTTTTCACGATAGAAGATATTGTTAAAGGAGAAGGAAGTATTCCCTGTATAGAAAGCATACATGGGCGCTCTGCGGTAACTGTTTTCAAATACTACGGGTGTATCTCCCACAATATCATTTACCGTTTTTACCCACTCCTTAGGGCCATGGGTCTCGTATCCCATAAATGGAATTAGTGGTTGATGCACTAACCAAGCCCTTGCATAGAAGAGTAAGACCAGGCTAAATACTCCCAGGCGGAACATCCATTTTCTGCTCTTCTCGTGGGCTATTACATAGTGAAATGCCAACACCATCATCGGAACGCAAATCACAATGACCCATTGGGCCTGCGCTCTTCTTTGAAAACTCGAAAGAAAGAAGAAAAGGATGATCCCGTAACTTAGATACATCAAAGATTTGGTAAAGCGATTTTTGGATTTTGTGGTAAAAAGCGCCCAGTAGAACCAAGGGAAAAGCAAGCCAAAGTTGACAATAAGGTTTAAAAGATATCCTAATGTGAATTCCGAAAAATCATACGGTTGGTTGGGACGCTCGAAAAGGTGGTATTTAACGGATACAAAATCGTTCTGATACAACCAGTTTAAATGTGGCCAGTACGCTAAAAGCGCCACCAAAACGGCTAGCCACGCCAATCTGTTTCGGAGTAACGAGAGATTGGAAAGTAGCACAAAAAAAACAATTAAGACCCCGTGGTACTTGCTGTATAAGAGTGCCGCTATTAGCAAGCCCAGCAGAAATGCTAACCTAACACTTTCTTTTTCCAGGAACTTCTTATAAACAAATAGGAAAAGGGCAGTAAAAAATAGCAATGGGGTATCCGGTAAGGTCAAAAACCCATAAGCATTAAAGAGCACCATTGCAAAAAGCAACAGAAAGAAATGTGGAACGTACTTTTTTTTCTCCAGAGGGGTTACCAATAACCACATAATTGCCGCTGTAGCCGTCCCCAGAATACAACCAAAAAAACGCACCCCCAGTTCGCCATTAAAAAAAAAGGCACTTAGTTTTACCATAAGCGCAACCATTGGGGGATGGTCAAAATATCCCCAGGCCATATTTTGAGCATAGTACCAATAATAGGTTTCATCGTAGATAAGTGGGGTAAAATAAGCCTGGACGAGGTTGAGCAGCAAGAGTAGTCCCAAAAAAATAAGGAAGGACCTCGAAAACTGGTTTGCCATCAATAAACAATTTCAGCGGTTAAAGTTAAGCATTCTCAATAAGCAACTTCACGTACAACTAAGAAACCTCTTACTATAAAAGCGCACAATACACTATTTTTACGGTTTAAACTATGAAGTAGTGGAATCGGGACTGGTGATTATACCCACCTTCAATGAAATTGAGAACATTGAAGCGATTATTAATACGGTCTTTGACCTTAAAAAAGACTTTCATATTCTGGTGGTTGATGATAATTCCCCAGATGGTACTGCCCAAAATGTAAGACAATTGCAACAGCAGTATCCCGAGCGCCTTTTTTTGGAAGTCAGGACGCAAAAGTCCGGTTTAGGGACGGCGTACATCCACGGCTTCAAATGGGCTTTGGATCGTGAATATGAATATATCTTTGAGATGGATGCGGATTTTTCCCATAAACCGAGCGATCTTCTACGGTTGCATAGGGCTTGTCTTAATGGTGCTGATGTGGCCATAGGCTCCCGTTATAAAAAAGGGGTTAACGTGGTGAACTGGCCGTTAAGCCGTATACTGTTATCCTATGGCGCATCGTTTTACGTAAGGTTGATAACAGGAATGCCGGTACATGATCCTACCGCCGGATTTGTTTGTTATCGAAGAAGCGTACTGGAAACGATCGATTTGGACGCGGTGCGCTTTATCGGTTATGCCTTTCAGATTGAAATGAAATTCAGAGCCTATCTTAAGAAATTTAAACTTGAGGAAGTATCTATAATTTTCACAGACCGAATTAATGGCAAGTCTAAGATGAATACTAAGATAATCTGGGAAGCTGTCTTCGGAGTGATTGCTATGAAATTCAGGAGTATCTTTTTTAAAAAATCATTCGGATAATGAAGCGAACACTACTTAAGAATGCAACAATTGTAAATGAAGGCCAGATTTTTGAGGCGGATGTATTGCTAGAAGATAATTACATAGAAAGAGTAGCCCCCACTATTACTGCACCAAATGCAACCGTAATAGACCTTGAAGGCAGTTACTTATTTCCCGGAATCATTGACGATCAAGTGCATTTTCGTGAGCCCGGACTTACCCATAAAGGAACTATCTACACGGAAAGCAGAGCAGCCCTTGCCGGAGGTATTACCACGTATATGGAACAACCCAATACCGTTCCACAAACTACTACCCTGAAACACCTCGAAGAGAAATTTCAAATTGGTGCTCAAAACTCTTTTGCTAATTATTCTTTCTTGTTTGGAGGCACTAATGATAATTTGGAAGAACTAAAGCGTTTGGATAAACAACAGTGCTCCGGGGTAAAGCTGTTTTTAGGGTCTTCTACGGGAAATATGTTGGTTGACGACGAAGCCGTCTTAGAGCAGATTTTTTCCAACACCGAAATGGTTATCTCGGTACATTGCGAGGACGAAGGAACAATACGAAAAAACCTGGAGCAGTATCGCTCCCGGTTTGGGGAAGACATCCCTATTGCCTATCATCCAAGAATACGAAGTGAAGAAGCCTGTTACCTATCTTCCTCTAAAGCGGTAGCGCTAGCAAAAAGAACCGGGGCAAGATTACATGTGTTTCACCTCTCTACCGCTAAGGAACTGGAGTTGTTCACGAATGCTTTACCGCTGGAAAAGAAAAAGATCACAGCGGAAGTATGTATTCACCACCTTTGGTTTTCAGAGAAAGATTATGAGCAAAAGGGAAACTTTATAAAGTGGAATCCGGCGGTAAAGACCGCAGAGGACAGGGATGGCCTTTGGGAGGCACTTCTGGACGGGCGCATCGATGTTATTGCTACAGATCATGCACCGCATACTTTGGAAGAAAAGGAGAATGTTTATACCAAAGCCCCTTCCGGAGGGCCTTTGGTACAACATGCTCTGGTAGCAATGTTGGAAAAACACAAATCCGGAGGTATTAGCCTGGAGCAAATTGTACAGAAAATGTGTCATAATCCAGCTATATTATTTGAAATTGAAAAAAGGGGATTTATCAGAGAAGGGTATTACGCGGACCTGGTACAGGTAGCTTTGGATTCGCCATGGGAAGTAACAAAGAACAATTTGCTGTATAAATGCGGATGGTCTCCCTTTGAAGGGATCCGTTTTGGCGCCCAGGTAAAACGCACTTTTGTAAACGGACATTTGGCTTATGATCAGGGGACCATTTCCGAGGATCGCAAGGCTATGCGGCTAACTTTTGATCGTTAATTTAGATATGAGGCTTGTACTTTTTTTATGTGGTGTTGTTTTAATGGCAGGTTGCAAAGAAAAATTGATTGATCCGCCGGAAGATCTGATCTCCCAGGACCGTATGACTGAAATGTTATACGACCTTGCCGTTTTGAATGGGATTAAATCTACCACCCAATCGCTGCTTCCAAACTATAAAATAGAAACAATGCCGTATTTATACGAGAAATACGGGGTAGATAGTGTGCAATTTGTACAGAGCGATCAGTATTATGCCTCCATCCCGCAGGTGTACCAAGAAATGTACGAGGAAATACAAAACAGGTTAGAGGAGCAGGTAAAAGTGATAGATGCTGCCAGAACACAACGCAACGATAGCATAAAAAAGATAAGGAATGAGGTAAAAGACAGCCTCGAACAATGAAAACCATTTACTCCCGGGTCAACTCCTGTATAAAAAGTGTACTACAGCGCTGAATCGTTTCTTCCAGTGGGGTATATTCAAAATCTAAATGATTTTGAAGTTTTGAAGTATCATAGACTTCCGTCGTTTTCAATTGCCGGGCGACCACTTTAGAAAGTCGGCGTCGTTTCCCCAAAATTTTAACCCGCAACCAGTCCCATCTCCAGAACAAGGAGATCATCCATTCCTTTAATTTTCCGGAAGGAGGTATCTTATCCAATCCTTTTGCAAGGGCTGTACTGAACGCTTGAAAACTTAGATTTTTGCTGACCAGGATAAAACGTTCATTGACAACAGGGCCGGCCATAAGCTGGACCATTGCGGCTACTACATCTTCTACGCTAACAAATCCAGTGCCACCAGGCAGGTAGTACTTAGGTGCTTTAAAGGCAAAGGAAAAGAAGCTTCCGCTACCTTTCCTCCAAAAACCAGGACCGATAATTACACCCGGGTTTACAATAACAACTGGAACCCCTTCCTGAGATAAACGCCATACTTTCATTTCTGCCAGGTGCTTGGAAAGGGCATAGGTAGTGGTATTGGAAGCATCCGACCATTCGTTCTCTTCTGTTGCTATTTTTCCGGGAAGGCTAGGGCCAATAGCAGCGATTGAACTGGCAAAACAGAGCTTCTTAATTCCCTGATCCCTACAGAGATTGACAATATTTTCGGTTCCTTTGACATTTACCGCTAAGAGCGCTTTGTCATCCTTGGGGTCAAAAGAAACTAAAGCAGCACAATGATACACCTCAGCGATGCCTTGAAAAGCTGTTGCGAGGGAAGGGATGTCTAGAATGTCCGCCTCAACCCAATCTATTTGGTCAATAAGTTCTTTTGATTTTTTGGAATAGTACGAAAAAACTTTTTCGGTGGCCATTATACTAGCAATATTGCGATAAATAGCTCTGACCGAATGTCCGGCCGTTATTAATTCATAAAGCAGGTGAGCTCCCAGTAAACCTGTACCTCCGGTAACCAAAATCATATTCAAATGTACCTATTTAGGGGACATTTCTTAGCGGTAAAGCACTAAGATTCTATATTTGCAGGGATTTTCCAGAAAACGCTATGGCTAAAAACTTTGTCGCTGAATTACAGTGGAGGGGAATGTTGCACGATGCAATGCCCGGAACAGAAGAACACCTGTTAACAGGAATGCAAACAGCATATGTTGGAATAGATCCTACTGCCGACTCTTTACATATTGGGCATTTGGTAAGCGTTATGATGTTACGGCATTTTCAATTGGCGGGGCATCGGCCATTGGCACTGGTTGGTGGTGCAACCGGCATGATAGGGGATCCCTCGGGAAAATCAGCAGAACGCAATTTACTTGATGAACCCACACTACGCCACAACGAGGATGCTATCAAAAAGCAGCTTTCCAGGTTTTTGGAGTTTGAGAGCACATCCCCAAACGCGGCTATTTTAGTAAACAATTACGATTGGATGAAGGACATCTCATTTCTGGGATTCATTCGGGATATTGGCAAACATATCACTGTGAATTATATGATGGCCAAGGATTCTGTAAAGAAGCGATTATCTGCAGATGCTAAAGAAGGAATGTCTTTCACAGAATTTACCTATCAGCTGGTACAGGGCTATGACTTTTTACACCTAAATCGGGAATTCAACTGTACCCTTCAAATGGGAGGAAGCGATCAATGGGGCAACATAACCACAGGCGCAGAACTCATACGAAGAATTGATGCTGGTAAAGGATATGCGCTTACTTGCCCATTAATTACCAAAGCCGATGGCACAAAATTCGGGAAAACGGAAAGTGGGAATATTTGGCTTGATCCTGCGCGTACTTCGCCCTATAAATTCTACCAATATTGGCTAAATACCTCTGACGAGGACGCTGAGAAATACATTAAGATTTTTACCTTTCTAAGCAAGTTGGAGATCGATGCTTTGGTATCGGAACATAAAGCAGCTCCTCATGCCCGGGCGTTGCAACGAAGATTAGCTGAAGAAGTTACTCTTTTGGTACATGGGAAAGGCAACTTAGAAAACGCGCAAAAAGCAAGCGCCATCTTATTTGGAAAGTCGACCGCGGAAGATTTAAGACAGCTGGATGATCAGACCTTTTTAGATGTTTTTGACGGGGTTCCCCAAGCCGAACTCACCTTAGAACAGTTGACCACAGGTTTGGACATGATAGCCGCACTTGCGGCTCAAACGGGCTTTCTCAGCTCTAATGGGGAAGCCCGAAGGGAGTTGAAGCAAAATTCAATTTCTGTGAACAAGGATAAGGTGAATGAGGAGTATCGCCTTACCGAAAAAGATCTTATTAACGGTAGATTTATCGTATTACAGAAGGGAAAGCGTAATTACTTCGTACTTTCTTTCCGTTGATCACAAAGCCATCAGGTTACATCCACGTATTTCAGCATGATCAAATCGACCTAAAACTTCAAAAGCCCCATTTTCATAAACTTTACCGAGGTCCTGAGTGGCAATAAACGCGCAAGAATGCACATTGGCCAGGTCTATTATATTTAATCCTCCTGTTCTTCCTATGGTTTGAGGAGATAATGGGTCTTCCGGATCCCTGCACAGCACTTGCATCCAGGGAGGACATTTGAAAACGCCTTCACCTGTGGAATACGCCTGGGAGAGTAGTTCCGTCATTCCATATTCCGAATGAATGGTACTCACCCCAAAAGACTGCTTCAAAATGGTATGTAGCTCATGGCGTATCATTTCTTTTCTTCTACCTTTCATTCCACCGGTTTCCATAATGGAGGTATGTGCCAGTTTTCCTTCAAAGCACTCTGCCAAATCAAGAAGGGCAAAGGACACCCCTAGCAACAATGTCTTGGTTTTCTGTTGTTCCAGGATCGCCATTTTTTCCTTAAGCTGCTGTAGATTGTTGAGATAAAAACCGCTATCCGGATGGCCGGATTGCCCAATAAGATCCCGTACCATATAGATCAAGGAAGAACCTTCCCGTTCCAGATAGGAAGGTAACAGGGCCAGAATACAGTATTCGCTGGCCGGCCCGTAAAAAAGTGAAAAAGCCTTACGATAACTTTTACGATACAATTCGATATCGGTTACAAAATGCCGACTTGGGGTCATACCTGTAGTACCACTGCTGGTGAAGAGGGTGGTATTAACAGGTGAACCACTGATCACTTTTTTGGACTTGAAAAATGAAATCGGTAAAAAGGGAATAGCCTCCAGGGTGTGTACCGCTGTTATGTTCGTATTAAGATGTTGGCAGAACGAGCGGTACACGGGGTTATGCTCCACCTGGTAATGAAAGAGCTGGAGGGCTTTATCACGGAACTCCTTCTGGTCTTTTATGTGGAATATGGAGTTTGCCTCAAAAGGGATCATCCCGCAAAAGTAGCTAAAATAAAAAGCCCCGGCGTATTGGCCGAGGCTGGATTTAGGGTTAAGTTCAGCTAGTTATTTGACCACTAACTTACGGGTCATGGTGTGTTTGTTTTCAGTAACCTGTAGTACATAAACTCCAGGTACAAGTTTCGCAATGTTTAAAGTATTCGTTGTTATTTTATCCTTCAATACAACCTCGCCAAAGACATCAAATATTTGTATCACTTTGGTGCCATTAGTATCGGTCGTAATGTAAATTTCTTCTCCATAGACCGGATTGGGGTACATCTTGAATCCCCCTACCGCTGTTGCTGGTGTATCATTGACACTGACCAATTCCTGTCCGAATGAAAATAGTGGTGCCATAAATAGAATTAAGTAGAGTTTCTTCATACATGCCGATTTGGGATTTAGGCTATATAAAGGTATCGAAAGGATGCATGAACCCATAGAAAATGTTGTGAAACGCCGAAGTTTGTAGGTAAGGATGGTGTTAACAGGGGAAAGGTCGATGTAAAAGACCTTAAATCAGCAGGATACTATTTGATCACCAGTTTTCGGGTGGCTACCTTATCCCGCTCAAAGACCCTTAGAATGTACACCCCCTTATTCAAATTGGAAACATTGAGTTCATTGCCTAAAAGGGTGGTTTGTAGTACTTGAGTACCCAATACATCAAAAACATGGATCTGCTTAGGAGCATTTAGTGCAGTTTCGATGTAGACCTTTCCGTTAAGGGTAGGATTGGGGTACAACTTAAATCCTTCAATGTCACCGGAGGTCTGGGATTGTTGAGAAAACCCCAAAGCACATACACAAAAGAAAATTACGAGGTAAAGTTGCTTCATAAAGTACTGGTAACAAAGGCTGTGCCACAAATATAGCCATTTTGACGGGGCGTCCTAAGTGGTTTGAAGAAAATACGGACAGTTTTCGATGAACGGCATAAAAAAGCCTCGATAACGTTATCGAGGCGAAATTTGATTAAAAAATTCTTAAAAAAGGTTGTGTTTTCTAATCATCACATCCTATAATATCTCTAGTTTCGGTACTCCCATCAGAAAAGTATCTAGCTCGCGGTCTCATTTCTATATATTGACAGTTTCCTAAATCGGTTCTTGCCCTAGCTTTTCCATCCTTGTCCGGTTCAAGCTGTACGTTTTCGCTTATATCTCTGGTTTCGGTAATATCGTTATCCGTTATCGTCAGAGGTGAATAACAGGGAGCCTAACAAGAACTGGTGTAATCAAGCTTTCGATTGTTATAGTAATGAAAACCTTGTTTTATAGTAAGTATAATATTATGAAATAGTAGATGTATTATATTATAATAAAAGTACTACATAAAATTTAAGATTTATCTTAAATATTTCTTAACGTTTAAATGGTTTTTAGCAAATATCAACTCTTATTTTCTGTCATATCTTAGGTATGTTATTAATCTTAAAAACTATGTATCATGAAAAAGTTAACCTTGTTTCTATCGTTTGGACTCCTAATGGTTTCCTGTAGTAAGAATGACATTAGTGAAGCAAATCCAATTGAGCTTCAAGATGCTGAAATTGTCCAAACTGAAAGTGATATTATTACCACTTCGGAAGAACTTGATTCTTTTTTAGAGGAAGCCGGAATTAATCCTGCTGAGGTATCAGTGGAGGAAAAGTTGGATTTTCTGAGTGATAAAATAGCGAAGGAATACTTTGCTTCCATAAACAGCACTTCTGCCAGAAGTGTATCGCAAATATTATGTATTGCCCAAGCTTTTGACGGGACCAATTATAAAACCGATGTTGATACGGGAACCTCAAATGAAAAGGTTAGTGCATATGAGATTGCGCGATATCGGAATAATTTGGCTTTTGTTGCCGGTAATGCCAATGTATATGAGGATTCTGGCAGTGGGTTCAGAAATATTTGGGGACGTTCTAATCAAGAAAGCAATACTTCTTGTCAGTATGACGTCAAGGTTATTTGTCGAGCTACCCGTCTCGCATCCGGAGGTTTGGGTGGCTCTGTTGTTATAACTTGTGACGATTGATTTTATCTTTATTGAATAGAACCATCCCCTTTACTACATGTGAATGGGGATGGTTTATTTTTTGTAATTAAGCCAAAGACTTCCAGCAAGCCTTATTATTACTAGCGTCTTAAAAATTAATCAATTGGTGGCATCTGCCAATGTGTGATATTAATAAAAGACCTTTAATTTCAGCATTGGTTAGCTAACAAAAGCAATTCTTTTAATCTTTCTGTTTAAGGTATAAAATCGAAGCATAAGATTCTACGTTTTCGTTTTCTATTTTCGGTTATTTAATCCTGCAAAAACACAAAACGGCTACAACCTCCAACGCTTACGGAAAACCGAAAAAATCTAAACAGCATTGTTTTCCAATTGATGGGGTTAACAATGTGCATGTACCATTTATTTCTTCGGATTGTTAAGAACCTATTTGGGAATTTATTAATTATTTTTCACACCCTTTTTGCGACTTATTTCGTTAATCCCGATATCGGGAGAACTGTAGTGAAGTCTGTGACTTTATGCCTTAGGCGGATGCCTCATAATCCATCAAAATATGGCTATAATCTCGATAATTATCGGGATCAATCACAAATTCCCAAACAGGCTCTAAGGATTGTTTTGAACTGTGTTTAGGATTTAGGCAGGACTTCTCGGTTGCTTATTTTTGATTAAAGGTGGCCTACTTGAATCTATGGTAAGTTTACCCTTATGATTCGGAGTATAAGCATAGCCCCAAAACCTATCTTACTCCCATATTATCACAAATAAAAAACCCCGGATAAGATTTTTCATATCCAGGGTTTTTGATTGTTCGTTTTCTATTCAACTTGAATAGAAAACGGGATGTTATATGCTTAATTGTTAATCCAAGCAAAGTCACCCTCCACAGTCGTTGAAGAGGTATAAGTGGCAGCGCCATCAGCAGCAGCACCGTCAATTACTAACTCAGCAGCGGTAGAAGAACCAGCAAATTCAAATAAAGTGCTAAAACCAGTAGCAGAGAATCCGTTTATGGTAGCCGTAGAAGCACTCTTCATTTGGATACCTAAAGTTTCACCACCAACAGTAGTATTAATTGTTAAGTTGTTTAGCGTTGGGTTACTAGCCGTACCATCGGCCTCAACAGCAGTAGAAAATTCTACACTGTTAGTGACAAAAGCATTATCTAAAGTACCATTCCAACCTTCGGTCCAGTCGATAGCATCATCTTCTATATTTTCTGCATAGAAGTTAGTAACGCTTACCGTACCGCCAAAGAACTCAATACCATCGTCAGCACCCGCAATTACCGCAACATTGCTTATGGAAGTACCAGTACCAACGGCGTATAATGATAATCCGTTAAACTGGGAATCGGCATTAATTTGGGCACCCGTATTACGTAAGATCAAGTAATCTATGCTACCAGAATCATCAGCATTATCCGTACCACCATAAACGAGACCACCTACTTCTGCAGTTACATTGGTACCTGCAACGGTTGTAGCGTTACCGCATAGTAATAAACCACCCCATGGGTTGCCGTCTACTGAACGCATTTCCACCGGGTTGTCCATAGTTCCTAGAATTTCTATATCTGCGCCTTGTAATACAGCCAAATAGTTAGCCGTACCGGAAGCAGATACTATTTCAGTACCAGCAGGGATGGTTAACGTAGCACCACTGTTTACCAATACAGGACCAACAACTGTGTATTCCACACTAGCATCTAAAGTTAAGTCAGAAGTAATATTTGCTGGAAGTTGAGATGTTCCACCAGAACCAGCACCTGCATCAGTTACCCAAGCAAAGTTACTAGCGTTGGTTGGAGAAGTATCGTAAACAGCATCATCAGCTTCGTCAGCAGGCGCACCGTCTATTACCAAATCAGCAGCAGTAGAAGAACCGGCAAATTCAAACAAAGTACTAAAACCAGTAGCAGTAAATCCATTTATCGTAGCACTGGAAGCACTCTTCATTTGGATAGCTAAAGTTCCATCTTCTCCGGGGTCTATAGAAGTGATAACGGTTAAATTTGTCAGCGTTGGATTACTAGCGGTACCATCAGCCTCAACAGCGGTAGAAAATTCTACATTATTAATAATATAAGCAGTATCTAAAGTACCGTTCCAACCTTCAGTCCAGTCGATAGCATCATCCTCGATATCTTCAGCGTAGAAGTTAGTAACACTTACCGTACCACCAAAGAACTCAATACCATCATCAGCACCAGCAACAACAGCAACGTTATCTATCGAAGTACCAGACCCAACAGCGTATAATGATAATCCGTTAAATTGAGAATCAGCGTTAATTTGAGCACCAGTATTACGTAGTATTAGGTATTCTATATTTCCGGAATCATCGGCAGCATCAGTACCACCATAAACAAGACCACCCACTTCGGCAGTTACGTTAGTACCTGCAGCAGTTGGAGCATTACCACATACTAATAAACCACCCCAAGCGTTTCCGTCTGCTGAACGCATTTCAACAGGACTACCCATAGTTCCTTGAATATCGATCATGCCGCCCTGTAACACAGCCAAATAGTTGGCCGTACCAGATTCAGATACGATTACGGTACCTGCAGGTATGGTTAAGGTGGCACCACTGTTTACCAATACAGGACCGCTAATAGAATATTGTACTGAGGCATCTAAAGTAATATCAGAAATAATGTTTGCAGGTAGTTGGCCACCATCCAATGTTGCATCAGTAGCCCAAGCAAAATCACTAGCGTTGGTTGGAGAAGTATCGTAAACCGCATCGTCAGCTTCGTTAGCAGGTGCACCGTCAATTACTAACTCAGCCGCAGTAGAGCTACCGGCAAATTCAAATAAAGTACTAAAACCAGTTGCAGTAAAGCCATTGATAGTAGCACTGGAAGCGCTCTTCATTTGGATAGCTAAAGTTCCCTCTTCTCCGGGATCTATAGAAGTAATAACAGTTAAGTCATTAATAGTTGGGTTGCTTGCGGTACCATCGGCCTCAACTGCAGTTGAAAACTCTATTGTGTTAACTACATAGGCAGTGGATAAGGTTCCATTCCAACCTTCAGTCCAATCAATAGCATCGTCTTCATTGTTTTCCAAATAAATATTCGAAGCTGACACTGTACCTCCAAAGAATTCGATACC
>JANQRG010000021.1 GCA_028284665.1 Croceivirga sp.
TGTACTTCAGTGGTATTCCCGGCAAAGTTCAAAGTACCATTGGCAGGGGCCGTATAGTCACTACCGGCCAAAGCAGAACCATCGGCAATGGCAAAGTCTACAGAGAACCCGCCTTGTACATCAGCATTTAAGGAAACATCAAAAGTGGCTGTCCCGGCATCTTCATCTACGGTAAAATCGCTAACCGAAATTCCGTTACCTGCCCCACCATCGTTATCATTAATGGTACCTGTGGCATCCCCTTCAAGAATGTTGATCAGGGTAGTGGAGAGGTTGGAAAGCGTAATACTTAGATCTTCGGTGTCCTCAATAACGGTATCATTAAGGATAGTTACGGTTACGGACTGTACTTCAGTGGTATTCCCGGCAAAGTTCAAAGTACCATTGGCAGGGGCCGTATAGTCACTACCGGCCAAAGCAGAACCATCGGCGATAGCAAAGTCTACCGAAAATCCGCCTTGTACATCAGCATTTAAGGAAACATCAAAGGTAGCGGTCCCAGCATCCTCATCTACGGTAAAGTCGCTTACTGCAATTCCAGTACCTGCCCCACCGTCATTGTCGTTAATGGTCCCTGTCGCATCCCCGTCAAGAATGTTGATCAGGGTAGTGGACAAATTAGAAAGTGAAATTGTAAGGTCTTCTGTGCTCTCAATAACGGTATCGTCAAGGATGGTTACAGTTACGGACTGTACTTCGGTGGTGTTCCCGCTAAAGTTCAAAGTACCACTGGCAGGAGCAGTATAGTCGCTACCGGCTTCAGCAGACCCATCGGCGATAGCAAAGTCTACAGAGAAACCGCCTTGTACGTCAGCGTTCAGGCTAACGTCAAAAGTAGCTGTTCCGGCATCCTCATCTACAGTAAAGTCGCTCACTGCAATTCCTGATCCCGCCCCACCATCATTGTCATTGATGGTTCCTGTGGCGTCTCCGTCCAGAATGGTAATCAGGGTAGTGGATAGGTTGGAAAGCGTAATACTTAGATCTTCGGTGTCCTCAATAACGGTATCATCAAGGATAGTTACGGTTACGGACTGTACTTCGGTAGTATTCCCGGCAAAGTTGAGCGTACCACTGGCAGGAGCAGTATAGTCGCTACCGGCCTCAGCAGACCCATCTGCGATAGCAAAATCCACGGAAAAACCGCCTTGTACGTCAGCATTCAGGCTAACATCAAAAGTAGCGGTCCCGGCATCTTCATCTACGGTAAAGTCGCTAACCGAAATTCCATTACCCGCCCCACCGTCGTTGTCATTGATGGTTATTTCACCTGAATTATCATTGATTGGTGGTGTATCGGTGGCAGGTGAAAGGTTCACACTAAAGTCTTCCGTAAATTCGATAATGCTATCATCGTTGATCGTGACATTGATATTCATTGTTTCACCATGTGTACCGGTAAAGGATAGCGAACTGTTGGTCAGTACATAGTCACCAGGTTCCAGGGCTGTTCCATCGACTGTGTTATAATCCACTGTGAATCCGCTAGCGACCGATCCGACATGAAACACTTGCACCGTGGCGGTGCCGACATCTTCGTTTACGATAATATCATTAATTGAAAGCCCTATGGGATCTCCATTTTCGGTCACAAAGATGTACTGAGTGTGTTCTACTGAATTTCCAGCACAGTCTGTGGCCGTCCAGGTTCTGACTATGGTATAGGTAGTGCTTGTATTGTCACCAATGTAGGAATCGTTGACACTGACCGAAACACCGGTATCACAATTATCGGTGGCGTTCAAAGTCTCAGCCGAGGGAATGTTATCGTAAGGGGCAACAGTATCACCAGGAAGCGTTCCTACGAAACTGGGGTCTTCGGTGTCCTCAACTGTAATGACCTGGGTGAAAGTATCACTGACCCTTCCACAGGCGTCTGTAAAGGTAAAGGTGTTGGTATACGTACCTTGGCTATCACAACCGGGTGTGGGCACAAAGCTTCCCGCTACCTTGTTCAATGTAAAATTGCAGAATTCGGTTTGTGGCTCAAGTGCCTGGGCTGCATTCAATGCCGCGGTATCATCGCATGAAACGGTTCTGTCCAATTCATTTGCAGCCGTTGTCCAGTTTACCTGGTTGGGCGCATTGATATCAACAATAGTAGGATCATGATTACCGATTCCACAACTATCGGTGGTACCCGAACTGTTGGTGGTCACAGGGTTGGTATTCGTAACCCCCCTAAATGTAGCTGTCGCCTGCATGGCAAAGGTTGCCGAGCAGGCGGTCTCTAAAAAGTAGCATTGTTCGTTGATCTGTACATTAAAATCCAAGGTGTACATGGGGTCTCCCACGTCGGTATTTCCATCGGGAACAAAAAAACGCAATTCACGTGTGCCGGAATCAAAATTATGGGTAACCCCCGACGGTAAGGTTTCCGTATCAACAAATTCAACCTCTGGAGGCAGGGTAGTAAATATTTCAAGATCTTGAATATCATCGTTGCCGGAGTTTTCAATGCTCAATGTCATTTGCACATTATCACCTGGATTGAATCCTCCACCTGCTGAAGATGATGTGAAATTCAGGGCTCCTAAACTTGGTTCGTATACCTCTACACTAAGACCGAGGAGATAAACACCATAGGTCTCTTGGTTGGAGGTGATTTTCAACCGGGCCGAAGTCTGGTTATTACCAATGAACTGGTTACCGGTATTGTTCATGTCAAAAACAGCTGCATCAAAGCCCAAGGTATTGGTACTGGCCGGATTTCTGTCGGTATAATTTTGATTGTCCAGGGTGATTCGGCTATTGAAGAAGTTGTCTTCGTCGCGCATGGCGGTTGAAAGGTTTGACCAGGTGCTGTTGGTATCAAAGATTTGCAATTGGTCACCCTGAATGTCGCGGTCGCCCTCAAGCGAGCCCAGAACAACATCTGCGTTCACATTACCATTGGGTACGGTTTGAAATCCGTTAAAGTCAAACTCAACCTCACCCTCATCTTTTGTAATATGGACATACCCATCAAAAAGTGTCACATTTTTCCCAATCAGTTCGGTGCTTTCATAAATGAAGACTATTTGCCATCCACCGGAAGTTCCTGTATGGGAGTCGGTAACGTGAGAGTACAGATCCCCTTCGGTTGCCTTTACATTGGCCACTTGAAATTTACCATACGGATTTGCTAATGCGAGTACCTCGTTGGTAATATCTTTTACACAGACATAGGGATCGTTCACGAACTGCTCGTCACGGCCCCTGTAGATCACTTCATCAGCGGTGATCGTGGTGTAGGAAGACTGAGTGGGCAACATTAGCTTGACCTGATTGTAATTCCATGAGGGTTCATCAGATGCAGAACCTGTACCTGTTCCCACTTCATCATCCGGATCGTAGTTGTCATATGCTTTATCGGCTGCTGCCCAGTATAGAAATACCTTCTTGAAGTTCAAACAGGTGACCCCTGGCTCGGGATTTGAGAAATTGGCACTGCTGGAATTAAAGGTACTGCCATCGGAATCCATATCTACAAATACGTTGTTGGAGAAATCATGGTTTCCGTCAGATCCATCATAGGCATTGGTTGCATGACGGGACAACACATTATTGGCTATAATGGTCACATCACCATTGATGGTTTCTGAATACCGGGGTGTAAAGGCCGTTTTTACCTGACCGAATGATGCTATTGTACTCAATAGCAACGTGAAAAAAATCAGGTGTTTGAACGTAAGGATGGTTTTGCTTTTCATAGGTTTTGGTTTCAGGTGGCTGAAGCCCTACTCCAAAATCGTATGTACAACAAGACTGTTTATGATCTCAAAAAGAAAAGAAAAGTAGATTCATGCATGGTCAAGTTCTTCGATTTTGGAAAGATAAATGAATTGTAAGATTGGGTTTCAATTTCGTTACAAAGAAAATGGCAATCCATAATTATGCAAAAATTAGACGTTGTGGTTCAAGTTATTATCGTTAAAACTCCTGTTTTCGGATATACGGTATGCTTTTGTCGATGTCGGTAAAATGTTGTTTGTCAGTGTGTTTTAACGATGAAATTCGGTAAAAAGGTACTGTTGTAAGAATGGTAAGAAAAATGGCCCCGATTTGTGGAGAACAACACAAGGGTTATCGTTCAGATTGTGTTTCAAATTGCCTAATTTTGAGGCTTAACCGAAGAATAGTTATGAGTACAAAAAAAGGAAAGGTACAAGAGCAAATCCAAGAGAAGTTACTGGAAGAACGAAAAGTGTTTTTATGGGGGATGGTGAATGATGAGTCCGCGAAGCATGTTATCGATAGGTTACTTTATCTTGATCTGCTGAATAACAAAGAAATCCAGCTGATTATCAATAGCCCTGGAGGGTATGTGACTTCCGGTTTTGCCATTTACGATACTATACAACAGATCAAAAGTCCGGTGTCTACGGTATGTTCTGGTTTGGCGGCTTCCATGGGTTCAATTTTATTGTCCGTTGGGAAAAAAGGAAGGCGGTTTATTCAACCGCATGCCAAGGTAATGATCCATCAACCTAGTGGAGGAGCACAGGGGCAAGCTTCCAATATCGAGATCCAGGCACGGGAGATCATTAAAACCAAAGAACTGGGAGCAAAGATTCTTTCTGAAAATTGTGGGCAGAAGTATGAGCAGGTAATGAAAGATTTTGATCGTGACTACTGGATGGATGCCGAGGAATCTATAGCCTATGGAATTGTAGACGGCGTTATGGAATAAGGGTTCCTAAAATATGGAACGGTAATTGAAAAGACCTTCAGGCTAATTAGCATGAAGGTCTTTTCGCTATAATGGCGCTTTCGCGGGATTGTTCTAAAAGATGTACGAATGGTTTTTTGAGCAAAGACGTTAAGGAATGTTAAATCCTAAAAATTATCGGGATTGGAAAGAATTTCAAGCGCCCTTTGTTGTAATTCCCGAAGCTCGTTCTTATCCTTTTTTTCCAGCAGATTGAGCATCATTGCCATGCGTTGGTTGTTTTTGAAGTAGTGTTTTTTCTCTGCTAAAAAATTCCAGTACAGGGCATTAAAGGGGCAGGCGGTATCACCTACTTTTTTGGAATGGCTATAATGGCAATGCTTACAGTAATCCCCCATTTTATTGATATAATTGGCACTGCTAACGTAGGGCTTTGTAGCGACGATGCCCCCATCGGCAAACTGGCTCATACCTCTGGTATTGGTGATCTCTACCCATTCTATAGCATCGATGTATACCCCAAGATACCATTGATCTACATTATTGGGATGTATCTGACTTAATAAGGCAAAGTTTCCAATGATCATAAGGCGTTGTATGTGATGCGCATATGCCTCCTCCAGACTTTGCCCTATAGCGTGTTTAAGGCAGTTCATTTTGGTTTTTCCGGTCCAAAAAAAGTCTGGTAGGGCATTTTGATTGTCCAGGGCATTCATTTTTTGATATTCCGGCATTTCTTTCCAGTAGATACCGCGCATATACTCACGCCACCCTAAGATCTGTCGCACAAATCCTTCAACTTGAGAAATATGTATTTCTTCGCTGTGATCATAGTAATAGGACAAAACCTTATCGATAACTTCCTTTGGCGAAAGCAGTTTGCTGTTCATAGCAAAGGACAAGCGCGAATGGAACAGAAACTTTTCCCGGGTGTGTAAAGCGTCCTGAAAGTCCCCAAAATGCACCAATAAGTGTTCGCAGAAATAATCCAACAACTCCAGGCATTCTCTACGCGTTACAGGCCAGGAAAAGTCTTCCGGATTGATGTTTCCAAAAGTTTGAATACCGGAGGTATTGATTTCGGTTAGGATCTCGGAGACCTCCCGTTTAGAGTTAAGCTCCTTGGGTATTGCCGGTGTTCCGGTCCATTTTTTACGATTGCTTTGGTCAAAATTCCATTTACCCCCATCAGGTTGGCCATTGACCATCATAACATCGTGTTTTTTGCGCATCATACGGTAAAAGCTTTCCATGATCAATTGTTTTTTACCTTTAAAAAAAGTGGCCAATTCGGTTCGGGTGGTATAAAAGTGTTCGGTATCGAAGCCTTCTGATGGAATTTCCAGGCCTTCACAAATAGAGTTCAATTGTTCATCCAGGCGGTATTCGTCCGGAAATAAGTATTCAAATTTAGCCGCACCGGTCTGTTGTATGTATTTCTTAATGAGCGGCTCAAGCTCTTGAGGATTGTTCTCATCGTTAATCTTTACATAAACGACTGTGTGGTTTAGCTTGCTCAATTCGTCAGCAAAGTTTCGCATCGCCAGAAAGAAGGCTACCACCTTTTGAATATGATGTTTTACATAATCAGTTTCCTGCCGCATTTCGGCCATGAGATAAATGATATCGTCCGAAGTTTCCCGGAACCAGCTATGTTCACTGTTCAATTGATCGCCAAGGAGGAGTCGTAGTCGTTTCATTTAAAACAGGCTTTGTTGCAGCCAGCGTTTTTGAAATGTTCCGTTGGGATCATACATTTCCGCTTGCCGTTTGATATTAAATTTTCTGTCTCTGGGATCGTTGCCTACACCGCTGTTGTACATCCAGTTTCCCCAATTACTGTGAACATCGTAGTCCAGTAGCATACTTTCAAAATAAGCAGCCCCGATACGCCAGTCTTGCTCCAAGGTTTTCGACCAATAGCTTGCCACGTTTTGGCGCCCTCTGTTACTCATCCAGCCCGTATGTGCCAATTCTAACATATTGGCATTAACAAAGGGTTCTGAAGTAGTCCCTCCTATCCAATTGATCTTAGCCTGTTCTTCGGTTTTCCAGTGATAGTCTTTTTGAAGTATACCCCCTAATGTAAAGATCCGACCCTTGTATTTTAAGCTTACATATTTGAAATAGTCCCTCCATATGAGTTCAAAAATTAACCAGTACGTATCCTGGTTTTTCCGGATTTCTTTTTCGAAACGGCGTATTTCCCAATAGATGGTCCGTGGAGAAATAGCGCCATTCGCTAACCAGGGGGAGAATTTGGAGCTGTAATCTGCTCCTAAAAGACCATTACGGGTATGCTTGTAGTAGGCCAGTTTTTTTGTTTCCCAGAAATAGTGGTCTAATCGCTCTTTAGCGGCATTCTCACCTCCTGCGAAGGGAAAAGCGCTCCTTGCATCTGTTTCAAATTCCGGTATGCCCAGATCACCTGGCGTTGGCATCGGCAGTTTTCCTTTCAACAGGTTCTGTTCTGATTTTGGTTTTGGTACTGGGATTATTGGTCGTATCTGACCGTGTTTTTCGCATTTTTTTCTAAAAGCCGTAAAAACATTGGGAATGTCCTCAGGGGCGTGATAAGGGATATCCTCAGGATGAAAAAGAAACTGATCGTACTCGGATTCAAAGGCTACGGTTGCCGGTAGCCCCTGGCGTACAGCTTGTACTACCTGCTGTTCGTCCCGTGTCCACTCCTTTTGTAAGTATATCGTTGTAATGGAATGCTTCTCAACAAGTTGAGGGAGGACAATTTGGGGTTTTTCATGGAATACCAAAAGGGGAATGTTTAGGGTCTTCAGAGCATTTCTCAGTGCTACAACGGTTTCCCAAAGAAACTTAGCCCGGAATTTTCCCATTTTTACAAAACCGAAATCCCCCGGTTGAAACCATCGGGGATCAAAACAAAAAACCCCGATTACCACATCATGGTCACAAGCCTTATGCAGTGAGGTATTGTCGCTTATTCTAAGATTATTTCCAAACCAAACCAAACTACTCATGTGCCTTTTTATTTCGCCTGCATCGTTCGCTACAGTATTTGATATCTTTCCAATTCCGTTCCCATTTTTTCCGCCAGCTAAACGGCCGCTTACAAACCGGGCATGTTTTGGTAGGTAAAAAGGCTTTTTGGTTTGATTTTTTGTTTAACAAAATAGAAATATGGTGAAACAAAAATACACTTTTCTATCAGGATGGAGTACCATATTCCGTAATGTTCTTACTTTTATGGCCCTGAAATAGTATCCCACTGCGGATTTTATGATACAAACACCAAAGAATATTGCGGTTATCGGTTCCGGTTTGGTAGGGTCCCTGCTTTCTGTATACTTACGACGTCTTGGACATCAAGTGACCATCTTTGATCGTCGGCCTGATATCCGTACCATTGAATTTTCGGGGCGATCGATCAACCTTGCAATGAGTAACCGGGGGTGGAAAGCCTTACGGGAAGTAGGACTGGAAAAAGCGGTAAAAGAAATTGCGATCCCGCTCTATCAAAGGGCTATGCACGTTAACGAACAACCGGTATATTTCCAAAAATATGGCAAAGAAGGGGAGGCAATTTGGTCTATTTCCAGAGGAAATCTGAATAAGAAAATGATTGATTTGGCAGAAGCGGCAGGTGCCAACTTTAGATTTAATGAAAGAGTATGGGACGTTAATCTTCCGGAGGCCACGATATACACCGGAAAAACAGAAAGAGGTAAATGGAAATCCCATCAATTTGATCATATTTTCGGTTGTGATGGTGCTTTTTCAAGGGTAAGGCATCGTATGCAACGGAGGAGTCGTTTTGACTATTCTCAGGATTTTATTGATGTAGGCTATAAGGAATTAACCATTCCCCCTAAAGATGATGGTACCCACCGGCTGGATAAACATTCCTTTCATATTTGGCCACGTGGGAAGTTCATGCTTATCGCAATGCCCAATATTGACGGTAGTTTTACCTGTACCCTCTTTCTACCTTTTGAGGGCGAGGTGTCTTTTGAAAGCATTACGAGCAAAAAGGAAGCCAAGGCCTTTTTTAAGCAGTACTTCCCGAACGTAAGGAAGGAAATAGAGGATCTTACCAAAAGCTTTATGAAAAATCCCACTAGTGCGATGGTGACCATGAAATGCTATCCCTGGACCTATTGGGATAAAGTAGCTCTGGTTGGGGATTCGGCACATGCTGTGGTACCGTTTTACGGGCAGGGAATGAATGCTGGATTTGAAGACATTTTTGTTCTGAATGAACTCATACATAAATTCGGTGATGACTGGGAAGCTATTTTTACGGCGTATCAGGAACAGCGAAAACCCAATGCCGATGCTATTGCCGAGTTGAGCTATAGGAACTTTATGGAGATGAGCAGTAAAACGGCAGATCCTAAGTTTTTACTTCAGAAAAAGATTGAAAAGCGTTTTGCCAAAAAATATCCGGATAAATGGATTCCGGTGTATAGTCGGGTAACTTTTTCAGATCGCCCCTATGCGGAAGCCTTGGCCATCGGCGATTACCAAGAGGCCATTATGCAGCAAGTAATGAACATGCCTGATATTGAAACACTATGGGATACGGAAGCTATAGAAAAAAGGATCCTGGATTTATTGGAGGGGTGATCAGTTTTAGCCCTTTTTTCTTTTCATTTCGGCCCTTCGCATAGGCATGGCATCCACGAGAGCAAAAAGAACTTTGGGATGCACCGGAAAGTTTTCCTCGAACTTAACCCCACCATCTTTTCCGATGAGCAAGACACCTTTAAACGCTAAGGGTACATTCAATTGAGTGAGCAACTTTCTTTTCTCCTCAGGTTTTGGTATCAGTACGATCATATCCCGCTCTTCCAAGTCATTTTTGTGCGCATCTAATGTCTGTTGTTGCCGCAGCAAAACCCCGGATTTAGGGTCGTTGTGTACCAGAATAATTATCCGCTTATGCCAACGATAGTTTTTTAGGTCCTGAGCATTGGTCAATAGAGGCATAAGGAAAAGTAGCAGGCTAATGATTTTCATCATTTTAAGATACAAAAAAGGCCATTCAGATGAATGGCCCATTTAGTTTATGTTGTGTGGACAGTTAGTTCAGTCCGGAAAATAGCTTCTGCATCTTTTCTTGCTCTTCCTCAGCAAGCACCGGATCCACCAAAATTCTACCACTGTGTTCATCGGTAATGATCTTCTTTCTGGAGGCGATCTCAACTTGTACCTGGGGAGGGATGGTGAAGAAAGAACCTCCTGAAGCACCGCGTTCTACCGGTACAACCGCTAAGCCATTCTTTACGCTACCTCGAATGCGCTTATACGCCTTTACCAACCGTTCTTCTATTTTTTCTTCAAACTCTTCAGATTTCTTGAGCAAGGCAGATTCTTCCTTTTCCGTTTCAGCCATTATGGCATCCAATTCCCCTTTTTTGTGTTTTAGGTGGGTCTCCCTTTCACTTAGTACGCCCTTGGTTTCTGTAATGACCTCTTTCTTTTGCTCGATCTGCGCTTTGAACTCTTTGATATTCTTTTCCGCTAACTGGATTTCAAGTTCCTGAAACTCAACCTCTTTACTTAAAGAGTTAAATTCCCTGCTATTGCGGACATTTTTTTGTTGCTCGTTGTATTTTTTAATCAATGCTTTGGATTCTTCAATAAGGTTCTTCTTAGCTGTGATTTCAAAATTAATAGTTTCCACATCAGACTTTAACTTGTCTATACGTGTTTTTAACCCCAACACCTCATCTTCCAAATCTTCAACTTCAAGAGGAAGTTCTCCCCGAACATTACGTATTTCATCCACCCTGGAGTCAATTAATTGCAAATCATATAGTGCCCTTAGTTTTTCCTCCACGGTAGTTTCGTTTTTCTTTGCCATATATCAAAAATAGTTGACGGGATTAGTAATGCTTTCCGATAAATTGACGGCAAAATTAGGAATTTTTTCCTTAAGAAAATCGACTAATAGCTGTTTTGTAAATTGCTCTGTTTCAAAGTGTCCAATATCTGCCAGGATCAGCTGGCCCTCCGCTTCGTAGAACTGATGATATTTAAGATCTGCGGTTACATAGATGTCAGCCCCATGAGCCTTAGCATTTTTGATCGCAAATGCCCCACTTCCGCCCAATACAGCTACTTTTTTGATGGTTTTCCCCAGCAGTCTGGAATGCCGTATTATCGGAGTTTTCATCTTTTTCTTTAAAAAATCGAGAAATGCCTGCTCTTCCATACTTGTTTCCAATTCTCCTATCATACCCATTCCTAAGTGCTGATTTTCATTGGTTAAAACGGTGACTTCATAGGCCACTTCCTCATAAGGGTGATTGGCGAACAGTGCCTTTAAAACTTGGCTTTCCAGGGCCTCCGGATAGGTGATGTTAATCTGGACCTCTGCCTCAAAATGGGTTTCTCCAACCTTACCCACAGCGGGGTTTGCCTCCGCTCCGGCTTTAAAGCTCCCTTCACCTTCCACATTAAAACTACAATTGCTGTAGTTGCCAAGAGATCCGGCCCCAGTTTTAAAAAGTGCTTCTCGTACAGTATCGGCATGCTTTTTAGGCACGTAGGTAACCAACTTTTTTAAACTGTCTTTTTTAGGGATAAGAATTTTGCGTTGCTGTAATCCGAGAACTTCACAAATCTTGTAGTTAACCCCCAAAGGGCTGTTGTCCAGCGCAGTGTGGGGACTATAAACCGCAATATTGTTTGCTATAGCTTTCATAGCCACCCGCTCAACATAAGTCCTGCCGGTCAATTTTTTCAGCCCCTGAAAAATAATAGGATGAAAACTCACAATAAAATTACAACCCTTTTCGATCGCTTCATCGATAACATTCTCAAGCGTATCCAGGGTCACAAGGATTCCTGTTACTCCTGCGTCAGGTTGCCCGATCAGTAGTCCTACATTATCAAAATCCTCGGCATAGGATAGCGGTGCCAATTCTTCCAAAATTGCACCCACTTCACGTACTGTCATTATGATGTGGTTTTAAGTCCCTAAGATAAAATATTATAAATTCGCCTGATGTGGTTACTCCGCAAAATAGCATTTCCCATTTCGTTGCTCTACGGTATGGTGATCCATATCCGGAATCTCCTTTTTGATATAGGTTGGTTGCCTGAAAAAAGGTTTTCTACCCCAACTATTTGCATAGGGAATTTAAGTGTTGGAGGCACAGGGAAAACTCCAATGATTGAATTTTTGATCCGTAAATTGGGTAAAGACTATACGATAGCAGTGCTTAGCCGTGGTTATCGACGGAAATCCAGGGGATTTCAATTAGCGGGTAAAAACGCTACTGTGGAACAATTGGGGGATGAGCCGTTTCAGATGATGAGTAAGTTTGATACCGTTGCGGTAGCGGTTGATGCCGATAGGTGCAGGGGGATACAAACCCTTGAGAACTCAGTGGCGCCGGAGGTGATCCTAATGGACGACGCTTTTCAGCATAGGCGAGTACACCCTAGTTTTTCTATTTTACTCACTACCTTTTCCCAACCGTATCACAAGGACTGGTTTCTACCCACAGGTACGCTAAGAGACGCGAAGAGAGCTGCCCGAAGAGCTTCTGCCATTGTGGTCACTAAATGCCCACCTGATTTATCGGATGCGCGTAAAATAGCTTTGGCAAAAGGGCTGCGGAAAAGAGAGGAACAGGCCGTATATTTTTCTTCCCTTACGTATGATCCTGTTTTGGTGGGGCCAGACAGTGAAATGCCTTTGAAACAGCTTGAAACGGTTCCCTTTACGCTGATCACGGGAATAGCCAACCCGAAACCGTTGGTACAACATCTAAAGGATCAAGGGTTCCGTTTTGATCATCTCCAATTCTCGGATCATCACTTCTTTTCTCAAAAGGAGTTGAAGGAGATCAACCGCAAGGGTTTGTTGATCACAACCGAGAAAGATTATACCCGCCTAAAGGGTAACGTGGACCGCCTGTATTTTATACGGGTGGCGCATACTTTTTTAGATGATGGGGAAGAGTTGTTGCTGGATCAGATCCGGAATAGCATCATACGCGGTTCTCAATATTCGCCTTAAAGACATTTTCACCGATTTTTTGATAAAAAACTTCCGGTTTAAAAGGTTTGGTCACCACAGCGTTGCAGCCTGCTGCATAGAACTCATCCAGGCTATCTTCCATAGAAATTGCGGTTAGGGCGATTATAGGAATGTCCTTATCAAATTTGCGTATTTGTCGTGTAGCCTCTGTTCCACTTATCCCAGGCATGTGAATATCCATCAGGATAGCGGCATATTTATTGTTTTTGGCTGCATCTATGGCCTCATTACCGTTATTGGCAATATCACAGGTAATTTCTTTTTTCGCCAACATTTTCTTTGTAATCACCTGATTGATCTTGTTGTCTTCAACGATCAACACGTGCAAACCTGCAAATTCAAAGTCATCAACGGTCATTTCAAATGGAATATCCGCTATTGCCGATTCTTCCACATTTAGGTCGAGTTCAAAAAAGAATGAACTTCCTGTACCCAATTCACTTTTCAGGTGTATTTTACTGTCAAAAAGCCCCAAAAGACTCTTAACAATTGTGAGTCCAAGGCCTGTGCCACCATATTCCCTATTTATCTGAATGGAGCCTTGTTCAAAGCTGTCAAAAATATTCTTTTGCTGCTGCTCTGAGATCCCAATTCCAGTATCGGTTACCTCAAAATAAACGGTTATCGTGTCTTCTTGTCGCTCTTTTAACTTGGCCATTACATGTACCTGGCCATCTTTGGTGAATTTGAGGGCATTGCCTACCAGATTCATGAATATTTGCGATAATTTCAAAGGATCTCCTAATAGGTTCAGGGGGATGTTATTGTCATAGTCCAGAACCATTTTGGTATTGTTTTCTTTGGCGTTTTGCTGAAGGGAATCAATCACATCGGTAAGCACCTTCTTCAGCTTGAATTCAATATTTAAGGGTTCCAATTTATCGGCATCAATTTTATTGATCTGTAAAATGTCGTTTATAAAGTTCAGGAGGTAATCCCCTGAAAATTTCAGTGATTTTAGGTGTTCTTTTTGGTGTTCTTCGGGATTCTCTTCCAATAGGAGATGGGTGAGTCCTGTTACTGCATATAATGGTGTCCGTAATTCATGGGTTACCGTAGAAAGAAAGTTACTTTTGGCTTCCATTGCGGAAACCGCTGCATCTCTTGCTGTCTCAAGTTCTTTGTTCTTGGTTTGCAGCAAGTCGTTGGTTTTAAGCTTTATTTGGTTATTTCGGTACAAAGAAACGGCCAAAATGGAAATTATGGTTAAGAAAGCAGAGGTGAGGATTGCGGTAATTTCGGATCGGTTGGCCGATGCACTAAGTTCCTCGTTTTTAGCACGTTCTTCTACCAAAGCTTTATTCATTTGTTCTGTCCTTATCTCATTGGCGGCTTTGTTTACCTCTTTAACTTCCGCTATGGTGAAAAGGGAATCTTTAAGTTGAATAAGGTTCTTGCTGAATTCCAGGGAACGTTGATAATCTCCCAATTGTTCATAAATCTTGGCTAGAAAAACACTAGCGTCCAGGAGTTGTTTAAAAAAGCCATTTTTTTCCGCCAATTGCAAGGCAGCTTCGCCATGTTTAGCACTTTCTTCCAATTGCCCTTGTTTTTGAAACATATCGGCAAGTCCTAAATTGGCCTTGGTAGCCAAATAGGCGCGTTCATAATCATCTGAATTTACAAGAAGTGCGTTGAAATTAGTGGAGGCATCATCGAACTTATCAATATTGAGGTAGATATTAGCCTCGGCCAACAAAATATTGTTCAATAGGTTTTTGTCGTTATTCAGTTTTTTCGCCTCCTCTAAAATGTTAAGGGCTTGAAAATTATTACCTGATCGATAGAGTAAAGAGGCTTCGATAAATTTATGTACAGCTTCTCCATAAGGATATTGCGTGTTTTTCAATATAAGTCCAGCGCGATCCGAGAAGAACAAAGTGGTAATGCTATCATCCAGTTCAAGATATAGCAATGCGAATTTGTGATAGGTATTGAGCAAGCCTTTTAAGTCTTCCTTTTCTTCAGCCAGGGTGGCCGCCTTTTCAAGTTCCCCCAGGGCTGCGTCTATTTTATTTTGGTGTCGGTAGGTCAGTGCCTTTTGGTAGTACGACTCTAGTGTAGTTGCAGCATTTTTGGCTGTAGTATTCTGTGCCTCGACCGAAAGAACGGGAAAAAGCAATAAAAAAGCGAGAACAAAATTCACGCAGACCTTATATGGACGTGATGATCTCAAACGTAATTGTTGTTTATAAGCAGTTCAATACTATCAATAATTCTTGAACAATATCCTGTTTCATTATCGTACCAACCAATGACTTTTACCATCTTACCGATTACAGAAGTCATCTGGGAATCAAACGTACAAGAATAGCAACTATTGTTTATATCTACAGATACTATTGGGTCATCTGTATAACAAAGTACACTTTTTAATTCATTTTTGGAAATGGCAAGGAATGTCGCATTTATTTCTTCAATACTAGTTTCCCGGGCCACATTGAATGTTATATCGGTAAGGGAACCGTTGGGTACGGGTACCCGAATACCACATCCTCCGATTACTTTTGCCAGGTCAGGAAATATTTTTGTCAGCGCTTTGGCAGCACCGGTAGTGGTCGGAATAATAGATTGTGAAGCGGCCCGGGATCTTCTTAAATCCAGATGTGGCCTATCATGTAGACTTTGGTCCGAGGTGTAAGAGTGAATAGTTGTTATATAGGCCTGTTCTACGCCGCATAAATCATGTACTACCTTGATCATAGGAGCTGCATTGTTGGTAGTACAGGAGGCATTGGAGATAATAGTGTCACTAGGGCCCAATATAGACTCGTTCACGCCATTGACGATCATCTTAATGCTATCATCTTGCGGAGGAACGGACAAAATCACTTTTTTGGCCCCATTGGTTAAATGGGACTCAAGCGCTTTACGGGTCTTAAACTTTCCAGTGGACTCCACCACCAGTTCCACATCGTATTCGGACCAGTTAATTGCTGAAGGGTTGGATTTGTTCGTTACAGGGATTTCACGACCCTTAAAAACTATGGCATTCTCCACTGCACTCACTTCCTCGGTAAAGACCCCATGAATACTATCGTATTTAAGCAGATGCGCCAGAGTTGCTGCATTTGCGAGGTCATTTATCGCGGTAACCCGTATATTAGGATGATCGGCCAATAAACGAAATAGGGTTCTGCCAATTCTACCAAACCCATTAATACCTATGTTGATGCTCCTCATGGAGTTTCGATCGTTTCGAACTGCTAATTTGGTTAGTCTATGTGCTTATGCGCCTTGTAAGAAGATCGCACCAAAGCTCCGCTTTCCACATGACGGAATCCCATTTGCAGTCCTAAATCGCGATACTTGTTAAACTGCTCCGGTAAAATAAACGCTTTTACGGGAAGGTGTTTCTTAGAAGGCTGCAGGTATTGCCCGATGGTAACTATGTCAACATCAGCCCTCCGTAGGTCTTCCATAGTTTCAATTACTTCCTCTTCCTTTTCGCCAAGACCGAGCATAATACCTGATTTTGTTCGTCTTGCCCCATTTTCTTTCAAATATTTCAGGACGCCCAGACTTCGTTCATATTTTGCCTGGATACGCACTTCTCGGGTCAGGCGCCGAACGGTTTCCATGTTGTGGGAAATAACCTCAGGGGCTACTGCTAAAATTCGATCCAAATGGGTCTCAATTCCTTGAAAATCCGGAATTAAGGTTTCCAAGGTGGTGTCCGGATTCATCCTTCGTACAGCCTTAACGGTTTCTGCCCAAATAATAGACCCCATGTCCTTTAGATCATCGCGGTCTACGGAGGTAAGTACCGCATGCCTTATCTGCATGATTTTTATGGAACGGGCTACTTTTTCCGGTTCTTCCCAATCCACACTTTCCGGCCTTCCGGTTTTAACGCCGCAGAAACCACAGGATCGCGTACATATGTTTCCTAAAATCATAAACGTAGCGGTACCCTCTCCCCAGCACTCGCCCATATTGGGGCAACTCCCGGAAGTACAGATCGTATGCAATTTATACTTATCGACCAATCCCCGAAGTTGGGTATACTTCTTGCCTGTAGGCAGTTTAACCCGTAACCATTTGGGTTTACTTTTAGAAGGTAGTATTACATGTTCTGCAATGGCTTCGGACATAACATTTTTTTGAATTGCAAATATAGGAAATGGCGGACGGACGTCCTTATGTTTTGAAACGACTACTTGTTATTGATAATTCCAGCTAACAGTTTTTTGGCACGCAGTAGCTTTACCTTTACGTTATTTACCGGTTCGTTGAGTACATTGGCAATTTCTGCATAGCTCATCTCATTAAAAAAGCGCAGGTTGATCACCTTTTGATAATGTGGCTTTAATTTCTTGATGTCTGAAAGCAAAGAGGCAAGATTTTGTTCGGTGATCAAAGCATCTTCCCCGGTAGGACTATCATCCAGCACTTTGTTTACTTCATCTGCCTTTCCTGTTTCGCTTTCATCGAGCACATTTTTTCTCCGTTTCCGGATTAAATCGACATGGAGATTTTTAGAAATGGTCAGTAGCCAGGTGCCAAAATTATACGTTGGGTCATAGGTGTCAATTTTGTCAAAGGCTTTTGCAAAAGTCTGTATGGTAATATCTTCGGCATCGTTTTCGTTTTTGGTACGCGAAAGTTGGAAGCCATAAACGTCCCCCCAAAATCGATCCAAAAGCTGGCTAAAGGCTATTTGGCTGCCCTCTTTGGCACGAGTGATAATGTCCTTTAGATGCGTTTCCGATGTGTTCAAAAAATGGGGTTTTGAAGCCTGATTACCGGGTTTGAACCACAGTGTCTCGCTTGCATTCTTGTTCCTGGGGAAGCTTCCCACAGTAACCACAAGCTTCTCCGTCTTTATTCAGAAAAGGACTTTGACTGGCGCAGGTGCCGGCAAATTCACCATCTTTTTTTGACCAGATTTTAATGGTAATTCCAGCTACGGCTACAGCTAAAATTCCAATGGTAAGTAAAACGAGTTTCATAACTGAACTAAGTTTGTGCAAAGTTACGAAACCAATGAGGAAATCTCAGGGATTTAAAACTTCTTTAGGGTTTCAATAATCAATGTTGGCTACGATGTTTTGCACTGTGGGGGTATCATTTCCTCCACTGGGTTCGATGGTGATGTAACCAATAGCATTATCCCCATAAGGCAATGCCAACAATTTCTCTTTATTTTCGAACTGTCGAATTACCCCAAGATTTACTAACTCGCCGTTTACCTCTGCCCACATTTGATAGCATTGATCTTCGGGCAATTGTGGAAGGTTACTCACATTAATGTAGGATAACTTCTTTACCGGATTAACGTAGGCCACCGCTTTTAACTCCTTAGCCTTTTTGTTCCCCATGACCCTGTATTTTCTGGTATTAGGGTTGTTTAAAACAATATATTGATTTCTAAGGTCCTCCAATTGCACTTTCATATCCATCTCCAGGTCTTTGATCTTATTGCTAACCAAGACGTTTTCTTCCTGAAGACTTTTATTTTGATTGTAAAAGAAGAAGGCTGATCCTGCAAAAATAAAAGCAACGATACTCGCCGCTACAGCGTATTTGTAGAAGCGATTTCCAGTTCTGCGTTCTAACCGGATTTTGTAAAGGATCTTTTCTTTTAATCCTTCCGGGGCTTTTAAGGCGTGTAACTTGGCAAATGCCTCCAGATTTTCCTGGAGTTCGCTATAGGCTTCACGCACTTCAGGGTACATGGCTATATATCGCTCCACCCTGTTGGCTTCCTCAACAGAGGTATCTCCGAGAAGATACTTTTCAAGGACATCACTATCTAGAAATATGCGTATTTTTTCTTTCATACCATTATATTTAGAAGGATCATCACTACCACGTTACCGTAAATTTTTCGCATTTCCCTGAGGCCAATCTTAAGTCTGGATTTTATTGTTCCCAAAGGAATATCCAATTCTTCACTGGCCTCTTGCTGTGTCATTCCCTCAAAAAAAAGCGCCTCAAGCACTATCCGGTATTTGCGTTCTATTTTTTCAAGGTTCTCTTTCACGTCGAGAAACTCCGGTTTTATGGAGTGTTCACCAAGATTATATACGTCAGAAACGTCTATTTGGATCTCTTTGTCGGTTTTTGTTTGTGCACTACGCAGTTTATCTATTGCCGTATTACGTGTTATACGAAATAACCAGGTAAACAATTTGGCCTTGGTAGCATCATAGGAGTCCGATTTTCTCCAGATCTTTACAAAACTCTCCTGCACCACATCTTGTGCTAAATCCTCGTCCTTAACCACTTTATAGGCAACCCCATATAAGGTATCGGCATAATTATCATATAACAGTGAGATTGCTTTTTCGTCCCGTTCCTGTAAAAGTTCAACAATATGTCTTTCGAGTAGTGTGCTCATATAGGTTAACTATGGGTAATGATAGGGGAAAAATCCAAACCGGCAGTTTCATCGTATATACAATAACGCTAAAGTATAAAATTGATTATTATGGCGTTGTTTAGATGTACAACTTAAGAAGATAAATTACGATATATAAGTTTTGGTTAGTTTGGTTTGGTATAACCCCGGTTCGCGCTCTAGTGGCCGGGGTTATTTTATGATGTTTACTTCAGGAGCTATTGCGATGCCAAATTTGGCCTTCACTGCTTTTTGGATTTCGGTAGCCAGGTTCAAAACTTCCTCCCCGGTAGCGGTTCCATAGTTTACAAGCACAAGCGCTTGTTTGTCATGTACTCCGGCATCCCCCTGGCGTTTTCCTTTAAAACCACACTGTTCTATAAGCCAACCTGCGGGTATTTTGAAAAGATTTTCTCCCATATCATAAAATGGAACCTGGGGATATTTTTTCTGTATTCCTTCAAAAACTTTTTTGGTAACCACAGGATTTTTAAAAAAGCTCCCGCTGTTTCCAACCGTTTCAGGATCAGGAAGTTTTCTTTTTCGTATCGCAATAACGGCCTCGGAGATATCCTGGATCGTAGGGGAGATGACCCCCATTTCTTTAAGTTGCGCTTCAATGGCCCCGTAGAACGTACGGAGGCTATGATTTTTCTTAGTAAGTCGGATACGTATTGATGTAATGATATATTTTCCCTTTGCTTCATTCTTGAAAATAGAATCCCTGTAACCAAATTGACAGTCTTCCCTGGAAAAATCCACCAGTTCCTGATTTTCAACATGCATTGCTTCACAGCCAACAAAAACATCTTGCAATTCCACCCCATAGGCACCAATATTCTGTATCGGAGCGGTGCCTACGTTTCCGGGGATCAGGGAAAGATTTTCAAGACCTCCGTAATCCCGGGCCAGTGTCCAAAGTACCAATTCATGCCAATTTTCACCGGCCATCACCTTTAACACAATGGTATCATCCTCCTCGTCATAGACTGAAATACCTTTCAGGTTAAGATGAACTACCAGAGCCTCAATATCTTTTGTGAGGAGGATATTACTTCCCCCACCAAGGATAAGGCGATTGGGGAATGCGGAGAGTTGAAGCACCTTTTGTAGTTGTAACAAACCGGTTACTTCTACAAAGTGTTTGGCCCTGGCCGCTATACCAAAGGTGTTATACGCCTTTAGCGATATGTTTTCAAGAATTTTCACGCTCCGGAATACTGTAGAAGGCCCGCTCTAAGAATCGCTACAGCTCTCTTGAGCACCGACTTCTCGAGTACGTAGGCGATTCTGATCTGACGTTTTCCATGTTCCGGTGAAGCGTAAAATCCAGCTCCGGGAGCCACCATCACGGTTTCTCCGTCCACCTCAAAGTGTTCCAGAAGCCATTGTGCAAAATGGTCCGCATCTTCTACAGGAAGTTCGGCAACACAGTAAAAGGCTCCACTGGGACGTGCTATTTTGATCCCTTTAATCTTTTCCAACTCTGCCACCAAAAGATCCCGTCTGGAGACATATTCTTCAATCACTTCTTCAAAATAGCTCTGCGGGGTATCCAGGGCGGCTTCACTGGCAATCTGTGCGAGGGTAGGAGGGGAAAGCCTGGCTTGGGCAAATTTGATTACCGTAGCGATCACATCGGCATTTTTTGAAATCACACAGCCAATCCTTGCACCGCACATGCTGTAGCGTTTGGAAACAGAGTCTATCACAATGGCATGTTCCTCCAGGCCGGGCTCACGTAAAATGGAATGATGCGTTTTTCCGTCATAGGTAAATTCCCGATAAACTTCGTCCGCAATCAGGAAAAGGTCATTTTTTTTAACCAGATCTGCCAACTGCTGAATCTCCTCATGGGTATACAGATACCCGGTGGGATTACCGGGATTACAGATAAGGATGGCTTTTGTTTTTTCAGTGATCTTTTTGTCAAATTCCGTAATGGGAGGTAAAGCAAAATTGGTCGCTATTGACGATATTATCGGTACTACGGTAACACCGTTGGCAACGGCAAAACCATTGTAGTTGGCATAGAAAGGTTCGGGGATAAGAATCTCATCACCGGCATCCAGCAGCGTGCCCATAACAAAAGACAATGCCTCTGACCCCCCCGTGGTCACTACGATATCATCCGAGGAAACTGAAATATCATGATTGCTGTAATACCGTGAAATCTTAACCCGATAGGCCTCAGAACCTTCAGTACGGCTGTACGCCAGGACTTCTATTTCAGCATTTCTAACTGCATCCAGGGCTAGCTTTGGGGTTTTGATATCCGGTTGTCCGATATTCAGATGGATCACATTTATCCCCCTTTTTTTGGCTCCTTCAGCATAGGGGACTAACTTCCGGATAGGAGAAGGCGGCATTTTGTTGCCCTTGGACGAAATCTTTGGCATGCGTTCAAACTTTTGGCAAAAATGGTGAAACCTGAGTAAGAAAACAACCTTGAAGATCGCAAAGCATTCACCAATGCTATGTTAAATTACTGCTCTTCAAAAGAATTATTTCCTATATTTAAGTAAATAAGATACTGGTTTTTATGCAGTTGAAATGGAGAAATACCTATTTGACCCTTTTTTTGTTAGCGTTCTGTGCAACAGGTTTTGCGCAGCATTTTCACATTCCCAACACAAAAAAGTTCGAAAAGGTCCCTTTTGAACTGATAAACAATCTGATGGTGGTCCCGGTAGAATTAAATGGCGCCAAGCTTAAATTTATATTGGATACCGGGGTGAGCAGCGCTATTCTATTCAATCTTACCAACCAGGATTCGGTTCAGATCAATAATGTTTCTAAAATCGCGTTGCGCGGCCTTGGAGAAGGAGAGCCCATACAGGCCTTAAAATCTGTGCATAATACGTTTAAACTGGGAACTGCCACCTGTTTTGACCAATCTTTATATGTAATACTGGACAAAGACCTTAATTTCTCCACCTCTTTGGGAATGCCTGTGCACGGCATTATCGGCTACGATGTTTTCCGGGATTTTGTGGTAGAGGTGAATTATATGAAACAACATCTGAAGTTGCACCCCCCGGAAAACTATAGATACAAGTTAAAGAAAAGGGCAGAAACGATTCCACTGACAATAATTAACAAGAAAATCTATGTGGATGCCGCAGTAACGAAGGAAGATGATACAGAAGTACCTGTTAAGCTATTGGTGGATACGGGAAGTAGCGATGCGCTGTGGTTATTTCATAATCCCGAAAAAGGACTGGAGATACCCCAACAGAATTATGAGGATTTTTTGGGCAAAGGGTTAAATGGGAATATTTTTGGCAAACGTACCAAATTAAAGGGGATGCGAATTGGGAGCTTCCATTTTGATGAAGCTAAGGTGGCCTTCCCCTATGAGGAGTCCGTTAGTGCAATAAAGGATTTGGGGAATAGAAATGGCAGTGTGGGTGGCGAAGTGCTAAAACGCTTTAATATCATATTTAACTACACCCACAATAAAATAACCCTGGTTAAGAATGCCAATTATGGAATGCCTTTTCAATATAATCTTGCCGGCTTGGATCTACAGCATAATGGACTACGGTATATTGCTGAAAAGATCACAGATTCCTGGGGTATGGTCAAGAAACCGGAAAATGAAACTTTCGGCAATGTGCAAATACTATTAGAAAATACCACAAGGTTGAGTTTGGTGCCTGAGATAGTGGTGTCTGGTATTCGTGCCGGAAGCCCGGCTGCTAATGCAGGGCTTAAGGAAGGGGATGTAATATTGGCTGTAAACGGAAAAAGGATCCACAAATACAAGCTCCAGGAAATCCTACAAATGCTCAATGAACGCGAAGGGAAGCGCGTACGTGTCTTGATAGAGCGTTATGACAGGGATTTGCTCTTTTCCTTCGTCTTGAAAGATCTGTTTGAAACGAAAAAGCCCTGAAGTAACTTCAAGGCTTTCCTTTATTAAAATACTTTTTTGCTACTTTGAATCTTCTGACAGTACCGTTCCTTTTATTTTAAGGACTTTGGTAGGAGTCGCTGCATTTGAAGTAACGGTTATAGCCTTTCGGATAGGTCCTACTCGGTTGGTATCGTATTTCACTTGTATTTCTCCTGTCTTTCCCGGTAAAATAGGAGCATCGGGCTTTTTAGGTATTGTGCAACCACAGCTCGACTTCACATCACTAATAACCAAAGGAGCATCACCTGTGTTGGTAAATTCGAAGACGCGAACACCGTCACTGCCTTTAGCGATCTCTCCATAGTCTATAGTCTCGCTCTTAAATTCGATCTTGGCGCTTTTGTCCTGAGCTCTAACGGTTAAGGCCAAAAGTCCTACAAACAATAATACTATTCCTCTTTTCATTTTTTTAGTTTTGGGTGAATTCAAAAGTAGGTGTTTTCAACCTTCCTCCAAAATTCTTTTGTTATCTTATAACGATGTTTATTTTTGTTTCGTATTTAGCGGATTGGTTATACGTGAAAGCTTAACATACACGGTCGATAGCTTTCTACACGCAGCCAATCCCTTCTTATTTGACAAAAACTGTACCGCAAATGGAAATTCCATCCAAATATATGCCCCGGGAAGTAGAGGAAAAATGGTATGCGTACTGGGAGGAGAACGGGTATTTTACATCAGTTCCGGATGATCGCGAACCCTACACCATTGTAATTCCACCACCTAACGTAACCGGAGTATTGCATATGGGACATATGCTAAATAATACACTCCAGGATGTTTTAATCCGAAAGGCGCGGTTAGAGGGTAAAAATGCGTGTTGGGTGCCCGGGATGGACCATGCTTCCATTGCTACAGAAGCCAAAGTGGTAGCAAAACTAAAGGAAGAAGGTATTTCCAAATCCGAATTGAGTAGAGAAGCCTTTTTAAAACGCGCCTGGGAATGGACCGATGAATATGGGGGAGTTATTCTTAAACAACTCCGAAAACTAGGATGTTCATGTGATTGGAAGCGAACAAAGTTTACCATGGATGACGATATGTCAGCTTCCGTGATCCATGTTTTCGTAGAATTATACAATAAAGGACAGATTTACCGGGGATATCGGATGGTGAACTGGGACCCTCAGGCAAAAACGACACTTTCAGATGAAGAAGTAGTGTATGAAGAGCAGCAGGGACTGCTCTATTATCTTGCTTATCCTATTGAGGGATCTGATGAAAGGGTGACTATTGCTACTACCCGTCCGGAGACTATTTTAGGAGATACGGCTATCTGTATCAATCCTAATGATGAGAGATATCACCATTTGAGAGGTAAAAATGCAATGCTCCCTATAGCTAACCGACGAATTCCAATTATAGAAGATGAATATGTAGATATGGAATTTGGGACGGGATGTTTGAAAGTAACCCCTGCCCACGATGAAAATGATAAGGAAATAGGAGACCGTCATAACCTGGAGATCATTGATATTTTTAATGACAATGCTACCTTGAATTCCTATGGCTTGCATTATGAAGGAAAGGATCGTTTTGTTGTACGTAAGGAGATTGCCAAGGAGTTGGAAGACCAGGGCTTTTTGGTGAAGACAGAACCGTATACCAACAATGTAGGTACTTCAGAACGGACCAAAGCAGTTATTGAGCCAAAGCTTTCGGATCAATGGTTTTTGAAGATGGAAGACCTGGCCAAACCCGCATTGGATGCCGTGTTGCAATCCGGTGAGGTAAAACTCTTTCCAAAAAAGTTTGAGAATATCTACAGGCGCTGGATGGAAAATATCCGGGATTGGAACATATCGCGTCAACTGTGGTGGGGTCAGCAAATCCCTGCCTATTACTTCGGAGATGGGAAAGAAGACTTTGTGGTTGCTAAAAGTAGGGAAGAAGCGTTAGGGCTTGCTAAAGAACGGACCAAAAATGAACAACTAACCGAAGAAGAGCTTAAACAAGACCCCGATGTGTTGGATACCTGGTTTTCTTCATGGTTATGGCCCATAAGTGTATTTAATGGGATCATGGCTCCTGATAACCCCGAAATCAAGTATTACTATCCTACAAACGACTTAGTAACCGCTCCGGACATTCTTTTCTTTTGGGTCGCCAGAATGATTGTAGCCGGATATGAATTTAAAGGAGAACGGCCCTTTGAAAATGTGTACCTGACCGGTTTGGTACGGGACAAACAAGGACGCAAAATGTCCAAACAACTCGGAAATTCGCCTGACGCTCTAAAATTGATTGAAAACTATGGTGCCGATGGGGTAAGGGTAGGATTGTTGTTAAGTTCAGCTGCGGGAAACGATTTGTTATTTGATGAATCCCTATGTCAGCAAGGCGCCAATTTTGCCAATAAAATATGGAATGCTTTTCGATTGGTGAAAGGCTGGGAAGTAGCGGACCTAGATCAGCCACAAGCCTCCAAAATTGGTGTCGACTGGTACAAGGCGCGTTACCAACAGGTTTTGGCAGAAATTGAAAGCTATCTTGAAAAATACCGTATTTCGGATGCCTTGATGGCCATTTACAAACTGGTTTGGGACGATTTTTGTTCCTGGCTGCTTGAAGTTGTAAAACCCGATTATCAACAGCCCATCGACCGGACCACTTTTGAGACAGTAATCCAGTTATTCGAGGAGAATCTAAAACTACTGCATCCCTTTATGCCTTTCCTTACAGAAGAGATTTGGCATCGTATTGCAGAGCGCAGCTCAAAAGAAGCACTGTGTATTGCGGATTGGCCGAATATGTCCGATTTTGATAATAAAGTAATTGCTGAGTTCGAATTCGCGGCTGAAGTGATTTCCGGTATCCGTACTATACGTAAGGAAAAAAATATTCCTAATAAAGATCCTTTACAGCTGATGGAATTGAGTAGTGAAACTTCAATTTCTTCCATGGACGCCGTTATCAGGAAACTTGGAAATATTGATGAAATCGAAACCGTTGATAATCCAGTAGATGGAGCCTTGGGTTTTCGAGTGAAGAGCAATGAATATTTTATTCCCATCTCCGGGGCGATTGATGTTGCTGCGGAAATCAAAAAGATCCATGAAGAGCTCAATTATACTCGGGGGTTCTTAAACACCGTAGAAAAGAAATTGTCCAATGAGCGGTTTGTCAATAACGCACCCCCTCAGGTAGTAGATTTGGAACGTAAAAAAGCCACAGATGCTAAGGCTAAAATAGAGACTTTAGAGAAGAGTCTAGCATCTTTGGAGTAACAGCTAGGGCTTTTTTAGTTACAAAACAACTCATTTAGTTCCTACCGTAATAGAGGAGCAATAGTTAGACAACTTTTCTCAAAAAAAAACGACAATCTCCTTAGGGTTGGTCTGCTTTTTGGTGGTATTGGATAAAAGAACCTATGAAAAAACTGAACAGGGGAGGGGCGCTACTTGTATTTCTGCTTAGCCATGGCATGTTCACTGGATGTGACCCCGTGGGTTGCCTGGAGGTTGAAATTCAAAATAACACGGATCAGGGCTTAATCATTAATTGGTATTCAGGCGTGGAAACATTGAATAGGTCAGAAAGTATTAGCCAGGGGGAAAAAGCACTAATTGAGGAAGATTCCTACTGTGAGGTTGCCGGGATGCCTACGGAATTGGACTACGAGGTAGTATATGATTCGATCACCTTGGTTTCCATACAAAATGAAGTTTTAAAGACCTGGCTACCGGAATCGGAATCAAAAAATATTTACGATACTGTCAATGACTGGCAATTACGAAGTACCGGAAAAGAGGATTCGGCGATTCTGTTTGTGATTGAGGAATCCGATTTAGAATAAGCCCCAAGCAGTATTCTGACCAATGAACTACACTTTTCAAATACGATTTATATAATCCTGTAATTCGTAGCACAAATAATGGTATTTTTAAGGGATTGGTTAATTTCCTTAGATATGAAAAAACTGCGAAAATCGGATATCAGGCAAGAAGTATTTGACCTTTACGATGCTTATGCTCATAACAAATTGCAAAGGCGTGAATTTATAGAAAAACTTTCTGTTTATGCAGTTGGGGGAATAACCGTGGCTTCCTTATTAAGTTTTATACTGCCCAATTACAAGGACACGCTTTTGGTAGCTCCCGATGATCCCGGGTTGGATAGCTCATATATCACCTACACTTCCGAAAAAGGAGGGGGTGAGATCAAAGGACTGCTTTCCAAACCCAAACAGTTTGAAGGTACCCTGGGTGGGATTGTTGTAGTTCATGAAAACAGGGGGCTTAATCCGTATATCGAAGATACCGCGCGAAGGGCCGCCCTTGCCGGATTTATCACCCTGGCTCCTGATGCGCTTTCACCTTTAGGCGGTTACCCCGGAAATGACGACGAAGGTAGGGCTATGCAACGCAAACGGGATCGATACGAAATGTTGGAAGACTTTATTGCCGCTTTCGACTACTTGAAGCATCATGAGGACTGTTCGGGAAAAATTGGGGTGGTTGGATTCTGTTTTGGAGGCTGGATCTCCAATATGATGGCGGTGAAAGTCTCTGATTTAGCGGCTGCAGTTCCCTTTTATGGGGGACAACCCAAAGAAGATATCGATAAGATAACAGCACCCCTACTTCTTCAGTTTGCCAGCTTGGACGAAAGGGTAAATGCAGGATGGCCGGAGTATGAGAAGGCACTCAAAGAACATGGAAAAGAATATCAGGCGTTTTTTTATCCGGATGTAAATCACGGTTTTCACAATACTTCAACGCCTAGATATGACAAGGATGCCGCAGAACTGGCATGGCAAAGAACAATGGATTTCTTTAAAAAACATTTGAGATAGCATATCCCATGGTATAATGTGCGCCAAACCAAAAGTGTTTTCCAGCTAGAAAATCCTTCACTATGAAGAAGTTAAACAGGAGGAATTTTTTAAAAAAAACCTCAATAGCCTCGGCTGCTTTGGGAACTACCGCGATATTCCCTGAATATCTATATGGGCATAGCGAACGAAACCTAAGTTCACAGTACATGGGAGATTTTGCGGCTCCTAAACTGGAGAAAATAAGAGCGGCTTTTATCGGTGTTGGCGCAAGAGGGGGAGACCACTTGAAATTCTTTGCCGCTTTGTCCGGCACTGAGGTCGTGGCCATTTGCGACCTCTATGAAGACCTGGTGCGGCAGAAGCTGGGTTGGGTAAAGGAGGTTTCCACAAGTGAAAGGCACCCGGATATTAAATTGTATTGGGGCCAGGAACATCTATGGAAAACGATGTTGAAAGAAGTTCGTCCGGACGTGGTTTTTATCGCTACCAACTGGGCCGATCATGCTCCTATGGCCATTCAAAGTATGGAATTAGGTGCCCACGCCTTTGTGGAAGTACCTATTGCAGTCACCTTACAGGAAATGTGGGACATTGTGGATGCTAGTGAACGTACACAGAAGCACTGTATGATGCTGGAAAACGTAAACTATAATCGCGAAGAGCTCATGTTTCTCAACATGTGCAGAAAAGGCGTTATTGGAGATATTCTGCATGGAGAGGCTGCTTATATCCACGAATTACGCTGGCAGATGGAAGAACAACAGCGCGGTACGGGATCTTGGCGTACCTATCATTATGCCAAACGCAATGGAAATTTATATCCTACACATGGTTTGGGGCCGGTGGCGCAGTATATGAACCTGGCACGTAAGGAGGACAATTTTTATAGTCTGGTTTCTTTCTCTTCACCTGCTTTAGGAAGAAAAAAGTACGCAGCTGAGAACTATCCAAAGGACCATAAATGGAATCAACTGGAGTTTTCCGGAGGTGATTTGAACACTTCTATACTGAAAACAAAGTTGGGGCGAACCGTATTGGTACAATGGGATGAAACTTCTCCCAGGCCGTATTCCCGATTAAACCTTATTCAGGGAACTAAAGGCGTCTTGGCAGGTTTCCCAACACGAATAGCATTAGAGGGTGGAGTGATGGGAATTACTGAAGATCATCATAGCTGGGTAACAGGAGAACGGTTGCAGGCAATATATGAGGAATACGATCACCCTTTGTATAAGCGATTGAACAGGGCTGCCAGAGGGAGCGGTCATGGAGGTATGGACGGTATTATGGTGTATCGCATTGTAGAATGCCTGCAACAAGGGGTACCACTGGATCAAAACGTATACGAGGGCTGTTTCTGGAGTGCAGTGGCTCCTTTAAGCGAAAGGTCGGTAGCCAATGATGGAGCCCCACAACACTTTCCCGATTTTACCCGTGGCAATTGGAAGGATACTTTGCCCCTCAAAATTATTTCTTAAGGGAATGGTTACACTACAGGTACCGGCGCGTATTTGCTTTTTTGGTGATCATCAGGATTACCTGGGGCTCCCCGTCATTGCAGGAACGATAGATCGATTCATTCAGCTTCTTGCGGTCCCTAATACTACGCAAAACTTCATCATAGCATTAGAGGATTTGAATACCACCGTCACCATCGCTTTGGACGAATCTTTGGAAAACATCAAAGAGGGAGACTACTTTCGATCGGCTATGGTACTGGTAAAGGAACATGGTTTTCGTTTTAATCAAGGCTATAGCATAACAATTACAGGGAATATCCCGATTAATGCTGGACTCTCCAGTTCTTCGGCCCTCACAGTAGCCTGGATACGATTTTTAATTGCCTCGCAAGAGGGGATAAAACCGGTTAATGATGAGGAAATCGGCCGTTGGGCCTATAGCACAGAGGTGGAATACTTCGGTCAGCCTGGAGGGCTGATGGATCAATTTACTATAGCACAACAGGGCTTGTTGTATATCGACACCCAAACAGGTAGCACGGAACGTTTGAAAAATCGACTGGGACAGCTCGTTGTAGCGGAATCCGGTATTCCTAAAAAGACCTTGTCTGTGCTTGGGAATGCCAGGGTATTTGCACAAAATGCTGTTGCCACTGTCCGGAAGGCCTATCCGGAGTTCGCACTATTATCGGCTACAGAAGATGATTATTACCGATACAAGGATTTAGTGGATCCCAGGTACCACGATCATTGGTACGCCGCGATTCACAACTATGAGATAACGAAACGGGCGAAGGCCTTGTTGACTAAAACTACAGATAGCTGTAAGGAGTTAGGTCTACTCATGGATCAACACCAGCACATATTACAAAATCAAATTCAAAATACCCCACAGCCCATGATCGCTATGATGGACGCCGCTCGCAAAGCCGGTGCTTTAGGGGCTAAAACTGTAGGTTCGGGAGGAGGAGGTTGTATGGTGGCTATGGTAAATGAAGATAAAAAAGATCAGGTAATCGCAGCGTTTTTGAAGAGTGGAGCAACAAAAGCATATGAAGTAAATCTTATTGGGGCATGAAAAATGATAGTCTCATTGTAATGGTTGCCGGGATGTCCTCAAGGATGAAAAAAAGTATACCGCAAACGCAAGTGCCAAAATCAGTAGCAACTATTGCTATGCAACATCATAAGAGCCTTATTCCCTTGCCGGGTAAAGGGAAACCCATCCTGTTTTATCTTTTAGAGAATGCTGCAAAGGCAGGGATTACAACGATCTACCTTGTTACCTCAGCTGATAATCATGCTTTTAAAGCTTTTGTGGAGCAGTATTGTGCAGAAGGTGCACTTCGGAGTGTGGTGTTTAGATATGCCATTCAAAATGTTCCTGTAGGTAGGCAAAAACCTTTGGGAACTGCAGACGCCCTATTGCAGTGTCTGGAACAACATCCAAATTTGCTTAAGGAGCAATTTACAGTTTGCAACGGGGATAACCTATATTCCGTAAGGTCGCTACAACTGCTTCGTAAAGACCGGTCGTCACCTCATGCGCTTATAGCCTATGATAGGTCAGGACTGGAGTTTTCCGATGAAAAAATCGCTAAGTTTGCCGTTTTAAGCATCACAAAGGAAGCGTTCCTACTGGGAATCACAGAAAAACCAGATATGCCAACGTTGGAGTCGTTTAGGGATGCGGATAGTAGGTTAAGGGTAAGCATGAATATTTTTAATTTTGAGGGTTCAGCAATTTATCCCTATTTAAAAAGCTGTCCTGTTCATCCTATTCGGTTGGAAAAAGAATTACCGGAAGCAGTTCGCACTTTAATTCGCAATGAACCTCAAGGAATGTTATGCATTCCTCTTTCGGAACACGTCCCTGATTTGACTACGGCGGAGGATATCGATCGTTTTTAACCTTACTTTCCTGGTAAAACAAAAAACCAGCTTTCAAAGCTGGTCTAATGCTATTATGAATTAAAAATCTACCTAAACTTACAGTAAAATTACAGTAAAACGGGAATGATCCTGGTCAATGAAAAGTGAAAAAGGATTAATGAAAGATTAAGCCGATTACGAATTTCCACAGGCTTATTATCTTGGAACTATTTTGAAAGATGTACTCTTGAACAAAAGAAATTTTTTTATCGGGGTTTTTGTTATTTCCGTTTTTGGTCTGGCCTTTGTACAGTACCGTTACCTTGAAATAGGATTGAACCTGGCCAAAATCCAGTTCAATGAAAAAGTGGAAAAAGCCATTGCTGATATCAAATTAGGGTTGAGTGATCAGAACCAGCTTACCTATCTTATGGCTAGTGCTATGAAAAGAGATACGTCCTTCTTTAGGACCAACCCGGATAGTATTATTGGGGCCTCCAGGTATTTTCTAAACGATTATCTTCTGGAAAATCTCACTAAAAATGGCGTAGAAGCGGATTTTACCTACACGTTAACTACCCGAGATTCCACATACTACCTGAATTCCTCAAATAATTATACGGGGGATCAAAGTGTGGTTTCTTACCCTGTACTTTTGGAGGGGTATTTACCAAAATTGTTTGAGCAGCGATTTATTTTAGATTTGAAATTTAAAAATCTCAATAGCTACTTTTTGGCACAGCTAAACGGTCTTACCCTACCCAGTCTTCTTTTCCTGATAGGAATCGTAATAGTGGTTTTATGGGCCTTGCGGACCTATTATTGGCAGAAAAGTGTGATCACCACCACCGATGAATTCATCAATAACTTGACGCATGAGTTAAAGACACCGGTATTTGCTATACACATGGCATCGAAAATGCTGGAAGATAAGGTCCCGGAAAAGGATAAAAACTTTTTGGATATTATCCGCCAACAGGCAAAAAGACTGGGAGGGCATATCGATAAGGTATTGGAATTGGCGACTTTAGAGCGAAAAAAAACGGTTTTGCACCTGGAACCGGTGAATTTCTATCCCCCGCTTAGGAAAGTATGTGAAGCGTTTAGAACTTTAAGTAGTCTGGAAAAGATAGATTTCAGGTATGACCTGGAACCTTCCAATTACCTAATTTTAGCGGAAGCCTTCCATTTGGAAAATGTGGTGAACAACCTTTTAGACAATGCAAAAAAGTATGGTGATAATCCGCACATTAATTTGCACAGCAGAACAGAAGAAGGTTGGTTGATTATTGTGATCCAGGACACGGGAAAAGGGATTTCAAAAGAGGAACAGAAAAAAGTATTTCAGAAATATTACAGAGCTCAGAATACTTCGGATCATACGGTGAAGGGTTTTGGTTTGGGTTTACACTACGTGCAAACAATTGTCCAAAAGCATGCTGGTACTATTCAGCTAGAGAGCAAACTTGGTGTGGGTACTACGGTAACCCTTAAAATTCCTTTGGTAAGCGATGGAAAAGCGTAAGCGGATATTGTTGGTTGAAGATGAGGAGTCCCTTGGGTATTTGTTGGGAGAATACCTTAGGATGAAAGGGTTTACGGTGCAATGGGCAAAACAAGGAATTGAGGCAATGACCTTTCTGGAACGATTACAATTTGACCTGGCGATATTGGATGTAACGATGCCGGAAATGGATGGATTCGCTTTGGCCGCAAGAATGAAAGAAGGCTGTCCGGAACTACCATTTTTATTTCTTTCCGCTCGTTCATTAAAGATAGATGTGCTTAAAGGCTTTTCTTTAGGAGCTGTGGATTACTTAAAGAAACCAATTGACGAAGAGGAACTGGTAGTACGGATCAACGCAATTCTCTCGAGGATACAGCCGGATCCGTCTGAGCCAAAATACGTCACCTATCAGTTGGGGGATTATCGCTTTGATCCTGCAAATCAGCAGCTGACTTTTGGTGAAAACAGGACGCGATTAACTACCAGGGAGAGTGAACTCTTACGATACCTGGCTAATAACATGAATGGTTTATGCAGTCACCGGGACATTCTTACCCAACTATGGGGAGAGAATGATTACTTTAACCGCAAGAGTCTCAATGTATTTATTACCAGATTAAGGAGGTATCTGAACATGGACGAAAGGATACGCATAGAAAATGTTCATGGAAAAGGATTCATCCTTAGGGTATTTCAATAGCAAAGGAAATTGTAAAGTACTTTCAAATTCTTAAATTTAATTCGTGGAAACGTATGCAACGGCTTTATTGTATGCCATCCCTTTCTTTGTGGGTTTAGTGCTGTTAGAGATCCTTTATGGTATGTTGGTGAAGGATCAAAAGCACAATGTGATGGATACCGTGAGTAGTCTTAGTTCAGGTCTTACCAACATTGTAAAGGATTCTCTGGGCTTAGTAGTAGTGTTGGTAGGTTATCCTTTTCTGGTAGAACATCTGGCGCTGTTGGAGATCAAAACAAGCTGGTTGGTATGGTTAATAGCCTTTTTAACGATTGATTTTGCCGGTTATTGGAATCATCGGTTAAGCCATCATGTAAACATTTTCTGGAACCAGCATGTGATTCATCATAGTAGTGAAGAGTTCAATTTGGCCTGCGCTTTGCGACAATCCATTTCCAATCTGATTGGCTATTTTGCATTGTTACTTATTCCTGCAGCAGTGTTAGGGGTGCCAAGTGCCGTTATCACTATCCTGGCCCCGATTCATTTATTTGCTCAATTTTGGTATCATACGCAGCATATTGGTAAGATGGGATGGTTGGAGTATGTTATTGTTACACCGTCACAGCATCGGGTGCACCATGCCATAAATCCGGAATATATTGACAAAAATTTAGGGCAAATTCTATGTATTTGGGATAGGATGTTCGGTACATTTCAGGAAGAACTGGATCACGTTCCACCGCAATACGGGGTATTAAAGCCGGCATCTACCTGGAATCCTATCCTCATAAATTTTCAACACCTATGGCGTTTAACCAAAGATGCGTGGCGTACCAAAAATTGGGTGGACAAATTGAGAATTTGGTTTATGCCTACTGGATGGCGCCCGGAAGATGTTGCTCGCGACTATCCAATTTCAAAAATTGAAGATGTCTTTAATTTTTCGAAATATCAACCGGAATCCAGCTTCGCGCTAAAAGGATATGCCATTTTCCAACTCTTGTCCAATACCGGTCTTATGCTCTTTATGTTCTACAACTATTCTGCCATAGGATTCAACAATCTATTGCTTTTTGGTGCTTTTGTATTTGTAGGCATTTTTGGATATACTGCGTTGATGGATCGAAAGCGATATGCCCTTTGGATTGAACTTGTCCGCGGAGCGATGGGGCTACTTCTTATTTTGGTTTCCGGGGACTGGTTTGGAATAAATACCTACCTGCAATGGGGGAGTACGATGGTTGGATTCTATTTTCTTATCACAATATTCTGTGGCTTCTACTTTGCCTACTTAGAAAAGACACCAAAAATCCAAAATCCCGTTTAAGCTTAGGGGTCAATCTGCTTTTATTTCTGAATTGACCAACGAAATATAGCTTCTCATCGCTTCTTCGGTGCTGATATTTTGGGCCTGGATGAGTGCGTTGGCTTTAAAAGCGTTGATAAGAGGGGTTTTACTGCCAGGATTTCTACTGTTCTTTGTGGCTATTTTGTAGTAGGCGTATAGTTTAAGCAATACATCTGCAGGCAATGGCTGGGTGTATTGATTTACAACGTCCACCGCCTTGTCAAATTTCTGCCTTAACTGTTCATCCTTCATCTTTATCTCCTAGCATAGCAATACACGTCCTGGCCCCTACTACTTTTTGGTTCAAGGTAACACAGACTTTGCTGTCTAACGGTAGCAGGATGTCTACCCGTGAACCGAATTTGATAAATCCTGCATCCTGCCCCTGTACCACCTGTTCTCCTTCTTCCGCATAATTAACTATTCTTCGGGCTACAGCGCCGGCTATTTGCCTGTAGAGAATTTCACCAAACTTGGGGGTATGTACTACCACGGTAGTGCGCTCGTTTTCCGTGCTGGATTTTGGGTGCCAGGCTACTAAATACTTCCCTGGATGGTATTTTGAATACGTCACCGTACCACTGGCAGGATACCGCGTCACATGCACGTTAACAGGAGACATGAAAATGGAGATCTGTCTTCTTCTTCCCTTGAAGTATTCTTCTTCTTCTACTTCCTCAATAACAACCACTTTGCCGTCTACCGGAGCGAGTATTTCGTCAAAATTAGGGGTAACCCGGCGTTTCGGGTTTCTGAAAAACTGTAATATCAAAATAAGTGCGACTAAGGCAAAAAGTTGGATGCCCCAACGCAATATATCAAGAGCAACGAAATACTGTGATATCACGATTGCTGAAACACAAAGAAAAAAGGTAATTAAGATAATATTTTGTCCCTCTTTATGAAACATAGCTAAATACGATTAATGTCAAATACGCAAAAGGTGCAGCAAATATCAAACTGTCCAGTCGATCCAGAATACCACCATGTCCCGGTAAGATAGCTCCGCTATCTTTTACACCGGCAGCACGTTTGAATTTGGATTCCAGTAAATCGCCTAAATTTCCTGTAATGACCAGAACCATGGCCAAAACCATCCATTGATTCCTACTAAGGATAGGCTCATACGCCGAAATGATATACGCAGCTACCAGCGCAAAAATAAGACCTCCCACTGAACCTTCAATTGTCTTTTTGGGAGAAATTGATGGGAATAATTTGTTTTTTCCTATTGTGCTGCCCACCAGGTAGGCAAACGTATCATTAACCCAAATAAGAATGAAAATTCCCATTATCAGGTATTGGGCAAATTTATCATTTTGATAAGGGATCATCGTGAGGAAGATGCACCCTCCGCCAATATAAAAGACGGCAAGCAACAGTTTTTGTACGTCCGAAAATCCGGACTCTTTATTTGAAAAAAGGTAGCTGAGTAAGGCCAGGTTTACCGTTAATGTGATTACCATTAAAAGGCGTATTACCGTAAAATCCTGTACGATATAGATGAAGGCCCACCAGAGTGCCAGGTAGGCAAGGAAAACATAATACCCTCTTATTTTTACCAAACGTTTAAACTCGTACAAACACGCCAGCCCAAAGGCCATAAAAAGAAAATCAAATGCATCGGAGCTAAGAAAAACCGAGGATAAGAGCAAAAAAACATATACAATTCCCGTAATAGATCGACGGAGAAGTTCTCTCATGAGATCAAAAGTCTTCCAAAAGCAAAAGATAGACATTTTTTGAGGCACTTCCGTAGGAAAGAAAATCATTTTTATTTTCCGGAGTGGGTAAAAAATGTTTTAGCGTGGTAATATTATCAGGAATATTCTTTTGATACTTGTTTTTGATCACTTTTAAGGCTTCACTAATAGATTCTACCAGTTGACTGGTGGTGGCAAAAACGATAAGGTTGCCGGGAAGTTCGTTGAGTTTTTTTTCCTTGATTTGGTGGGAACATACTAAAACCGATCCATTATGTGCAATAAGGTGTTCGCAGGTGGTAAAGAAAATATCACTTTCCGATGTCTTGTCCGTGAAGGAAATTTTTTCAGTGGCAAATCGTTCATTTATTCTCTTATCCAGGGTATAAAACAGTCGGTTTTGCCAATTGTTTTCGGAAATGATACTTTCCAGTGCTTCGAGGACTTCGGAAAAGTTCTCGCAGTAAATAAATTTACCGCCGTTTTTCTTAAAATAAATGGTGAACTTTTCGTCTAAAGGAATCTTTAGATCTGGCATATGTTCTCCTCTTGTCTCCAAAGTTTCCTTAGGGACTTTTTTACCGCCTCCAAAAAGTTTGTCTAACAGTCCCATGCTAGGGTCGGTGCATCATCAAAAAAATGAGAAAAAGTGGGGTATCACCCCTTTTATTTAACTTCTTCCTGCGGAGCATCTTCCAACGTTGTATTTTGTTCCTCGTCATCCGCTTTTTCAAATGGACGCTTCCCGAAAATCTTTTCTAAATCGTCTTTAAAAATAACCTCTTTCTCCAGTAACCTATCTGCAAGTTGTGTCAACTTATCCTTGTTGTTATCCAGGATCTCTATGGCTCTCTTATATTGCTCTTCAATTATTTTAGAAATTTCCTCATCAATTTTTTGTGCGGTCTCTTCACTATAAGGCTTAGTAAAACCATATTCACCCTGGCCTGAGGAATCGTAATAGGTAATATTGCCCAATTGATCGTTGAGACCGTAAATAGTAACCATTGCCCTGGCTTGTTTGGTAACTTTTTCCAGATCGCTAAGCGCACCGGTAGAAATCTTGTTAAATATTACTTTTTCTGCGGCTCTTCCCCCCATGGTGGCACACATCTCGTCTAACATCTGCTCCGGGCGAACGATCAAACGTTCTTCCGGGAGATACCAGGCAGCTCCCAGCGATTGTCCGCGGGGGACAATGGTTACCTTTACCAAAGGGGCGGCATGTTCTACCATCCAACTCACCGTTGCATGGCCGGCTTCGTGAAATGCGATGGTCTTTTTCTCCTCGGGAGTAATGATCTTGTTCTTTTTCTCCAAGCCTCCGATAATTCGGTCTACCGCATCCAGAAAGTCCTGTTTGGTTACTGCCTTACGTTCTTTGCGTGCTGCGATCAGTGCAGCTTCGTTACAGACATTAGCAATATCGGCTCCTGAAAACCCGGGGGTTTGTCTTGCTAAAAAGTCTAAATCAAGGGTTTCAGCTGTTTTAATAGGCCTGAGGTGTACATCAAATATTTCCTTACGTTCACGAATATCTGGGAGGTCCACATAGATTTGACGGTCAAATCGTCCGGCTCGCATCAAAGCTTTATCCAGCACATCTGCCCGGTTAGTGGCTGCCAGAACGATAACGTTTGTGTTGGTGCCAAAACCATCCATTTCCGTGAGTAATTGGTTAAGTGTATTTTCACGTTCATCATTAGAACCTGTAAAATTATTTTTGCCACGCGCTCTTCCGATGGCATCAATTTCGTCTATGAAAATTATGGCGGGAGATTTATCCTTGGCCTGTTTGAAGAGGTCTCGTACCCTGGAAGCACCTACCCCAACGAACATCTCCACAAAATCGGAACCGGAAAGTGAAAAGAAAGGGACCTTAGCTTCACCGGCGACAGCCTTGGCTAGAAGGGTTTTTCCAGTTCCCGGAGGTCCTACCAAAAGGGCTCCTTTCGGTATTTTTCCTCCTAAGGAAGTGTATTTGTCCGGATTTTTAAGGAACTCTACAATTTCCTGAACTTCTTCCTTGGCACCTTCTAAACCGGCAACATCTTTAAACGAAGTACGGGTATCTGTCTTTTCATCAAAAAGGCGTGCTTTGGATTTTCCAATGTTGAAAATCTGCCCTCCGGCGCCACCTCCGGCACCACCAGACATCCTCCGCATGAGATAGATCCAGATGCCGATAAGCAAAATAAAAGGCAGCAGAGAAAGTAGCAAGTCGCCAAGAACGTTGTTTTCCGTATCGAATTCTACAATGGTATCCAGATTATTCTCCTTTTTGATCTCCGTAATCTCATTTTGAAAGATCTGTAAGTCGCCGTAATCCAGCACGTACTGGGGAACCAATCCGGTTGTTGGGAGCATAGGCTTGTCCGCAACCCCTTTATGTACGTCTTTGTTTAAAGCTTCATCAGTGAGGAAGACCTTTGCACGACGGGCGTTGGTAATAATAACGATCTTGGATATATCACCGTTTCTTAAAAACTCCTGCAGCTCTGAGGTAGTTGTTTTTTCCGTATTGGAAAAGGTAGCGCTACCAAAAAACTGGAACCCTAAAATAAGGGCGATGATGACGCCATAAATCCACCAAGAACTGAATCTGGGCTTTTTAGGTGTATTTGAATTTTCTTTAGCCATTTTTTAATGATTGTAATCACTCTCCACCAAAGTGACTTTGGCATCTCCCCAAAGTCCCTCAATATCATAAAATTCTCGTATATGCTTTTGGAAAACGTGAACTACTACGTTAACATAATCCATTAAAACCCATTCGGCGTTATCTGCACCTTCAATATGCCATGGTTTATCTTTACTGGATTTGCTTACTGTCTTTTGAATGGAAGAGACTATGGCGTTAACGTGGGTGTTGGAAGTTCCATTGCATATTACAAAATAGTCGCAGACTGTGTTTTCTATTTCTCTAAGATCTAGAAGGTTGATATCTAATCCTTTTACTTCTTCTATCCCTTCAATTACTAAAGCTATTAGATCATCTGCACTAACTTTGGTTTTCTGCATTCAAAAATTTTAGTTTCTACAAAGTTATTACTTTTTTGTTTTGCTCTATCGCGTTTTTAACATAACCTTGAAGGGCACAACACTTGAACAATATGAGAATTATCAAACTTGATGCCACGGAATCTACGAACCACTATTTGAAAGAATTAGTGGCTAAAAATGCATTAGTAGATTTTACGGTTATAACCTGTAAACATCAGAAAAAGGGAAAAGGACAGCGCGGAAATACCTGGAGTTCGGAAAGAGGTAAAAATCTCACAGTGAGCGTGTTAAAACACTTTTTAGGCTTTGACATGGCAAAGATTTTTTACCTGAATTTAGCGGTGTCCCTTGCCATTTTGCGCGCCTTAGAGGGATTGGCAGTTCCCGGTCTGAAAGTGAAATGGCCAAACGACATAATGTCAGGAAATAAGAAAATATGTGGAATTTTGGTAGAAACTGTGCTAAAAGGGGGGCGATTAAAATATGGTATTCTTGGATTTGGGTTGAATGTTAACCAAATTGAGTTTGAAAATCTTACCCAAGCGGCTTCCTTAAAGAATATCACCGGAAAGCACTATGATCTTGATGGGGTGCTACAACTGGTGTTATCCCAGTTACAGCTTCATTTGGAGGATATCGAGGAGCATGAGGATAAATTACACCTGGAATACGAAAGGGCGCTTTTTAAAAAAGGTACTCCTTCTTTATTTATTCGTGCTGATACTAATAAACGCTTTAAGGGAACTATTTCCGGGATTTCTTCTGAAGGCAAATTGTTGGTAGTCCATGAAGACGGCACCAAATTATCCTTCTACAACAAGGAAGTACAACTGATTTATTGACCAATCACGGTTAAATTATTGGAAAGCGTGTTGATAAAATTAGTAATTGGCCCTTTGATCATCATGGCCATCATCGCGTTGAATTCACCTTGAAAGCTCAGTTGAACCTCACTGTTGGTAGGGGTAATCTCCGCAATATCACATGTGAGGGAAAATGAAAGCTTTTTGCTGGCAGCTCCCAGTATTACTTTGCGATACGGAAATTCTTCTTCTTTACGCAAGACGATCTCTGGCATTCCGCTCAACGCAAATCTGAAGGTTTTTTCATCCAACACCTCAAACTTCTGTATGTTTTCTGGCATCAGCTTTTCGAAGTTTTTAATGTCGGACAGGAAATCAAAAACTTCTTTGTCGCTTTTATTAACCGTCTTTTTAGTTGTTTCAATATGCATAGCTTATGGTTTCCATTGGTCCGGGGCGTTTTTCCAGGCCAATAGGGTTTGTAACTGTTCTTCTCTAAGATAATCGATAGCAGCAGCCTGATTGATCAAGTAAGTATAATCACTCAAAGTATTCAACGCCACAGCATCTTTTGTGAAATTCTCCCTGGCAATGTCAAATCCATAAGTAAAGATTGCCATCATACCCATAACCCGGGCACCTGCCGTTTTTAGGGCGGTTACGGCGTTAAGACTACTTTTTCCCGTGCTGATCAAATCTTCAACAACGACTACGGTCTTGCCAGGCTCTAAAAACCCTTCTATCTGGTTCTTTCTACCATGTGATTTTGGCTCCGGGCGCACATAAATAAAGGGTAACTGCATAATATCTGCCACAAGCATTCCTATCCCAATTGCACCAGTTGCTACGCCGGCGATAACATCAGGAGTACCATAAAGGTGTTGGATCTGCCGCGCCATCTCTGCCTTAACATAATTTCTGATGTCAGGAAAGGAAAGTAGTATTCTGTTATCACAGTAAATGGGGGATTTCCAACCGGAAGCCCAGGTAAAAGGACTTTCAGGACTCAACTTAATTGCATTAATTTGCAGCAACAGTTCTGCTGTTTTTTTAGCGCTATCCTTGTCTAAAATCATTGCGCAAATGTATAAAGTTTTTGTAAACGAGTTGCCACTAATACTTACCAACCAACCCTTGCACAACGATAATGGCAATGTGTTTGCGCTGGACACCGATTCGATTCATTATGCGATAACCTCGCTGTACAAGAAACGTTTGGAAGAGGCCTTTATCTTCGAGCCGGGTAATGACATCCTGGAAAAGTTTGCCAGTAAGATCCCTATGGTTCTGGCGGCAGGAGGATTAGTGAAGAATAAGAAAGGAAAGGTGCTATTTATCTTTCGGCAAGGGAAATGGGATTTACCAAAAGGGAAATTGGATAAAGGAGAATCTATAGAAGCGGCAGCGATACGGGAAGTAGAAGAAGAAACAGGAGTTCAAAATATCCAGGTTAAGCGATTTTTACAGACTACCTACCATATTTTCAGAAATAATGGTCAGTATCGACTTAAAAAAGTCTATTGGTTTGAAATGTTCACGGACTATAAAGGGAAATTGATCGCACAAGAGGATGAAGGAATTACCGAAGTTAAGTGGAAAGGACCCAAAAAGGTGGAGAAAGCGCTTAGAGAATCCTACAAGAATATCCGTATTCTTTTTGAGGAAAACCTAGTCTTTTAAAAGTTGTTCTGTGGCACTTCCTTTCAAAATACGATAGACAGGATACTGCATATGAGCTTCCTCGTAATATTTTGAATGCTGGAAAATCCAGTTCAATTGCGCATACCAGTTTTGAGCAAATGCAGTATCAACCGCCTTTTTGCGTTCAAAACTATCTCGTACTGTAATGTTTTTAGCCAGAATCTGTGAGGCCAGGTCCTCGAATACATAGGGAGAAAACCCTTCTTTACGTTGCAAAACGGAATCAAAGAAATTCCAGTTGAAAAACGAATCCACTGCCTCGGGTTCCATGACTTCCAGCAGATAACGGAGGCCGCGTTGTTGTGTAGGTATTACAAAATCTCCTTTGTGGAATTGGATATTCTTAATTGATGCCGCTACTTTAGTATCATAGTGTGGATAGTGACCTTCATAAGGATTTTTGTACGTTTTATAGTCAGCAATGCGGTAGGCTTCAACCTCCAGAATGGTGTCTTTATCCAGTTCAAAAAAACTGATCTCATTTGCAATTAATCGCTCCATAACATTCTGCCAACCGCGTTTTATGAGGTAGGCAGACGGCATGGTTACTGCGTCTACCCCTTTAAACTGATTGCTGTACGATACCATTTTCTCAAAAGGTTTTTTTTCATCATACTTTAATCGGGGAAGCCCAGTAATCGCACTTATAACGGTGTCTGCCTGATACCCTTTGAACGCAATGGTTGTGGTCTGCGTAGTGTCCACAACCCAATGAGTAGGGTAGGAGGTCAATGCTAAATTTTTTTCAAAAGTTTGCTGTCGTAACTGCCTTATTTTTTCAAAGTCACCATCTACAATGCCCATCATTTCCAACAGAAAGGCGTACGTGCCTTTTACACGTTGCTCATAGGGCTTAAGCATATGGGTTTCCAGCATTACCCCAAACGTATTCCACAGTGTAGTGTACCCTGTAGAATATCTGGGGTGATCCATGAATTGTGTAAATCCGGTTTCCGGTGGCCGATTAAATACATTCACATACGGTGTTATGTCCCAATCCGATGCTTTCAAACGTTTTTCCACCTTTGGAATAATTTCATTAAATAAGTAGTCACCCATAGCACCTCCCAGCCTGTTGTGTTGGGTAAACAAATGTGTCAAGGTATACTGGTAATTCGCACCATTGCTTACGTGATTGTCTATGAAAACATCCGGCTGTGTTAAATGAAATATGGAGGCAAAGGTTTTGGTGTTTTTGGTATCCATTTTAACAAAATCCCTGTTGAGGTCATAGTTTTTGGCATTTCCCCGAAACCCATAGGCAATCGGACCGTTTTGATTGACCCTGGTGGTGGTATTTCTATTGAGCATACCTCCAACATTATACACTGGCACGGTAGTGATCACGACGTTTTTAGGAAATGCCACGGAGTTTTCCGCCAGATCCCGAAATAATAACATGGTGGCGTCAATACCATCACTCTCTCCGGGGTGTATGCCGTTGTTTATTAATAGTACAGCTTTCTCTTCCCGTATTTTTTGAAAGTTGAAATTCCCATCCGGGTTGTAGGTTACTAAATGTAGCGGATGACCGCTATCGGTCTCTCCAATGGTCTGTACATTGATTTCCGGAAATTCCTTTGCCAAGGATAGATAAAAGTCTATTACCTCTTGGTAGGTGGCGGTTTCGGTTCCCTCTGAACGTTCAAAAGGGGTAATAAAATTACTTTGGTCCTGTTCAGTATACTCTTTACAGCCCAATAGCACGAAGCACCCCAGAAGGAGTATGGTTAAAAATTGATAACGCATTTTCCAGCCCCTTAGACAATTCGGATCAAAATTAGGAAAACTCTGATTAGGAAGCCACTTGCAGATCTACCAGGTCCAATTCATAGATTGGCTTGGTGATAAAATCAATACGATGTTGCGCATCTTTGACATAGGATTTCCATTTCTCCCGATCACGAATGTCTATGGAAGAGGTGATGATTTTGATAGTAACCGTTGAAGTATTGGGAAGCTTAAGAAATTCGTCAAGAAAGGCCCATCCATCCATTATGGGCATATTGATATCCAAAAAGATGAGTTCAGGGAGGGGTTTATTCTGCTTTTGTAAGCGCGTAAGGGCGTCCAAAGCGGTTTTACCATTTTCAAACTCATGGATGACCAAGTCTTTATAAAGCTTGTCCAATAATTTTCGCAGCCCAAAAATGGTTATGCTATCATCGTCTATAATATAAACAGATCTAATTTTCATCTTTAAAGTATACGCTAAAGGTTGATCCACGGTTTACCTCGCTACATACCATAATATTGCCGCCCATTGCCTCAATTTGATTTTTAGTGATGTAGAGTCCAATTCCCCTGGCATCTTTGTTGTTATGAAAGGTTTTATACATTCCAAAGAGCCTATTGCCGTATTTGCCCATATCAATTCCCAGTCCGTTGTCTTTAATGTTAAAAACAATATGTTCCTTTTGTTTACGGGTACTTAATGTAATTTCCGGGATTCTTTCCGGATGTTTATACTTTACTGCATTGGTTAGTAAATTGAGTAGAATGCTCTCAAGGTAGGCCGGTACTGCCTTCAAGTAAACTTTATCCGAGATTTGATTGTCAATTTTAGCCTGATGCTTCCTAAGGAAGGCTGCTAAACTCTCTTGTACTTTAGTGATCTCCTGGTTAAGATTAAGTGATTTCTTCTCCAAATTTACGTTGGTACTTATGGCTACAACCTCGTTTAAATTTTCCAGGGTTTGCGTCAGGTTTTCCGATGCTTTACCTAGCATCCCGAGGATGCGTTCTTTTTCATTTTCTTCCTTTTCCTTGATCAGAAAATCCAATAGCATGGAGAAATTTGCTGTGTGTGACCTGAGATTGTGAGATACGATGTGGGCAAAGTTGATCAGTTTTTTATTTTGTATTGCGGTTACATTGATCAAATCTCTGAGTTGATCTTCCTTTTGGATGATTTCTGAAATATCCATACTTATACCAATAATACCTTTGCTCTCACCTTCCAGCGTAAGCCAAGGGATCTTGGAAGTGAGAAAAGCGGTAGTAGCCCCATTTTTCTTTACGTTAACGGTACGTTTACCCAATATTGATTTCTTCGTTTTCATCACTTGCAGGTCCTCATCTCTGGAGATCTGAGCGATGTCTTTTTCATAAAGGTCAAAATCCGATTTTCCCAGTAATTTTGAGGGGTCATCCACACCTACGTACTCACATTCCGCTTTGTTGACCAGAATTTTACGGGAATCTGTATCCTTGATAAAAACGTTTAAAGGAAGATTATCAATTAAAGTACGGAGAAGTCGTTCGCTTTCTTTTGTTTTGGTTTCCTGAGTAACCTGTTCGCTCACATCCTGCAGGGTTCCAAGGAGTCGGGTGATCTGTCCATTTTTGTATAGCGGCTTTCCTGCCGCGATAACCCACTTTTCGTTTCCCTTTGCGCTAACGAATTGCAATTTTTTATTCCAGGGTGTCCCACGATGTAACCCATTATGGACCAACATAGCAATGGTATTCCTGGAGTGGCCTTGTTTGTAGAAGTTTATGGCAGTGTCCACTTGTGGTTCGTAGTCCGAAGGAACTTCATGAATTCTCCTTGTCATTTCGGACCAGGTAAGGCGGTCCTTTGCAACGTGATATTCCCAAATACCTACTTTTGTAATCTCTGATTGCTCTTTCAAAAGACTTTCCAGTTTCTCGTATTTTGCCTCTTGTTCAAGCTGTCCGCCAATATCCTCTAGACTTGTGATTGCTCCAATAATGTTTTCGGCTTCATCGTACCACGGAAGTGCGGTCCATTTTGACCATAGCTCTTTACCGGATTTGTCCGTGGAATAATGCACACCAAATTCCCTGCTGCCTTTAAAGCATTTGCGTAGTTGTTGCTCCCAGAGAGCATCTTCTTTATTATTCCAAAGGTGTAAAAGATTACTTTCTCTAGCTTCATGCATGGTGGTTTCAAAATATTCCAACCACGCCTTTGAGGCCGCGACCAGTTTAAACTTTTTGTTGATAAATGCCACGGGATGTGGTAGTTGTTTGACCAAATAGTCAATAGAATGAATTCCGATAGCTTTCAAAAAATGTAGGTTTAAAAATGGGAAAAATTAAGTAATTTCTTACAAATATATACACCTATAACTACAAAGTAGACGTTATGTTGTGTATTCTCCAAAAGATGTGGTATGGGCTATTTACTCCCCAATTGCTTCTGCTAAGGGGCTTTTTTCCTCATTTAAGACGTGGTTTGCCTGCGTTGATCTGTCACCACCACGGTATCCGGAACCAATCCTGTGTAGTCGCCGCCATTGCGGATCACATCCCGGACAATTGAAGAACTTATGTACGATTTTCCCGAAGAGGTTAATAGAAAGACCGTTTCAATTTCAGATAGTTTTCTATTGGTATGTGCTATTGCTTTTTCGAATTCAAAATCGCCAGGGTTTCGCAAACCGCGAAGAATAAAATTGGCATTTATTTCTTTACAGAAATGTACTGTAAGCCCTTCATATGTCAATACCCGGACCTTAGACTCATTCTTAAAAGCTCCTTCAATGAAGTGTTTGCGCTCCTCCAGGGAAAACATATATTTTTTCTCCGCATTGATCCCTATGGCAATAACCAATTCGTCAAAAAGTGTTATTCCTCTTTTAATAATATCGAAATGACCAAGAGTAAGCGGATCAAAAGAACCTGGGAAAACTGCTCGCCTCATATTTTTAATGTGGTATTCGTTTAAAAATACGTATTAAATCGCTATTTAAGCGCATCCTCGATAGCGCTTTCAAAGAGTTCTGCAAGGGAAATTCCAGCTACCTTGGCCTGCTGAGGTAGAATACTTTCCTCCGTTAGCCCAGGTGTGGTATTCACCTCTAAAAGATATGGGATATCCCCAACGAGTATGAATTCACTTCTGGTATAGCCTTTCATCTTTAGGATCAAATAGATTTCTTTTGCTACTTGCGCAATTTGGTCCCGCTGCGATATGGAAATTCTGGCCGGAGTGATCTCCTGGGATTTTCCCAAATATTTCGCTTCGTAGTCAAAAAAATCATTTTCACTAACTATTTCGGTCATGGGCAATACCACAACCTCATTTTTATGGGTAATCACCCCAACCGAAACTTCCGTACCTTCAAGAAACGACTCAATAATAATCTCGTCATCTTCCAAAAATGCCTTATGTATGGCCTCCTTTAAGGCACTTTTCTCATAGACTTTAGTAATCCCAAAACTACTCCCTGCCTTATTCGCCTTTACAAAGCACGGTAAACCGACGGCATCGATAATATCCTTTTCTTTGATCTCATCCCCCTGGTTCAAATAATACGATGCAGCGCATTGTATGCCATAGGGTTTTAAGGTGCTCAACAGGTCCCTTTTGTTGAAAGTAAGGGCAGCCTGATAGTAGTCACAAGATGTGTGGGGAATTCCAAGGAGTTCAAAATAGGCCTGCAGCAATCCATCTTCCCCGGGTGTACCATGGATAGCGTTAAAAACACAGTCGAATACTACCTTACCTTGAGGCAAGGGTAAACTAAAATCTGCCTTATTGATCTCATAGTGTATTCCCGAATTATCCGGGTAATACCAGGAATCTGTTGTTACAATGATGGGAAACGTTTGGAACTTGCCTTTGTCCAGGTGTTTTTCGACTACTGCACCACTTTTCAGGGATATCTCATATTCACTGGAGTACCCCCCCATAATTAAGGCAATGTTCTTCCTCATGTTTATCTTTTAGACCTGACCAAAGTAATTAAAAAAGCTGTTTTTCTATATTTGTCCGAAAATCGGCATACATGAGGGACTTTTTAAATTTTCTCAAAAGTAGAACCTTTTTGATACAACTGGCGCTTGCTTTTTTAGCCCTGATTCTATTTGGTTTTTTAGCATTACGGTGGTTGAAAAGCACTACCCAGCATGGCGATTTTGTTATCGTTCCTGATTTTTCAAAAATGTCGGTCATGGAAATGCGGGAAGCGGCTGAAACCGCAGGTTTGCGATATGAAGTTTTGGATAGTACCAATTACAATCCGGAATATCCTCGCTTTTCCATCCTGGAACAAAATCCACCCGCTGGCACAAGGGTGAAAAACAATAGGAAGATCTATTTTACTGTAAATCCTTCGGGATACAAAAAGGTTTCTGTTCCCAGAATAATTCAGGTAACACGCCGAAATGCTACCTCGATGTTACGTGCGGTAGGGCTGGATGTCCAGCGCGTTACCTATATTGATGAATTAGGTAAGGACATGGTGTACTACATCAAATTCAAAGGGAAGGAGGTCAATCCCGGAGATAAGCTTCCCAAAACCTCCAAAGTGGAATTGATATGTGGTAATGGTACTATTCCGGGGAAGGCAATTATCCAAGCAGAATCCAAGAACTGATGACTGCACCTAAGCTTTCCGAAGTTGCTCAGGAAGAGCTTTTTGAACATTACAGATTTAACGCTGCCAGGGGGCAGGAGCCACTTCGTGTAGATAAGTTCCTGATGAATTTTATTGAAAATGCCACACGCAACAAGATCCAGCAGGCAGCAAAACAAGGGCATATCTGGGTCAATGGAATACAGGTAAAACAGAACTACAGGGTAAAAGCAGGCGATGAGGTAAAAGTGCTTTTTGAACATCCGCCTTATGAACAGTTACTAACGCCTGAAGACATTCCTTTGGATATTGTTTTTGAGGATGATACGGTCTTAGTAGTGAACAAGCCCCCGGGTTTGGTGGTACATCCCGGACATGGCAACTATTCCGGAACCTTGGTGAACGCCCTACTTTATCATTTTAATAACCTGCCGAATAACAGCTCGGGAAGACCCGGGCTGGTGCACCGTATAGACAAGGATACTTCAGGTCTTTTGGTCATCGCCAAAACGGAACAAGCAATGACTGATCTGGCCCAACAATTTTTTGAGAAAAGTACGGAACGCGAATACCTGGCATTGGTTTGGGGTAATGTAAAAGAGGATGAAGGAGTAATTTCGGGACATATAGGGCGTAATCCCAAGAATCGCTTGCAAATGATGGTATTTCCCAATGGGGAATCCGGAAAAGAAGCGGTTACCCACTACAGGGTTTTAGAACGCCTGGGGTATGTTAGTTTGGTGTCTTGTAAACTGGAAACAGGACGTACCCATCAGATTCGGGTACATCTGAAATATATTGGACATACCTTGTTCAACGACGAACGTTATGGCGGAGATAAGATCTTGAAAGGGACCACCTTTACCAAGTACAAACAATTTGTAGAGAATTGTTTTAAGATACTTCCGCGACAGGGGTTGCATGCCAGGACTTTGGGGTTCAGACATCCTGACACAAAAGAGTCCATAAGATTTGAAGCCGAACTCCCTCAAGATATGGCTGAATGCACTGAAAAATGGCGTAATTACTCCAGGCATAGCGTTTGATATAAGAACTCTCAATAACAGTATCGAAATTCAATACCTTTCGGCTATTCGGATTGACCAAAACTCTGTTTATTTTTGACAAAAGGATCATGCACTTATGAAAATTGTTATTTCCCCGGCAAAATCTTTGGATTTTGAATCCACACTTCCTACGCAACGATATTCTCAACCTGAGTTTTTAGACTTTTCGGAAAAACTGAACAAGGTCTTGGCCAAAAAACGCCCCAAAGCACTTTCGAAATTAATGTCTATATCTGATGCTTTGGCCCAGTTAAATTGGCAACGAAACCAGGAGTTTACTACTCCGTTTACCCCGGAAAATGCGCGACCTGCGGTATATGCTTTTAACGGAGATGTGTATCAGGGATTGGACGTGTATACCCTCCCGGAGGAAAAATTGGATCGTCTTCAGGACACGCTACGCATCCTATCCGGGCTTTACGGTCTGCTTAAACCCTTAGATCTTATTCAACCCTATCGCTTAGAAATGGGCACGGCCTTGAAGATGGGCCGTAAAAAGAATCTTTATGAATTCTGGCAGAAACGGCTCACCCAGTATTTAAATGATGAACTTTCCGAAAGCGAGCTTTTTATCAATCTTGCCAGCAACGAGTATTTTGGGGCTGTGGATGAAAAATCCCTTAAAGTGCCTGTAATTACGCCTGTTTTTAAGGATTGGAAAAACGATCAGTTAAAGGTAATTAGCTTTTTTGCCAAAAAAGCCAGGGGTTCTATGGTGCGTTATATTTTGGACACTAATGCGCAGACGTTGGATGACATCAAAGGCTTCAATTACGACGACTATCAGTTTAGTCAACAACATACTTTGAAAGAGAATCAACCTGTATTTGTGCGATAGAATATTTCCGGTAGTTTTTCGTTCTCACTAAAACGGTGAAAATGAAAACTATCTTTTCTTTTGTGGTTTTTGCGGCGCTTTTGGCAGGGATTTTTGCCTGTGAGGATCGTGACGACAACCTGGATGCGCCAAACATTCGAATCCGAAATACGAGTAGTCTACGCTTTGTTAGTGTAGGAGTAAATAACGATTCCGTAATCTATGAAAACATTGGGGCTGATGCTTTTTCGGATTACAAGGCCTACATCACTGCCTTTGAAGCATTACCTTTTTCTGTAGCAACAGATTCTGCTACGTTCAACTTTAGGCCACCTACAGGTGCTCTGGAGCCCCTTCCCGTAGGATTGTACACCTATGAGATCAATTTTTCCGAAGAGGGTGAGGTACAGTTAACGTTTACCATAGACTAGGTAGCCTACTTGGTTTTTTCGGGCTGCACTTTGTTCTCTACTGCTGTCTTTTTCTTGATTTTTCGTTTTCGCCGGGCACCATACGATTTGTTAGCAATTTTACCTCTTCGTGTTTTAATATCTCCCTTTCCCATGATCTATTGGTTGTGAATCTTTTTAAAATAAGGAAAAGCTGGCACATCTCAAAAATGGGTTTCTCCTATCTTTGCTTTACATGTTTGTACATCGACATCCCTATCCTCCTTTTCTTTTTCCCGGAGTAGAAAAACTGATTGTAGGAACGCTCCCTCCCCCTCGATTCAGCACCCGAATACTTAAAGCGGGCGATGTTGATTTTTGTTACGGGAGCCGGGATGGGCAATTATGGCCTATTTTGGATCGTATTTTTCAGTTGAACTTACGATATGAAACCACCTTCGAAGCAATAGCGCAACGCAAAGATTTTTTGTTACAACAGAAAATAGGTATTTGTGATATCGTGGAACGTGCCGAACGTCAGAAGGTAGATGCTTCGGACGTAGGTATGGAAAACGTTGAACTTCGGGAAATACTGCATTATCTGGAAGCCTATCCTTCCGTACATACCCTGCTTTTCACCGGAGGAAACAGTAAAAATGGGCCTGAATACTTTTTTCGTAAACATTTAAAGCACCACGAAGTCACCTTGGAGCAGTTGGATAATACCGTGCCCAGAATTCATCAGTTTGTACATCCTACCACTCATAAATCAATCAAGACAGTATCTTTAATTGCACCATCGGGTTCGGCCAATAGGGCTGTGGGAAGTTTAACAGCATACAAACAGGCAAAGGATAAAAATCCTGCATTCACCACATTGGATTTCCGGGTGCTTCAGTATGAAAAGTTTTTTTAACAAACCCCACTCGCTTTGTTAGGTTTGTAGGGTTCACTTGCTTAAATTGTGACAGGAATACAATATTTCCAGCAGTATACATTTAATAACGACCTTTAGGAAGTCATCAATCATAATAGCATCGGGCAATGAATGAAATGCAACTCGCCAAACGGCTGGAAGAATTCAAAAAATCGGTTACCAATAGGTTTAATATCTATAACAGCCTATTTCTAAGCCTTCCGTATGCAGACATGGAAAACGTAGGCATGCTGGTGCCCTTACTCTTTGAGCAATGTGATAAGGGGCTTAGGGCGGGAAAGAAGCCCCAGGACATTCTGGAATCTTTTTTTGTCAATATTGCTGCCCTTGAGGATGAAAAGGCACGCATAGATTTTATGTTCCGCATCATTCAATATGTAGAGCGCCAGGTGGTATTGTACGACAGTGTGGAAGATGCCGCTTTTCCAAAGTTACAGGAGTACACCGGTTCACTTTCCATTAAAGATTATTTTGAACTGGTGGATCAAAGCAAAAATTGGGATAAAATTGCCAAAAAGCTCTCCACCTTTAGTGCCCGTATTGTACTGACTGCCCATCCTACTCAGTTTTATACCCCGGCAGTGCTAGACATTATCAAAGAATTGCAGGACCTTATTAATGAAAACCGTATTGATGACATTGACATAACACTACAACAACTGGGGTTAACCTCGTTGATCAACACCAAAAAGCCCACTCCTCTGGACGAAGCCAAGAACATCATCCATATCTTACGATATACCTATTACGATGCCGTTGGAGAGCTCTTTCAATATGTGAAGCGGAATCTAAGGATAGAAGAATTTGACAACTATGATCTTATAAAATTAGGGTTTTGGCCTGGCGGGGATAGAGACGGGAATCCTTTTGTTACGGCGGAAATTACGGCTCAGGTTGCTGACGAGCTACGTCTCACTTTGATGAAGTGTTACTATAATGACCTCAAAACCTTGCGCAAAAAACTCACCTTTAAGGGGTTGCAAGAGCCTTTGTTTGTCCTTAACCAGAAGCTTTACCGGGCGATGTTTCAGGAGCAGTATGAACTGCCCTATGAAGAAATTGTGTCCAGGTTAATGGAAATTCGGGAGATACTGGTTCGGGATTACCATTCTCTCTATTTGGAGGAATTGAATGCATTGCTGGACAGGGTACACATTTTTAAAACCCATTTTGCCACATTGGATATTCGCCAGGACCACAGTAAACATGTATTGACCATAACGGCCATACTGAAAAAGCAAGGGACCATTCAGGAAAGTTTGGAAGAACTCTCTCAGGAAGAACTTTTGCAATGGTTGTTGGAACATGATCTTCACCTAGATCCCGATGATTTTGAAGAAGGGATCGTAAAAGATACTTTGATCAATATTGCGCAATTAAAAGATATCCAACGGAAGAATGGAGAAGGAGGATGCAATAGATACATCATCAGTAATTCCGAAGACATTTTTTCCGTGTTGTTTGTCTTTGCCTTGTTCCGTTGGAGTGGTTGGAAAACCGATGAGATCACCTTCGACATTGTGCCGTTATTTGAGACGATGAAAGGGATGCAAGCGTCTGAAATGGTGATGCAAACACTGTTTGACATACCGGTTTATCGCCAACACCTGGAACGAAGAAAAGATACCCATACGATAATGTTAGGTTTTTCCGATGGTACCAAGGATGGCGGCTATGTAAAAGCCAATTGGAGCATTCTAAAAACCAAGGAAACCCTAAGTAAGGTGTGCAAGAAAAATGGAATTAAAGCACTTTTCTTTGATGGTAGGGGAGGTCCTCCTGCCCGTGGAGGCGGTAAAACACATCGATTTTATGCTGCTCAAACCAAAGATGTGGCTAATCACGAAATTCAATTGACCATCCAGGGACAAACCATTACGAGTACTTATGGCACAAAACAACAATTTATTCATAACGCCGAACAATTGCTGACAGCCGGTTTGACGAACAATTTGTTTGGTAAAGAGCATGTGATTTCCGCTGCAGAACGCAAACTTATCGAGGAACTGTCAGAGTTAAGCTATGCGAAGTATGACGCTTTAAAACAGCATGAACAATTTATTCCGTATTTGGAGCAGCGAAGTACACTAAAGTACTATACCCGGGCCAATATTGGGAGCCGTCCGGGGAAACGTGGTAGTAAAAACCGGTTGACACTCTCGGATCTTCGTGCCATTTCTTTTGTTGGGTCCTGGAGCCAATTGAAGCAAAATGTTCCTGGGTACTTTGGACTGGGAACGGCGCTCCAAAAATTAAAAACAGAAGGAAGAATAAATGAGGTGCGGAAATTGTATAAAGATGTGCCCTTTTTCAGGGCGCTAATGAGCAATAGCATGATGTCTATGGCTAAAACCAATTTCAACCTGACGAGCTATATGAAAGAAGACCCTGAGTTCGGGGAGTTTTGGAATATCCTTCACGAGGAATACCAGCTTTCTAAAAAAATGTTGCTTCAGGTGTCAGGGCTAGATGTGCTTATGGAAGATGAGGCAGTTTCCCGGGAATCCGTGAAGATTCGGGAGAAGATTGTCCTACCCTTATTGGTTATTCAGCAAAATGCGTTGTACCATATTTCCAAAGCATCCGAGCATACCGAACTTTACGAAAAGATCGTTACGCGTTCGCTATACGGGAATATTAACGCCAGTAGAAACTCCGCTTAGGGGATGTCATAATAGGCTTCCAATTTCATTAGCCGAAGAGTAATTTGATCGATTTTAGTATCAAATTGCTTTTTAGGAATGGGCTTAATTAAAAAGTCGTTGATACCATAGGATAATGCTATCGACTTATATTTTTCCCATGTAGAATTGATCAAGATGGTAGCCGGAATCTCTATGCTATCCAAAAGTTCAAAAGCGGTGGTATCGTCTATGAGCACATCCAACAAAAGAATGTCTGCTCTTTTTTCATAAACAGCCCGGATACCTTCGTAGGGATCGGCATAAGCTCCAATTAAGGCTAACCTGGGGTGATTTTTTACTAAAAAAGTAGTCGCCAGGCGCTGAACGGACGAGTCGTCAATAATAACGGTTTTATAGGTCATCTGTAAAAAGATTTGGTGTAGGAAAGTTAGTACAATCTTAGCTTTTGACGTAAAATTGGGGTTAACGGCGTATAATTTTCGTTAAAATGTCGTATTCCGTAGAAATTAGCCTATAACAAGGCATGTCAAATCGATGTTTTTGGAAAACATAGCAGCAATTTTATTGCTTTATGGTATTAACAAAGATGTTGTAGAAGGCACGGATACCGTATGCTAACTGTCCAACTTTGATATTTTCGTTGGGGCTATGCTGATTGTTATCGGCATTGACCATTGGAACTACAAAAGCCGGCAGTTGTAATTCATTAATAAACGGGGCTATAGGCACAGTACCTCCCATAATCCGAATCTGCACCACCTCTTGTTCAAAAGTATCCTTCAGCGTTTTCACCAGGAATTGGCCGTAGGGATTGTCAAGATCGGTTCGGAAGGCTGGTGTGACAGTACCCTCCTTGATAGTAACGATGTTGTCATGCGTTAAACGTTCTTCTTTTGTCGGGGGATGATCTAAAACATGGAATCCCTGTTTTGCGATATGCTCTTTCACCAACTTTTTGAGCCGGTTACCGTCGGTTTCAGGAACCAAACGGAGGTCCAACTCGGCGGTAGCACTTGCCGGAACGATGGTACGTGCATTATCTCCAATCCATCCCGAGCCTAGTCCCCGTATGTTCAAACTGGGGTATTGCAGTGACTCCTGGTAAAACCTGCCTACTTTTTCCGCGGTTTTGAACTGCAACTTGGCTGCAATGTCTTGCCCGTCATCGGGTACTTTGGTAAGCGTTGTTACCACCTTCTCGTCAAGGGTTATCCCATCGTAATATCCGGGGATAACCACTTTGCCTTGTTCATCCTTCATAGAAGCCAATAGGCGCGCCAGATGAAAACCCGGATTAGGGGCATAGTTCCCATAATGCCCACTATGTTGTGGACGTGCCGGGCCATGTGCGGTTATGGAAAGAGTAGTGATGCCGCGGCAGCCGTATACTATAGTAGGAAGGGCAGAAGGATGTGAAGGGCCGTCTGCGATCATTAGAAAATCGGCCTCCAGCAATTCCCTGTATTCCTTTACCGCTTTTGGTAAGGGTTTACTGCCTCTTTCTTCTTCCCCATCCAGAATGACCTTGATATTAACACTGAGTTCCTTTCCTTCTTTTTTTAACAGATCAATGGCATTCAGGAACATAATAATTGGCCCTTTATCATCTGAAGTGGACCGCCCAAACAGCCGCCAATCATAGTTGATATCTACATTAAGGGTGTCAAAGGGAATCGTTTTAAAGGTCTCTCCAGCGGGTTTTTTGAGTACCGTCTGATAAGGATTAGGTTGGTCCCATTTGCTTGGGTCTACTGACTGCCCATCCATATGCATATACAATAGCATTGTTGGTTTAGCATCGTCCATGGGCAGGGCCGCAAAAAGGAGCGGAAGATTTTCCGTTTCCAGTTCTGTGGTGTTGAACCCTCTGGCGTTGAACTGTCTTCGTAACCAAATAATGTTATCGTCAATATCATCCGGGTTAAGGGCATCATTAGGTAAGGCTACAAATTCCCGTAAATCCTGAATGGCTTCTGCCACCTGGGATTTGATGGCGGTGGAGTCCTGAGGATACAGAACGTACGCGCAGAAAAGTAGGCCGAAAAGGAATTTTTTCTTCATGGTTTTGATTTGATAGGATGATCGCCAAATTAACGAATTCCCTTGATAAATTCGGCAATAGTGGCCGTACCATTTTTGGTGAGATGCTTAATAAAAGCCGAACCGATAATGGCTCCCTTTGCTTGAGCGGTTGCTGCTTGAAAAGTAGCTGCGTTGCTAATGCCAAATCCCACAATCTGCGGGTTTTCAAGTTTGAGGGAAGCTATGCGATCAAAGTACCCCTGCTGGGGAGTTCCAAAACCGCTTTTAGCTCCTGTTGTGCTGGCAGAACTTACCATGTAAATGAAGCCGTCCGTAGCATTGTCAATCTTTCGCACACGGTCCTCGCTGGTCTGTGGGGTGATCAGAAAGGTGTTCAAAAGGCCGTATCTTTCAAAGATCACTTCATATTCTTCCTGGTATACATCAAAAGGTAGATCTGGTAGTATTAGGCCATCTATCCCAATCTCCTGACATTTTTTACAAAACGCTTCTACGCCATATTGCAGTACCGGGTTAAAGTACCCCATAATGATCAACGGAAGGGTCACCTTCTCACGAATGTCTTTTAATTGCTCAAAAAGAAGGGCTGTGGTCATGCCATTTTGTAATGCAGCCGTTGAGCTTTCCTGTATGGTAGGACCATCTGCCAACGGGTCACTAAAGGGCAATCCAATTTCAATCATATCCACCCCGGCATGCTCCAGCGCTTCAATGATCGGAACCGTATCGCCCAGACTTGGATAACCTGCTGTAAAATAAATCGATAGCAGTTTATGGTCTTCCTGCAACTTTTGTTTGATCCGATTCATAATTTGAAGTAATCAATATAGGTTTGCAAATCCTTATCGCCTCTTCCTGATAGGTTAACAACGACCACATTATCCTTTTCGAATTTCTTATAGTCAAAGATGGCAAAGGCATGGCTGGTTTCGATGGCGGGAATGATCCCTTCCAATTGTGAAAGCTCCAGCCCTGCAGTCATGGCTTCATCGTCGGTGATCGATAGAAACTCTCCCCGTCCACTTCTGAACAGATGTGCGTGCATAGGACCAACCCCGGGATAATCCAGTCCGGCCGAGATAGAATAGGGTTCTGTAATCTGACCGTCCCCGGTCTGCATTAACAGGGTTTTACTACCGTGAATAATACCTACTTTACCTAAAGCAGAAGTGGCGGCACTTTCCCCGGAATGGATCCCTTTACCTGCAGCTTCTACAGCTATGATGCCTACCTCCGGAGTATCTAAATAATGGTAATAAATACCGGCGGCGTTACTACCTCCGCCTACACAAGCCACCACATAATCAGGATTTTCCCGGCCCTCTTTTTCTTGTAACTGCGACTTTACCTCTTCCGAGATCACCGATTGGAATCGTGCAACCATATCAGGATAGGGATGCGGCCCTACCACCGATCCTATAATGTAATGGGTGTTTACAGGATTGTTGATCCAATCCCGAATAGCTTCGTTCGTAGCATCTTTCAACGTACGGCTACCGGATTTTGCAGCACGGACCTCTGCGCCTAACATTTTCATCCGGGCTACGTTGGGCGCCTGTCTTGCAATGTCAATTTCACCCATGTACACTACACATTCAATACCCATTAATGCACAAACTGTGGCAGTGGCCACCCCATGCTGACCAGCACCGGTTTCGGCAATTATCCGGTCTTTTCCCAGCTTTTTGGCCATCAAGATCTGACCTATTGTGTTGTTTACCTTATGGGCTCCGGTATGGCAGAGGTCTTCCCGCTTCAGGTAGATTTTGGTGTTATATTTTTCCGATAAGCGTTCGGCAAAATAGAGGGGGGTAGGACGGCCCACATAGTCTCTCAGTAGTTGTTGAAATTCTTCCTGAAACGCGGGCTCCTCCATGATCCGGATATAGTTTTGCCGTAATTCCTCGCAATTGGGATACAGCATTTCCGGGATGTAAGCACCGCCAAATTCTCCGTAATAGCCTTTTTCGTTAGCGTGATAACTCATGTTCTAGCAATTTTTTGAACGTTTTTAGTTTTTCAATATCCTTTAGTCCAGGCTGCGCTTCAAACCTGCTGTTTATGTCTATGGCATGGCAATATTCCGATTTCGGGCTACGCAGGAAAGCCTCTACCGCTGCCACGTTTTCCAGGCCTATACCGCCACTTAAAAAATAAGGTTTGGTGGAGGGATACTCTTTTAGCACCTCCCAGTTAAAGGTATAGCCGTTTCCCCCAGGCAATTTTCCCTTGCTGTCAAAAAGGAAATAATCGCAAACGGTTTCATAGGGTAGCAGTAAGGAAAAATCAAACGCCTCCCGTATAGAAAACACTTTGATGATCTCAACCTGATCGCTTTTTAGGAGATGCTCCATTTTTTCGCTTTTATCGGAATTCCCCTGAAAACGATCTCGCAAGGCTTCACAATATTCCGGAGGTTCTTTGCCATGTAGCTGTACGGCATCCAAATGATACGTTTGCACTTTCAGTAGTACCTCTTCAAGCCCTGCATCCACAAATACCCCTACTTTTTTGATATTGGGGGGTAGCGAAGGTAACTCGCCGGTAAAAAAGCGGGGAGAAGGTTCCCAAAATATAAAACCGAGGTAGTCCGGTTGCAGCGCAGCCACTTCCTCGGGATTGTATTTCATGCCGCAGACCTTAAGTTTCATAGCTTTAATTTGGCAATAAACTCCGCAGCGCTTTGCCCGGGAATATCAGTTTTCATAAAATTTTCCCCGATCAAAAACCCCTGATACCCAAAAGGTTTAAGTTCGTTAATGGCGTTAACAGAACTAATTCCACTTTCGGAAACCTTAACGAAACTATCCGGGATTTTGTCCGCCAGTTTTTTACTGGTCTCGAGGTGCACTTCAAAGGTTTTTAAGTTTCTATTATTAACCCCCAACATATCCAAACTGGGCATCAGGGATCTCTCCAATTCTTCCTGATTGTGGACTTCCAACAACACTTCCATACCCAAACTTTTCGCCAATTCGGACAAATTTTTAATTTGCGATCGGGTCAGCACGGCAGCAATAAGTAAGATGACATCCGCACCGTAAGCCTTGGCTTCCAGGATCTGATATTCGTCAATAATAAATTCTTTTCTAAGCAATGGCATGGCCACTACCGATCTGGCCAATAGTATATCTTCCAGAGACCCACCAAAGTATTTTATATCGGTAAGTACACTCATTCCTGAAGCACCGGCTTTTTGATAGCCTTTGGCCACTTGGGCAACGTTGGTATTTTGATTAATGGTACCTTTTGAGGGGGAACGCCTTTTGTGCTCCGCAATAATTCCAGGAGTACTTTCTCGTAAGGCAGTTGCCAGCGAAGAACATGCTCGGTTAAATAGCACGGACTGCTCGAATTGCGAAGCCGGAATTACAGCCTTTTTTAGGGCTACTTCCACCTTTTTATCAGCAATTATGTGATCAAGGATATTCATGCCGCACTTAGTTGTTGTAATTTTTTCAACGCATTTAGCCCCGCTCCGTTCCGTAAGGACTCCCGGGCCTTTTCAAAACCGGCTTTTGGAGTGATTCCGTTTACTGTTGCGATGGCCATTCCGGCATTGGCACAAACCACATTGTTTTGAGCGGTTGTACCTTTCCCTTGTAAAATATTGAGAAAGATTTGAGCAGATGCCGCAATATCCTCCCCACCAACAATGGCTTCTGGCGAAATCAGATCTACGCCAAAATCTGCGGGATTTAGCATCCCTTCGGATCCATTGGAAATGGTCTTGGTAGCTCCGGTAAGGCTTATTTCGTCATAGCCGTCCAAAGCGTGGATCACGGTAAAATTTTTGCTCGTGTTCTGGTATAGGTAGCCGTACATACGTGCCAGTTCCAAATTAAATACTCCTACCATTTGATTGGTGGGAAAGGCCGGGTTGACCATAGGCCCCAACATATTAAAAAAGGTCTTTACCGCAAGCTCCTTGCGTATGGGGGCCACATTTTTCATAGCCGGATGGAAAAGTGGTGCATGTAACACGCAAATTCCGCATTCCTCTATGGATCTCTCCAAAAAATCGGGATCATTACTGAATTTAATCCCTAAGAACTCCATGACATTACTACTGCCACATTTTGACGATACCCCATAGTTCCCGTGTTTGGTAACCTTGATCCCAGCACCAGCCGTAACAAAGGAGGCTAAGGTAGAAATATTGAAAGTGTCCTTACCATCTCCGCCTGTGCCACAAAGATCAATAGGGTTATAGCTACTTAAATCCACAGCCAGGCAAAGCTCCAATAACGCATCCCGGAAGCCCTCCAATTCCTCAATTGTGATGCTACGCATCATGTACACGGTAAGAAATGCAGCTATCTGACTGGTATTGTATTCTCCCTTTGCAATGTTGATCAGGATCTGTTTGGCATCTTCCTTGGAAAGGATTTCGTGATTGATAAGCCTGTTTAATGTTTCTTTCATAACCTTTCTGATATGAGATTTGAGAAATTAGATTTGAGAAAATTTATTAATTAGGCTATACAGCATTTTTTGAATTTCATCTCCTAATTGCACGGCATATTTGAGTTTATGTTCATCAGTAGTAAAACCTAATCTACTTGCAAGTTCTAGTTGTGTAGTTAATTCATTCAGAGAACCGTTCGCTATTCCGAGAAAATTTCGAAATTCTTTTTTAGAGTTTCTTCCTGCACCTTCCGAAATATTTGATGGAACTGAAACAGCGCTTCTTCGAATTTGGTTTGTAAGTCCAAATTTTTCTTCATCAGGAAATAAAGCAGTTAATTGGTACACCATTTCAACCAAATACATCGATTTTTGCCAAACAATTAGTTCTTTATAATTATTCATTTTAACTCATTTCTTACATCTCACATCTCATTTCTGACGTCTCAGTACTTGAGTCTGGGACTTGTTAAGCCAATTTTCCAACATCTTTTTTCCATAGGGAGTTAATATGGACTCCGGGTGAAACTGCACCCCTCTAACATCGTACGTTTTATGTTTCAAAGACATGAGCTGTTTACTGCTGTCATAGGAGGTAGCTTCGAGCTCCTCTGGTAAGTTATCATCGACAACCCAGGAATGATAGCGGCCTACTTCGATCTCTTCGGGAATGCCATCAAAAATATAATCTTGCCCGGTAATGTGAACCGTGGTAGCAATGCCGTGATATACTTCATCGAGGTTGATCAAAGTACCTCCATACACTTCACCAATAGCCTGTACCCCAAGACACACGCCAAATATGCGCTTCGTGGGGCCGTAGGTATCAATAATGGCCTTCAGGAGTCCAGCTTCCTCAGGAATTCCCGGGCCTGGTGATAAGACAACATATTCAAAAGGCACTACCTCCTCAAGGGTAAGTTGATCATTGCGTTTTACAATAACTCTGCAACCTAATTCTTCCAGGTAATGCACCAGGTTGTAGGTGAAACTGTCGTAATTGTCTATCATCAATACCTTTTTCATAGCTAGATCGTTTCGGCAATTTCCAGGGCATTGTTCAATGCTCCAAGTTTATTGTAGGTTTCCTGTAATTCGGTTTCAGGATCGGATGCGGCCACTAAGCCGGCCCCGGCCTGAAAATGGAGCGTATGGTTTTCACTCAAAAAAGTGCGGATCATGATCGCATGGTTAAAATTTCCTTTGAAATCCATAAATCCTATGGCACCACCATAGTAGCCTCTATTGGTTTTCTCATATTTTTCAATGAGTTGCATCGCCCTATGCTTAGGGGCACCACTTAATGTGCCCGCAGGAAACGTATCAGCAACAATTTTTAAGGTGGAGGTGTCGGGTTTTTTAATTCCGGTCACTTTAGATACGAGGTGAATAACATGGGAAAAGTATTGCACCTCCCGATACGTTTCCACATTTACCGCGTTGCCATTTCTGCTCAGATCGTTTCGTGCTAGATCTACCAGCATTACATGTTCGCTGTTTTCTTTATCATCCGCGGCGAGTTCTTTGGCCAACTCAGCATCCTTTTCATCGTTTCCCGTTCGTTTGTAAGTGCCGGCTATAGGATGTATTTCGGCCTTACCTTCCTTTACAACCAATTGGGCCTCCGGGGAGCTTCCGAATATTTTAAAGTTGCCATAGTCAAAGAAGAACAAGTAAGGCGAAGGGTTTATAGATCGTAACGCCCGGTAGACATTAAACTCATCGCCTTTAAAATTCTGGGAAAACCTTCTTGACAGTACTAGCTGAAAAACATCACCTCTATGGCAATGTTTCTTGGCAAACTTTACATGTTCGCGATAATCCGCATCTTCCAGGTTTGAGGATAACTCTCCTTCACGATTAAAATTATAGGTGGCGAAATTGCGCACATTTAGGAGTTGAGCAATTGCTTCTATATTGTCTTTGCCATCTAGAGAATGGCAAAAAATATAGGCTTCATTTTTAAAGTGGTTAATCGCAATTATGTTTTGATATACCGCGTAAAAAACATCAGGAATAGCCACGGAGTTTTCCTTCTTCGCAATCTGTATGGATTCAAAATACCGTACGGCATCGTACGCCATATAGCCAAACAACCCGTTAGTTGCAAACTTAAAATTGAGTTCCTGCGCTTCAAACGCCCTGGCAAATTCATCCAAAACAGCAGGCAGGTCAGTGTCGGCTGTCATTTTTTTATGGGTCTGTTTCCCATCAGGATAAGAGGTCAGGATTTCCTCGTTTTCTACTTTGATCGAGGCCAGTGGGTTGCAGCAGATGTAGGAGAAACTATTATCATTAGCATGATAGTCACTACTTTCTAATAGAATACTGTTTGGAAATCGATCCCGAATCTTCAAGTAAACGCTTACCGGGGTAATGGTGTCGGCAAGGATTTGTTTGTAATTGGTTTTGAGCTTGAATTTCATTTCAAATGGATTCAAAAAATTAAGGCTTGTCGTGATGACAAGCCTCAAATATTGTTATAGCAGGGACTAGCTCACGATCATTGACGCAAGTTTTTCCACCACCAGTTGTTATTCATTCCTTTCATTGGTGTAAATATAAAAATGAATTTGAAATTGACAAATGAAAAATCCAATATCAGTCTTAAGAATAAGAAAAAAGCAACCGTTTAGTTGCATAAATAAAAAAGAATCGTATTTTAGCAACCAATTAGTTGCGTATTAATCTTAAAACGAACAGTTATGAAAGACGTTATTTTAAAAGAACAAATTTTCAATCATTCGATTGACAAAGTGTGGAGGGCCATTTCCAAGGAAGAGGAGATCTCCACCTGGTTTATCAAGGCAGATTTTAAAGCGGAGAAAGGATACCGTTATACCTTTTTCTCTGAAGGTGAAAATTGTACTCAGATTACCGGAGAGGTAAAAGAAGCAAACCCCTACACTTTGATTTACACCTGGGTGGTGCAAAACACCGATACCATAACAACAGTGAAATGGTCCCTGGAAGAGGTAGGGGGGAAGACAAAACTGTATTTAGAACATTCCGGAATATCCGGCTACGGGGGAGATACTGCGGTTAACATGTTTAACAGCTTTGATGGGGGCTGGGATAATTGTGTGGCTGAGCTTACTAAATTCTTAAACGCTGAAGTCCATGCAGGATAGGGTCACAGGGATCTTAAAGGCTATTGCGGACCCGACACGACGAGACATTTTTCATGCATTGATCTTAGCTGCAACCGCTTTGCCGATCACCCATATTTCCAATCAGTTTGAAATCTCCAGGCAAGGGGTAACCAAGCACATAAAAACATTGGAGGAAGTGGGTCTGGTGGAAATTGAGAGTAAAGGACGGGAACGGTATTGCAAGGCAAATGCCAATCCCTTAAAGCAGATAAATCATTGGGTAAGTTTCTATGAAAAGTTTTGGGACGATGCTTTGGGAAGCCTGGATTCTTATTTGGACGCAAAGTCTTAAGTGAGTGAACGGGTATCTTAGTTTAAAAAAAACCGCACAGCAGGCTGTGCGGTTTTTCAAACACTAAACCACGGTACCGATCTAGAATTCCAGATCAACTACCAAATCAAATTCGTCATAAATGGTTTTATCACCCAGGTTATCAAAAAAGCTTCCGGAACCGTAACGTACATCATATTCGGCTCTATCCACTTTTAAGGTCGCAGTTGCTTTGCTTCCGTAAATAGAAACATCGAAAGTAACCGGTTTGGTAATTCCTTTGATCGTAAGATCTCCAGTTACCTTGTAAGAGTTTTTGCCAGAGGCCGTCACATTGGTAAATACCAAACTAGCTGAAGGGTGATTTTCCACACCAAAGAAGTCCGGGGACTTTAAATGTCCGTCCAACTTGTTTTTATAGTCACCCTCCAGATCTGTAGTATTAATAGTGGTCATATTTACCGTGAACTCGCCACCGGTTAATTTATCACCATCGAATGTCAATGCTCCGGATTGTAACGTTACCGTTCCGGTATGGGAACCTGTTACTTTGTAGGCTTTCCAGGTGACGGTACTTTTTTCCGCGTTCACCTCTTTTTTCTCCTCTTCAATTGGATTTGCTGTAGCGAAAGCTCCAAAGGCCAAGGTCAATGCTAAACTTAATAGGGTTGTTTTCATGATTTTAAAATTAATTTCTGTTTTTAGATTTATAGTAATGTGAATAATTCCTCTTTTGATTTCCGGACTTTAGCATAGTGCTGTGTTTCATCGGCTTCCGATCGATATCCTATAGCAAGTACTACGGCAGCATTTTGATTCTTTTCCCTAAGCCCTAAAATTTCATTGTACTGTTCTGCCTCAAAACCCTCCATAGGACAAGTATCTATTTTTAGCTCCGCTGCAGCCTGCATAAGATTGCCGAAAGCGATATAGGCCTGCTTAGCAGTCCAGGTGCTTTTACTTTCTGAAGGCAATTCTAACAGCTTAGCTTTCATAAAATCGCCATACCCCTTTAAACCTTCAGCAGGGATGTTTCGGGTTTCAGAAACATTTTCCAAATAACCGTCCACCAATTCTGCCCCAAAATCACTTGCATTAGCAAACACAAGAATGTGAGAGGCATCCTCAATTTGGGATTGATTCCAGGAAGCAGGTCGTAATTTAGCTTTCAATGCTTTGTCAGTAATCACATAAATATGATAGGGCTGTAATCCATAAGAAGAAGCGCTTAAGCGAGTGGCCTCCAACAGTAATTGCAAATCTTCTTCACTCACTTCTTTATTAGGATCAAATTTTTTTGTGGCATATCGCCAGGTTCTTGTCTCTAAAATGGTGTTCATGATCAAAATTTATCTAAAAGGGTGTTTAATTGTATTAATTCAGTTTTAGTAAAATGTTGTAAAATCGCTTTCTCTACTTTTAAAATAGCCGTATCCATTTTTTCTAATGCAGCATTACCTTTTGGGGTAATATAGATCTCGATCTTTCTACGATTTGCAGCACAGACCTCTCGTCTTACATAGTCTTTCGCTAAGAGTTTATCTACCAGGCGGGTGGTATTGCTCATTTTTGAAACCATTCGCTCATTTAGGGTAGAGAGATTAGCAGGTTTGCCTTTTTGACCTCTTAGTATGCGCAAAACATTAAATTGTTGTAAGGACACTTCATAGGGTTTTAAGGCATTGGTGAGTTCATCATCCATCTTGTTACGTACCAACTGCATATGAATAATAGTTCGCTTCCCTAGTGGAATAGCGCTGGTAGTTTTTATGACCTTTTCAACATTCATGTAGTTACAACAATTGTATATACAAATGTATAGCGTTCTGCTCCAAATCTTTTCCTAAAGGAGGTATAAATTTTTGTTAAAAGGCTAAGGGGGGGCTGTCCATTAACTAATTTTAAGCAGTTCAAAGAAAAATAATGATGCGATTTGGTTGTGCATTCGTGGTGGTTGCTTTTGTGTTATGCAGTTGTGGTAACCCCAACACCAAAAAGTCGAAGGAGGTATCAGATGTTGCGTTAGTGCAAGCCTCGGCGGCGAAAACGTCCCCAAATATTAATTTTCCCATCTACGATTTTGATGGAATGGCTTCCTTGTTGAGCAAAAAAAATGATTCGACCTATATTGTGAATTTCTGGGCCACATGGTGCAAGCCCTGCATTGAAGAGCTACCGAATTTCGAAAGGACATTTGCCGAACAAAAAGACAACAAAGTAGCGCTCATTTTGGTGAGTCTTGATATGCCTTCAATGTGGGAGAAACGGCTGGTTCCCTTTGTGGAAAAAAATGATTTGCAGGGAGAGGTGGTCATTTTGGATGATCCAAAGATGAATGAGTGGATTCCGAAGGTAAATCAGAATTGGGGAGGTGGAATTCCAGCTACCTTAATATACAATAAGAGTGGGCGTTCATTTTTCGAGCAATCCATGACATATGAACAGCTAAACGAGGAACTCGACAAATTCATTAATTAACTATTATGAAAACACTTAAGATTTTTGGGTTTATGGCAGCGATATTTTTAATGGCGGCCTTTACCTACAATTCGCTTGAAGCCGATGGTTATGCCATTGGCGATTACGCCACTGATTTTTCCTTGAAAAACATCGATGGCGAAATGGTCTCCCTCTCAGATTTTGAAACTGCAAAAGGCTTTTTGGTCATTTTTACCTGTAATACTTGCCCCTACGCCGTTGCGTATGAGGACAGGATCATTGCTTTGAATGAAAAATACAAGTCGAAAGGGGTTCCGGTGATTGCCATTAATCCCAATAACCCGGCCGTAAAATCCGGAGATAGTTTTGAGGCCATGAAAGAACGTGCCAAGGAAAAGGGATTTACGTTTCCCTACTTATTTGATGATGGCCAAAAGGTGTATCCCCAATATGGAGCCACCAGAACTCCTCATGTTTTTCTTTTGGAAAAAACAGAAAAGGGTAACCAGGTACGCTACATCGGAGCTATTGACGATAATTACCAGGATGCATCCCAAGTGGAGGATAAATACGTGGAGAATGCCGTAGATGCTATGTTAGCAGGAAAGGAAATAGAGATTACTACAACCCGAGCCATTGGATGCTCAATAAAAGTATAATACGAAAATTACGTAGTTTTAGGTCCGGAGTATTGCTTCGGACTTTTGTTTTTACCAAACTAAAACTGATACAACCTATGGATTTAAGCCAGGAAGAATGGGCAGAGCAGCTACAAAACGATGCAAATGCCTTTATCCTTGATGTACGGACCCCGGAAGAAGTGGAAGAGGGATACATCCCAGGGGCCACCAACATCGATATTTATTTGGGACAAGGGTTTATGGATGAAATTGAAAAACTAGACAAGTCCAAAAACTACTACGTGTATTGTCGTTCAGGAAATAGAAGTGGACAGGCCTGTGCTATACTTAACAGTATTGGAATTGAAAACGCCTACAATTTGGAAGGTGGATTCATGGATTGGGAAGGGGAAGTAGCAGAATAGGGTGGAAGCGCTTTCCATAATTTCCGAATTGAACCGTAATCAGGAGGTTTTTCACCATCTATTACGGTCTGCCACAAAAGAGCAGTACACCTTTAAACCGGATCCGAAAACGTGGTGTCTCCTTGAAGTGGTATGCCATTTATTGGATGAGGAGATCGAAGATTTCAGGGCACGGGTGGAGCATGTACTTTCACGCCCTGGTCAACCCCTTAATCCGATTCGCCCCGAGACCTGGCCGAAGGATCGGAACTATATAGGTCAGGATTTTGAATCCGTTTTACAGCGATTTATTGAGGAAAGAAGGCAATCTGTAGCGTGGCTACACTCCTTACAAAACCCAAAATGGGAACAAACGGTTGACCACCCGAAAGTGGGACCCAGAAGTGCGAAAAAGTTTTTGATCAATTGGTTGGCACACGATTACCATCATATTCGGCAAATAAATCGTATTCAACACGCCTACCTTATGCATACCTCGGGAGATGATTTGACCTATGCAGGCAAATGGTGATCAAATTACTATTTTCGCTACATGAGCGAAAATTTTCTTCATTTCATCTGGAAAACCCATAAACTTCCCAATAAAGGCATTTTTACTACAAAAGGGGAGCCGGTAGTTGTGCTAAAGCCCGGGATGCACAATACCCTTGAAGGACCAGACTTTTTCAATACACTATTAGAAATTAACGGGCAGCGATGGGCGGGAAACGTAGAGATGCATCTGAGGTCTTCTGACTGGTACGCCCACGGGCATGAGCAAGACGAGAATTACAACAATGTATTGCTCCATGTAGTTTGGGAAGAAGATACTCCTGTTTTTCGTAAGGACGGATCTGAAATTCCCACAGTGGAGTTAAAGTACTTTGTGAGTGCTACACTACTAAAGGACTATCAGTCCCTTTTCAACCATTTTGGAAAACAATTCATCAATTGCGAAAATGATTTGGAGGCCGTGGATACCTTTGTATTGCGTAATTGGGAGGAGCGCCTTTTTTTCGAACGTCTGGAAGAAAAATCAAAACTTGTTTTCGAGCTATTGCAGGCTTCTAAGAATGATTGGGAAAAAGTGTTGTTTTGTCTCCTGATGAAAAATTTTGGACTGAACACGAATGGAGCAGTTTTCCTGAAAGCAGCATTAGCCATAGACTTTTCCCTAATTCGAAAAATACAACATAATCCTTTGCAACTAGAGGCGCTTTTGTTGGGTAGCGTTGGGTTGCTTCAAAAAGGGGGAGAAGAGGATCTTTATCGTTCACAACTTCGAAACGAATTTGGGTTTTTGTGCAAAAAGTTTGATTTAAACACTTTGAAGCTATTGGAGCGACCAAAGTTTTATGGTTTACGACCCCATAACTTTCCTACTATTCGGTTAGCGCAACTAACACAGCTATATTCGAAACAACATGGGCTATTTCAAAAAGTTATTAACGCTGAAGACATAGATACGTATTATACTACCTTCCAGGTGACCGCAGGAGCGTATTGGGATCGTCATTACGTATTTGGAAAAGTATCAAAAAGCGTTAAAAAGACATTAAACAAAAAGTTTATCGATTTAATTATTAGTAATACAATAGTTCCCTTGAAGTTCTGCTACGGCAAAAAAGTAGGAAAAGATATGAGGGAGACTATTGTTGCTACCATGCGAGAGGTCCCGGAAGAGCGCAATACTGTTCTGACCAAATTTCAAAAATTTGGATGGGAAACCGATTGTGCGTTACAAAGTCAGGCCAAGTTGCATTTACATACTCATTATTGTACAAAGCACAAATGTTTGCAATGTTCGGTAGGAACTTTTTTATTAGGTAGAAATCTCTAAATTTAACCATGCGCTGGTTTTATAGTTTGTTGTACTATTTTCAGAAGAGAGGTTTTGAGGTATGTAGACGAATAGCGGAACGTTTGGGTATCCGGGCTCGTGTGGTGCGCACTACATTTATCTACCTAACCTTTGTGACCCTTGGTTTTGGTTTTGCGCTTTATTTGTTCATCGCATTTTGGTTGGGAATCAAGGACCTCGTCTATACAAAAAGAACCTCTGTTTTTGATTTATAACGTATGATAAAATTTTTCCGCTCCAAAATCGCGTTAGCGCTATCCTTAATGGTGGTGGTGTTCTTATTTGGGGTAGTGGGATATCGGTTTATTGCCAACTACAGTTGGGTAGAAGCGGTGTACATGACCATAATTACGGTCACCACTGTGGGGTTTTCAGAAGTCAGGCCATTGGACGAGGAGGCTCAAGTATTTACGATAGTCCTAATTGTTAGCAGTGTTTTTATTTTTGGTTTTGCCATCTCTGTGGTTTCGGAATATGTCTTGAGTAGGAATACGTTACAAACGCTAAAAAAGAAAAGGGTGAGAAATACGATTAAAAATTTGGAAAACCATGTAGTGCTGTGCGGGTATGGCCGAAATGGACAACAAGCTGCAGAGCGGTTGGGGGCCTACCAAAAGCCATTTGTTGTAATTGAAAAAGACAAGGAGATCATCCAGGCACATGAAAATGAGGTACTTTTTGTGGAAGGAGATGTTAACGACGATGAAATACTCTTAGAAGCAGGGTTAAAGAAAGCACAGTATCTGGTTACGGCCTTACCCGATGATGCACTCAATCTTTTTGTGGTACTTTCTGCCCGACAATTGAACAAAGACCTCTTTATAATAAGTAGGGCCTCCCAGGTAACCTCAATTAAAAAACTAGAGTTTGCCGGAGCAAACAAGGTAATTATGCCGGACAAAATAGGAGGAGACCATATGGCTTCCCTGGTCGTCATGCCGGACTTGATCACCTTCATGGATCAACTTTCTATGGAGGGGGGAGATACTACTAATCTTGAGGAAGTGGAAATAGCCGATTTCAACGAGGCGTCAAACTTTCATTCAATTCGGGATTTGGATTTACGCAGAAAGACCGGATGTACTATAATTGGCTACATAGATCCTACCGGAAAATACACCATCAACCCTGAAGCGGATATGGAACTGGAACCCAAAGGGAAGGTCATTGTACTAGGCCGACCGGAACAGATAAGAAAACTAAACGAGATGTTCCACATAGACCACTTAAATACTGGTAAAATTTGACCGGGTTGAAATTTTTTAGGATATTGCCCGCTAACGATAACTTAACATTCCAAATAAACCACATATGAAAGTTAGATGCACAGCACTATTTTCCTTCCTGATCCCTATGCTTTCTTTTGCTCAGGAAACATCGGAAAAGGGGTTAGACGAGAGGGTAAATGATGCCTTTATGCCTTTTGCGGTATGGTGGGAAAGCCTCATTTTAACACCAATTCCTATTGGAGAGTACAACTTACCGATAGTACTGATCTTGTTGATCTTTGGTGCTACTTTCTTTACGATTGCATTTAAGTTTCCTAATATCTCCAGGTTTCCACTCGCCATCAATACGGTTAGAGGTAAATATGACGATCTGGATCATCATAGTGTGGAACAGACAGAGCTAAACGTAGTGGACGGGGATTTGCTACATACCATTAAAGATGAAAGCAAGGAAGGAGAAGTAAGTCATTTCCAGGCGTTGGCTACCGCGGTTTCCGGAACTGTAGGGCTGGGAAACATCGCTGGAGTTGCAGTGGCTATTGCCATCGGGGGCCCTGGCGCTACCTTTTGGATGATTGTTTGCGGTTTGATAGGGATGTCGACCAAGTTTGTGGAGTGTACCTTAGGGGTTAAATATCGAGATGTTGGCCCGGATGGAACGGTGTACGGAGGACCAATGTACTATTTATCTAAAGGTCTTTCGGAAAAAGGCCTTAAAGGGTTAGGAAAAGTGCTGGCCATTACTTTTGCAGTACTATGTGTAGGGGCTTCCTTTGGAGGAGGTAATGCCTTTCAATCTAACCAGGCGGCCGTCCAACTGAGTACAATGCTTAATTTGCAGGGAGGCGCTACCGGGGTTATTCTTGGTATTATCCTGGCTTTTTTGGTGGGTATCGTGATCATTGGCGGTATAAAAAAGATTGCGAGCGTAACGGAGAAAATAGTGCCTTTTATGGCGGTGGTATATGTTATCGCCTCTCTAATTATCATTTTCGCTAATATTGAGTTCATAGGAGATGCCTTCGGAATGATCTTTTCCGGGGCTTTCAGTCCTCAGGCCGGCTTGGGAGGAATTCTTGGGGTTATTATCGTAGGTTTCCAACGTGCGGCATTTTCAAATGAAGCTGGAGCAGGATCGGCAGCTATAGCGCATTCAGCAGTAAAAACAAAATATCCTGCTAGTGAAGGGGTGGTAGCCCTTTTGGAGCCCTTTATCGATACCGTTGTCATCTGTACCATGACCGCTCTGGTGATCATCTTCTTTAATATGGATGCAGGCGCTTTTGACTATGGCAATGGTGTTGGAAGCACTGTTCTTTTAAATGAAAGCGGAACCTATGTTGGTGGGGTGGATTTGACATCCATGGCCTATGATTCAGTAATTCCGGGATTTAGATATGTACTGACAATTGCAATAGTTCTTTTTGCTTTTTCAACAATGATCTCCTGGTCATATTACGGACTGCAATCCTGGAAATATCTGTTTGGAAGAGGTAAGACTGCCGATATCGTATACAAAGTACTGTTTTTGTTGTTTGTTATCATTGGTGCCGGTGCCACCCTGGATGCGGTGATAAAATTCTCTGATGCTATGATTTTGGCATTGGTTTTTCCCAATATGGTTGGATTGCTTATCCTCTTTCCGAGAGTAAGGGAAGAGATGAATAAATACCTGTTGGACATTAAAGAATTTGTCAAAGGAAAGGCTTAGGCTTTGATAAATGAAATGGTTGAGATCCCACTTCGAGTATACCAAACAGCAACGAAGTGGGATTTTCTTTTTGTTGTTAGTCATTGTAGCATTGTTGTTGAGTTATGTCCTATTACGTTGGAATTCCGAATCAACCGGTAACTCCTCTTTTACTGTAGACAAGCAATTACAACGACAATTCGATAGCCTGAAAATGGCATCCAAGAAAGAAGAAAAAAGACAACTCAAACCTTTTAATCCCAATTTTATTTCTGATTTCAAGGGATATACCTTGGGAATGTCCCCAGAGGAAATAGATCGGTTACACACTTTTAGGGGGGAGGATCGCTATGTAAGGTCGGTGCAAGAATTCCAGAGTGTAACTCAGGTTTCCGATGCTTTATTGCAGCAGATTTCCCCGTTCTTTCGGTTTCCGGAGTGGGGCAGTTCTGAAACCAAAAGCGTTTCTTTCCGGAATGCGAACAAGGATAACAATGTGGTTGATGAGGATGTAGTGGTTCGGGATTTGAATACGGCAATAGCCTCGGATTTGGAAGACATTAATGGTATCGGACCGGTCCTTTCAAAACGAATTGTAAAATTTAGAGATAGATTAGGAGGCTTCCTTGTCAATGAACAACTTTATGATGTGTATGGGTTAGAACCTCTTGTAGTGGAAAGGGCACTAAGGGTTTTTCAAGTACTTGATCCTCCTGAAATTCAAAAAATCAATATTAACACAGCTTCTGTTAGCGCGTTAGCAGATTTGGTTTATATTTCCTACGATTTGGCGAATAACATTGTTGACTATAGGGAGAGCAACGGGACATACAGGTCGTTTGACGATTTGTTTAACGTTGAGGGCTTTCCGGTGAACAAAATAGATAGAATAGCCTTATATTTGTCATATTAAACAAGTTGGTATGAATAGTATGTACTTCAGCGAAGAACATCATCTTTTTAGGGAGAGTTTAAAGGATTTTTTGCAAAAGGAAGTCGTTCCACATATTGAAAAATGGGAACAGACAGGAACCATTGAGCGCTTCATTTGGAAGAAGTTTGCTGATATGGGTTATTTTGGCCTGGCCACATCGGAGGAATATGGCGGAATGGGGCTCGATTTGTTCTACACCGTTATCCTGTTGGAAGAACTGCAAAAGATAAATTCCGGCGGTTTCGCCGCAGCAATTTGGGCACATGTGTATCTCGCCATGACCCATTTGAATAAGAATGCCAATGATCCCCAAAAACGGCAATACCTGGAGCCCAGTGTTCATGGAGAAAAAATAGGTTGTCTGGGAGTTACGGAACCCTTTGGAGGAAGTGATGTGGCGGGTATGCGTACGACCGCCGTCCGTCAGGGGGATAACTATGTGATCAATGGATCTAAGACCTTTATTACAAATGGAGTGTACGGGGATTACATCATTTTGGCTGCCAAAACTGATCCCGCTGCTGGTAATAAGGGGATAAGCATTTTTATTGTGGATCTAAAACGTCCTGGGGTTACCGCCAGCAAACTTAATAAATTAGGATGGCGGGCATCGGACACAGCGGAACTGGCTTTTGACAATGTTGTGGTCCCTGCTGCCAATTTAATGGGAGAAGAGGGAATGGGCTTTGGATTTATCATGGAGGCTTTCGCGCTGGAGCGTCTGGTCATGGGAATAAATGCGCATGCCAGAGCGGAATTTGCACTGGATTATGCGCTACAGTATATGTCCGAAAGAGAAACGTTTGGAAAACCCATCAATCAATATCAGGCGTTACGCCATAGACTGGTAGATCTGCACGCAGATATGGATATGTGTAAGCAATATAATTATGCTGTTGTCCATAAGATGAACCGAGGTGAATATGTTGTCCGCGAGGCGACCGTTTCCAAATTGAAATCGACCCAAATGGCTGATGAGGTGATATATAACTGTTTACAGTTTCTCGGGGGGTACGGTTATATAGAGGAGTATCCACTGGCGCGAATGCTTAGGGATAGTAGGCTAGGGCCAATTGGAGGAGGTACTTCTGAAATACTGCGGGAGATTATCGCAAAAATTATAATAGATAAAAAAGAGTACAGGCCTGTTTCAGACCAGGTACAGGTAAAAAGAGAAATTTTTTAAAAAGGATCGCAGTTATAAATACATTTGTATATTTGCACTCCAAAAATAAAAGAAAGGAGGTTGTAGCCAATGTTAATAATACCTGTAAAAGAAGGAGAAAATATAGATAGAGCGCTAAAGCGTTTCAAACGAAAGTTTGATAAAACCGGAACCATGCGCCAGCTACGTGCAAGACAGCAGTATACCAAACCTTCAGTTAAACGAAGGGCAGTAGTGCAAAAAGCGCAGTACATCCAGAGCCTCAGAGATAATGAAGAGCTTTAGCCTTCTTGATTCAAGATATATCAAAAATCCTGCCCCAACGGCGGGATTTTTTGTTTTCAATAGGTAATACTATCCTTTTCATACCTTTATGGTATGAGCTTGCCGGCATTCGTTTCCTATCTTACTCTGGAAAAGAAATATTCCAGGCATACCGTCATCGCCTACGAAAGAGACCTCAAAGAGTTTCTACTGTTTTGCGAAACAGAATTGGGAATAAGTGACTTTAAGGAGGTGAAGTACGCCGTTATACGAAGCTGGATTGTACATCTGGTGCACAAAGGGATTTCCAATAGGAGTGTTAATAGAAAACTCTCCTCCGTAAAAGCGTTTTACAAATTTCAACAGAAAACCGGGACAATAACTGCGCTGCCATTTTCAAACCATCAGGCGCTAAAGGTAGAACGGAAACTCCAGGTACCCTTTTCAGAGGATGAAATGTTAGCGGTTTTGGATAGTATCGAATACGGCGATGATTTTGAGGGAAGACGGGATAAACTGATTATTGAAATTCTGTATACCACGGGAATACGCCGAGCCGAACTGGTAAATTTAAAATTGGTTGGGTTTGATGCCGGGAACAAAACCTTAAAGGTTCTGGGAAAACGGAATAAGGAGAGAATACTTCCTTTATTACCTGGACTGGAAGCATCAATTGCCAGGTATCTTTTGGAGCGGGAAAGACTGGAAATGATCATAGATCCGGAGTTTTTGTTGTTAACAAAAACCGGGGCCAAAATATACGAAACTCTTGTTTACCGGGTTATAAATAAGTATCTTAGTTCAGTGTCCCCAAAGGTCAAAAAAAGCCCACATATGTTACGACATACTTTTGCGACACATTTATTAAATCGGGGGGCTGACTTAAACGCGGTAAAAGAGTTGTTGGGCCATTCTAGTTTGGCATCCACCCAAATGTATACCCACAACAGTATAGCAAAGCTCAAAGAAGTTCATGCTACCGCCCATCCAAGAAACAAAGAGCAGTAGTCTTTGTATTGTTTAACCTGTCTGTACCCAACAGACGTAAAAACGTGTTCTATGAAGGTAAACACACAATCTGTAAATTTTGTGGCTGATAGCAAATTACTCGGTTTTATTCAAAACCGAATAGATAAACTGGAAGTCTTTTATGACAAAGTAATAAGTTCGGATGTGTATTTAAAAGTAGATAATACAAGTACAAAAGAGAACAAAATTGTGGAGATCAAAGTGCATGTTCCCAGGAACAAATTTATCGTAAAAAAGCAATGTAAAACTTTTGAAGAAGCGGTTGACACTGCTTGCAATTCTCTGGAGCGGCAATTAGTGAAAAAGAAAGAAAAAACCAGGGCTCACGTCTAATGAATTTTTTTTGTGAGTTTGTTTTGAATAAACAAATAAATCTATACATTTGCAGTCCGTTAGAAATAACGGGCTTTTTTTTGCGTAAAAATGGCTGTTAAGCCGGTATAGCTCAGCTGGCTAGAGCAGCTGATTTGTAATCAGCAGGTCGTGGGTTCGAGTCCCTCTACCGGCTCGTAAGGTGCTAAAAATAAGGAGGGGAGATACTCAAGCGGCCAACGAGGACAGACTGTAAATCTGTTGGTTTTTACCTTCGCAGGTTCGAATCCTGCTCTCCCCACAGCTATTTGCCAATGGATAAGTGCTGATACAGGCAAATAAGAAAAAGTAAAGGTGCTTTGAAATATTGAACTAATTTTTTTGCGGGAGTAGCTCAGTTGGTACCCGCCCGTACCGAACTGTACGTTCGGGCGGGGAGCGTCAGACGCTTGGGTTTCTTAACAAAGCTTTCCGCTTCATTGAAATGTTGATTTAAAAAACGCGGGAGTAGCTCAGTTGGTAGAGCGTCAGCCTTCCAAGCTGAATGTCGCCGGTTCGAACCCGGTCTCCCGCTCAAGATAGACAACAAACCTGGAATACCTGGTGAGAAGTTTATCCCGAGCGAAGTCGAGGGAAACCCCGATCTCCCGCTCTAAGAGTGACGAAGCTGTTCTTTTTGAACGGTAATCTCCTCCTTTCTGAGAAGGGTTGTAGATTGAACACTTTACGCCGACGTAGCTCAGGGGTAGAGCGTTTCCTTGGTAAGGAAGAGGTCACGAGTTCAAATCTCGTCGTTGGCTCAAAAAAATATAAATTGTACACTAATATATAACTAAGATTAAATTCATTAAAAATGGCAAAGGAAACTTTTGATCGTTCCAAACCGCACTTAAATATAGGCACTATTGGACACGTAGATCACGGTAAAACTACATTGACTGCTGCTATTACGACCGTATTGGCAAATGCAGGGCTTTCTGAAGTTAGAAGTTTCGATTCTATCGATAACGCCCCCGAGGAAAAAGAAAGGGGTATCACTATCAATACGTCGCACGTAGAATATCAAACGGCCAACCGTCACTATGCCCACGTGGACTGTCCAGGTCACGCGGATTACGTAAAGAACATGGTTACGGGTGCAGCCCAGATGGACGGTGCCATATTGGTTGTGGCCGCTACCGATGGTCCTATGCCACAGACTCGTGAGCACATCCTTTTGGGACGCCAGGTAGGTATTCCAAGAATTGTGGTCTTCATGAACAAAGTGGATATGGTGGACGATGATGAACTTATAGAATTGGTTGAAATGGAAGTAAGGGAATTGCTTTCTTTCTATGAGTA
>JANQRG010000029.1 GCA_028284665.1 Croceivirga sp.
GTCCCCTTGGCCAGCCTTGGTACAGATGACCAGGACGCTACCGAGGTGAACCTTAACGGTGCGATCGACATTGACGGTGACGGTACTGCTGAGACCGATGTACAGGAGGCCCTTGAAGAAGTAGCCGTGGAGCTAGCCGCTGACGGTGATACCGACGATACCAACGAATTGAATACGGGCTTTGCTGTTGCCAACAACGGAACGGAGGATGTGCTTCGGGTAAGCGACGCCGGAGGCGACCTTGATGTCCCCTTAGCCAGCCTTGGTACAGATGACCAGGACGCTACCGAGGTGAACCTTAACGGAGCCATCGACATTGACGGAGATGGTACTGTTGAGACGGATGTACAGGAGGCCCTTGAAGAAGTAGCTGTGGAGCTTGCCGCCGACGGTGATACAGACGATACCAACGAATTGAATACGGGCTTTGCTGTTGCCAATAACGGAACGGAGGATGTTCTTCGGGTAAGCGACGCCGGAGGCGACCTTGATGTCCCCTTAGCCAGCCTTGGCACGGATGATCAGGACGCTACTGAGGTCAATTTAAACGCAGCTGTGGATGTAGACGGTGATGGTACCGATGAGACGACGGTTCAGCAGGCTATTGAAGATATTGCAACGGCCATAGCGGTGCCAACTATTTATGCTACCGGAAAGGTAGCGATAGAATATGTCGGTACTCCTGGGGTAGATGCCACTAACTCTAACCTTTACGGCGCATCAGTAACCCGAGTTGACGAAGGCGACTATCAAATTACATTTGATACAGCACTTTCGGATGCAGGCTATATTATTCAATTGGTGACTTTGGATTGTGGAGGCGATTGTCCGGGAAATACTGGCCAAAATTATGATGATCCGGGGATAAGCTATTATAACCAAGCTACCACCGGGTTTAGTGTGAACATTGGAGATAGTGATAATGGAACTACTCAAAAAGACGACATTGATCTGGAATTCATGTTCACGGTGATCGTTTTACCCAACTAATCAATAACCAAACAACAGATATAAATTAAGAAAGATGAAAAAGGCATTTCTAATAGTAGTACTCGTAGTCACTACGCTAATAGCTAATGCACAGGTCGATGCAAATTCATTGATGGGGCTACCCACAGCTACCACAGCAGAGATGAATGCAGTAACCGGAGCAGCTGCAGGCCAGAGTTTATACAATACGGATGACAACGCTATCTATTATTATACTGGTGCCGTTTGGCAACGAGCTACAGACGATCAAGATGCTTCAGAAGTAAATTTGGTGACAGCAGTTGATTCTGATGGTGATACCACTAACGAAACAACAGTAGAAGAAGTTATGCAGGCTATTACTCCAATAACATCCGCCTCCGGACGTATTTTTTATCCACCATCCATTGCTATTGATGCCTCTACTAATGGGCCGGGAAGTGTTGATTTGTATCAGGAATATATCAATCAATATGCGCCAACAGCAGCCCCCTACACAGATACTTTTGTTTCAAGTAGTGGAGCACCGGGTATTCCAACTTATGGAAGGACGGAACTGTATTATTACGTAACCTTTTATGATGACTCAGTTTTTGATAATGTCTTGATTGATACCAATGGCAATATGACCTATGATATTATTGGACAACCAGCCGATTATAATTCATTGATTAATGTAGTGTTCGTAGTCAGATAGTAGTACCACGGCAAAAGAGATAAACCAAATCTTGAAAAAACAATTCCGAAATACTGCAATTTTATGTTTCATGTTTGTCCTTTGGGCAAGCATCTCAACGTTAAATGCGCAATTCTTATTACAAGCCCCAAGTGGAGGTGATGAAACCAACTATCGCTGGTTTGAAGCTTCTGATACAGCTACGATTTTAGGTACTGATTCTTTTTACGAAGTTACCCAGCCAGGGGTGTATTTTGCTACTTACGATGGTACACTATGCGGTTCTAACGCAACGGGCTACTTTATTGTTACGGAATGTAGTTCTCCCGAAAATGAAGTTACCCTGGATATTACTGCAAACGTTCAGGGAAGTGCAACAGTTTCCTGGAGCCCTGCTTTGGCCGGAGATCAATTACGCCCTACGGTTACAGCAACCCAAACCGTAGAGCGCTACGTAGCAACAATAACAAAGGCGGGAAACTCCATCGCACTACCGAGGTTTACCGTGGTTTGTTTAGATCAGGCAGCAACTGTGGTGGATGATGCTGTTGTAGTAAACGAAGATGACTCCGTTGTTGTCCCTATCTATGACAATGATTCGGATCTTCCTGCAGCAGGGGATTTAACCACTACCGATCCAGCTAACGGTACAGTAACCCTTGACGATAATGGAACACCAAATGATCCCACAGATGATATAGTAACCTATACGCCTGATCCGGATTATAATGGTCCTGACACCTTTGATTATACCTTATGTAACACGCCCGGAGATTGTAGTACGGCAACAGTCACCGTAGATGTTTTACCCGTAGTGGATGCCTTCGATGATACGGCAACCACAGATCAGGATACCCCGGTTACTATCGACATTCTGGCTAATGACAATGATCTACCCAGTACAGGCACCTTAACTACCACTACAGCTTCCAATGGAACGGTGGTCATCAATGACAATGGTACCCCTGGGGATCCATCCGATGATTCGGTTATGTATACCCCAAATACCGGATTTATGGGTACTGATACTTTCGACTATACGATCTGTGACGGGAGTGGGAATTGCAGTACGGCAACGGTTACCGTGGTCGTTAATCCTCCAGGGGTGGATTTGGATAGTGATGATGACGGCATTCTGGATAGTTTTGAAGATCTGAATACTGATAGCGATAATGATCCAGTCACTAATCCCACAGATACTGACGGGGATAGTATCCCGGACTACCTTGATATCGATAGCGACGATGATGGTATCCCTGATAACGTTGAAGCACAAACTACAATAGGCTATGTTGTGCCCTCAGGTGTTGATACGAATGGAAATGGGGTTGATGACGCCTATGAAAATAATGGAAATGTGGGTGTAATCCCTGAGGACACCGATGGCGATGGTATTCCGGATTATGTGGATGATGACAGTGATAATGACGGTGTACCGGATAATATCGAAGCCCATGATCATGATCAGGATGGTGTGCCCGATGTGACCTTTATCGGTTCAGATAAGGATAATGATGGCCTGGATGATGGCTATGAAGGAGATACCCAGATTGATGCTGACATCAACGATGAAATAGACGATCCTTCAACAGACTTACCAGACACCGACAATGATGGCGAAGCAGACTATCGGGATACAGATGACGATGATGACGGCATTGAGACCATCGATGAAGATTTAAATGGAGACGGGGATTATTCAAATGATGACTCGGATGGCGATGGTATACCTAATTATCTGGATCCTGATTTAGGGCCAACCGAAGATGAAATTGAAGTCTTCAACGTAATTACTCCAAACGGCGATGGCATCCATGACGTACTGCGAATAGAAAACATTGAAAATTTTCCAAACAATACTGTTAAGATTTATAACCGATGGGGCGTTCTGGTATTTAAGACCAACGCCTACAACTCCTCAGGAAATGTGTTTGACGGGACTTCACAAGGAAGGGTAACCGTAGACCAGGACAACAAACTGCCCGTAGGAACCTATTTCTACATTCTTGATTATGAAGACCAGACGGGCAATATGAAACAATTATCAGGGTACATATACATTAACAGGTAAAGTAGCAGGTGGTGAAAAAACAGTTTTTTAGGAGGAGTGTAATTCAAAGCATAACCGTTGTGATCATGGCGTGTTGTGGTAATGTGCTAATGGCACAGCAGGATGCCCAGTACACACAATACATGTACAATACAGTAAGTGTAAATCCTGCCTATGCCGGTTCTCGTGGGCATCTAAGCATTGCCGGGCTGTATCGCGCTCAATGGGTGGGATTGGATGGTGCGCCTGAAACACAGACACTAAACCTCCATTCACCAGTAGGCTACAGAGGAGTGGGATTGGGAGTCTCCTTTGTCAACGATATTATAGGGCCTACTTCTGAAACCTACTTCGATGTTGATTTTTCGTATACCATCCAAACGGGTCTTGATGGGCGATTAAGCTTTGGATTAAAAGGAAGTGCTCATTTATTGGATATCCAATTTTCTGAATTGAACCAGGATGTTGGCCAGGGACCTGACCCTACCTTGCAACAAAATATAGACAATCGATTTTCGCCTAATGTTGGTGCAGGGGTTTACTATCACACAGAAAGATTTTATGCAGGCCTTTCAGTACCTCGAATGCTGGAAACCGAACATTTTGAAGAATCTTCCCTTTCTACCGCCAAGGAGCGAATGAATTGGTATTTTATTACGGGCTATGTTTGGGATCTAAACCCATTTCTCAAGTTCAAACCGGCCTTATTGACCAAATTGGTTCAGGGAGCACCCTTACAAGTAGATGTTTCCGCAAATTTTATGTTTAATGAGCGATTTATTGCAGGAGCAGCCTATCGTTGGGATGCCGCATTTAGCGGAATGTTCGGATTTCATCTTTCCGACCAATTTCTGATTGGTTTGGCCTATGATCGGGAGATTACGGATTTGGGGGCTACTACCTTTAATGATGGTTCTTTTGAGATTATTCTCCGCTATGATTTTATTAGGACCGTTGGGAATCTAAAATCTCCAAGGTTCTTCTAACCGTTAACTTCTTTGGCTTTTCGATCGCTACTTGACCATTATTGTCAGGTAAAGGGATTATTTTTGTAGTCTATGGAAGAAAAGGTGATTTTAGTTGACGAAGATGATCGTCAAATTGGTTTGATGGCTAAAATGGAAGCCCATGAAAGAGCGGTATTACATAGGGCTTTCTCTGTTTTTTTGATGAACGATGCCGGACAGATCATGTTACAGCAAAGGGCTGCAAATAAATATCATTCTCCATTGCTATGGACAAATACCTGTTGCAGTCATCAACGTAATGGGGAGACCAATTTGGAGGCTGGGAAACGAAGATTATGGGAAGAGATGGGAATTCAAGCAGAATTACGGGAGGTTTTTTCCTTTATCTATAAAGCACCCTTTGACAACGGACTAACAGAACACGAATATGATCATGTCATGCTGGGAAGGTTTAATGGAAAACCTGAAGTTAATACAGAGGAAGTAGCGGATTGGAAATGGATGACACCTCAAGCGATCCGGGATGATATTGCCCAAAACCCACAGTCCTACACTGCATGGTTTAAGATTATTTTTGAAAAATTCTACGATTATCTAATGGAATACTTAGAAGATGAAGGTCAAAGTAAGTAGAAAGGCGCATTTTAATGCTGCGCATAGGTTGTATCGCCCCGATTGGAGTTTTGAAAAAAATGACGCTGTTTTTGGTAAATGTAACAATCCCAGCTATCACGGACATAACTACGACTTAATTGTTAGTGTCACCGGTGAGATAGATTCGGAAACCGGTTACGTTATGGACATGAAACAACTTAAGGATTTGATCAAGTCCGAGGTGGAAGATGCAATGGATCATAAAAATCTTAATGTAGAAGTTCCGGAATTTAAGGCGTTGAACCCTACCGCTGAAAATATAGCCGTAATTATTTTTAATAAACTGAGACCTCATATTGATGCATCAAAAGAATTGGAGATTGTACTGTATGAAACCCCAAGAAACTTCGTTACTTACTCAGGTTAAATTCACTGTCAAATGTTATATCCTCTAAAGTTTGACCCCATAATGAAAGACCGATTGTGGGGAGGTAGTAAACTGAAAGAACTATTTCAAAAACCCAGCGATACTAGTACTACCGGCGAAAGTTGGGAGCTTTCTGGGGTTTTCGGAAATGTATCGGTTGTATGCAATGGTTCTCTAGTGGGAAAGACGTTGAATGAACTCATTACCGAATGCGGAGCTACTCTTTTAGGGAATAAGGTCCTACACCGGTTTGGGCGGGAATTTCCTGTGCTTATAAAATTCATAGATGCTAAACAGGACCTGTCCATTCAATTGCACCCTAATGACGAACTGGCAAAAAAGCGACATGACTCTTTTGGTAAAACGGAAATGTGGTACATTATGGATGCCGATCCTGGAGCAAATCTGATTGTCGGGTTCAACAAAACGGTGGATAAAGAAGAGTATACGGCTAGCGTGGAAAACGATACCCTCCTGGAATTATTGAATTATGAGCCAGTTGGCGAGGGAGACACTTTTTTCATAAACACTGGTAAAATTCATGCCATAGGTGCTGGTGTACTACTAGCAGAGATCCAACAGACTTCGGATGTTACGTATCGGGTTTTTGACTTTAACCGGAGGGATAAGGAGGGGAATTTACGGGAATTGCATACAGAAATGGCGTTAGATGCTATAGATTTTGAAAAGAAAGATGATTTCAAAATCGAGTATTCCAGGACAATGGATACGCTAAACCCAATGGTAGATTGTCCCTTTTTTACAACTCATTTTTTAAATCTCACTCAGGACTTTTATCAAGATCTTTCTGACAGGGATAGTTTTACAATTTACCTATGTGTGGCCGGTAACGCCCTTATTACGAATGATTGGGGAACTGTTGCGTTAAAAAAAGGGGAAACAGTCTTGGTGGCCGCCGCCAGTTCTAAAATAGCCATTGCTACGTCCGAAGCAAAAATTTTGGAAGTTACCATATAATCGTACTTTTAGAGAAAATTTTTATAATGGCCAGTATTCGGGATTTAAAAAAAGATATCAACTTTGTGTTAGGGGATATTATTGAAGCGGTTTACCAGTGGGAAGCCGCAACCAATAATGAAAATTCCAATGAAGGTTCAGCGATAATAGATAAATCGATTGCGGCTTTTGATGAACTTATGGACAAAGTCCATCAAAATGCCGTACCTGATAAAAAGGCGCATTTCAAAGCGATCCGTGCCGATTTAGAAGAAAAGGCCACAGCTCTTGTTCAAGATTTGAACAATCTCAACTAGTTGATTATTCTGCGCTTCTCTTTAAATAATTTCCCAAAGCCTTCCCGTATTTTGAATTGGCCACTTCTTCTGACAAAACTCGGTGAATAGAGTCCAGGTATATGGGATTGGCTTCCTTCCCGTCTGTTAGCGCAATATAAGGCGTAACATGCGAATTGGGATGTGTAAGTCCAAAGTTAAGCAAGTAACGATATCTACCAACGAAGTTACGTTCCGCCAATGCTTCAATAGAATCCACTTTTAGAGAATCGGTTTCGGAAAAAGCAGCTTGCGCCAACTCCAGGTCGCGCTTATTAAAACTGTTTATCATTTGCAAATACTCGGCATATTCCATATGGCTTTTAGAACCATCTATTTTCGCTTTCGTTTCAAACTGGTCCCAGGTAGAGTTTATGATGATCTCTCCTGGCTCACCGAAAAAAGTGATATGATCGTCTATGGTTTTGTCATGCGCTTTTTTAAGGTAGAGATAAAACAGTTCCGGACTTTCAAGCCTGCGTTCGAACGAAAAAATACCATCCCCTCTTAAGGCGATTGAATCTACAGTTACAAGAACAGAATCCTCAACGTGTTGAAGGTAAAGGACTCCTTTTTTAAGTCCATTAATATTTCCTGAGACCTGCATAAGGTCATCTGTCTTTTTCGCACAGGACAATACTAAAATGAAACAGGAAAACACCCCAATTACTTGCTTCATAGTCGGATTTTAAACCGCAAATATCGAAAATTCCGGTCATTTTCTATGGCAGGGTAAAATAAATAGCGACCTGTAACGGAAAGGGGATGGCATCTTTTCTTCCAAAACAATTATACCTGGGAAGCCACTTCCATCAGCAAAGCGCAGAGGTAGGCTCCCGCGGTTCCCACGACGTATCCAAATACCGCCAAAAGGATTCCCACGGAGGTCAATGAAGGGTGAAACTCTGCTGCTACAACTGGTGCTGAAGCTGCACCCCCAACATTTGCCTGACTCCCGACAGCCAGAAAAAAATACGGAGCTTTGATAATTTTTGCAACAAGGATAAGGAGCCCGGCGTGGATAGCTATCCAAATCAGTCCCACCGCAAGCAATCCCGGGTTCTTAAGTACTTCGCTCAGGTCTATTTTCATTCCAATTGTGGCGACCAAAACATAAATGAACATACCACCAATTTTACTTGCCCCTGCACCTTCATAATTTTTAGCCTTGGTAAAGGACAGTCCAATTCCGATCGTTGTAGCAAAAACCACCATCCAAAGAAATTTTGAGCCTAATGAGGACAACACTTTTTCTTTATTTCGAATAACCTCAAAATTAGCTTCCAGGAATTCTGCGAAGTGATTTCCGAAAAAATGGGCCAACCCAACTCCGGTAAAAGCAAAAAACAACATCATAATGAAATCCTTAAGGGAAGCTACCCGGGCGATTCTCTCGGTATATTCCGATACTTTTGATTTCAATTCTTCAATTGAGGAGGTGTCCGATTTTAGCCAGCCATCAATTTTGTTTGTTTTTCCAATTCCCAAAAGCAAAATTGCCATCCAAATGTTGGCAACAAATACATCAACCAAAACCATAGTTCCGAATTTCTCCGGGTTAAATTGAAATACCTCCAACATGGCCGCCTGATTGGCACCTCCCCCTATCCAACTTCCTGCAATAGTAGCTAGGCCGCGCCAAACGGCATCAAAGTCAGCCCCACCAACGGTCTCCGGTGAAAAAATGGAAACCAGCAGGATGGCCAGGGGTCCTCCGATAACGATTCCTGCGGTACCGGTTAAAAACATGACCAGGGCTTTGGAACCCAGGTTGGCAATGGCTTTAAGGTCAATGCTTAAGGTCATTAAGATTAAGGCGGCAGGCAAAAGGTATCGACTAGCTACATAGTACAGGTTAGAGCTTTCTTCATTCACCAAGCCTGTGCTTGTAAAGACAGAAGGGAGTAAATAACACATTAACACCGTGGGAATAACGGTATAAAACTTTTTCCAGAATCCGGTTTTAAGTGATGAAGTGTAAAAAACGAAACCTAAGCAGAGTGCCAGAAGGCCAAAGATGACAGTGTCATCGGTAAGTGGTAGTTGGTTCATAGATCAGTAGCCGATTGCCTCAAATATAACAAAATCTGTAGGCCTAAATATTCAACCAGTAGGTGAATTTTAGGTTGATAGATCGATTGCGGGGCATAAAGGTATTCACAAAATAGTTGTCGTTGTAAACAACAAATAGGTCGGAGAGCGGAGCAAAACGCCATTGTAAACGAGAATTGACACCTACATTATCCCGTTGATTACTGTATTGGATGAGCGTAGACCAGAAAACCGATTTGCTAAGGGTAATAGTCGCCCTTGGGCTCACCAGCCAGATATCCGCCGTGGAAAAAGGTGCCGGAAGCCCAATATGATCATATTGCATATCCAGACCCAACTCGATCTTGGGTTGAAACCGGAGTCTGAAACCGCTTTCCACGGACCATCGCTCCCCATTGAAAAAGGCTCCGTAACTGGGTTCAAACCGATAGGAGAATAACCTTCGCTGATCGGATTGAAACTCCAGTTCAACCCTGTTAAAATGATAGCCCGTATCGGCCGACAGGGGTAGGGCATCCTCTTTTCCGGTAGGTTCAAATTCATCGGTTAAATAAACAAAGCGCTTCACAAATCGGGCCTGAAGCCGTTCCAGTGTCCGGAATTCTGCTGTACCCTCTAGGGAGAGATCATAATCCGAATACAACCAATCCAGTTCTGGTCGCCAGGTAACTACATTAAACAGTTGTAGTTGATATCGGTTAATCTTGCCTTTGGACGGCCAATAGCGCCCCTCCAGGATGTTCGCCAACTTGAAAATATCTTTCCTGGGAATAAAGCCCAAATCCGAAGTAAAACCTTCATCTATAAAAACAGCATCTACAATAGCTGAAAAAAAGCGATTGTTTTTACCAAGGTTAGTTCCAAGCGAATAATTTCCGTCATCATCATTAGGTTGAAAAGACTTATGCGCGTAGAATTTACCGGTCCAGCTGTTATCTGCAGATGCCAGGACATAATCCAATCCCAAAACACGATTAAACTCTTCTTCCTCTTGCAGAAATTCTCCGGCATTTACAGCTTGCCGGTTGATAAAGAAAAATCCCAGGTTGGAACGGGAGAACATTTTCTGCTGGAGGGCCAGCATCATATTATTGTTAGCAGGTATTGCATTTGGGGCGTCTTCTTCCGTTTGAATGTTTAAGAAGCCCAAACGCAGATTCGGGTTTATTTTTCCACTTAGGCGCAGTCCTCCTATAATTCGGTTTTCTATGGTATTATCAGCGGTATCCGAAGCTATTCCGATTCTCCTTGAAAAAAATGGATTGGCATCCCTTCTGCCTCCAAAATTTCCAAATAGATCATTATTGTCTATAAAAAACTGACGGCGTTCCGGTAAAGCAATTTCAAAGCGCGTAAGGTTGGTGATAAAATTATCCACCTCAACCGTAGAGAAATCCGGATTAACGGTCAAATCCAAATTCAGACTATTCCCCACGGCGATTTTCGCGTCGGCTCCTACTTTGAAGTTATTGAGATCTGTATTGTTCTCATAGTCCCTGGCAACTATACCGTTGACGTAGGGGATGAGCGCAAGTGGGGTTCTGGATTTACCGAGCCCCTTTTCAAATATCATATCCCCCATAAAAGCCAGACTAAAAATGGGTTGATTCTGAGGGATATTTATCCAGGTGGTACGCTCATTGGTTTGCATATCCAGGCGATAGCTGTTAAAACGAAATTTGGTTTCCCCTTCCTTGAATTTGAGCGAAGTAAGTGGGATGGCCATTTCTGCCGTAAAATGATCTTCATAGATTTTAGCATCGCCCCGCCATTTAACATCCCAGGAGGTGGTAAAATCACGGCCGTCCAGGCCTCCGTTGGCTATCAACCCTTCCCTTCGTACACCAAACGGATTTATACCAAACAAAAAAGCGGTATTACCATCATTGAAAGTGTCAAAGACTAAAGAAATCTGATCAATACCTCCGCCTCTGAAATCTCGTTGCAGGGAACGAGTATTATAGTTGGGCCCAGCGGCCCTCCCTTTTATAGCGATGAATAGGGTAGTGCCATTGTACACCATTTTGATCTCGGTCTGTTGAACGGCCATCACAGAGTCGATCGGAAAATATTGGTGAAAGTTGGTTGGACCCTGGGCATCTTCCCAAACGGGCTCATCCAAGATACCGTCTGCTTGTATGGAGGTATTGATATATTTAACAACAAAGGATTTTGGTGGGTTTTGCGCAAATCCTAAATGCAGAAATAAGAGAAAGAACAGGGCAAGGTAGTTTTTCCCCATGAAGTAGTTTTCGAATTAGTCGGCGCTAAAATACTACGAAGCCTCGTTAAAAAAATCCCAAATTCCCGTTGTAAAAGCCCGGTAAGGGCTAAGGAAACCTCCCTGTTAAATATTCAGCCAGTAGGTCAATTTCAAATTGATCGAACGGTTCCGCGGCATAAAGGTGTTTACAAAATAGTTATCGTTGTACACAATAAAAAGGTCAGATAAAGGGGCAAAACGCCATTGCAAACGGGAGTTAATTCCCACATTATCCCTTTGATTGCTGAATTGAATAAGGGTCGACCAAAAAATCGATTTACTAAAGGTAAGATCAAACCTTGGGCTGATCAACCAAATGTCTGCTGTAGCAAAGGGTTCTGGTAGTCCAATATGGTCGTATTGGGCATTAAAACCAATATTGAGTTTGGGTTGTAACCTGATGTTCGCCCCTACTTCCAAGGAATACCGATCGCCATTAAAAAAACCGCCGAACGTTGGTTCAATGGAATAGGAAAACACTTTTCTCCTGTCGGAGCGATACTCAACGCCAAACAAGTTAAAATGGTAGCCCTGGCCAGCGGGAAGCGGAACTGCGTCATCTTTTCCGGTAGGTTCAAACTCGTCCGTTAGAAAAATGAATTGATTGGAATAAAATGCCGAGATTTCAGTGAGATTATTAAATTCTGCGCCCCAAATAAAGTTTATTTCATGGTCCGTGTTTTGAAAATCCAATCCCGGCCGCCAGGTATAAACAGAGAATAGTTCAAACCCATGATTATTGATTTTCCGGTCCGTTGGCCAGAACAATCTATTAAAGCTTCCAGCTACTTTAAAAATGTCCTTTCGAGGAATAAACCCTAAGTCGGAAGTGAATTCTTCATCGATTAATACGACATCTACAAAAGCACCATATTTCCTGGAATTATATCCCGTAAAAGCTCCTAGGGAGTAATTTCCTTCACTATCATTGGGCTGAAAAGATTTGTGTCCATAAAACTTTCCTATCCAAGTATTATCTGCTGAGGCTAAATTATAATCCAAACCCACCACCCTGTTATACTCTTCTGATTCCTCTATAAAATCAGGGCGATCGAAGGTTTGTCGGTTGATAAAAAAGAAAGAAACGTTGGAACGGGAAAATACCTTTTGTTGCAAGCTCAACATCATATTATTGTTGGAAGCAATTTGATTGGCGGCATCCTCTTCTGTTTGGATATTTAAAAAGCCTAATCTCAGATTGTTGTTTAGTTTTCCACTTAAGCGCGCCCCAGCGATAATCGAATTTTCAATGGTATTACCGTCTACGTCTTCCGCAATACCGATTCTCCTGGAGAAAAAGGGATTGGCATCTCTTGAACCACCAAAATTGCCAAAGAGGTCGTTATTATCAATAAAAAATTGCCTTCGTTCCGGCAGGCCAATTTCAAAACGCGTCAAGTTGGTGATAAAGTTGTCTACCTCCACCTGGGAAAAGTCAGGATTGATGGTAACATCCAGGTTCATTGAATTGCCAATGGAAATTTTAGCATCGCCCCCTACTTTTACCGTATTGGTCACGTCATTGGTTTCGAAGTCTTTTCCTGAAAAACCATTAACATAGGGAATGAGTGCAAGCGGTGTTCGCGACTTGCCCAGCGGTTTTTCAAAGACCATGTCCCCCATGAAAGCCAGGTTAAAGATCAATTGGTTCTGGGGAATCCGTATCCATGTACTTCGCTCATTAGCTTGCATGTCAAAACGATAACTGTTAAAGCGCCATTTGGTCTCCCCTTCACGAAATTTAAAAGAGGTAAGGGGGATGACCATTTCGGCGGTATAGTAGTTGTCGTATATTTTGGATTCGCCCCGCCATTTTACATCCCAGGAGGTGGTAAATCCTCCTAAACCGCCACCGCCACCGGTAATTAATGCTTCCCTACGGACACCGTAAGGATTGATCCCAAATAAAAAAGCATTGGTGCCATCATTAAAGGTGTCAAAAAGGAGACTGATATTGTCATTTCCGCCGGCTCTAAAATCCCGTTCCAGAGAAGGAATAACATAGTCTTTGCCTTTGGTATCCATACGCAGCCCCAGGTAAAGATTTTTGTCATCGAACAGCATTTTGATCTCCGTTTTCTGGGTAGCCAGGACAGAGTCTGTAGGGAAATACTGTTGAAAGGAATTGGCGCTCTCAGCACTTTCCCATACCGCTTCATCCAGCACACCATCAATAACGATCTCTGCAGTAATGAACTTTACGGTAAAGGCTTTGCTCTGAACCTGAGCTTGGGTAAAAAAAGAAATAAACAGTAAGAGAAGAAGTACTGAGTAGTGCTTTGCCATGAAGCCCTTAAAATTAGTCGCCCAAATTTAAGTAAGGCCGGCGTTAAAAAAATCACAAAACCTCAGACTTCTTTATCGGGCTTTTTTTTAGGGTTTCTACCGGCCGCTTTAAGACTTTTCATGAGGATCCATTCAATCTGCCCATTGGTGCTTCTAAACTCGTCAGCTGCCCATTTTTCGATAGCTTTGAGCATTTCTTCATCAATACGCAGCGCAAATCCTTTTTTCTTACTCATTCCTTTGAATAAATTCGTAAAGTGTTTCAACCAATTCTCCGGATAAGGGAAAACTGGGATCGGTGTAAGAGCGTTGGTTTTCTCCGGGATTGTTTACCGTTTTAAGGGTATGGTTCATGTTCGGAATGATCACCATCTGGGCGTCGGGCATGGCTTGTTTTAATAGCTCAGCATCCTCCTCCCTAACCTGAATATCAGCATCACCATTAACGATTAGCACAGGGAGCGTTAGTTTTTTGATTTCCGTAACAGGGTCAAGATGTATCCATTCTTTTAAATAGGATTGATTTTGTGGTGCAAAAATGGAGATCAAAAAAGGATGAACTTCCAAAATAGTATCTGTTTCCATCAATTCCTGTACATGTTGCACAGCTACTTTACCTAAATCATCATTTTGAGCTGTGATCTGTCGTATCAGAGTTTTGTCTATTGTAGTTCCAGGGCCTGCCAGTGATGTGTAAGAATGGATTGCATTGCCAATGGCTAACATTCCCACTAGAGATCCCTGGCTATGTCCAATGATATGGATCCCATTAAACCGTTTATCATTGTTAAAGTGGTGGATCGCAACTTTTGCATCCTCAGCTAAATCATATAAAGAAGGATCCTTCATTTTGACAAGGTTTTCTTTGGTGGCGGTGCGTTTGTCGTAACGATAAAAGGCAAATCCTCTGTTATTTAAGCTATCAGCCAACAGCTTAATGTAATTGGTGTTTAGTAAAGGGGCTTGATTTCCGTTTCTATCCCCATTTCCAGAGCCATGTATAAAGAGCACTAAAGGAACTTTTTGGTGGGTTTTGGGATGTGATAAAGTTCCCGGAAGTACTATTTCACCATTTTTTAAAAGGATATGTTCTTCGACAATTTGCTGGGTAAACAGCATTTTTGGAAGCAAGAGAAAAAGGAGGATCACCCTTTTCATCGTTATTTGTTTTTATCCCGTTCAAGAACAATTCGCGTATGGTTTTCCCCAATATGGATTACCTGCCATCCTTGCCGTGCATATTTGTTGAGTTCATCCTCCAGCCGTTCGTTATTTTTGGAAAGGCCCATTTTCCAGTTCACTACTTTGTATTCTTTCATAGTTTAATGGTTTAAAGTACCGGTGTTGACAATGGGCGCCGCATCTCGGTCTGAGCAGAGTACTACCATCAGGTTACTTACCATAGCCGCTTTTCTTTCCTCATCTAAATCCACGACTTCTTTCTGATTTAATTCCTCCAGCGCCATCTCGACCATACTTACAGCCCCCTCAACAATTTTATGTCGGGCTGCGACTATAGCAGTGGCTTGTTGCCGTTTCAGCATAGCATTGGCAATTTCCTGGGCATAGGCAAGATAGCCAATCCGGGCTTCCAGGACTTCTATGCCTGCCATTTCCAGCCGATCCTGAATTTCCTTTTCCAGGGCTTCACTTACCTCATTTACACTAGAACGCAAGGTAATATCTTCTTCGATTCCTTCATCGGCAAAGTTGTCATAGGGATACATGCTTGCTAATTTTCGCACTGCGGCGTCAGTTTGTACCCGGACAAAGTTTTTGTAATCGTCCACGTCAAATGCAGCCTTGTAGGTATCGGTTACCCGCCATACCAGGATAGTGCTAATCATTACGGGGTTACCCAATTTGTCATTCACTTTTAAACGTTCACTGTCAAAATTACTGGCCCGAAGGGATATTTTCCGTTTGGAATAAAGGGGGTTCACCCAAAAAAGACCGTTTTTCTTAATAGTACCTACATATTTCCCAAAGAGCAACAGCACCCTGGAACTGTTAGGATTGACCAATACCAACCCTAAGGAGCCAATTAAGCCAGCAATTATTGCCACTGAGAACCACGGGCTCTGGGTATTCAAAATCATATAAATGCCTCCGGCGATCAGCAGGAGTGACAAAAACAGCATAAAGTAGCCGTTTAGGGGTTGTATGGATTTTTCGTTTGCCATGATTACTTGATATTATTATGATATCATAAATATATCATGTTATAACAACTTATACAAGTTCGGGTATTTTCATTCATACAAAAGCAATGCCCTCGTATTTAAATGTTCTGGTGAAGTGAAGGGGGATTTCGATGGGCTAGGGTGCTAAAAGATACTTTTTCCTGACTTTTGGACTATTGGTAACCACAGACAATGAAATTTCAAGGTTTCCGTATAGCAATATTCTTTAGAAACAGGATCTAACAGCTATTTACCGCTTGGAGATCTTATTTCCTGTGATAGTACGTTGCCGGCTGCATTTGAAACGATTTACCTCATCGTTTCGTAATTTGGTGTGTTTTGTTTTGCGTCCTTGCACTCGGGCACGCCACCTTCTGAAGCTACTGGTTTTCAGCTCGTTGCGCATAAGGGCGATGGTCTCCTGTTCTGAAATACCAAATTGAAAGCGGATGGCCTCAAATGGGGTGCGGTCTTCCCAAGCCATTTCCACAATGCGATCAATCTCCCGTTCGGTAAATTGTTTTTTCATAGCACCACAAAGATAAAAAGACCATTGTATGCCGCGGCTGTGTAAATAATTGGATTATTGAATACTCCGAAAGGTTAAATTGATACGTTCGCCAACTTTTTTGGCCGTTTTTGGGATTTGATGCTTCCAGAAATGCTGGGTGGTTCCCTGCATCAGCAATAAGCTGCCATGCTCCAGCAATAACTTATGCTTTAAAGATGTATTCTGTTTGTGTCGTAAATGAAAAAATCGTTCCTCCCCTAGGGATACAGAAGCAATAACCGGATTTTGGCCTAACTCCTTTTCGTCATCCGCATGCCAGCCGTTGCTGTCTTTTCCATCCCGATACAGATTTAACAAGCAGGTGGTAAATAGTGTGCCACTGGCCTCTTCAATGGCTTTTTTTATTTGCAGTAATTCCGTGTTGAAATTATGAGGATTCATGGTGATATTGGAATAGGAATAACTTTTGCCATTGTTCCCAAAGAGCGCCGTAAGACGAGGTTGGGGGTGCGTTTTTCCGAAAACCGTAATATTGTCCTGGCGCCAGGGGACGGTTATTCGTAAAGAGGAAAAGAGATCATCTGCTGTTTCCCGGGAGAAAAAGGCAGGAATATAAGAGATATCTGCATCTGGTAGATCTAGTTTTATAGTATGTGTAAACAATTGTATTTACTGTAATACCTTTTTTAGCTGGTTACGGTATTCCGATGGATTTTGCCCGGTAAACGCTTTAAAGGATTTATTAAAATGCGAAAAGTTGTTAAAACCGCTTTCGAAACAGACCTCAGTAATACTCAAGGGTTGTTCCGCCAACAATTTAGAGGCATGTACCAAACGATACTCGCTAACAAATTGCGTAAAAGTCTTATTTGTGATCTTTTTAAAATACCTACAGAATGAAGGCACCGTCATGCTTACGGTATCTGCAATTTCTTCTAAACTTATAGGATCTTTAAAATTGGCCTTAACGTGATTAAAAACAACGTTGATCCGGTCATTGTCCTTTAGCTCGCTCTGCATGGTAAAACCTTCTGCATTAAGGACCTTGTAGTCCTCCGAGTAGCCCAATTCATTTAGAATATTCAAGATCGATAGTAGTCGCTGAAAATCAGATTGATATTCCATTACTTCCATCTTTTCCCCAATTTTGGTTTTGGTCTTACCGCTAAAAGCAATACCATTTTTTGCAATATCCAGAAGTTTTTGGATTTTGGCCATTTCCGGGATATCGAAAAAGTCATTTCCTAAGAAATCTTCCTTCATATGGATAACGGTCTGCCTTTTATTCCCCGTATTTTTATCCATAAAACCGCAATGGGGGAGATTAGACCCAATCAAAATCAAGTCGCCTTCCTGGTAATAGGATACGTGGCTACCGATCTGACGTTTTCCCGTCCCACCATTTACAAATACAAGCTCAATTTCCGGGTGGTAATGCCAAATAGTATGGTCTTTAGCACTCTCTTTATCATAAGTATTATAGGCGAAGGAATTCCCAAAATTAGGTTCAATCGCTTCTAAAGTAGGTTTTTGTTTCTTTTGTTCCATAACAGTATTCATACGATAAAATTACTGTGGGTGGATTTCTGTAATATGTGCAAAATTAACTAAAAAGTATGCAATATTACCTTTTAAGAAGATTTAACAGATTTTCAAGGGTAAAATACCACAGAAATTGGAAAAATCTGTGGTAGAATCAATGTGGTTTCCAGCTGTATGTTTGTACTGTAAAATTTACAAATCAAAAAAGCGAGTGTTATGAAACGAATTCTAAGAAACGCAGTAGTAGTAGCTTTAATGTTTGCCGGGACGGCAGGTATAGCTAACGGACCTAAAAAAGCTTTTGGAAAAAAAGGAAATGAGGTAGAAAAGAACCTTATCGCTGTTGAAGCTGATCCTGTATTCACTAAAAAAGGGAACAAATTATTTATGAATTTGTTGAATCTTGATCAGGAAAAAGTAACGATTAAAGTCGTTGATAGCGAAGGAAGAATCGTATACATTGAAACTTTTAAAGGGGATTTGGTTATCGAAAAAGCATTCAACTTTGAAAATGCTTTCGAGAACAAATACACTGTTCTAGTTGTAGAGGCCAACGAAACTTTTAAAGAAGTAGTAGAAGTAAAGTAGTAGTTTACGTTTAGTTAATTTATTTCAGTGAAAGGGCCCTGGTAGTAGTACCAGGGCTTTTTTATAGTCGCTTTTTCAATAGTTCCCTTTTTTCTTCTCGAATGCTTTCATTTGCGACAGCCATTCTGATCCAGGAAGGATTGTCGGACTGGCGGTTTAATAACTGATTATATTGCTGTACTGTGAGTGGGATCTGCGATTGTTCTAGTAGCTCTAACGTGTCGCCGCTAGATACATTTCCTTCGGTAAGGATCCGTACATAAGTGCCTGGATGTCCATAGTCTATAAACTCTTTTAATACTTTTTGAGTGCCAAACTTAATACCCAGTTTATAACAGGGTTGTCGGGGTTCGGATACTTGGACTACAGCATCGCCAACTTTGTAGACGTCCCCAATACGGATTCTATTTTCATCCAATCCAGCTACTGTTAGGTTCTCTCCAAACATCCCCCAGTTCCAGTCGAGGGAGGAATATTTTTCCTTCCAATAATCATAATAATCTGCCGAGAAAAGATAGCAGGCCTTATGCTCCCCGCCATGGTGCTTTCTATCGATCACCGCATCGTTTTTCACATCTTCCTTTCCCAAATAAATAGGAGTGTTTGTAGGATTCTTATAAATCCCTGTTTGTATCTCTCTGCCCCTCCAACTTACCGTTCTCGGACGGGCAATGTTTGTACTCACAATTTTCATGTTAGGAAGATAAAAAAAACCACCGAGGTCATCGGTGGTTCTTATTGTAAAAGAAGTGATTTGTTTAGTCTTTTTGCTCCAGTTTTTTGGTAACGTTGAAGCCGATCAAAAGGCCCACACCTGCCAAAGTAATAATCGTTCCGGGATAAGCCACCCCATCATGGACACCTAATAGCTCCGCCAACGTAGCCGCCAGGAAGATAGCCAAGCCGACGCTGATCAGTAAAATAGCAAAATTGATAAGGAATATTTTCCAGGAAGGAACATATCCCTGGGCTTTGGCCCGGGTAAAAATATTGGCGTCTACTCCTTTTTCAATGAGTGCTAAACGCTCTTTGTTTCTGGTAGAAAAGTAGAGATACACTATTGCAAAAATTGTAAGGAAAAAACTTACTGGAATAAGTATTGCTGCTGCCATGATACTAGTTTTTAATTGATAAATAAACTCTTTTGCCTCTTATGACGATGGATCTGTTGTTAAGGTTACACCTAAGAAAGTTTTTTTAGATTTAAGTAACCTTTAGTACGTCATTATCGTCAAAAGGATATAATGGAACAGGACAACCAACCCGATATTGCAGCCATCCTGCAAGGAGATGCAAGAGCATTTTCTGCATTGGTGGATAATTATAAGAATATGGTATATACGGTTGCCTTGAGAATGCTGAAAAATTCGGAAGAAGCTGAAGAAGTGGCACAGGATACTTTTATTAAAGTATTTAAGTCCTTAAAACGTTTCAAGGGAGATTCAAAACTTTCTACTTGGATTTATAGGATAGCCTATAACACCTGCTTGGACAAATTGAAAAGCAAAAGTCGGGAAAGGAATACAATTGATATTGAAAATATTGGCAGTATGGAATTGCAGCCTGTGGAAAATGCCCTGGATATAATGGTAAGATCCGAAAGACAGGCATTGCTTAGAGCTTGCGTACAACAGTTAGCTCCTAAAGATGCGGCTTTACTGACACTTTTCTATTTTGAAGAGAAAAATCTCAACGAGTTGGGAAAAATCCTAAAAATGAAGGAAAGTGCTGTGAAAGTAGGATTGTTTCGAGCGAGAGGTCGTTTGGCAAAAATTGTAAAGAAATCAATGGAATCAGAAATGATAAAGCATTATGAAAGATGAGAAAGCACTAGAAAAGTTGGTGGATACCCTTTTTGAAGAGGATCAGTTAGCTTCCCCGTCGCCGGATTTTACCAAGAATGTAATGGCGAAATTGGAACAGGAGGAAACGCAAAGGATAAGGTATGCTCATCAGCTGCCCAAATGGCCCTTGCTAATTCCGGCAGCCTTCTTTGTTGTATGCGTTATCTACGTTTTGAATAAAATGGGCGTTGGCGCCTCTCAACCGGATTATCTTACTTTTTTCAGGGACATTAACCTGGGGGTTTTAGAGTTCAGCAGTCAATTTAATTTTTCGGATGCTTTGGGCTACTCTGTTGCTATCATCTGTTTGGCAATTTGTTTTCAGGTTATAGTACTCAAAAGACAGTTGGATCAGCGATTTGCCTAGAACTGCAAGTACCAGTATCCCCAATACATCAATCCAAACTGTAAAGGAAGGCGTAGCCATAAGATCCATTTTGGTACTCCGGCAGCGGCTTCCTCTCCGCTAAGCATATAAAAGTGCACCGAAAGGAATAGGAACAGCATTGCAATAATCCCGTAGATCGCTATGTTTTTGGTTCCCGGCCAACATAAGGCAAGACCCAGTAAGATCTCAACCACCCCGCTCAAGTATATCAAAAACTTGGGATAGGGAAGATATTTTGGCATGATCCGCAAATAGGCCTTTGGGAAAACGAAATGTAGTATCCCCGTAAGGATATACATCCCTGCCATAAGATAAAGGTGCCAGGGCATACTATCAGTCATTTTTAAAGTACCAGAAAGGAATAGATTCTTGGGTAATTTCAACAATAGTATCTTCTTCTTTGCGCTTCCTTTTGAGCAATAACATATGCTTACCCTCGGCTAAAGGTTTAATATTTAAAAAAGTTTCAAATCCTAAATGGTCCTTGGTATCGGTGGTAACGATGAACTCACTGTCCAGTTCCAGTGTATCGATTTTAAAAGAATACATGATATTCAGGGTCTCCAGATATTTCTTTCGAATACTATCTTTCTGTCGCCTGGTGGTAATTTTATCATCCCAGTCGGTGGAGAATTTGATACTGGAAGATAATCCTCGGCGGTCTTTCTTAGGTTTTAATGAATCGTTGAAAGCAAAAATCCGTTCTTCTATGCTTTCGGAATACGGCATGAACACCTGTAAGTGTCCGGTCGTTATTACCTTTGAGGGTATAACGGCTTCTCCCGGATAGTCACTGTCTTCTGTCATCATATCCCAATAGTTTTCTTTGTTGGCAAAAATAGAGGAGGAATTTCTATCCCGTTCCATATAGTTGGAATTTCGGTATTCTATCCCGGTAAGAAAAAGTATCAAAATGTAAATAGGGGTGAGTAAGAGGATCAATCGTTTTCCAAACCGATTGTCCAAAAAGTTATACACCAGAGGACGATAAAGAAAGGAAAGGGTAAGGAAGCCGAATACCCAATAGATGGGGAAGTATACCCGGGATACCCATTTATTTCGTTTTAAAAGGCCTTGGGTAATAAAATCGAAAAAGACGATAAACATTCCGAAAGCCAAAAAAAACATTACTCCGCTTCCCACACCTTTGGAAAGCCAGCCTGGTAGCGACTCATTGTCTATTACGTAATTGGCCACCAGTACAATAACTACCATGACTATAGTAAAGGCCAACACATAAAAGATCAGCAGGAACGAAATGGCAAATAGTACGCTACAGTAGTTTTCCAGGTTGGCAATATAGCGGTCAAAAGAGACAATACGTTTTTTGAGATACTTCTTAAAACGTTCACTGTAGCGCAGGTTTTCAAATTCTATGTCTCCTGAAACATAGCGCAACCCCAAGGCGCCTATCCAAAGCCCGCGGAGGACTACGTGAAGTAATAAATTAAACACAAGAATGGAACAGGCTACGTACAATACCAGATAGATTACAAAACTGTAGATCTGCCCATTGTTCTGGGCATTGACCATTTCCACTTTAAGGGGGTCATAGGCAGTAAAAAGCCCGAATATGGCAAATCCGGAAATAATAAGTTCCAACTCCCAGCTCTGTTGTTGCAGGGAGTCCAATAGCTTTTTAAAGGCAGGACTTTTGTAGTCGTTGCTCATAGGAAGGCATATTTATCCCCAAGATAATCACAATTTAGATTTCCTTGGTTTTGGGTTGCAGGACCTCCATAAGGGAAGCGCGATAGGTTTTGCTAATAGGAATGGTTCGATTGTCCCGCATAACCAGCTCGGTAGCGGAAAATGAGGTAATGTTTATCGGATTCACAATGAAGGAACGATGTGTGCGATGAAATCCATAGACTTTGAGTTCATCTTCTGCGGCTTTCATCCTTTTAAAACACATATAACCTTTGGTATAGGTCACATAGTTGATGTATTCTCCTTTAGCTTCAAGGTAAACAATATCTTGTGGCAACAGGCGTACGGTTTTACCTTCGCTCCTGATCTGTAGTGGAGGTTGCAAAGGTTCCCCTTCATTTTTCGTTAGCGTAACATATTCCTGTTTCGCGGCCAGGCCCCATTCATAAATGGAGTAGCTATAACCCAAAAAAATAAAGATTGCCGAGGTCACAAACAAAAAGACGGTTGCCCGCGCTGGATAATGAAATACGGTCCAATCCGGAAGGTAATGTTGAAGAATGAAGTAGACGATTAAAAACCGTAGAACGGTAAACGCCAAAGCAAAAGACCAGAATTGAAGTCTTGGGAATTTTTTGGATTTACTAAGCTTGAAATAACCAATACTTAACATGCCTACCACCTCCGCGGTCAGCAAGAGTGCGAGAAGCAATGCTTCCAATAGGTTAAAAAAGTCCCGATAATAGTTCCAGGCAGCTAGGGTTAGCAGCAGACTCCAGAAAACCGATTTTTTTCCAAGCGAATTCAATCGTAACCATTTTATTGAAAATTTAGGCGTGTTCATTGAAAAGCGAGTTGGCACCATACCAGGGGCATGGATTCTGATGTTCTTTGCAAAGGGAAATCATTCAATGAAATTTATCAATAATAGTTTAATCCTTAAAGTTTAAGAACATGAGAAAAGCAATTCTTTTTGTAACCCTTTTAAGTTTTCATGCGCTGCTATCGGGGCAAAGCAATCGATTTGAAGGACGGGTTATACCAGCTGAAGAGGTGCCAGCTTCGGTACTTGCTTCTCAGGAGAACAACTTCACTGGAAAAAAGGTAGTACGTTGGCGTTTTCAACGTTCCACAGGGGTTAAGGGAAATAGTATTGACCGTTATGTGGTCACTATGAAAGAGGGTAAACGTCCTTTGAGTAATGCTCGATATGCTCCTGATGGAGAGCTCATTTACTATGCTGAGTACTATAGCCCAAAAACAATTCCTGACTTTTTGGTACCTGATCTCCGGGAAAATTTTCCAGGGCAACGCGCTACCGGAGGGACCCATATCAAATTGTACAAAACCAAAAAAGAGTACTATCGTATTCGGTTAAAAAAGGGAAGTACGGTAACTTATGTGTTCTACAATAAGAATGGGAATCAAGTAGATCGGAACAAATTGCCTGCGGACGCTAATTTTGAGTAAACACCACCAATTTCAAGACATTTCTAATGAAAGCTGCGAACTCCCTGATCTTCTTTTTGACGATTGTACTGCACTACAGCTTTTCACAATCTGTTGAACCGCCCTTCAATCCGTATTTAGCCAATTCTCCATGGCCTACTTACCACGGGAATAGCTACCGGCAAGCCAATACCATATTTGCTGGCCCTACAAATGCGGATGAGGTGACGGTTAAAATACTAAAGGGGATAAAAGGGGGGACCTCGCCCTGGACGTATTTATCCGAAAAGTATCCCAATGGACAGCGGGTACTGCTGCAATCCAATGCAACCCATTTTTACAAGATGATAGATGACAAACAGGGATTGCGTATCGTCTCCAAACTCAAAATTGATGGTGATTGGTTGAAATCTTTTGGATGGAACTTACTGCAGACCAAAGGGAATGTATGGTATACGTATGATCCCAAATACAATCCTAAAAAGGGACAGACCACTAAATTGTTCAAGATTACCGATGCGCAGCCGGCTAATCCCTATTCCAGGTTGGTAGTTCTTGACACTTTTGATTTTGGAGATTACGGCATTAAAAAAGTACAACACTACGGGATCAATTATCGCGGAGAGATCGCTTTTTATTCCAGCAATACCAAGCAGGTGGAAGACGCTATTTTTGGAATCATTACACCGGATTTTAAGGTATTGGATACGTTACGGGTAAAAGCTTTACCGGATGAACTTTTTGGTCATAATGCCTTTCCCATAGATGAGCATAATTCCATGTATGTGGTCACCACAAAGCGTATGATCCGTGTAGATTGGGATGGGGACCAACTTGCCATTGGTTTCGAGGCGTTTTACGATTTTGTGAAAGACGGTCCTACCGGAACCTTTGCAGAAGGTAGCGGAACCACACCCACCCTAATGGGCTACAGCAAAGGACAGGATAAATTGATTATTGTTGCTGATGGCCATAAACAAAACAACCTATTGGCATTTTGGCGGGAAATCCCGAAAGATTGGAATGGACTGCCTGGTGAGGACATTCGCTTGGCAGGAAAACTACAACTTCCTGCAGCAAGGCGGTTTAGCAATAAGTTTCAATCCATAGAGAATTCTCCCACGGTATATGGCTATGATGTGGCCATTGCGCAGTTTAACGGTTTCTTAGGGCAGGGAAAAAAACCACTTAAAGGGGTACAAAAGATTCGCTGGAACACCGAAAAGGACCGATTTGAATTACAGTGGGTAAATACCGAGATCAACATGAATGGGGTCCTTACCTATAGCAAAGGCTCTAATATGGTATACGGCAGTGGGAGGGAAGACAAGTGCAATTATTACTACTATGGGTTGGACTGGGAGACAGGGGAACTCCGATTTCGAAAACACCTTGGAAAATACTGCAAATGGCTGAAGAACCCTTACGATGATGGCGGATGTCAACAAATCATTGACGAGGAGGGTAATCTTTATTTTGCGGGAGGCGCATCTTTAGTTAAGCTGGAAAACGTTACCCAATAAAAAGCAAAACCGCTTTGTTTTTGCAAAGCGGTTTACTACATATATAGAATTCCCAATAGGAATGATGGCCTATTTGATCATCTCGTAACTCCTGCTGATAAATTGCGTGAGCTCTTCTCCTTTTAATAGCCCTTTGGATAAGCGTGCAAGATCCAGGGACTGATTGATCAGTCGTTCTCTTTTCTTTGCGGTCTTTGTATTTAATATTTCGTTCACCAGGTCGTGATTGGTGTTCACGATCAGATTGAACATGTCAGGCATGTTGCCCATCCCAAACATACCGCCACCTCCAGTTTGCTGCATCTCCTTCATACGGCGTATGAACTCTGGCTCCGTTATGATGAAGGGCTGGGCCTGGCTATCCATAGCTTCCATCTGTATCGTATACCCCTTTTCACCTAAAACATTTTCAATTTCGCCTTTTAGTTTGTCTTTTTCGTCATCAGACATCTTGGAAATTGTAGTATCCTCCTTTTTTATGAGGTTGTCCACATGGTCGGCATCCACACGGGCAAAGGAGACTTTTTCCTTGGAGGTTTCCAATTTTTGCATCAGGTGGGGCACAATTGGAGAGTCTAATAACAATACTTCATAACCCTTCGCTTTTGCCGCCTCTATGTAACTGTGTTGTGCTTCTTTATCCGATGCGTAAAGGATCACCATTTTATCATCTTTATCCGTTTGGTGATCTTTTATTTTCTTTTCCAGTTCTTCGTAGGTGAAGAATTGCCCGTCTACAGTGGGATATAGCGCAAACTTTTCTGCTTTCTCAAAAAACTTGTCTTCAGAAAGCATTCCATATTCAATTACTACTTTAATGTCGTTCCACTTACTTTCGAAGTCTTCCCGGTTATTCTTAAAAATGGAGTTCAGTTTGTCAGCAACCTTTTTGGTGATGTAGGTGGCTATTTTCTTCACTGCTCCGTCTGCTTGCAGATAGGATCTGGAAACATTTAGGGGAATATCCGGCGAATCAATTACCCCACGAAGCATTGTCAGGAACTCCGGAACAATGCCCTCTACATTATCCGTAATAAAAACCTGATTCTGATACAACTGGATCCTGTCCTTTTGGATATTCAGGTCCTGGGTGAGTTTGGGGAAATACAAGATTCCGGTAAGATTAAAAGGATAATCCACATTTAAGTGGATATTAAACAACGGCTCCTCAAATTGCATGGGATACAATTCCCTGTAAAAAGCACCATAATCCTCTTCCTTAAGATCAGTGGGTTTTTTGGTCCATGCAGGAGTCGGGTTATTGATAATATCGTCTACTTCTTTTGTAGGAGCAGGGTCCTCTTCCTTAGCATCCTCAGGTTTTGGTAAGGTTTCTGTTTTAGTCCCGAATTTGATTGGAATGGGCATGAATTTGTTGTACTTCCCTAACAATTCCCGGATCCTGGAGTCCTCCAAAAACTCTACGGAGTCTTCTGCAATGTGAAGTACAATTTCTGTACCTCTGTCGGTTTTCTCGGTTGCTTCCAGTTCAAACTCGGGGGAACCATCACAAACCCAACGTACTGCCGGGGCATCTTGATAGCTCTTGGTATATATCTCTACTTTATCGGCAACCATAAAAGAAGAGTAAAATCCGAGACCAAAATGGCCTATGATCCCTGCATCTTTTTCAGCGTCTTTGTATTTGTCCAGGAACTCCTCAGCTCCGGAAAATGCCACTTCATTAATATACTTCTTTACTTCTTCTTCCGTCATTCCGATACCCTGGTCGATGATCCGGAGTTGCTTATTGTCTTTGTCGATCTTAACTTCAATAATAGGGTCGCCATATTCAACTTTTGCCTCCCCTATAGAAGTCAAATGCTTCAATTTTAAGGTAGCGTCCGTAGCGTTGGAGATCAGTTCCCGAAGAAAGATTTCGTGATCGCTGTATAGAAACTTTTTAATTAATGGAAAAATATTTTCTACCGATACATTTATTTTACCTGTGGCCATAGCTTAACGTGTTTACTTTTAAAGTGAATCTAAACTTATCTTCATTGGTTTTCGAACTTCAGCAGAACAAAAAAAATACCAAGCCCGTAAAAATGACAATATGGCATAGTGAACTGGCTGAAACTGATGGCTCAAAACTTTAACAATTTTTATGTTTAAGTTAATTGGTATATGATTAAACATTTATTAGTTTTGTTCTGTTGTGGTAAATGATTGCTATGAAAAAGTGTTGACTACAACAAGTTTGTTTATTTATTGGTTAGGTTGTTTGAAAACGCGCTTCTTCTCGGAGGTGCGTTTTCGCTTTTTGATAGTATTACATTTAATTTAACTTAGATACTGTTTAAATAATAGTAATTTTACTTTAACAAAAAAGAATATGGCTGCAAAAACATCTACAACAAAGATTTCTGAAGATAAGATCATTGCTTTTTACATGGACAGCGTCCTGGAGCAGGAAAGTGTTCCACATTCTATTTATAAATTTTGTAAACAGCATAAGATAAAAGAAGAGGAATTCTATGCTTTTTTCGGTTCTTTTGATGCACTGCGTAAGGCAATCTGGAACACGTTTTTCTCCAATACCATAGCGCTGCTACAGCAAAACGAGGAATATGGTAGTTTTTCCAACCAGGATAAAATGCTTACGTTCTTCTTCACGTTTTTTGAGTTGTTGACCCTCAACAGAAGCTATGTGCTTTTTACGTTAGAAGGCGATCAAAAAATGTTGGAAAAACTTTCAGAGCTAAAGGGGTTGCGGAAGCATGTTAAAGCGTTTGCTTCAGAACTTGTTGAAGCAGCAAATGCAGACAAGACTTTGCGCGTAACCAAGAGAAGCCCGGCTATTTTTTCTGAAGGTGCCTGGGTACAGTTTCTTTTTTTGTTAAAATTTTGGATGAACGATTCTTCTTCCGGATTTGAAAGAACCGATTTGGCCATTGAAAAATCAGTGACTACCATTTTTAACGTTTTTGACAAAACCCCATTGGAAAGCCTTATCGATTTTGGGAAATTTCTATACAAAGAAAACTTTGCATAATCTGATATGAAGACACTAGACAGGATACCTACCGGGAAAATTGAACGAGCAGGGCAGTTAGTAAAAACGGGGGTTAAAATAGGAGGGAACTACGTAAAATATTATGGGAAACGACTGGTAAACCCAGAAGTTTCTCGCGAGACCTTGGACGAGGAAAATGCTACCGATATTTATGACGGACTGAAAAGCTTGAAAGGTAGCGCGCTTAAGGTAGCGCAAATGTTAAGTATGGAGAAAAACCTATTGCCGAGTGCGTATGTAGAAAAGTTTTCACTCTCGCAATTTTCCGTACCTCCCTTATCCGCGCCATTGGTCCGTAAGACCTTTAAAAAGTATCTTGGAAAATATCCTGAGGCCGTATTTGATTCTTTTGAGCGTGACTCCATTAATGCTGCAAGTATTGGACAGGTCCACAAGGCAACGAAAGATGGGAAGGAATTAGCGGTCAAAATTCAATACCCAGGGGTAGCAGAGAGCATTAGTAGTGATCTGGCCATTGTTAAGCCCATTGCAATTAGAATGTTTAATCTTCAGGGCAAGGATTCCGACAAGTACTTTAAAGAAGTAGAAAACAAGTTGATTGAGGAAACGGATTATATTTTGGAATTGGAGCAAAGCCAGGAAATTACTCAGGCTTGTGTACCAATTCCCAACATTGAATTCCCGAAATACTATCCCGAGCTTTCCAGCGAAAGAATTATTACCATGGATTGGATGAAGGGAAAACATCTCAGTGAGTTTGCCAAAACTGATTTTTCCATGACCACGGGGAATACCCTTGGTCAGGCCTTATGGGATTTCTATATGTTCCAGATCCATGGGCTTAAAAAAGTGCATGCAGATCCCCATCCGGGTAATTTTCTCGTGAGTAAAGCGAATACCTTGATCGCTATCGATTTCGGGTGCATTAAAGAACTGCCCGATGAGTTCTATATTCCCTATTTTGAGTTGGCTCAGAAAGATAACATCAACGATCATGAAGTTTTCATGCAGAAGCTTTATGAATTGGAAATTCTTACCAATACGGATTCTCAACGCGAATTGGAGTTTTTTACAGCCCTCTTTAAAGAAATGCTTACCATCTTTACCCTACCCTTCAATAAGGAGGAGTTTGATTTTGGCTCAGAAGAATTCTGGGGTAAAATTGCTGGTCTCAGCGAACGCTATTCCAGGGATGAGCAAATCCGAAAGATGAATGGTAATCGAGGTTCAAAGCACTTTTTGTATATGAACCGTACTTTTTTTGGTCTCTACAACTTGTTGCATGATTTAAAAGCAACGGTAAAGGTGAACAATTTTAGAAAATACCTTAACTAACTATCGGTCTTTGCCCGGGGGATCCGGAAGCGATGGTACTTCTTCTTTTTGTTTCACATATTTTTCCAACCACTGATCCTGTTCCCAAAGCAAATGAAGAATGCTTTCCTTTGCCCTGTAACCATGGCTTTCCTTGGGTAACATAACCAAGCGTACGGTAGCCCCCAATCCCTTTAGGGCATTAAAATAACGTTCACTTTGCATTGGATAAGTGCCGGAATTGTTGTCTGCTTCACCATGTACCAATAATAATGGGGTTTTCATTTTATCAGCATGCATAAATGGGGACATGGTATAATAAACATCGGGGGCTTCCCAATAATTCCGTTCCTCACTTTGGAACCCAAATGGCGTAAGCGTTCGATTATAGGCTCCGCTACGAGCTATGCCAGCTGCAAAAAGGTCAGAATGCGAGAGTAAGTTGGCCACCATAAAAGCCCCGTAACTATGGCCACCCACAGCTACTCGGTTTCGGTCGATGTACCCTAATTCATCTACGGCATCTATAGCTGCTTTACCATTGGCCACAAGTTGTGATCTAAAGGTGTCATTGGGCTCGTCTTCACCTTCTCCAATTATCGGAAATGCTGCACCATCCAGCACAACATAACCTTTGGTGACCCAATAAATTGGTGAACCCCAGTAGGGATAAGTAAATTCATTAGGGTTCTGCGTATTCTGAGACGCACTATTCTTGTCCTTATATTCCCTGGGGTAGGCCCATAGGATCATAGGCTTCTTTTCCTTAGCATCTTTATCGTAACCTTTGGGTAGATAAAGTGTGCCACTTAATTCGAGACCATCTTCCCGCGTATAATTGATCACTTCCTTATGTACGTTCTGTATACTCGTGAAGGGATTCTCAAAATCGGTCAGTTGAACAGTATTTCCTTGTTTTAAAAGGTTTTTGTAGTAGTAATTAGGATATTCACTTGCAGATTCTATACGAACTAAAAGTTGGTCCTTTTCCACGTCATAATCGATAAGGTTTTCCTTTTTACCTTCAAGCATAGAAGTATACAGCCTCGTTTTGTTACTATTAGTCAGATCCATTTTATCTACAAAAGGAAACTGCCCTTCTTTAGTGAACCCGTCCCCTAGTAGGAATGCATCGGTGCCTTTTAAAGCCAGGACATCAATCCCGAACTTATTTCTTCTGGTAACAAAATCCCCGGGATCGTTGTACACGTCCTGGTAATTCCGGTCTTCAATAATCTTAGGGGTAACCGAAAAATCCGAAGGATCAAAAAGATACCCTTTCAAGTTCCGGGTGTTCCACCAGTAGTCATAGGCAACAGCTACGTTTTCATTTCCCCATTCAATTTTATAGTACCTGTTCTTAAGTTTTAGTAAGCTATTTCCTTTAGTGTTGAACGGCGCTTCAAGCTGGAATACTTCATCCCGAAAATCAACTTGTTTTTCCGGGTCGCCCTGATCCAGGGCTTCCACGTAGATCAAAGTATTTGGTCGGTCACTCCTCCATGAAAGTTCACGCATTCCCAAACGAACTGCCATAAACCCTTTTGGTAAGTCTTCAATAAGCGGAACTTCCAAAACCGTGGATATCAGACTGCCCCCAGTATCGTAGATGGCTGTGGTTGAAGGAAAGCGATAATAGGGAACTAAGTACGAAAAAGGTTTTTCTACCTGGGTTACCATAAGGTATTTGCCATCCGGAGAAAAACTAATCCCGCTGTACATTGCTGCTTCTTTCCATTTCGTTTTGGACCCATCGAGATTTACTTTATACAGCTCAGATCGTGCCAATTGTTCAAAATTGAATTCGTCGTTCGGGTTTTTCAATAAATCCTGATACGTTCTGTTCTGTGCTTTTTTACCGTCATTGGATGATATGATTGGTCCTGTCGGAACGGCCTCTGCAACATTGATATGGTCTTTGCGATCGTCCGGCAACATTTTAACCAAAACAGATTGCCCATCCTTAAACCAATTGATAACATCTCTCATATTGGCATTAACATTAGCTGCTGTCAATTTGGTTAGCTGAGTATCCTTAAGATTGAGAACCCAAACCTCAACACCATTTGCCGTAGTGTTAGTCGCTGCAATCATAGATTGATCCGGAGACCATTTGAAATTTGCAAGCCTGGGATTGTTAGGCATGTTAGCAACCTGAACCGCCTCATTAGTGCCGATTTTCTTTATCTTAATGTTATTGTAATAATTGGTGCGGCTACCAATATTTGTCTTAGGATTGATCCGCAGACCTGCCAGGCGTAATTCTGATTCAGAAAGCTCCGCAATACTCTTGTACGCATCTCGGTACAGTAGGACCATAAACCGACTATCATCGGTAATTAGAACAGAAGGGGCCAAAGGAACATCGACCAGTTCTAAGATTTCCTCCGAAGGTTTTTGATAATTGAGTTTTTCCTGTGAAAAACAGAGTGTGCCTGCCAATAGAAAGTAAACGAATCCAATTTTTTTCATGGTGTTCAACTTAAGTTCTGAGTGCCGTTCCTGTATTGCTTTAAAAATACGACAATCATTTTGTTTTCCTTCTGGTAATGAGTTGCTTTCAAAATCGATAACGGGAGAATGTTGATGATCTGACAATTGTTTTTTCTTTTTTTTACAGATCTGTAAATTTTATTGGTAAATTTCCCCTTTGATGCTAACGTTTCAGATCATTTGGGTTAGCGGTAAAACGAACAAATATGTACAACTCGAAGATAACGGGCTTAGGGTATTATGTGCCGGATCATGTAGTAACCAACGATGACCTTTCCAAAGTTATGGACACCAATGATGAATGGATCCAGGAACGGACAGGAATAAAAGAACGACGGCACGTGGACTCGGAAGCTGATACCACCACTTCAATGGGGGTAAAAGCGGCTAAGATCGCAATTGACCGTGCGGGGATCAGTAAAGATGACATCGATTTTATTGTCTTTGCCACCCTAAGCCCGGACTATTATTTTCCAGGCCCAGGAGTTTTGGTGCAGCGGGATCTGGGGATCGCTACCGTAGGAGCACTGGATGTTCGTAATCAATGTTCGGGATTCGTATATGGACTTTCTGTTGCGGATCAATATGTAAAAAGTGGAATGTACAAGAACGTTTTGGTCGTTGGTTCTGAGGTACACTCCCGGGGTCTGGATATGACTACGCGTGGTCGTGCAGTTTCTGTGATCTTTGGAGATGGCGCTGGTGCTGCGGTTATAAGTAGGGAAGAGGACCCTGCAAAAGGAATTTTATCTACCCATCTGCATTCTGAAGGACAACACGCGGAAGAATTGGCTGTGATTGCCCCTGGTATGGGAAAACGTTGGGTGACGGATATTTTAGAGGATAATAGTCCGGATGACGAATCCTACTATCCCTACATGAATGGACAGTTTGTTTTTAAAAATGCGGTAGTGCGGTTTAGTGAAGTGATCATGGAGGGGCTTAGAACGAATGATCTCCAGGCTTCGGATATTGCCCTTCTTATACCCCATCAGGCCAACCTTAGAATTTCCCAATTTGTTCAAAAGAAATTTGGACTAACCGATGACCAGGTGTACAACAACATTACGCGTTATGGTAATACTACTGCTGCCTCAATTCCGATTGCCCTTACAGAAGCCTGGGAAGAAGGAAAAATAAAAGAAGGGGATATAGTAGTGTTGGCCGCTTTTGGTAGTGGATTTACCTGGGGTAGTGTAATAATACGTTGGTAAAAGAAAGCCCTGACGTTTCATGTAAATGAATGTCAGGGCAATTGATCCCCTGGTAAGAACTAACCAACCAATATTCAACCAGGTTGACCAAGCTTGTTAGAGGATGCCTCCACCAGATTTTTTGGTATTATCGTCACGTCGCTTTCTTCCTTTCGCCCTGTTCTTGCCGCTTCCAAACCGGTACTGCAGCCCAAGGTATAGCGTCTGGCTCTCCCAGTTGAATGCTCCATTTTGGATGTAAGGACGCTGTCCGTCAAATTGGAAAAGCATGGTATTAAAGACATCATTAAAATTGGCGCTCAGGGTACCTTTCCCTTTGGCAAAACTGTAGCGAGCCCCAAAATTGACAAAATACATGGGCTCTACTTCAAACTGGATGTTTTGGTTCTGCCCGCGATAAAATCCGAATAATTGTAATGTTAGTGTTTTATTTACGGTAAAACTGTTGTTCATCCTAAGGTTCCAGGCGGTATTGTTCACTTCTACCCGCTCTACCACGATATCGTCCTCTGTGGCTGTTCCGGGTTCTCCTTCCAAACGTTCCGTAATACCGCGTTGCGTTTGACTGAACAAGTCAAAACTCCCATTGATGCTCCACCATTTTGTGGGTTTGTAGTTAGTAGAAAGCTCAAAACCGTAAGCAAAGGTGTTGTCAAAATTGTCGAAGGTCAGGATGAGACGGTTGAAATCCAATCGATCTACATAGACCGCCCGGTTGATCTCATCTTCAATAGTTCTGTAAAAAACTCCGGCAGTCAGGCTTCCTTTTTTAAGCCGTTTGGTGTAGTTCAGTTCATAAGAATTGGTAAACTGCGGCACCAAACTGGGATTCCCAAAGGAAGAGATCAGTGGAGTAGCGAATTCCCGGATGGGATTAACCTGCTGCAAACCAGGACGATCTACCCTACGACTATAACTAAGCTGCAACTGATCTTTTTCATTCACATTGTAGGTGAGAAATCCGGAGGGATAGAGCTGTGTATAATCATCCGTAAAAGCCCGAACCTGATTCGTATCTGCCTTTACCTGGACATCTTCCAATCGTGCTCCTACTTGGAAGGACCATTTTTCATAACGTTGGCCAAATGTGACGTAGCCGGAATAAATGTCCATTCCATATACAAAATCAGTGGAAGGCGTAGGAACCAGGTCACCATTAGAATTAAAAGACAAGCCGGTAGAGGAATAATCCACATTGGTCTCAAAGAACCGGGCCTCCAATCCCGCTTCGAGAGTGGAAATGCTGTCTAAAGGATTAACATAGTCCAGATTGATAAAGGTTTGGTTGCGTTCTGTATCTACAAAATCCATATAATCCGGGAATACGGTGATGCCTTCTGAAGCAAAGTTGGCGTCTTCATCGTCCTCAAACCTGTTATGGTCTGCTTCCAACTCAATGTTGTGGCCATCCTTGGTAAAATCCAGTTTATAATTAAAGTTGTATTGTTCACTTAGGTTATCATTGGTATTATCAAAGAACTGTATAAGGTTTCGCGAGGCGTCTGTATTGTAAACAATGTTGGTAACGACATCTGTTATCCCGTTAAAGTGGTTTTGGTTGGTGAATAAAGAAAGGGTATTCTTATCGTTGATGTAGAAGTCCACCCCAATTTTATAGAGATGAGATTCATTGTCACTCAGAATGTCAAAGTTTTGTTGCGAGTTTTCATCTTGCCTAAATATGAAACCATCATTAAAATAGTCGCCAATATTGGTGCCGTAGTTGCCGTAAAAGTTAAACTTACCACTGCGGTAATTGAGGTCAAGGGAAGCATTGTATTTAGGGCGGATCCCTTGCGTATAGCCCAGGTTCAGATTTCCGTTAAACCCCAGGTTGGCATTTTTGTGGAGCACAATGTTAATGATGCCACTCATCCCCTCCGGATTGTACTTGGCCGACGGATTGGTGATGAGCTCTATCGATTTGATAGAGGTAGAAGGGATCTGCTGTAACAATTGCGCAACGGGGACATTAGATAGCTTCCCATCTACCATCACCCGGACATTGGAATTTCCCCTCAACGAGATATCTCCGGTTTGCGGGTCGACATTTACCGACGGAATGTTGTTCATGATATCTGAGGCGGTAGCTCCTGCCGTGGTAAGGTCTTTTCCAACATTAATCACTTTTCGGTCTACCCGTTGTTCAATGGTGGTCCTTTCCGCTACAACTTCAACCTCTTCAAGACTCCGGGCGCTTTCGTTAATGCTGATTGTACCCAACTGTACCTTCCGCCGCTTCTTGCTGATCACCAATTCCTGTACATGGGTTTCGTAACCGATAAACTGTACTTCCAAAGTGAAAGTACCTTCGGGCAGTTTTTTTATCTCGAAAACCCCATCCTCAGCGGTAATACCTCCGGTAACGATCTCACCTACAGTATTTTTTATCACGATAGAAGCATATGCCACGGGCTGATTGTTAGTACTTTCAATGATTTTGCCGGTTATCGAACCTATTTTGGTTTCAGGTTCGTCGGGGTCACGAGCCAAGGCAAAAAAAGTCGTGTACAGTAGCCCCATAAAAAGGAGTACTACCTTTCTCATTTCTGTTCATTTTTGATTGATTGATGTTACTGACTAGACGATAGTTTTACTATTATGTTACAGCATCGCCCCATTTTAACATTTCAACAGAAACAGGAAAGGAGTACAAAAAAGAAACCCCGACAAGCAGTCGCTGTCAGGGTTTCACATTGATAAGCTATACTAAACACTAACCATTAACTATAAAAAATACAGTCTTACCAATGAATAAATCTTTGTTGTTTCTTATAGACGTAATTTTTTTTAAGTTGTTACGACTTTTGCGATAGTTTAACATACCCTTTTTGCTATGAAAACCACACTCGTATTTGGGGCTTCTTTAAAATCAGACAGATACAGCAATCTGGCTATAAAGCGCCTTAGGGATAACGAGCAAGTTACCTATGCTTTTGGTATTAAAGCAGGGTCAGTTGGCGATGTGCAAGTTACTACCAATTTAAGTGAATTACCAAATATTGATGTTGTAACGTTGTATTTAAACCCTGAACGGCAAAAGCAATACTATGAAACTATCCTTGAATTGCAGCCTGAGAAGGTGATTTTTAATCCAGGGACTGAGAATCCGGAATTTTACCAACTTCTTCAACAAAAGGGTATTGCCGTAGAAGTGGCTTGTACGTTAGTGCTATTGTCCACAGGGCAATACTAGCTCTTTTATGTGACCTTTTAAGATTTTGAAGTAGAAGTGCTTTTTTTTTGGAGATCAACGGGTTCTTCGCGGTTTTCTTATGAGCCATAATCCTATAAAAGTAATTAATCCGTTTAAGGGCAATAACTCATAACCTAAAACATAACCTCCCAGGTATTCGGGTGAAATATTTCCCAAAAGGGTAATGATTACAACGGCAATAATGGCCACTACCCAAACGTATTTGTCTTTAATGGTATGCCTGGTAAAGATGCCAAAAGCGAACAAGCCAAGCAGGGGCCCATAGGTATAGCCGGCTACGGTTAAAAGGCTATCTATAACGTTGCTGCTCAAAATGTATTTAAAGGCAATGATCACCACTACAAGAGCCAAACTCATCCAGATATGGGTGCGTTTCCGGATACGCTTTTGCTGTGCTTCCGTCTTGTCTTCCAGATGTAAAAAATCGATACAAAACGAAGTTGTAAGCGAAGTTAACGCACTGTCCGCGCTACTGTAGGCCGCAGCGATCAATCCCAAAACAAATGTTATGGAAACAGTAAGCCCTAATCCGCCGTTTAATGCAATTTCAGGAAACAATAAATCCGTCTTAGGACTGCCATCCATGAGGGGAACGGCAATATTGTGTTGATCGGCATAGATATAGAGCAATGCCCCCAGGAGCATGAAGAGAAAAGTAACACCTACTAACACAAAACTAAAGGACAGCATATTCTTTTGAGCATCTTTCAGATTTTTACACGTCAGGTTCTTTTGCATCATGTCCTGATCTAAACCTGTCATGCAAATGGTTACGAACATCCCTCCAACAAAAGATTTGAGGAAATGATTTCGAGCCAAGAAGTCTTCGGTATACAGGAATTTATTGTAGGTTTTGAGTTCTGAAGACGCAAGGAACTCACTAAAACTCCAGCCCAATTCTTTGTTGATCAGAACAATAGAAAGGAGCACGGCCAGGATCATAAAGGTGGTTTGCAAAGTATCTGTCCATACAATGGTTTTTATCCCCCCCTTATTGGTATACACCCAGATCAATACTATAGAGATCACAACTGTAATCTCAAAAGGAATCCCAAAATCATCAAAAACAAATTGTTGTAATACCAATGCTACGAGAAATAAGCGGAAAGCGGCACCAAGCACCCGTGAAATAAAAAAGAAAAACGCCCCGGTTTTGTGACTTACCGGGCCAAAGCGTTCGTAGAGGTACTCATAAATGGAGGTGAGGTTCAGTCGATAATAGATCGGTAAGAGCACCAAGGCCACAACAAAATAACCAAATAGATACCCCAGTACTACTTGCATATAACTGAATTGGGAATCGGCTACCCATCCCGGGACAGAAATAAAAGTAACTCCGGAAAGTGATGCACCCACCATGCCGAAAGCCACGAGGTACCAGGGCGATTGCCGGCCTGCCCTGAAAAAATCAACATTGGTATCATTTTTACCGGTATAGTACGAAATGAGCAAAAGCAGCAGAAAATAGGCGCCTATGAGCAGCAGGATTTGCAGGGCGGTCATACAAACAGTTTGCTGCGCAAAATACAAAATCTAATTCCAGCAGATTAATTGTAATTTTATCCCATGATATAGCCTATGGAATTCTCTTCAAAACTTTTAGAAAATGCTGTTTATGAAATGTCTCAACTTCCTGGGATAGGGAAACGAACCGCGCTTCGTCTTGTATTGCATCTTTTAAAGCAACCTGAGGAACGGACAAGGGAGCTATCGGCCGCAATTTTAAAGCTCCGGGAGGAGGTGAATTTTTGTAAAAGCTGTTTTAACATTTCGGATAGCGAATATTGCGAAATTTGTACCAACCCAAAGAGGGACGATAGCATTATTTGTGTTGTGGAAGATGTCCGGGATGTTATGGCTATTGAAAATACGGCACAGTTCCATGGGAAGTATCATGTCTTAGGAGGAAAAATCTCGCCAATGGAGGGTGTTGGCCCTCAGGATTTAACGATTCAACCCTTGATAGACAAGGTAAAACGGGGGGAGGTTCAGGAATTGATATTTGCTCTGAGCTCCACTATGGAAGGGGATACGACTAATTTCTATATCTATAAACAGTTGGAGGGGATAGATATTAAAACCTCTACCATTGCCAGGGGGATTGCGGTAGGAGATGAGCTGGAATATGCAGACGAAGTGACCTTGGGAAGAAGTATACTAAATCGAGTGCCGTTTGAACACTCAATCAAGGCATCGTAACGATTTTTAAATGAATTATAAACAATATTTTGACCGTTTATTTGTTATTTTTGCAAAAAGTATTATGTAATCCACATGTGAATTAAGAATATGTCAAAATTCGAATTGAAGTTGCCGCAAATGGGAGAAAGTGTTGCCGAAGCTACTTTAACGGCATGGTTGAAGGAGGTTGGGGATACTATAGAAATGGACGAACCTATTTTTGAAATCGCAACGGACAAGGTGGATTCTGAAGTACCTAGCGAAGTGGAGGGTACATTGCTGGAAAAGCGCTTTCAGGTAGATGAAGTGATTAAGGTAGGAGAAGTAGTTGCGGTAATTCAAATAGACGGGGAAACCGGTGATCAGGAGAACCAACCGGAAGAAACCAAAGAACAACTGGTAGAGACAATCGTTGCTCCCGTAGCAGAATTGGAAAGTGGAATGCAAGCGATAAAGGAAACGGTGAGTAGCCCTCCGCAGGACTTTTCCGTCTCGGAACGTTTTTATTCCCCTTTGGTAAAAAATATCGCAAAACAAGAAGGCGTTTCTGTTGCCGAACTGGACACTATCCCAGGTACAGGCAAAGAGGGAAGGGTCACCAAAAATGATATTCTATCCTTTATTGCGAATAGAGGAACTAACGGGGATGTTGACCAGAAGGTAACCAAAGAGAAGTCCCTCCCGGCAGAAACGGTAGTATCACCCCGAGTTGAAACTACAGTTGCAACGACAGAAGTACCGCAGCCATCCGTAAAGGCATCTCCGATGGAACTAAAAGAGGGCGATGAAGTTATTCCTTTAACGCGAATGGGCAAATTAATTGCGCATCACATGGCAAAAAGTGTGGCGACTTCGGCTCATGTACAAAGTTTTGTGGAAGTAGATGTTACCAATGTGGTGCAATGGCGGAATAAGTGGAAAAAGGCATTTGAAGAACGCGAAGGGGAAAAGCTCACCTTTACCCCAATTTTTATGGAGGCAGTGGCTGTGGCCTTAAAGAAATTCCCTTTGATAAACATTTCTCTTGAAGGGGATACTATCATAAAAAAGAAACAGATCAATCTTGGAATGGCGGCAGCACTTCCGGATGGTAATTTGATCGTTCCTGTAATAAAGAATGCCGACCAACTCAATCTGGTAGGTATGGCAAAGACCGTAAACGACCTTGCCAACCGGTCCAGGAATAATCAATTAAAACCCGATGAGGTACAAGATGGAACCTACACCGTAACCAATGTAGGAAGTTTTGGAAGCATTTTTGGTACTCCCATTATTAACCAACCGCAGGTAGGTATCCTGGCACTAGGAGCGATACGAAAAATACCATCGGTTATTGAAACTCCTGAAGGGGATTTCATTGGGATTCGTCACAAAATGTTCCTTTCCCATAGCTATGACCATCGTGTGGTGAATGGAGCGTTAGGCGGATTGTTTGTGAAAGCAGTAGCGGATTATTTGGAGAATTGGGATATAAATCGGGAAATCTGATCGGATACACCGATTTTCTATTTAGTATTGCTATTTTCGGAACATAAACTCCCTCTTCAAATGAAACGTTCCTTTCTGATCGTATTGTTATTTCCGCTAATCTCCAGCCCTGGTCTTAGTGCGCAGGATTTTACCGATTATGCCAAAATGAAATTCGTGGAAGGTTCGGGAGTACTCCCGTATCGTTTGTTGCTTCCCAAAGACTTTGACACTACCAGGAAATATCCGTTGATCCTGGTGTTGCATGGCTCAGGAGAACGGGGCAACGACAATGAAAAGCAATTGACCCACGGAGGAGCCCTGTTCTTAAAAGAGGAGGTGAGAGAAAACTACCCGGCTTTAGTCGTCTTTCCGCAATGCGCTATGAAGAGTTCTTGGGCAAAGGTTGAGGTGCAGGGTGATTTTGGCAATAGGGAGTTTACATTTTTTGAAGATGCTTCGCCCACTCTTGATATGCAGTTGTTAGAGGGCCTGATTACACAATTACAGGAGGAGTACCGCATTGATAAAAGCCGGATGTTTGTAGGTGGACTCTCCATGGGTGGTATGGGAACCTTTGAGTTGGTTAGGAGAAATCCAAGAATGTTTGCCGCCGCATTTCCGATCTGCGGTGGAGCTAATCCGAAGATTGCCAGAAAATTAAAAAAAACGGATTGGTGGGTATTTCATGGTGGGGCCGATGATGTTGTTCCACCCAAATATTCTACTCAGATGGTAGAAGCCTTACGCCAAAAACGCGCCAACGTAAAGTATTCGCTTTACCCAGCGGTAAAACACAACAGTTGGGAAAATGCTTTTGCAGAGCCGGAATTGTTGAACTGGATGTTTTCTAAACGTAAATAGCTACCATGGAACTGAATTTGACCAAGCCCATTTGTTTCTTCGATTTAGAGACTACCGGGACTAATGTTGCTAAAGATCGGATTGTAGAAATTTCAATCTTAAAGCTATTCCCAAACGGCAATAAAGAGAGCAAGACCTGGTTGGTAAATCCGGAAATGGAAATTCCTGCCGAGGTGGTTGCGGTACATGGGATTTCTAACGAAAAAGTAGTGAATGCCCCTACCTTTAAACAGCTTTCAAAGGAGATATACAAAATGATAAGAGATAGTGATCTGGCAGGATATAACTCGGATCGCTTTGACATCCCATTGCTGGCGGAAGAAATGCTTCGATCGGACATAGATTTTGACATGAAGCATATGGTTTCCGTAGATGTTCAGACCATTTTCCACAAGATGGAAAAACGTACTCTGGAAGCGGCGTACAAATTCTATTGTAATAAAGTGTTGCAAGAAGCACATAGTGCAGCAGCGGACACCAAGGCAACCTACGAAGTGCTCCTTTCACAATTAGAACGTTACCCGGAATTGGAAAACGATATTAAGAAATTATCGGAGTTTACTACCAGAAAGCAGTCGTTAGACTTCGCCGGCTTTATTGGTGTAGACAAGGATGAGGCTCCAATTTTTACTTTTGGTAAACACAAAGGGAAAAAAGTGGAGGAAGTATTGGAGAAGGAACCCGGCTATTTTGGTTGGATCATCAATGCTGATTTTCCTTTATATACCAAGAAAGTACTTACCCAAATAAAGCTAAGTAAGCTAAACAACAAATTGTCTTAACCCCATTTTAATGAAATTAATATGTATTGGGCGAAATTATGCGGCCCATATTCAGGAACTGGATAACGAACGTCCTGAGGACCCCGTGGTGTTTATTAAACCGGATTCGGCCGTTTTGCCAAAGGAACAGGATTTCTATATTCCGGAATTTTCTGACGATGTGCATCATGAAGTGGAGCTCCTTGTAAAGATCAAAAAAGTGGGCAAGCATATTTCGCCAAAGTTTGCGGCCAATTATTATGACGAAATAAGCCTTGGCATCGATTTTACTGCCCGGGACCTTCAAGCCAAATTAAAGGCAAAAGGATTGCCCTGGGAAAAGGCGAAAGGATTTGATGGGGCAGCGGTGATAGGTAAGTGGATTCCTAAAAAAAAGTACGAAAATTTACAAAAATTGGGTTTTTCATTGTTAAAAAATGGGGCGTTGGTACAAAAAGGAAATACAGCGCTGATGCTCTGGAAGATAGACGAGCTAATTGCCCATGTTTCTACCTTTTTTACCCTCAAAAAGGGGGATATTCTCTTCACGGGGACTCCTTCAGGGGTTGGCAGAGTGGTGCGAAATGACTATTTTGAAGGTTGGATAGAAGATGAATGCATTTTTGAGGTGAAGATTCGATAATGATTTATACACTCGATAAGATTAATGAAATGGCCGAAGGAGACGAGGAATTCGTCTTCTCCGTGATCTCTGTTTTTTTGGAAGAAGTACCGGAAGATTTGAACGCTCTGGAAAAAGCAATTGTGGCTAAAAACTTCGAACAAATTGGAAAATTAGCACATAAGATCAAACCTAATGTTGATCTCCTTGGAATGGAACAAACCCGTGCCAATGCCTACGAATTGGAACAACTAGGAAAGAAATCCGGAAGTCTTGAAGAGATCAATGCCATATTTCCACTGCTAAAGAAAGATGTAGAACAGGTTATTGAGGAACTTCGCAAGGATTTCGACCTGTAATCCATTCCTTCCCTAAACCCCTTTTTGGTTACTTTTGCGGGCGAAGTCTATCACGCCTCGTGTTAAAAAGCAAAAGATGCAAGCAGAAATCGTTACCATAGGTGATGAACTCCTAATAGGCCAGGTAATTGATTCCAATTCCGCCTTTATTGCAAAGGAATTAAACATAATTGGGGTAGCAGTACATCAAATCACTTCGGTACAAGATGATCACGATCAGATTCTAAAAACCCTTACCGAAGCCAATGAACGTTCTCAGATTGTTATCATGACCGGTGGCCTGGGGCCCACAAAAGATGATGTGACCAAACATGTACTTTGCGAGTTTTTAGAAGATACTTTAGTACAAGATGAAGCTGTTTTACAGCATATTGAATATCTCTTCCAAAACTATATCGGCACCCCCATTTCGGATTTAAATCGGCAACAAGCGTTTGTGCCATCCAGAGCGCAGATACTACACAATCAATTTGGGACCGCTCCCGGATTGTGGATGGAAAAAAATGGCAGCAGCTTTGTGTCTTTGCCCGGCGTTCCCTTTGAGATGAAGGCGCTTGTTAAAGATAAGGTACTGCCAAAGATTGTAGAGCACTACGAACGGCCTCATATTATACACAAAACCTTAATGACCTATGGTTGGGGCGAAAGTGCAATTGCCAACAAGATTGAAGATTGGGAAGACAACCTGCCGAGCGAGATAAAATTTGCGTATTTACCCAGTTTGGGTAGGGTACGATTGCGGTTAAGTGCGAAAGGTCAGGACAAAGCCTATTTGCAAAACCTGGTGAATGCGGAGGCAAAAAAACTCTATCCTTTGATCGGAGAGATCATTTACGGGGAGGAGGAAGACGAGAGTATTGAAGCAGGCATTGGGAAGTTATTGACTCAAAAGGGAATGACGCTGGCCAGTGCCGAGAGTTTTACCGGAGGAAGAATTGCCGAACAGTTAACAGCTATTCCCGGAGCTTCTCAATATTTTAAAGGAACTGTAGTGAGTTATGCCACAGAAACAAAAATCCAATTGTTAGGAGTTGCTCCAGAGCTTATTGAGAAGCATTCTGTAGTTAGTGAAGCGGTAGCTGTAGCCATGGCGCGCAACGTTCGGCAGATCATAGGGGCAGACTTTGCAGTGGCAACAACCGGGAATGCCGGTCCTACTAAGGGAGACTCCCCGGAAGAAGTGGGCACAGCTTTTATTGCCATAAGTTCTCCGGAACGCACCTTTGCACAGAAATTTGTTCTGGGGAATCATAGAGAACGCATTGTTCAAAAAGGGGTAAACAAGGCGTTTGAGCTGCTTCAAAAAGAAATATTAAATTTCTGAGTTTGAATTTTGTGGGTCTACCGGAAATCTCTAAATTTGCACGCTCAATAAAATCACGCAAAAGTTACGGAGATGTCCAAAGTTTGTGAAGTTACAGGGAAAAAGGTGATGTTCGGAAATAACGTTTCCTTCGCCATTAATAAAACCAAGCGTAGGTTTGACGTCAATATTTTTAAGAAGAAGTTCTACATTCCGGAAGAGGACAAGTGGGTAACCTTAAATGTATCCTCCAAAGGAATTAAGATCATAAATAAAAAGGGAATCTCCGCGGTGTTGAAAGAATCACGTGCCAAGGGCTACGTAAAATAAAAGATAAGGAAGATGGCAAAGAAAGGAAATCGCATTCAGGTTATTTTAGAGTGTACGGAACACAAAGAGTCCGGTATGCCCGGTACTTCCCGTTACATTACTACCAAGAATAAAAAGAACACGCCGGATCGATTGGAAATTAAAAAATTCAATCCTATCCTCAAGCGTATGACCATTCATAAAGAAATCAAGTAAAGTCATGGCAAAGAAGACGGTAGCAACGCTGCAGAGCAGCTCAAAACGATTGACAAAAGCCATAAAGATGGTAAAGTCCCCGAAAACCGGTGCATATACCTTTGTAGAATCTGTAATGCCACCTGAGATGGTAAATGATTGGCTTGCAAAGAAATAAACCAAACAAACTATAGGTAAAAAGCCGTCCTGCCAAGTATCAGGACGGCTTTTTTGTTTTAACAAAACTCAAGGTACTTTCCTATCTTTGGATCGTAACCAAAACAAGCTATGAGTCTCTTTAAAAACATATTCTCCAAAGACAAGAAGGAAACCCTGGATAAAGGCCTGGAAAAGAGCAAATCCAGTTTCTTTGGGAAGCTTTCCAAGGCGGTAGTGGGGAAGTCCAAAGTGGATGATGAGGTGCTGGACAATTTGGAAGAGGTTTTGGTGACTTCGGATGTAGGAGTGGAGACCACACTAAAGATCATAGAACGTATTGAAGATCGCGTTTCCCGGGATAAGTATTTAGGGACCGAGGAATTAAACACCATTCTTAGAGAGGAAATTGCAGGACTGCTCTCCGAAACCCACGTAGGAGAAGAAGAAGAATTTGTACTACCAAAAGTTACCAAACCCTATGTAATGATGGTGGTAGGTGTCAATGGGGTAGGTAAGACGACAACTATTGGCAAACTGGCACATCAGTTTAAAAAACAAGGACTAAAGGTGGTTTTAGGTGCGGGGGATACGTTTAGAGCCGCAGCGATAGACCAATTACAAGTGTGGGCGGAGCGCGTAGATGTGCCTATAATAAAGCAAAAAATGGGTAGTGACCCTGCTTCTGTAGCTTTTGATACCTTAAACGCTGCCGTTGCGGACCAGGCGGATGTAGTCTTGATAGACACCGCAGGCCGTCTGCACAATAAGGTAAACCTGATGAACGAGCTTTCCAAGGTAAAGCGGGTAATGCAAAAGGTAGTACCGGATGCCCCACACGATGTTTTATTAGTATTGGATGGTTCAACAGGACAAAACGCGTTTGAACAAGCAAAACAGTTTACCAAAGCTACCGAGGTCAGCAGTTTGGCTGTGACCAAATTGGATGGTACCGCCAAAGGCGGGGTGGTCATAGGCATTTCGGACCAATTCCAGATCCCGGTAAAATATATCGGGGTAGGAGAAGGAATAGACGATCTTCAGGTTTTTAATAAGTATGAGTTTGTAGATTCTTTTTTTGGAACCAAAAACAATTGAATGAAATACAAAATAACCTACACTGTTACTTTTCTCACCTTCCTATTCACTTCAATCCCCTGTACTGCGCAATTCTCAAGCCTTTCGCAATTGGCCCAGGGGGATCTTGTGACCTTTTCTCCTATACGGGAAATAGACGATGATATCTTCGGGTATATCGCTATTTATTCTCTGGGCGAAGTTGATGATAAGTTGAGTTACGAATATGTAATCCTTGACAATAATCTAAACGAGGTAAGCAATGGGACATTTAAGGACACGCGTTACCGTAATGTTATACCCCGCTTTTTGGCACCTCAGTTGTTGGGACAAAAGCTGTTATTAACCAAAACCAATACCGGACTCTTTGGAAACAGCAAAATATTTGTTTCCAGTCGTTTTATTGATTTAGAAACGAATACCGTAGAATCCCCCTTTTATCTTAAGGATAATACTATAATAGATGGGGAACGAGATGCCAAAGGACTCGGGAAGGAACAACGAAAAACACGATTTGTTGATCTTTTGATACCATCGGAGAATGGTTTTATAACCTACCCAATAGACAAAGTGGGAAGAGATAATTCGAGGATTTACAATGCGATTAAGTTTTACAATCTGGATCGGGAGTTGATCTGGGAATACGATTACAACCCTTACAAAGTTGAGCATGATAAATCCATTGTTTATATCGATGAAAATTACCTCTTATTATCGTTTCACAATAAGAGCAACAACAATAATCGGTTGTTTCTTAAGCGGATTGATCTGAAAACAGGTAGGGAAGATTTTAGTTATATGATCGAAGACAATTCCTCTACCTACAACCACACTTTTGAGGCGAAGATCATAGACGGAAAAACCTATTTATTGGGAAAGATCGGCAAGTATTCGTGGAGCGGCTATGATTACAAAAGAGCAGCTGGATTTTTTAAGCTAATTCTGGATGAGGAAGGACAGGAAATATCCAAAAAATACCTGCTATGGAAAGATATGACCAATAAACTTCCTATCAATAAAAATGGTAAAATGGCAAAGGGGTACCGCTTGCATGCCAAGGAGTACTTCATTTCAGATACCGGAAGCATGGCGATCTTAACGGAGAAACTAAAAGAAGGCTATGATCTCCTACTTGGGGTTTCCAAGGTAAAGACTACAGATTTGGTACTGTTTCAGTTAGATGAGAACTTTGGATTGGGAGAAGTACTGGAAATAGAAAAAGACAAATCCAAATGGCAGGCTTCGGATTATTTATATTCGCAGTATATCAACGATGGAGAGGACGTTGTGTTCTTTTACAAGGATTATAAGGAAGATGAGGCTACTTCCGATAAGAATTGGATCATGGGGATCGTAACCATTATTGATGGAACTATCAAAGAGGAGACGATTTCAATTTCTTCGGAAGACCATTTCATCTTTCCCTATATAGCGAAAGAGGGTTATGTGCTCTTCCGAGAATTCAATAAAGATCAGGATTACGATGAGATCCGGCTCGAGCAAATCAATTACTAGCGGCAGCGTTTTAGGTGGAATAAAAGTCAGCTAGGGCCTTTAAATCATCTAACTTTAACTTCCACATAAGGTTTAAGTAGAGCAGATAGGAAGGGTCCTGTTCATTGGGAGAAATCCGATCCACATAGCGGTTCATCCTATAGGCTTTCTTAGCCTCATATAGCTTTTGAAAATTTTTTCCCAACCAATGGTGTAAGTAGGGATCATCAGATCCTCCAACCTCCTGTAGACGATGTAGTATAAGGTAGATACTTTGGCCATATTCCTCCAAGAAATAGAGATTGGCAATTTCTTCTTGTTTGGCAAGCGTTTTTAATTCTTGAAATTCCTGGTCTGGTTGGATTACCGTGTCTTTTGAAGCGATACCAAACAAAGCTATCATGTGGGCTATACGTTCGTCATTTTCCGGATGGGTTTTAAGGGAATCCCGGGTGATCTTTTCTGTATAGTGTTCGTAATGATATTTACTGTAGTTTTCCATTTCGATCCATTCTTCCCGAAAGGGCAGGTTGGGCAAATTAAACAGTTTTCGATAGAGGGCGGTATCTATGACGATAGTAGTGACGCTATCGTAATCCTTCAAGTAGTCCAGTATTCGGATATATTCACCTGCGGGTAACCCAAGGTTTTTGTAGTAGAGATATCCCAGGGAATCCGCTTCTTTTTCTTGTTTCCTGTATTGAGCACCTTTGCTATAGAGCAGCTGTTTTAAACGGGAAAAAGCGGCTTCGGATCTGGAACGTCCCTTAGTGGCCCGGAAGGACTTCAGGTATCGTGAATTCTTAGTTTGCGCATATAGCTGGGCACTTTTCAAGAGGTTTCTGGAACCGTGCTCCAATCCCTTATGTGCCATCTCGTGGCATAATACTGCAGTCAGCTGGGCTTTATTATCAAAAAGGGAGAATAATCCAGCGTTTAAAAAGATACTACCTTCGGCGAGACTTAGGGCATTCGGCGAGATTCTTCTGGAAACGAGAACCTCTCCAATTTTTGATTTTAGCGAAGGATTACGTTCTAGTATAGCCCGTTTTATTTCTTCTACATAAGAAGTAAAACGTTCATCCAGAATAAAGGCATCTTTTTTAATGTTCCTTAAAACCTGTCCTTGAATACTCCGATGGACATTTTCCAAATATTTTCGTGTACTTCCGCGATGGTCACTTCGCAATGCCCTGTTGAAACCTTCATATCTGGAGTTATACGCCTTATGTAGCGCATTGGTTTTGATACTGTCCGGTGCCTCAAGGGGAGGTACCACCTGGGCGATGGTGTTCGAGGTAAAACAACACACCAATACTCCGGGTAATAGTTTTAACAAACTACAGGAAAAAAACTTTGGTAAATAACGAGAAAACAAACCGGATCTCTTCATTGTCTTGACCGTAAATTTATGGTAATTGTAGGAATACAACTGCCGGATTCATACATTAGTATGCAAACCGATATCTATTTTAAGTAACCGATACCTTACAATGTATTTATTGCCAAAATACAAGCTATTCGTGCGCTATGGTATTATCCTTTTATTTGGGGTACCTGTTGTTTCACAAATCCAACACCCTAAAGCCAGTCCTTTTGCTGTCATGGAACAGCAGGTAGGCCTCTCCAAAATTAGTGTGGAATACTCACGTCCGGCCGTCAAAAGGAGACATGTGTTTGGACCGCAAGTCGATGGGCAAAAAGGCCTGGTGCCGTATGGCCGTATTTGGCGGGTAGGAGCCAATGAGAGCACCAAAATTTCGGTAGATACGGATATGCAGGTACTGGGAAATACTTTGCCAAAAGGCACCTATGCTCTCTATGCTTTCCCGGAAAAAAACGAATGGGAGATCGTCTTTCATACCAACACCACCCATTGGGGCGATGGTCGAAAAAACTATGACCCTGCTGAAGATCTTTTTCGGATTACTGTGATCCCGCAAGTGCTTCTGTATCATCAGGAAAACTTTTTAATGGCTTTTGACAGTATCACCCACAACTCAGCGAACCTGAATTTGATATGGGCCTCCACTAAGGTTACGATCCCTTTTCGGGTAGATACGGAGGCACAGATGGAAGCGGAAATTACCCTTCAACTTAAGGAGAACCCAACGCCACAGACCTACTATGAAGCGGCCCGTTACCTTCAGGAACAGCAAAAAGACCTGGAACGGGCCTTGGGGTATGTAAACAAAGCCCTGGAATTGGGAGGAGATACCTATTATTTTCACAGGGTAAAAAGTTTAATAGAAGCCAATATGGGCAACTACTTCGCGGCCATTGCATCTGCGCAAAAATCCCTTGCGATCGCATTAGAATTGGAAAAGGACGAGTTTGTACGCATGAACGAAAAGAATATTAAAAAATGGGAAAAACTAATTTCGGAGAATAAAAAATAACCGTCATTTTGAAGGAGCTTACGGTTGAGAAATCTTAAAAGAACTATTACTTTAAACTCAAATGCTCCTTAAAAAAGATAATAGCTACAATTATGAAAAAAACGATTCTAGGAGGTATGATTTTGCTTGGGCTGGCAGCTTGTAAACAAGGAGAAACGTCAACCGCCACTGAAGAAAACAATGAGGAAATAGTGCTATGGACGCCCTACAATGACTCTGCCGAGGTCGCGGCAAATGCGGATCATGAAAAGGAACGTATGCGTTACAAGTTTATCCAGAGCAAAGTACTGGATAAGAATGAGGTGTTTTTACCACTTTATGCAGAGGTGTCCCTGTTTCCCGGTGCTCGCTACGAAATGATGAAACCCTTGGTGTTGGAACAAGATATTCCTACAATTCAAAAACATATTTCCGAGGGAAAGTTCACGTATGAAGAACTGGTACTATTTTATCTAACCCGGATATACAAGTATGAATTACCCAACTCCACTACGCTGAATACCGTTATTGCCTTAAATCCCGACATCTTGGAACAGGCAAGAAATCGGGATGCCGACGCCATCGGGCATCATCCTATTTATGGCATGCCCATTTTGTTAAAGGACAATATTGGCACAGAAGCAATGAAAACCACGGCTGGGGCTATTGCTTTAGGTGCCAACGAGACGGATGATGCTTTTATAGTGGAACGCCTGAGAGCGAAAGGAGCATTGATTTTAGGCAAAGTGAATCTGAGTGAATGGGCAAACTTCATCTGTGATTGTCCTAATGGGCAAAGTGCAGTTGGCGGCCAGACCCTCAATCCTTACGGAAGACGTGTCTTTGATACCGGTGGTTCCAGCGCGGGGAGCGGTACTTCCATCGCCGCAAATTATGCTATTGCTGCTGTAGGCACGGAAACCTCAGGATCTATTTTGTCGCCCTCCGGACAAAACTCCGTCGTTGGGATGAAACCTACCATAGGGTTGCTAAGCCGAACGGGTATTGTTCCTATTTCCAGTACGTTGGATACCCCGGGCCCTATGACCAAAAATGTCATAGATAACGGGATCCTTTTGGATGCCATGCGTGGATATGATGACAACGATGGTAAATCGGTGCAGGCCGATTGGGAACCGGATTGGTATAGGGCAAAAAATGCCACATTAAAAGGAAAGCGTTTGGGGGCCTTGAAAAACTACATGGAAAACGATTCTTTATATCGCACTACGGTAGAACGCCTGCGGGAAGCCGGAGCTATGATCATTACCTTTGAACCACCGGAAGTGGCGTTTGACGGTTTTTTGTCTGTTTTAAATATTGATATGAAAAACGATCTGCCCGCATACCTTTCCACACAACCCAAAAATAAGAACGTCATTGGTATGCAAACTGTGGAAGATGTGGCGAATTTCAATCTACAGGATAGCCTGGTGCGAATTCCGTATGGGCAAGCCCGTTTTGACGGTATCCTTGCAGATACTACCTCGGCTGAAGGATTGCTGGAAATAAAAAAGCGTTTGAAAGCCAACGGGAGAGCCTATTTTAATACCCCAATGGCAAAGCACCAGTTGGACGCGGTGATTTCTATTAATAATTACGATGCAGGAGTGGCCGCGGTGGCGGAATATCCTGCGTTAACCCTACCTATGGGCTATCGGGAAAGTGGGGAACCGGTGAATCTCACCTTTATAGCCAAACAGTTTCAGGAGGGAAAACTATATGAATTGGGTGCGGCCTTTGAAAGTTTGACCAAGGCAAGAAAAATTCCTGAAGGGTACCAAGACTAACGCCAGGACTTTCGTATTTTTGCCCTCCATTTTAACGGAGGTATGCGCACGAAGTCGTTAAAAAAGAATAGGATCAATGTGGTCACCCTGGGGTGCAGTAAGAATGTTTACGACTCCGAGGTGTTGATGGGACAATTACGGGCCAGCAACAAGGAGGTGGTGCATGAAGAAGATGGGAATGTAGTGGTCATTAACACTTGCGGATTTATTGCCAATGCAAAAGAAGAAAGTGTCAATACGATTCTGGAATATGTACAAAAGAAAGAAGCGGGAGAAGTAGACAAAGTATTTGTCACCGGCTGTTTAAGCGAGCGCTACAAACCGGATCTGGAGCAGGAAATACCCAATGTAGATCAGTATTTTGGTACCAGTGATCTTCCTAACCTGCTAAAAGCACTAGGGGCAGATTACAAGCACGAACTGTTGGGCGAGCGTTTAACGACTACCCCAAAGAATTATGCTTACCTTAAAATTGCAGAAGGCTGTGACAGACCCTGCTCGTTTTGTGCTATCCCACTAATGCGGGGTAAGCACAGGAGTAAACCCATTGAAGATTTAGTTGTAGAAGCTAGCGGTTTGGCAGCAAATGGGGTAAAAGAGCTGATCCTAATTGCCCAGGATTTGACCTATTATGGTTTGGACCTGTACAAAAAACGCAATCTGGCCGATTTGTTACGTGAATTGGCGAAGATAGAAGGCATCGAATGGATCCGTTTACACTATGCCTTTCCTACGGGCTTTCCCATGGATGTGTTAACTGTAATGCGAACCGAGCCTAAAATTTGTAATTATATTGACATTCCTTTACAACACATTGCGGATCCTATTTTAAAAAGCATGCGCAGGGGTACGACCAAGACAAAAACGACCCGATTACTTCAGGATTTTAGAAAAGCCGTTCCGGAAATGGCCATTCGGACCACACTCATTGTTGGGTATCCCGGAGAAACAGAGGAGGATTTTAAAACCCTAAAGGAATGGGTTAGGGCGATGCGTTTTGAGCGACTAGGATGCTTTACCTATAGCCATGAAGAAAACACCCATGCCTACTCCTTAGTGGACGATATCCCGGAAGAAGTGAAGCAGCAGCGCGCTAACGAGATCATGGAAATCCAGGCGCAGATATCCTGGGAGCTAAACCAGGAAAAAATAGGGAAAACCTTCCAATGTATTATTGACCGTAAAGAAGGGAATTACTTTGTTGGCCGTACAGAATTTGATTCCCCGGACGTTGACAATGAGGTATTAGTAGATACTACAAAATATTACCTCAAAATTGGGGATTTTGCGCAAATCACCATCACCGAAGCCTCAGATTTTGATCTTTATGGCACGCCTTCTCTACTACCTGAATCAACCGATCTGGTGGGCAATTGACACAGACCGCTTGGGTAAGAAACCCTACTTTCTAACAATAATCATTTTTAAATGTCCTTTTGTGACCTATCTTTAACCTTGGGCTTTGGGGTTAGCTGACGTTTACCTGATCTCGATGACCTATCGTAATCTTCAAGTTTCCGTAAACGATTTTCAATGAATCAAAATCAAAACAAAGTAACTGTTGTTGTCACCCTTCTTCGCGTTCTGATCGGGTGGCATTTTTTGTATGAAGGCATCCTAAAAATGTACAACCCGGATTGGACGTCCTATGGATACCTTGCATCGGCACAAGGACCTTTAAAGTCGGTTTTTACGGCTTTGGCGAATGATAGTAGTATCGCTTGGGTAGATACCTTAAATATGGCTGCACTGGTTATCGTTGGGATAACACTTATTTTGGGCGTTTTTGAACGGATCGGCGCTATAGTGGGGGTTGGTTTATTAGCGATGTATTATTTATCGCACCCTCCTTTTCCGGGGCTAACCCAATTGAATGTAGAAGGAAATTATTGGTTTGTCAACAAAAATTTGATTGAGCTTGTAGCACTATTGGTGGTGTATTATATACCCACCGGGCAAAGGTTTGGCCTGGGCGCTTTTAGAAAACAAAAACTTGCAAAAACGGATGTATCATGAAATGGACAAGAAGAGATTTATTAAAAGGATTAGGGGGCTTGCCCATTTTGGGAGCTGTATGGTGGGCTGGAGCGGCTTCTACTGTCGGAAAGCGAAAAGAGCGCACTGCAATACTGGAACAGCTCAATATTACGCCTTCATTGCCGACAGCGGTCCCTGGTATTTCAGGGGACCCTATACGGATAGGTATAATAGGTTTTGGTATCCGGGGGGAACAGCTTTGTCGTTCGTTGGGATTTGCAACTAAAGAGTGGATTGCAGATATGGAGCTAGAGGTCCAGGAAAATCCAAATAACAAAGGGCTGGAAGACTTCCTGAAACAGGAAAAGCTCAATGTACAACTGGCAGGCGTTTGCGATATTTTTGATGTTAGGGCAGAAAAGGCATTGAATTCGTTTTCTACTTCAGAGAACAAGATCAAGCGATATGCTACGTACAAAGAAATGATCCATAGCGGCGATATCGACGCTATTATAATTGCTACCCCGGATCATTGGCACGCCCCAATGGCTATTGAGGCACTCAACAACAACATTCATGTGTATATAGAGAAGCCAATGACACATACTATTGCAGAAACGTATCATTTACGTGATGCAGCCCATAAATCGAAGGCTGTTTTAGCTGTAGGTCACCAACACCGTCAAACACTTAGTTTTAGAACGGCAAAAGACATTGTAGATAAGGGTACCTTAGGGCACGTTTCACTTATTCAGACGAATACCAACAGAAATAGCGACAATGGGGCCTGGAATTACGAAATACATGAAAAGGCTAATGAACAAACTATTGATTGGGCGCAGTTTTTGGGAACTGCTCCTGAAATTCCGTTCAATAAGAACCATTTTTTCAGATGGCGTAAATGGTGGGCTTACGGATCAGGGCTTTCGGGAGATTTATTGACACACGATTATGATCGGTTGAACTGCGTGCTCAATATGGGGATTCCGGAATCGGTAATGGCTTCAGGAGGGGTGTACACACATAACGACGGAAGAAATGTCCCCGATGTATTACAGGTAAATATGGAATTTCCAAATTTTAACACAGGCAGTAGTCAGCAACCTGGAAAAGAACGCGGAATGACATTTTGTTACAGCGCTACCCTTGGTAATGGATTTAGCAGGCCTACGATTTTGATGGGGCATGACGCCACCATGGAATTGGGGAATAGGTTGACCATATGGCCCGATGGCGGCTCAACGCGATATATGGAAATGCTTGAGAGCGAAAAAATGAACCCAAGAGTGCCAATATATCAATACGATCCTGCATCAAATTCACCTGACGCCGTATCATCTGCTACTTCGCAGTATTTTGCAGATAAGGGCTTGATGTGGACCTACATTGATGGAAAGCGAGTGGATGCCACTTTCCTGCATATGCGGGAATGGCTAAGTGTCATTGCCAATGGCGGTACGGTAAGCTGTGGGATAAAAGAAGGATTTGAAGAAGCCATAGCTGCTCATATGGCGGGCCTTTCGTGGAAATTAGGACGCAGGATTGAATGGGACCCTGAATTGCAAATCATAAAACCCATCGAAGGGATCGACCTGGATGAGGTCCTGCTTTCAAACGAAATGGTAACGGCAGACTTTATTATGGTCTCCTAAGCGAGCTTATAACAAGGTCACGGCAGAAATCAACCGCTCTACTGTCGGGTGATCGTTACCTCCAGCGGGTTCAATAGTAATATTGAGAGATTCCGCATGATCAATGTATTTTAAGGTAACCAGGTCCTTGTCGGTAGGCAATAATCCCATATTGATCATTTCGCCTTCCACATCGCTCCACATCTGATACGTTTGATCGTCCGGTAAGGGCTGGAGTCCTTTGGGGTTAACAATTACAAGGCGATTGGAATGGTTTACATAAGCCACTGCCCTGGAGTTGGGGGTTATGTCATTACCGTTTAGTACATAAGGGATGGTACCGGGGTTATTAATGATTTGCAACCTGCTATTGGTGCGTTTATAGTTTTCTTCCAGTACTTCTAAACGATCTTGTAGTACGGTGGATTGATTTTGTATAAAATCCAATTGGTCCTGCGCGGATTGCCATTTTGTATACATCCAAAGGCTACTCAGTAGAAATAAGGTTGCAAAGCTGGCCGCCAGCCATAGCCAACTCGCAGGCAAGGATCGTACCTTAGTAGGTTCCAGACGCGCTTTTAGTGCTGATTTTATTGAAGCTGGTGGCGCTATGGCGTTTTCGAAAGCCATTTTTTCAAAGTCGGCCTCCAGAAGCTGGAACTGCTGTCTTAATTCTTTATCATTGGCAAGGGCTATTTCTATCGCTTTCGCTTCTTCAGAAGAGAGTTCATCCAGAAGATATTTCTCTAGTAACCCTTGCTCCACTATATCCTTCCTATCCATCATACAACAATTTCAAATAACCACCAGATCAACAAAAAATCACTTTTATAGCTTTCGCGTAACAACTGTAACGCTTGCCGTATATAACTCTTGAAGGTGCCCAAAGGAACTCCCATTTCTTCATTGGCTTCCCTATGGGTATATCCTCTAAAATACACAAGGGATAAAGCCTCTTGATGATGTGGTTCCAATTTTTTAATTGCGCCGTTGAGTGTGTTTAGATCTATTTCGGTTGTTCCAGTTGCGCTTTCATCCTTAAGTACACCCAAATCCTCGGTTTGGATGAGCTTGTCCGATTTTCTTAGCGCATTTAACGTAGTGTTTTTCGCAATTCGGTAAGCCCAGGTGTAGAATCGGCCCTTATCACTATCATATCCCTGTATATTCTCCCAAATCTTTATAAACGTCTCCTGCAATAAATCCTCCGCAAGCGCCTGATTGCGGCAAATCCTTAAAATTATCCCGAAAAGCGCGCCGGAATACTTATCGTATAACATGTACAACGCATCTTTTTCTTTGTTCTTGATGCGGTTGATAACGGCAACGTCTTCTTGATGGTGGGACATAGGTGGTGTTAAAGATATGATAAAATTGGATTTCGCTCATCCGCTGCGATAATCACAGTGTATTTACGAACAGAAGCGCGCAAATAGATTAGAAATAAACTTTTAACAATTAAACAGAAAAAATGAAAAAATTAATTTTTATCCTTTCAACCATTGCCTTGATTGCTATTACGCAAAGGTCGCAAGCCCAAAAAGGCCAGGATATTGTAGATATTGCAGTTTCCGTTGAAGATTTTTCCACTTTGGTAACTGCCCTTAAAGCGGCAGATTTGGTAGATGCTCTTAAAGGAGATGGTCCTTTCACTGTATTTGCTCCTGTTAATGCCGGCTTTGCCAAAATTGATTCCAATACCTTGAATGCGTTGTTGGAGCCTGCAAATAAAGAGAAATTGGCCGCCATATTGACCTATCATGTAGTATCTGGCAAAATAGCTGCTACCGATGTAGCTGCTGCTTTGGAGAATGGCAACGGTAAAGCAGAACTCACCACATTAAATGGAGGTAAAATCACTGCAGTAAGTAAAGATGGCGGCATTTATTTACAAGATGCTAATGGTAACTACAGCAAGATATCCAAAACAGATGTAATGGCTTCCAATGGCGTAATCCACATCATTGAAGATGTAGTTATGCCAAAATAAAATGGGAATGCACTCAAGGGCACTGGTGCTGAACACAGTGGTTGCGTTTTTAAACGGTGGTTCAGGACAAGTACACCAAGAAAACTAAGTGTTTGTTGAGTTATGTAGAGGGACGAAAAACACCGCTAACTAGCGGTGTTTTTACATATTTACAAATTCATACCCTGCCAGCGGAATAGTGGTAAGATCAAATTCAGTTTCGTTGAGCAGTATACCATGCTCCACATAGGCCTTAAGATTAGCTAACCAAAAAGTCCATCCATTGCTACAGCCATGATGGATATTGAGTTTACTTTCCTCATCCGTAGGAATGTTGTGCTGTTTCAGCGTTAGCAATGTAGCTTTCCCGGCAGCTTCCAGGCTAACAGCAACCTTACTGTTGGTAAAGCTGATTTCCAAAAAATCGCGGCCATTGGTCTGAAGCACTTCCCCCTTTTCCCGACCCTCCCAATTGTGCCATTCCCAGGTATAGGTGTCTCCTGCTCGAACCAGATCGTTTGGTTGGCGCACCACACCTTTGGTATCCTGGTAGACCGCCTTTCGTAAAAACCACGAAGTAATGCCTTTTGAAGTCGCCCAATACCGATACAGTTCGCTCACCGAGGCATTGATGTAGATCTTTTTAGTGAATTGGTCAAAACGTAATCCATTCATGACTTTCTTTTCAGTTCATATTCATAAATCTCACGACCTAATTGTGCTAAAAAAGGAATTCCGATTTGGTCATACTCATAATGATCATCATTAAAAATCTCATCGGCATTCACCAATATAGTAGCCGTAAGTAAAAATTCAACATTATTTTGACTATCCTTAATATAAGCGCAATCGGTTAAGGTGCCATAGGCATAGCCTACCTTATTGTAAATCTTGACATACTCCGGAATAGGAGCTTCCGAATCTCCATAAATAAAAAACTTACCGTAGCTATCATAATACTCCTCCCTGTCATAATCGGCCTCATGGGGTAGCGTGGCCATAGCCGCTAGCAAAAACTCATGCTGTTCCTCAGATAAAAGAAATTGCTCGTTTTCCGGAAATTCCTCCGGAAAAATAATGCGTTTTAGCAACGCGTGTTGTGCGGTTATGGAATAGTAATTTTTTAGTCCAAAGTCAAAAGGTTCCTGATACAGGGAATCATTGGCGTAAAAGCCTTTTCCTTTTTTCACACCCTTAAACGGTAAGGGTTGTGGAGGGCCGGAAATAATAGGATGTGACAATACCGTACTACTGTCATTTTTGTAGAGTATCAAGGGTTTTGTGGTCACATCGTCAGCATCGGATGTAGACAGTCTGTGCGAAATCCGTATTGGGGCAACCCCTTTTGCCCGCATCCTTTCATTAAGTTCATCAAATCCTAAGAATTCGATCATGCGGTTGTTGGCGGCATTATCACTTACCGCAAAAATCTCGAGGATGGCTTGCTCGAAGCTGGTCTCAACAGAATCTCCCTCAACATAGAACCTGGTTTTCCTGTTCAACGTATCAAGCGTATTCAACTTTTCCAAAGTGGCAACAGCCGCTGGAAATTTAACAGTACTTGCAGGGTAGAAATAGCGATCACTATCTACCTGAAAATCAAAATCTGTAAACCGAATGCTATCGGTAAATCGATCTATTTGAGTGTATCGGATTTGGAGCTCATAAGAATCAGGATGATCCAGGACCAGCCTTATGACGGTATCTTTGGACGCCAGGGCGGCTTCAAGAGCATGTGTTGCCTTAGGCGCATTGGAACAAGAAAGACCTATGACCGCTAAAAAGAAAATACAAGATCGTTTTACCATGTGTTGTTATTCTTAGGAATCCTCCAAATACACCTCACCGCGTTGTGGCTTAAGATCGTCTCTAACCTGTGGGAGCTCGAACTCGGCGACTACCAAAAACGCCAAACTGTGAAAATCGGTTATCTTTTGATGTCCCACCAGATCATATTTCAATTCTTCATTGAAGATATACTCTTGAAGGTGCTTGGCATAGTGCTCCGCAGTTTTCTGTGCCGCAGGGCCTTTAAAATCCCAAATAAGTTTAATTTTTCTGTCGAGTAGTGATGCTTTCATAGTAGTTCTAGTTGGTTTCTGCAACGGAAATTCCTTTTTCCGCAAAGTTCTTAAAATCCTCGGCATATTTTCGAGATTGTTTTTTAAACGCCCCTGGCATTAAGAAGGCCATTATCTTCATACCGAATCCCTCAAATTGGAATTCACTTTCCGAGATCCAACGTGTTTTTCCATCCTCTTCTTTAAAGTGGTTCTTTTGAATGTTATGGACGCCTTTGGTATCGTAAGTGGTGTGCAGTTCTTCCGGCATATTCCTTTTAATGATGGTTTCTACCATTTCCATTTCCCGTTTTCCCATCTTAAACCTCATATTCATTCGGGCACCTTCCTGACCGGGTTCTCCGGAGATTGCCTCATAACTTAACAGGCCTCGCATCCAGTGTTTCATATTATCCGGATTGTCCAATTTTTCTATAAAAGTATCACGTGGGAGATCTACGACAATTTCGGTAGTGTATTTCATTTCAGCTGGTTTTGTACAGTTTTTACTAAGATATTGATTTACAGCGTACACTAAAAATCTGTTAATGCGCCAAGTGCGACTTGTAGCCCTTTAAGGAATTGTTATTTTTGCGCAATGTTTTTGCAAAAGAACAACATTGTTAAAGGAGGGTGCTTATTAGTAGCAGCCTTGTTGGCTTCATGTGATGCGTTTTTTAACGGAAACGAGGATAAAGTAGCTTTAGCTCGGGTCGGTGAGAGCTATCTTTATCAGGAAGATGTTTCGCCTTTTATCGCGGAGAATATGACTCCGGGAGATAGTGCTGCATTTGTGGTGAATTACATTAACAGATGGGCGTCCAAACAGTTATTACTGTCCAAATCTAAAATTAATCTTCCCGAAGAGAAACTGGCAGAGTTTAACAGATTGGTTGAGGACTACAAGACTGATTTATATACCAAGGCCTATTTGGAACTTTTAGTGCTACAATCCCTGGACACCACGGTGAGCAGGCAGCAACTACAACAGTTTTATGAAGACCAAAAAGATAATTTTAAATTGGACGAGAAATTGGTACAATTGCGTTTTGTTGTTTTGCCTCAGCCCTTCTTAAACCAGGCAGAAGTGGAGGCAAAATTCAAGTCCTTTACCCCACAAGACAAGGTTTTTCTGGATTCCATTGCCGTACAGTTTAAAAAACTACATTTTAACGATTCTATTTGGGTGAATGCCTCTCGTGTAATGCAAGAGATCCCACCGCTAGATTTTTCCAATCAGGAGACCTACTTAAAGAAATCACAATTTTTTGAATTGCAGGACAGCTTGGGGGTATATTTGGGCAAGGTAACGAATGTTTTGGAAGTGAATGATGTGGCACCTTTATCCTTCATTGAACCTAAGATCAAGCAGATAATTTTGAACAGACGAAGACTACGACAGATTAATAGGTTGGAAACAGATATTATAGATGAAGCCATACAAAAAAATGAATTTGAAGTATATGCACCTGAAGAATAGTTTATCGGTCCTTGTATGTATTATGGCATGCACTGGAATGTTCGCCCAAGCGGATGTGGCGGTTTTGGATTCTACAATCGAAAGAAAAATGCTCAAGTTAGATGGTATTGCCTCCGTAGTAGGGGATTATGTCATCCTGGATTCGGACATTGAGAAGACCTTAATCGATTTGAAGAGTCAGGGCGCGTCTACCGAAGATATCACCCATTGTCAACTACTGGGAAAATTAATGGAAGACCGACTATATGCACATCAGGCGGTTCAGGATAGTCTTTTAGTATCCGATGAACAGGTAAATAGTACTTCGGATAGGCAAATACAGCAGTTAATCGCCCAAATCGGTAGTGCGGAAAAAATGTTGAAGTACTATAAAAAACCAGATTTGGAAGCCTTCAAGGCAGAGTTATATGAGATCAATAAGCTACGCATGCTTTCAGAAAAGATGCAGGCCAATATCGTTGAAGATATCGAAGTGACTCCCGAAGAAGTACGGCAGTTTTTTTACAGTATACCTGAAGCGGAACGGCCTGTTTTCGGTGCGGAGCTCGAAATTTCACAAATAGTGAAACAACCTGAGCCTTCGGAAGCAGAGAAGCAAAAAGTTATTGATCGATTAAACACCATAAAGCAGGATGTTGAGGAAAATGATGCTAACTTTAAGGTCAAGGCTATTCTCTATACCCGTGATGACGCTTCGAGGCCCAATGGCGGATTTTACAGTATGACTCGGGAAACACCATTTGTTAAGGAGTTTAAAGATGTAGCTTTTAGCCTTCGCGAAGGGGAAATATCCGAACCGTTTGAATCGCCCTACGGCTATCACATCATTAAAATAGAGAAAATAAGAGGGCAGGAATTAGATCTTAGGCATATTTTGCTTATTCCTGAGATTGCAGATAGTGCGTTGGAGGAAGCTTCCAAAGAGCTCGATACTATTCGGCAACAAATATTGGATGAAAAATATACCTTTTCCGAAGCCGCCTTAAACTTTTCCGATGAAAAAGAAACAAAGTTTGATGGTGGATTGCTCAGAAACCCCATTAATTTTGATTCTAAGTTTGAACTGACTAAAATGGACCCTTCACTCTACAACCAGGTTAGGAACCTCAAAGACGGGGAGATTTCCATGCCAATCCGGGAGGAAGACCCAAGGGGAGGGCCTCCCAAGTTCAAGATTATGCAAATTACCAACCGATATGATGAGCACAAGGCAGACTTTGCCCGCGACTATATTAAGATCCAAGAGCTAGCACTAAGGGACAAGCAGTACAAGGCAGTAAAAAAGTGGATGGCAGAGAAAATACAGGATACCTATATTCACGTAGATGATGAGAACAAGAGCTGTACCTTTGCCAACAACTGGCTAAAACAGTAAAAGATGTCTGACGTAAAAGCGGTTCAGGACCTTGTCCAGAAACATCATGCGCTTAAAAAAGAGATTGCTAAGGTCATCATAGGGCAAGAGGAGGTAGTTGAACAAATTTTGTTATCAATTTACACCGGCGGCCATTCACTGCTTATAGGTGTTCCGGGACTGGCCAAGACCTTAATGGTCAATACGATTGCGCAAACCTTGGGATTAGACTTTAAACGAATTCAATTTACCCCGGACCTAATGCCTAGTGATATCCTCGGCAGTGAAGTGTTGGATAAAGACCGTAATTTTAAGTTTATAAAAGGCCCTGTCTTTGCCAACATCATTCTTGCAGATGAGATAAACCGTACGCCACCCAAAACACAGGCAGCCCTATTGGAAGCCATGCAGGAGCGGGCGGTAACCGTAGCAGGACACCAGTACAAATTGGAGTTGCCTTACTTTGTCCTCGCAACGCAAAACCCAATAGAACAGGAAGGTACATATCCTTTGCCTGAAGCGCAATTGGACCGGTTCATGTTCGCTATCAAACTGGGATATCCTAGTGTGGAAGAGGAAATACAAGTTGTAAAAGCAACTACTTCAGACGAGTCTGTTATTCTAAACACCTTGTTCAGTGCAGATGCTATCAGGGAGGTGCAACAGTTGATCCGGAGGGTACCCATTGCGGACAACGTTGTGGACTATACCGTCCGATTAGTGAATAAAACCCGACCGGATCAGGAGACCGCACCCGATTTCATCAAAAACTATGTCGATTGGGGAGCAGGGCCGAGAGCTTCTCAAAATTTGGTGCTAGCCGCCAAAGCACATGCGGTAGTACATGGTAAGTTTGCTCCGGATATAGAAGATATTAAAGCAGTGGCTCCCGGTATTCTAAGGCACCGGATCCTTAAAAACTATAAGGCGGAAGCAGAAGGAATTTCTGAAGACCATCTGATCGCCGAGTTAATGAAGTAATATTGCGCTAACACTGACTTTTTCGCAATGTTTCATGCAGAATAATACCTGTGGGTTTCGTATTTTTACGAAAATTCCAAAATCCTTAAATATTTTTCAATATGGCCTTTGATATTGATATGATAAAAGCGGTGTATTCGCAAATGGGAGAACGAGTAGATGCCGCGCGATCGCTCGTTGGTAGACCGCTTACCTTATCTGAGAAAATCTTATACTCCCATCTCTGGGAAGGAGTACCCACTACAACCTTTGAAAGGGGTAAAGATTATGTGGATTTTGCCCCGGACAGAGTAGCGTGTCAGGATGCAACCGCCCAAATGGCATTATTGCAGTTTATGCATGCCGGGAAGGCAAAAGTTGCGGTGCCTACTACTGTGCATTGCGACCATTTGATTCAGGCAAAGGTTGGGGCTGAGGCAGATTTAAAACGTGCGAATGAAACGAGTAATGAGGTTTTTGATTTTTTAGAATCAGTCTCTAACAAGTATGGCATAGGCTTTTGGAAACCTGGAGCTGGGATTATTCACCAGGTGGTGTTGGAGAATTATGCTTTTCCCGGGGGTATGATGATAGGAACCGATTCTCATACGGTGAACGCGGGAGGCTTGGGAATGGTAGCCATTGGTGTAGGAGGCGCAGATGCAGTGGATGTAATGGCGGGAATGCCGTGGGAATTGAAATTCCCTAAATTGATCGGGGTCCGGCTCAAAGGCAAGCTTTCCGGCTGGACTGCCCCAAAAGATGTAATCTTAAAGGTCGCAGACATTCTTACCGTTAAAGGAGGAACTGGTGCCATTATTGAATATTTCGGAGAGGGAGCAATAGCAATGTCATGCACCGGTAAGGGAACAATCTGTAATATGGGGGCCGAAGTAGGCGCTACAACTTCTACCTTTGGTTACGACGAGTCTATGGATCGCTATCTGCGCGGAACGGATCGAGAAGATGTAGCCGATGCCGCTTTAGCGGTTAAAGAACATCTCACCGCAGATCCTGAAGTCTATGAAGATCCGGAAAAGTACTTTGATCAGTTGATCGAGATTGATTTAAATACCCTGGAACCACATTTAAATGGTCCCTTTACACCAGACTTGGCAACTCCGATTTCTGAAATGAGTGAAGCGGCTAAAACCAATGATTGGCCATTAAATGTAGAGGTGGGGTTAATAGGATCCTGTACCAATTCTTCCTATGAAGATATTTCCAGGGCAGCTTCATTGGCACAACAGGTAGCGGACAAAAACCTTAGAACAAAATCCAAATTTACGATTACCCCCGGCTCTGAACAAGTACGATACACTATTGAGCGGGACGGTTTTATCGATACCTTCAATAATATTGGTGCCACAGTTTTTGCCAATGCTTGTGGCCCCTGTATCGGGATGTGGGATCGTTATGGAGATAAGGCAGCCGATGGGCCACGAAATACCATAGTGCATTCCTTTAACCGGAATTTTGCCAAACGTGCGGATGGTAACCCCAATACACTGGCTTTTGTAGGTTCGCCGGAACTTGTTACGGCCATTGCCATTGCCGGGCGATTGGACTTCAACCCGGTAACAGATACTCTTGTGAATGAAGATGGAGAAGAGGTAATGCTGGATGAACCAAGAGGATATGAGTTGCCCCCGGAAGGGTTTGCAGTTGAGGATGCCGGATATGTAGCGCCTATGGCAGATGGTAGTGATGTGGAAGTGGTTGTAGCCCCTGATTCCCAACGCCTTCAGTTGTTGGCACCTTTTATCCCGATAGCACCAGAGAGTCTTCAAGGAATGAAACTGCTTATCAAGGCCTTCGGAAAGTGTACCACAGACCATATTTCAATGGCTGGGCCCTGGCTACGCTACAGGGGACATTTGGACAACATAGCGAACAATACATTGATAGGTGCTGTTAATGCGTATAACCAGAAAACAAATTTTATCAAAAACCAACTCACCGGAGAATATGGTGCTGTTCCTGATACACAACGTGCCTATAAAGAGAAAGGCATTAAAACGATTGTAGTTGGGGATCACAACTATGGTGAAGGTTCTTCCAGGGAACATGCGGCGATGCAACCACGTCATTTAGGTGTTGCAGCGGTTTTGGTAAAGTCTTTTGCCAGGATCCATGAGACCAACTTAAAAAAGCAAGGAATGCTGGCGCTTACCTTTGCAAATGAAAATGACTACGATGTAATAAAGGAGGATGATACGTTTAACTTCCTGGACATCGCCGAATTTGCACCAGGAAAGCCATTAACAATAGAGATAGTGCATGCTGACGGTGGTAAGCATGTAATTCAGGCAAATCACAGTTATAATGATGCTCAGATCGGTTGGTTCAAAGAAGGATCGGCATTGAATGTCATTAAGAAAGAAAATGCGTAAGCCTTGAAGAAACGTTTTAAAACTCCTGAGAAATCAGGAGTTTTTTAGTTAAAATCAATCGAATATGACAAGGAAGAAGACCATTTTAAATGTTCTCCTTATAGTATTTATACTATCCTTTTTCGTAACCCCATTGGGCCACTATGGCAAAATCTTCCTAAATCGATTGTTTTCCTTTTCTCCTCCGGTGATTGAAAAGTCAGTCCGAAAACAATTACCCGATTACGATTGGAGGCTGAAAGACGAAAACTGGGAGTTTTTCAGTTTTCAAAAATCCAAAGGCAAAGTAGTGTTCATTAATTTCTGGGCATCCTGGAGATTACCTTCAGAGGCGGAATTGCAGAGTATACAGTCCCTTTATGATAGCTATAAAGGCAAAATGGACTTCTATATCATTACCGATGAAGACCGCCCACCGGTGGAGGCGTTTATGGCCGAGCATAACTTCACCTTCCCCGTTACCTATTTGATCATAGGGGATAAAGCGCCCATAACAATACCTAAACCTCCGTTTTCATATTTGATCGATAAACAAGGATTTATTGTTGTGAAAAAGGAAGGAATAACAGATTGGAATACCCGTAAGGTACAGGAACTACTGGACGACTTATTGGAAGAATGAAACGATTACGAGTTGGCCGGAGCCAGATTAAGGATGTCATTTGGATTTTGATCATAGCAATGATCGTATTCACTCCGGTAGGATTTCACCTCAGGGTGCAGCTTACCAGGTTATTGTCATTTGCTCCCCAATCAACATCTGTTGAAGAGCGAACGGTGTTACGCGATTTTGATTGGTATCTGAAAGATGTAGCCGGAAACCAACTGGCCATGGAATCTGTACGGGGTAAAGTGGTAGTGATCAATTTTTGGGCGACCTGGTGCCCCCCGTGCGTAGCCGAGATGCCAGGCTTAAATTCATTGTACAAGGATTATAAGGATGAAGTTGTTTTTCTTTTTGTGGCGCAAGACGACAGTGAAAAGGTAATTACATATCTTGAAAAACAGGGGTACGACTTCCCCGTTTATTTTGAGTTGAATGCACCCCCAAATCTATTGCAAAACGCCAGTATACCTACTACCTATATCCTGTCCAAAAAGGGAGAAATTGTTATTGAAAAGACCGGGGCGGCTGATTGGAATTCTAACAGCACACGTTCCTTGCTTTCGGAATTGTTACAGGGATGAGTCAGCAAATCACCACACTTAGCTTTTTCCGATTTGATGCTTTCTTTTCCAGGCTTTGGGCATTTGGAATGATGCAGTTTGCGCATAAGAGACTGCAACAGATCTCCGGACAACAATTTTACAGACTTTTGGGGAGTGGAAAAGACCGGTTTAACCCTTTACCTGATTGGGGTGTATATGCCCTGCTGCAAGTCTGGGATAATGAGGCCAAAGCAAATACCTTTTTTGAAAATAACCTTTTGTTTCAGGAATATCGAGGGCGATCAAATGAAAACTGGATACTGTATATGAAGCCTTTAATGAGTAGAGGAAAATGGGGAGGTGCCAACCCCTTTGAACGCAATGCTACCGTAGACAGCAACAACCCCTATTTGGCGGTAATCACCCGGGCCACCATAAAAACCCGGCTTTTAGTAAAGTTTTGGAGATATGTACCGCATTCTCAGGAGCAACTTTGGAAAAATCCCGGATTGATCTACACAAAGGGAATCGGAGAGTTTCCTATCAAACAGATGGCTACTTTTAGTATTTGGAAGGACAAAAAGGCGTTGGATACATTTGCTTATCAATCAAAAGCACATGCTAAAGCAATTGGTATGACACGAGATTTGGATTGGTACAGCGAAGAGCTTTTTTCAAGATTTCAACCCTACAAGTCGGAAGGGACATGGCAAGGAGGCAACCCCTTGCCTGATTTTACCCGATTGGAATAAGCGTAAAGTAAGCAAAGAAAACAAGTTGCGCCAAATACAGGTGAAAGCAGATGGCAAAGTTGCCTTTGATCCTGGATTTTTGAAAGATGAGTTGCAACGCCAATGCAAGTGCAAACCAGGTGATATAATTCTCAACGGGCACGTGATCCCCAAAACTCCAAAAGCCAAAATTTGGGGCATTCTGTTCCATAAAAAAGTCCAGGATAACCATCAGCAAAGAAGCAATTAAAGCGTTCCCCCAGCTATTGGTAACACGTTTTCGAACCAACTCCGCGCTAATAAATGTCAATAGCGCCCAGTTAATACCGATAAACAGGGGAACCCCGTCAATTTTGTAACCCAGGTTGTTGCCGTAGTCATAGCTGCCAAATAATATGCTGTGATTTGCCCCCAGCCATTCCGCCAACATTCCAATGAAAAAGAACAACAGAAAGACCAAGATTTTTTTCCGGTTGTTCATAGGATAGATCCAAAAGAAAAGCCCGGTGCAAACAAGAAGATTAATTGGTGTCTTGGTGAGAAACCAATCCTTAAATCCAAGGGAGATGCCAACTATTGCACTCAAATGAAACAGCCATACCAAAAAAATGGCCAAAAGGACTTTTATATTTTTAGTTTTCATGATTGGGCAGGATTCACAAGGTCAGCAACAATTTTTGCGGATAGTAAGCTAAGCGGAATTCCACCTCCCGGATGCACAGAACCGCCACAGAAATAGAGGTCTTTTATACGTTTACTAAAATTAGGATGACGCAGGAAAGCAGCGAATTTAGAATTACTTGCGGCTCCATATAGCGCTCCACGATATGAACTTGTAGTGCTCTCGATCCCTACAGGATCCAATATCATCTCATTCATGATCTTCTTTTCGATATCGGTATTTAATCTATGGCTCAGCTTCCGAAGAATGTACTTTCTAGCTTCGGCTTTCAAGCGGTCCCAGTCCTGGCCGTAATTACCGGGAGCATTGATCATAACAAACCAATTCTCATTGCCCTGTGGAGCATCTGAAGGCTCCTCTTTTGAGGTGATGTTGATGTATACGGTTGGGTCTTGAAAAATGGTTTTATGCTTAAAAAGGTGTTCAAACTCGCGTTGGTAATCGTTACTGAAAAAAATGTTGTGCAAATCCAATTCCGGAAATTCCTGCTGCATTCCCCAGTAAAAAATGAGTGCCGAACTGGAGCGCTCCTGTTGTAAAACGCGTTGCGGATGTTTTTCATTCGGCAATAGCTTTTTGAATGTGGGATACACGTCCATATTGGAGACAACGATGTTCGCCGGGTATTTCCCGGATTCGGCGATGATACCTTTGGCGTGTTTATCTGTCACCAGAATTTCGGATACCGGATCATCAAAGCGAAAACTAACCCCCACATCCCTGGCAAGGGTGTACAGCGAATTTGTGATTTCATGCATTCCACCTTCAGGGAAATACGTGCCCAGATCCATTTCCAAATGGGGGATCATAGACATGATCCCTGGGGTCTGATAAGGGGAAGAGCCATTATAGGTAGCATACCGATTGAAGAGTTGTACCAATTTTGGGTTGGTAAAATATCCCTCATTCCAGGAGTGAAGGCTTTGGTCAATTCCCATCATACCAATTTTAGCAATGGCCTTAAGGGTGTCGCCGGAAAGATAGGTTTGTAATTTATGGAGTGACTTTTCCAGAAAAAGTCGCTTTGTTAGCCGATATTTCTGTTGGTTTTTGAGGACATAATCCTCAATTGCGACAGCAGGTTCGTTAAAAAAAATAGCGGCATCCTTAATAAAGGTTTCTGTATCTGAGGGAGCGGTAAAAAAGGCACCATCATCCCAGAAATAGTGGCAAATGGTTTGTTTACGACGATAGTTAAAATAATCCTTTGGATTTTTTGCGTGAAGTTCAAATAACTCATCAACTAACCAGGGCAATGTAAATAGGGAGGGGCCCATGTCAAATCGGAACGGTCCCAGCATTTTTGAATGTAATTTTCCTCCGGGATAGGGGTTAGCTTCAAAAACAGTTACATGGTAGTTCTTTGCACGTAATCTTAGGGCACAGGCTAATCCAGCAATTCCTGAACCAACTACAATGGCTGTTTTAGGCATTCTTTTTGAAGTACTTAAAAGGGACAAAAAGCATTCCGAAATTTTCTCCGTCTTTTTTGCCTAAGTGCTTGTGATGTATTTTATGAGCCCTTCTCACCCCCCGGGCATACCAATTATTGGCATTTCGGAAGAGTTTAAACCGTTGATGGATAAAAATATCGTGAACCACAAAATAGGCAATGCCATAGGCCAATATGCCCAATCCTATGGGCCAGCCGTACCAAAACCACGTATTATCAGCGATCATAATATTGCCCATACTTACTACGGCATAGAAAATAAAAAAGGCATCGTTTCGCTCAAACCAGGAATCGTGATCTTTTAAGTGATGATCTTTATGAAGCGACCAGAGAAATCCATGCATAATGTATTTATGGGTGAACCAGGCCATGAACTCCATAAAACAAAAAGTGCCGAAAAAAAGTAATAACCAAATCAGTAGTTTCATACTACACCAAATGTAGCTTATAGTTTACGTACGACCTTGCCAAAAGTCCGAATTTTTGATAGTTTGGCACACGGATCCTGGTATTTTTGATTTCCAACGGCGGCGTCTTTTTTAATTTGTGCAACAGCTTTTTGTAGTATTTAAATGCCGTATATACTCCAAACTTGGCATCAGGAGGTAGCTTTTCAATACCTAGAAAGCCTCTTGCAAAGTCAGCCTCAATTTCATCCACAATCCGTTTTTTAGAGCATTCATCCAGTTCCAAAAGGTTGGTATTTGGAAAATAGGAACGTTCCAACAATTCATAATCCGCTTTCAGGTCACGCAGAAAATTAACCTTTTGAAAGGCTGACCCCAAGGCCATAGCCGATTCTTTTAACGCTTCATACTTTGCAGTATCGCCATTTACAAAAACACAAAGGCACATAAGCCCAACCACATCGGCCGATCCATAAATATATTCTTTGTACTCTGCCGTTGTACGATATTCCTTCTTAACAAGGTCCATGCGCATGCTCTTCATAAAAGCTTCTACCAGGTGCATTGGAATATTGTATTTCCAATAGGTGTGCTGAAAAGAATTCAGGATAGGATTCAAGCTAATGCGATGCTCTAGGGCATTGTATAATTCAGCTTCAAAATCGTTAAACAAGATTTCTTTGTGATACTCGTGAAATGTGTCTACAATTTCATCCGCAAAACGCACAAAGCCATAAATGTTGTAAATGTCTCCTCGTATTGCGCTTCCTAACATTCTGGTTGCCAGCGAAAATGAAGTGCTATAAGATTCCGTAACCAACTTACTGCAGGAATACGATACGTTATCAAATATGGCTTTCATTGTGCAAGTTTTTTTTAATGGTAAGTTCCGAAACCAACTTTCCGGAGATAAGTGAGGGCGGAACCCCTGGCCCCGGTACGGTGAGTTGTCCTGTAAAATACAGGTTCTCTACCTTTTTGCTTTTTAAGTTAGGTCTTAAAAAAGCAGTTTGTGTCAGGGTATTCGCCATACCATAAGCATTTCCTTTGTAGGAGTTATATTGTTCCACAAAGTCGTTCACACAGAAACTTTCCTTAAATAAGATACTATTTTTTACGGATTGTCCGGTGCGTAATTCGAAACGATCCATTATAATATCAAAATATTGCTGTCGAAGTTGCGGTGTATCCTCTAATCCCGGGGCTATGGGAATGAGAAAAAAACCTGTTTCGCAACCTTCCGGGGCCATACTTGTATCGGAAACTGAGGGAAAATTGGCATAGAATAGGGGTTCAGAAGGCCATTTAGGGTGATCATAGATCTCTGCAGAGTGCAGATCAAAACTGGTGTCAAAAAACAAATTGTGATGTTCTACCCGCTGAAGCTTTTTGGTAAAACCAATGTAAAAGAGCAGGGAGGAAGGTGCATACGTCTTATTATCCCAATATTCCTCAGAATACTGCCGGTATTTTTTATCCAATAGGGTTTCGGAGTGGTGATAGTCCGCCCCACTTATTACAATGTCTCCCTCAAATCGATTGCCCTTAGCGACTATTGCTGCAACTTTTCCATTCTCAACTTCAATTTTTTCTACCGGACTATCTGTATGAATTGTTACCCCTAGTTCCAGCGCCAGCTTTTCCATGGCTTTTATTATTTCATACATTCCGCCTTTTGGGTGCCAGGTACCCAGGCCAAAATCTGCATAATTCATAAAGCTGTAGAAGGAAGGGGTCTTACTGGGTTTTGCGCCCAGGAAGAGTACCGGGAATTCAAGAGTGGAAATCAATTTAGGATTTTTAAATCTTTTCCGCACTTCCTGACTGATCGACTTAAAGAATTGATCGACCCGTAATATTGTTTCCTTGGTTACCAACTCCAGCGGAGAAAGTCCGGGTTTCAGTACTATTTTATTAATAGCAATATCGTAATTCTCCTGGGCCTTCCGGATGAACTTTCTAAGATGAACACTGCTACCCTCCTCAATACGTTCAAATTCTTCACAAATTTTATCCATAGTATCACCTATGGTCAGTACATCATCCTCAAAAAAGATCTTGTAGGCCGGGTCTAATTTTTCCAATTGATAGTAGTCCGAGGTTTTTTTATTGAAATCCGCGAAAAACTTTTCAAAAATATCAGGCATCCAATACCAACTTGGGCCTATATCAAAAGTAAATCCTTGTTTCACAAGTTGCCGGGCTCTCCCACCTACAGTGGTGTTTTTCTCAAAGATGGACACCTCAAAACCGTATTTCGCTAAATAGCATGCCGCGGAAAGCGAAGAAAAACCGGAACCTATGACGATTACTTTTTTCATTGGAACTAGGAGAAAGATAAACTACAACTGGCTCACCAATTTTTCAATGGAATTGAAGGCCTGGACAGATTCTGGTAAATTATCATGAACAACATGTTGCACCTGATGTCCAAGAAGCCAGAGTTTTGAACCCCCTATTGCGTTAACATCATGTTGAAAACGCTGGACATACTTGTCTAACTCATCCTTGGTTGGGGATACCGTAAAATAGGAAACAAAATGGATATTATCATAATATTTGATGATATCCACCAGATTCTCTATTGGCATAGTTTGCCCCAGGTAAATGGATTTATACCCTTTGAGATTGATCTCGTAATTTAAAAAGAGTAGCCCCAATTCATGTATTTCATTCTCCGGTAGAAACAAAACAAATACCTTATCCTTTCGGGTAGGCTCTATGATCTGTAGTTTCTCCGTATTGATATAAATCTTTTGTTTAATAAGATTGGTAATAAAATGCTCATGAGAAGGACTTATGGTGTCTGTTTGCCATAGCAATCCAAGCTCGTTCAAAAGCGGAATAAAAACTTCGACAAAAATTTCTCGAAATGAACGTTCTGCCAACAAACTATTATACGTATTGAAGAATAATGCCTGATCAAAGTTGATCATGGACAGTTTAAAAGCATTGATAGCATGACTCTTTTCACTATTCTTAGCTACAATTTCACGTACAATGACAGGGATTTCGGCTTCAGGAATCCTGGCAATTTTAGAAATTTTGTACCCATTGTGATACAATAACACAATGTTTAACAGCTTTTGCAAGCTTTTTAAACTATACGTTCTGATATTCGTTACCGTCCTTTCCGGTGAAAAAAGATTGTAACGCTTTTCCCATATACGTATGGTATGCGCCTTAATCCCCGACAGGTTTTCCATGTCGCGGATACTGAAAGATTTCTTTACGTTGTTCATTATTTACCCAGAATCGTTAAACAAATTTACAATTTAATCTTTACGAACCTCATAATCAACAGTTAAATTTTAAGAATTCGGAAAACTCTGGGGAGATAAAAGAAAAAAAGTCCAAAGATTTAACATCTTGGACTTCAAGTGCCCACGACTGGATTCGAACCAGCACGTCCTTTCGAACACTACCCCCTCAAGATAGCGTGTCTACCAATTCCACCACGTGGGCAATTGTGTTTTGACAGTAAAAAAGCCAAACGTACGGCCCTAACTTTTTCAGTGACCTGACAGAGGCTAGGACCTTAGGCGTTAACCTCAATGTTTATCGTTCTTCCAGCATTGGTTCAGTAAATCATATTGACCATTTCTGAACCGTAAATGCATGCACTACGTCCATTGAACTTCAATCGCCAAAGATAGTATTATTTATTGCTTTCTGATCATAATAGAATCCCTGAATAGATTTCCCGATAGTTCACTATGCTACTTTTTCGGAAAAGAGCTTTGCCTAATCAAGATCATACCTTGATACCGTTGAATTTTTGAAGTTATTCATATGTAAAACAATCCTTGTGTTATCATGATTCTCTAAGTATACCCAAATGGGCACAAACTTTAGTAATGTAGTTAGTATTTAGTTAAGATGTTTGTTTCCCAGGCATGGTTCATTTTACGTGCAGTAACATACTATTTAGTAAAACATCTTAAACATGTCTTTTAGCACCAAAATCTATTTACTAGCCCTTTTCCTTTTTTAGGTAGAAGTTCTACTAAAATTATTAAGTGTATAATATAGGTGACAGTTTTACACTACGCGCTGATTATTTCACCTTTTCATTTTGAGATAAACGATGATTCTCGGAAGTTGATAAAAATGTAAACACTCAAGATATTCTATTTAGCACGTGAAAATTGTTCATTCAACTATTTTATGATGTAGCAAAATGCCTTTTATCCATTTTAACATTGAGGCACGTAGTCTGGTATTACTTAAAACCATTCGGAAAGCTTGAAATTTCCAATCCCCAAACCAGGGGCAGTAGGAAATAAACTATTACTGTTGCAATGATAATGCTTATGAGATTCATCCATAGTCCCGCTTTTATCATTTTGGGTATGGTGAGCAGTCCGGACCCAAAAACCACCGCGTTAGGTGGTGTGGCCACTGGAAGCATAAACGCGCAAGAAGCTGCTATGGTAGTGGCTATCATCAAAAAATAAGGATGGACATCAATAGTAATTGCCAATGCGGCCAAAACCGGCATCAACATGGCTGCGGTTGCTACATTTGAAGTAATCTCGGTCAGAAAGTTGACTACTATGATAATGGCCAAAACCAAAAGTATAGCAGGGAAGACTTCGAAAAGGGTTAATTGGTTGCCAATCCATTCGGCAAGGCCAGACGTTTTGAACCCCTCCGCCAATGCTAGTCCACCACCAAAAAGAAGCAAGATGCCCCAAGGTATGGTCTCCGCAGCTTTCCAACCTATGATACCAGATTGTCTTCCTGTTTTAGCGGGAATGATAAACAGTGCCAGGGCCCCGGCAATGGCGATAAGGGTATCGTTAATACCAGGCAATAGCTTTTTCAACAAGAAGGGACTACAAATCCATAGGGATGCCACGAATGCAAAAACAATCAGGGCCATAAGCTCTTCATATTTGATTTTTCCCAGAGCCTTCAATTGTGCTTTTATAGCGTTCTTGCCACCAGGAATACCTTCAACCTTTTCTTTAAAAACCACTCTGGTCAGGTACAGCCAACCCAGTAACAGCATGACCATTGAGAAGGGTAGCCCTAAGAGCATCCATTGCGCGAAAGTAATGGACTCACCATAAAGGTCTTCTGCAATACCAACAAAAATTACATTTGTAGGAGTACCGATGATGGTTGCAATGCCCCCAATGGAACATCCATAGGCGATGGACAACATTAATGAGATACCCATCTTTTTCCGTAATGCTTCCTCCGCTTTTATCTGTGAGATTACAGCCAGTCCTATAGGTAGCATCATTATAGCGGTAGCAGTATTGGAAATCCACATGCTCAAAAAAGCCGTGGCAATCATAAAACCAAGTATGACCTTGTTCCAATTACTACCAATAGCATTTATAATATTGAGGGCGATACGTTTATGCAGATTGGTTTTTTCAATGGCCACAGCAATGATAAAACCTCCGAGAAACAGAAAAATCATTTGATTGGCAAAAGCACTGGCAGTATCTTTCACCGACATCACTCCGGTCAGCGGAAAAAGCACAAAAGGCAAAAGGGCTGTTGCTGAAATAGGAATGGCTTCGGTTATCCACCAAATTGATATCCATGCAGCAGCAGCTAAAGTGGCCTTACCTTCGTTCGACAAGCCATCCACATTAAAAAGAAAAAGGATAATGAAAAATGATAAAGGGCCAAGTATAAACCCTATTCTTTTTCCGTTAAATGTCATATTATGATTTTTACTGGTATCGGTAGCGTATGATTCTAAAAAAACTGCCCGGTTAAGGGCAGAATTTCAACAAACCAACTCAAACTAATATTCGTTGTCACTAAAAAACTCTGATAGGTACTTCGGCAGGGGCATTCAATAGAGCTTCAAGCTCATTATCTAGTTTTAACAGTGTCAATGAGGCACCTGCCATTTCGAGCGAGGTGCAATACTCATTTACGTAATTTTTAACAATGGTTAAGCCCCTTGCTTTGGCCATCTCGGCCGCTTTTCTGTAGAGAATGTACAACTCACTTATAGGAGTGCCCCCGAGACCGTTGACCATCAGCGCTACGCGGTCTCCGGATTGAAAAGGAAGGTCATCCGCCACTGCGTTGAAAAGCTCTTCGACAATTTCATCGGCAGTTTTCATTTTATCCCGTCTTCTCCCAGGTTCGCCGTGTATACCTACACCCATTTCCATCTCACCATCACTTATTTGGAAAATAGGACTACCCTTTGCAGGTGGAGTACACGAAGTGAGTGCCACTCCCATGGTACGTACCATATTGTTTACTTTTTGGCCGAGTTCGACAAGGGTATCCAGGGCGGCACCTTTCTCAGACGCAGCTCCTACCGCCTTGATCACAAAAAAATTTCCGGCAACCCCTCTTCTTCCTATGGTATGTGTACTGTCTTTCACGGATACATCATCGTCCACCAGGATACCCTTTACGTTAATGCCTTCGGCCAGGGCCATTTCCTCGGCCATTTGCCATGCCATCTTGTCTCCTTGATAATTGTTCACAATGTACAGTACCCCTTTAGGACCATTCATGCGTTTAATGCATTCATAACAAAAATCTACCGGCGGGGCCGCAAATACGTTTCCTGGACAAGCGGCGTCCAGCATGCCCTTGCCCACCGCCATAATATGGGCGGGCTCATGGCCGCTACCGGACCCCTGAATAACAGCAACCTTGTCATTGGAGGGCATATCGCTTCTGTGGATCATATTGTATTCGGGTACGTATTTTAAAGTATCTGGATTGGCCATCACCAGGCCTTCGCACATTTCTGGAACAAAATTGTTCGGATCGTTAAAGAACTTATTCATATTTCTAGTTTTGATTCCGTTATTGGGTGAATGCCTTGTTCATATTGTTCATAATGGTCGCTACGGCAACGATACCGGGATCCACGGTACCGATGGAACGTTCGCCGGTGAAACATTGACGACCTCTTTTGGCCTGAAGGTTTTTGGTATCCTCTATGGATTGCGTAGCGGCTTCCGAAGCGGTTTTCAAGGCTCTTTTCCAACAATCGGGAGCATCGGATTTAACCTCTGCCAATGCATTTCTTGTGGGGATCAGGGCATCGATTAGGGTTTTGTCCCCGGGTTGTGCCCCCCCTCGTTGCATAATACCTTCAATGGCGCTGTCGAAAATGTTCACGATATCGGTTAGATTTAGATCATCTTTCTCACGACTATAAATCGCGGCGCGCATAAAGGCGGTTCCCCAAATGGGTCCCGAGCTACCACCTACATGGCTAGTGGTCAACATGGCCACTTTCATTAGAAAGGCATTGATGTTGGTTCGGGGAAGGGTGTCCCATTGTTCTCGGATTACCTGAAATCCCGTGGCAAGACTGTTCCCAAAGTCTCCATCCCCGGCGAGTCCGTCCAGTTCGGAAAAGTAATCTTCATTCTCGAAAGCAGTATCCATGATTACCTGTACCGCCCTTTCAACTTCCACCAGAGTTATGTTCTTATTTGCCATGTTATGCTATTAAATTCTTTAAATCTTTTAAGGTTAACGGGTCGCCATTGTTTTCCATATCGGGTACGATTTTATCAGCTTCCTTAAGGTCTTCGTGGACCGTGTAGGTGCTGAGAGTCACCAGACAATGCATACCTGCAGCCTTCGCAGCCAGCAATCCATTTCTACTGTCCTCAATTACCAAACATTGCTTAGGGTCCAGGCCTAAAGTGGTTTTCGCCAAGTTGTAAATCTCAGGGTCGGGTTTTTTCTTTTTTGCCATATCCCCGGCGAAAATCCCTTTCATTCTTTTCTTTCGATCCATACCCACCAGGGTCTCTGCGATGGCCGTTACGGCCTTGACATTGGATGTAGAGCATATCATAACTTGGATAGCTTCGCCCAAGGCCTCATCTATGATTCTTTTGATTCCTGGTCGAACCGGTAGCTTCCCGGTTTTGATGAGATCCATAAAGATTTCGGTCTTATCCAAATGAAGTGCCTTTATGAAAGCTTCTTGGTCGTTGACCTCTTCGGGATATCCATTTTGGTCGAAATAGTGTTTCATACGCTCCTTTCCACCGCCTACCTTCAGGAGTTCTGCGTATTGTTCCACATCCCATTCCACATCCAATCCATGTTTTTGGAATGCTTCATTAAACGCTACGCGATGCCCGTCTCTCTCAGTATCCACAAGTACACCGTCACAATCAAAAATCAATGCTTGCATAGGTTTTAATAGTTTCCTTAGTTAATTTCCTTCAACATTTGGGCTCCTTTACCCTGCCCGCCGAACTCGGTTATTTTGTCCTTGAAAAGGGTTTTTAGGGATTCAAACTGTTTTTTGAGATAGCTCAGAGGTTCATAATCGTTTGGATTTTCCTTTTTATGATCGACGAAGCTATCGATGAAAACGTGTTTTAGATTGGTGGAAATATTCACTTTGGCACACCCCAAGGCGATACATCTGGCGATAGTTTCCTCATCCAATCCGGTCCCACCATGCAAAGCCATCGGAGTACCCGTTCTCTGATTGATTTCCTCTATTAGATCAAACTGTACATCCGGATCCCCGTGATAATACCCATGAGCCGTACCAATGGCCGCGGCGAACACCCCCAAGTCAATTTCCTTACAAAAACGTTCCGCCTCGTCCGGGTTAGCGAGATGAGCGTCTTCTTGGGCAACTACAATATCCTCTTCGACCCCTCCGATTTCACCAATTTCCGCTTCGACCCCAACCCCTTTTGGATTTGCCCAGGACACCACTTTTTTGGTGATTTGTAGGTTTTCTTCAAAAGGTTTGTCCGATGCATCAATCATGACACTGGTCCATCCGATATCGATACATTTTTTTATCATATCCAAATCTTTTCCGTGATCCAAATGCAGTGCTACGGGAACATTGACCATTTTAGCCAAGGGCTCAAACCATGAAAAAAGGGTTTCGTGACCATAGTAGCGAATGGTTTTGGCAGAGGTTTGGATAATTACCGGAGCATCGCATTCCTGGGCGGCGATGACCATGGCCTTCATGGAGGCATAGTCGACCGGATTGAATGCTGCAACGGCGTATTTATCTCGCTGTGCTATTTTCAGCATTGGTTTAATGCTTACAAGGGCCATGTTGAGAATTTTTATAGTTCAATGCTACTACGTACGAACAGGTTTCAATACGTAAGCAGGTTAAAGATTTTTCCACGTTTATTCGGGGTCTAATCGCTCTTTCTCGCTAGTTCAATGGCATCCGAGGTGATTCCGACTTGGAAATCGAACAAGGCACGTCCTATTTTTTCAATAGCTGTAGTATCGCTAAGGTCGATACCGTTCACGGTAAAGAGGTTGTTTTCCAAACGTTGCTTTTTCCGGACGTGATTTGGATTGTCCAGTAAGAGTAGCGCGGTATCCCTAAAGATATCATGGATACCTTCCGAGACCTCAAAAATGCCGTAGCGTTCTTGAAATCCAATCCACCTTTCATAGCCGAAATATTCGGGAACATACCGTACTACAGGTTTGCCTTGCCAGTCCTGATTTAATTCTTCCGAAACCGTTTTGAGCCCTTTCTGGTTGCCCCCGCTATCCCCTAAAAGGATGATTTCGGTGAAGCCATGGTGTTTAAGACTAATGGCAATGTCCCTAACAAGATGTTCAAAGGTTTGTTGCGAAACACCTAGGGTGCCGGGATAAGGCAACAAACCACTTGGACCTTTCAAATCCCCTTGGGGAACATAGGGAACAATAGTAGCTACAAGGGTGTTTCCCAGTTGTGCAGCAATGCCCTTTGCTAGGTTTTCCATAATGATGTTATGCTTGTCCGTAACCATGTAAGGACCGTTCATTTCCAACCCTCCAGTACCTATGATTACGGTAGTATATCCCTGTTTTATAAGGTCTCTGATTTCCATCCAGGTCATGTTTTTGAGCAATAGCTCTTTTTGAAGTGGGATGGGTCTAGGTTTGTCCATAGGGGGAGCGGTACGGGAAGGGTCTTTTAGGACATGGATTCCCTTGAACTCTTTTTGCGCAAATGAGGCGTAGCCTGTAGACAAGCAAAGTGCCAAAATCAGTAATAGCTTCATTTTATTCGAATTTTTGGGCATCACGGACGATTCTTTCTTCATCGGGAACCAAACCGAAGCCCGGCTCATCTGATAGTTTTATCTGCCCTTCCTTTAACTCCAAATTGTTCTTGAAATAGTTCTGCAGGCCCCATTCCTTTCGTTCTCCACCAAATTCCTGGAATTCGGCAGCATTGTGAATGCTGGAAATGATGTGGTACGCCGCGGCAGTGGCCAGAGTGGGTCGTACGTTATGGCACATTACCGGAATATCGAAGGAAGAGGCCAAAGCCGCTATTTTCCTTCCTTCCGTTACACCACCCGATTTGAAGAAATCCGGATTGATGATATCCACTTTTCCAATGGTAATTAAATCACGAAACATCCAACGGGTATATTCATGTTCGCCAGCCGTGACCGGAACTTGGAGTTCCGAGGCAACTTGGGACAAGGCCGCGTAATTATGTTCAGCTATGGGTTCCTCGATGCCGGCAATGTTATATTTTTCATAGAGTTCCTGTCCTATTTGTACCGCACGATAAGGTGAATAGCCGTTATTGGCATCAAAAAATAATGGGATATCATAACCAATGGCATCGCGAATCATTTTGACGGTCTCTAAGCTGGGATCTGGCCGTGGATTGATATTCAATTGGCGAATCTGCATACGAATTTTTATGGCTTTATATCCCTTTTTTACAAAATCCAAGGCTTTTTCTGCACAAGCTTTGGGTGTCATAGGATGCTTGGTTCCTCTGCCAAAACTTCCGTACACCTTTATGGTTTGATGGTAAGGCCCCCCGAGAAGTTGATAGACCGGTTGGTTCAAGAGTTTTCCCTTTAAATCCCAAAGGGCGTAGTCTATCCCGGCCATGGCGCCGAGCATGATACCGTTGGGACCGCTATCTATAGCTTTGAAGAACAGTTGATTCCATATCGGTTCCGTATCAAACGGTCTTTTACCCTTTAAACGTGGGGCCATTTCATTAATGATCAGTTCTATTGTGGTTTTTGGGAACTTATTACTGGCTTCCCCCCAACCCACAGCGCCATTGTTCGATTCTATCCTTACAAAAAGGGCCTTTGGGAGCAAGTAAGCCTGGACTGATTTTATCTTGGTTTGTGATAAGGTCTGATTCGCCAGGCCATGATTGTTCTTAGGGAACCATGTTACCAAAAACTGTTCTCGGGTCATCGTAAGGGTTTCTTTTGATTTCATCATGGATTAGTTCAAAGCATCTTTAAGGAGTATTTCTTCATCCATCTCTAGACCCCAACCGGGTCCTGTTGGTACGCTCAGGTATCCGTTCTGGAACTCCAAATCGTTTTTGAAATATTTTTGGAGCCCCATCCAAGGTCTTGGTCCAACATACTCCTGGTACTCCATCGCATTGGGCTGGCTTGCGGCGAATTGTAGACCGGCCGAAGTACCGATCATGGGATAAGCACTGTGGATCATAAAACGTTTGTCAAAGGCCGAGGCCATCTGGGCTATTTTCAAGCATTCGCTCATACCGCCGCTTTTGAGTAAATCAGGATTTATAATATCCACATTACCGATTTGTATCAAATCCCTGAACTGCCAACGGGTATATTCATGTTCACCAGCGGTTGTTGAGAAATCCAGAGCCGTAGAAACTTCGTTTAACGCATGATAGTTGTTCATGGTAACCGGTTCTTCAATGGTGGCAATGTTGTAAAGCTCCCTAAGTTTTTTCCCTACCTCTATGGCCCTATGTGGTGTATAGCCATTGTTGGCATCGAAAAAAATGGTCATGTCATCGCCTACAGCCGCCCTCACTTCTTTTACCGTATCGAAGCTAGGGTCCGGATTGGGATCTATATTCAATTGCCTAATCTGCATCCTTACTTTGATGGCCGTATACCCCAATTCTGCGAAGCCTGTAGCGATTTTGGCCATTTCAATGGGTGTTTTTTTCTTTCTGCCCTCATACTTTTTCTTTTCATGGGAGTACACGTTGGCTCCAAAACTGCCATAACATTTGACCTTGTCCCTAAAACGCCCTCCTATGATATCGGAGACAGGTACGCCCATGGCTTTTCCTTTTATATCCCAAAGAGCATTATCTATGCCTGCCAACGCACCTGTAACCAGTCCGTAACTACCTTCATCATAAGACTTGAAATACATGTAGTTCCAGATGGCGTCAATGGCCATGGGGTTCTTGCCAATAAGGTGTTTTACAACTACTTCTTCCAGAAATATCTTCCCCAAAGGCCGAAAATCCTTGTCCGATTCTCCCCAACCCGTTATTCCAGCATTAGTTTCCACTTTTACATAAGAAGCATACGGAACAACTATGGGTGTGATTTTGGTAATTTTTAATCCAAAACTGTCCGCAATGGTAGCTTGGTTGTCCAATGTCTTCAAAGCTGCGGCCATCTTTTCTGGCCCCAAAAGTGCAAAGGCACTAGCCAAGGAAGTACTCCCTAAAAACTTTCGTCGGTTCATAAAAGCTTTTTATTAGTTATTCGTCGTCAAAAAAGAACAGCCCCACTTTAATGAGCGAGGCTGTATTTTCAATGTTTTTAGTAGGGTTACAAGTTAAATGAGATTCCAAGACGCAATTGAAATCCGAAGTCCCTGAAATTGGATACCCGGCTAATATCACCAATGTACTCACGTTGTGGGGCATTTGTGAAGTTTACCAACTCCGTAAAAAATCGTAAACCGTTCTTGAGTGTATAGGAAGCATTGGCGTCGAATTGCACTCTTCTATCTCGTATTACATTGTTGTCACCAACAACAATCCTATCGCTTCTAATCGCTTCTACAGTATCATCTTGAAAGTTCATATTGATACGTGCTGAGAATCCACCTTTATCAAAAGTAAGTGCACTGTTCAGGGTATGCGGTGCTTGACCGGGCAGTCGATTTTCTTCAGCACCAGGTTCTATTATTGCTTCACTATCCGTGTAGGTATAGTTGAAATAAATGCCAAAATGACGTATGGCGTTCGAAATAAATGCAAGGTTGGTCTGTATATTGGCCTCGATACCGAACAGGGTGGCATCTTCACCATTTTGAGGTTGTACTACTTCATTATAGCCTACAAATTGGTCGGCACGTGGAAACTCGTTTCCCACAACATTTTGAAATGTCTGTTCCCAGACAAAACCATCTATTTTCTTGTAAAATGCACCTGCCGAAACAATACCTACATTACCCAGATAGCGCTCAAAGAAAACGTCGAAATTGTTTGAGGTAGGAACTTCTAAGTTTGGATTTCCTATGGTCGCTTCAAGGTCAATAATATTTCTGTTCACTCTAGGCAATAGGTTCACAAAATTCGGTCGGGCGTAGCCCCTAGTGTAAGCAGCTCTAAAATTGGTAAGATTGTTCAATTCATATTTGATTTGAAGGTTAGGCAATAATACACTGTAATTGTTGCCTCCCGTGATGGGTGAAATTGATATAACTTCACCATCATCATCTACTTGTACTTCTTGTGCACTATAATCTACTTTGACATCCTCATTACGGATACCCGCTAGAATGTTAAACTTACCGGTTCGTAGGGTCGCCATAAAATAACCTGCATTGGTGTTCTCCTCTGCTTGATAGTCGAATTCTGCTTGGGTAATAATATCTTCATTGGTATTGCTTTCAAATTGCCCTGGGTTATTGTTAAAATAATCGCGTATGTCACCTGGTACTATTTCAAATCCAAAGGGGACTTCGTTTTGCAACCAATTGTCCCGTACAAAACCGGTTCCCAAAAAATCGGCCAAGGTAACGTCGTCATCTCCTTCAAAATCAAACCTTCTCTGATTGTTACTTGCGCTGGACTGGTTAATTCTATTTTTGTATCCTGCTTGTAATACGAGAAGAGAGTTGCCAATATTAAATGACCGCTGAACATTGATTTTTGCGGTGCTCGCATTTGATTCCACAATGCGATCTAATAATCTGAACCTTTGAAAGATATCAAAATCTTCTGGGTTAAAATCATCACCTGGCTGTCCCCCTAAAGGGAAAAATATTGGAAAGTCCGTATTCAGGTTTTCAATACCTAAGTCAATGCCACGTCCTTCAAATCGGCCATCAAAGCCATCTTCATCACGTTGACCACCTGAATATGCATATCCACCAAACAATTTATAATCACCAATCTTAAAGTTACCATCAACATTAAAAGACGCTGTGAATCGAGTTACAACGCGATCTCGAAAGTCCTGCCTAATCCGGGCGTCAGGAAATTCTGTTGGAGAGATAAAATCACCATTTCGTGGTCGAAATATTTTACGTTGACGATCTTCATCCTCTTCTATAGTAGCGTAGTTGAATTTTGCTACAATAAAATTTTCGTTGTCAAAACGGTAATCAGAGGTCACACTCGCCCCTTGTCGTGTGCGTATTTGAGGTCGTACAACGAGTTCGTGCTCCCTGTTATACCATAATTCGGTACCTGGATTGCTTTCAAACTCATCGTCAGTTATCCAATCAGCGACTGTTTCGTCTTGCGTTTGATCGGTTTGATTATAAGAATAACTAAAAAGCATACCGAACGCCCCATTTGGGTTTTTTTCGTTAACGGCAAAACGTTTGTTGAAATTGAGGTTGGCACGATAGTTTTCCCCGTCGGTAAGGCTATTATAGCCCGCGCCCAATTCTGTCTTAATGTTCCATGTAGGCCTTTTTGCCACAGGAGTTGATAGATCTATGGTACCCCCGATGGCATCTCCGTCTTGCGCTGGAGTTATTGTTTTTGTTACCTCAATTTGACCCAACTGATCAACAGGAAACTGAAAAAGTTGGGGAGTACGGTCAAAGGATGTACCTGTGTTTTGTATTTGTTCTCCATTGATCGTTACCGTTGTGTAATTGGCGGGAGTACCTCTAATAAAGGCCTGCGCACCTTCCCCATTATCCAACTGAATATTGATACCCGGTATTCTTTGTAGTGCATCTGCAACGTTCAGGTCTGGAAAACGTGAGATCAAATCAGTTGAGACCACATTTTTAATGTTGTCCGCTACTCGTTGTTGGTTCAATGCCTTTTGTTGGCCTTCTAGGTTGGCTGAAATTACAACTTCGTCCAGGCTAGTTGTCGTCTCATCCATTTTCACGATAATGTTTGTGAGGTCTTGTACTTGTGAAAGGTCTATCTCTTCATCTGCGAATCCCAGATAGCTGACTACCAGGGTTGCCGATTGTACATTGTCGTATTGAATTACGAAAGCACCGTCAAATTCAGTGATTACTCCTATTGAGGTACCTTTGATAAAAACAGAAGCCCCAGCCAAAGGGATATTCGTTTGGGAGTCCAATATGGTTCCGGAGATTTCTTGTGCCCGAAGACTACCCACAGTAAAAAGCATTAGTGTGGAAATAATTACCACTTGCCTCAAATGATTTCTAAATATTTTTTTCATTTTGTTTGGTTTAGTTTTCCGATCCTCTTATTCAAATCCAAAAGAGCTGAAATGGAAGCTTGTGATTGCCGGTTCAAATATGGATTTGGCATTAAAACGCCCAATAATTGATGTTCCCTTAACATTAGGCTGAAAAAATGTCATTTTTAAAAATTGAACCCGTGGAATATTGGAATCCCATAATCGCTTTAAGGCAATTTGCGAAAGAAAGCAATCGAGGTGATGGAGGTCTTGTCAAGAATGTTTATCCTGAGGGTATGGATAGTTTGATCCGGTAAGTGTGAAGGAGGTAAACGGCTTAACTAAGAATATTGCACATGAAGGTATTCCTTGATGTTCTTCATGGCGAGGGCTATATGTACCTCCACCGTTCTAGGGGAGATATTCATTTTTTCACCAATTTCCTTATAGCTTAAGGCCTCGTCCCTACTAAGCTTGAAGGCCATCTTGCGTTTTTCAGGGAGTAGGTCAATGGCGTAGTTGATGAGTTGCGAGAGTTCCTTGACCTCCAATTGTTTCTCCAGCGAATGCTCCGCGTTTGTCGTGGTGACATTGAAATGGTCGCAATACTTTCTGTAGCTGTTTAGCTTTCTAAAATCGCTGATGATTTTGTTCTTTACTAGAACAAAAAGGAAATACTTTATGGATTTATCACGGTCCAACTCGGCCCTTTTCTCCCAAACTTTCAAAAAAACCTCTTGGGCTATATCATTGGCCATTTCCCTGTTACCACAAATGTAAAAGGCATAGTTGGTGACCGGTTCAATGTACCGTTCAAACAAAGTCTTGAAGGATTCAGTACAATCCTGATTGATGGCTGCGATTAGTGTATTGTCCGAGGAAGGAGATGAAGTAAGCATTAGTTTAGTTCAGTGCAATCGATTGCATCAAATATAGAAATTATTGTAAAATTATCATTTTATTTCTGTTAAAAATTAGGATTTAATAAGATTCACCTTAAAAAAAGATGTATACGGTAATTTTACTTAATCCTTTTGTATGAAGATGCTTTCAAATAAGGGTATGTGGTCCTCCTATCGTATTATGGATGACCAATACGTTTACACATCGGTGTTTTCTGCGGTCAGTTGATTCCAGAATAAAATGTAGGGAAGATGATACAAAAGACCAACTTCAATATTGCGGTGATTCCTGGCGATGGAATAGGGAAACCGGTAATCGAACAAGGTATACGGGTATTGGAAAAAGTGGCCGTTCGGTTGGGAATCTCCTTTGATTGGGAGCACTTTGATTGGAGTTGTGAGCATTTTCATAAAGCTGGTAAAATGATGCCCGAAGATGGTCTGGAACACTTAAAAAGACACAATGCGATTTATCTTGGGGCAGTGGGCTATCCCGGAGTCCCAGACCATGTTTCGCTATGGGGATTGCTTATTCCCATACGAAGGGTTTTTCAGCAATATGCCTGTATACGACCTGTTCGGTTGTTTGAGGGAGTGCCCTCTCCTTTGGCAGGAGTAGGGCCAGGTGATATAGACTTTGTCGTTGTAAGGGAAAACAATGAAGGGGAGTATTCCGAAATTGGAGGGCGAATTTTTCAGGGGACAGATGATGAGGTGGTCTCCCAGCAAACCCTATTTTCCAAAAAGGGAATCGATAGAATTTTGCACTACGCTTTTGATTTAGCCTGTTGTCGTAAAGGAAAAGTTACTTCGGCTACCAAATCCAACGGAATTATGCATACCATGCCTTTTTGGGATGAACGTTTTGCCATTTTAGCGAAAAAATATCCCGAAGTACAGACTAACCAGTTCCATATCGACATCTTGACGGCACATTTTGTGCAAAATCCACAATGGTTCGATGTGGTGGTGGGCTCTAACCTATTTGGTGATATTCTTTCCGACTTAGGACCTGCGGTAGCTGGAACCATTGGGATAGCGGCTTCAGCTAACATCAATCCGGAGGGCCAGTTTCCGTCGATGTTTGAACCAGTACACGGTTCCGCACCGGACATTGCTGGTAAAGGTATAGCCAATCCTATCGGAGCAATTTGGGCAGGAGCAATGATGTTAGAACATCTTGGCTATAAGGAAGGTCATGATATTATTCTTGGGGCCATTGAAAGAGTAGTGAAGCATCAATCGGGGAAGACCAGGGATATGGGAGGAACGGCAACCACCTTAGAATGTGCAAACGCCATTTTAAATGAGATATAGGAATTATATCGGGAATCCAAACTTCTTTTGCCTAAAACAAATATATTTATAGCCATAAAAACTCATCCATAATGTCCAAGCAAGACCGCAAGCCAACAGATGAGGAATGGATAGATTTTTTTCAGGGCAAGAGCTCTGAAGAGGCATACAAGAGGCTCAAATCTCTTATGGAACAAGGGGAAGCTGATGAGGTCATGGAAAGACTGTTTGAAACGCAGTTTTCCGCGGACCAGGAATCAGCTTTGAAGGTGGATCCCGTCGAGTCATTTGCAAAGCTTCAGGAAAAGATAGAACCCAAGCATGAGCGGAACACCAAGCGTTTGCCGTATAAATGGATGGCCTTTGCGGCTTCATTGGGGTTGCTACTGACTTTGGGGGTCATGTTTCAGCTTAGGGAGGATGCATCTGTTATGCAGTTCTCCAGCGGCGGTATGGAAATTAGAAAGGTAACCCTACCGGATGGCTCAGAGGTTACTTTGAATGCCAACAGCAGTATTTCATATACAGAAGAAGAAGGTAAAAGAGCCGTTCAGCTATCGGGTGAGGCTTTTTTTGATGTTGCCCGGAACGAGAAAACACCTTTTGTAATCACAGTTAAGCATACGGAAGTTACCGTGCTGGGAACTTCTTTTAACGTCAAGGCAATATATTCGGAAGAGACTGTGGTTAGCGTAAGGTCAGGTAAGGTCCAAGTGGATAATGGGAATCATCAGATGATTCTTATGCAGAATGAACAAGCAATTTCCAGTGCTATGGCATTACATAAAAGTGAAGCCGATGAACATACTACCGCTTGGATGCAGAAGCGGTTGGTCTATGATAGTGTGCCGTTACAATTGATTTTCATGGATATCGAATCTTGGTACGGAATCAACATTATCTCCGATACTACCATAGATACAATTCCCTATACGGCATCGGTTAATTTGGACAAGGGGCTGGATGTTTTCCTTCAAAACCTTAGTATTTCTGAGAATATCAATTTCACCATATCCAGGGATAACGTGAGCTTGAGCAAAAGGTAATGAGTGTTTTACAAAAACAAATGGTACGATTTTCCTCATAATGGTCTCAAATTCATCGTGACCTTTTTTTTGTGTTGCTCTGCCTCAATTACCCATTCCCAAAAAACCAAGTACCTTCCAAAAGACTCGATCGCTTTACGAAAAGCAATACGACTAATAGAGCGAAACGAACCTTACCACTTTTTTTTCAATTCCACCATTATTCATGGTAGAAAACGGGTTTTCTTAAAACCCTACTCTAATATCAGGGAACTTTTAGATGAGTTATTCAAAGATAGCATGGTGGGTTACCGAATTTTGGACAATACCATAGTTCTTTTCCGAGAAGACAAATCCCAACTGGCCGATACAAGGGAAGAAAGCCTTTGGACCGTGAGATTCAAGATTTTTGATGGTCTGTCCAATGAGCCACTTTTGGGAGCTTTGGTACAGTCAGAGAATAAAAAGATAAGCGGGGTCTCCAATCATGAAGGTAGACTTTCTATTTCCTTTTATTCAGAAAAAGACGAGCTGCCGCTTAATGTGCGCTATTTGGGATATCGTTCCATAGATACCCTTATTTCTTTGCCAAAGATTTCGCAATCGATTTCGTTAGCATTGATTCCTGAAACTTTTGAACTATCTGAAGTTATTGTCAATGCCAGAGTGAAAAAAAACCTTAAAGAAGTAAATGCCCAAAAAAATGCAATCAATCAGATACAGGTATTGGCATCAGATACCAAAGATAGACTGCCAGACCAGAATATGGGTGAGGCCCTACAACGTATGACAGGCACTACAATTGGCCGCAGTTATGGTGAGGGTAATACAGTAGCAATACGCGGAACCCCTATTAGTTATACTACCATACAGTACAATGGTGAAAACTTACCAACTACGGAAATAGAGGGACGAAGAAATACGATAGTGGCGGGCATTGGAGTAGATCAATCAGAAAACGTTCAAGTGATTAAGACTAAAACGCCAGATACTGATGGTGATGCCATTGGGGGATCGGTGAACCTGATTCCAGTGTTTTCGTTGTCTAAAGAGTTGGCATTGAAGGCCGAATTGGGTAGTGGCTACAATAATCTTTCAAAAGGCTATAACCTTACGGGAATGCTAACTATGGAAAAACGCTATCTGCTTAATGAAAAATATCCTGAAGGTAGGCTAGGTATTAAAGTGGGAGGCAACTATTACCGTACCGACAACGGGCGTGACCGATTGGAGATTGATTGGGACCGAAAAACACTATCCGACGGTAATCAATCCATTCTTATCAACAACTATAACTGGCGTGATTTACAAAACGAGCGTACCCGCTCGGGCTACAACACTTCTATAGATTATAAGCTGCGCGACAATGGCAGGCTATATGCCCATTTGATGTACAACAACCTGACAGATGATGAAATCAGGAACAGGATTCGATACCGCCCGTTGCAGGGCAATTACGTCACTGCAACCCGCGTTGAAGATGCCAGGGTAGAACGTGATTTACGGGACAGGAGGAAGATACGTAAAAATACTTCCGTCAATTTGGGGATTGATTCCTATATCGGAAACTGGAAATTTGATGCATCTTTCTTTTATACCATGACGGATCGTACAGACGAATCAATAAGGGCCACATTTGAATTTGAGGATGTTGATTTATTGCTTTCGGAGGTCAATACCGACTATCCCAAAGTAAACGGGGCAATACTTGATTTAAACGACGTTTCACTTTATACTTTAGAATCGATACGTCCGAGCGACCTGCGGTCGGTAACCGGGGAAAACTTAGTCTTTCGTATGGATATCAAAAAACCCATTAACACCTTTTTGGGCAAAGGTGAACTACAAACAGGTTTGAAGTACAGGAAGTTGAAAAACCGCCGTCAACGTGGGGTTTCTATCTATGAAAATAGTAGTAGTAATCCCTTGAATCTTTCAACTGCGTCTATCGCTGTCCCAGATAATGATTTTATGCAGGGAAACCTCAATTTTGACAGTAGAATAGATACCGGCACATTGGTTGATTACTTCAACGAGAACCAAGATGAACTTTCAGTGAACCAAAACCGAAGTGCAAGAGTTGTATCAGAATTTTTTACCAGAGCCGAAGAGGATATTATGGCTGTGTATGCTATGGCCACTTTTAAAGGAAAATCATGGGATGTGCTGGCAGGATTGCGATTAGAAAAAAACAGAGGAACTTACCAGGCAAACGAAGTGGTGACAAACAATGATGAGTCTCCAGTAATCAACCCTATAGTAAGGCAAAAAGAATATACAATACCACTGCCTAATTTTCAAGTCAAATATGAGCTGTCGGAACGTTCACAGGCACGATTGGCCTTAACGAATGGGTTTACCAGGCCAGAATACAACAGTGTTTCCCCAAGCAGGGTGATAGACATTGAAGATAGGGAGGTCTTTTTGGGGAATCCAAATCTTGATCCAACCCGTTCCATCAACCTTGATTTAGCGTACGAGTACTATTTGGGAGACATTGGTTATGTATCCGCATCGGGTTTTTATAAACGCATTACAGATTTCATTTATCAGATTGATAGGACAGTGGTTGGTGATGAGTGGGAGAATGCTGATAACTTTATCGACTACGAACTAACCTCTTTTGAAAATGGCGAATATGCCAATCTCTGGGGTTTGGAACTTACTGCCCAAACGCGTTTAAACTTTTTACCCGACTTCTTGAAATATTTTTCCCTTTCAGGGAATATAAGTTTAACCCATTCCGAGGCGGTTGCAGAAAGGGGTGAGGTTTTTAGGCTTCCTGGTCAGGCACAGAATTTTGGCAATGTGATACTTTCGTATAATAAAAAAGGATTTTCAGCTGGTTTGGCGTTCAATTATATAGATGATTTTGTCTTTTCTATTGGCAATACCCGCGAAGAAGACTTTCTTTTCGACAGCCGTTACCAAATAGATGCCAACATATCGCAGAACATTGGCAAGCATTTCAAGATTTATGCTGAAGGTATCAACTTGAGCAACCAGCCTTTGCGTGGTTTTTTTGGTAATGATCAAAGGGTAAGTGAACTTGAAGTCTATTCGTGGTGGCTACGTTTTGGTATTGGGTACAAATTTTAGTTTTCATATCATTTCCGTCACTTAAGTACCGTAGTCTATTCATACGTAATATATCTCAAATACATATTGTAAATACTGTATCTAAAACCATTTTTATGAAAAAACTACTGGGCATTATTGTTCTATTTCAGTTTTCATTATCCATTCATCCCCAAGTGGGTCAGATAACCGGTGAGGCACAGTTGCGGTTATCGCCTGTTTGGGTGCGTGTTGCCGATGTGAACGGAGAAAAAGGCTCCGTTGAAAGTGCAGAATTCTCACGAGACGGTACGCGTATAGTTACGGGTACTAAATTCGATAATAGCGTTATCATGTGGCGTACAAGTGATGGTTCCGAACTTTGGCGCGCCTATGCTTCTGAAGAGATTGAGCGGGTAGCTTTTTCACCAGATGACAGGGTCGTGGCGGGTGTGAGTGAGGACTATCTGATTACCTTTTATGACGCCGATACCGGTAGAGAAATTAGAAGAATTGAACTTGAAACAGCGGCAGATGGTCTCGCGTTTGCCAATACAAAGAGGATTCTTGTATCGGGTCAAGAAAAAATAAAACAAAAAGACGGTACCAAAATAGGCTACATAAGGGCCTATGATATGGAGACTGGAGAATTGATGTACAAAGTAAATCATGGCGAGACCGTAAACGAGATTCAGTTTACCGCAGATGATACTTATTTTTTGAGTGCTGGTATGAATTCTGAGGTTAAAATATGGGAAACCGACACTGGCAAATTGATTAGGACCCTCACCCCTGGCCGTGAATTCGGTTTTGTGTGTGGCTTTTTTTCTCCCGATGGTAAATACGTAGTGGCCTCAGGGTTTAAGGGGGATATTTTTTTATGGGATTTTGCTACAGGTGAACTGCTTCGTGAATGGAACACAAGTGGGCGCAAGATAGAGACCTTGGCTTTTACTGCCGACGGACGATATTTGTTATCGGCCGGAAACGATCCCTACATTCGTGTGTATCGTACTTCGCAAATACTAAATCCAGTGGGCAAGGTGCCCATCGCATATGCCGTGCACGCTAACGATCAGGCAGAATATATCGATTTCAATGCCGATAGCAGTTTTTTGACCAGTGCACACCAGGATGGTACCGTGCGGTTATGGACATGGATGAGTGAAGATCAAGGGGTCAATGCCATTATGCATAACGCTGTGAAAAAGACCCAAAGTGATGCCAGGAAGAAACAAAAGTAAAATAACCCTGCCTTTCAACATAAGCGTAATCGATATAGATTATAAGGTTTTGTTCATCTTTCAATTGTGATTACAATGATCAAATTTGAATTTTCACCAAATGAGCTATTTGAGAAAAAGAAAGTTTTAACCCAAAAAGATGCTGTAAATGAAAATATTAGGTATTGCCGCCAATTTTTATGATAAGGATGCACCACGGCAACCACCGCCAAAAGACCTCAACATTTTTGTCAAAGTCTCCTCATCACTGGCGAAAGGAAAAGTCTTTCACTACCCAAGATGGAGCCAAAACGTCTGGCACGAGATGGAACTAGTGCTTAGGATCGGTAAAAAACTCAAAAACATATCGGAAAAGGAAGCCACCACCGTCTTTGACGGAATAGCTTTAGGAATGGACTGGACTGCAAAAGACTTGCAACTGAAAGCTAAAGAAAAAGGTTGGTCGTGGGCTTTTGCTAAAGGGTTTGATGAGGCTACCTTTCTTTCCGATTTCTTTCCCGTAAACCACTTTGGAGACGTGGAACAATTGGACCTCACTTTCAAGATTAACGGCCAAGTGGCTGAACAAGGCAATATTAGCGATTTAAAGGCCAATTTTGGCCAGATTATTTCGTACTGTTCAAAATGTATGACGTTGCACCCAGGGGACCTCATTATGACCGGTGCTCCTCCTTCACCAGGACCCATTCAAATTGGTGATGCCTGTGAGGGATTTATTGGAGACCATAAACTATTGGATTTTAAAGTAGTGTAATACATGCGTATTCTAATTTTTAGTATAACCATAATCTGCTTTACCTCATGTAAAAAGGAGACTAAAAAAGTGGATTTGGTCGCTGGAGCAACCTTGTATGAAGCAAAATGTGCCGTATGCCATCAGTTGGATGGTAACGGTATCAAGGGAGTGCATCCCCCTGTTTCCAATACACCATGGGTCAATGGAAGCAAAGAACGTCTCATCAATATTGTACTTCATGGATTGGAAGAACGCATACGGGTGAAGGGAGAGATGTATGACAATGTAATGCCTGCAATCCCAACACTTACAGATGAAGAGATCTCCAATGTGCTGAGTTATGTACGAAATAGTTTTGGGAATGAGGCCGCCAATATTACAATAGAGGAAGTGTCGGCGGTAAGGGCTGGCAAATCCTTAAACGAACCTTTGGACCTTTCTGCCGTGACCCCGGTTACCGATTATGCGAACCGAAAACGTAAAGAACGCATAGAAAGCAGAGTGGGTAGTGCTTACAAAGAAAAAAAGGTACGATTGCACCAGATTGACGTTCCCGAAGGTTTTGTAATTGAGGTTTTCGCAGAAGGTTTAGAAAACCCAAGGTCATTAGCTTTAGGTGAAAATGGAACCGTATTTGTGGGTTCTCGGCGTAACGAAACAGATTTTATCTATGCTATCCGCGATGTAGATTCAGATGGCAAGGCAGATAATGTTCGAAAAATTTCAAATGGATTAGAATGGAATCCAATGGGGGTAGCCATGCTCAGTAAAGATCTGTACGTGGCGGAAATCCATAGAATAGTACGTTACCGGAACATTGAAGATCACCTGGACAATCCTCCAGCTCCCGAACTTGTTTTCAACTATCCGCCAGAAAAGAAGCATGGGGACAAGTACATTCGTTTTGGGCCAGATGGTAAATTGTATGTGCCTGTAGGTGCCCCATGTAACGTGTGTTTGGAAAAGAACCCGATTTTCTCCTCGATCACAAGAATAACACCAGAGGGTAGGGATTTTGAAATTGTTGCCCATGGCGTGCGGAACAGTAGGGGATATGATTGGCATCCCATCACTGGAAAACTTTGGTTTAGCGACAATGGAAGGGATCTTATGGGGGATGACCTGCCCCCATGCGAAATCAATGTAATGCACCGCGAAGGAGACCACTACGGATTTCCCTTTTGGCACGGAAACAATATCAAAGATCCCGATTATGGGGATCAAAGACCCTCAACGGATTTTGTTCACACCACCTTTGACCTTTTAGCGCATGCCGCACCTGTTAGTTTGAAGTTTTATACGGGAGAAATGTTTCCAAAAGAATACCGAAATTCTATTTTGGTATCGGAACATGGTTCTTGGAACAGGACCAAAAAACAGGGATATCGCATAATGAAACTGACGGAAAAGGATGGAAAGGTCACTTCTTATGAACCTTTTATCACCGGATGGCTCAACGAATCCAAAAACGATGCATGGGGAAGGCCGGTTGATATTCTTCAACTTCCGGACGGTTCGCTGCTGTTGAGTGATGACTACGCCGGTGTTATCTATCGCGTAAGCTATTTAGGGAAAACCACAGAATAGGAGATTAGATTCCTGTTACCCTGGACCAGCTATCTGGCTAATGGGCATTGTTTTTCTGACGTGAAGTGCATCAATACCAAAAAAAAGCCCCATCCAACAAATTGAATAGGGCATTGCACTTGAAAAAAAATCAACTAATTAGACTCTGTATTTTTTTACTAGTGATGGGTCGGGGTCCATTCCCAGACCAACGACTGCGGGAGCATCTATCATACCATTCTTTATAGGAAATGGTTGTAGTGTAGGATTAAAATCTCTTGCTTTGGCTGGATAGGTCTCCAATATCTTGGCATTGGGTATTGAAGCGAGGGCGTGCACATTCATATGTGCATATCCGTGGGGCGCTATCTCAATATGATAAGCGGAACAAACTGCCGCAATTTTTCGCATCTCCGTAAGTCCACCCCCTTTAATAGTGTCGATGTTGACGATATCGCAAGAGTGGTTTTCCACCAAATCCCTGGCACCCCATCTCGTGTATTCATTTTCGCCGGCTACGATTGGTATGTTCAGTTCTTCCCTTACCTCGGCGTTGCCGCGCCAATCGTCCGGGGCCACGGGTTCTTCAAACCAATATAAATCAAGGTCTTCTACCATTTTACCAAACCGGATTGCTTCGTAGGCAGTGTCGTAGCCATTGTTGGCGTCTACCATCACCCTTGCGTCGTTACCTAAGGCTTTGACCACTTCTTTTACTCGTTGGGCATCCTCCTTGGCATCTAGAAAACCTACCTTCATCTTTACCACATTGTATCCCTCTTTAACATAACCTTCCATTTCTTTTACCAAATCCACATTGGTCTTTCCTTTAGCATAATAACCACCGGCAGCATAAACAGGGATTTGCGCTCTAAAATTTCCCAATACCTTATGTACAGGAAGCTGTAGGGCCTTTCCAACGATATCCCAAACACAGAGGTCTACAGAACCTATTGCGTGAATCTCCTTTCCTTTGGCAACGGGTTTCCTATTGTGAAAGAACATATGATGCCAAACCTGTTCAGTGTTCATCAAGTTGAGCCCTTTGATTTTTTCAGCAAATCCCAGAGTTGTCGAAGAAACCCCTTTCATACCGGACCAACCGATGATACCTTCGTTGGTGGTTATTTTTAAAAACGAACTACTGGGATATCCTCCTCCGGAAGATTTTATGGCATTCCAGGTCTTTGGCGTTTTTTTGGGAAACCTTAGTTTAACGATTTCCACATCCTTAACGCCGATGTATTGTATAGCGTCTTTAACAGAACTCTTAAGGCTGGGCTCCACATACTCTGTATAACGTTCACCGGCCATGGCCGGACTTGCCATAAGTGCTCCTGCTCCGAGTCCCAGATTTTTAAGGAATTTTCTTCGTTGTTCCATTAAACAGTTTAGAGTAATACGTAAACGGGGATACTTACCCTTAACGAGGATTTTTTTTGTCGAAATAGCAGATTAGGATTGCACCTTTTTATACGTATACAATAGTGGGCTCCCTTGGATTCCAGTTTTCTTCCCCTGGATAAACAATATCTCACAATAGCCCAAATACCATTTTAAGGCATAAGGCTCCCATGACCACACCGAATACGAGCCGTAAGCTGTTTGCGGAGGCTTTTTGTGCAACTTTCACGCCAAGCGGTGCCCCGAATAAAATCCCAAGAGAAATTGGAGCAATCAAGCTTAAAGAGATATACCCAAATTGATTGGGAAGAATAGCATCAATGACCGTTGTAGAAAAGATATTAAGATAGCTTAAGCTCACAGCAGTGGCCAGTAGTGTGATGACCCCAATGGATATGGAACTTGCTTTCTTAATTGCCATTTTGAACAGGTCTGCTAAGGCCGGTATAACAATAATACCACCGCCGAAACCGGACATTGCAGTGGTGGCGCCTGTGAGGATTCCAACAACGGCAAAGGCACTTTTCGATTTGGAAACCTTGGGTTTCTCATGCGATTCCGAACCGATATTCCGATAAAAAAGAAAACGAATGGAAACCAATAGTACCAAGAAAGCGAAGAGTATATCAAAATACAGTTTATTGTACCATTGCGCGTTTTTCACCACTTCCGACAAACAAAAGCCTACTACGGCTGCTGGAATACCAATCCAAAGGGTTTCTTTATAATGAAAGTTTCGAATTCTTAATTGACGGTAACTTACAAAGAGCCCATTGAACACAGTAATGGCCAAGGAGTGCGCAATAATGAACTTTACCGCTTCCTGTGATTCAATAGCGTATTTCATAAAAAGCATATCGAATGCAGGTATTAGTATTACATTTCCGCCGGTGCCCAACAATCCGGAGTAAAAACCTGTGGCCATACCCAGGAAAACCGCTAATAAAAGAAGCTCTAAACTCATATAAGAAACGGTTTGTTTACTGCCATATTTTCGGGTAAAAAACGGTTGTGGTGGTCTATTGCGGGGTAGTTTGCAGTAGTATCATGATAAAGGATTCTGGTAAAATCATTGGTCAGTAAAAAGTCCCGAGTTACAAAGTTTTTCATGAAGTCTCTTTCGTTAGCTTCGTTTGGGACAAGAATCAATCATTTCTAAGTGAGGACGCCCTTACGACTAATTCTGGTTGTAAAACCGTTCTTTTTGGATGGGGTTTTTTATTAGGGTGTTCCAACGCATCGAAAAAAAGCTGTGCGGCTACATGGCCCATTTCCAAAGGAAATTGTTTGATGGAAGTCAATGGAGGGTCTGTCAAGTTTGTAAATTGTTCGTTACTAAAACCTACTACGCCTACATCCTCGGGAATACGTACTCCCTTTTTCTTAAGGACTTGCATAGCACCCGCAGCGGCGTAGTCGCTGGAAGAAAAAATAGCATTGAACACTATACCTTGTTCAAGTATTCTGGTAATCCCTTGAATCCCGTCCTCTAACTGCATATCTCCTCGACTTACCAAGCCTTCGTCAAATGGAATACTATGATCGCTGAGTGCTTGTCTATAGCCACGGTACCTCTCTTTGTATATGTTTACTGCATTTACCGTAGTGAAATGGACTATTTTACGATATCCCTGCTTAATAAGGTGTTCAGTGGCCATGTACCCTCCAAGGTAGTCATCGATAATCACTTGGTTCGTTAACAGTTCGTCCGTAGTCCTGTCAAAAAGAACTAAGGGAACACCTTTGTCAATCACATTTTGGTAATGTACCAAATCTCTGGTGTTCTTTCCCAAAGAAGCTATTATTCCATCCACTCTTGCACTGAGGAGGGCGTTAAGGGTAGAGACTTCATGTTTTACAATCTCATTGGATTGACTAACCACTACGCGGTAATTCAAACCGTAAGCGACTTCCTCAATGCCCCGAATAACGGCCGAGAAGAAAGTCCTGTCAATAATTGGTACTACAACACCTATAAGTTGGCTTTTCCCACTTCTTAGGGCCGAGGCAATGTGATTGGGTTGATAATCTAGCTCATTGGCCTTATCCGTCACGGCCTTTTTAGTAGCCTTACTGATTCTTGGATCATTTTTTAGTGCCCGCGAAACAGTGGAAGCAGTGATATTAAGTTTCTTCGCAATATCATGAATGGTTGCTTTTTTAGATTTCATGGATGTTTGGGAAAAAAATTAAACGGAACAGATGAGGGTGTTTCAATTTACTTTGCTTTTACCGGAAATAGCCGAACTAAATGTATGAATTTTAATGTAATCGATTGCACGATGTCAAAGCAAACGCTAAAATGGCTAAAGACGTTATAAAATAAATAAATAACATTCAATACATTTGTTTTTGTCGATGGCTAATTGCTATAATTTATGCAATCGATTGCATAAAGCTGAGTAAAAGTTTTAACACTACACCTGGGGAATGACCGAAAGTTATACAACTTACTTGTGTAGAATTATGTTGACTATATAGCGTATCAAGAATAAAAACATGAAAAAAGTCTCTGAATTTGTAAACAGAAATCGGTTATATCGAAGTTTGTTTAAGGTAGGTACCTTTGGTATATATGCGTTTTGCCTCTTGCCAGGCAGTTGTGGATCCAAATTGGAAAAAACTGATTTTGAGAACACTATTGAACAACATTTGGATTCTGCATGGAACGTAACCATGCCCAAAATATTGAAGAATATAGTACCTCCTAGCTTCAAAACCGATACGGTTATCGTTGCGAATGGTGATGGATTTGTTGAGCGTCTGAATGATAGCGTCGCTATTCTTTCCCAAAGAGGTGGGGGTGTTGTGCATATCCCAGAAGGTGTTTACAAAGTAAAAGGACCTGTCTTACTTGATTCTAATATCAATCTTAATCTCGCAGAAGGCGTTGAACTGATTTTTTCAAACAATCCAAATGACTACCTTCCTGCGGTCAAGGCCCGCTGGGAAGGTACTTTTGCTATGAACTATTCTCCCTTGATCTATGCCGTGGGCAAGACTAACATCGCTATCACTGGAAAGGGGGAAATCAATGGAAACTGCCAGGATACTTGGGGGCAATGGAAACCCAAACAAAATCCTGATAAAAAGAGTATAAGACAATATGGCAATGATAAGGTACCACTTTCCGAAAGGATTTTTGGTGATGGTCATTATCTGAGACCGACGGGTATCGAGTTTATTGAGTGCAAGAATATTTTGCTCGAGGATTTCACCATTCATCATACTCCGTTCTGGACTATTCATCCGGTGCTTTCGGAAAATATAACTGCGCGTAGGCTCAACATCCAGATGGGCGTCCGTAATGATGATGGCATCGACCCGGAACACTGCAAGAATGTGCTCATCGAAAAGTGCACTATTAACACCTGGGATGATTGCATCGCCATCAAAGCGGGCCGGGACCAAGACGGGTGGAACTATCCACCCTCAGAAAACATCATAATACGTGATAATGATTTTACAAACGTAGTAGGTAGTGGATTCTGCATTGGATCGGAAATGAGTGGTGGGGTCCGCAACGTGTTTGTAGAGAACAACACATTGCACGGCAGCGAAAAACATGCCTTTCAGTTTAAAAGCAATCCTGATAGGGGCGGTTTTATCGAGCAGGTCTACATGCGAAATATGAAGGTGTTGGCTCCTGTATCTTATGGTTTTGAGTTTACCACTGACTATTCGGGTTGGCGTGGCAATGAGCATTTTGTGAAATACAATGATTTTTATTTTCAAAATATCGAAATGGAAGCAGCTACGAAGATTTCAATTACGATAAACGGTAGGGAAGAAGAAAACATCCACAGGGTGTTCATGGAAAACATTATCATAAAGAAATCTCTCGCTCCCATGATTGTGAATCATGTTGAGGATTTAGTGCTGAACAATGTATCAATCAACGGAAAAACCATAACCAAAGAAGACGTTACTACTGAAAAACAAAAATAGAATGTTTGATAGAAGAAAATTTTTAAGAACAACTACCATTGCGGGTGCTACAGCCATTACCCTGCCTATTACGGCCTGCAACGATGCGGCTAAGGCGATGGAGACTCCAAAAAATATCAAAAAACCGTATGACGGGGGAACCTTGGAGGCTGATATCACCGAAAGGGTAAAGGCAGCATTTGCCTCTCCGATAATAATCGATAAGATTGAGGTGGTCGATACCAAAAAGCGTTTCTTTTTAAGGGTTACCGATGTTGAGGGCAATCAAGGGGTGACGGCCATGAACAAGGGGCGTTTTATGGCTACGCAGACCATATTTACCCAATTGGCGGCCAAGAACTTTGTGGGCAAGGATGCCAGGGAAGTCGCTAATTTGCCAAACGAACTGCTAAAGTATGACAGAAACTATAAGTTTGTCGGTCTGCCCTATTGGAATGGTATCGGTACCGTTGAGATTGCTATTTGGGATTTGTTGGGCAAGTTGGCGAATACCCCTGCCCATACTTTTCTAGGGGAACAGGTGCGAACCGAATATCCCGTATATATTTCGAGCTTGGAGCGTGAAGACCCTTACGAAGGCGAAACTGACAAAATTTTGAAGACCATTGAGGCCACTGGGGCTGAAGCTATTAAGTTCAAGGTCGGGGGGCGAATGAAAAATACAGCGCCCTACATTGCCCGAACCAACGAATGGGTGCCCTACATGCGGAAAAGGGCAGGAGAGAACATTACGCTGTACGTTGATGGCAATAGTTCCTACACTGCTGAGGAGGCCATTGAGGTACTTAGAATGCTCGAAGATCATAAGGTGGAGTTCTTTGAAGAGCCATGTTACTGGCAAGACCTATGGTCGCATAAATTGGTCAAGGACGCCGCGACCAGTTGTGCCATTGCAGGTGGGGAACAGGATTTCAGCTTTGACCAGTTTAAATTGATGGCTGAAATCGGAGCTATGGACACGCTACAGCCGGATGTTTATTATCACGGTGGTATGGTGCGCACCTTGAAAATATCACACTTGGCAAACTATTATGGAGTAGGGTTTACACCCCATTCCCCAAAGGCTGGGCCCATGGCTGCGGCACCCACGCAGGTTTTTGCTGTTTGCCCCACACTGTCTCACCACCAAGAATATAGGGTAGGCGGTGAGAAGAGCCAAAAGGATTGGCACTCCGCTGTGCTCCCAAAAAACGGCAATATGAAAATCTTTACGGCTCCCGGGTTGGGCATCGAGTATGATATGGATATCTGGAAAAAGGAAGAAGTGTTCTGGAGTTCAAAAGTCTAAGACCTATTCTCGAATAAACCCCTATGGAAAATCGCCATAAATTGAAAGAAACCAAAATGAAAATTCTCCTTCTTGGTCTTTCCGTGTTGTTTCTGAGATGTGATACAAAAGAAAAAGGTACTATAGCCGCCTCAGAGGATAATTCCCCCAATATTGTTCTCATCCTGGCCGATGATATGGGCTGGAGTGATTTGGGATGCTACGGTAGCGAAATTGATACGCCCGTACTTGATAGTCTTGCATATACGGGACATCGCTTTACCCAGTTTTACAATACATCAAAGTGTTTCCCTTCAAGGGCGGCATTGTTAACGGGCTTATATGCCCAGCAGGTGGGAGTTGGCAGAAGTTGGAAACCCAACTGGCAACAGTGTACCACTATTGCTGCCGAATTGAAAAATAAGGGCTATCGCACCTATATGTCAGGCAAGCACCATGGCGTTGATGTACCTACCGATTCCTTAATAGGGTTTGACGCTTATTACGGGTTGTTGAGCGGTTCGCACAATCAATTCAATCCTGGTGAGCAACGTCCGGGAGAACCAAAACCGGCCCAAAAACGGGTACGACCCTTTTATGTGGATGGTCAGCGATATGAACCCTATACGCCTGATAGCACCTATTACTCTTCCGATGCCTTTACCGATTGGGGGATTACGTACATCACCGAGGCGGTTGAAGAGGAATACCCTTTTTTTCTTTATCTGAGCTATACGGCACCCCATGACCCTTTGATGGCTTGGCCTGAGGATATTGCCAAATATCGCGGCGAATATAAAGTGGGCTATGAAGCCATTCGCGAGCGGCGTTTTGAAAGACAAAAGGAATTAGGCCTTATTTCAGACGATTTTGAGTTGTACGAGCCCACCCATGTGCCTTGGCACACACTTTCCGAAGCTGAACAAGACACAGAAGACTTGAAGATGGCTATCTATGCGGCAATGGTTGATAGGTTGGACCAAAACATTGGCAGAGTTATGAACACTTTGAGACGTTTAGGACAATTGGAAAATACCATAATCCTCTTCATCTCGGACAATGGCAGCAGTGCTGAAGTGGTTGAGCTTCCAGGGAATGGAAAAATAGGGACCGTTGGACAATGGACAAGCCTTGGAAGCGATTGGGCCAACGTAAGCAATACACCCTTTCGCATGTACAAAAACAACAGCTATGAGGGCGGGATCAATAGCCCCGCCATAATTAACTGGGCGAAACTGAAAGACCAAAACGTCATCCATCATGCATACTATGGACATTTTATTGATGTCTTCCCCACCTTGCTGGGGTTGATCGACTATCCGTATGAAGTCAAGGAAAAAGTGTTGCCCATGGAAGGTATCAGTTTTGAAGCCATCCTAAGAGGTAAGGATACCGTTGCTGACCACCCTTTATTCTTTGAATGGTCCACGGGCGCCGCTGCACGTAAAGGCGATTGGAAAATTGTCCGTGAGGAAGACGATTGGGAACTATACCATCTGGCCACCGACCCTGGAGAGACCAACAATCTGGCCCAGACCCAGAGGGAAGAATTGGAACGAATGGTGCAGCTCTTTAACTCGTGGAAAGAACGCATGGAAGCACAGTCACCGATTATACTTGAGGGCGAAGCCGCCAAATACAAGGAGAATTGTTGGCAATTAGATCCTTAGTACAAAAACCATTTTCAAATGATTGATAGAATAACAACCGCACTTGTTTTGATGGCCTTTTCGTTCATGGGCATTGCTCAACAGTTCGATACAGAAGCGGAAAAGGAATATTTTAAAACTTTGGCCAATCTTTCGCAGGCCTTGCTGAAGCAACAGGATACTGACAAATCGAGCCCTGAATACGGTGGATTGCTGGACCCTGAGAACAACATTTATTATACCAGGGCTGCAGAGGCCCTGTATCCTTTTGTTATCATGTATGAACATACTGGCGAGAAGAAGTACCGCAGGGCTGCAATTGATTTGGGAAATTGGCTCATTACCAAACAAGAAAAGGCAGGTCAGTGGATAGAAAATCCGTGGGAATGGGATGGTACTACCGCCGACCAATTGTTGATGATGGCGGCGGCTTATCCTAAGCTAAAAAAATACCTGAGCAAAAAAGATCGGGAAATCTGGGAGATTTCGATGCGTAAGGCTGGCATGTACCTTGTTGAAAAAATGAGCCCTGATTATGCAAGCATCAACTACGTGCCCACTTCGGCTTGCACTTTGGCCATGCTTTGGCAGAACGTGGCACGTGAAGATTTATTTTTAAACAAAGCAAGAACACTGGCATGGCAGACCATTGCCAAAATGGACGAAGATCAATTTATACACGGTGAAGCCGCTAGAGTGCATGGAGTAAAATATGGGGTCGATTTAAGCTATCAAATGGATATGTCGCTTTGGGGTTTGACACTTTACGCTAGAATCACGGGCGATAAGGCTGCAGAGGACTACGCAAGAAAATCGTTGGCCAAGGTGATCCATTTTGTATATCCCAACGGAGTAATCGATGGTTCCTGGGGCGCACGTTCTTACAAATGGACGGGTTATGGCACCAAAACCGCCGATGGTTCACAAGTACTATTCAGTCTTTTTGCCGATGAAGACCCGGCATACCAGACCGCTGCCTTAAAAAATCTGGAATACCTGCGCAGTTCCATCAAAAATGGACTAGTGGGCTATGGTCGTGATGTGTGGGCCTTTGCCAGTAAAACAGGTCAGCCTAACCTGTACCCTACGTTTGCAAGAGCTAAAAACCTTGCAATGGCTTTGGAGTTCGGACGACATCAGAAGGGGGTGTTCAAACCCTTTCCCGGGCAACAGGGCGATTGGGTAAAATTCTTTCCGACCATCAAAGTGGCCACGCTCAGAAAAGGGCCATGGATGGCCACAGTATCCTCTTATGATTATCATGATTATACCAGTTGGGGTGGTGACAAATACCGTCATTTCCCACGTGGAGGTGCCATGCTCAACGTGTATGCCGATGGATTCGGTATACTACATGCTGCTTCACAGACGAAATATGTTAGGGGCGAGGAGATACACATGCCTCCCATGAAAGATTCCATTATTCCGTTGACACCTCGTATCGAATTCAGGAATGAAAACGGATACTTTACCAATCTATACGATAACAAATCAAACATTGCCATCGAAGGACAAAAGGAAAGTGTTCAGATAAGTACCAGTGGGGAACTATCAGATAGTGATTTTTTACCCGGGGGCGTGTCCTATAGCTATGATTATGACATTAATGAAAACACTCTTATAAAGAACGTCTCGATTCGATATCATGACAGAAAACCGGATGTACAAATAGTGGAACCCATTATCTTGAGCGAGGGTGTTTCGCTGACAAAGATAGATGCCAGAACCGTGCGGATCACATCCTCAGAAAATAGCATATTGTTCAAAGTATTGAAAGGCAATGTTGAACTGGTCGTAGGAGAAAATAAAGATAACAATTGGTTTCCCTTTCCAGGATTGTATGCAAATCCAATTACTTTAAAAATAAAGACACCCGTAGAAGATTTTAAGGAAGAAATTTCATTTTCCTATTCCTTTGAGAAAGGATAGTTGTTTTCGAGTTACCATTCGCGACACCAAAAAAAATACATGTATTTCAAGGTTTTTCAATTTTGTCTGGATACTTAAAACCTATTCTGCGTACAGAACATCCCAAGTGTTCAATTTGTCAAGGGTAAAATACACGGACGAGGTATTCTTTTTTTCAAAGGAAATATCATTGTCGTACAAAATGGATCTCATTGATTGGATGTTTTTGGATGTATTCCATCGTAGCTCCAAATTTTTTAACACGGTGGCTTTTGGCATGGGTCGTTCCCCTTCATTGTTGACTAAAAAAATGAGGTAGCCTCTATCTTTTTTGAAGATATTGACCATGACCTTTTCATGATTTATGGTGGTTGCCGGTGCACTGTTGGGAGCAAGATGTATAATGGCGTTTCTTAGGAGCTGTGAACTTATGGGCAAACGATGTTCCCAGGCAAATTGCCCGACACGACCCGGAAAATATATATGGTTGGCGTTTGCAAAACCAAGCTGAAACGAGGAGGATTGTTTCCTCAAAGAAGCCCTTTCTGGTGGTACGCCCCACTTGTTCTCAGGAGAGAAATTGGGCACCAATGTCATCAAGGGTTGTGCATCGCTTTCAATTTTAATGGCCTCCTCTCCGTAGGGAATCAATTTTGTATTACCAAAGTCCTTAAAAAGCGGATGCAAAGTATCCTCAATACGGTAATAAGCCCCTACTGGATTGGGCACGGTTTGATACCGTTTCTCTATGTTTAGGGACTGGTCAAAGAACACCTTTTCACGCTTTTTTCCATTTTCATCCTCAAGGCCTGTTTCAAAGGAGGAGAGTGTTCTTCCTCCTTTTTTTGCAAAAGCAGAAATGATCTCATAAACCGCTTTGCTTATTTTTTTTTGGTTAGGCAGTATTAATAGATCATATCCCTCGAGCTTGTCTTTCTTTATATTGTATTCTGAGAGTACATCAAACTGTATCTGTGTATTGATGAGCGTTTCAAAAAATCCGTATAGTTCGTCCTCTGCTTCTTTAAAGTTCATTACGCCATTAAGCACACCTACTTTTGCTTGTTTAATGTTATCAATTAAATAAGGCTGTATTTTTTCAATTTGACGATTGAAATCACGCACTAGTTCCAACGTGGTTTCATCCTCCATCACTTTTGGAAAACCTGTGGTCGAGGGTAACCAATTACCGCCGTTCGATATGATTTGGGCCGTCCAAAAATCAAACTCGCCCTTGGGTAGAGCGGTATGACGCCATTTCAGGCCTGGGGCCGTATTGGTGAGTATCAAAGGGCGTTCGCCGTTGTTGTGCGTTGCCCGGGCAAAATTGGTCTCCACTGCAGCTTTCCAACGCGGGTCTTGCATCGACCAGCCATCTTTGTAATCATCACGTGGCTGGGTAGAGTTCACATCACAATATTGACTCATGAATTCAATGGTTTCCCGCTGCTCTAATTTCAAACGCCCTACTAGCACCGTGTTTGGATTTGCAGCTTTGATGCCCGCATACCAGTTTTTCCATGTCTCGTAGTAACTTTTTATTCTGAACGCACTCAATTCTTTTTTGGAGGCTTGGGTCATAGATTTACCATACCATTTCCTGAATAGCGTCCGAGAGTAGGGGCCATAGGACAGCTTATGGCTGGCAAAGCTGAAAAAGAAGGCATCTGGAGCGTATTTTTTGATAATTTCCTGCATGGCCGGTATTGCTACGGCTTTATTGCGATAAGGGCCAGCCCCGTCGGTATCAATTAGTTTGTCAAAGAGCCCTGGCCTTTTCAAGGTGTTGTAACTCGGACTGCCCTCAGAATCAAGCACAAACCATTCGGGGAAGTCCACATAGGTATCTTCTGTGGTCTTGCTCCAATCGGTACGAGCCAATACCTTAAGACCATGTTTTTTGGCTGCGGCATTAAGTTCACCAAAGACATCGCGACCTTCCATATATGGATTCTTGTTATGGTAGGGCACCTCTGTAGGATACCATGCATAAATGCCTGCCGCTTGCAACATAATGCCCTCAGCACGAAGGGTATCTTTGGCATAACGAATCAGTTCTTCGGCATCGATTAGTGGGGCATCTTTTACCTGTAGATTGAACTGAAGGAAACGGTGTGGTGCTTTCCACCAGTCAATGTTGTTATTGTCTTGTGCCAAAAGCGGTTTCGCGCCCAATATGACAAGCCATGAGAATAGTGCAATTTTTCGTTTCATATGTCCTTTTTCGATTAAGTATACAGTCATGCGACTTCGGAGCACCTTTTATTTACGGTACGCTCGGTAACGATTTCCAGTTCTGGTCAAAGTTTTTGCGTGCTTAGGGTCAGCACTCTAATGTGTTCAAAGCCTGAATCAGAACCATTAGGGTTTTGAGCGAAAACATCTCGTCCAAATAGATAAGTGTCGCCCTATCCTCACCTAATCCCTACAACGCATCAGCTGAGCACATCCCTGAATAGGAAACCACTTTTAGCAACTTTTTTGACAAGGTGGATTTCCTTTATCATCCTATCCTTTAGGTTTCAAATGCGCATTGCTATCCCAATATTTGCTCTTTATTGTTTACATATAGAAGCTTGTGGTAAAATGGTTCAGATTATTACTTCTCTAAAATTGATTACTTGGATTAGATACATGATTTGGGTCATCGGATGTATTTGGTTGTAAGGGTGAAGTCGTAAAGGGTATCATAAGGGTTTAACCTGAGCAGAATGTATTCTAAATAAAACTGCATCGTTATAAACTACCTTTAACTCTAAAAGTGTTTTTCTATACAGAAGGGAGAAATAATGTATAGATTTTATTTGTTCTTATCTCAAGCAAAACTATATTAAGCAGGCATGAATTATATGATTTAAGCAACCGACTGGAGAGACTAGAACCTACCGTCCAAGGTCTTAATTACTAAGGACTCTTCAGTAATATGCAATTCTATGCTCACCGAATAAATTACTTTGTCCAAAAAAAAGGGTTCGACGTAGTTCCTACAGATTTTGTGTGAAACTTTTGTTGCGAAAATCAAATCAACGATGAAAGGATTCTCGCCATGTTTTTTAATGGTAACATAATGTTGACCATCTGTGAACTTTTAAAACCAATTTATATCAAATAGTATGGAAAGGCCCAAAAGCACAAAACCCTGTAAATCATGTGGTATACAGGGTTTTGGTATAAAATAGGTTTTTAAAAAGTGACCTGACTGGGGCTCGAACCCAGGACCCTCTCCTTAAAAGGGAGATGCTCTACCAACTGAGCTATCAGGTCAAACTGTTTTCAACGAAAACGGGTGCAAATATACAATCCTTAATTTATTATTCAACAGCAATTAGTGATAAATTTGAGTTTTTAAATTCTCAGTAGTAAAAGGAAATGAAGATAGTATTATTAGGATATATGGGAAGTGGAAAAACTTCAATCGGAAAGCGACTTGCACGCGACCTTAAGTTGGAATTTATTGACCTTGATCAGGCGATTGAAGAAGCAGTCGGCACCAGTGTTCCCGAAATTTTTTCAGGCAAGGGAGAGCTCTTTTTTCGGAAAAAGGAAATGGAGGTGTTGGAAGAGGTGCTGAAGACACGTAAAAACATAGTACTCGCTTTGGGAGGGGGTACACCCTGCTATGGCAATAATATGCAACTTATAAAGCAAAGTACCCCATACTCATTTTATTTAAAACTATCCATAGGGAATTTGGTACAACGGCTCGCTTCGAAAAAAGCGCAACGGCCGCTCGTTACAGATATTGCAGATAATGAACTTCCGGAATTTATTGGAAAACATTTATTTGAACGCGGACCCTTTTACGCCATGGCCAATTTCACTATAGATTGCAACGGAAAAACGGTAGCGGAAATTTGCGGGGCAATTCAGGAAAACCTACTCTAAGTACACACCGTACGCTTTTGACCGTAATTCAACCCTTACATGTTCATTCAAAGAGGTAGATAGTGATATCCCTTTGTAGTCTGCTTTCACTGGATATTTTTTATGGTTTCGATTTACCAGTACTGCAGTTTTTAACTGCTTGAGCGGTGTTTTTAAAAAATGATGCACACCATAGATCAAAGTAGTTCCCGAGTTAAGGACATCATCTACCAAAACAACGGATTTGTTTTCATAGTCTTTTTCGGGAAGGGAAGTGGTAACTCCGCTGGCAAGGGGATCTTGCTTGTCCATGCCCACCTCACACAGCACAATAGACGCTTGGGTGATCTTTTTAAGCGTAGCAGCGATTTTTTTAGCAAACAATAATCCGCCTCCTGTTATTCCGGCAACGATGATCTCCTCTTCTTCCACATTGGTTTCGTAGATCTGATACGCTATGCGTTCAATTTTATGTTGGATTTTGGTGTGTCCAAGTATCTGATTGTTCATGGTTCTAGATTAAATTATCCTTCCGGAGCTGTATTTTCGGTTTCAGGGTCAAAAAGATAGTCCTCAATATCCCGACGGTCTTTTTTGGTAGGTCGGCCTGTACCTCCTCTTCTGTAATGTTGCTTGGCCATCTTCACCAGTTCGGCATGTTCAAAAGCTTCTTTAGGGGTAGTATCTTTTCTGTAGAGGCCAACCAGTTTGGCACCCACCCGACTTTCAGGAAGTTCCAGCACAACCAGTTGATGGTCAATTTGATCTTTTCGTACACCTATCTCATCCTGGGGAAAAACTTCCCTCGAAGGTTTTACACTTTCGCCGTTAACCTTTACCTGCCCTTTTTTGCACGCCGTAGTCGCGAGACTTCTTGTTTTGAAGTATCGGACACACCAGAGAAATTTATCGACACGCACAGCTGCAAAGGTTTCGTTAACAGGTCAAACAAAAATAGGGGAAAATCGTATCTTGCGCCACCAAATACTTAATCCATTACGATGAAGAAGTTGTTGGGTTTGCTCTTGGCACTAGGATTGCTTTCTGGATGTGGGGATGATGACGGTGGGCCCGGTGGCCAAATTATCCCTCCACGATTACTGTCTGAAGTGGCCCTTGAAAATGACGCAGAAATTGTAGAATTTTTGGAGACCCATTTCTACAATTACGAGGAGTTCCAGGGGCCTATAACTCCTGACTTTGACTTTAAGATCCTTATAGATACTATCGCCGGGGAAAACGCGGACAGGACACCGCTTTTGGAACAGGTGATTTCCAAGGTGATCAATGTAAATTCAATTGAGTTAGGACTTAGCGAAGAAGAGAATGATATTCCACACACTCTTTACTATCTCATTCCTCGTCAGGGCGTAGGGCCGAATCCCTCTGTTGCAGATTCTGTTTTTATGCGATATACCGGAAAACTATTAGATGACACCGAGTTTGATGCCTCCAATACCGGAGTTTGGTTGAATTTACCTGGGATACAGGCCCCCGGCGCTGGTAGTGGAGCAAGAGGTTTTGCAGAAGGGACGGCTTTTATCAATTCCGGGGGTGAGCCAATAATCAATCCTGATGGTACTTTTGATGTGGAAGGCTTTGGTGTGGGTATCATGTTTATGCCCTCTGGGTTAGGTTTTTTTAATAACAGTCAAGGGCTAATCCCGGCGTATAGCCCTTTGATCTTTGAAGTCAATGTTTTGGCGATGATAGAGGCAGATCATGATCAGGATGGGATTCCCTCCATTTTGGAGGATCTAAATGGGAACGGCTATATGTATGATGATAATACGGATGAAGCCGAAGAACGGGAATTCAGACAGCCCCTCTTCGCAGACTTTTTGGACCTAGATGATGATAATGATGGCATACGGACTTCAGAAGAAATTAGTATCGATGCGGATGGTAATATCACGTTCCCGGATTCTGATGGGGATGGTATACCGGATTATCGGGATCCCGATAGTTAAAAACCTCCCGATTGGCGTTCAGGAGGTTTGCTTTTGTCCTAACGATTACCTGAAGGGTTAGAGTTTAAGGCTAAAACTTAGGATCAACTGATCCGGTCGCGTATCTACCCGGTCTCCGTTAAGGGTGGTAATGTTGGAATTAATAAAATTCACTTCGTTTTCCGAGAATCCCCGTTCATAGCGCAAATCGATTCCAAAGTTGCCAAGATTTACCCCGGCACCGAGATTTAGCCCTACGGTCAGATCATTTTCCACATCGTCAAAATCGTTACCGTCAAATTCCGTATTGAGCAATAACTGAAAGGAAGGACCTACAAAAGCATGTAGCGGCCCTATGATCTTTGCTCCAACAAGCAATGGAGCATCTAGTTTTTGGATTTTTAAATCCCCTTCGTCATAGCCGGAAGAAGTGCTGGTATACACTAACTCCGGTCGGAAATAGAGCCGATTTCCCAATTTACCCCATACCCCTACATGCAAACCGGTATTTCTATCAGGGTTCTCAAAGGCCTGCTCAGCCGAATTAAAATAATCGCCGTTCCCGTTATAATTAAGACCAGCTTTAATTCCCCATCCCGGACCAATTTGCGCAAAAAGACCTGTGCCCATAAGAATGGCGGACACCAATACAAGTGTTTTTTTCATAATGTGCTTCGTTTAACTGTTGCGTTGAAATAAGTATCCCCGCCTGCCGGACGGGCAGGAAAGACGATACCAAAAACTATTTTCTTTTCAACACATTTAAAACGGCAGCTTCTATGGCTTTAGTATTAAGCCCGTATTTTTCCATAAGTTGATCCGGGGTCCCGCTTTCTCCAAAGGTATCTTGTGTGGCTACAAATTCTTGTGGGGCAGGGTAGTTGGTGGTTAGTGTTCGCGATATGCTCTCGCCCAGGCCCCCGAGATAGTTATGCTCTTCTGCGGTGACCACGCATCCGGTTTTTTGAACCGAGGCTAAAACGGCAGCTTCATCCAGTGGTTTTATCGTATGAATGTTCAAGACCTCACAAGAAATTCCCTGGTTTTCCAGGTTTTCCGCAGCGAGTAATGCTTGCCATACCAAGTGGCCGGTCGCAATAATTGACACGTCTGTCCCCTCATTTAACATTAGGGCTTTTCCAATCTCAAACTTCTGGTCAACAAGCGTAAAATTGGGAACTTTTGGTCGGCCGAATCTCAAATACACGGGGCCATGGTGCTCGGCAATAGCGATAGTGGCGGCTTTCGTTTGGTTGAAGTCGCAGGGGTTAATTACGGTCATGCCTGGCAACATTTTCATCAAACCAATGTCTTCCAAAATTTGATGGGTAGCACCATCCTCTCCCAGGGTTACCCCGGCGTGAGAAGCACATATTTTTACGTTTTTATCAGAATAGGCTATCGACTGTCGGATTTGATCATACACCCTTCCGGTGGCAAAATTAGCGAAGGTAGTGGCGAAGGGGATCTTTCCGCCAATAGTAAGACCGGCAGCTATGCCCATCATATTGGCCTCTGCAATACCAACCTGAAAAAATCGTTCCGGATTTTCGTCAATAAAGGTTTGGATTTTTAGTGATCCTACCAAATCTGCACATAGCGCAACTACATTGGGGTTGGTTCTTCCCAGTTCTGTCATTCCGGCTCCAAATCCACTACGGGTATCTTGTTTTCCCTGGTCTGTATATATTGTCATGGTGTAATTTCAGAATTAATAATCGCCTAAAGCTTCCGGATTTTGAGCTAAGGCCGTTTCTAGCTGTTCGTCATTGGGGGCTTTTCCATGCCAGGCATGCGTATGCATCATAAAATCCACACCGTGCCCCATGACCGTCTGCATAACAATGCATACAGGTTTACCCTTTCCAGTTCTCGTTTTGGCTTCATTCAAAGCTTCCTTGACCTGCTGAAGGTCGTTTCCATTTTCGAGATGCAATACGTCCCAGCCAAATACCTTAAACTTTTCCGCCACATCTCCCAAAGGCATCACTTCTTCCGTTGGGCCGTCTATCTGTTGGCCATTTCGGTCTACAGTAGCAATAAGATTATCTACTTTGTGTGCTGCGGCAAACATGATCGCCTCCCAATTCTGCCCCTCTTGCAGTTCTCCATCGCCATGCAGGCTGAAAACAAGGTGCGGGTCCTTATTCAGCTTTTTAGCCAAGGCTGCCCCAATGGCAACCGACATGCCCTGACCCAAGGATCCCGAAGCTACACGTACTCCTGGAAGTCCTTCGTGGGTGGTGGGGTGTCCCTGTAATCGTGAGTCTATTAGCCGAAATGTATTTAACTCTTCCAAAGGAAAATAGCCTTTTCGTGCCAGAACACTGTAGAACACCGGAGAGATATGTCCGTTGGAAAGGAAAAAGATATCCTCTCCTATACCATCCATATCGAATTCTGGTTTTGTTACCATGATCTCGTTGAAAAGAGTAACAAAAAATTCAGTACATCCCAGTGAACCTCCGGGATGGCCCGAGTTTACATTATGTACCATTCTCACAATATCCCTCCGAACCTGAACCACCAGATCCTGTAATTCTTTAAAATCAGCCATTATAGATTTAAATTGCTAAGTTTCAAATGTAATGGCATTAAATGGCCCAGCCAAGCCTCCACCCCAATAAATTTTAACACTTGTTGCGGTTTTTGGTAATTTCAACTTTATTTTTTTGTTAAGTCCTTTCTCATTGGTAGTTGGCTATATTTGCGCTTTAAAATTTCCGGTTGAATTTTACCCTAGAACATACGGATACGCATTCTAAAGCGCGTGCAGGACGGCTGACAACAGATCATGGCGAAATTACCACCCCGATCTTCATGCCGGTGGGTACCGTAGCTTCGGTAAAAGGTGTCCATCAAAAAGAACTTCGTGAAGAAGTGAAGCCTGATATTATCCTCAGTAATACGTATCATTTGTACTTACGACCAGGGATGGAAATTTTGGAACAGGCCGGGGGATTACATCGTTTTATGGGTTGGGATAGCAATATTTTGACCGATAGCGGAGGATATCAGGTCTATTCCTTATCCGGCAATCGAAAAATCAAAGAAGAAGGGGTGAAGTTCAAATCCCATATAGACGGTTCGCTTCATTTTTTCTCCCCTGAAAGCGTTATGGAGCTACAGCGATCCATAGGGGCAGATATCATTATGGCTTTTGATGAATGTACCCCCTATCCCTGTGATTATGACTATGCCGAACGTTCTATGCATCTCACGCATCGGTGGTTGGACCGATGTCTCAAACATCTCGAACAAGTACCCGAAAAATATGGGCATCAACAAGCGTTTTTTCCGATAGTCCAGGGGTCGACCTACAAAGACTTACGGAAACAGTCTGCGGAATATATCGCTAATGCCGATGCTTTTGGAAATGCTATTGGAGGGCTTTCCGTGGGAGAACCGGCGGAAGAGATGTATGCTATGGCGGATGAGGTCTGTAGTATTCTTCCTGAAGACAAACCCCGTTATCTTATGGGGGTGGGTACTCCAATTAATATATTGGAGAATATTGCGCTTGGAGTAGATATGTTTGACTGTGTCATGCCAACCCGCAATGCGCGAAATGGGATGTTGTTTACGGCCCATGGTACGATAAATATTAAAAACAAGAAATGGGAAAATGATTTCTCCCCGATAGATGAATTAGGACAGACATTTGTAGATACTGAATATTCCAAGGCGTATTTACGGCATTTGTTTGCAGCAAATGAATATTTGGGGAAACAGATCGCCACCATTCATAACCTGGGATTTTATCTTTGGCTGGTTCGCACTGCGCGTGAAAAAATCGTAGCCGGGGAATTTGCAGCCTGGAAAACCAAAATGGTCCAACAGATGGATAACAGACGCTAATGCTCACGATACTCGATAAATACATCTTAAAGCGCTACATCATTACTTTTTTGGGGATCTTATTGCTTTTTATCCCCATAGGCATTATGATAAGTCTTGCCGAAAAAATCGGTAAGATCATTGATAATGAAGCGCCATTGGGTGAGGTGATTCAATTCTATGGTAATTTTAGCCTGGTTTTGGGCAACCTGCTCATGCCCATTCTGCTCTTTCTTTCCATTATCTTCTTCACCTCAAAATTAGCCAGCAATACGGAGATCGTGGCTATGTTAAGTTCGGGAATTTCCTACCAGCGTTTCCTGAGACCTTATTTTATTGGAGCAGCATTGGTGGCCGTATTGATCTTTTTTATGGGACAATTCATAGTTCCCAGGGCCAGTATCGGGTATAACGAATTTGAATATGAGTATTTCAAAAAAGGAAGGCAAACCCGGCAGACCACCAATGTGTTTAATCAACTCAACGAAAACGACTTTATCTATGTGAGTAGTTTTGATCCGAACCGTAAGATCGGATATAATTTTACCTACGAACATTTCGACGAAGCGGATCAACTAAATTTCAAGATATCCGCGGCGAACATACGGTGGGTGGAAAAAGACAGTATCTATCGACTCACCTCCTACACCAAAAGGAAAATCCGGGAAGGACATGAAATTGTTGAAACGAAAAGACGATTAGATACCTTGTTTACGTTTCAAATTGAAGATCTTACCCCGGTTTCCTATGTGGCGGATACCAAGAATCTTTTCGAATTAAATGACTTTATTCGAGACCAAAGGAAGAAAGGGGCAGCGAATATCAACACCTATATCCTGGCTAAGTATAAGCGGTGGGCACTTCCAATTGCCGCGTTTATACTTACGATTATTGCGGTGGCGGTCTCCTCGGTAAAACGAAGAGGGGGAATGGGCTTTAACCTATTGGTAGGGATAGCGCTGGGAATGATCTACATTTTTTTCGATAGGATATTTGGAACATTAGCGGAACAGTCTGGGTTTTCTCCTTTACTCGCGGTGCTCATCCCTAATGTCCTGTTCGGAATTATTGGAATTTATTTACTTCAAAAAGCAAAAAGGTAGCGTAAAAGACCCATTTTAGTGGTTGAAATGTACTTGGGGGCAATCTCACAAAGTTTATATATTTGCCCTGCCAACTATACTAACAAGAATACTATTCATGGAATATCTGGAATTTGAGCTGCCTATCAAGGAATTGGAGGAGCAGTTGGAGAAATGTAAAGTGATCGGCGAAGAAAGTGATGTTGATGTCACGGAAACCTGCCAGCAGATCGAAAAAAAACTTGCCGAAACTAAAAAGGAGATCTACAAAAACCTCACTGCCTGGCAACGCGTTCAGCTTTCCAGACACCCCAATAGACCCTACACCATGGATTATATCAATGCAATCTGTGGGGATTCTTTCCTGGAATTGCATGGGGACAGGACTGTAAAGGACGATAAGGCTATGGTAGGGGGATTAGGAAAAATTGGCGATCAAAGCTATATGTTTATTGGTCAGCAAAAGGGCTACAACACCAAAACCCGTCAGTACAGAAATTTTGGTATGGCCAACCCGGAAGGGTATCGAAAAGCGCTCCGATTAATGAGGTCGGCCGAGAAATTTGGAATTCCTGTAGTATGTCTTGTAGATACTCCGGGGGCATATCCTGGGATTGAAGCCGAAGAACGGGGTCAGGGAGAGGCTATTGCCCGGAACATTTTGGAAATGACCCGTTTACAAGTGCCGATAATTGTTGTTATTATTGGTGAGGGTGCTTCTGGAGGGGCATTGGGCATTGGTGTTGGCGATAAGGTGTTAATGCTGGAAAACACCTGGTACTCCGTAATTTCCCCGGAATCCTGTTCCTCTATTCTTTGGAGAAGCTGGGAATACAAAGAACAAGCTGCGGATGCGTTAAAACTGACCGCCACAGATATGAAAAAACTTAAGTTAATTGACGAAATTATCCGGGAACCTCTGGGGGGAGCACATAGTAATCGTGAGAAGACATTTACTACAGTGAAGAATAAAATTTCTTCCCATTATGAAGCGCTCAAAAAGTTATCCCCAAAAGAATTGGTGAAACTCCGAATGGAAAAATACGCCGATATGGGCGTGTTTAATGGCTGAGCCTGATGTTTCCGTTTTTTTCTTTTTACTTCCGTGTCCTATTTTTCCTATTGTTTGAGTAATTAACAGTTTTTTTAAGTTATCAACAATAACTTTGTTGATAGCCGGTGAACATCACATTTTGAAAATTTAAAGTTAACTAAAGGTTAATTCCATATTTTCGCATCCATGGAAAGATCGAGCCCCGTCATAGGAAGGAAAATCGATAAATCAACGATAATTAATCTCGAGCGAGGGAAAATACCGCCTCAAGCTGTTGATTTAGAGGAAGTTGTGTTGGGCGCTATGATGATCGACAAAAAAGGGGTCGATGAAGTTATTGACATTTTGCACCCCGATGTCTTCTACAAGGATGCACATCGATTTATTTATGAAGCCATCTTTAAATTATTCGAATCTTCCGAACCGGTAGACTTATTAACCGTTTCAGCGCAATTAAAGAAGGATGGGCATCTCGAAGCTGTTGGAGGTGATTTTTACCTGATAAAACTGACGCAAAAAGTGGCTTCCTCGGCCCACATTGAGTTTCATGCGCGTATCATACTTCAAAAATATATTCAAAGGAGCCTTATTAAAATTTCCAACGAGATTATTGAAGAAGCCTACAGTGATGCGACCGATGTTTTTGACCTTTTGGATAATGCGGAAGCGAAACTCTATGATGTTACCCAGGGCAACCTAAAACGCTCTGCAGAAACAGCTCAGAATTTGGTCATACAGGCGAAGAAGAAGATAGAAGAGATTGCCAATAAGGAAGGCCTGAGCGGTATCCCATCCGGTTTTGATAAAGTGGATAAACTTACTTCCGGGTGGCAACCCAGCGATTTGGTGATTATTGCGGCGCGGCCGGGTATGGGGAAAACTGCGCTAACGCTGTCAATGGCCCGGAATATTGCCGTGAATGCTGAAATTCCCGTTGCATTTTTTTCCCTGGAAATGTCATCGGTACAATTGATAACACGATTAATCTCCTCGGAAACCGGACTTTCCTCGGAAAAACTTCGCACAGGTCGTCTGGAAAAGCATGAATGGGAACAATTGAACGTGAAGGTGAAGACCCTGGAGAAAGCCCCCTTATTTATAGATGATACCCCTTCACTTTCCATTTTTGATTTAAGGGCCAAAGCGCGACGTTTGGCCTCCCAGCACAAGATCAAACTTATCGTAATTGATTATTTGCAATTAATGACAGCAGGGGGCAGCCAAAAAGGAGGGAACAGGGAACAGGAGATCTCCACAATATCCCGTAACCTAAAAGCGTTAGCAAAAGAGCTTAATGTCCCGGTCATTGCACTATCCCAGTTATCCAGGGCCGTGGAAACCCGGGGGGGAAGCAAACGTCCTATTTTGTCGGATTTACGGGAGTCCGGGGCCATTGAACAAGATGCAGATATCGTTTCTTTTATTTATCGGCCGGAATATTACAAAATAGATGAATGGGACGATGAAGAAAGGACGCCTACCCAGGGCCAGGCAGAGTTTATTGTTGCAAAACACCGGAATGGTGGACTCGATAATATTAGGTTAAAATTTGTTGGGCACCTTGGAAAATTCGATAATTTAGATGAGTTCGACTCTCCTTTTGAGTTCCAGTCTAAGATGAATGATGATGACGAAAACCCTTTTTCTCCACAAGCATTTCCAAGCGCTGACGAGGCTTTTGGAAGTTCACTTAATGATAGTGAAGATCCGGACAATGATGTCCCTTTTTAGTCCGGTGACAAAGATCAAAACTACCTTTGCATTTGTAGCGCTGCTATTGTGTTGTAGCATTTCCACCGCTTCCGTTATCCTGATTCCGATGGATGCCGAAAGCCAACAGAATCATTTGAAGGCTTATGGCATTACCTATTGGGTGTTAACCAAACAACAAAAAGTACAGTGGTTGCTAAATTATCGCGGAGGATCTTTTTTACTTCCGGATGGGGAAGCGATACGAAATGAATGCCAGATACGTGGCGTATCCTTTGAAGTACTCTCTGACGCACAGGCAGAAACTATTTTAGAGGGTATTGGAAGTCCTTCCCAAAACCAGGATGCTGTGATCCTGGAAAAGGCGCCGAAGATTGCGGTATATTCTCCAAAGGACAACCAGCCCTGGGATGATGCGGTTACCATGGTACTTACTTATGCCGAAATCCCATATATCACCTTGTATGATGAGGAAGTCCTGGATGATAAACTGGCACTTTACGACTGGTTGCACTTGCACCACGAAGACTTTACCGGGCAATATGGAAAGTTTTATGGCGCTTATCGCGCTGCTCCATGGTATATTGAGGGCAAGCGACTAGCGGAGGAACGCGCAGCAAAATTAGGATTCTCCAAGGTTTCCGAACAAAAAAGCGCGGTTGTCGAAAAAATTAGACGATATGTCATAGGAGGGGGGTTCATGTTTGCAATGTGTTCAGCCACGGATAGTTTTGACATCGCGTTAGCAGCGAATAATGTGGACATTTGCGAACCAATGTTTGATGGTGACCCTTCGGAGGCCAACTACCAGGGCAAACTGGATTTTTCAAGGACTTTTGCCTTTACCAACTTCTCATTGGAACGAAATCCGTTGAAATATGAGTTTTCTTCAATCGATATGACCGGAAAACGAAGATCAGTCCCGCGGGAATCGGATTATTTCACCCTGATGGAGTTTTCGGCAAAATGGGATCCTGTACCTACGATGCTTACGCAAAATCATACTGCTTTGGTTAAAGGGTTTATGGGGCAAACAACCGCTTTTGAGCGTGGTGAAATTAAGCCTACGGTCATGGTCTTGGGAGAGTGTAAACTAAACGGGGAGGCCCGCTATATTCACGGCATAAAGGGGAAAGGTTTTTTTACCTTTTATGGTGGACATGACCCAGAGGATTACCAACATCGCGTAGGGGACCCTAAAACGGAATTGGAATTGCATCCGACTTCTCCAGGGTATCGACTAATACTAAACAATGTGCTGTTTCCGGCGGCTCGTAAGAAAAAGCAGAAGACTTGATTAGTGATTAGCTGCGAGTGTATCGCTTGATGATATCGATATGCTCAGGAAAAGCGAGAAGTAGTGCTTCTCGATCAGCAAATATAAAATCTTGAAAATCAAATCCCGGAGCTACCGTACATCCCACCAGTGCGTAACTACCCGGTGCTGAGATAGCGGCGGCAAACCAACTTCCTCCGGGCACTACCAACTGTGGTGTATGTCCTGCAGCCAGGTAGTTCCCAATCAGGCTTTTGGTATATTGACCGGTAGGGGAGATCTGGTGAAGTTCGATGGGAGCCCCCTTGTAAAAATGCCAAATCTCATCTTGCTGAATTTTGTGAAAGGCAGAAAAGGAATCAGAAGTCAATAGAAAGTAAATGCAAGTGCACACATTTCGATCGCCTTGCTGCTGGTTTTCCAGGAGATGTGATGGAATACTATCCCTGCTTCTGTATGTTTCACGATAATAGCCACCTTCCGGATGGGGGACTAATTCCAATGTTTCGACAAGCCTCTTAACCTCTTCTTTCATAGCAATTGCTCAAGGATAGTCTCTACCCCGTAGTTGTTATTGTCTTTTGTTTCGTACCGTGCAACTTTTTTTACGTTGGGATGCGCATTGGCCATAGCAAAGCTAAAGTCTGCTAGTTCCAGCATTTCCAGGTCATTATAGTAATCTCCAAATACGAGGACTTCGTTGGCATTTACCCCGAATGCATTCATTACCTTTTTTAGCGCGTTGCCCTTGTGGGCATTGACGTGGTTAATATCCATCCAATGTCTCCCGGAAACCTTGACCAAGACGTCTTTCGCATAGTTTTGTACTGTCGGGTATAAATATAATTCTGAGCTGATGCCGTGATACACCGCAATTTTTACAATTTCTTCTTGTACAAAATCAAAACTCTCAACGACCTCGTATTTGGAGTAGTATTCCACCAAATCTTCCAGAAATTCTGAGGAAGAAGAGTCAAAGTACGAAGTCGATTTTCCACATAGCATAATACCCACATCATCAATATCTCTTATTATACGAACCAGCCGATTAACCAGTTTAGGGGCCAAAGGGGTACTTGAAATTTCCTTTTCCCGTTGGCGAATAATGGCGCCGTTTTCAGCAATGAATACGATACTATCCTTAATTCGATGAAGTTTTGAGGCCATACTATGGTATTGACGACCACTGGCGGCAACAAATTGTATGCCCCTATCATTGAGTTTATGGAATAGTTCAAAAAAGCGGTCGCTTACCTGATGTTCGGAATTCAGCAAAGTCCCATCCATATCACTGACCACCATTTTAATATTGGATAAATCCATTTGACGCATTTAAGGGCACAAAGGTAGTAGGATAGGATGGATTCTTGTAAAGTTTGTATTAAATTCAAGCTTATATGAAGAGCTACCAAAAAGAATTAACAATGCCTCCTTTTGGAAGGGGATTCCATCTAATTACAGATAAAGTACTTGCTGCAATACCTCAATTGCGACAAGTACAAATAGGCCTGCTTCAGGTCTTTATAAAACACACTTCTGCCAGCCTGACGATTAACGAAAATGCGGATCCAACCGTACGAATGGATTTTGAAAGTCATATGAACCAGATGGTTCCCGAAAATGCATCCTACTATCGTCATAATTATGAGGGTCCGGACGATATGCCGGCACATATCAAAGCTTCGCTAATGGGTGCATCAGTGCAGGTTCCTATTACCAATGGTAGATTGAATCTGGGGATATGGCAGGGGATCTATCTTTGCGAACACCGCGATCATGCCTCAGGAAGAACACTTTTGATCACCGTTTTAGGGGAATAAAAAACCCACCAATTGGTGGGTTTTTTTAAGCGGGGTAAAGTTTATGTTAATCGTTATTTTACTTTTTCTACGATGGCTTTAAATGCCTCAGGATGGTTCATTGCTAAATCGGCTAGAACTTTTCGGTTCAGCTCAATACCGTTAGCTTTTACTCTTCCCATAAACTGAGAGTAAGACATTCCGTGCATACGGGCACCCGCATTGATACGGGTAATCCAAAGTGCTCGAAAACTTCTCTTTTTATTTCTTCTATCGCGGTAGGCATACTGCATGGCCTTCTCTACCGCATTCTTGGCTACTGTCCAGACATTTTTACGTCTTCCAAAGTACCCTTTTGCTTGCTTCAACACTTTTTTTCTACGTGCTCTTGAAGCAACTGAATTCACTGATCTTGGCATAATTTTTTTTTTTGTAGCAGGCGGCCGCGGTACGACACTTTACATTGGCCTGACTCCAGGGTTAAACATTAAATAAACCGAAAGAACAATTATTTCAATCGTAATTGTTCTTTAATACTGTTAACGTCCGACTCATGTACCAGGGTAGAGTGGGTTAACCTAAGCTTACGCTTTTTCGATTTTTTGGTCAGAATATGACTTTTAAAAGCGTGCTTTCTTTTAATTTTACCAGAACCCGTAAGCTTAAATCGCTTTTTGGCACTGGATTTTGTTTTCATCTTTGGCATTTTTCTTCCTTTATATAACTTAAGCTACTCTGTATGCCAGAATAGCCTCCCGCTTACTTTTTTGTATTCTTTGAGGCGATGAACATCGTCATACGTTTTCCCTCTAATTTTGGCATCTGTTCCACCTTTCCAAATTCTTCGAGATCCCGCGCTAAGCGCAATAATAAGATCTCTCCCTGATCCTTGTAAACGATAGAGCGCCCTTTGAAAAAGACATAGGCTTTTAATTTGGCGCCATCCTTTAAGAACTTCTCTGCGTGCCGCTTTTTAAACTCATAATCGTGATCATCGGTTTGCGGTCCAAATCGAATTTCCTTAACGATAACTTTTGTCGCTTTGGCTTTCATGGCCTTCTCGCGCTTCTTTTGTTCGTATAAGAACTTCTTGTAATCGATTATTTTGCAAACCGGTGGATCTGCTTTAGGCGAAATTTCAACAAGATCCAATTCTAACTCTCGAGCTTTTTCAAGAGCAGTTCGCATAGGATAGACTCCCATCTCTACATTATCGCCCACTAATCGCACCTCCCGGGCGGTAATTTGTTCATTGATTTTGTGTGGGTTTTTGTTCTCCCTACGTGGCTGCGGCCTTGATCTTCTTCGTATTGCTATGATTTATAACTTTTGGTTAAACTTAATTTTTAGAACGACTTTAAGGTACTATTTATTTCCGTCGCAATCAAATGGGCAAATTCATCTATTTCAACTGCCCCGAGGTCTTCTCCACCGTGTCGTCGCACTGAAATTGTGCCTTGTTCCTCTTCATGCTCCCCAACAATGATCATAAAGGGGATTTTTTTCATTTCCGCCTCTCTGATTTTCTTCCCTACTGTCTCGTTCCTATTATCAATGAGCGCGCGAATTTCGTGATTTTCCAGCGAATTCAAAACTTTTTCCGCATAATTTTCGTGTTTCTCGCTGACAGGCAATACAATAGCTTGTTGTGGAATAAGCCAAAGCGGAAAATTACCTCCGGTATGTTCCAATAATATGGCAACAAACCGCTCCAGACTTCCAAAAGGTGCCCGGTGAATCATAATGGGTCTGTGAAGTTCGTTGTCACTACCCTTATAGGTTAAATCAAACCGTTCTGGTAAGCTGTAATCCACTTGGATAGTACCTAACTGCCAGCTACGTCCCAGGGCGTCTTTAACCATAAAGTCCAATTTTGGCCCATAAAAAGCAGCTTCCCCGGGTACTATGGTGAATTTAAGTCCTTTATCTTCTGCCGCTTTGATGATGGCCTGTTCCGCCTTCTCCCAGTTCTCTGGCGATCCAATATATTTTTCCGGCTTTTCCAAATCCCGAACCGAAACCTGCGCGGTAAAGTTGTCAAAACCTAATGATGTGAATACATACAATACAAGGTCGATCACATTTTTAAATTCCTGATCCAATTGTTCCGGTGTACAGAAGATATGGGCATCATCTTGGGTAAATCCTCGTACCCGGGTCAATCCATGCAGCTCACCACTTTGCTCATATCGGTATACAGTTCCAAATTCGGCATATCGAATAGGTAAGTCTTTGTATGAATGTGGTTGGACGTTATAGATCTCACAATGATGCGGACAATTCATAGGTTTCAACAAAAACTCCTCATCTTCCTTTGGGGTATGAATGGGTTGAAAACTATCTTCTCCATATTTTGCATAGTGTCCGGAGGTAACATACAGTTCTTTTTGCCCTATGTGGGGTGTTGCTACCATTTCATAGCCTGCTTTTTTCTGTGCTTTTTTCAGGAAATTTTCGAGCCTTTCCCGTAGTGCTGCCCCCTTTGGCAGCCATAGCGGGAGACCCAGCCCTACTTTTTGTGAGAACGTAAACAATTCGAGTTCTCTTCCTAATTTTCTATGATCCCGTTTTTTAGCCTCTTCCAGGAGCTCAAGATATTCAGTCAGTTCCTTTTGTTTTGGGAACGATATACCATATACCCTGGTCAATTGCGGGTTGTTTTCATCCCCCCGCCAGTAGGCTCCTGCAACATTCAATATTTTAATTGCTTTAATAAAACCAGTGTTTGGAATATGTCCTCCCCGGCAGAGATCCGTAAATGAACTGTGATCGCAAAAAGTGATTTCGCCATCATTAAGGTTTTCGATAAGTTCTATCTTATAAGGATTGTTTTGAGCTTCATAAAAAGCAAGGGCATCTTTTTTTGATACCTCCCGCATTTTAAATTCGTGCTTGCCTCTGGCGATCTCCAACGCTCTTTTTTCAATTTTCGGAAAATCTTTTTCTGAAATAGGATGTTCCCCGAAATCTACATCGTAATAAAACCCATTTTCAATGGCGGGCCCAATGGTCAGTTTAATACCCGGATACAATTCTTCCAAAGCCTGCGCTACCACATGAGAAGAGGAGTGCCAAAATGCCTTTTTGCCAGGAGCATCTGACCAGGTATATAATGTAAGCGTACCATCATGAGTAAGAGGGGTCGTCACCTCAATGGTGGTATCATTATATTTTGCTGAGATTACATTTCTTGCCAGTCCTTCACTGATGCTTTTTGCAATTGCGATTGCTGTTGTACCGTATTGTACCTCCTTAATGGCGCCGTCAGGCAGTGTAATTTTAATCATTTCAATCATGCAGATTTTAGCGTAGGGGCAAAGATACTATCTAAGGATAAAGTAGCAATATGATTTATTACGATCTGGGGGTCCAGGAAATTAACGGAAAGCGATATCTGTGGTGGAGGTAATACCAGAAAGTTGACGGGTGAATTAGTTGTAAACAATTCATAGTCAAATTGTTGAAATTTTAAAAAAAAATTGTCTCAAAACATTTTGTGGTTAGAAATAATCCTTTCTATATTTGCACCCGCTTTGCTGATAAGGTGGGGCGATAGTGAGGTAAAACGAGGGGCCTTTCGGGGTTTCTTTTTTTGTCTTTACG